>NZ_CP053346.1:2330000-3530000 GCF_013113735.1 Sphingomonas sp. AP4-R1
AGATCTCCTCCGAACCGGTGCGCGAGCGCCTGGACGATGGACAAACCGAGTCCGACCCCACCCGTGTGTCGGGCGCGCGATGTCTCGAGTCGCCGGAACGGCTCCATCAGGGCTGTGAGTTGTTCGTCAGGCACACCGGGCCCCTGATCGTCGATGCAGACGATCACCTCCTTTTCGTGCGCGTTCACCGTTATGCGCGCCGCACCGTTGCCGTAGCGAAGCGCATTGTCGATGAGATTGGCGATCATGCGCTTGAACGCCACCTCCGTGACCTGCGCCCGGCATGTCTCTCGAGGGAGGGATAGGATCAGGTCCTCCCCGAGTTCGCGACGGATCCTAACGATCTGTTCTAGCTCCTTGCCGACGTCGATGGCGACGTCATGACTGCCGTCCCTTTCACCAGGCTCTGCAAAAGTCAGCGCATCGTCCATGAGCTGCCGCATCTCTTCGAGATCGCGAACGGCCAGCGCTCTTTGCCGCTCATCGCCGATGAAATCGCTGCGCAGCTCCAGTCGGGTTAGATACGTTCGGAAATCGTGCGCGACCGCACCGATGATGCGTGTCCGTTCTTCCATGGAGGCATGCAGCCGCGTGCGCATCTCACGAAAGGCTTCGCCCAACTCGACGAACTCGCGCGCTCCGCCATGCTTGAGAAGGGACAAGTCGTCGTGCCGCACCGCGCGCGCGAGCCGCTCGACCGGCGCCGTGGATTGCGCTGCGAGCCAGAGGATCACGATCAGGTCGAGGATGACGATTGTAAGCCCGAACCACCGGAACCGCGTAATGAAGCGGGTGACGGGTGCGATCGTGTAGCGGGTCACCTCGACGGCGCGGCCATTCGGAAGCGCCACTATCACGCGAACGGGTTCGCGTGAGAAATAGGGTTGCCGGTCCAGGGCTAGGAGCACGTCGTGTCCTTGCGCGTCGATGCGAAAAAGGCGTCCCGCGAGCGCCCGCCGGTATGGGATAGCGGCACGGTTCGCCTCTTGGCTTTCGCTGCTATCGACCGCCATTGGCGAGGGCAGTGACGTCAAGAGCCGCACACCTTGCCTTTCATCCTCGAATGCTCGGGTCAGATCGCCGTAAGTGTCGGGCGGCGCACGCTCGAAGGCCAAGACGATCGCTGCCACCTTGTCCGGTGGCGGGAGGATGTAGAGCCTATCGTTCTCGAGTTGGCCGCTCCGGGTGATCAGCAAGAAGGTCGCATAGACCAATAGAGCGTGAATGATGACGATCGCGCCGATCCGCGCGCGCAGGCTGCTCAATGATCGGGACAGCGTCCTTAGCATCGCACCACCGTCGGCGAGAAAAGATATCCGTCGCCGCGCACGGTGCGGATCAGCAATGGCTCACGCGGGTCATCGCCCAACTTGCGCCGGAGCCTGCCGATCTGGACGTCTATCGCCCGATCGATCAGATCGGCGCCCCGCCCGCGAGTGGCATCGATGAGAAATTCGCGGGACAAAATCCGCTGGGCATGCAGCACGAGCACTTGGAGCAGGTCGAACTCGCTTGTGGTGAGTGTCACCGGCCGCCCCTCCGGATTTAAAAGGGCTCGCGCGCTACCTCTCAGGAGCCAGCCGTTGAAGCGGAAGTTTTCTTCACCCTGATCGTTCGCTGAGGTTGCAAGCTCCCTCGTGCGACGGATGACGGAGCGTAAGCGCGCCAGCAGCTCCCGGGAATTAAAAGGCTTGGCAAGATAATCGTCGGCGCCGAGCTCCAGACCGATCACGCGATCAATGGAATCACTTCTGGCGGTGACGATCAGGATGGGTAGGCGAGGATATCTCGCCCGCAGGGCCCGGCAGATATCGAGGCCGTCTTCCCCGGGCAGCATCAGATCGAGGATAAGACAGTCGAGCCGCTCGAACTCGACCGCGGCGAACAAGCCGGCCGAGCCCTCAAACGCAAGCACCTCGAAGCCTTCCCGCCGCAGCAGCATCGTGACAAGGTCCCGGATCTCCGGGTCGTCTTCCACGATAGCGATGGTGCCTGTCCCCCGTAGGACCGGTTTCGGGTGATCTCGCGCCTGCATCATTCCTCAATCGTATCAAACTCGCCCGATCGCGGTTCGATCAGTTCGAGGCGCCGGATGGTGAAAGGCTTACGACCGGGGCGCTCGTCACCTGCTTTGCCTGTATGCCGCGACCGCTGCCCTGATCTCGGCGGGCGTGACCTTGCCGTTCTTGTCGGCGTCGATGAACTTGAAACCTTCCTCGCGGCGCCCAATTGCCTTCCATTCGGAAAGGCTGAGGGTGCCATCCTTATCCTGGTCGGCCCTTGCGAACATTTGCCGCGCTCGCTCGGCATTGTCACCGGAGGACTCTGCGTTTTGCGCATAGACGCTTGTGGCCGAAAGGCTGGCAATGGCTAGGCCAATTTGCAAAATTTGCCGTAACATAGAAGCTCCAGATGAAGTTGGCTAGCACCGGCATAGAGTTCGGGCTCAATCAGGATGCGCGAGATATATGGCGCTTTGTGTCGGATTGTAACAGTAGTTCCATTTAGCGCTGGCGAGTAACGCCCGCTGCCTTATCGCGGCGGAAGCAGCCTCTGTGCTGCCTAACCGTCGCTTAAGTAGCTTTTTGTGGAAGCTGTGCGGATGACACCCGATCGCACACTGCACATCCAGTATTGTACTTCACCGGGCAGCTACCGCGATTAGTGACCGCAATCGGAGGAATGCTACGGCCGGCTTTTCAGAAACGCGACAAATGCGCGTAGTGCAGCGGATTGGTGACGGCGACTTGGAAAATAAATGTAAAGCGCTTCAATCGGGCAGGACCAAGAAGGCAGAACATGCATTAGTTCTCCGCGATCGACGAGGTCGGTCACCATTGCACTCGGGACGCTGACGATCCCAAGTCCGCGCACTGCGAGATCGATCTGCGAGACGAGGTCGTGGACGATCGTCGTGTCAGAGGGCAAGATCTGTATCGTCTCATCGCCGCTCGCAAGCGTCCAGGGAATGATCGTTCCAGTGATCTGGCTACGGCAAACAACGGCGCGATGTTGCAGCAAAGCGCTCGGGCTGTCGGGCACCGGACGTCTCGCCAGATAGGAAGGTGCGGCAACCAGGATCGCCGTCGAGCGAGGTGCGATCTGGACAGCAACCATGTCCTTCTCGAGGTGGTTGCCGAAGCGCAAACCGGCATCGTAGCCTTGCTTGACGATGTCGACCAGGCGCGCTTCGACGGCAATCTCCAGTTCGATCTCTGGAAAAGCATCCTTAAAGTCGACCAACGCGCTGGCCATGATCAGATCGAAGGGCGCCCGTGGCATGGTGAGGCGCAAGGCGCCGGTCGGACGACCACCTCGGCCAGTTGCGTTCTCAGCAGCCTGCCTGAGTTGTTCGACTGCTGGAGCGGCCGCACGCAGATAGTCGCTGCCGACGTCCGTCAGGCTGATGCTGCGCGTAGAGCGGCGAAAGAGAGGCGTGCCGAGGCGTTCCTCAAGGCTTCGGATCGCCTGACTGACCGCGGACGGGGAAACGCCCAGGCGCCTGGCCGCTTCAGAGAAGCTGCCTGCTTCAGCCACTGTGACGAACATGGCCACGCCATCAAGAGTGTCTCTGTGTCGCAAGCTCGTACCTTGAAGTTCTGCTTACAGCCTCATGCGGGATTACCGCGCTTATCGCGAGTAACTGCTAACCCTATTTGTAGGGCATGCGCAAGAACGAGAGCCCAAGCCGTACGAAATCGCCGACGTCCAATGTCGGCGGCGGACCTGCACTGGATCGAAGGATGATCCTGATGGGACTGGGGGCGGCAGCGACTTTTCCGAAGGGAACATGGGCAGCATCTTCCGCTGCCGTTGTCTCGCGGACGTTCGGCACTGCCCGCCATAAGACCCATTATCTGGAATGCGGGCCGGCCGACGGGCCTTTGATGATCTTTCTCCACGGCTGGCCTGAACTCAGTCTGATCTGGCGTGCGCAGATGGAGTCTTTCGCCGCCGAGGGATGGCGATGCGTTGCACCCGACATGCGGGGCTATGGCGGCTCGTCAGCGCCCGCCTCCAGCGAAGCCTATGCGAACGAGCAGGTCGTCAGCGATATGGCGGAGCTGCACGACCATCTTGGTGGCAAGCCTGCCATCTGGGTGGGCCATGATTGGGGTAGCGTCATCGCCGCATCATTGGCCGCGCACGAGCCGGCTCGCAGCCGCGGCGTTGTGCTGATCTCGGTTCCCTATTTTCCCGACGCGAACGCCCTGCCGACTTTGGTGCCGCTGGTCGATCGCCGGATCTACCCGGCGGATCAATATCCGGACGGACAGTGGGATTATTACCGCTACTACACCACGCACTTTGACGCAGCGGTCTCGGACCTGGACGCGGACAAGGCAGCATCGCTTGCATCGATCTACCGCTCTGGCGATCCCTCAAGCATCGGCAAGCCTTCGGCAAATTCGCTGGTCACCCGCAAGGGCGGCCGCTTCGGTGACGCGCATCGCGCCCCGCCGACCACGCCTGATCCAGCGCTTTGGCCAGCGACAGATTTCGCCGCTCTGGTTGAGGCCTTCGACGACCACGGCTTTCGCTCGCCATGCGCGTGGTATCTGAACGACACGGCCAACATTGCTTATGCCCGCCGCGCGCCGAACGGTGGCCGGATTTCGCTGCCCGTCCTGTTCGTGAATGGCGAGTACGACCAGATCAACAGTATCAAAGGTAATCGCTACGGCGATCCGATGCGAGCGGCCTGCGCCGACCTCACGACGGCAAACCTGCTCGGAGCGCATTGGCTGCCGCTCGAGTGTAAACAGGAGTTGGTTCAGGCGATCCGAGCATGGGTTCAGACCAAAGGCCTGTCTGCGGCGCGGCTTTGAGGATGCAGGCGTGGGTTTGCCGAATCAAGAGATCGGGGGTTTGAAGGCGCGCGGGGGTTGGGCGCAAAGCCGCGTGCTCGTCCTTCTGGCGGTCGGATATCAATGGTTCTACAACGGCGCGAACTTCGTCGCCTTCAAGGTCGGCGGCGATGCGGTTAATCCGCTTCTTCTCGCCGCTCTGCGCTTTGCCATCGCCGCGCTGATCATCCTGCCCTTCGGACTCTGGCGCTGGCATCGGCGGCCAGCCGAACTGTCGGAACTGGCGAATGCAGCGGGGCTGGGTGTGGCGATGCTGGTGGGTAGCCAGTCGGTTGCCATCATCGGAACCCACCTGTTGCCGGCGGGCGTGGCGTCAGTGTTTGGGTCGGCGGCACCCATCTTCCTTGCGCTATTCGCCGGGGTCGCATTGCGCGAGCCGCTTGGCGTCAGGCAGGTTTATGGAATCGGGCTTGGCTTCTTCGGCCTCGTGCTCATGGCCTGGTTCGCCTCGGACAACGGCGGGTTTTCCCTACTGGGCGCTGGGCTGACGCTGGCTGCTTCGGCATGCTGGGCCGCCGGATCTCTGTGGGCACGACGACTGCGCCTCCCGGCTGACCCGGTGGTGGCGCTGACGACGCAACTGGTGGCTGCGGCCGGAGTCCTTGTGCTGGGAGTGGGAGCAAGCGGTATCGCCGGCCGGACCGGCATGACCATTCTGCCGGCTACCGCGTTGTTAGCGCTGGCGTTTCTGATCATCGCCAGCACGCTTGTCGGCTATGCGGTGTTTCTCGCCGTGAACGCCGACGTTTCACCAACGATTGCCAACACTTTCAACTACGCCTCGCCGGTGGTCGCGCTGCTGCTATCGGCCGTTCTGCTGGGGGAATATCTGAACTTATCGAAGCTGTTTGCCGCCGGGGTAGCACTATCCGGCGTGGCGCTCATGGTCCGTGGCTCTCCTTCCCGGCAAGAGGGCCACTCCCAGTGAAAGTGAACATATGGTCGGTGAGCCTTTTCCCGTTGGTCCGACCGATTTCTTGCCCGCGAAATATTGAGTAGGAGCGACATGAAAAACGAGGACACAACTACTCCCAGCGCCGTCGTCAATGCCCTGTATGACGGATTTGAGCGGGCCGACGCTACGGCGATCATGGAACTGCTCGCTGATGAACTCGACTGGCGCGAGTCCGATAATTTTATGCTGGCGGATCGCAATCCGTACCGCACGCCGCAGGCAGTTGCCGACGGTGTATTCGGTCGGCTCGCGGGGCAGTTTCGCGACTACGAGGCCGCCCCCACCGAGATCTTTCCGGTTGGCGAGGTCGTGATCGCAATCGGTCGCTCGAAGGGTGTGGTCGCCGCGACAGGAAAGACGTTCGACGCGCAATACGCCCATGTCTGGCGGGTGCGCGAAGGCAAGATCGTGGGCTTTCGGCAAATCATCGATACGCTGGAGATCTTTCGCGCGCAGCAGGCCGGATGACCAATCGAGAGGCGCTACCGTCGTGGCAGAGCTCGCCACGCAAGAAACGTGAACGAAAGCAATAATGGAGGCGAAGATGGCGTCACCCTATAAGATCAGCATCTCCGACTGCCGGCTATCGATCATCATGGCCAAGGTCGAGGCATATGACTGGAGCCTGCTTCCCGATGCGGGAGGATGGACGGCGGGCGTCGGGATCGAGGACCTGAAGCGCCTCGTCGCTTACTGGAGCGACCGTTTCGACTGGCGCGCCGTCGAGCGCCGCCTGAATGAATTGCCGCACTTCATTTACGATGTGGAAGGCGAGCGACTTCACTTCCTGCACGTTGCCGGCAACGGCGCCAAGCCGCCCGTCCTTCTGCTGCACGGTTGGCCAGGTTCGTTCATCGAGTTCGAAAGACTGATGGCCCCGCTGGCAGCCGACGGACATGACGTCGTCGTACCGTCACTTCCCGGGTTCGGCTTTTCCAGCCCCATAACGCGGCCGATCGGTCCCCGGCGTGCCGCCGACCTGATGCAGGAGCTGATGGGCCAACTCTTTGGAGACGCTCGTTACGTCGTTCAGGGCGGCGACTGGGGACATGGGATAGCGGCGTGGATGGCGAACGACTATCCGAACGCGCTGCTCGGCATTCATCTCAACATGGTCGACCTTCTCGCCAAGGATATTCAACCCAGCACCGAGGAGGAGAAGGCGTTCATCGCCGAGCGGGCCGTGATCCGCGACTGGGAGACTGGTTATAATCACCAACAGGAAACGCGCCCTCAGACGTTGGGCGTGGCGATGGCCGATAGCCCGGTCGGAGCTGCCGCATGGATCCTCGAGAAGTTCGGCAAGTGGGCCGATCTCCCTTCGCGTGCCGATGGCAGCCCCGATCTCTGGAGCAAGTTCAGCGAGGAGCAGCTTCTCACGAACATCATGCTCTACCTTGCGCCGGCCTCATTCGTGACCTCGACCTGGATGTATCACGGCAAAAGGCTCGAGGGCTCACAGGAATTCCCTGCCGGTACACGTATTCACGCGCCGACCGGCGTTGCCGCCTTTCCCGATCCGGTGTTCGTCCCGCCGCCCCGCTCTTACGTCGAGAAAACGTACAACATCGTGCATTGGACGGACATGCCCAGGGGTGGTCACTTCGCGGCGCTTGAAGAGCCAGACCTGATGCTGGCCGACCTGCGGGCTTTTATCGCGAAGGTGTCTGGAGAGGCGTCCTGAGAGCCGAGCTTTCCTTATCCGAGGCGACCCGCATCGCCTTGACCGCACAGGGCTTCAACAGGATGCGTCGGGATGGCGATGTCACACCCTCCCAGCTGAAGAGCGCGCTCCTACGACTTGGGGTCCTCCAGATCGACAGCGTCAACGTCCTTGTGCGGGCGCATTACATGCCCCACTTTTCGCGGCTCGGGAAATATGACTCCCGTTATCTCGATGCCTTGATAGGCCGGCAGCCACAGCGTTTCTTTGAATATTGGGGCCACGAGGCCTCGATACTCCCGATCGAGCTGCAGCCGCTGCTTCGCTGGCGCATGGCCCGGGCACGTCGCGGCGTGGGAATCTGGAAGCAGCTTGAGCGATTTGCGGGCGAGAGCCGCCCGGAAGCGGATGCGATGCTGAGGCGCATCAGGGAGGAAGGTCCTTTATCGGCCTCCAGCGTCTCGGGCAGCAGAGCTGCGAAGGGCATGTGGGTTTGGAGCGAGGCGAAGCATGCGCTCGAATGGTTGTTCTGGGCAGGTCTCGTCGCGGCGGTGGGCCGGCGCGGCAACTTCGAGCGCCTATACGATCTGCCTGAGCGGGTTCTGCCGAAAGACGTCCTCGATGCCCCTACACCAAGCGGGGTCGATGCGCGGCGCTCGCTTCTGTCGCGGGCGGCTAAAGCGCTCGGAGTTGCGACGGCGGATGACCTGCGCGACTATTACCGGATCCCCGCCTCGGACGTACGAGAGCCGCTCAAGCAGCTGGTCGAGGACGGGACCGTCATTCCCGTGCGCGTGCGGGGATGGCGTCAGCAGGCGTATCTTCAAGCGGATGCCAGCGCCGGCCGCAGGCTCGAAGGGGCAGCGCTGCTCTCCCCGTTCGATCCGCTCATCTTCCACCGGCCTCGGACGGAGCGGCTGTTCGGTTTCCGCTATCGTCTCGAAATCTACACGCCGGCGCACAAGAGAGAGCATGGCTATTATGTGCTTCCCTTCTTGATGGACGGCGCGATCGTTGCTCGCGTCGACCTCAAGGCCGATCGCAAGGCGCTGTCGTTGATCGTTCAGCGTCTGCACGTGCAAGCCGGGGCGCCGACAAACTGGGTGGAAAGGCTGCTCTGCGAACTGCGCCTCACGGCTTCATGGCTTGGCATGTCCCGCCTCATGATCGCGCCGGAAGCTGCGGCCGGCGCGTTGCTGGCCATTCTGCCCGGCGGTCGAGAGGAACTCGACGTCGTCGAGCCAGCATCTTCCTTATTCATTCTTAAGGGGGGGACGTAAATGGCTGAGACCACGGTTAAGTATGCCGAGACGTCCGACCTTCGCATCGCCTACGTCGATCGAGGGCCGAGAAATGGCACGCCGGTGATCCTCTCGCACGGCTTCCCTTACGACATCCATGCCTATGACGAGGTGACGCCGATCCTCGTGGAGGCGGGTTTGAGAGTAATCGTGCCCTATGCCCGAGGGTTCGGCCCGACACGCTTCCTGTCGAACGACGCCAAGCGGACCGGCCAGCAGGCGGCTCGCGGCTTGGACATCATTCAGTTCGCTGATGCTTTGGGATTGCAGCGGCCCATACTCGGCGGGTTCGACTGGGGTGGGAATGCGTCCTGCGTCGCGGCGGCACTTTGGCCTGAACGTGTCAGCGGCCTCGTGTCTTACGCAGGCTACGATATCATCGACGTGGCGGCGCAGCGAAGACCTGCCGAACCGGCGTTGGAACGGGTGTGCTGGTATCAGCATCTGTTCCAGAGCGCGCGCGGTCGCGATTGCCTGGACCGGGCCCGTGATGACCTCTGCCGCATGCTATGGCAGGAATGGTCGCCCGGTGGGGCGTTCGACGAACGCATATTTGCACGCTCGGCGGCCGCCTTCGCGAACCCTGACTTCGTCAACGTCGTGATCCATTGCTATCGTTGGATGTCCGGGTTGGAGCCAGGCGATCCTTCTCTTGCGCCGCTCGAAGATCGTCTGGCGCAGCGGCCCAGGATCGCGGTGCCAGCGGTGACGCTGGATGGAGCGCGAGACCCGCTCAAGCCGGGCGGGACCGCAGACCATGCCGCCATGTTCATCGGCCGGCACGAGCATCAGCTGTTCGATACCGGCCACAATCTGCCGCAGGAGCGTCCAGACGCATTCGCCGGAGCCGTGCTGAATGTCTGCGCATGGTCGCAATAAACGACTGACGGCCGACCTTGGCGTCCGATGATGGAAATTACCTGATCTTAAGCCACGAACCGGCCTGGCCCGGGAACTGCGGCAGCGCGGTTGGAGAGTCGGCGGCGCTCTCTATGGACTTCGTTAGCCGTGCACGATGTGCGGCCGTTCTCGCCGGCGGAAAGTATCGTCGCGACGACAAACAGCATGACCGGATAGTCGATACCGCGGTCTCGTCAGGTGCCGCCACGGCTGCGCGCTTTTCTTGACTGGGTCACTCCACTGTTCCGTACATGAACCGGTTCGATCACTCTGCATCGAAGTCACTGTTGCCGACGGATTTGCCGCTCGACCGGCGAGTAGAAATAACGAACCGGCAACGGCATTCCGGACGCCGTGGGCGATGCGCTCTGCGGTTGCGTAGGCGAGCCTTAAGTCCGCGCCATGACTTCGCGGCAGACCCGTCGCCCAACCGTCTAGCACGGCGGGGGCTTATCCTACCCTAAGTCATTTTTGTGCCAGCCGGTCCGCTCGGCTAAAACCCGCGCGACCTCTTCCATGTTTTCGTTCCCCCAGTCACATAACGGTATAAGTGCTTGTGCAAGGGTTTGCCCTCTTGGCGACAATGCATATTCGACGCGTGGAGGTATTTCCTTGAAGTCTTCGCGTGATACGATCCCATCACTCTGCAACTCCTTGAGCTGCTGGATAAGGACCTTTTCGCTGACGCCTTGGACCGCTCGTTTGAGTTCACCGTAGCGGACAGCTCCACGCTGATACAGACCGTAGAGGATAAGCGGCTTCCATTTACCCGCCAGCACACGGAGCGTGGCATCCAGTCCGCAGGAAAAGCTCTTGCTGGGCGGAAAATGCTGAGACCTCATTAGGTTCCTACTTACAAATTAGTGGGTACTTGTCATTAGGTATGGACCGGTGCGAGAAAAAGCACAATCTTTTGAGGAGATGTGCGGATGTCGGACAAGCTAGTTGCGCTCGTCACCGGTGCGAACAAGGGTATCGGACACCAGATCGGAAAGGATCTGGCGGCCAAGGGTTACAAGGTGCTGGTCGGGTCCCGAGACTTGGCAGCGGGGGAAGAAGCCGCCAGCGCTATTGGCGGCGATGCCGAGGCAATTCAGATCGATGTCGCCGATCGGGCATCGATCGCAGCGGCGGCGGCTTCGATTGCTGATCGGATCGGACGGCTCGACGTCCTGGTGAACAATGCAGGCATCGCTCAAGCAGGACCGTCCGATCGTCGGCGAGAAGATGTATTGCCCAAAACACGTATCTCGGCGGTCGACCTTGATGAGCTGCGCCGGGTGTTCGACACGAACGCGTTCGGAACTCTCTCTGTAACGCAAGCTATGCTGCCGCTTCTTCGTGCGGCACCCGCCGGCAGGATCGTCAACATCTCGTCGGGCAACGCGTCGCTTACCTGGAATGCTCACCCGTCAAGTCCGCACCGGGCTTATGTCGGTGCCTACACCGTCTCGAAGGTTGCCTTAAATGCCATGACCCAGGCGCTCGCGTTCGATTTGAAGGATACGGCCATCAAGGTGAACGCTGTTTGCCCAGGATTCACTGCAACCGCGATAAACGGGTTTGCCGGGACCGGGACCGTCGAAGAGGCAGCACGAGAACCGGTGCGACTTGCCACGCTAGGCCCTGATGGCCCGTCCGGCGGGTTCACGAATTCCGACGGCACCATCCCTTGGTAACCGACTCTCCGACGACGGTTGCGGCAGAGGTGGCGGCGGCTGAATGCGATCGCGCCGTTCAACCCCGGGCATCCGGCCGGCGTGTCATGCACGACATCGCATTGGCGCTAGAGTGACTTCAACCACTTGGATGCCGAGCGTTCAGTGGTCGTAGGCACGAGTCCGATAGGGAGGTTTGAGGTTAACGCGGTAGTGGTCACCGCCGCCGCAGCGGCATTGGCAGTTACCGCCAAGAGGTTCGCCGCAACCGAGATGATGGCCTCTCGTGCCGTCTCGACCTCGACCGAGAGCAGCTTCGTCACCAGCAGCGAATTGTATTTCGATGACGGTGGCGCGCAGGTCCGACCGGGCTTCGCTTGATCGCCATGCTGGCAATCGGCGTCATCCGGCTCGCGACAGATGCGTTCAGTCGCGGTGATGGTCAGGACTCCCTCGCGCTGCTGCTTGATGAGGGCTTCGATGCACTCAGGAAAGAGTTCTCGGCGTCGCCATAACCGGGTCGCTCATGGAGGTCTGGCGTAGTTGTGTCTCGTTGCACAGTGGCAGGCACATTCTGGCCGCTGAGCCGACGCATCCCGCAGAACCAAATTCGGCGCAGCGAGGGGCTGCGACCTCTACGTATATTGAGGCGGGACCTTGGACCTTACTCCGGCACCTGAAGAGAGACTCTTCCCCTCGGTTCCCGAGCGGTGGTGCAGACATTTCGTCAAGGAGGAGTATATGATCAAGAAGTCCCTGTTCGCCGCGATTGCCGGCATCTCGATGTTCGCCGCTTCTGTGCCTACGATGGCCCAGGGCATCGGGCACAGCTTTTTCATGCGCGGCTCGATCGTCGATACGGGCAGCACCGGCACCGTGGTCTGCATCGGCAAGGCCGATGGCGCCGAGGTCGGCCAGAAGCTCGAAGTCTATCGCGTCGTCACCCATCCCGGGCCGTCGAAGGGCGTGGCGCCGACCTTCCATCGCCAGCTCATCGGCCATGTGACGATCGACCACATCTTCGATGACCATTTCGCGCATGTGACGATCACCGACGGCACCCCTACCAAACACGATCTCGTCGAGCTTCGCAAGAATTGACCGTGCTCCCGGCACTGGACCGGCAAAGACTGCCCTGACGGCAAGGACGTCGGGGCAGCAGCCGGCCGGTGCGGCGCTTGCGGCGTGACCAGGATCGTTCGGGATCGCAGCAAAACCGCTTGACCCGGGATCATGGTCCAACCGGCATGATCGAGTGGATGTCATGGGCAATTTCAAGATCGGCGAACTGGCAGCAGCCGCGGGCGTGGGCCGCGACACAATCCGTTATTATGAGCGGATGGGGCTGCTCCGCGCGCCTGAGCGCACGGCAGCAGGCTACCGGATCTACGACCAGACGGATCTCGAGCGCGTCAACTTCATCCGCTCGGCACAGGATCTCGGCTTTACGCTGGAACAGGCCAGGCAGCTGCTGGAACTCAGAGCCTCCGACACCGCCAATGCGCAGGCGGTGCTCGACATCACACGGGCCAAGATCGCCGACGCTGAGGCGCGTCTCCAGCGCTTGTCCGACATTCGCGACATGCTTCGGATGCTTGCGGACGAATGCCCGGGCGAGGTGCCGGTGTCCGACTGCCCGATCCTCGCTTTCCTGAGCGCCAGGCGGTCGGCGCGAAGGCGACAACCAGAAAACGAGCAGACGCAGGAAGAACGACCACAGGAAAAGAAAGGGGTCTTATCATGAAGAAATTCGGTTTCGTGACCGCAGTCATTCCGACGCTGCTCTTGACGGCCTGCGTCACGACGCGGCCCACGGCTGCGCAGATCGAAAGCTGCCGGGCCATGGAAGACAATATGGGTCTTCAGACGCCGCACGATCACGGCGAGATGAAGGGGCAGGGGCGCAATCCAATGAGTCTCTCGCACGACCGGTGCCTCCAGATTTTGCGCAACGCGCAATAATCCCATCCGGACGGTGTCATGCCGTCTGGACACCTTCAAAAAGAGGGAAGAAGCCATGTTCGAACATGCGAAAAAGACCCTCCCGCTTGTCGGGGGAAGCCTGTTGCTGGCGCTCACGTTTTCCGGCTGCGACCGCAAGAGCGACCAGACGGTGCCGCCCGCGGCGAACAGCGTCGCGGTCACGCCCGTCGCGACCGCCACGGCGGGTGACGCCGATGCGAACGCCATGGATGCGATGAGCAACCAAGCGGCGATGGAGCAGCATCATCGCCAGGCCATGGATCACGACGCCATGCGCGCGGGCGCTGGCAACCAGAGCGCTCCCGCGCCGGATCCGGCACCGTCCAATTCGGCGATGCCGATGACGGACATGTAGGAGCTCAAGGGGAAACGGGGATGCGGAGCGGGACAGGCCTTGGTCGCTACAGCCTGTTGATAATGCTCGCACTGGGCCTCGCCACGAGTGTGCGGGCACAGGAGGGTGAGGATCATGCGGCTCATCATGGCGGCGGTAGCAGCGCCGCGATGCCGGCGGATGGGAGTATGATCGCCTCGTCGACGCCGAGCGCGTCCGAAATGGCCAAGATGATGAAGCCCATGATGGACCGCATGATCAATGGTGCGGGCGAGAATGAACATGGCCACGATTCACGGCGCGCTGCCTTTTATGCGCAGCTCCTTGCCTTCCCGAGCCTCGACGAGGCGGCCCGGCGACGCGTGGCATCACAAGCCAGCGAGCGGGTTGCCAGCGGTCTCGCGATGGTCGACGCCGCGTCGGCCGAAGGTGCACGCGCGACCACGATCGCGGCTCGCCTGGACGCTGCTCGTCGCCTGCGCGAAGGTACCGACCTGTTTCGCGCGGGTTCCGCCGCGCAGGGCGCGCTCGGTGGGCTGCAGCCGCCCCGCGACGTGGGTCTCACCTGGTTCCGGGACCAGATGGATATCGACGAGGCAGCGTCCGGGCATGCCGGCCATTGGTTCGGCATCTCGCCTTCGCATCTTCTCCTCATGGTGTTCCTGGCGCTCGTCAGCGCCACGCTGATCGCGCTGCAGATGCTGCGCCTGCGGCGGATCGGCGCCATCGTCGCAGGGGTCAAACCGGCGGTTCCGGCGGCGCCTGTTGCGGTCCCGGCAAGCGCTAAAGTGGCGACGCCGCCCGGGCCCGACGTTGACACGCTCGCGCCCAGTGGCACTGCCGCTCCGGCGGGCGCGTCGCTGCGCAAACCGAAAAGCTGGGCGGGACAGCTGCGGGTCGTCCAGATCGTCCGTGAAACGCCGACAGCCCTGACCTTCCGCCTCGCCGATCCCGCCGCCGATCGGCTGCCGTTTGACTTCCTGCCGGGCCAGTTCCTGCAGGTCGAAGTAGGACCCGAGGAAGGGAAGACCGCGCGCCGATCCTACACGATCGCCTCCTCGCCGACCCAGCGCGCGTATGTCGAGCTGACGGTCAAGCGCGAGGAGCAGGGTGTCGTCTCGCGCCATCTGCACGACAAGGTCGCCGCCGGTGATCTGCTGAAAGTGAGCGGACCGTTTGGAGCGTTCACCTTTACGGGTACTGACGCGGAAAGCATCGTGCTCATCGCCGGCGGGGTCGGCATCACGCCGATGATGTCGGTGCTGCGCTACCTGACCGACACCGCCTGGAAGGGCGAAATCTTCTTCCTTTACGGCGCCCGATCGACCGATGAGTTCATTTTCCGCGAAGAGATCGAGCGGCTGGAGCGGCGTTTCGCCAACCTCCACGTCATCGCAACCATGGGGCGCTCGCCCGGGACGGTCTGGATGGGACCGGAAGGGCCGATCACCAAGGAAATGATCCTTGTCGCAGTGCCCGATATCGCGAGCAGGCGAATCCATATGTGCGGGCCGCCGGCGATGATGGGGGCGATGCGGGCCGAGCTTGCCGCGCTCGGCGTTCCCGAGGCACAGCTGCATACCGAAGCCTTCGGCCCGGCCTCACTGCCGGCGCATCCCGAAGACCTCGAAGTGGTGCCTACATCCTCTCCGGCGAAGCCGCACGCTGCGGCACCAGCCGTTGCGCCAGGGACCGTGACCTTTTCAGTGTCCGGCGTGTCCGCGGCATTGCCGGCAGACCAGACCGTGCTTGATGCGGCCGAGGGAGCGGGCGTCGAAATCCCTTATGCCTGCCGGTCGGGTCAGTGTGGTGTCTGCGTCGTCAAGTTACTCAAGGGGGAGGTGACGATGGAGGTCGAGACCGGCCTCGCGCCCGCCGACAAGGCGCAAGGGTATGTCCTCGCCTGTCAGGCCAAGGGAACGGGTACGCCGCTCGTCGTCGAAGCCTGATGCGCGAGCGCGGCGATCTCATCGTCGGACTGCTGGTCGCGTTTCTGCTGCTGTTCCCGCTCGGCTATCTCGTTCATGTGTCGCCGCGGTTTCCCGGTAGCCTTGCGGGCGGGATCATCGGGATCACCGCTCTGGTGCTGATGCTGCTGACGCTCCCCTATGTCGCAGCCAAGCAAATTCCATGGGTCGACAAGAGACTTTCACGGTTTGTCAGCAAGCCGACCCTGCTCGCCATCCATATCTATGCCGGCGTGCTGGCGCCAATCCTCGGGCTGCTCCACGCCGCGCATACGTTCGAAAGCCCGGTCGGGCTGCTCCTCACCGTAATCCTCCTGATGACGGTCATCACCGGCTTCGTCGGCCGCTATCTCCTGGCACAGATCGCAAGAGCGCTGAGGGGGCGCACGTCGGAACTGGCCTCGCTTCGCTCCGCCTTCCTCGACGAGCCGGCCACGGCGGTTGCTCCGGCGGCGCCGAGAGCACCGCTCTCCAACTGGAGGCGTTTTCTGTTTGTCACAGCTGATGCGCCGGGCGGCGATCTACCGGCCGACAAGGATATGTTGGCCGCCGCGCTTGCCGACACCGAATTCGCGGTCCGCGCCGAAGAGGCAACCAACGCGCTGTTCGCCAAATGGAGGCTGCTGCACATCCTGTCGACTTGCCTCATCTTTGCGCTGCTCGCGCTTCACATCGGTGCGGCGATCTATTTCGGGCTGCGCTGGCTATGAGGTGGCAACGCCTTTCCTATGCGATCTTCATCGCGGCCTTGCTGATCATGGTCGCTGCGGTAGCGGTGCGAATGCGATCGGACGCGTCGTGGGATGCCGGGATGGTCGCGCAGCTCGTCGTGCCGGGTCCGCTTTCGAGCGCGCACCAGGCGTTCGCCAGCGAATGCACGGCCTGTCACACACCGGGCAAGGGTGTCGAGACGAAGACGTGTCTGACCTGCCATGCCGGGACGGACTTCGGATTCAAGCAGTCGACGCAGTTCCATGCCCGGGTGACGCAATGCACCTCCTGCCATGTCGAGCATGAAGGCGATCGCGGCATTATCCGCATGGATCATGCGGCGCTTCTCGACCCCATGATATTCCGACAGCCGGCCGATGCCAGCGTCGTCGACCCACATCGCCTCAAACCCGAAGCCGGATTGAATTGCGCCAGCTGCCATTCGTACCGCGATCCCCATCAGGGACTGTTCGGCACCGATTGCGCGAGCTGCCACCAGACCGGCAGCTGGGCGATCGCCAACTACCGGCATCCATCGGTCAATTCGACCGAATGCTCCGAATGCCACAAGGCGCCGCCCAGCCACTTCATGGAGCATTTCAGCATGGTGTCGCAGCGCGCGGCCGGCTCCAAGGCGCGTGTCGACCAATGCTATGCCTGTCACACGACCGACAGCTTCAATAATATCCGCCGCCGAGGCTGGTATGATCACCATTGACGCCAATTGGCTGGGCGGCTTCTTCCGGGCCGCCGTCATCGGCCTCGAGCTCGCGGGGACGCTGACTATCCTGGTCGGCGCGCCGCAAGCAGCTTTCCAGTTCGCAAGGCGACCCAGGGCCAGCGATCAGACGGAAGCCTATAGCGCGTTCCGTTTGGAACTGGGCCGCAGCATCTCGCTCGGGGTCGAGATCAACGGCTACCGGCCCTGGGAGAAAACCGGATGGCGCGGGAGAAAGCGCGCGTGGCCACCAATGGCTCGCCGCCAGGAGGCGACCGGACAATCCGAGCTGAAGCGCGGGTTTAGATGACGGGAGTGGCAAGATGATCGAGAGACGCGAATTGCTGACGGCGGGTGCCGGGCTGGTAGTGGCGGCCACGCTGGCCGCACCGGCAGCGGCGCAGCACCATCGGATGGAGGGGATGGTGATGTCCCTGGCGGAGTGCGTAGACGAATGTGTCGCATCGCACCGTATGTGCTTGGAGACGGCCGCCTATGTCACAAGGCGGGGCGGCGCGCTGGCCATCGCGCCGCTGATCGCCATGCTGACAGACTGTGCGGAACTGTGCCAGACGACGGCAAATTCCATGCTGCGAGAATCTGCCCTCCACCGCATCATCTGCGGTGCCTGCGCGGAGGCTTGCGAGCGATGCGCGCAAGAATGTCTTGCTCGCGGCAAGGACGAGCAGATCGAGCGTTGCTCGGCGACCTGCAGGCGTTGCGCGGCAGGCTGCCGGATGATGGCAGACACGGCGAGCTGAACGCGCCCCTCTTCGCACATTACGTATTCGCCTGGTTCAAAGGCGACACCATCTCATGGGCAAGCTTCGTGAGGAGCGACAATCGATCGGGCCTTCGCGCGGTCGAAAGGAAAACCTCACACCATAAGGATTGGATATTTGCGTAATAAGACGGCAATTATCGCGTCGCTCTCGGCCCTCGGCATCCTTGCCGTCAGCGCCGCGCCTGTTCTCGCCGACGGGATGCCGCCGGGCATGCCGGATCTCGAGGAGCCTCTCAAGGCACGGCCCGCGCCTGCCCCGTTGAACACCGCGCACATGGAGGGCATGCGGCACGGAAAGGAGCAGATGCATAGCCAGATGGTGTAGGGTCATCGGAGGGGAATGCGAGTTTCGGACGGCAGGTCGCGCATGGCGGCTGCCGACTGCTGACCGAACACGTTCCGAAACGCGACGAGTGTTCGACCGATCGGCTCATGGCCGCCGTTGAATGAGCTGACCAATCGAACCGGGCGTTGGCCCGCCGTCCCTACGGCGGGCCGACTGTATTCTACGGGAAGCGAAGACCACCCTTGTGAATTTCGCTTGACCCTGGACCGCGGTCCATCCCGCAGGATCACCTGCGAGCCGGTGCGGAAACACCGGAGATTCGTAACTTACGTATTCAGACCAGAGGCCGAGAGCAGCATGCAGGTGTCGGAAATGCCGGGTTCGAAGCACACGATCCGGCAAGAATTCAATGTTCGGAGATCTTCGATGCCAAAGACGCCTTTTCTGACCGCTACTGTCAGCTGCCTGGCGGCGTTGGCTTTCGCCAGCGCCAGTTTGGCGCAGTCGACGCCAGCAAGCCCGCAATCGACACCCGCACCCGCGCAGCCGGCCCCGACGGACGGTCACGCCCATCAGATGGGCATGGATCATGGCGGGCAACAGATGCACGACCAGATGATGCAGGATCATCAGGCCGGCATGCAGAAGCAGCAGGGTCAACCGGACCAGCAGGGCATGTCGGGAATGGCCGGTATGTCCGGTGGTGCGGCCGCATCGAACGGATCCGGCATGGCCGACAAGCCGATGAGCGGCTGCTGCAAGATGCCGATGAAGAAGGCGAAGCCGGCTCCCAAGAAGAAAGCCGCCAAGCCCATGGCCGACAAGCCGATGAGCGACATGTGAAGTTTCCAGCCCCGAGAACAAACCGCCGGGGCCGAGGGCCCGCCGCCGCCCCCCCCCCGCGGCGGGCCAGTTTTTTTGACGATGAAGCTCGGCCGCCGGGCTCCCCCGGTAACGATTGCCGGGAAACGGGCGCCCGGCGCGAGGTAGGAGACGGTGATGCGGAGATATCCGGGTTTCGGCGCCACGATAGGCCTTTTGCTGTTTGGAAGCACGCCGCTCCTCGCGCAGGGCATCGGTCATACGTTCTTCATGCGAGGCAAAATCGTCCGCATGGATGCGGGCGGATCGGTCGCCTGTCTCGGCAAGGCCGATGGCGCGCAGGTCGGCCAGATCCTCGAAGTCTACCATGCCACGCCGCGCCATCGCCGACTGGTTGGCCGTGTCCAGGTCGACCAGATCTTCGATGACCATTTCGCGCATTTTCAGGTCACGGATGGCACGCCGCAGAAGGGCGACTGGGTCCGGCTGAAGCGGAGCCACTCATAGCGAGCGGGACGACCTCCGTGCGCGGTCGGCTCGAACCGGCAAGAACCCCGACCGCAGCGTGGGCGCGGCGCCAAGTCGTTTGTCTGCGCGGTAGAATATCTTTCCGCGTCCGCCAATGAAAATCCATCCGCTCTTCGACCGCAATGGGTCGCTCATCTTGTGAAGAAGATCTGTTCGACTGGGGAAGCCGGCTGCTGCGGAAGTTACTTATAGGCCCACACCGCACAGAGTTTACCCGTCAAGCGCCAGTGGAGATGGAGTCAGGCTATGTTCGAGAAAGCAATCGGGACCATCAACGCCGCACCGGCTTTCCGGCACCGCTATGACAATTTCATCGGTGGCCGCTGGAGCGCTCCCGCCGGCGGCGAATATTTCACCGACACCAGCCCGATCAACGGCGCCCCGATCGCCGAGTTCGCCTTGTCGACGCCGGAAGATGTCGAGCGCGCGCTCGATGCGGCCCACGCCGCCAGGGATCAATGGGCGAGGGTCTCGCCGGCCGAACGCGCCCGACTGCTCAACCGGATCGCCGATCGGCTCGAGGATAATCTGGAGCTGCTGGCGCTCGCCGAGACGATCGACAATGGCAAGCCGATCCGCGAGACGCGCGCCGCCGACGTGCCGCTCGCGATCGATCATTTCCGCTATTTCGCCGGCTGCATCCGCGCCGAGGAAGGCGCGATCTCGACGATCGACGCCAATACCATCGCCTATCATTTCCGCGAGCCGCTGGGTGTGGTCGGCCAGATCATCCCGTGGAATTTCCCGCTGCTGATGGCGGCCTGGAAGATCGCTCCCGCGCTGGCCGCCGGCAACTGCACCGTCATCAAGCCCGCGTCGCAGACGCCGCTCACGCTGATGATGCTTGCCGAGCTCACCGCCGATATCCTCCCGCCGGGCGTGCTCAACGTCGTGACCGGCCCCGGGCGGACGGTTGGCCAGGCGATCGCCGCCAATCCCCGCATCGCCAAGGTCTCCTTCACCGGCGAGACCGTCACCGGCAAGCAGATCATGCACGCCGCCGCCGACCATCTCATCCCCCAGACGATGGAGCTGGGCGGCAAGTCGCCCAACATCTTCATGGCGGACGTGCTCGACGAGGACGACGCCTTCTTCGACAAGGCGCTCGAGGGCTTCACGCTGTTCGCCTTCAACAAGGGCGAGGTCTGCACCTGTCCTTCGCGCGCGCTGATCCATGACTCGATCTTCGACCGCTTCATGGAGCGCGCCGTGGCGCGGGTCGCGGCGATCCGTCAGGGCGACCCGCTCGATCCCTCGGTCCAGGTCGGTGCCCAGGCGTCCGAGGACCAACTTCACAAGATCCTCGGCTATATCGAGATCGGCAAGGCCGAAGGCGCGCAGTGCCTGGCCGGTGGCGCCCGCGCGCTTCCCGGCGGCGAACTCGACCAGGGCTATTTCGTGCAGCCGACCGTGTTCGTCGGCGAGAACCGCATGCGGATCTTCCAGGAGGAGATCTTCGGGCCGGTCCTGTCGGTGACGCGGTTCAAGACGGTCGAGGAGGCGATCGGACTCGCCAACGATACGGCCTATGGCCTCGGCGCGGGCGTCTGGACCCGGAACGGCAACACCGCCTACCGCCTCGGCCGCGCGATCCAGGCCGGCCGGGTCTGGACGAACTGCTATCATCAATATCCCGCCCATGCCGCGTTCGGCGGCTACAAGGCGTCGGGGTTCGGGCGCGAGAACCACAAGATGATGCTCGACCATTACCAGCAGACCAAGAACCTGCTTGTCTCCTATGACGAGCACGCGCTCGGCCTGTTCTGACACTCTCATAGAAGGAGAAGCAGACATGGCGAAAACCATGAAGGCGGCCGTCGTCCGCGAGTTCGGCAAGCCGCTCGTGATCGAGGAGGCGCCGGTCCCGGAGGTCGGCCCCGGCCAGATCCTAGTCAAGATCGCGGCGACCGGCGTCTGCCACACCGACCTGCACGCGGCCGAGGGCGATTGGCCGGTGAAGCCGAACCCGCCGTTCATTCCGGGCCACGAAGGCGTCGGCCATGTCGCCGCGGTCGGGTCCGGGGTCACCCAGGTCAAGGAAGGCGACCGGGTCGGCGTGCCCTGGCTCTACACCGCCTGCGGTCATTGCGTGCACTGCCTGGGCGGCTGGGAGACCCTCTGCGACCTCCAGCAGAACACCGGCTATTCGGTGAATGGCAGCTTCGCCGACTATGTCCTCGCCGATCCCAACTATGTCGGCCATCTGCCCGACAATGTCGGCTTCATCGACATCGCGCCGATCCTCTGCGCGGGCGTCACGGTCTATAAGGGGCTGAAGGCCACCGCGACGAAGCCGGGCGACTGGGTGGTGGTCTCCGGGATCGGCGGGCTCGGGCACATGGCGGTGCAATATGCCCGCGCCATGGGCCTCAACGTCGCCGCGGTCGACATCGACGATCGCAAACTCGATCTTGCGACACGCCTTGGCGCGGCGCTGACGATCAATGCGCGCAAGGAGGATCCGTCGGCCGCGATCAAGAAGGCCATCGATGGGGCGCAGGGCGTGCTTGTGACGGCGGTCTCGCCCAAGGCGTTCCAGCAGGCGCTCGGCATGGTGCGGCGCGGCGGTACTGTCGCGCTCAACGGTCTGCCGCCCGGCGACTTCCCGCTGTCGATCTTCGACACCGTCCTCAACGGCATCACCGTGCGCGGCTCGATCGTCGGCACGCGGCTCGACCTGGTCGAGGCGCTTGCCTTCGCCGGCGAAGGCAAGGTCCACGCGACGGTGCACACCGAGAAGCTCGAAGCCATCAACGATGTCTTCGCGCGCATGCACCATGGCGACATCGAGGGACGGATCGTCCTCGATCTGGCCTGACCATCCATGGCGAAAGCACCGGTCATGCCTCCGTTTCACAGCCTGCCGGTCGCGCGGCGCCGCTTCGTCCAGGGTCTGGCGATCGGCGGAACCGTTGCCGGCTTCGCTCCCGCGCTATTCGCCAAATCGTTTTCCGTGCCGGCCGCCGAGCTGCGCGGAACCGAGTTCGACCTCGAGATCGCCGAGCTGCCGGTCAACTACACCGGCAAGCGCCGCGTCGCGACGGCGGTGAACGGTGCCGTGCCCGCGCCGGTCCTGCGCCTGCGCGAGGGCGACACCGTCACGCTGCGGGTTCGCAACAACCTCAAGGAGATGTCGAGCATCCACTGGCACGGGATCATTTTGCCGGCCGAAATGGACGGCGTGCCCGGCATCAGCTTCGCCGGCATCGCGCCCGGCGAGACCTTCACCTATCGCTTCGAGGTGCGCCAGGTCGGCACCTACTGGTATCACGCCCACACGCTCGCCGAGCAGACCGGGCTCTACGGCGCGATCATCGTCGAGCCCAAGGCGCCGACAGGGCCGGTTCCCGACCGCGACTACACCATCATGCTGAGCGACTGGTCGGATGAGCCGCCGCTCCAGATCTTCATGAACCTCAAGAAGTCGAGCAGTTATTATAATTTCGCGCAGCCGACCGCCGGCGACTTTCTCAACGATGTCGGCGCGATGGGGCTCGGCAAGGCCCTCAAGCGGCGGCGGATGTGGAACACGTCGCGGATGAATCCGACCGACTACAGCGATATTTCCGCGGCGACCTACACCTATCTCATGAATGGCACGACGCCGGCGGGCAACTGGACCGCGATCGCCGCGCCGGGCGAGCATGTTCGTCTGCGCTTCGTGGGCGCCGGGACGGCGACCTTCTTCGACGTGCGGATTCCCGGCGTCGCGCTCACCATCGTCTCGACCGACGGCCAGCCGGTGGTGCCGGTGACGGTCGACGAATTCCGGATCGGGCCGGGTGAGACCTATGACGTCGAATTGACCATGCCCGAAGGCGGTGCGCGCACGATCTTCGCCCAATCAATGGATCGAACCGGTTTTGCCCGCGGCACGATCGCGCCCCTGCCTGGCATGTCGGCGCCGGTGCCGGCCCTCGACGCGCGGCCCTGGCTCGAGCCGGTCGACATGATGGGTGCGATGACGACCATGGGCAGCATGGGCGGCGAACATGCCGGGCACGGCATGACCGAGATGCCGCCCAAGTCGCGCCATGCCCGCACCGAATATGGCGCTAACACTGACATGCGCGTCGACTATCCCCGCACCAATCTCGACGATCCCGGCGCCGGCCTGCGCGGCCGCTCGTGGCGCGTCCTGACCATGGCGAACCTGCGCACGCCGGACGGCGACCCCGACCCGCGCGAACCCGAACGCGACATAGAGTTGCATCTGACCGGCAATATGGAGAGGTTCATCTGGTCTCTCGATGGGATCAAGCTCAACGATTCCCGGCCGCTGCACTTCAGGCCGAACGAGCGGCTGCGCATCGCCTTCGTCAACGACACGATGATGTCTCATCCGATGCATCTTCACGGGATGTGGAGTGACGTCGAAGGGCCTGACGGTGCCTTCCAGGTCCGCAAACATACCGTGGTCGTACAGCCCGCCCAGCGGGTCAGTTTCCGTGTCACGGCCGATGCGATGGGCCGGTGGGTGTTTCACTGCCATCTGCTCTATCACATGGCGGCCGGTATGTTCCGGGAGGTGGTGGTCGCATGATCCGGCTCGCTTCCCCGCGCACCGCTACGCTCGCCCTCGCCATGCTCGCCTCGACCGAGATGGCGGCACCGGCCCTTGCCCAGGAGCCATCGCCCCAGCAGGCCTCGCCGCCTCCCCAAGCCTCACAGAACACCCCGCCAGAACAACACGTCCATCCCGCGCAACAAGCCGAGGATCATGGAGCGATGAACATGCCCGGCATGGATATGCCCGGCATGGACATGTCGGGCGGGAGCGCGAAGATGGACATGGGCCGCATGCAGGGCGGCAAGGCTCCCCCGGACGCGCGCGACTCCAACAACTATTCGGACGGCTACCGCAATTCGACGCTGCCGGGCTACGAAATGGCCGACAAGCTCTCGATCCCCAGGATCCTGGTCGACGAACTGGAATTCGTCACCGGCAATGAGGGGCAGGGCTTCGGCTGGACGGTGCAGGCCACGAGCGGCCAGGACAATGACAAGCTCTGGTTGCGCAGCCAGGGGCTGAAGAACTCGCGCGACCGGCTCGATCCCGAGAGCAGCGTCGAGGCGCTCTGGTGGCACAGCAAAAGCCCGTTCTGGGGAACATCGCTGGGCGTTCGGCAGGATCTGGGCAAGGGTGCGACGACCTGGCTCGCAGCGGGCATCAAGGGACTGGCGCCCTATTGGTTCGACGTCCAGTTGACCGGCTATGTGGGTGACGATGGCCGCGTTGCGGCGCGCGCGAAGGCGTCTTACGATGTCCTCTTCACCAATTGGCTGATCCTGACGCCGCAGGTCGAGACCAACATTTACAGCAAGCGCTCGACCGACCGCGAGCTTGGCGGTGGCTTCAGCAACGTCGAGCTGAGCGGACGCCTGCGCTACGAATTCTCGCGCAAGTTCGCGCCCTATGTCGGCTTCGTCTGGGAGCGCGCGCTGGGCGGCACCGCCGATTTTCGGCGTGCCGATCGCGAGCTGATCACCGAGCATCGCGTGGTGGTCGGCCTGCGCTTGTGGTGGTGAACCGCGATGTGGCATCGGCACGATCACGGAATGAACCCAAGCCTCGCAAGGAAGGGGCCAACCAGCGGGAGAGGCCGTCCCGCTCGTCCATGATGCTGCTTTTCGCGGTCGCCGCTGCGTCCGCGGGCCAGACCGCCATCCTTGCCTTCCTGCCATCGCTTGTTGACGACGGACAGGTTCCTCTTTCGCTGCGCGCCCATGACTCCCATGTCGCGAGCCTGAGCGTGGCGCATCCCCTCGCGGCGTTGCTCTTCGCACCGCTCTGGGGCTGGCTCGCGGCCAGACGGACTATCGGATCATTTTGCGCGCCGCACTCATCGTTCTCGCGCTGGCGCCGGTCGGGGTCGTAGCGCTACCGACGCGTCGATGATCGCGATCGCCGGCCTCATCGTCGTGGCCGGCTGGAGTTCGGCGAGCCTTCGTCTCGTCACCAGCTTCTGGATCAGCGGCCCCGCGCTCCCGTCTGGCTGGAAGCTCGGGCTGCAGCATGCGGCGGCCAGCATCGGTCAGGCTCTTGCCCCGATGGCGATCGCCGTTGCCGCGCCGGGCGAACAATCGGTCATATTCGTCGGCATCGGCTGGGCTTCGATCCTTCTGCTTGCGGCGCTGCCGCTCCTCTGCCGACCAGATCGGGCACGACAAAAGCCGCTGCCTGATGAGGGGGAGCGGCCGCCGGTGCGTATTGAACGATGTGGGCAAGCGCCTGCCGCTATTCGTCACTGTTTCAGGAACCGGACCATGAAGACCCACCTGCCTGCCGTCTTGCTGTTGCTCGCCGTGCCGGCCGTCGCCTTTGCAGCGAGTGACGTGGTCGTGCACCGGGATCCGGGATGCGGATGCTGTGAGAAGTGGGCACAGGCCGTCCAGGCCAGGCTGGCCCGGAAAGTGGTCATCACCGACGATCCGTCGCGGGC
Organism: Sphingomonas sp. AP4-R1; assembly: GCF_013113735.1. NCBI lineage: Bacteria > Pseudomonadati > Pseudomonadota > Alphaproteobacteria > Sphingomonadales > Sphingomonadaceae > Sphingomonas > Sphingomonas sp. AP4-R1. The sequence goes on from NZ_CP053346.1 coordinate 2,355,922, forward strand.
TGGGTTCCAACGTCGAGCCGGCGTTCCGCCCAGTCTTTCCTCCTGTCACACTGCGGTCGTCGACGGCTATGTATTCGAACGGCATGTGCCGGTCGCCGACATGAAGCGACTGCTGGCAACCCATCCGGCCGGCATCAAAGGCCTGGCGGTCGCAGGCATGCCGCTTGGTTCGGAAGGCATGGAGGTGCCCGGCGCGACGCCCCATCCTTATGAGGTGATCGCGTTCGGCAGCGCCGGCCAGCGCGTTTTTGCGCGCCACTGATACGAATATCCTGCCGGGGGCCGTCGCGACAGCGTGACCTAGCCCTCGAAGCCGATCTGCGCACGGTGTCGCCGGATCACATCGAGCAAGGCCCGGCCGATGAGCGGCTTGGCGAGGACGTGATCGAAGCCGGCCTCCCGCGCGCGCTGCGCGAGCGCGAGATCATGAAAGCCGGAGATCATGATCGCGCTTCCCGTCCAGCCCTTTTCGCGGAGCTGCCCCAGAATGGCGAACCCGTCAATGTCGGGCATGCGATAATCGACGATCACGCAATTGGCAGCGAGCGCCTCCGGGTCTGAGACGAGCGCCCGGCCCGTCGTATAGCCGCTCACGTGGTAACCACGCGAGCGCAGCATGAGGTGAAGGCCGCGACGTATCGCGGGATCGTCATCGGAAATCAGAACCCTGTAGAGCCGGTTGCGCGATCGGGAACTGGGGAAAGACATTTCGCGTGACGCACTGCCGAGAAAAAATGGACTGCTCCTTAGCGTCTCACTCCAGCGGCAACCCGTCGCTACGTAGTTCACGCATCATTTGCTCCTGCGGCCCAACCCGGCGGCGAAGGCGATCCGCAGGGCCTCGGAGAGATTGCGGACTTCGAGCTTCGTCATGACGTTTGCGCGATGGACCTCCACGGTTCGCGACGAGCAGCCGAGATCATAGGCGATCGTCTTGTTCGGGAGGCCGTTGGCCATTCCTTCCAACACCTCCTGCTCGCGCGGCGTCAGTGCGGAGATCCTCACCAGGGCTTCGGATTCTTCCAGCGCGCGGATATCGACGTCATTGATGCGCGCGAAGGCGCGATTGATGGCGTCGAGAAGGGCGGCCTTCTCGAACGGCTTCTCTAGGAAATCGACCGCGCCGCCCTTCATGGCCTGGACTGCGACCGACACGTCGCCATGCCCGGTGAGGACGATGACGGGCATGTTGATGCCGCGCTCCGCCATCGCCGCCTGGACGTCGAGGCCGTCCATTTCGGGCATCCGCACGTCGAGCAGCACGCAGCCGGTTTCGGCCGTCCTCGCCGTTTTCAGGAACTCGATCCCGGATGAAAAGGTAGTGACCGCAAAGCCGGCTGTCTTGAGCGTGAAGCTCGCCGCCTTCCGGATCGCCTCTTCATCGTCGACCAGATAGATGATGCGCCTATCCCCCATGATTATCCTCCGCCCGCGCATGGATCAGCGTGAAATGAAATCGCGTGCCGCCCCCGGCAGGATCTTCAACCCAGATCCGGCCACCATGGGCCTCGACGATCGTCCGGCAGATCGAGAGCCCGAGGCCCATGCCGCCTGCCTTGGTGGAGACGAAGGCCTCGAACAGCCTGGCGCGAACCTCTTCCAAAATGCCGGGGCCGCTATCCTCGATGGTCACCTCGATGAAGCCGTCGGGGCACAGATGCGTGGCCACCCTGAGATCGCGGATCGGCGATGACGCCATCGCCTCGACGGCGTTCCGGATGAGGTTGACGAGCACCTGCTGGATCTGGACGCGGTCGACGAGAACGGGCGTCGCGGCCGGATCATAGGTGAAGAAGCTGCGGACACCCCGTTCCCGCGCGCCGACCAACGCGAGCTGGCCCGCTTCCTCGATAAGGCCGGGCACCGCCACCAGGTTCTTGTCGACCTCGCCCCGGGCCACGAAATCGCGAAGCCGTCGCACGATATGACCTGCGCGCAGCGTTTCCTGCGCCGCATCGTTCATGACGGCGCGAAGATCGGCAAATCGCTCGTCCTCCAATTCCTCGAACAAATCCCGGACGGTCTCGAGATAGAGCGCGACGGCCGCGAGAGGCTGGTTCAGCTCATGGGCCAGCGTCGAGGCCATGGTGCCCATCGCGCTCAGGCGCGAGACATGGACGAGTTCGGCCTGCAGCTCCTTGAGCTTGAGTTCGTCCTCCTCCTTGGCGGTCAGGTCGCGGATGAAACCGGTGAACACCCGGTGGCCGTCCTCGCCGGCTTCGCCGACCGACAGCTCCATGGGGAAAGTGGTGCCGTCCTTGCGCTCTCCGACGACAACGCGACCGATGCCGATGATTCGGCGCTCGCCCGTGTGCAGGTAGTGGCTGATATATTCGTCGTGCCGGTCGCGATCGGGCTGCGGCATCAGGCACGAGACGTTGCGCCCGATCAGCTCCGCTTCCCGATAGCCGAACAGGCGCTCGGCGGCCGCGCTGAACGAGGTGATGCTCCCCACCTCGTCGATGATGATCATCGCGTCCGGCACGGTCGCAAGGATGGACTGCAGGTGCTGTTCGCGCGTCTCGATCGAAGCGCGGACCGCGGCGTCATCGGTGATGTCGCGCGTGATGCAGGCGAAGCCGCAGTGCATGTCGCCATCGAGCAGCGCCGTGATGGTCAGGCGCGCCAGATATTCGGAGCCGTTCTCGCAAACGCGCCAGGCTTCCCGCTCGAATGTCCCGTCGTGCAAGGCTGCCGACAGGTCGGCCTGTGGTCGACCTGCCGTGATTTCGTCCGGCGGGTAGAAGAGATCGTGGGCGTTTCCGAGCACGCGGTCGAGCGGCCAGCATTCGATCCGCTCGCCCTCCTCATTGTAGCTCAGCACCCGGCCCGCAGGATCGAGCAACAAGAGGACATAGCCACCGACCTGTCGCAGGAGGAGCGGAGCGAGCCGCTTGACCTCAGCGGCGACGTCCGGGGCGCTTGAATCCTTTTTGTCCATGACGTCCCTCAGCCTAGGAACCGGGGCCGCCGGCGGACCCGCGGTTCAGACGACGCATTCAGCGGCGCGCGAGAATGGCCTTCATCTCGTCGATCTCCTGACGCTGCGACTGCTCGATCGCTTTGCAGAGCCGGATCACCTCCGGATCGCTCAGCCGGGCCTCGCGACACATCAGGATCGCGCCGGAGTGATGCGGGATCATCGAGCGCAGGAATTCCGTGTCGCCGATCGTGGTCTGCGTGCGGATCAGGGCGAAGCCGCCGAAGAAGGCGATCAGCGATGCCGCGATGAGCGCGATATTGGCGGCTTTCGACGGGAACATGTGCCGCATTGCGAGGATCATCAGCACCACCACCGGCGCGACCATCATCAGCGTCATGTAGAACATGTTCAGGTTGTTGTAGACGCTGTCGAGGCCGCCGATCATGACGAACATCACCAGATACATGATGACGCCGCCCACGACCGTCTGGAGCCCGAGGCTCTAATAGGCGGCTTTCTGTTGGCTCGCGTGTCTGCCCAAATGGTCCATCGATCGTCTCCTTCCGACAGGGAGAATGCGCTGCCCGGAGAGGATCGCGGTGCCGTCCCGCACGCGGCCGATGAGGGCGGGGGCGCACAGCGCGCGCTCCGCCTTCGCCCTCGGAACCGGCCTGCCGCCTTCCTGACAACCATGCCCTTTTCTCTCGCCCCGCCACCGGCCGTCTCCCGCGCTAGAACCAGAAGCGGACGCCAGCGACGAAGCTCGTGGCATGGACGTCCTCGCCGGCAAGGCGGGAAAGGCGAGCCGTGTCGCCGGTCTTGCGCAGGTAGGAGACGCCGGCATAGGGCGCGAACTGGCGGCTGAACTCGTAGCGCAGCCGGGCACCGAGCTCGACGTCGACCAAGCCCGATCCGATGTCGTTCCTCGGCACATCCTGCGCGGCGAGGTTCAGCTCGACGCGTGGCTGGAGGATCAACCGCTGGGTGATGCGCTGGTCGTAATAGCCCTCGACGCGCCCGAGGAGATCGCCCTTGTCGGAGAGGAAGAGCGCGCCTTCCACCTCGAACATACCAGGCGCCAGGCCCTCGAAGGCGACCGTCGCATAGGTGCGGTCAGGACCGCGCCCGAAGTCCTGCCGGACGCCAGCCTGCAGATTGAAATAGGGATCGATCGCATGGCTGAAGAGTGCCTGCACCTCGGCCGTGTCGATGCCGCGGCTGAACTCGCCTTCGCCTTCGCTCTTGAGCCAGAGCCGGTTGATGTCGCCGCCGTAAAAGGCTTCGCCGTCCCAGCGATAGCCGTCGCGGCCGCTATGCGCCTGATACTCGAAGATGTTGAGGATTGCCTGGGCGAACCGGCCATCGCCATTCTCCTTCATCATCGCCTTGCGAGCGCGCGCCATCTCGGCGCCCGGAAAATCGCGATCGGCATAATGATCGTGCGGAACGGGCGGGGGCGGGGCGTTGCCGGCGGGTAGGGCCGTCCCGGTCATCTCCATGCCCGGCATCGCTCCCTGGCTGTGCTGCGCGTGGTCCGTGCCCGGCGTATCGGGCATCGCGGCGTCCTGATGCTGCGAATGGTCCATCCCCGGCATATCCGGCATCGTATCGGACGACGGTTGCGATGGGTTCGCGTCGGGCATGCCCGGCATGGCCCCCGCCTGATGCCGGGAATGATCCATACTCGGCATGTCGTCCGCCGCGGGCGCCTGGACCGGCAGGCGCGATCGCGGCTGCGCCGCGGACGGCTTGGCCGGCGGTTTCTGCTGTGCGCGTTGCGGACGCGGTTTCACCGGCTTCCTCGCAGGCTTGCTCTGGGCCGGCTGCGCCATGCCAGGCATGTCGTGCATCGAGTGATCCTGGGCGAACGCGGGCTCGGCAGCTATGAGGGCGATGCCGCTCACCAGCGGCGCGAGGGAGCGGATCATGCCGCGTCTTCCTTCGAACGAACGCTCACGACCCGCATCATGCCGGCATGCATGTGGTAGAGGAGATGGCAGTGGAACGCCCAGTCGCCGATGGCATCGGCGGTGAAGTCCCAGCTCACCTTGCCGCCGGGCTGGACGATGACCGTGTGTTTGCGCGGAGAATGATCACCGTGCCCGGTCACCAGCTCGAAGAAATGGCCATGGATGTGGATCGGATGGCCCATCATCGTGTCGTTGATGAGGTTGATCCGTATCCGCTCGCCTTCGGTGAACGGAATCGGCTCGTGATGGTCCGACATCTTCTCGCCGTCGAACGACCACATGAAGCGCTCCATGTTGCCGGTCAGGTGAATATCAATGCTGCGGCTCGGCGCCCGGACGTCGGGATTGCGCTCCAGCGCCATCAGATCCTTGTAGACGAGCACCTTGTGCCCGGCATCCTCCAGACCCTGGCCGGGCTCCCCCGTGCGGTCGACCGGCATTGGCGAGATCGTCTGGACACCGGGATCGCGCTTGACCTGGGGCGCGTTCGAGAAGTCGCGCATCTTCATCGAGCCCATCGCCATGTCGCTTCCGCCATGGTCCATGCCCGCCATTTGGCCGCCGGCTCCCGCCGCCATCGCCGAATGGTCCATCCCGGTCATGGAGCTGTGGTCCATTCCGGCCATGGCCGAGTGATCCATTCCTGCCATCACACCGGGGTCCATGCCGGGCATCGTCGCTGCCGTTGCCGCGCTGCCGAGACGCGCTGAGGCATTTTTCTCGGCGCTGGGATCGATAGCGCGAGCGGGACCGCCCGACATATCCATTCCCTCCATGCCGGGCATCGAGGACATGTCCATGCCCATGTCCTTCATGGTGGCGAGCGGGCGCTTGCGTAAGCGTGGCACCTCGGCCGCCATGCCGGCGCGCGGCGCGAGCGTGGCGCGGGCCATGCCTGAACGGTCGACCGCCTCGCCGACGATCGTGAAGGCCTTGTCCTCGCTCGGGTCGACGATGACGTCGTAGGTCTCAGCGACGCCGATCTGGAATTCGTCGACCGTCACCGGCATTACATTCTGACCGTCGGCCTGGACGATGGAGAGCGGCAGGCCCGGAATGCGGACGTTGAAGGTGGTCATCGCCGAGGCGTTGATGAAGCGCAGCCGCACGCGCTGTCCGGGCGTGAACAGCGCCGTCCAGTTGTCGAACGGACCATGGCCATTGACGAGATAGGTGTAGGCGGAGCCGGTGACGTCGGAGATGTCGGCGGGATCCATCCGCATCTTGCCCCAGTCGAGCCGGTCCTTCGCCTTCTGGTCGCGGCCTCCGATCAGCCCGGCCAGGGTCTGGCGCTGGAAATTGAAGTGACCCGGATTGACCTTGAGACGGCGGAAGATCGCTTCCGGCGATAGCGGGCTGTGGTCGGCCAGCACGATGACATGCTCGCGGTCATAGGCGATCGGATCGGCGCCGGCCGGATCGATGATGATCGGACCGTAATGGCCTTCCTGCTCCTGCAGACCTGAGTGGCTGTGATACCAATAGGTGCCGCTCTGGATGACCGGAAACTCGTAGAGATAGCTGCCGCCCGGCGAGATGCCCGGAAACGAGACGCCGGGCACGCCGTCGTGCTTCGCCGGGACCAGCACGCCATGCCAGTGGATCGAGCTGCCCTCCTCGAGCTGGTTGATGACGTTGAGGCGAACCCTTTGCCCCTCGCGCAGCCGGATCAGCGGCGCGGGGACGGTGCCGTTGACGCCGATCGCCTTGAAACGCCGGCCGTCGATCGTCATCGACTGCCGCGCAATGGTCAACGCGATGTCCTCGCCCGAAACGGTAGGAAGCGCGGGCTGCAGCCCTTGCGAAACCGTCTGCGCCCAGGCCGGCAGCCACGCGGACAGCGCTGCGCCGCCGCCTACGATCGCGGCGGCGCGCAGGAACTGGCGGCGGTCGAGCACTGAGTTCATGAAGCGCTTCTCTGCTCACATCCAAAAAGGCGTTACTGGGATTACGCAGCGCGGGCGCTTACCCCTCAGGATTTTTGCAAGATTTCCGAAAGTCGTGTGCGGGCGCGATAAAGTCTTGTTTCCACCGCCTTCTGGCTGATGCCGAGGATCCGGGCCGTCTCCGCTTCGGAGCTGCCCTCGATCGTCCGCAGGATCAGCACCTCCTTGAGCGCGGCGGGAAGCGTGGCGATCGCCGTCATCGTGCGCTCCAGCTCGGCTTCGCCGGAGACGGTCCTGTCCACGTCTGGCGTGTCGTCCGCCACGTCACGGGCCTCGCCGAGCGGCAGGGCGAAGGCGAGCAGCCTGCGAACGGCGCGCCGGCGGCGCCAGTCGGTGCATTTGTTGAGCGCGATACGCGATAGCCACGCCCGGAAAGATCGTTTGTTGTCATAACGGCCGAGCGCGCCAAACGCCGAGACGAAGCAGGCCTGTGTAAGATCGAGCGCTTCTTCGCTGTTGCCGATATGGCTGCGCACGAGCCGATAGACCCAGCCCTGGTGGCGCCGCACCAGCTCGCCGAACGCCGCCTGCCGGCCGCCACGCGCCAGAGCCGCAAGCTCGCCGTCCGAGCAGTCGGCGAGGTTAAGCGTCATTTTTTCTGGGCCGTGAGCGCCTTTACCACGGCATCGTCGAACTTGCCCGTCTGGTCCGGCCTGAGCACCGCGCGCATCGCGAAGATGTGCTCCAGTGTTTCCTTCTGCAGCGCGCCCATCGCCTGGTGCGAACGGTCTACGGCCGCCGCCACCTGCGGTCCATAGCCGTGCTCGGACCGGATGGCCTGGGCAAGCCACGCATTGTCGGCACGCAGTTCTGTCTCGAGCGCTTGGCGGCGGATCGCGTAGCGCGCCTCGATGGCTTCTAGACGCGCGTGCTGCCCGGCATCCAGCTTGAGATCGCGGTGGAGCAGCTCGTGGAGCTCGTTTTCGACCGGCCGATCGGGCACCAAATAGAGCCTCCCGATCACGACGCCGGCGATCGCCGCGGCGAAGGTCAGCACGACGAGAAGGACCAGCCGGCGAGGATCGCGCATCATCGCGGTCCAAGCAACGTAGATGGCGCCAGCGCCAACCGCGCATCGAATGGCGTGATGGTGCTTGCGCCAGCGGATGCCGCCGGCAGCGCGGAACCCCCGATTCCGATGAACAGCGCCACGACCGCCGCAATGCCGAACGTAGTGTTGCCGACGCTCGGACTTGCCTGGATGCGCGCGATCTGCGCCATCACGCGATCGTCGAGACCGTGTAGCCGCGCATCGAGCGGTGCGTCGCGCAAGCGCGCGAGAAGTGTGTCGAGATCCGTCATCTGAATTCTCCTTCAATCCTAGAATACGCAATAACCCATCATTCCCCTCACGCGAGACGCTCGCGAATATTTCGAGGGGTCGGCCGCAGCGCTGCGTATTCAGTAATACGTTCTTCAAGATGGAGTTGCTTTCATGCCTGCACCGCACCGCTTTGCGCTGGACGCGCTCGCCGCCAGCGTGCTCGTCGCCTCGCCCGCCTTCGCCCATCCCAAGCTCCTGTCCTCGACGCCGGTGGCCAATGCGAGCGTCGCGGCGCCGTCGAAGATCACGCTCACCTTCAGCGAGGGCCTGATGCCCAAGCTGTCCGGCGCGAATATCGTCATGACCGGCATGCCGGGCATGCCCAACCATCGCATGGCGGTCACCGGGTTCGAGACCGCGACCGATGCCGACGGCAAGACGCTCGTTCTGACCCTCGCCAAGCCGCTTTCGGCCGGAAGCTATCAGGTCGCCTGGCATGTCGTCTCGACCGATACCCACCGCGTCCAGGGCAATCTCGCCTTCGCCGTGAAGTGACCTCGTGAGCGACGTGGCTCTCATCTGGGTCCGCTGGGCGCTCTACGTCGATCTCGGGCTGCTGTTCGGCCTGCCGCTGTTCGCGCTATACGCGCTGGGAGGTGGGCGGGCAGGGCAGCGACATCTGCCGCTTGCCGTTCCGCTCATCGGCCTCGCCGTGCTGGGCCTCATCCTGTCCGCGGTGGGGTTCGTGATCCAGGGGGCGGCCATGGCCGGTGTGCCGCTCACCCGGGCGGACATGTCGATCCTCAGCGATCTGTTGGGCACGACGGCGCTGGGCCTCGCGCTCAAGATACGGGTGCTGGCGCATCTTGTCGTCCTGATCGGCTCCGCGCTGCTGGGCCGATGGCCGCGTGCAGCGACCGTGGTGGCGACGCTTGCAGGCGCGGTCGCGCTGGCGACGCTTGCCTGGGGCGGCCACGGCGCAGCGGGCGAAGGCAACGCCGGCTGGCTGCAGCTTGCCGCCGACCTCATCCATCTCTTCGCCGCAGGTGCGTGGGTAGGGGCGATCGCTGCCTTCCTCATCCTGGCGCTTCCGCCGATCGCTTTCGGCGATATGGAGCGCCCGACGCTGGCCGAGCGCGCGTTGCGCGGCTTCGCAGGCGTCGGCACGCTAATCGTCGCTTTGCTCATTCTGACCGGCGCCATCAACGGCTTCTTCCTGGTCGGTCCAAATCGCGTCGCGGCCCTCGGGCAATCGACCTACGGCCTGCTCCTGATCGCCAAACTGCTCCTTTTTGCCGCGATGCTCGCCCTGGCCGGGCTCAACCGCTTCCGCCTGACCCCCGCGCTCGGTCTTGCGATCGAGCAGAATGATGCGCCGCGCGCCATGGCGCTGCTGCGCAGGAGCCTCTTCGTCGAGGGAAGCCTGGCGATCGTCATCTTCGCGCTCGTCGCATGGCTGGGGACACTGTCTCCACCCGTGTCGGCCTAGCGCAATTCCGTCCGCCCTGAGCGGAGCGCGTCATGCAGCCTACACGCCGCCCCTGGGAACCGGATCCACCCAAGGCTATGATCGGGCCATCCGCCTGTGGACCCGCGAGCGTCGTTGGCGGGGAGCGATGCTGGAGGCACTCGCACCCCGGACCGGAGAGACGGTGGTCGACATCGGTTGGGGCACCGGCAGCTTCGCGCTGATGCTCAAGCGCGCCCGGCCGGACCTCGCGGTGGTCAGCATCGATCCCGATGCAGAGGCGCGCGCCAAGGGCGCAGCGGCGCATCTGGACATCGAATGGCGCCAAGGCTTTGCTGAGGATCTCGTCAACCAGACGGCCGACGCGGTCGTGTCGAGCCTGGTACTGCATCAGGTGCCACTCGCCGGAAACGCCGCAACCCTTTGCGCCATGTACCGGATTCTGCGCCCGGGCGACCGTCTGCTCATCGCCGATTACGGTCGGCAACGCGGGCTGATGAGATTGCTCTTTCGCCTCACCGTCCAGCATCTCGATGGCGTCAGCGATACGCACCCAATGCCGATGGCTGCTTCCCCGGCCCATATCGACAGCAGGTTTCGAAGACGTCGCCGAGCCCTTCGCGGTGCCGACGGTAACAGGGACGATCCGCCTGATGACGGCGCGGCGTTCGCGCTCAGCTTGAGGCATATCCCGGCCGCGAGCTGCCGGGTGTCGAGCGTGGTGGCGTCGAGCGCCAGCGTGGCCGCTTAGGAGAATACGTATTGACCCTGACACGGTGTCAGACCCTACATCGTCAGGCGTCGAAAGGAGCAAGGCGATGAATGAGACACACTCAGCGGCGCATGGCGGTGTTTGCTGCGGCGGCCATGGGCCTGCGAAACCGGCAACGGGCGTCAAGGATCCGGTCTGCGGCATGACCGTCGATCCGGCGAAAACCGAGCATCATGCAGAGCATGACGGCAAGACCTGGCATTTCTGCAGCGCGGGTTGCCGCGCCAAGTTCATCGCCGACCCCGCACGCTACCTCAGCCCACCCGCGCCGCCGGTAGCAGCGCCCGAAGGGACGATCTGGACCTGCCCGATGCACCCGGAGATCCGGCAGGACCATCCCGGCGCCTGCCCGATCTGCGGCATGGCGCTCGAGCCGGCGACGGTGACGGCCGACAGCGGCCCCAGCCATGAGCTGGTCGACATGACCAGGCGCTTCTGGATCGGTCTCGTTCTCGCCATTCCGGTCCTGATCCTCGAAATGGGCGGGCATATCTTACCAACGCTTCATCACATCGTGCCCATGTCGGTCTCGATCTGGGTCCAGTTCGCTCTTGCGACCCCTGTGGTGCTCTGGGCCGGCTGGCCCTTCTTCGAGCGGGGCTGGGCCTCACTCAAGACGCGTAACCTCAACATGTTCACGCTCATCGCGATGGGCACCGGTGTCGCCTGGATCTACAGCGTCGTCGCCACGCTTGCGCCACAGATATTCCCGCCCGCGTTCCGCAACGCCGACGGCGCGGTCGCGGTCTATTTCGAGGCGGCTGCGGTCATCACCGTGCTGGTGCTGCTGGGCCAGGTGCTCGAACTGCGAGCGCGTGAGCGCACGTCGGGCGCGATCAAGGCGCTGCTCAATCTCGCGCCCAAGACGGCGCGGCGCATCGGGGCCGACGGAAATGAAGAGGAGGTGAGCCTCGATCTCATCGCCGTTGGCGATCGGCTGCGGGTGCGTCCCGGCGAGAAGGTGCCGGTCGACGGCGTCGTCGAGGATGGCCGCTCCTCGCTCGACGAATCGATGGTGACCGGCGAATCCATGCCCGTCACCAAGTCCAGGCAAGACAAGGTCATCGGCGGCACACTCAACCAGACCGGCGCGCTCGTAATCGTCGCCGACAAGGTCGGGCGCGACACCATGCTCGCGCGCATCGTCCAGATGGTCGCCGAGGCGCAACGTTCGCGCGCGCCGATCCAGCGCATGGCCGACCAAGTCGCGGGATGGTTCGTGCCTGCGGTGATCCTGGTGGCGGCGCTCGCCTTCATCCCGTGGAGCATTTGGGGGCCCGAGCCGCGCTTTGCCTATGGGCTCGTCGCCGCGGTCGCCGTGCTGATCATCGCCTGTCCCTGCGCGCTGGGTCTCGCGACGCCGATGTCGATCATGGTGGGGGTCGGCCGGGGCGCAGGGCTCGGCGTCCTCATCAAGAATGCCGAGGCGCTCGAGCATATGGAGAAGGTCGATACACTTGTGGTCGACAAGACCGGGACGCTGACCGAGGGACGGCCCGCTGTCACGCAGATCGTGCCGGCTCCCGGCTTCGACGATGCCGAGTTGCTGCGTCTGGCTGCGTCGGTGGAACGCGCGTCGGAGCACCCGCTGGCGCTGGCGATCGTCGAAGCGGCGAAAGGCCGTGGCATCGCTACGAGCGATGTGAGCGACTTCGACTCCCCGACCGGACGCGGCGCGCTCGGCACCGTCGATGGCCGCAGGATCGTGCTCGGCAATGCCCGCTTCCTCTCGGAGGAGGGGATCGCGACCGAGGCGCTGGCCGAGCAGGCTGACGCGCTTCGCCGCGATGGCGCCACCGCGATCTTCATCGGCATCGACGGCAAGGTCGGCGGCGCCTTCGCGATCGCCGACCCGGTCAAGCAGACGACACCGGAGGCCCTGGCTGCGCTCAAGGCCGAGGGTATCCGCGTGGTCATGCTGACCGGTGACAACCGCACGACCGCCGAGGCGGTCGCGAGGCGTCTCGGGATAGACGATGTCGAGGCCGAGGTGCTGCCCGACCAGAAGAGCGCCGTGGTCGCGCGCCTCAAGAGCGAGGGCCGCGTGGTCGCGATGGCCGGCGACGGTGTCAACGACGCGCCGGCACTGGCTGCCGCCGATGTCGGCATCGCCATGGGCTCGGGGACGGACGTTGCCATCGAGAGCGCCGGCGTGACGCTGCTCAAGGGCGATCTCATGGGCATCGTGCGGGCACGGCGGCTCAGCCAGGCGACCATGTCCAACATCCGCCAGAATCTGGTTTTCGCCTTCATCTACAATGTTGCCGGCGTCCCCGTCGCGGCGGGCGTCCTCTATCCGCTGTTCGGCATCCTCCTCTCGCCGATCATTGCCGCGCTGGCGATGGCATTGTCCTCGGTGAGCGTCGTCACCAATGCGCTCAGACTCAACCGGAGGGCGCTGTGAATATCGGCGAGGCGTCGAAGCAAACCGGCGTCTCGGAGCGGATGATCCGCCACTATGAGAAGATCGGCCTCATCCCGCCGCCACCGCGCCGGGGTGCGGGCTATCGCGACTATGGTGAGCGCGACCTTCATCGTCTGCGGTTCATCGCCAATGCCCGCGATCTCGGCTTTCCGATCGACGAAATCCGGACCCTGCTTGGCCTGTGGGCCGACACGGGCCGCAGCAGCGCTGATGTGAAGCGGGTAGCGTTGGCGCGGGCGTCGGAACTTCAGCGCAAGGCGCAAGCCCTGACGACGTTGCGCGAGACCCTCGTTGATCTTGCCGAGCGGTGTCACGGCGATGAGCGGCCGGATTGTCCGATCATCGCCGAGCTGACTCTTGATAGAAAATGTTAAGGCAGGCGGCCTCTCGGAGCAGACCCGTTCAGGCGGCCGGGGTGCTGATCGCACTTGGCATTCTCACGATAGGGCTTGCGATATATTTTCTCGCAGTACGCCCGCCGCTGTTGCCCGAGGATCTTCTATATCGGCGGCAATCCGCAGGCCCTGTCGCCAGCCTTGCAGGACTGCTCGGCATCGTCTTGCACACCTGGGGAGGTTTTATCGCGGGCTACGGCATCATGTTGACAGGCGCCGGCCTTTTCATGCTGACCGGGCGGAATAGCTGGCTCGGCAGGGCGACCGCATTGAGCGTCGTGATCGTGTTTGGCCGCTTTCTGTACAGCAATGTCGTGCTGGGCTCCGACTTCTTGTGGGCTGTTGTCGGCTTCTTCGCATTGGCACTGACTGCCCTTTGCCTTCTGGGGCCGGCATATGGGAGCAATTCCTCCGTAGGACTACGGAGTGCGCGGACGCTTCCCAAGCTTCAGGGCTTGTTGCACCGCAGCAGGAGCGTGAGTGTGGAGAGTCGAAGTAATATCCCTGACCCGTTGGACGGTCTGGCCACGACGCTGGATCGATCGAGCTTCGCCGCCATCGCGCAGCTGACGTCCGGCCAGTCGCCCGCCACGCTGGCGCAATCCTATTCCGACTGGTGGGGGCATCTTCTCTGCTCGCCCGGCAAGCAGCTGCAGCTCGCCGCCAAAAGCGGGCGCAAGCTGGTGCGGCTCGCCGACTATGTCATGCGCAGTGCATCCGGCAGCGATCCCGAGCCGGCGATCGATCCGCTGCCCCACGACCGGCGCTTCGCCGACGCCGCCTGGAAGCGCCACCCGTTCGACCTGATCGAACAAGCCTTCCTGCTCCAGCAGCAATGGTGGCATGCCGCCACCACCGGAGTGAGTGGCGTCACCGGACACCACGAGGCAATTGTCGAGTTCGCGACCCGCCAAATGCTCGACATGGTGTCCCCGACCAATTTCATCTTGACCAACCCCGTGCTCCAGCAGCGCATCCTCGAAACCGGAGGACAATGCCTTGTCGAGGGCGCGCGCTATTTCCTCGAGGATCTCGAACGCATGGTGCGCGGGCAGCCTGCAGCGGGCGCCGAGGCCTATCCGGTGGGCGAAAAGGTCGCCGCCACGCCTGGCAAGGTCGTGGTTCGCAACAGGGTCATGGAACTGATCCAATATGCGCCGACCACCGAGACGGTGCGTCCCGAGCCGATATTGATCGTGCCGGCATGGATCATGAAATATTACATCCTCGACCTGTCCCCGGAAAATTCGCTCATCCGCTGGCTGGTGGGGCAGGGGTACTCCGTCTTCTGCATCTCCTGGCACAATCCCGACAGCGCCGACCGCGATCTCGACATGGAGGATTATCGCCTGCTCGGACCGATGGGCGCCGTGGATGCCATCCAGGCGATCACCGGCAGCGACAAGATCCACGCGGCCGGCTATTGTATCGGCGGCACGCTGCTTGCCATCACCGCGGCGGCGATGGCGCGCGATGAGGATCAGCGTCTGGCGAGTGTTACGCTGTTCGCCGCCCAGACCGAGTTCAGCGAGCCGGGCGAGCTTGGCCTGTTCATCGACGAGGCGGAGATCAACCTGATCGACGCGATGATGTGGGCGCGCGGCTTTCTCGACAGCAGCCAGATGGGCGGCGCCTTCCAGATGCTGCGATCGAACGATCTGGTCTGGTCGCGCATCCTCTCGACCTATCTCATGGGCGAGCGTGAGCCGATGATGGATCTCATGGCATGGAACGCCGACGGCACCCGCATGCCCTACGCCATGCACGCGCAATATCTGCGTCGCCTGTTCCTCGACAACGATCTCGCCGAAGGGCGCTACGAGGCCGGCGGCCACCCGGTCTCGCTCTCGGCGCTGCGCATGCCGATCTTCATGGTGGGCACGGAGACCGACCATGTCGCGCCGTGGCGCTCAACCCACAAGCTCCACATGCTGACCAGCGCCGAGATCCGCTTCGTGCTGACGAGCGGCGGCCACAATGCCGGCATAGTCTCCGAGCCCGGGCATCCGCATCGTCACTATCGCATCGCGACACGGACGCAGGATGGCCCGGCGCCAAGTCCCGATGCTTGGGTGGAGCGGGCCGAGCAGCACGAAGGGTCGTGGTGGCCCGAATGGAGTGCATGGCTTGAAGCGCACTCCGGCGAGGCGGCGCCGCCGCCGGCGATGGGTGCGCCCGAGCGGAGCTATCCGCCGCTCGGTGATGCCCCCGGGCGCTACGTGCTGGAGCGCTGAGCGATGGCCGCCGCCAACCTCATCGAAAACCGCACGTTTGACGAGATCGCCGTCAGCGACACGGCCAGCCTCACCCGCACGCTAACAGCAGAGGATATCCAGCTCTTCGCGGCGGTGTCAGGTGACGTCAATCCGGCGCATCTGGACCCTGCCTATGCCGAAACGGACATGTTCCACAGGGTCATCGCCCATGGCATGTGGGGCGCGGGGCTCATCTCGGCGATCCTGGGGACCGAGCTGCCCGGGCCCGGCGCAATCTATCTCGGCCAATCGCTTCGCTTCACCCGCCCGGTCGGACTCGGTGACACCATCACGGCCTGCGTCACCGTGACGGAAAAGCGTGCCGAGCATCATGTCATCGTCCTCGACTGCACCTGCGTGAACCAGAAGGGCGAGACCGTCATCAGCGGCCAGGCCGAGGTCAAGGCGCCCACCGGGAAAGTCAGCCGGCCGCGCATGCCGCTTCCCGACGTGCGGATCGCCAGCCACGACCGGTTTCGCCAGCTGATGGAGCGCGCGAAGGAAGGGGCCGCGTGCGTCACGGCCGTGGTCCACCCCTGCAGCGCCGACGCCATGCGCGCCGTGGTCGAGGCTGCCGACGCCGGCATCATCGTTCCGATCCTCATCGGCCCTGTCGCGCGGATGGCGAATGCGGCGAAGGACGCCGGCGTCGATATTGCCGCCTTTCGGGTGATCGACGTTCCCCACAGCCACGCCGCCGCCGCCGAAGCCGTCGCGCGCCTGCGGGCCGGCGAAGCCGCGCTGCTGATGAAGGGATCGGTCCATACCGACGAGCTCATGGGCGCGGTCGTATCTCCCGACACGGGCCTTCGGACCGAACGCCGGATCAGCCACGCCTATGTGATGGATGTGCCCGGCTATCCGCGGCCGCTGATCATCACCGACGCCGCGATCAACATCGAGCCGACACTCGAGGACAAGGCCGACATTGCGCGCAACGCGATCGATCTTGCCCATGTTATCGGGATCGAGCAGCCCAGGCTCGCGATGCTCGCCGCCGTCGAAACGGTCAATCCGAGGATGCGCACCACCTTGGATGCTGCGGCGCTCTGCAAGATGGCGGACCGGGGCCAGATCGAAGGCGCGCTGCTCGACGGCCCGCTCGCCCTCGACAATGCGATCAGCGAGGCGGCCGCGCGCGAGAAGGGCATCGTCTCGCCGGTCGCCGGCCAGGCGGATATCCTGCTGGTGCCCGATCTGGAAGCCGGCAACATGCTCGCAAAGCAGCTTACCTTCCTAGGCGGCGCCGATGCCGCCGGCGTGGTGCTCGGCGCGCGCGTCCCGATCATCCTCACCAGCCGGGCAGACAGCGTGCGCACGCGCCTCGCGTCTTGTGCGCTCGCGGCGCTGCTGGCACGGGCCGCGACCAAGGCGGCTCCCGGCGTTGCGGGACAGCGCCGCTATGGCTGAAATCCTGTGCCTCAATGCCGGCTCGTCGAGCCTGAAGTTCGCGCTCTACGCAACGCCGGATACTGGTGAACCCACTTTGCTCGCGAACGGCAAGATCGAGAATATCGGCCTTGAGCCGCACCTGATCGCACGCGATGCGAAGGGCGAAGTCCTTGCCGAGCGGCGCTGGACGAAAGATGGCACGGTCACGCACGAGACGCTGCTCGAGGATTTGCTGCGGGAGATCGAAACCTCGGTCGGCGACGATCTGATCGGGGTCGGCCATCGGATCGTCCATGGCGGGGCCGATCATTCAGCGCCGGCGCGCGTCGACGAGGCACTCCTCGCAGCGCTCGAGGCGCTTTGCCCGCTGGCGCCATTGCACCAGCCCCATAATCTCGCCGCGATCCGCGCCGTCTCCAGGCTGCGCCCCGCTCTCCCGCAGGTCGCCTGCTTCGACACCGGCTTTCATCATGGCCAGCTCTCGGTTGCGACGCGCCTCGCCCTGCCGCGTGCGCTCAGCGAAGAGGGCATGCGGCGCTACGGCTTTCACGGCGTCTCCTACGAATATATCGCGCGGCAGCTGCGCTCGATTGACCCCGGCGCAGGGGGCGGGCGGACGATCGCCGCGCATCTTGGCAACGGGGCCAGCCTTTGCGCGATGGACAGGGGGCGGAGCATCGACACGACGATGGGGTTCACCGCGCTCGACGGGCTGGTGATGGGCACGCGCTCCGGCGCGCTCGACCCGGGCGCGGTGCTCTATCTTTTCCAGCAGAAGGGCATGACGGCGCGCGAGGTCGAGCATCTCCTCTACAGCGAGTCCGGCCTTTTGGGCGTGTCCGGCATCTCCAGCGACATGCGCGCGCTTCTCGGCAGCGAAACGGCCGCTGCCCAAGAGGCGATCGACCTCTTCGTCTGGCAGATCGCGCGCCAGGCCGGCGCTCTCGCGTCCTCGCTCGGGGGGCTCGATAGCTTCGTGTTCACCGCCGGGATCGGCGAGAATGCGCCTGAAGTTCGCGCGCGCGTCGCAGAGCGCCTCGGCTGGCTCGGCGTGGAACTCGATGTAGACGCGAACCTTGGGGGAGCGGCGGTGATCAGCGCGCCGTCCAGCCGTGTCGAAGTCCGCGTCATCCCGACCGACGAGGAAAGGATGATCGCCATTCACACCGCCGATCTTCTGCGTGAGGAGCCGAAATCATGAAATGTCTCGTCGACCTTACCGGCAAGCGGGGCCTGGTGATCGGTATCGCCAACGAGCACAGCATCGCGGCGGGTTGCGCCCAGGCCTTCCACGACTGCGGCGCGAGACTGGCGGCGACCTATCTCAACGGGAAGGCAGAACCGTTCGTGGCGCCTGTCGCGGAGACCTTGGGAGTCGAATGGCTCGCCGCGTGCGATGTCCGTGTGTCGGGCGAGCTGGAGGCGTTGTTCGAGCGCGTGAGGTCCGAATGGGGTGGGCTCGATTTCCTGCTCCATTCGATCGCCTTCGCGCCGAAGGAGGATTTGCACGGCCGTGTCGTCGACAGCTCGGCCGAAGGCTTCGGGATCGCCATGGATGTCTCCTGCCACAGCTTCCTGCGCATGGCGCGGCTTGCCGAGCCGCTGATGTCGCAAGGGGGCTGCCTGCTGTGCGTCACCTTCTATGGCTCGGAGCGGGTGGTCGAGCACTACAACCTGATGGGGCCGGTCAAGGCGGCGCTCGAGAGCGCGACCCGTTATGTCGCGGCCGAGCTCGGTCCCAAGGGCATTCGTGCTCATGCGATCTCGCCAGGTCCGATCGCGACCCGCGCCGCCAGCGGCATCGACCGCTTCGACGAGCTGCTCGAGCGCGCGGCGGCATCGGTCCCGCAGCACCAGCTCGTAACCATCGAGGATGTCGGGGGGCTCGCCGCTTTCCTGGTGAGCGATGCCGCCCGCCATATCACCGGCACAATCATTCCGGTCGATGGCGGTCAGCACCTGCTCGGCTAGGGCGGCTCGGCGCGATCGAGGGTCGTCTAGGGGCGGCTGCCGCCCTGCTTCTCGCCGTCGCCCGGGCTCTTTTGCCCGAACCATGGCCCGACCATGGCGGCGAAAGCATCCAGCGCGGGAGCCGTCGGGGCACTCGCCACGTCTTGCCAGGCCTGCTGCCATTCCTGGAAGGCCGATCTTGTGCCGGCGATCATATGCTCGCGCACCGTGGCCATGTCCTCGAACAGCGCGCGCGGTCCGGCCGTGCTGACCGCGCCGGCGTCCGACGGTTTGTCCGTTGCGCGCGCGATCGAGGCACGCGCCTCTTCGGAGAAGCGGCCAGCGGCCCGGTTGCCGACCTCGAGCGACTCTTCGCCGCCTTTGCGAGCGACCTCGGCGAGTTTCAGCATCAGTCCGACATTCGCTTTGGCGAGCGCGGCAAGTTGATCAACGGGATAGGGCATGGGATGATGAACCTTTCTCTTCGCGTCTAATCTCTACCGTATCGGGCATGCAGCCCTGGCCTGAGGCTCATCGCGTCGCGCCGCCGTTATTCGGCGAGGCTGAATCAGAGAGAATCGGTAACTCTACGTATGCCGAATCTGCGGCGTGCCTGCGACGCTCAGCCAATGCACTTTTGCCTTGCTGTCCATGTCGTGCCCGCGGGCAGCGACTTCTACCCGTACCGTCATGATCGCGGCACGGTCGGGCGTGATTATTGCCTGACCCGGCAGCCGGCATGGGCGTGATACCGCCCACGGCCAGGCTCGGCCGGATTGCGGCGCTGCGCGGTCCCGTCCTCGACGTCGAGTTCGACGAAGGGCCGCTGCCCGCGGTCAACGAAGCGCTGCGCGTCGATGCGGCATTAGGCCCGCTGGTCGCGGAAGTGCAGAGCCATATTGATGATCGAACCGTCCGCGCAGTTTCCCTTCAGCCGACCTCCGGTCTCGCGCGCAATGTCGGCGTGACGGCATTGGGCGCACCCATCGCGGTTCCGGTCGGAGACAAGGTTCTCGGGCGACTCCTTACGCCGACGGGGCAGGCGGGGGACGGCGGCGCGCCGCTTGGGCCGGATGTGCCATTGAGGCCGATTCATCGCGCACCACCGCCGCTCGACAAGCAGAGCACGGCGACGGCGATGTTCGAGACGGGCATCAAGGTCATCGACCTCCTCGCGCCGCTCGCCCAGGGCGGCAAGGCGGCGATGTTCGGCGGCGCGGGGGTCGGCAAGACCGTGCTGGTGATGGAACTGATCAATGCGATGGTCGCGCGCTATGAAGGCGTTTCCGTCTTTGCCGGGATCGGCGAGCGATCGCGCGAGGGCCATGAGCTGCTCACGGACATGCGCGGCTCGGGCGTGATCGACAAGACCGTGCTCGTTTTCGGGCAGATGAATGAGCCGCCGGGCGCGCGCTGGCGGGTGGGGCTGACCGCGCTCACCATCGCTGAATATTTCCGCGACGAGCAGAAGCGCAACGTCCTGCTCCTCATGGACAACGTCTTCCGCTTCGTCCAGGCCGGCAGCGAGGTCTCCGGCCTGCTTGGACGCATGCCCTCGCGCGTCGGCTACCAGCCGACGCTGGCGAGCGAGGTGGCCGCTCTGCAGGAGCGTATCGCCTCGGTGCATGGGGCGGCAGTGACCGCGATCGAGGCGGTCTATGTGCCTGCCGATGATTTCACCGACCCGGCGGTCACCGCGATCTCCGCCCATCTCGACAGTTCCATCCTGCTCTCGCGCGCCATGGCCGCCGAGGGCATCTATCCGGCGGTCGATCCTCTCGGATCCTCGTCGATCCTGCTCGATCCGCAGGTGGTGGGCGATCATCATTACGCGCTCGCCCAGCAGGTGCGCGAGACGATCGCGCATTATCGTGAGCTCCAGGACATCATCTCGCTGCTCGGCATCGAGGAACTGGGCCGCGAGGACCGGCTGATCGTCGGCAGGGCGCGGCGGCTCCAGCGCTTCCTGACCCAGCCCTTCATGGTGACCCAGGCCTTCACCGGGCAAGCCGGCCGCTCGGTGGCGCTGGCCGACACGCTGAAGGGCGTCGCGGCGATTCTGTCGGGCGAGACCGACGACTGGCCCGAGAGCGCCTTCTACATGGTCGGCGATATCGAGGAAGCGCGGTCCCGCGTGGGGCAGGCCGCATGAAGCTGCGCATCACCGATCCGACCGCGATCCTCGTCGACACCGACGTCGCGTCGGTTCGCGTCGAGGACGCCAGCGGCAGTTTCGGCATCCTGTCGGGCCATGCCGATTTCCTGACCGCGCTTGGCGTTTCAATCATCTCCTGGCGGACCATTGATGGCGCTCCCGGCTATTGCGCGGTGCGCAATGGCATCCTGACGGTGAGCCACGGTACGGACATTGCGGTCGCGACGCGCGAAGGTCATGTCGGCGATGACCTGGGAACGCTCGAACATGACGTGCTCGCCCGCTACCGCGAGCGCGACGAGGGCGAACGGTCCGAGCGGACCGCGTCGGCGAAGCTCAGGATGCAGGCGATCCGCCATATGGTCGAGGCCCTGCAGGGCGGCCGCGGGGAGATCGGTCTGTGACCGCGGACAAGCCCGAGCAGCCGATCGTCGAAGCCATCCGGACCCGCGCGGAACGGCGGCGGCTCGCAGAGCGGCTTCCCTCCGTCGCGCGCAATCTCGGCCAGATCGGCGTGCTCGGCTGGCAGATCGTCCTGCCCGCCCTGGTCGGTCTCGCGATCGGCCGCTGGCTCGATCACCGGCTGGCAAGCGGCATCTTCTGGACCGCGCCGCTCCTGCTCGTCGGGCTTGCTATGGGCTGCTGGTTGGGCTGGCGCTGGATGCACCGGCAATGAGCACCTTGACCTCTCTTCTTTTCCTCGCGCTCGGATTTGCAGCTGGGCTCGGCCATTTCTGGGCCATCGCACGCGAGGCCGACGATCTCGTGCGCGGCGGCCCGGCATGGCGGCTGATCCTGCTCAGGCTGGGCCGTCTGGCCGTCACCATCCTCGTGCTGGTGATCGCCAGCCTGCAGGGATGGCCTGCGCTGTTTGCCGCAACGCTCGGGTTCATGGCCGGGCGCCAGCTCGTACTCTATAGGCTGGGAGGCGCCCGATGAAATTCGCGTCACCGCTCGAAAGCCATGTGCTGTTCTCGATCGGTCCGGTGCCGATCAGCCAGCCCGTGGCGACGACCTGGGGCATCATGGTGGTCCTCACGGTCGGAAGCTGGATCCTGACCCGCCGGCTTGCCCTGCGCCCATCGCGAGCCCAGGCGACGCTCGAGCTGGTCGTCGAGACCATCGCCGGTCAGATCCGCGAGACGATGGAGACCGAGCCACGGCGTTATCTACCACTGATCGGCACGCTGTTCCTGTTCCTGCTGGTCGCCAACTGGTCCTCGCTGATCCCCGGCGTCGAGCCGCCGACGGCGACCCTCGAGACCGACGCGGCGCTGGCGCTGATCGTCTTCGGCGCAACGCTGTGGTTCGGCGTTCGCGCGCTCGGGGCCAGGGCCTATCTCGCGACCTTCGCGCGACCCTCGATCCTGCTCGCGCCGCTCAACATCGTCGAGCTCTTCACCCGCAGCTTCTCGCTGATGGTTCGCCTGTTCGGCAATGTCATGAGCGGCGTCTTCATGATCGGCGTCGTGCTGAGCCTGGCCGGCCTGCTCGTCCCGATCCCGCTCATGGCGCTCGAAATGCTGACCGGCGCGGTCCAGGCCTACATCTTCGGCGCGCTCGCCATGGTCTTTATCGGCAGCGCGATCAGCGAGAACGGCGATCGCCCGCCATCCAAACAGGAGTCCCCCGCATGAACTGGATCCATCTCGCCAGCATCCTCGGCGCCGCGTTCGCGATCTCGATCGGCGCGATCGCCCCGGCGCTCGGGCAGGGCCGCGCTGTCGCCGCCGCGATGGACGCGATCGCGCGCCAGCCCGAAGCCGCCAACACCGTCTCGCGCACGCTGTTCGTGGGCCTCGCGATGATCGAGACGATGGCGATCTACTGCCTCGTGATCGCGCTGCTGCTGCTCTTCGCCAACCCGTTCGCCTGACATGCGGATCGACTGGTGGACGCTGGCGCTGCAGGCGGTCAATGTCCTCATCCTCGTGTGGCTGCTCGGGCGCTTCCTATTCCGTCCGGTGTTGGATACCATCGCCGCCCGCCAGGCGTCGGCCCAGGCGCTACTTGACGATGCGGGGCAGGCGAAGGATCGGGCCGAGGCCGAAGCGCAGGCGCTCAAGGAGCAGAATGAAGGCTTCCTCACCGAGGCGGCGGCGCGCCGCGCCGAGATCCGAACCGAGGCCGAAGCGGAGCGCCAGCGCCTCCTCGCGCAGGCCAGGCTCGCGGCGGACGCCGTCGTCGCGCAAGGCCATGTCGCGATCGATGCCGAACGCGGGCGGGTGGCGGCGCAGTGGCGGGAAAGGGCAGGGAGCCTCGCCGCCTCGATGGCGGGCACATTGCTCGCTCGTCTCCCGCCCGAGCAGACAATGCAGGCCATGGTCGACGCGCTCAAGGCGCGGCTCGGGGACCTTTCCGAGGCGGATCGCCGCAGCCTGACTGCCGCCGGCCCTGTCACCGTTGCCACGCCCGCGCCGCTTACCCCCGATCTGCAGGCGGAGGTAGCGCGCGCGCTTGGCGACATCCTGCTGGATACCACGACCCCGATCTTCGCGGTCGATCCCGATCTCATCGCCGGCGCGGAGCTTCGCACGCCGCACGCCGTCGTGCGCAACAGCTGGCGCGCCGATCTCGACGCTATGGTGGACAGCCTCAATGAGGACGATTATGCCCGGATCGCCTGAAGACTGGCTGACGCAGGCCCAAAGCCGTATCGCGCGCGCCAATCTCGGGCCGCGTGTCGATGCGATCGGTCGGGTGGAATCGATCGGCGACGGCGTCGCCATGGTCTCGGGCCTTCCGGACGCGCGCCTCGACGAATTGCTGTATTTTGCCCGCGGCCAGACCGGGTTCGTCCACACACTCGACCGCGACCGGATCGGCTGCGTGCTGCTCGACGATGCCGCACAGGTGGAGGCAGGAGACATCGTAACCGGCTCGGGGGAGGTGGTGCGCGTGCCTGTCGGCGAGGCATTGCTCGGCCGCGTCGTCGATCCGCTCGGCCGTCCGCTCGATGGCGGCGCGCCGATCCGGGCCAGGCGCCTCGATCCTGTCGAACGGCCCGCGCCGGCGATCATCGAGCGCGATCTCGTCGTCCAGCCGGTCCAGACCGGCACGCTCGCGATCGATGCGATGTTCGCCATCGGCCGGGGGCAGCGCGAACTCATCCTCGGCGACCGCGCCACCGGCAAGACGGCGCTCGCGGTCGACACGATCATCAACCAGCGCACGAGCGACATGATCTGCGTCTATGTCGCGATCGGCCAGAAAAGCTCGGCGGTCGCGCGCGTGATCGATCAGGTGCGGCGGCATGGCGCACCGGACCGCACCATCTTCGTCGTCGCGAGCCCCGCCGCGGCGCCGGGGCTGCAATGGATCGCGCCATTCGCGGGCTTCACGATGGCCGAATATTTTCGCGATGGTGGCGGCCACGCGCTGGTCGTGCTCGACGATCTCACCAAGCATGCCGCGACCCATCGCGAGATCGCCCTGCTGACCGGACAGCCGCCTGGGCGCGAGGCCTATCCCGGCGACGTCTTCTTCCTCCATTCCCGCCTGCTCGAACGCGCGGCGCGTCTCTCCGCCGAACGAGGGGGCGGTTCGCTCACCGCTCTGCCGATCGCGGAGACCGATGCCGGCAATGTCAGCGCCTATATCCCGACCAATCTGATCTCGATCACCGATGGCCAGATCATTCTCGACGCCAAGCTGTTCGCGCAAGGGCACAAGCCCGCCATCGACGTGGGCACGAGCGTGAGCCGGGTCGGCGGCAAGACGCAGCTGCGCGTCCTGCGCGACGCGAGCGGGACCATGCGCCTCGACTATGCGCAGTTCCTCGAGCTCGAGATGTTCACCCGCTTCGGCGAACAACCCGAGCCGCGGGTCCGCGCCCAGATCGAACGCGGCAAGCGCTTGCGCGCCCTGCTGGTGCAGCCATTACTCAGCCCGCTGCGGGTCGTCGACCAGGTGGCGCTGGCCCTGGCGCTCGGCGAAGGGTTGCTCGACGACATGGCGGTCGCGGAGATACCTTCGCTGCGCGCGCGGCTGCCCGCCTGGATCGACGATTATGTCCCCGATCTGGGCCCGCAGATCGAGCGGACCGGGCAGATCGACACCGCGCAGCGGGCCGCACTCGTGGCGGCGGTGAAAGCGCTGATCGAAAGCCGGCCACACGGCTCTGCATCATGAGCGATCGTCTCGCCGAGATTGGCCACCGGATCGAGACCGTCCGCCAGCTCGGCGCGGTGGTCAATGCCATGCAGGGCATTGCCGGGCAGCGGGCGCAGCAGGCGCGCGCGCTTCTGCCCGCGGTGCGACGCTATGCGGAGACCGCCCGCACGGCTATCGGCCAGGCGCGCCGCCTTGCCGGGCCACTGGCGCGTTCTCCGACGCGGGCGGATGGTGCTGGAAGAGGCGGCCTTATCCTGTTCGGTGCGGAGCAAGGCTTTGCCGGCGCCTTTCCGGAGCAGCTGCTCGACGGCGCCGCGGCCGAGATGCAGGACAGGCATATCCTCCTGATCGGCGCGCGCACCGCGGCGCTCGCGGCCGAGCGCGGTCTGCGCATCGCATGGAGCGCGAGCATGCCGAGCAAGGCCGACGCGCTTCCCGCTCTGGCGACAAGCATCATTGACGCGCTGTACGACTATCTGGACGAGGCCGGCGCGGTGCCTATCACCATGGCCTATCCGGTCTGGAGCAGCGGCAAGGGCGTCTCGATCGTGTGCACGAGCCTCCTGCCGCTCGACCTCGCCACTTTCCCCGCGTCCACGGCAGATTTGCCGCCGCTCATCAACCTCAAGGCGGCGGATCTCATCGGCTACCTGACTGTGGAATATGTCTTCGCCCAGATCTGCGCGGCGGCGGTCGAGACCTTCGTCGCCGAGAATGAGGCGCGGCTGCGCACCATGGCGACCGCCCGCAGCCACATCGATCGCAAGGGCGAGGCCCTGCGCCTCGAGGAACGGCTCACGCGTCAGGATCAGATCACCAGTGAAGTCGTAGAACTGAGCGGTGGGCGTCAGCGGCGAGAATGAATGCAGAGCGGCCATTTTCGCTTTTCAGCAAGAAAGCGCAGAGCTGCTATTGTCTTTGGCCTCGAAGGAAGAGTTTATCATGCGCTATAGTAGTGGCAACTACGAAGCTTTCGTGCGCCCCCGGAAACCCGAAGGCGGCGATAGGAAGACGGCCTGGTTCGTCGGCTCGGGTCTTGCCGGACTCGCCGGCGCGGCGTTCCTGATCCGCGACGGCGGCGTCGCCGGCGAGCATATCTCGATCCTTGAGGAGCTTGCAGTTCCCGGACCTTTATCGCTCGATCCCCTCGCTGGAGATAGAGGATGCGAGCGTGCTCGATGAATTCTACCGGCTCAACAAGGATGATCCCAATTTCGCTGCGGCGCGTGACGCAGAACTAGGACCAGGATGTGCCCGACAAGGCGCTGCTGACGCTCGGCGACCGCGCGAAAAAAGACCTGCTCTCCGTCTTCCTCGCGACGCGGGAGGAGATGGCGAACAAGCGGATCAACGAAGTCTTCGGCGATGATTTCCTCAAGAGCAATTTCTGGCTCTACTGGCGCACCATGTTCGCCTTCGAGGAATGGCATTCCGCGCTCGAGATGAAGCTCTATCTCCATCGCTTCATCCACCATATCGGCAGTCTGGCGGATTTCTCCTCGCTCAAGTTCAACCGCTACAATCAATATGAATCGATGGTTCTGCCGCTGGTCAAAGGGCTGCAGGATCGCGGCGTCAGATTTCGCTACGGCGTCGAAGTCACCGACGTCGATTTCGATATCCGGCCCGGCCGCAAGGAGGCGACCCGGATTGACTGGATCGAAAACGGCGTCGATCTCGGCGCCGATGATCTCGTCTTCATCACCATCGGATCGCTGACCGAGAATTCCGATAATGGCGATCACCATACGCCGGCCGGGCTGAATGAAGGACCCGCGCCGGCCTGGGACCTGTGGCGCCGGATCGCGGCCAAGGATCCTGCTTTTGGCCAACCCGACGTGTTTGGATCCCATATCCCGGAGACCAAATGGGCGTCGGCGACCATCACCACGCTCGACGCGCGCATCCCCGCATACATTCGCAAGATCGCCAAACGCAATCCGTTGAGCGGCACGGTGGTGACCGGCGGCATCGTCACGGTCGAGCTGGCTCCTGAGCTGGACGGTGAGCCGGCAACCCCACTTCAAGAAGCAGCCGAAGGACCAGATCGTGGCGTGGTTCTATGCGTTGTTCGTTGACCGGCCGGGCGACTATGTGAGGAAGCCGATGCAGGACTGCACGGGCGAAGAGATCACGCAGGAATGGCTCTATCATCTCGGCGTGCCGGTCGAGGATATTCCCGGGCTCGCCGCGACGGGGGCAAAGACCGTGCCGGTGATGATGCCCTACATCACCGTCTTCTTCATGCCGCGCAGGTCGGCGACCGGCCGGACGTGGTGCCCGAGGGCGCGGTCAACTTTGCCCTTATCGGTCAGTTTGCCAAGTCGAAGCAGCGTGATTGTATCTTCACGACCGAATATTCGGTGCGCACGCCGATGGAGGCCATCTACACGCTGATTAAGGTCGAACGCGGCGTGTCGGAAGTGTTCAACTCAACCTATGATATCCGCACGCTCCTGGCCGCGATCGGGCCGCTCAGGGACGGCAAGGGGATCAACATTCCCGGCCCGTCCTTCCTGCGCCGGCTGCTGAGGAAGAAGCTCGAAGGGACAGAGATTGCTAAGTTGCTGGAGGAGTTTCACCTTATTTCTAAATAACGATCGAGGGACATCTGGCCCTTTTGGGTGGCGCGGAGGAGAGGGGCACAATGCGCTTGCGCCCATGCAGTTCATTTTTTCGGCGCTTTCCCCATGCCGGCCGCGAAGGCGATCCGTAATGCGTCGGCCTGCGTTTGCACGCCGAGCTTGAACATCAGGTTGGCACGGTGAACCTCGACGGTTCGCGATGAGATGCCGAGGTCATAGGCGATGGTCTTGTTCGGATAGCCTTGCGCCATACCTTCCAGAACATCCTGTTCGCGCGGCGTCAGCACGGCGACCTGAGCTTGCGCCTGAGCTTGTTCGGTCGCGCGCACGTCGGCGCGGTTTATCCGTGCGAAAGCGCGCTCGATCGCATCGAGCAGCAGTGCCTTTTCGATCGGCTTCGCCAGGAAATCGACCGCGCCTCCCTTCATCGCCTGCACGGCCAGCGCGATGTCGCCATTGCCGGTGAGCACCACCACCGGCATGTCGATCCCGCTCTTTGTCATAGTCGCCTGCACCTGCAGACCGTCCATGTCCGGCATATGCACGTCCAGCAGCACGCAGCCGATCTCCGCTTCGTGCGCGCCCTTTAGAAATTCGGGTCCCGATGAATAAAGTTGGACGACGAAGCCCGATGTGCGCAGCGTGAACCCGACCGATTTACGTATGGCTTCATCATCGTCGACGAGATGAACAACGCGTCTATCCCCCATGATCCCCCTGAGACTAGCAAATGAGCAAAGTGCTTCGGCGGGGGCGCGCCACCGCTTCGTGCTCGCCGCTTCTGCGGGTTGGACCATGGTCCAGGGTCAAGAGGGAATTTGCTGCCTCGGTGCTTGCACCCCTCGATCGCAGGAAGGGCAGCGCAGAAGCTATCCTCAGCGACCGATAGCAGACGCGATTGACGATCGCCGTGAAAGCCCACTGTCCCTGGCCGAGCGGGGGAACACTGGTTCAGACCGGACGCCCTAAAGAAACGTCCGTACCGCCTCGGCGATCGACCCGGCCATGTCGATGCTGTTGGTCGCATGAACGATCGTGTTGGTGCTGACGATGCGGCGCAAGGAACTGCTCAACACTTGTGCGGCGTCGTCCGCGAAGAGCGGATGGACCACCACGCAGTCGGCTGGGCCGAAGCCCCGCTCGCCGAGCTGCCTCGCCGCGACTGCCAGCGTGCGGCCCGATGATGCGATATCATCCACGAGCACCGGCTGGCGGCCGACGAGGGCCTCGGTGCGCGGAAGCGAGATTCCGCACCTCTCGGTCGCCCGACCGCTCCTTTTCGCAGACGAGGAAGGAGCACCGGCGTCCGCCGCGACCCATTGCTGGCTCTCTTTGTCGGGTCCGATGATAACCGGCTGCGCCACATTTTCCCGGATCCAGTCCGCCATCGCGAGCGCGGCATGAACGACGCGGCTCGGAATTCGATAGGTTTCGTCCAGCGCATGATAACGGTGGAGGTGCAGGGCGACGGTCACCAGCCAGCCGAGATGGCGCGAGACGATGGCGGCAAACGTGCGCGACGTCACGGCTTCTCCGGGATGGAAGCGAACATCCTGGTGCATATAGGCCAGACAGGGGCCACAAGGCCGATCTTGCGCGCGTAAAGCTCGCGAAGCGTGTCCGCTGCGAACAGGAGCGGGAGCAGCTTGGCATCCGGACGGTCGAGGCTGGACAGAAGGGCAACGTGCCGACCGGCGACATCGCTTTCGATCCTGAGATAAGTCTCCCCGTCAGGGAAACTGGCGATGTTCCAGTGCTCCCGGCTCTGCGTCGAGGGCGGTGCACAAGGCCTGCAACAGCGCCTCGCCGCCGGGAAACATGAAGACGATCGGCCGGCTCATTCGGCGATGATCCCGAAGATCGCACCATCGCTCACGGCGAAGGCCGCCGCATAGTCGAGCTCGCCCGGGCTCTGGGCATGGATAGTGCACAGCGGCGCGCCTGCCTCGACTGTCTGGTGAAGGCGGCTATGCAGCGCGACCCCTGCGGCCTTGGCGGTCGGAGCGCCGGCGAGCTTGGCGACGGTCGCGAGCTTGCGATTGTCGATGCTGACGAGCCTGCCACTATAGGGTGCGATCATATCCGGTTAAACTTGGCCACCGGCGGTTCGCGCATGCCGCCCTGGGCTTCGCAGATGCGCTGAAACTTCGTCCAGGCCCGACCGCTCTGGAGGCTCTCCAGTGCGCATGCAAATCCTCCGCCGGTCGGTGTCGCTCCCGCCAGTTCGAAGAGGCCACCGGCGAGTTCGCATGCGCGGTTCGCCAAATCCTCCGCGCCGGGTTCGCCCAAAAGTACGATCAATATGTCCTGGGCTTCTAGCGCCGGCCCGATATCGCGTCCGATCGGCTCTGCGCCAGGGCCGCACATCACGCGCGTGCGCAAGCCAAAGGCCTCGGCGACCGAGGTCAGCGCCGTCGAGAGTGTTTCGGCCGCATCGGCGCCGCGCACCTTGGCCGTCGGACCGAACAGGATATCGATCACGAGATGGGTCGCGCCGGCGGCGATCTTCTGGGTAAGGACCGAGCCCACCATCTGGCCGACCGCATCGATGTCGAGCACCCGTTCGACCCCGATGATCACATCATCGGCCGGACTGAGCTTCACGGCCCCGCCCCAGGCGATACAGCCGCCTTCGCGCTCGACCACCCGGCGGATCGCGGGCACGTCGAGGTCGACGGGCGCCAGCACTTCCATCGTGTCGGCAGTGCCGGCCGGCGAGGTGATCGCCATTGAGGACGTCTTGGGCATAATCAGGCCTTCGGCGGCCATGATCGAGAAGATGATCGGCGTCGTGCGATTGCCCGGCAACCCGCCGACGCTGTGCTTGTCGACGATGACGGCACCGGGCCAGCTCAGCCGCTCGCCGACGTCGACCATGACCCTGGTGAGGCCGATCATCTCATCGCGGTCTAATGGCACCGCCGAACAGGCTGTCACGAAGGCCGAGAGATGGACGTCGCTGTACCGGTGCTCGGCAATGTCGCTAATGATCGCCGAGAAGGCCTCTTCGCCGAGCCGGTTCCCGTAGATGCGACGGCGCACGTCGCTGAGCGAGGCGAGCTGTTGGGCATGCGCGTTCTCCACCAGATCGCCGTCACCGACACCGAGCCTGTGCTACTCGCTCCCGCACGATCTGCCCCGATCGCTGAAATATGCCCAGGGAGAAATGCGCTTTGCCGTAGTTAGCGATTTCCCGCGACTTGTTGGGGCTGGCCTTGATCTTGAACATCAAGGACGGCGGACATCATTCTGACACGACCGCACTCAATGGCCGGTCTCACTTCCCCTCTGCTCATATATTGGCCAAGAGCCTCGACACAGGGCGCGTACGGCAACAGCCAAGCGAGGTCGCAGCCCGGCGGCGTCAGCGATCCTCATTCGACGGAGTTCGGCAGGATCGTAAGCTGCGTCGTGCTAATCGGCGATGCCCAGGTCCATAGTTGCGACCGTCAGAACAATCGCGCCCAACTCTTTGACCTCGGACAAGAACTTTATCTACGTAGCTGACATGATGAACGAGCGTATCTGGATACTCCTACGTGATATCGATCAGCCGCCTGGAGCGATCGGTCTCGTCGGCGGGCAAGCAAGCCAGTTTACCTGGCCGCAACCAATCGATACCGACAGCCAGGGCAATATCTACACGACGGAAATTAGCATTGGCCGGCGCATAAGGAAGTTCGTGTTCGACGGGCTGCGCTGACGCTGACTCGCGACGAACAAACGAACGATTTGAAAGGAGATCCCTGATGAACCCTGTCTACGACTTCACTGGCCAGGTCGCGCTGGTGACCGGCGCGGCCATGGGGCTGGGGCTGGCGACAGCGCGCGCCTTTTCCGATGCGGGGGCTGCTGTTGTTCTCGTCGACCTCAACGGTGACCTTGCCGCCGAAGAAGCACGCAAGATCGTCACTTCGGGTGGGCGCGCGATCGGGCTCACATGCGATGTCGCGAACGAAGACCAGGTCGCAGCGGCGATTGATCAATCAGTCAAGAACTATGGCCGCCTCGATTTTGCCTATAACAATGCCGGGATCCAAGTCCCGCCGAGCGATCCTGCCGACGAACTCGTCGAGAATTTCGATCGCATCACCTCGGTGAACATTCGCGGCGTTTGGGCCTGCATGAAGCATGAGCTACGCGTGATGCGGACTCAAGGGTCTGGCGCCATCGTCAACTGCTCGTCCGGCGGAGGCCTGGTAGGTCTGCCCGACCAAGGTTCTTATGACGCGACGAAACACGCCGTCATCGGGCTGACCAAGAGCGCAGGGTTGAAGTATGCGGCGCGCGGCATTCGAGTCAATGCTGTCTGCCCGGGGCCAATGGATACACCAATGCTGTCGGGCCTAATCGAGCAGGACAAGGACATGATCGACGAGATGGTCAAGGTCCAGCCGATCGGCCGCATCGGTCGTCCGGAGGAGGTCGCCGCGGCGGTGTTGTGGCTGTGCAGCCCCGGCGCCAGCCTCGTCGTCGGCGCAGCTTTGCCAGTCGATGGCGGGTTTACCGCACAGTGACTTTACAATGCCGAGCCTGAACGGGCCCTCTATATCGAGAGCGATTGTTTGAAAGACGAGGTGTTTCCACTTTTCATGCTGCTAAGATCGCCCGGCATAGCGAGGAACTGTAACGTCAACTCCTTTAGCCATTGCGCTAGGGTCAGGACTCGATGATCATAGCCAGAAGATGACGGTGGCAGCGGGGGCGATGGCGGAGAAGAAGACGGTCGGGCACCGGTCGTAGCGGGTCACGACGCTGCGCCAGTCCTTGAGGCGGCGAACATGATTTCGATGCGGCTGCGGCGTCGGTAGCGGCGCTTGTCGTATCTGACCGGCTCGTTGCGCGATCGCCGGCCCGGGATACAGGGCTGGATGCCTATGGCCTGGAGCGCGTCCCTGAACAAGTCAGCATCATAGCCGCGGTCGCCGAGCAACCACTGCGCCTTTGGCATATCATCGAGCAGCGCTGCCGCACCGGTATAGTCGCTGACCTGCCCGGCGGTCATGGAGAAGCTCAAGGGGTGGCCATTCGCGTCGGCGACGGCATGGAGCTTGGTGTTCATGCCGCCTGTGGTGCGGCCAATTAGGCGGCCGAGACCCCCTTTTTAACTCGCAGGCTCGATGCCGTGCGGTGCGCCTTCAGGTAGGTGGCATCGATCATCACCGTCCTTGGCTCAGCGCCAACCGCAGCAAGCCCTTCCATCATCGCGTGAACACGCCCGCCTCGGCCCACCGCTTCCACCGGTTGTACAGCGTCTTGTGCGGCCCGTAGGCGCTGGGCGCATCGCGCCACCGCGGCCCGTTGCGGTTGACGAACACGATGCCGCTGAGCACCCGCCGGTCATCCGGGGCTTGCCGTGGCTCTTGGGGAAGAACGGTCGCAGCCGCTCGATTTCGTCCGTCAGCCAAAACAGGTCGCTCATCCCGGTCTCCTCGCAGAGCCTGAATCAGATCGGGAGCCTCACATCAATAGGTCCTGACCCTAGGTTGCGAAGGTCATCCGCCGGATCGGGGTTCGGAGCAAACCTTTTACCGCTGGTGAAAACTTTATTCCATGCCTCTCATGGTTTGCCGAGGAGACTTCGGTGCCTGCTCGAAGACCCACGTCAGGGCCGCCATGCTTGCAACGCCAAAAGCTATCGGATGCTCGTCCCTGCAAATGGCCTAGCAGCTCGGCAAGGACAACGGACCGCTTGCCTTGATTCAGCGCGGATCCAGTACTTGTTACGGAGTTCGAGCGGTTCGATCCAGGCACGTGTTAGCGGTCGTTCTCGTCAGCCCTGACGCGCTCGAGGAGTGACAGCCGCGAGAGCATGACGAGCCATACGAGCCGCCATTTCCTCGGGTGGTTCCATTTCCGTCCGGCTGTACCAGCGGTGTGACCAGCGAACCATGCCGACGACGATCTGTGCGGAGATGAGGGGATCATCTACATCAAAGGCGCTTATCCGCGCTCCATCCTCCAAAATACCGGCTACAATTCGCGCAAATTTATCATAGTCATCCCGCGACCTTTTTTGCATATACTCTGACAGACTGCGCTCTTCATTTGAAAAGATGACAGCCATCTCCGTGTGAGTAAGGCTGACAATCGCATATCGTCTTATCAGCTCGTAGAGCTGGGCATCGGGCGTCCGAGATACTGAAAACACCTCATCAAATGCATCGAAGAATATCTCTCGTAGAATCTCGTAGATATTTTCAAGCAGTGAGGTTTTGTTCGGAAAGTAACTGTATATAAACGGTTTTGTAACGCCTAAATGCGAGGCGAGTTCGCCTACGCTCGTCTGCTGAAATCCCTTCTCTGAGAAAAGCTTGATAGCTCCTGTAAGAATGATCTTGCGCTTCTCGATGGGCGAATAGCGCTTAATGCGCCCGTCTGCCTCAGTCACTATTCCGCTCCAGTTCGCTGTCCGGTCTGGTGGACGCGCGACAGTTGCTTGTCGCGGTCAGGTAGGTTGTGTGCCCAAAGCGCGCAAGCTCCACTTTTTGACTCCCGGCGCGCCATGTCCAGGCTCGAGCCAGATTGATCGTATCGATGGCGGCCCTCTTCAAAAATACCGTTGATCTCTGGATTGTCGCCATATATGCACCATCGTATACGATCTACCAAGCGGTAGAATCGCGCTTGGAGGGATTTCTTGTGGCAGGGCCGGGGTCGCATGCGACCACGGTCTAGCGACGCTCTTTGATATGTTTCTCGCGGAAAGAAAAATGTAAATTCGCGAGATAAAAGGCGTCGATAATTAATGCTGAACAAAAGGGGGCGCATAATGCTTAGTTATCGCAAAAAATCGTTTCAATCGTGCCTGATGTCTGGCGCAGCCATTATATTAGGGGTAGGCGTTGGTTCGGCTCCGTCATTTGCACAGTCGTCTTCATCTGTTGGATCGTCTGCCGATGCCCAGCAAAATGACGAGCTTGTCGTTACAGGAACTCTGATCAAGAATGCTGCAGTTGCCTCTGCTACACCAGTGCAGGTGACGGGGAGCGAGGAGATTCGTCTTAGGCAATCGAATACTGCAGAAGACCTTCTGAAGACATTGCCTGGTGTTGTTCCAAGCCTTGGAAGCTCCTTCAATATTGGTAATCCAGGTTTCTCGTTCGTGGATCTCCGTGGTTTGGGCTCGAACCGAAACGTGGTGCTTCTTGATGGCCAGCGCATTGCGCCGGCTGATCTTCTCGGTCGCGTCGATCTCAATAACATTCCGCTGGCTTTGGTGGCCCGTGTAGAGAATCTGACCGGTGGTGCGTCCACGACATACGGTGCGGATGCCGTTTCTGGCGTCGTTAACTTCATTACCAGGCGAGATTTCACCGGCGTCGAGCTGAACATGTCCGATCAGATCACGTCACGCGGTGATGGCAACTATTTTCGTGCGGATGCGACATTTGGTGGCAACTTCGCAGAAGACCGTGGGAACATGGTTCTCTCTTTCGGATATCAGAAGGCCAAGCCCGTGTCTCAGGGCGCGCGCAGCTTCTCCCGCATCGCGATCGATTCCTTTGACAACAGTCCTGCAGGCTCGAGCTATGCCTTCCCTGCCGTGTTCGACCTCATTGGGCAGACCGGCGGCCGGATCCAGTTGCGGCCGCAGACCGGCACGGTCAATAACGGCATCTATGCGCCGTTCAATTTCAATCCCGACAACATCTTCCAGCTGCCGTTTGAGCGTTATAACATCTACAGCTCCGGTCACTATGAGATTGCTGACGGTATAGAGATATATGGTCGCGGAATCTATTCTAAGAACAAGTCTACGACGATCATTGCGGCATCAGGAGTCACTGGGGCCAATGTGGCGATCCCGCTGTCCAATCCCTACCTTCCGAGCGCAGTGCGCAATCTTTTCTGTGCCGACTCCGGCTTTAGCGCATCGGTCTGCAACGCGGCCGCGTCGGCGACCAATCCGGCTGATCCGAATTACCGGACGGTGACGGAGTCCCTGCGCTATCGCTCGGTCGATCTCGGGCCGCGTATCGATCGATATGAGACGCAGGTCTTCGATATTCGGGCAGGCGTTCGCGGTGCGCTTACGAGCCACATCGATTTTGACGTCTCCGGCAGCTACGGAGAAAGCAGCAACGATCACTCGCAGCAGGGTTATATGTCGCTCTCGCGAACCCGGGACGCTTTGCTTGCGACAAATACTTCGTCGTGCCTGAGCGGAAATACCGGCTGCGTGCCCATCAACGTTTTCGGCGACCGCGGCTCGATCAATGAGAATATGGCAGGCTATGTCTCGGTGCCTGCCCTCAGCGTCGTCCGGTCATCCCTAGCTCAGGCACAAGGGCAGATTTCGGGCGATGTCGGCATCGCTAGCCCGTTGGCAGAAAGGCCAGTCGATTTCGCAGTGGGCGGCAGTTATCGCAAATATCACGCGTCGCAGTCGGCCGACGCGTTCAAGTCGCTGGTCGGCGACCTCGGCCTGGATTCTGCTCTGACCCCGTTCGAAGGCGGCTACAACGTTGTCGAAGGCTTTGCCGAAGTGATCGCGCCGCTGGTTACGGATCGCCCGGCGTTCCGCAACCTGACACTCGAAACGGGTGTCCGCTATTCGCGCTACTCCGTTGATGCGCCGAGCAGCCCGAAATTCAACACGACGACCTATAAGGCGGGTCTGAACTGGACGGTGGTCGACGGAATCAAGCTGCGCGGCATGTATCAACATTCGGTTCGCGCACCGAACATCAACGAACTCTTCTCCCCGCCCGTATCAGGTTTCGGGAACCTGTCGGTTGATCCCTGCGCTGGATCCGCACCGGTCGGGAATGCCGCGCTTACAGCAGTGTGTATCGCACAGGGCGCTCCTGCGAGCCGGATCGGCTCGATTGGTCAGCCGGCTTCAGGCGAGGTCAACATCGTCAATTCGGGCAATCTGGCGCTCAAGCCGGAAACGGCGAACAGCTTCACCCTCGGCGTTGTTCTTGAGCCGCGGAACATGATCCCGGGCCTGTCGGTCACCATCGATTATTTCAACATCAAGATAACGGATGCGATCACCGCACTTTCGACGCTCGACGCGATCAGCGGCTGCTTTGGAGGCGTAACAGCAGCCAGCGCCTCAAGCCCGGCGTGCCTTGCGATCGGCCGCAATCCGAGCACTGGGACGCTTGACGGTGATGCAGCAACGACCCGCGGTCTCGCTCTGCCGCTCACCAACTCGGGGCGGGTGTTGACGGACGGCATCGACCTTGGCGTCAACTACCGTCGGGACGTCGGTCCGGGGCTGCTCGCGCTGAGCTTTGCGGGGACGTGGACGAATCGCGCGGTGTTCAAGGCCAGTGCTGCCGCCGTGAGCCGCGAATGCGCCGGCTATTACAGCGCGAACTGTGGTACTCCGGCCGCTCCCGATCGCGGCGCGTTGCAACCGAAATATGTCTGGAACCAGCGTACGTCCTACACGGTCGGGCCGGCGACTCTGTCGCTTTTGTGGCGTCACATCGGTGCAATGAGCTACGAACCACTCGCTCAGCTTTCGACCGGTCCGGCTTACGTCGGCGGCGGCGTCGACTATGGTCATATCAAGGCCTACAATTATTTCGATCTTTCCGCACGGATCGAAATCTCGACGAACTATGAGTTGACGCTGTCGGTCCAAAACCTTGCCGACAAGCAGCCGCCCTTCGTCGGTTATGATATCGGTGCGACCGGGTTCAACGCCGGCAACACCTTCCCGTCCACCTACGATACGCTTGGTCGTCGCTTCGCGGCGTCGCTGCGCATCAAATATTGATGGAGTGCGGTGCCGGACGTGCGGGGCAAAGACCCGTACGTCCGGCGTCGATGGCGCGGTCCAGAGCGCACCCGGGGCCGGTGCTCGCGCTCAAGCGGGGAACATGATCCGATGACCATTAGCGGGACCCACGACTATCGGTGCGAGCCAAGGCGCGCCTCGCGCGCTATCGCCGCAGGGCTTGCGATTCTGCTTGCGGCGCTGCTGCCGTTGCGAAGCGTCCCAGCTCAGACGGCGTCGGCCGCCGATATTGATGACCGAGTGGCGCAGGCGCTGGGGTTCACGAGCCAGACGCTCAGCGGCAAGGTTCTGAATGCCGGTTTGACCTTTCACTGGATCGGGCAGGGCAGCCGCTTCTGGTTCCGTAAAGCTGTTGCGGGCGGCGGAGATATGTTCATCTCGGTTGAGGCAGCAACAGGAAGCCAGGTGCCGTTGTTCGACACGCAAGCAATGGCCCAGGCCTTGGTTTCGGCCGGAGCACCGGCAAGTAGCGGTGTCCCCCGCATCGTTGATGCCTCGGTTGCCGAAGATGGTCGCACGATCGTGATCGCCGTGGCCAAGCCCGATGCCGCCTGCCGTTGGCCGCAACTCTATGATAAATGTGAACTGGCAACGCAGCATTATCGCTGCGATCTTCCAGCGCCTGCTTGTGTCGCCCTGCCAGACTTACCGGGCGCCGACACTCTGCTGTCGCCGGATGGCCGATTTGAAGTTCATGTCCGGAAGCACAATCTGTGGCTTCGAGATCTGCGAGGCGGCGAGGAGCGTCGCCTCACGAGCGATGGCGTGGCGGGTTTCGCTTATGGTGAAATGCACGATCAAATCGAGACATTTGCGGCCTCGCGGCGTCGGATCGGACTGCCGGATCCGCTTCTGGGTATTCGTTGGTCGCCTGACGGTCGCTACCTAATTGCGCTGCGCCACGACGTCCGGCCTTTTGGTAAGCGGCTCGTTCTCACCGAATATCTGCCACCCGAAGGCGGCGCGCCTGTTGTCCACGAGAAGCGGGAGGCCGCAGCAGACGACGCCGTCTATCCGGCAGCGGCATTGTCGGTGATTTCGGTTGCAGATGGCGCGATCCGGCAGGTCGATCTCGATCCGCATCTCTTCGAAGACGTGGCCGGGCGCTATTTCAATGCGGTTCACTTCGGGAATGGCGGCCCGATGACGTGGGACATGGACCGCCGGAAGCTCTGGCTGATCGGTGCAAAGAGGGGCGGCAAGGAATTGCGGCTGATCGAGGTCGATTTACCAACGGGTAAGGCACGATCGGTAGTGACGGAAAGGGGACTCGTGCCGATAAGCCTCCATCCGGGAGGTGGCTCGCCAAATATTGCGGTGTTGCCGAAGTCTCGCCGCTTCATCTGGTATTCGGAGCGGGACGGCTGGGGCCATCTTTACCTGTACGACCTGGATAGCGGCAAGCTGCTCACGCAGCTTACCAAAGGCGCATGGGCGGTGGCAGATCTGATCCGGGCGGATGAGGAGAGGGGGATCGTCTTTTTTGCCGCGAACGGGAAAGAACGCGGCAATCCCTATAACCGATATCTTTACAGCGTGTCGCTGCGAGGCGGTACACCCAAGCTGTTGACGCCGGAGAATGCCGATCATGCGCTCGTCGCAGGTTCGGGTAGCGACGGCAGCATCTCGCCGATAGGGGACTATTTGATCGACGACTATTCGACCGTTTCGCTGGCAGATCACTTCGTCCTGCGCCGTGTCGATGGAAGCCTTGTGGGTGAGATCGCGACAGCGGACATATCCGCCCTCGCGGCAACCGGCTGGAAACCGCCGGAACCTGTCACGGTGAAGGCGGCGGACGGCAGGACCGACCTTTATGGTGTCATCTATAAGCCCCGCAATTTCGACCCCGCAAGGCGTTATCCGGTCATCGAGATCACTTAT
Organism: Sphingomonas sp. AP4-R1; assembly: GCF_013113735.1. Classification (NCBI taxonomy): domain Bacteria; kingdom Pseudomonadati; phylum Pseudomonadota; class Alphaproteobacteria; order Sphingomonadales; family Sphingomonadaceae; genus Sphingomonas; species Sphingomonas sp. AP4-R1. The sequence continues at coordinate 2,395,176 of NZ_CP053346.1, forward strand.
CCGGGCACTTGGTCAAAATACGCTCCGAACAATTTCAGAGGTGTCTTCTACGGTTCTGCCGTGATGAATGCGTATGCTTTTGCCGAGCTGGGCGCTATCGTGGTCTCTGTCGACGGTCGCGGTACGTCGTATCGATCTGCAGAATTCCGCAATCATTACTACGGAAAGGACGACGCAACCGGGGCCGAGGACCATGTCGCGGCGATCCGCGGCCTGGCTGCCACCCGTCCGTTCATGGACCTCTCTCGCGTCGGGGTCACTGGTCACTCATCCGGGGGCGACGGCAGTCTCCGTGCTGCGATGCTGTACCCGGACTTCTTCAAGGTCGTAGTGTCCGGGGAAGGCCCGACCGACTATCTTACGTTGCCGATGGATGTCGCGATCGAGCGGCCGCTGGGGGTGCCCGACACGCCCGAAATCAGGGCATATTACGAGCGGATCGCGACCAGGAATATGGTGAGCAGGCTGACACCTGCCAACAAGGTGCTCGTCATCTATGCGGGGGCCGACGAGCAGGTGCCGCTCCAGCAAGGGTTTCAGATCTTCCGTGCATTCCAGAGTGCGGGCTTTGTCTATGACGAGTTGATCGTGCCGGATGCCGGACATTGGGGCGGCCGGCACCCTTATGGCGTGATGCGGACCGCCCGTTACTTCGCCGAAAATCTCGGCGGGCCGCAATGACCCGCGATCCTCTTTCGCTCCCAGAACCGTTGGAGATATCCTTGCCGAATTCCACGCTATCCCTTTCGCGCCGCGACCTTCTGCAAGGTGTCGGCGCGGCCGGACTGGCCGCGACGATACCCAATCTGGCAACGGCGGCAACCAGAGGAGGCGATGTCGCGGCTATCAAGTCCGTCGTCGCGCGCCAGCATGACGACATGATTCGACGCCTTCGCGACTGGATCGCTCTGCCGACCATCGCGGCCGAGAGACGCAATCTCCAGGAAGGCGCGCAGATGATGAGCGCCATGCTGACCGACGCGGGTTTCCAGCACACCGAGATCATTCAGACGCCTGGCACTCCGGCCGTGTTTGCCACCCTTGATGCCGGTGCCGCCAAAACGCTCGGCGTCTACGCGATGTACGACGTCAAGCAGTATGACGGACCGGGCTGGATCGCACCGCCTCTCGAAGGACGGATCGTCGAGGATCCCGATCTGGGCAAGATCATGATCGCGCGCGGTGCGATCAACACGAAAGGCCCGCAAATGGCTTTTCTGGCGGCGCTGCATGCAATCCGGGCCGCCGGCCGGAAACTGCCCGTCAACATTGTTCTGATCGCCGAAGGTGAGGAAGAAGTCGGCTCGGTCCATCTCGAGGAGGTCCTCAACAAACCCCAGGTGGCGCAGGCATTGTCCCGCTGCACAGGCATGATCTACGCGGATGCCGCACAATCCCCGTCAGGCGATGTCACGCTCGACCTTGGATCGAAGGGAATGCTCGAGGTCGAACTGACCGCATCGTCGCAGGCGTGGGGCCGAGGCGCGGCCGAAGAGGTTCATTCAGGCTATGCCGCCGCGATCGACAGTCCGGTGTGGCATCTCGTTCAGGCCCTGGCGACGATGACGTCGCCTGACGGAACGCGCGTGACGATCGACGGCTGGTATGACGATATCCGGGCGCCAACGCCGCACGAACTCGCGCTCCTGGCAAAGAATGCCACACCCTCGAGCGAGGAGAGCATGAAGAAGATTTTCGGCGTGCGGCGCTGGCTCAACGATGTGCCTTATCCGCAAGCCGTCGAGCGGCTGGCCAACGCGCCAACGGCGAACATCGAAGGGATTTATGGCGGCTATACTGGGCCTGGCGGGAAGACGAGCCTGCCTGCTCGCGGCGTCGCGAAAATGGATTTCCGCCTCGTCCCCAACCAGACGGCCAAGGGCGCTGAAGCAAAGCTGCGCGCTCATCTGGCCAAGCACGGCTTCGGCGACATCGATGTGAAAGCGACCGGCGGGGTGGATCCGAGCGAGACACGCGAGGACACTCCGCTCATTGCGGCGGTGAAGAGCGTCTACGCCAAGGAAGGCGTGCCGCTGACGATCAACCCGCGCAACCCGACATCCGGCCCAACCTACCTGTTCACCAACCCGCCCTTCAGCCTGGCGTTCAGCAGCTTCGGCCTTGGGCATGGTGCACGCTTCCATGTGCCGAACGAATATTATGTCATTGAACCCAAGAACCCGCTGCTCCGGGGATTTGACGGAGCGACATCATCATTCGTGGAACTGCTCTATGCGCTCGCCTGAGCGGGACGTACGGCCCGGGGAGCCAAGCGGTATGCGCAGCGCGCGGCGACGCTCGGGAATACATCACGCCGCTCTGCTCGTGGCGGCATCGCTCGCCGTGCCTGCCATCGCGCAGGAACAGGGCCCCAAGCCCGCCGTGAGGGCTGCTCATGCGATGGCATCATCTTCCAACCCGATCGTGACGCGCACGATGGTGGAGGTGATGCGTCGCGGCGGCAATGCAATGGACGCAGTGCTCGCCTCCATCCCCGTCGCGACCGTCGTCGAACCGCAGATGGTCACGCTGGCGGGAGGTGCGGGCATCCTTTATTTCGAGGCGAAGACCGGCCGCTATCACTATCTCGACGCCGAACTCGACCATACCGCTGACGGGGCGGCAATGACGGCCGGCTGGACCGATCTGACGGTCGGGCGGGGAGAGCAGGTTCCCATCACGTCCGGTAAGCGGGTCGCTGTGCCCGGCGTCGTCGCGGGCATGAAGGCTGCGGCCGATCGCTTCGGAACGCTGCGCTGGGCGGACTATTTCGCGCCGGCGGTGAAGATCTCGACCCAGGGCTTCCCGATGTCCTCCTTTCTCTACGGAGAGCTGTCGGCTGCTGCCCAGACCGTGCTCGCCGCCTATCCGTCAGGCCGGGACGAATATCTGCCGCAAGGCTATCCCGCGCCTGTCGGAACGACGGTACGCTTTCCTCACCTAGCAACCGCCATGCAGCGCCTGCAAGCGGAGGGGCCGGACTATATGTATTCCGGTGAGTGGGCCCATCATCTTGTCGAGCAGGTACACGCCGCCGGCGGCAGCATGACGCTCGCCGACCTGGCGCAGTACAAGCCCCGCTGGGAGGAGCCCGTGCGCTCCACGTTCCGGAATTTCGAGATCGTCTCGGCGCCGCCCCCTGCAACCGGCGGCATCCTGATTGGAATGACCCTCAACATTCTCGAACATTATGATCTGGCGGCACACCCTGATTACGCGGCTTCCGCCGCGAGCCTCGAGATGGTGCGGCGCGCCGTCGGCGCTGCGGAAACCGCCACCGACGAATATGTCCGTGATCCACTGAGCTACGAGGTCCCGGTCGCGTCCCTTCTGTCGAAGGATTATGCGCGCATGCTGTACAATATTGCAGCAGGCAGCATGCCGAGGGCGGCCGGACTCCCGCCCCTCACAGCAGTGCGGCCTCCCGCATCCGGGCTTCAACTCGCTGCCGATTTCACGGCTCACGGGCGCCACACGACCGATACGACCCACGTCGTCGCAGTCGACAAGGACGGCAATATGGCCTCCCTGACCCATTCGGTTTACGGTAATACGTTCGGTCCGGGTTTCGTGATCGACGGAATTCAGGCGAACAGCGGCAATTCGTTTCCAGGCAATGTCGCCGGAGCGGGACGACGGACGATCTCACCGTTCCCGCCCACCATGGTGGTGAAGGACGGCAAGCCATGGATGACGATCGGTTCGCCCGGGCTGGCATCGGAGGCGGTGGCGATCACGCTGATAAACCGGCTCGGATACGGGAAGGACCTGCTGGCGGCGACAGATGCGCCCCGTTTCTCCGGGAGCCAGGTCGGTGTCGATTTCGTGGTCGAGAACCGTCTGGCACCAGGCGTTTTGGATGAGCTGAAAACGCGATATCAGGTATCTGCTCGGCCTACGGTGCCCTATATGTGGCACTTCGGATCCATTCAGGCGATCGAGCGGCTTCCCGACGGTTCGCTGCTGGGTGTGGCCGACGCGCGACGTGCGGGTTCTGTCGCCGGCTATTGAGACGCGCGTCGGCTGCGGCCGGCGCTCAACGACAATCACTCCGATCAGGATCATCTCGATGAAGACCTTTGCGCGCCGACCGAAGCTGTTCCTGTCGATGGCGACCGCATGCCTGTTCGCGGGGATCGCCACGGTGCCGGCATATTCTGACCCTGTATCGAAGCCGCAGGTCGCTGATCCGATTCCGGCCCGTACAGAAGGCGAGGGGCCTTTCAGCCGGCTGATCCTGCGCGGGGCCATCATGGTCGATGGAACCGGCGGACCTGCACAGGGTCCGGTAGACATCGTGATCGTGAACGACCGGATCGCGGAGGTCGTAACGGTCGGGGCGCCGGGTCGTATCGAAGAAGACCGGCGACCGGCCAAAGGCGATCGTGAGATCGATATGACCGGCTATTATGTGATGCCGGGCTTCATCAATTCACACGTCCATCTTCTGTCGCTCAATGACCCGCAGAAGATCCCCACCGATTACATGCTGAAGCTCTGGCTTATAAACGGCATCACATCCGTGCGCGAACTCGGCAGCGATCGTCCTCCTGAATGGTTGCTCGATATCAAGCGGCGCAGTGCGCGCAACGAAATCACGGCGCCGCGCATCGACGTCTATCCCTATTTTTCGTGGGGCCAGAAGACGATCACGACCGAGGCGCAGGCCCGCGAACGGATCGATGCAATGAAGAAAATCGGCGTCGACGGTGTGAAATTCGGGGGCGGGCCGGCAAACCTCACGCTCGCCGGGATTGCTGAGGCCAAGAAGATCGGCCTTCGTTCGACGATGCATCATGACCAGCTCGCCGTTGCTGACACTAACGTTCTGGACACCTCCGGCGCCGGCCTCGAAAGCATGGAGCATTGGTACGGGTTGCCGGAGGCGATGTTCACCGATCGCGCGCTTCAGACTTACAGCCCGAATTATATATACGACAACGAGCAGGATCGCTTCGGGGAAGCCGGGCGGCTCTGGCAACAGGCCGCGGCACCTGGTTCACCCAAATGGGAAGAGGTGATGAGCACGCTGCTCGATCGCCATTTCGCCTTGAGCCCGACCTTCGTTCCCTACCTCGCCAGCAGGGACCTGTGGCGCATGATCCGCATGCCCTGGCAGGAGGAATATACGATGCCGGCGCTTTGGGACTTCTGGCGCCCCAACCCCCTCAATCACGGCTCGTTCTGGTTCGACTGGACGACCGAGGACGAGGTCGCGTGGCGCGACAATTTCGCCAAATGGATGAAGTTCGTCAACGAATACAAAAACAGGGGCGGCAGGGTGTCTGTCGGGGACGATGCCGGCTACCTCTATAATCTGCCGGGCTTCGGATATGTGCAGGAGCTTGAACTCCTGCGCGAGGCGGGATTCAGCTCGCTTGAAGTCATTCGCGCTGCGACCCAAACCGGTGCACGCGTGCTTGGTCACGAGGATCAGGTCGGTGTGATCGGACCCGGTCTCAAAGCGGATATTATCGCTGTGAAGGGCAATCCACTGGCCAATCTCAAGCTGCTCTACCCGACAGGAACAATCCGGATGGACCCTGAAACCGGCAAGGTCGTGCAGGTCGGCGGGATCGATTGGATCATCAAGGACGGTATCGTCTATCAGGGCAAACGGCTCCGCGATGAGGTCAAGGCGATGGTCGCAAAACAGAAAGCAGAGCGCGGGATTGCGCCCGGCATGATGCGCGTGCCGTCCTGACGCACTGGCGATCGGGGCGCGATCGACGACAAGGGCAACCTGTTCATCCTAGCGGATTCAGGTCCGTCGAGATGGCCCCTCGGCGGTACCCGCGTCTCGGTGGTCCATCGAGGACGCTGAGGCGGCCGGCGTGCCTTTGCCAATGGGCGGTTGTGCTTCCATGTGCGCAACCGCCGGTGACGTTAGATCGCTTGGCCTCCGTCCACGACGAAATTCGTGCCGAGCGTGAAGGCGGACCAGTCGGAGCAGAGCCACAGGACCTGGGCTGCGATCTCTTCCGGCCGGCCCAAGCGACCATTGGGCTGTCGCGCAACCGCAGCCTGCCGGCCATCGCTCGTGCCGCCTGTAAAGCGGGTCATCATCGGTGTCTCGATAATCCCTGGGCTGAGGGCGTTGATCCGGATGTTGCGAGCGGCATAATCGAGTGCTGCGGCCTTGGTGAGTCCGATCACACCAAACTTGGCGGCGCAGTAGGCGGCCTTGCCAGCGACACCGCGAAAACCCGCACCTGATGCGGTATTCACGATCGCACCATGCCCCTGGCCCACCATCTGCGCGAGTTGATGCTTCATCGCGTAGAAGACACCCGTCAAGTTGACGCCGATCTGACGTTCCCATTCGGAGGAGGAGAGGTCAGCGACAGCCGCCCCGGGCTGTTCGATACCGGCATTGTTGAAGGCAAAGTCCAGTGAGCCGAAGGTCCGGATGGTTGTCGCGATCGCGGCCTGAACCTCCCCCTCGCGGGCGACATCGGCAGGAAGCGCGATGGCGCGACCGCCTTCGTGCCCGATCAGGGCGACGGTCTCGTCGATGGCCGCCTTGGTGCGACCGACGGCAACGACGATCGCACCGGCGTTCGCGAAGGCCAGCGCGGTGGCCCGGCCGATCCCTGTACCGGCGCCGCTCACGAATGCGACCTTGTCGCGGAAGTCGAACGTTGGTCCCATCGGTCAGTTGTCCCGCATTTGGTCGGCTTGCATTCCGCGTGCCTGGCTGTTTTGGCTTTCCAGTCGTTCTACACGCAGTCTTACGGCCACCAGCGCGGAGCCGCAGACGAGAAGGGCCGACAGCAAGTAAATCTGCCCGATACCAGAGTGATCGGCGACGAAGCCGAAAACCGGACCGGCCGTTCCGAGCGCCAAATCGAGAAATGCCGTATAGCTCCCCATCGCCGCCGCGCGGCTTTCCGGAGGGGTTCGACGAACGGCCTCGACGCCCAGCGCCGGGAAAACCAGTGCATATCCGAAACCGGCCAGTGCCGAGCCGCCGATCGCCACGGGCGGCGTCTGTGCGAGCCAGATCAGCGCAAGGCCGGCGGCTTCGACGAGCGAAGAAAACAGGGCAACCTTGGCGCCTCCAACGCGGTCGGGAAGATGCCCAAAGAGCAAACGTGCCAGGATGAATGCGATGCTGAACGCGGTGAAAGCCGCCCAGCCTGACGTCCATCCGTGCTGTGCGAAGAGCAGGGCCGCGAAGATGGTGAGAGCGCCGAAGCCCAGACTGGCAAGCGACAGACCGATGCCAGGCAGGCGCACATAGCCGATCACCGTCAGGATTCCGGCTCGAGGAGCCTGTTTCGGGACCACGGGCGCAAACGGCGTCACGCATAGAATGCCAAGCAGCGGAACAGCTGCAGTGGTGAGTGAAATGGCGGCGAAGCCGAACGAGGCGTAGAGCGCGGAGCCGAGCGGCGCGGCGAGCGCGAAGGCAGCATACATGGGCAGCCCCATCCATGCGATGACCTTGCCTGCATTGTCCGAGCCGCCAAGTGCGAGCCCCCAGGCGAGCGCCCCGGTGATCACGAAGCTTTCGCCGATGCCGAGCAGCCCCCGCCCCATGATCAGAATGGCGGCGGAGGCAATAGGAGGCCAGTCGATGTCGACCGAGCACAGATAAACGATTCCGGACGCAGCGGCCGCGACACATCCGACGATGATTGCCGATTTCCCGCCCCGTGTATCGGCGAACCGTCCGGCCATGATCCGCGAGACCAGGGACGCTAGGAACTGGCTACCTGCAACGAGCCCGATCACGAATGATGGAAGGCCGAGCCGATCATGAATGTGGAGCGGCAGGACGGGCATGGCGAGCCCGATCACGCCGAAAATGAGGAAGACAACGCATGCCATCGGCATGATGGCGATCGCCAGCGGGTGGTGCGGGAAAGCGCTCATGCGAGGGGTCTCGTGGCGAGGATCGCGAAAGGACGAAGGCACTAGGCCAGTGGGATTTGTTGCGGTGCAGCAATTCGGGGAAGGGAGCGGATCTCGGGTACCGATTGCCTGATATGTCCAATAATTGGGATTTCAGGGTTTATGACGCCGCAAACGCGCTATCGTTCCGTCGATAACGTTTAAAAAATCCTGTGATTTGAAATTTTCACTTGAACAGATCATGCTGCAGTGCGATAAGGAGCTCGCCTTTCAGGCATCCTCTCCTAACTTCTGAGGTCACCTTGCGGTGGCCTCTTTTTTTTGCCTGCGCCTCCAGCGCGCCGGAAATGGTCCTTTGGGATCGCCTCCATGAGGCCCTCATGGAACCGGGGCAGCAAAGCGGGGAGGTCGGGGCTGCGTAAGATGGGAATGGCCTCAAACCTGAGTCGATCGCGCCGCCGGTTCCTGCAACGCAACGATGCTTTCACGTCTGTTTGTTGCCTGCACCGGGGCGGCCTCGGACCGCGCAATGGCGATGAATTCGCTTTGTCAGATTTTCAGATCGACAAGGAGGCCATGTCGATCACGAAACGATACCGGACGTCGGCCTGTTCCATACGATCAAATGCGGTGTTGATCTCATCCATGCGGATCATCTCGACATCCGGCAGGATGTTATGCTTGCCGCAGAAGTCGAGCATTTCCTGTGTCTCGGCCATGCCACCGACGGGAGAGCCGGCAATCTTGCGGCGCCCCATGATAAGACCCGGGGTCATGACTTCGGGCAATGGTCCGATCTGACCGACGATGTTGAGCACGCCTTCGACGTCGAGAAGCGCAATATAGGGATTAATATCGTGCTTGACCGGCACGGTATCGATGATGAGATCAAAACTGGAGGCAGCCGAAGCCATGGCTGCCTCGTCCGACGAGACCAGCAGGGTATCGGCTCCCAATGTCAGGGCATCCTGTTTCTTGGAGTCCGTGCGGCTGATGACTGTCACTTCGGCTTTCATCGCCTTGGCGAGCTTTACCGCCATGTGACCTAACCCGCCGAGACCGATTACGCCGACGCGGCTGCCGGGCCCTACCTGCCACATGCGGAGCGGAACATAGGATGTCAGACCGGCACAGAGCAGAGGGGCGGCCTTCGCCACATCGAGCGTCTCCGGCACATGCAGAACGAAATGATCTCGCACGACGATATGTTTGGAATAGCCGCCCTTGCTATTCTCCTGGGTGACGCGATCGGGGCTATTGTAGGTCTGGGTCACGTCGTGGCGGCAGAAGATTTCTTCGCCGCGTGCGCACTGGTCGCACTCCATGCAACTGTCGACCACGCATCCGACGGCACCATAGTCGCCGACCTTGTGCCGGGTGACGTCGGACCCGATGGCCGTGATGCGACCAATGATTTCGTGCCCTGGGACCAGCGGATAGACCGCGCCGCCCCAGTCGTTGCGCGCTTGATGGAGATCGCTATGGCAGACACCGCAGAACAGAATCTCCATCGCGACGTCGTTCGCTCGAAGCTCGCGACGCTCGAACGAGAGCGGGGCCAGATCGGCCTTCTCGGCGTGAGCGGCATAACCGATGGTCTGCATATGTCTTTCCGTTCTGAATTGTCGCACATCAGAGCCGGCGACTTTCCGATATCTGTACCAGTCTCCAACGTCTGGTTTCGTGATCGTGGCGGCGCTGCGCAAGTGTGCATTGCTCAACGACGCAGTGAGCCGCGCTCATCGCGCTGACGCGAAGAAAGGTTCGAGCCCGCTATTTACGCCGGGTGATGGGAAGCTATGCGATATGACATTGATATTTTAGGCAATGTTGATGTCATCACTCCACCTGGTCGGACAGCGATGTTTCGATGTGAACCTGGATACGGGGTCAGCGTGGTGCTGCCACGTGGTCTCCTTTCTTGGGCGCGCACCTGCCTCGGCAAGGTGGGCATGCGTGTGCGATCGCCGCGCAAGGGGTGAAAGAAGATCATGAGCAAGCGATGCTGGTCAAAAGACTGATGGCGGCAAGCGTGGCGTCGGCGCTGGCCTATGTCGGCTCCGGCGCCATGCCTTTTCAGATAACGGCGCTGATGCGCAGGGATGGTCTTGGCGCGTCGGCTGCAGGAATGTTCGGGTTCTTCGAAATCCTGTCCTTCGCTCTTGTCATGATGATCGCGTCGCGCCTCCTTGGGGCGCGCTGGTTGCGGTCTGCCGGGCTTGCAGGGGCGTTGGGCTGTCTTTGTGCCAATCTCATTCTCGCCACGGTCGGGGGCGATCATTATGCCATCTGGACGGAGGCCGCTTTTCTTGGCGCTTCCCAAGCGCTGCTCGGGCGCGCTTATGTTTGCACGGCCGCTGCGAGTGACAATCCGGATCGCATGTTCCTCCTGGCCAGTGCTCTCAGCACGCTGATCATCGTCAGTCTGATCGCGACAATTCCCTTCTTCGGCACCTGGTTTGGGGATGCCGGCGTCTTCTTGGCCTATTGCGCCTTCATCGTGGTGCTTTCGCCTTGCCTGTTCATGCTGCCGCGGTCGGCAGGTGAGGCCGCTCATTTGGAGGATTTCGTCGAAGAGCGACGACAACTCCGCTTCCCGGTATTTGGGCTGATGGCGATAGCGCTGGGCATGTCGCTCGCTGTCGGCATGGCCTGGTCCTTTTCGCACCACTTCGCTGAACTGATCCGCATGAGCGAGGTGAAGATTGCCTTGATCGACAATATCGGTCTGCTGTCAGGAGTGGCGGCGCTTGTCGCTGCGTCCCTTGCTGCCGGCAGGCTGAACACTATCGCCGTGCTGGCGGTGGCGGTAGTCGGGGCAGGAGGTGGGGCTGCCCTGATCTGCCTGGCGCAGACGCCCTCGGTCTATGCAATCGCGGTCGTGATAAACTGGATATTCGCCTCGACCGCCTGCTGCTGGATCCCGGCTGCATCGGCTGAACTGGATCGGACCGGGCAGGCCGCGACTTTGTGCAGCAGCGCCGAGCGGATCGGCTATGCCTTCGGAGCACCGTTTGGCGGGTTCATCCTCGATCATGCATCACACCAGTTTCTGGCTGCCGCGGCATTCCTGTGCTGCGTGACTGCGCTTCCCTTCAGCTTGCCGCGAATAGCCCGTGACGTGCGCGCCAGCGCTCCTGGGCGGTCGGCAAGCACGGCCGGGGCCGGATGATCGCCATCATCTGCCGCCCGCATCCGGCCGGACGGCGCCGACGTTGCCAGCGTGATGCGCACATGCGCCGGAACGGGCATTGTTCGATGCATTGACAGTGCTGTCAATTTTTGATCTGTCCCTATGCCGTAGGAGCGAAGATTCCGATCGGGAGGGTGAGGATGAAGGTGCTGAGCATCGGCTTTATGGTATCGGCTGCCACGACGCTGGCCGCTCCCATTGCCGCGCACGCAGGCGGCCTGAGGGCAGGGGCAGGGCGAATTGAGATCACCCCGCCAGAACAGTCTCTGGCCAAGGGCGACCGGATCGTTGACCGCCTTTATGCCAGGGCGATTGTCCTGGAGGATATGGGGCGATGTGCCGTCATCGTGGGCGTGGATCAAGGAGGTCTGCGCGATCCCGTTGTCAAACCCGCAATTGAGCGCGCGATGCACGTTACCGGCTGCCCCGCCGAGAATTTCGTGATCTCAGCCACGCATACGCACAGCGGTTCGACAGGGGGGCTTGGGGCCGGTGAGCCAGGTCCGAAAGTCGTCGAGAATGCGATCGTCGCGGCCGTGCAATCCGCGCAGACTGCCTTGCGTCCGGCTCGCATCGGCTATGCGACGACCAACGTGTATCTGAACGTGAACCGCGACGATTTCATCGATGGCCGATGGACCCAGGCACCGAACATTGATGGTCGTTCTGACAAGACGCTGGCTGTCGTAAATGTTCTCGACGAACGCAGTAATCCGATAGCAGTCTATATGAACTATGCGATGCACCCGGTGAATTTCTATCATTCGGGTGTCATCAGCGCTGATTTTGCCGGGGAGGCCTCCCGCTATATCGAGCAGCATTACGCACCCCAGACCGTCGCGATCTTCGCGCAAGGGGCGTCCGGCGACCAAAATCCGCGTCTCCAGCGGCCTGAGCGGCAATTGATCTACGTGCGCACCCATTCGCCGGCGGCAAGAGATCGAGCCATTACCGGGCCTCAGCCGTGGCAGCGTGCCACCAACGAACGCAATCCCGTGGCGCGCGACGATGCGCAGATGAAGATACCGGTTTCCACCGAAGAGAGGCCTGCCTACGACGCGGCCGTCGAAAACGTCGAGCAAGTCGTGCAGGCGATGGGAACGATCATCGGCGAAAGCGCGATCCAGGCGATGATCGATCAGGGGCGGCTGGCGGACACGGTGGAAATAAAGGGGGCAGGCCGAGCGGTCCAGTGTCCAGGCCGGGACCGGCTCGATCGCGAAGATCCGATCCGGGAGGGGGCATTGCCACCTTATGCCGACGGTGCGCCGGTGAACTTGAAAGTCGGGATGCTCAGGATAGGCGATATCTATATCGGGACGGTCAACGGCGAGGTCTATGGCGACATTGCCGCACGGCTGAAGCGCGAAGCGCCTGTAGGGAAGCTGATGATGACGACGCTTGCCAACGGTGCCGCCAACTCGGGCTATATTTACTCGAACGAGGCAAGCGCGCGGCTGACGTTCCAAGTTATCTCGTCACGCCTGAAACCGGGCTGCGCCGAGGATGCGATCGTTAATGCCAGTCTCGACATGATCGGCCAGCTTTCCCACTGATGATTGTCGGGCTCGTTGCTGCCTTTACGGAAGGTGGGACGGAAATGATGGACCATGTTCTGCTTGGGCGATCCTGCATCTACGTTTCTTGTCGGGCCGACAAGAAACGATGGCGCGGTTCGCTTTCCTGGTGTGGACTAGCGGCCGCGGACCGTCCGCCTTTTGGAGCGAAAAGCGGCCCGGGGCCTCTCTGCCCGGATCCGGGGAAGGCGCCGTGAAATGACGCTATCCATCATAGGCTATGCGTTCGATTTTTCCGGTGAGCAGCCCGTATGAGAGCGCGCCCATGACGGTCAGGCACGTTACGAACACGAGCGCGGGAGCAAAGTTCTTCCCGTCCGCCAGATAACCGATGCACAGCGGTACCAGGATGCCCGCGATACCGCCGGCCGTGTTGAAGACGCCTCCTGTAAGACCAAGCAGGCGTTTGGGCGCGAGCGCGGATACCAGTGACCAGACAATCGAGGCAAAGCCCGTGCCGAAGAAGGCGATTGCCATGAACAGAATGACCAAGCGGGAATCTTCGACGAAATTGGCACCAATGATGGTCGTCGAAAGGATCATGCCGCCGACGATCGGAGTTTTTCGCGCAACGCCTATGCTGAAGCCGCGGCGCAGCAGGAAGTCCGAAAAAAAGCCGCCACAAAGGACTCCGACGAAACCGCACAGGAACGGGACGGATGCCGCGAACCCGGCGTTGATGAAGCTCATGCCGCGATAGTCGACCAGATAGGTCGGAAACCAGGTCAAGAAGAACATCGTCGTACCGCCGAGGCCGATTTGCCCGAGGTAAAGGCCCCACAACTTCCTGCGAGAGAGCAGGAAGCCGAGATGGCGCCATCGGAAGCCGAGCCTGTCGCCGTCCACCCGCTCAAGTTGCTCTGAGAGATCCGGAATGCCGCCGCCGTTGCGGATCAGGTCGAGTTCGGCCTGGTTGATCCGAGGGGCGTCGCGAGGCTCGCGATACAGCAGGAACCAAGCAACCGCCCATGCCATGCCGAGCATGCCGGTAAACAGGAACACCGACTGCCATCCGAACCGGACAAGCATCCATGTGAGCAGGGGATTGAGGAACGCGATGCCGACGAATTGCGCTGAGCCGAAGATGCCGACGGCGGCGCCTTTTTCCCGTTCGGGGAACCATGTCGTCACGACGCGACTGTTGATCGGATAGCTTGGCGCTTCCAGCGCTCCGACCAGGAAGCGCAGCACGATCAGCGCCGCGAAACTGGTCGTCAGTCCAAGACACAAGGTTGCACAAGACCAGGTAAAGATCAGCACTGCCGCCAGAAGCCGCGGCCGCACCTTGTCAGCCAGCCATCCGCCCGCAATTTGGCAGACCGCATACGCCCAACCCCATGAACTGAAGATCCACCCCATCATGTGCGGGGTGAGATGAAAATCATCCCGCATCCGCGGGGCTGCGATCGAGATGTTGGTCCGGTCGAGGTAATTGACGAGGACCGTCACGAACAGCAGTCCCATCACGCCGAAGCGCCGTCGCGTTGCCGTCATGCCGTGCACCGTTCCGGTTGCCATCCCGCCGTCTCCGCAGTCAGTTTTTCGGGGGCGCATGGCATCACCAATTGGTCACCGATCCGTCGCGTCGCTGGAGATGCGGCGCTTCCCAGAAACGGAATTCGGCACGCTCGACCAGATCCTCGTTCACCTCGACACCGAGCCCGGGTCCGTCCGGCACTCGGTAGATCGCGCCGTCCAGCTTCGGTTGGATCGGGAAGATGGCGTCGTCATCGAAGCCCAGATGGGTTTCGGCGGGGCTGGCACGGGTTTCGAGCCAAGCGAAATTTGGGACCGCCGCCGCGAAATGTATCGATGCCGCGGTACAGATCGGGCCGAGCGGATTGTGCGGCATCATGTCGACATAATGCGCTTCACTCCAACCGGCGATCTTCATGGCCTCGGTCAGCCCCCCCGCGAGGCATACGTCGACCCGGTTGAACTGGTGGATATCCTGCTCGACGAACGGCACGGCGTCCCATTTCGAGGTAAATTCCTCACCGATTGCAAAGGGAATGTCGGTCAGCCGGCGCAGCGCCGCATAGGCTGAGGGTGTCTCGGCACGGATCGGCTCTTCGAGGAAGTCCAGCGTGCCTGAGGACATTTTCTGACAAAAGCTGGCCGCTTCGGCGACCGTCAGCCGGTGATGGTAATCGATGCCCAGAACGACATCGGGACCCAGTGCTTCGCGCGCGGCCACGCACCAGCGCGCGGTCTCGGCGATATGTTCGCGCGGTTCATAGACGGATTTCTCTTCGGCGCCCGACGGTGAGAGGCGAAGTGCCGTCCAGCCATGCTCCACAAGCATGCGGGCCTGCTCGATCATCGCTTCGCCAGGTGCGGCAGACGTGCTGGCGAAAGTCGGGACGACGTCTCGCTGCCTGCCGCCCAGGAGTTCGTATACCGGAAGTCCCAGAGCCTTGCCCTTGAGATCGTAGAGCGCAATGTCGACGGCGGCCACAGCGGCCTGAAGAACCCGCCCGCCCTCATAATATTGGCTGCGATAAAGCTCCTGCCAGATCCTGCCGATCCGGAACGGATCCTGCCCGACCAGGAATTGCTCGAAATGACGGAGGGTCGCGCTGACCGCCAGTTCACGCCCTGACAGGCCGCTCTCGCCCCAGCCGAAGACGCCCTGATCGGTCTCTATTTTCAGCAGCAGCTGATTGCGGATACCGACCTTGACGGGAAACGTCTTCAAGCCCGTTATTTTCACGAAAGCTCCTTCCGCTTAATATGCTGAGGGGGCGTCGATATGCTCGATCGCCCCCTCGTTCATTCGATCAGAACTTGTAGCTACCCGTCAGGAAGAAGGCCCGAGGAGGCGACGGAATAACGGCGATCAGCTGGTTCGGATTGGCGGCAACGTCCGCCTTGGTGAGGTTCTGGCGATTGAGCGCCTCTGTAAAGCCGCCCCCCTTCGCCCACGACAGGATGCCATAGTTGTTGAAGACATTGTTCACATTGAACTGAATGTTGAACCGAGATGTCACATCGTACGAAATGCCAGCATCGACCGTGCTGAAGCCCGGCAGATAAAAGGCATTGTTACGATTGGCCGCGCGCTTGCCAAGGTAGCTGTATGTGGCGAAGAGCGATAGACCTTCCTTTGGCGTGTAGGTCGCTGTCGAACGAACGATGATCTTTGGATTGTTGTCCGCGTCGCCTTTGGGCGTCATCGTCAGAACATCGTCAAACCGCGATGCTGTTGGGCCGGCGCTATAGGCACCAAAACCCGATGCCTTGGGGTTCTGCAACGTGACCGCGGCATAGAGATTCAGCTGTCGTGTCAGATCGACATTGCCTTGGAACTCGACGCCATACGTCTCGATCTGCCCATAAACCGGCGGCGGCGTATACTGGATATTGTTCTCATCGGTCAGCAGCGTGACGTCGAACACCTTTGTCAGTTTGCTGTAGAACGGATAGGCTTGGAGGCTGAGGCCGCGCCGCTGATACTTGATCCCGATCTCGGCCTGCTGGATGCGCTGCGAGACGGGAAACACGGTGTTCACGGCCGCAATGGTGTTTATGTTGGAGATCAGGCGGAAGTCTGGCGCCTTCTTGCCATCCGTGTAGCGGACGTAGGTCTGGAACTCATTCGTCCATTGATAGGTGGCCGCCGCAGAGAAGTTGACATAGCCGAAGTTGCGTTTTGCCCGGACCGGGAAATAGCTGTACGTCGCGTTATCGTAGAGCGTGAGTGGATTGCCGTCCACGCCACCATCGGTCAGCCGGTTGCCGGTGTAAGGGCGGGCTACTGTGTTGGTGACGTCATAATCAAGGAGTTCGCCACGGACGCCCACGTCGATGCTGAGCTTGTCGGTCACCTGCCAGGTATCGCCCGCGAAGCCTGCGAAGTTGTTCTGGGTGCCGCGGAAGCCCTGGCCGAAATTCAGGCCGAGATGATTGCCGAAGCCGGACGGGTCGGTGACCTGGTAGACCGTGCCGCCGGGCGTGGTCAGCGTCACGTCGAGCATCTGTGGCTTGTTCGTCAGTTGCGCGAAACCCACGCCGCCATCGAGAACCTGCCGGTTGAGGCGCCCGAGGAAGATGTAGGTACCAACCGTCACCTTGTGGTTTCCGATCGACCCCGACAGGGTGAACTGGTCTTGAAACTCGGTGGCGCGATATTTCTGAGCGAATGCAGACTCGTTGATGACGCCGTTGGCGAGAATCTGCTGGTTCGGCAGATTGTTGCTCAGCACGCTGTAGCTGGATCCGTTGGTCGACACTCTCGCAAGCGTCGCGCCCGAGTCTCGATCGCGATAGGTCAACACGCCGCTCAATCCGTTCACGCCGAGATAGCGGTTACCCGTGGGGTCCGTGAGCGGGACGGCAAAGGTATTGGCGCCCGTGGCCCAGTCCGACGTGTTGTGTGAGAAACGCGCATTGTTGGCGATGTGCCAGTCGTCGTTAATGTCGTGGGTCCAGGAAAGTCCGATCGACTGGGCTCGAGTATGGACCAGGTCTGCAGCATCGTAGGATTCCTGCCCTCCGGTGCCGTTCGCGTAGGCATGTTTGGAGCGCGCAGGCAGGACGGACGAATAGTTATTGAAGGGCGCCGCGATCTTCGGATCCGCATAGTTGAACGCGGGCAGGAACTCGGGAAAGCTGATATGATCGTCGAGGAATTTGCCCGAAAGCGTCAGCGTGCCGTTGCCATAGTCCCATTTGAGATTGCCACGGATCTGGCCGCCATAATTGAATGCATAGCCGGCGTCGCGAGCTCCGTCGCTGTGCCGATAGAAGCCGCCGACGGCATAGGAGAGGTTCGTGCCTCCGATCCGGCCGCCGGTATAGGCGTCCGCACGATAATATGGGTTACGGCCATCCCCTTCCAAGCCGACCTTGGCAGATATCTCGGTGCCCGGTCGATGGTCTCCGTCGCGCGACTTGTAGTTGAACACGCCGCCCGGGGCGTTAGGGCCAACGATCGCGGCCGTGCCGCCGCGCAGCGCCTCGAGACGGTCAAGATACAGGTCTGTTCGCGTGAAATAATCAGGGCCGAAGTTGCTGGCGAGCATTCCTTCGACCGGAAGGCCATCTTCCTGAAGTGACACGTAAAAATAGCCACCCGATGCATCGAGTGAGTTGGCGGATACGCCGCGCGAATAGACAACCGCGCGAGCTTCGCCGAACGCCGAGTTCACGAACACGCCTGGAACGTTCTTAAGCAGTTCGGCCGCGCTCAGCGGGCTCTGTTGGCGGATCTTGGTGTTGTCCACAGCCGTGATCGAGATCGGCGCGCGTTCGATGGTCGTGGCGCTCAGCGAGCCGGTGACGACAATATCCGCGGCTTGTGAAATTTCACTGCTCGAATCGCTGGAAGCGGATGTCTGCGGCGAGTCGGCATTTTGCGAAGATGAAACGGATAATGCCGGGGAATCCGCCGTCCTGGCATAAGATGCACTGGAAATGACAGCAGCAAATAAGCTAATTGAAGATAGATAATATGCTTTGTGCAATTTAACCTCCCCTTGATTTATTCAAATTGCTTGCAGGAATTTGAATTCTTGCTTCCATTATACTTGGAATGACAAGATATTGACGATTGAAGACTCGCGAGTGTTGTTCGCCGTCCTCTGCCGTCCCATTAGAGGAATGCAAAATGGGCTGCAACAGAAATTTCAGATGGGGGCGGGCGCGGCTGGTCCCGAGGGGCTTGGCGAAGCCCGCAGCCTAGCGAGCCGCCCTGGGGCGGGGGGAGAGCTTGGCGAGTACGCCGTAAACCTCGGAGAGCATCGAGCGTACGATTTGCTCAGCCTCGATGGGGTCTCCGTTGAGAACAGTGTTCACCAGCGTCAGGTGCATCGCGATCGTTTCGTCCAGGCTTTCGCGTGATCCCAGGCGCGAATGAAACAGCCAGCCGGACCGGCGATATAACGTTTGCAGCGGCATGAGCGTGTTTCCCAGCAGCGGCTCGTCGGACGCCTTGAGTACCAGCGCGTTAATATCTCGATCGACCACATTGAATTCGGCAAGCGACATGGTGCCTGAGCCTTGTGCAAGCATTGCAGCAGTCTGCGCCAACGCCTCGCGGCAACCGGTGTCGGCGCGTTGCGCAGCGAGCTTGGCCGCGAGCGCCTCCATCTCGATGCGAACCGGAAGGAGGAGGCGCTCTTCCTCAAGGTCGAGCGGTGCGATCCGCAGACCTGCGCGCGGCAAAACCTGTATGAGTCGAGCGACGGCCAAACGCTTGACCGCGTCGTGAACCGGAGTTCGCCGAAAACCGGATACTTCCTCCAATTCACTCAGTTTTGTTCGTTCGCCAGGGGCTAGGTCGGATGTGACGATCAGCATCTCCAGCTTATCATAGGCTTGTTCAGAGAGGCTTGCCTGCACGTGTGTACCCTAGTGAATTTGCTGTCCGCGGGATGGGGAGATCGTTGCGCGTCGATCCCCATCCCGTCATAGGTATCGATGTTGGTCCTGGACAATCCATTTCGCCATACACGAAGGCTCGGGCATATCTCCGGCGATGATCCCTGTTGACACCCGCGCGCCGTGTCCAAGGAATATGCTCAAAACGCCTGGATGATTCGGGTGCTGCCTCTGTGATGGTCGCAACATATCTGAGCATATAAGGGCCGGACTTTGCCTGACGATTCCCGCCCCACGCCAGGAATAGTGAAGGCCTACGCCACACTGTCTTGTTGCACATATCGTATAACGTATACTAAAGACCCGGACCTCTGTGGTGTCCGAGGTGGATGTCGCTAGACAGGCAGGCAAAGTGTTTGTGATGGCGCTCGTTATCAGGAACCTTTCCAGCCAAATTGTCGAGCTCGTTCGCGATCGCATTCTGTCTGGAAGCGTGGCTGGTGACGGGCCGATCCGCCAGGACGCACTCGCTGCTGAGCTAGGCGTGAGCAAAATTCCCCTACGCGAAGCGCTCGGCCGCCTTGAACAGGAAGGTCTGGTCCGTTCAGAAACCAATCGCGGGTTTTTCGTCCGAACGTTGAATGCCGAGGAGGTGGAAGAGGCTTATGAGGCACGCCTCGCCCTCGAGCCAGATGTTGTGGGAATTGCTGCTTTGAGAGCGACTGACGGTGAGCAGCGGCTTGCGATCGCAACCTGCGATGCGCTTAATCAAACGACTGAGATGGGCGTCGGGGTTAGCGCCTTCAATCGCTCGTTTCATCTTGCCCTCATCCGCCCGAGCCGACAGTCGATCAGGATCAGCATTCTCGAGAGGCTCCACGTTTTGTCCGAGGTCTATATGCGCAAGCATCTCGAGCCCCTCCGCCGAGACGGGCGGGCGAATGAAGAACACCATTCGCTGCTGCAAGCCTGGCTCGCGCGCGATCAGGTCAAGACCGCAGACCTGATGCATGCTCATATCAACCAGACGCTTCTTGACTTCCGTCAGCAGTTGTCCCGCCATGCCGGCAAAACGAAGAGCATGGGAATGCCATAGGGCCGGATGCCGTTAGTCTGCACGCAGACGGGGCGAGCCTGTAAACGGCAAGCGAACGTCGCGTCCCCGATATATGGTCCCCGATATATGTCGGTCCGATCGTCGGACCGCACCTGTATCCAGCAGGTCTTACCAAGAGAAATGCGCTTGCACTCAGGATACGATCGTGAAGCCAGACCCTGACCTGATCGGCAGGATTTTCGCGCTGGTTGTCCCGCCTGCCGCCGCTTTCCGGAGAGGACTGTCAGCCGGCAAAGCGAGGCGGTCGCGTCAGCTGTCGTCGTCTTCGACCAGAAGCGTCGCGCTGCCTTCGGCATTCAGGTCCAGCATGTGTTTGCGATCGCGGGAATAGGGCTGCCAGATCGGCAGACCAGAACCGTTTGGATCACCCGTGCGGACGAAGTTGACCATATACCGACTCGCGACCTTGGCCGCTGCGCGGTCCGTCGCTGTCGTTTCCCCGCCATATTTGACTGCGGCGGTATCGAAGAAGAAGGGGATATCGGTTGCGTGTCTGGCGCCTTTCGTCTCAGGCGTTCGGGCGGATCCGGCGACGTAAGAAAAACGATAATAATAGACCGGTACGCCTTGGCCGGCGAGCGTGGTGACGGCCTCGCGTGTTCCGGTGACCATCCGTCCCTTCGGGCCGCCCATATCGTCGCTGGTCGCGCCGATCATCGCCGGAATATGCCTGAAGTGGCCCTCACGATAGGCCTTGAGATTGTCGACGGCCAGGCGACCGTCGATGACCGGCCCCAAGAATGGGCGAGGACCGGGCGCGCTCATCGTGCTCATATTGAGGCCGTTCATGACGCGATCGGCCGGCAGCGCGCGCAGTCTCGACACTGCGTCGGGCGCATCGCGTGCGATGCCGTTTGCTTCGGCGAATGTAGCGCCCGCGGTCTCTGCAGCGTTCAGGGTCGCGTCCGCGGGCCGACCGGAAGGCCCGGACAGTATCACCATCCGCTGGAACAGCCCTTGCGCTATCGGGGAAGTGGCGAGCGCGTGGATGGACATGCCTCCCGCGCTCTCGCCGACGATCGTAACGTTGGCGGGATCTCCGCCGAATGATGCGATGTTCCGCTTGACCCATTTCAGCGCGGCGAGCTGATCCATATAGCCATAGTTCGCCAGCAGCCCGTCATCATCATTTTCCCGCGTCAGGGCGGGGTGCGCGAAAAAGCCGAACCGACCGATCCGGTAATTGAAGCTGACGACGACGATTCCTTGCTTGGCCAGCTCTGCACCCGAATAAGTCGGCGGCGAGGCTCCGCCGTTGACGAAGCCTCCGCCGTAGATCCAGATCATGACAGGCAGCTTTCCGTCCGATCCCGCCGGCCGCCACACATTTGCGTAAAGGCAATCCTCGGCGGGTGGCATGCCCAGCGGAGCGGCGTCGCTCGGGACGGGGATCTGCATGCAGTCATTGCCGTAGCCGGTCGCAGCGCGAACTCCGGTCCATGACGCGGGCGGTTCGGGCGCCCGCCAACGCAGGGATGCAACGGGTGGGGCGGCAAACGGAATGCCTTTGAACATGTTCACTCCGTCCACGGTGGCGCCACTTAGCACCCCGGTCTCGATGCGGACCTGCGGGGCATCCGTGGCGGCAACACAAAAGCCCATTGCGACGAGGCAAAGGATCGAAACAGAAAATGCGTTTCTCATGCCAGTCTTCCTTGGTGGGAAGGGTGGGGGGGGCGAGGCGGCAGATCCTTCGGCGCGCGACCATATTGCAATAACCGATGATCAACGTTGCGATGACCAGTAGGCCGACACCGCTCCAAGCCACCAGCCTAGTCCGAGAAGATGCGGACCTTCACTCACGGAAGGCGCATCCCCGCACCATGCCGAAAATGACGATCGAGGCCGTGTGTATCGCCCACGGCGAGAAGCCGACCTTCCTCAACTGGCCCTCGCCCATGGTGTAGAAGGGGGGGCGACTAGGCGCTCGCATGGTCGCGCGCCGATCCCTGCTGACAGGGCTCGAAAGCGAGGCGGCTCTCATGCTGTCAACAGATAGGCCAAGAATGGCCGTAGGACAGCGGTGCCGGCAGCGATCATGCCCGATCCTCTCTTCCAGTATTGTCGGTTTGTCCGACTTGCCATTCGATAGGACAATTTAGTAGGGTTCTGACGAGGAATCGTCAATGCACGCGAATAAGACAGCGCTGTCTTGTTTGGGGGCGGTGAAGCACTTGTGGTTCTGAGGGAAGGATCTGGACCGCAAAAGTCCGACTGCTTTTCCGTGAGGCAGATGACGATTGAATAAGGACGGTAGAGCGTCCGGCTGAGGGGGGTGATAATGGATTGTTCTCGTAGAGCGATACTTGCCGGCGGTGCGGCTCTCGGCTGGGCGACGGTCGCTCCGGGCCTGCTTGCAGCCGATGCCGAGGTGGTTGCCACCTCGATCGCACAAGGGCGGCTGCAGGGGCTGCGGGAACGTGGAGCCTGCGTTTTTCGTGGTATCCCCTACGGTGGGAGTGTCTCGTCCACCGAGCGTCGCTTCAAGGCGCCACCGCCACCGCCGTCATGGACGGGTGTGCGGGACGCGACCGTCTATGGCTCGCCGTCGATCCAGGCGGGGGCTTTTCCAGGGGAGCCGGTTGCAGCAGAGGATTGCCTGTTCCTCAATGTCTGGACGCCGGCGCCCGATGGCGCGCGGCGGCCGGTGATGTTTTATAGCCATGGTGGTGGCTTTACCGTCGGTTCGGGCAACCGGCCTGCGCAGAACGGGGCCAATCTCGCGCGTCTCTACGATGTCGTTGTGGTCGAAGCGAACCACAGGCTCGGCCTGTTCGGTTATCTTTATCTCGGCGGTCTGCTCGGGCCTGAATATCAGGGCAATCAGGGCCTGCTGGATCTGGCGGCGGCCCTGAGGTGGGTGAACGAGAATATCTCCGCGTTCGGCGGGGACCCCCACAATGTAATGATCTTCGGCGAGAGCGGGGGTGGCGGTAAAACTGCCGCACTCTATGCGATGCCCGCCGCGTCGCCCTATTTTCACAAGGCGTCGATCGAAAGCCCGATCGGACCCGGCAACCGCACGCCCGATGAGGCGACAGACGTCGCACGGGAAACTATGCGCGCGCTTGGCCTGACCGATCCTCGCAAACTCCTGGAGTTGCCGGCGGAACAACTGCTGCGTGCACAGACCGGCGAGGCCGATGCTACCGTCCCTGGCGCACGTAGTGGTGGCGCGCCGCGTAACAGCCGCGATCGCATGTTCTGGCCGATCATCGATGGGAGCATCCTTCCTGAATCGCCGTTTCATCAGCACGCGCCGGTCATCTCCGCGACCAAGCCCCTTATCGTGGGCGGGTGCAAGGACGAGGCGGTGTTCTTCAATTTTGGCGACGCGTCCGCATTTTCGATGAGCGAGGCCGACCTTAAGGACCGCCTCTTGATGATGTTGGGTGACCGCACGGATGCCTGGATCCGGACCTTCAGGGCTTCGCGCCCGGCCGCGTCGCCGTCCCAACTCTACATGGCGATCGCGACGGCGACGCCTTGGCGCGCCTATGCCGTACGGATTGCGGAACAGAAGGCGCAGGAAAAGCGGGCGCCGGTCTTTTCCTATATCCTCGACTATCAGTCTGAGAACACGGTGCCAGGCACGAACTATCCGGTGGGCTCGCCCCATGCGTCAGACATCGCGACCAAGTTCAACAATATCGGGCCGCAACCCGGCGAACCGGTCAGGCCGGCCGGACCGTTGGGTGATGCCAGCCCCGGCAAGCAGGCGACCGCCGCGAATATGAGCGCGATGTGGGCCGCCTTCGCCCGCACCGGGCGACCGACCATTCCCGGTCAGCCGGAATGGAAGCCGTATTCCCTGGCGGCCCGCGAGACGATGCTGATCGACGCACAATGCACTCTCGTGTCCGACCCAGAAAAGCCGGAGCGGCTTTTCTGGGAAGGCGAAAAGGACGCGGGTGCGATCCGATGAAGGGCATATATCGCATGCGACACGCGCCTTTTTGCTTCGCTCTCGCGTTCACCGGCCTAGCATTCTCGTCAGTCGCGCAAACGGGCAGCGACGGCGACACCATCCGTCCGATCCAACCCAGTGCGACTGCCATGCCGCTCAACCAGCTGCTCGATGATCCTCGCGCAAAGGAGATTGTCGGCCGTCATGCACCCAAGGTGCTGGGAACGGGCGGACCGCAGGCGCGATCGATGACGCTTGCGGATATCCGCGCCTTCGCGCCGGATAACCTTCCCGCGGATGCCTTTGATCGGATCACAGGCGAATTGGCGGCGTTGCCGCCGACACCCGCTGCGATTGCCGCAGCGCGTGCCGCAACCGACGCGGCCGCTCAGGCACGGCTTGATCCGGCAGCGCCCTGGATTACGCATCCTGCCGCCTTCTCGGCGGATTTCCGACAGGCGCCCGTAGCGCTCCAATTTCGCCGCACGATCAGTTTGACGATGAAGCCGTCGACGATGCCGATCCGCGTCAGCGCGGACAATCGGTTCATCCTCTACGTGAACGGAGTGCGGGTAGCAGCAGGCCCTGCGCGCGGCGATCTGGCTCATTGGCGTTACGAGATCGTGGACATCGCCCCGTATCTCAGGCCGGGCGCCAACACGATTGCCGCGCAGGTTTGGAGCGATGGCAAGGTCGCGCCGGTCGCGCAGATTTCGACGGGCCATACCGGCTTCATGCTCAAGGCGGAAAGGCCTGAGGATTCCACCATCGATACCGGGCCGGACTGGAGCGTGCGCGTCGATGCGTCACGTCAATCCAGTTCGGGAATGCGCCAGCTGATCGGCGAGGTTGGCCCGACTTACTACGCAGCAGGCGCTCCCGAACAGCTTGTAGCGGGTTTTCAGCTCGACGGCTGGGCGACCGGTGCCGACCGCGCGCAAGACTGGCGGTCCCCGGTAGCGGCGATCACCGAAGGGGCCAGACGACGAACCTTGGTGCCGGATGTGCTGCCGCAGATGCGCTATGCGACCGTGGCGAGCGGTCGTGTGGTTCGGGCAAGCGGCATTTCGGCAGGGGCCTTCCCGCGGGGGGCCGTAATCGTGCCGGCGCACAGCGAGGCTAAGCTGCTGATCGATGCCGGTCGCGTACTCGCCGCCTATCCGGCGCTGATCGCAAGTGGAGGGCGGGGCGCGACGATCACGCTGACATATGCCGAGGCGCTGTACGATCCGGTCAAGCGCGGTGACCGCGGTGGGCCAGTCCGCTTTCCTGACCGCGCCAAGGTGGATGACGGCCTGGCTCTGGGGCTGACCGATACTCTGATCGCCGACGGGCGTCCGGACCGGGTTTTCGCGCCCTTCTGGTGGCGGGCGTGGCGTTATGTCGAGGTCCGCGTGAAGACGGGGGACCAGCCTCTCACGCTCGATCGATTCGAAACGCGGGAGACGGGCTATCCGTTCGAGCAGCGCGGCCATTTCACCAGCAGCGACCCGCAATTGAACGAAATTTGGCGGATTGGCTGGTTAACCGGACTGTTTGATGCACACGAGACCTATCAGGATTCGGCATATTGGGAGCAACTTCAATATGTCGGCGACACGCGCATTCAGGCGCTGTTGTCTTACGACGTAGGTAGGGATCCGAAGCTCGCCGTGCAGGCACTGGATGCCTTTGACGGCTCCCGGGTGGTGGATGGCCTGCCCCAATCGTCATGGCCTATCTCAGGAAGCAACCCGATTCCTCCCTTCGCCTTGTTGTGGATCGGGATGCTTCACGATTACTGGCTGCGGCAGCCAGACACTGCGGTCCTGAAACGGACGCTGCCGGGCATGCGCGCCGTGCTCGACTGGTATGCCCCCTATGTCCGTGACGACGGCATCGTTCGGGCGAGCCCGGGCTGGCTGTTCGTGGACTGGCGCGATGGCCAGGACGGCGGGCGGGATCGTACCGGCAAGGCGCCGGACAATTGCGTCATCTCCCTGCTCAGGCTCGGCGCCCTGAAGGAGGCGGCCGATATCGAAAATGCGGTCGGCGATCCGGCACGCGCGCGGAGCGATGCCGAGCAGGCCGGCATCGCGGCTCGCGGTATCCAGGCGCAATGCTGGGACGCCGGACGGCGCCTTTATGCCGACACGCCGTCAAAGACCGGGTTCAGCCAGCATGCCAATACGCTGGCGGTCCTGTATGATGTCGCGCCCAAGGCCGAGCAGAAGGCGCTGCTGGAGCGGGTCATCGTCCCAGGGCACGGTATCGATGCGCCAGCCGGGATCATGGGCACGACCTTCTACTTTTCTTTCTATCTCGCGCGCGCGCTCGATCATGCCGGATTGTCGGATCGCTATCTGGGGCTGCTGGATTCGTGGCGCGATCTTCTGAAACAGCACTTCACGACGTGGCCCGAAAATCCGGATCCCAGCCGATCGGACAGCCACGCATGGAGTGCGCATCCGACCAGCGGGCTGCTGACGTACGTGGCGGGCATCCAGCCTGCGGCCAGCGGCTTCTCCAAGGTGAGGATCTCGCCACATCTCGGCGAACTTCGAACGCTGGACGCCGCGATGGCGCATCCGGCGGGACTGATCAGCACGCGTTACAGGCAGGTGGGCAACGGTCTTGAGGTCGAGATCGACCTGCCTCGCGGTCTGACCGGAACATTTGTCCATGCAGGGCGCGAGTGGCCGCTTAAGCCAGGCTCCAATCGCATCAGGTCGCCTGCAGGCAAACCCTGAACTGACCCACGAACATTCAGAAAGGGGGAATGAAAGTAATGACGTTCGGAGGATTTGCAGCGGCAGTCGCGATGACAGCGCTGGCGGCGGCAGCGACCGCAGCTCCGGCCCAGCGGCCATGGATGGACAAGAGCCTGTCGCCCAAGCAGCGTGCGGATCTGGTGAATGCGCAGCTGACGCTGGATGAACGCATCTCGCTCGTACACGGGATTGCAGCGGTACCGATCAAAGGCAGGAAGGTACCGCCTGGCATCCCCATTGCGGCCGGCTACATACCCGGTGTAGCCCGGCTCGGCATCCCGGCGCTGTATGAGACGGACGCAAGTTTGGGGGTGACCAATCCGATGCGGTATCGCGTTGGCGACGGAGCGACCGCGCTTCCGTCCGGGCTTTCCTTGGCCGCGACCTTCAACCCCGATATCGCTTATGCCGGCGGCAAGATGATTGGGGCGGAGGCGAGGGCAAAGGGCTTCAACGTCCTGCTGGCGGGCGGCGTCAACCTCACGCGCGACCCGCGTGCGGGTCGCAACTTCGAATATCTGGGAGAGGATCCGTTGCTCGCTGGCCTGCTGGCCGGCGCGTCGATCCGCGGCATCCAGAGCAACAATATCGTCTCGACGATCAAGCATTTCGCGCTCAACGATCAGGAAACGCTGCGCCATTCGGTGAACGAAAGGATCGAGGAGGGGGCTCTTCGCGAGAGCGACCTGCTGGCATTCGAGATCGGTATCGAGCAAGGGCGTCCGGGCTCCGTCATGTGCGCCTATAACCTCGTCGAGGGAGCGCAAGCGTGCGGCAATGATTTCCTGCTGAACCGCGTCCTCAAAAGCGACTGGTCTTATCCGGGCTGGGTCATGTCGGACTGGGGCGCTGTCTATGCGACCGACTTCGCCGTTAAGGGCCTGGACCAGCAATCGGGTGAGCAGATCGACAAACAGGTCTGGTTCGGTGCGCCCCTCAAGGCGGCTGTTCAGGCGGGCAGCGTACCGGCCGCTCGTCTGAACGACATGACCGGGCGCATTCTCCATGCGATGTTTGCGACCGGGCTTATCGACCATCCCCTGCCCCCCAAGAAGATGTCGATCGACTATGCCGCCAACCGCAGGATCGCGGAGAAGGCGGAGCAGGAAGGGATTGTCCTGCTGCGCAACCGTGACGGGGCATTGCCACTCGCAGCGTCTGCCAAGAAGATTCTCGTCATCGGCCATTATGCCGATCGCGGCATGATGTCGGGTGGCGGTTCGTCGCAGGTCTTCTCGCCGGACGTCACCGCCAAGCAGATCATCGAGCTTGGCACCGGCGGCCGGACGGAGATGGTGGCCTGGCGTCGGATGGTACTTCAGGGGCCCAGCCCCTATGATTCGATCCGTACACGTGCGCCGGGCGCGACGGTGGAATTCGATGACGGGCAATATAGCGCAGCTGCGGCAGCGCGGGCGAAAAAAGCCGACGTCGTCATCGTCTTCGCGTCGAAATGGATGGCCGAGGGCGCCGATGCACCCGACCTTACGCTGCCGGATGGGCAGGACGAACTGATCGCGGCGGTCGCTACGGCCAACCCGAATACGATCGTGGTTTTGGAAACGGGCGGACCTGTCGTCATGCCTTGGCTCGATCGCACCGCCGGCGTTCTCGAGGCCTGGTATGGGGGTGCCGCTGGCGGCGATGCCGTGGCGGACGTTCTGTTCGGGCGCATCGTGCCGTCGGGTCGGCTGCCCATGACATTTCCCCGCTCGGTCCAGCAACTTCCGCGGATGGACATTGCGGGCATGTCCTCCGCGCCCCTCGCGTCCGTTGACGCCGATCACGACGAAGGAGCCGATGTCGGCTATCGCTACATCGCGAAGACCGGGCACGAACCATTGTTCCCGTTCGGCTTCGGCCTCTCTTATACGCGCTTCGATTATTCGGGCCTGAAACTCCAGGGCGGTCGAACGATGACTGTGACATTCGATGTCACCAACGTGGGCGATCGCGCGGGGATGGATGTGCCGCAGGCCTATCTGACCCAGGCTGGCGGAAAGGCAGTAAAACGGCTCGTGGGCTTCCAGAAGGTCGCACTTGCTCCCGGCGAAAAGAAGCAAGTCACGTTGACAGTCGATAGCCGCCTGCTCGCGAACTTCGATGCTGCTGCCCGTCGCTGGTCCGTACCGGCGGGGGCTTACCGGGTGGTTGTCGGTGCCTCTTCGGCAGACAGACGGCTGGAAGAGACGACCAATATGGAGGCCGCGTTTATCAAGCCCTGAGGAGTGGGGCCGGAGCGGATCGCTAGCATGGTCCGACCGTTCTGTCCATTATTGACAGGGCTGTCATATTCCATCACGCTCCAGGCAAGGGACTAAGAGCCCGTAAGGCGGCAGGAGGGACGTGATTTGCGCATCGCCGCACAATTCGTGCGTGGTCCGGAGGACGGAGCTGGCGGCTTGACGGTCCCGGATCTGCGTCGCCATCCCTGTTCCGGCGAGGCTGGGCGCGTTGTGCAGACCGGCCAGGACATGGCTCCGGGGGCGGCCTTTCGATCGGGATCGCTCCGCTCCGAAGCGCTTCGGGACGAGGGGGCGGAAAATGGAGCGAACGACTTTCTTCCCGTGCTTCCAGGAACGGAAAGCTTGGCAGTGGCTGCGGGAGCGTGGCTCGTCCTGGCTTTCCACTGCGAACCGGACAAAGCGCCTCGTGTTCAGTTGATTGTCGCCGAAAATATCGCTGTCGCAGGGCGCGTGGCCCCCTTCGACCGGCCGGTCTGCGCCGTTCCCGCAGCTGCGATTGAACGGTGGAACACGTCCCAGCGCGTGGGCGAGATCGGCACGATCGGGATCGAGCCAGGAATGTACTTCCTGACCCCGCGATTGGAGGATCTTTGCCGAATGTTCGTCCAGGTGTCCGGCGCGCATGTCGCCAACAGGGCGCACAGGTCTGTCAGGTTCAATGAATTGGTTTGCGAGACGATTGACGCGTTCGTCCAGAACGCGCTTTTCGTAGCGTGCGGAGGTGAGCGCTTGGCAGCCACAGAGCGCGATCGGCTTGACCGGGCGCGCCGGCATATCGTGACGCACTATGCCGACAAGCTTACCATCTGCCAGATCGCACGGGCGGCGGGGATCGGGCGTGCGAAACTCATTCGCGGTTTTCGCGAGCTTTACGGCTGCACAGTCCATGAAATGATGACGACGACGCGGCTTGAAGTCGCCGCGACAATGCTTCGCGGAACGCTGCAGCCGATCTCCCGGATCGCGTTCGAATGCGGTTATCACAGCAGTGCGGCTTTCGCGCGTGCCTTTGCCAAATATTACGGCTCCTCGCCATCAGCGTTTCGCAGCGAAGAGTAATCTTATTTTCTCAAACTTCTGCCGGATGCGGGCGCGGCAGAATATCTTCTCATAAGCTCGCGCGGAGAGGGCAATTGGAGTGGGGCGGATCGTCGATCGCCGTGGCTGCGGCCGTGGCCAGTCTGGTGTCAGCGCACGCGGGGGCGCAGTTCGAGCCCCTGACCGTGCAAAAAGGGCCAAAGCTCGAGGCGGTGACGGCTTTTCCGCCACCCGGGACCTATGCCAACACGACCGGAATAGCGCTTGGTGCCGCTCCTGGTGCTGCGATCCACTATACCTGGGACGGCAGCAAGCCCACCGAACAGAGCGCCCGGATCGTGCCAGGCCAGCAGTTGTTTGTCGCCGGCGTCTATGAAGGCCAGAGAGGGGTGACGTCGGGCTATACGATCCGCGCGGTTGCGACGAAGGACGGGTTTACCGACAGTGATCCGGCCACGTTCTCCTACACCGTGGAGCGCCGAGATCGGACCACGTACATTTCCGAAGACGTCGCCGACGGCGTGCGCATGATCCGCGATTCCGACAACGACAAAATGTTCCTGATCCGAGGAACGAAGGCCTATGCGCTGATCGATACGGGCATGGGGCAGGGGGCATTGCGCGACTATGTGGCGCGCTTCACAGGCGGCCTGCCGGTGATCGTCATTTTCACGCACAGTCACGGCGACCATATCGGGCAAGGCGGCCAGTTTGTCGCCGATTCCACAGAATATGTCGGCGCAGGGGACCGTGCCGCAGTTGCGCAGTTTCTTGCCCGCCAGGGTGCCGAGCCGGCGATGATCGAGGCGCATCTGAAGGTTGTCGGCGATGGAGCCCGTGTCGATTTGGGCGACCGGGCGCTCGAAATATACGAGGTGCCGGGCCACACGCCCGGATCGATCGCAATCTTCGATCCGGCCAGCGGCAATCTGTTCACAGGCGATACGTTCGGGAACAATTCTCCGCTGCCGCCGGATGTGATGTGGATGCAGGGATATCGGCAGTCGCTCGATATCTATCTGGCCAATGTTCGTACCGTGCGCGCCAAACTGGCCGGACGCGTAAAGCGGATCTTCACCGGGCATAATGACCGCCCGCTGGAGGGCACCGTCTTTCTCGACAATCTGCAGCGGGCGATACAGCGTGGGCTGGACGAGGGCGATCAAGCGCTGATCCCCTCGTGGAGGCCGGCAGGCATCGTCCAACTCGTCCAAGGCGACCGCCGCGCGGATCCCAACTGGTTTGGCGTGAACGTCAACCGCGAAACTTACCTGCCGGCCGCGCCGGACCAAATCGCCGGTCTGACCGGTCTGGCCATCAGCGGCGGCGTGCTGTCTCGCCGGTTCGATCCCACGATACGAGACTATGTCGTGACGCGGCTCGGGCGGAGCGCGGTGACGATTGCGGCTATCCCCACGTCCAGCCGATCGCAGGCTTTGCGCATCGACGGCAGGGCTGCGCGCTCCGGTATGCCTGTCCGGATCGTCTCGGGGCACAACGACGTCGTGATCGAGGTGGTGGCGCCCGACGGCAAGACGAGGGCCCGCTACGGGCTGAAGATCGAGAACGGGCGCCCGGGCGGTTGAGCCCCAAACGGCATCCATCCGCGTCGGTACCGGCCGTCTTTGGCACCAGTCACTTCGGGAAAGCCAGATCATGACCCACAAGCTCTTGTTCACCTCGCTTCTTGCTTCCGCCGGCCTGTGCGGCATGGCCACCTGCCTTGTCGCTCAATCGCCGGCAAAAGCGTCTGATCCCCTTCGTTCGGGATTTGCGGATCCTGGTGCGTCGGCGCGGCCGCGTGTGTGGTGGCACTGGATGAACGGGAACGTGACACCGGAGGGTATCCGCAAGGACATGCAATGGATGAAGCGGGTCGGGATTGCCGGCCTGCAGGCGTTCGACGCGGGGCAGGCGACGCCACAGGTGGTGACCAAGCGGCTGCCCTACATGACGGATGGGTGGAAGGCGGCGTTCAAGGAGGCCGCGACGCTGGCGGACAGGCTGGATCTGGAACTGGGGATCGCGGCGTCGCCGGGCTGGAGCGAGACCGGCGGCCCGTGGGTGACGGCGCCGGATGCGATGAAGAAGATGGCGTGGTCCGAGACGCGGATCGCGGGCGGCAAAAGGTATCATGGCGTCCTGCCCAAGCCGCCTACGACCACGGGGGTCTTCCAGACCAGCGTGGGCGGTACGATGCTGGGTGGGCGTGCGCCGGGGCAGAACCCGCCTGAATATTATGCGGACCAGAAGGTGATCGCGGTGCGTGCGCCGGACGATTCCGTGCTGCCGGTGCCGACGATCACATCGAGTGGCGGCACGCTCGATGCCGCCGCCTTATCGGACGGCGACATCACCAAGACGGCCGCCGCACTGACGAGCGCAAAGGATGTGGGCGGCATCTCGTGGATCCGGTTCGATTATGGAAAGGTCGTCGTGGTGCGGGGGCTGACGGTCGCGTCGTCGATCATCGCGGCTTATTATGACGCGCTCGAGCCGAGCTTGCGCGAAGGCACGCCTCCGTCATCCTTTCGCCTCGATGCCAGTGATGACGGCGTGACATGGCGCGATACCGGCGCGGTCGTGTTCGCAGGCCGGCCTCAGCGGACCATCTCCGTGGACAGCGTCAAGGCGCGCTATTTCCGGTTTGTCAGCATCCGGCCGGCCCAACCCGCACCGCAGCCGGTCAAGCGCTTCTCGCGTCCGGTCGGTCCTGTGCCGGACAGTATCGACATCAGGGAATTGGTGCTGCGCGGCGAGCCCACCGTGCACTCGTTCGAGGAGAAGGCGGCCTTTTACAACAACACCCATTATTACGGCCTGCCTGGGGGCACGGCGGGCGCGGCGCCGAAGGCAGGCGAAGTGATCGACCTGACGGACCGGATGCAGCCGGACGGCACGCTCGACTGGCAGGTACCGCGCGGCAACTGGGTGGTGTTGCGGATCGGCTATTCGCTGACGGGTGCGATGAACCGGCCGGCCTCGCCGGAAGCGACGGGGCTGGAGGTCGACAAGCTCGATCCGGCGGCGGTGAAGCGCTACATGGATCATTATCTGGGTATGTATCGCGATGCGAGCGGTGGCCTGATGGGCGAGCGCGGCCTGCACGCGATGATGTTCGACAGCTGGGAGGCCAGCAACGAGAACTGGACGCCCAAGATCATCGCCGAGTTCACGCGTTTGCGCGGCTACGATCCGACGCCGTGGTTGCCGGCGCTGGCGGGGTTTGAGATCGGCAATGCCGGCCAGAGCGACGCCTTCCTGTTCGACTGGCGGCGGACGCTCCAGCAGCTTTTGAAGGTCAATCATTATGAGCAGCTGACGGCCATGCTGCACGATATCGGTATGATCCGATATGGCGAAGCGCACGAGGAGCTGTTCGCCACGATGGGCGACGGCATGGAGATGAAGCAGTCGGCCGACGTCCCGATGGCGGCGATGTGGCAGGTGAACAAGCCGGGCGAGATCGAGCCGGTCTATTATAACGACATCCAGGAATCAGCTTCGGTCGCGCACATATACGGGCAGAATATCACCGCTGCGGAATCTCTGACCGGGGGGGCGCCTTTTGGTTCGGCACCATGGGATCTGAAGCCGACCGCTGATGCGATCCTGCTGGCGGGGGTGAACCGCTTCGTGATCCACACATCGGCGCATCAGCCGATCGACAAAGGTCCGGGCATGACGCTGGGCGTCGGCCAGTATTTCACGCGCAATGAAACGTGGGCGGAGCAGGCCAAGCCTTGGGTCGACTATCTGTCGCGCGCCTCCTTCATGCTCCAGCAGGGGCGCGGGGCGAACGATGTCGCCGTCTTCTACGGGGAGGCGGGACCTGTCATCGGCAGTTATCGTGAAATCTATCCGGCGGTGCCGGAGGGGTACCGCTACGATTATGTCAACGCCGATGTGATCATCAACCAGTTGGGGCTTCGGGACGGGCATTTCACGACACGGAGCGGAATGGACTATCGCGCACTGTTTCTGGGGCGCGGCGCTGAGCGCATCAC
Organism: Sphingomonas sp. AP4-R1; assembly: GCF_013113735.1. Taxonomy (NCBI): domain Bacteria; kingdom Pseudomonadati; phylum Pseudomonadota; class Alphaproteobacteria; order Sphingomonadales; family Sphingomonadaceae; genus Sphingomonas; species Sphingomonas sp. AP4-R1. The sequence continues at coordinate 2,429,189 of NZ_CP053346.1, forward strand.
CTTGCCGGTCCTCGAGAAGCTCAGATCGTTCGTTGAAGGTGGTGCGACCCTGATTGGTCCGAAACCCCTAGGCTCGCCGAGCCTGTCAGACGATCCTGCCAGGGTGAAGGCAATTATCGACCTGCTCTGGCCCGGCGGAGATGTCGCGATGGTGGGCAAGGGGCGTGTGTTTGCTGCGGCCGATGCTGCGGGCGCGCTGGCGGCGATCGGACTGGCTCCCGACGTTACCTACGCAAAGCCGCAGGCGGACAGTAAAATGATGTTCATCCACCGGAAACTGGAGGATGGGGACGCGTATTTTCTGTCGAACCGCCACGATCGCGCGGAACGAATTGAGGCCAGCTTCCGGGTCGCGGGGCTGAGGCCGGAATTGTGGGACCCGGCGACAGGGCAAGCCCGTCCCGTCTCCTATCGCACCGAAGGCGGCCGGACGCTGGTCGATATACCGTTCGACCGGTTCGGCTCGATCATCGTGCTGTTCCGGGGGGCTGCGCCAGCGCCGTCGCGACAGGTGGCGGAGGCGGCACCGCACATTGTCGCGACGATTTCGGGGCCCTGGGACGTCACCTTCCAGCCGGATCGGGGCGCGCCTGCCGCCGCGCGCTTCGATCATCTGAGCGATTTTCGCGCCAATGCCGATCCTGGCATCCGCTATTTCTCCGGCATCGCCACCTACCGGACGACGCTGGACGTGCCCCGCATGACGGCGAAACGCGCGTCCGGCTTATGGCTGGATCTCGGCGACGTGCGCGATCTGGCGGAGGTTGTGGTGAATGGCACGCCGGTGGGAACGGTGTGGAAGCCACCTTACCGCGTCGACATATCGAGAGCGGTCAGACCGGGACGCAACATCGTGGATGTCCGATCGGTCAATCTGTGGGTCAATCGCCTGATCGGCGATGTCCAGCCCGGTGCGACGAAGAAGGTCACGTTTACGGCAGCGGACGGACAGATCGACGCGACAACGGCACGGGGGCGCTCGGCGCAGATGCCCTATAAGCCCGACGCTCCGCTGCGCCCATCCGGCTTGCTGGGCCCTGTGACGCTTGTCGAGCAGCAATGACGAAAGAAGGCGGGTTTGCCGATCGCCAGTTCAAACCCCGCACGTTGGCGCCGTGCCAACGTAAAAGTCAAAAATGACAAACTCTCGCGCTCGATAGCATTTCGCATACTCGGATGTTCTGGCTATCGTATTTGAATATAAGGATAATATATCAACATATTTGTTTCTAAAGAAATTGACAGCGCTCCCGGAATCGCCTTAGAAAGTCGATGCAATGCGGCGGTCGGGAAAACCCGAACAATGATCCGCAGGCGGAGGAGAGGGGCTGTGAAACATTCGAAGCTATTCGTGCGTCGGCTGCAGATCGTTATGCTGGCGGGGACTGCATCGTCGGCGATCTTGCCGGCTTTAGCTCAGGCGCAAAGCATGCCGGCTACACAGCAGGATGCTGCCTCATCACAAACGCCAGAGCCCGAAACTGGGGAAAACTCGCCCGCGGTGCTTCCAGCGAGAGCCGCGTCTTCCGGGCCAAGTGATGCCGAGATCGCCGAGATCATCGTGACCGGCACAAGCATCCGTGGAGCGGCGCCGGTAGGCTCGGCCCTGATCAGCGTGACGCGTGATCAGATCACGGCGATCGGCGCGCAGACCACGCAGGACATCATTCGCAATACGCCGGCCTTTGGCGCATTCGGACAAGCTCTCGTGCCGACGGGGGACTTCGGTCAGGTCGGCATCAAGCCGTCCATCCACAATATCGGAAACGGTGCCACTCTCACGCTGATGAACGGCCATCGCCTGGTCGGAGCGGGCATTCTTCAGACCAACGCCGATCCGTCTGTCATACCGCCCGCAGCCGTGGAGCGTATCGAAGTCATCGCGGACGGTGCGTCGGCGATCTATGGCTCCGATGCGGTGGCTGGCGTGGTGAACATCATCCTGCGGAAGAACTTCAACGGCATCGAACTGTCCGGGCGCTACGGTTTCGCCGACAATTATCGCACGTTCGACCTCAACGGGGTCATCGGGCGCAGTTGGGGGACAGGATCGATCATGGTCGCGGGCGAGTTCACCGGCAATGACTCGCTGTTCGGACGCAATCGCGATTATGTGCTGCAGGACCAGCGCTCGATCGGGTTCAACGATCTGCGGACCACCGCGTCGATCCCGCCGAACATCACCATGCAGGGCGTGACATATGCATATCCCGGTTTCGGTACGACGCCCAATCTCTACGATAGTTCGCAAGTCGGCAGCCTAATTCCCCGCTCAAGGCGCTACAGCTTCGCCGCTTATGCCCGGCAGGAAGTCACCGACCACATCGAACTGTACAGCGATGCCTTCTATTCTCGGCGCAAATCCGTCGTGACGGTCGATCCCGGCGGCATCACGCCAACCATCACGACTGCCAACCCGTTCTTCGTGCGCGTGCCAGGCACGACGGCGAACACGCAGATCGCGCGTCTCAGTCTGCTCCCTTTGATCGGGGCTCTCTATACGCCGTCCAAGCTGAAAGGCATGGGCATCGTCCTCGGTACGAATATCGATATCGGCAGCGACTTCCGGGTGACGATCGAAGGAAACCTTGGGCACGAAGACGATACCAACAAGCAGCAGACCATCAACAACAGCGCGGTGGCGGCGGCCGCCGCAGGCACGACGACGGCCACAGCGCTCGATCCCTATACGGGGCGGACGAATCCGAGCGTGGTCGCGGGCCTGGTTGGCGTGAACGATGCCCGAAACATCCAGAATCTGCGGGAGGCTATGGCCAAGATCGATGGCCCGCTCTTCGATCTTCCCGGCGGATCCGTGAAGATCGCGGCGGGTATCCAATATCATTATGAATCGTTGAAGCAATCATACAACACCATCGGCGTTAACGGCACCCTGGTGTCGAAGCTGAGCCGTAACTTCCTTTCGCAATATGCCGAAGTTCTGATCCCGGTGTTCGGTGACGATTTCGTGTTTCCATTGTTGCGAAAGGTCGATCTGTCAGCATCTATCCGTCACGATAAATATAGCGATGTCGGAAATACGACGAACCCGAAGTTCGGTATCAACTGGTCGCCGGCGAGGGGCATGAACCTGCACGGCTCCTACGGAACGTCGTTCCGCGCCCCACCGCTGGCGGACAAGAATCCGGCGAGTATCGACACGCGGGTGCAGCCGCTCTTTGCAAGTACGCAATTCGCGCCCCCCGGCGCACTGCCTTCAAACTATTTCTATCTGGCGGGCAGCGATCCCGGTTTGACGCCGGAGAAGGCGAAGACTTACTCGGCGGGCGGCGATTATTCTCCGCCGTTCATTCCCGGCCTGACCCTGGGGGCGACGTGGTGGCGGGTGAAATATTCCAACATCGTCTCCATCGCATTTCCGCCTGCACTTTATACAGATTCTAGCCTTGCGCAGTATTTCACCAACAATCCCACAGATGCGCAGATCGCCAATTTTATCGGAAATCTCCGTGTCGACGGTCTGGCCGCGAACGACCTGGCGTCGCGCGTAGCCTTGCTGTCGGGCGCGACGCGGATGATCGATCTGCGACGTAAGAACCTGGGCGTGCTTGATGCGCGCGGCATCGACTTCACGTTCAATTACAAGCGCTCGATCGGACCGGGCACGTTCCTTGCGAACTGGTCCGGAACGCGGATGAGCAGTTGGGAAACGAAGGTTTCTCCGACCGCGCCCACGGTGGATAACTTTGCCAACGGGACGCAGATTCGCTGGCGGTGGCGTGGATCGGGAAGCTATTCGATTGGTGGTGCAAACCTCCTGCTTGCCTATAATTATGTAGGTGGCTTCACCAATCTCGGCGTCGCGGCGCAGCCCAGGGTCAAGGCGTTCAAGACCCTTGATCTTGTGGCGAGCTACGAGATCAAGAGCGATAGCTTCCTGAACGGACTGGAGCTTACGCTCAATATCGACAATCTGACCGATCAGGATCCACCCATCCGCTTCTCGGGCAATGGATACTCTACCGTATCCAATCCGCTCGGGCGCACATTCACCTTCGGCGTCCGCAAGAAATTCTAGTTCCCCACCTCGGGCCGGGTTCCGCAACGAGCCCGGCCCTGTTTTCTCAAGCGGGAACGGTCGAGGTCCGAGGTGACGCGCGATCGGCTTCTCATGGATGGCAAGGCTATGATGATGATGCACGACCGACACGTCTCGAAATCGATGATGTGGGCGCTGCTCTTAACAGCGATGCCTGCCGTCGCTCATGCGGCCGTCGCCTCGCAACCCGCATCGTCTGATCCGCTTCTTTCGGGATTTGCGGATCCTGGTGCGTCGGCGCGGCCGCGTGTGTGGTGGCACTGGATGAACGGGAACGTGACACCGGAGGGTATCCGCAAGGACATGGAATGGATGAAGCGGGTCGGGATTGCCGGCCTGCAGGCGTTCGACGCGGGGCAGGCGACGCCACAGGTGGTGGCCAAGCGGCTGCCCTACATGACGGATGGGTGGAAGGCGGCGTTCAAGGAGGCCGCGACGCTGGCGGACAGGCTGGATCTGGAACTGGGGATCGCGGCGTCGCCGGGCTGGAGCGAGACGGGCGGCCCGTGGGTGACGGCGCCGGATGCGATGAAGAAGATGGCGTGGTCGGAGACGCGGATCGCGGGCGGCAAAAGGTATCATGCCGTCCTGCCCAAGCCGCCGACGACCACAGGTCTCTTCCAGACCAGCACGGCCGGGTGGACGCTCGGAGGGCGTGCGCCGGGGCAGAACCCGCCGGAATATTATGCGGACCAGAAAGTGATCGCGGTGCGCGCGCCGGACGATTCCGTGCTGCCGGTGCCGACGATCACATCGAGTGGCGGCACGCTCGATGCCGCCGCCTTGTCGGACGGCGACATTCTGAACGGCGCGATTGATCTCCCGGCCGGTAACGAGACGGGGGGCGTCTCGTGGATCCAGTATGATTATGGGAAAGCCGTGACGATCCGGGGACTGACGCTCGCGACGCCTTTGTCATCCCGTTATTATGATGCTCTGGATCCGCGCCAGCCGGGTTTTGCACCCACGCTCTTCCGTTTCGATGCGAGCGACGATGGCGTGACCTGGCGCGATACCGGTGCACAGGTGCAGGCGGGGCTGCCGCAGCGGACGATTTCGGTAGACGACGTGAAGGCGCGCTATTTCCGCTTCGTGAGTGTGCGGCAGGCGCCGCTGCCTCCACCCGTGCGCGTTCCGCGCTTCGCGCGCCCGTCGCCGCCGCCGCCGGCGACCGTACAAGTGAACGAACTGGTGCTGCGCGGCGAGCCCACCGTGCACTCGTTCGAGGAAAAGGCGGCCTTCATCACCAACGGCAACTATTACGGCCTGCCTGGGGGCACGGCGGGCGCGGCGCCGAAGGCAGGCGAAGTGATCGACCTGACGGACCGGATGCAGCCGGACGGCACGCTCGACTGGCAGGTACCGCGCGGCAACTGGGTGGTGTTGCGGATCGGCTATTCGCTGACGGGTGCGATGAACCGGCCGGCCTCGCCTGAAGCGACTGGGCTGGAGGTCGACAAGCTCGATCCGGCGGCGGTGAAGCGCTATATGGATCATTATCTGGGTATGTATCGCGATGCGAGCGGTGGCCTGATGGGCGAGCGCGGTCTGCACGCGATGATGTTCGATAGCTGGGAGGCGGCGAACGAGAATTGGACGCCGAAGATCATCGCGGAATTCACGCGGCTGCGCGGTTATGATCCGACGCCGTGGCTGCCGGCGCTGGCGGGGTTCGAGATCGGCAGCGCGGCGCAGAGCGACGCCTTCCTGTTCGACTGGCGGCGTACGCTCCAGCAACTGCTCAAGGTCAATCACTATGAGCAACTGACGGGTATGCTCCACGATATCGGTATGATCCGCTACGGGGAGGCGCATGAGGCTTTGTTCGCCACGATGGGCGACGGCATGGAGATGAAGCAGTCGGCCGACATCCCGATGGCGGCGATGTGGCAGGTGGAGCGGCCGGGCGAGATCGAGCCGGTCTATTATAACGACATCCAGGAATCAGCTTCGGTCGCGCACATATACGGGCAGAATATCACGGCGGCTGAATCTCTGACCGGGGGACCGCGCTTCGGATCTGCCCCGTGGGATCTCAAAACGACCGCCGATGCGATCATGTTGGCCGGCGTGAACCGTTTCGTGATCCACACCTCGACGCACCAGCCGGGCGACAAGGGCCCGGGAATGACGCTCGGCCCGGGCCAGTATTTCACGCGCAATGAAACGTGGGCGGAGCAGGCCAAGCCCTGGGTGGATTATCTGTCGCGCGCGTCCTTCATGCTGCAGCAGGGGCGCAGTGCGAATGACGTGGCGGTCTTCTATGGCGAGGGCGATCCCGTCATAACCTTCTACCGTACGCGCTATCCGGCGGTGCAAGAGGGCTATCGCTACGATTATGTGAATGCCGACGTCATCCTGAACCGGCTCAAGGTGGTCGATGGGGCGCTCGTGACGGAAACAGGGATGCGTTACGGCGCGCTGTTCTTCGGGGCCGGGGCGGGCCGCGTTTCACTGGCAGTGCTGGAGAAGACGCGAGCGCTGGTGGAAGCGGGCGCGATCTTGATCGGCCCGAAGCCGGCAGGCTCGCCGAGCCTGTCCGACGATCCGGCCAAAGTGACGGCGGCGATCGACGCGCTGTGGCCGGGCGGCGAAGTGGCGAACGTCGGCAAGGGAAGAGTGTTCGCGGCAGGGGACACAGCGGCAGCGCTTGAGGAGATCGCGCTGCCCCCCGATTTCAGTTATGCCAAGCCGCAGCCGGACAGCAACGTCATGTTTTTGCACCGCCGGCTGGATGATGGCGACATCTACTTTCTGGCAAACCGCGTGGAGCGCTCCGAGAGGGTCAAGGCGAGCTTCCGCGTGACGGGGAAGATACCTGAATTGTGGGATCCGGCGATGGGACAAGCCCGTGCCGCGTCCTACCGGATTGCGGGCGGGCGCACAGAGGTCGATGTGCCACTTGATCCTTTCGGCTCGTTGTTCGTCGTGTTCCGAAAGCCCGCAGGGAGCATGGAGCATGCTGCGCCGGACCCCGTATGGCAGACGCGCACGCGGCTGATGGGGCCATGGACCGTGGCTTTCCAACAGGGGCGAGGCGCTCCCCCGACCGCCACCTTCCCGGACCTGGCCGATTTCCGAGACAATAAGGATCCCGGCATCCGCTATTTTTCGGGCATTGCGACCTACAGCAAGGATATCACCATATCCCGCGCCGATCTGGTTGATGGCAAGGCGGTGTGGATGGATCTCGGCAAGGTTAGCAACCTGGCCGAGATATGGGTGAATGACAGACTCGCCGGCACGGCGTGGAAGCCGCCTTACCGGGTCGATATCACCCGCTTTGCGCGGCCAGGCCGAAATCATGTCGAGATCCGCAGCGTCAATCTCTGGGTCAATCGCCTGATCGGGGATGTGCAGCCCGGCGTGACGAGCAAGATCACCTTCACCGCAGCCGACGGAGTGCCTCGAGCCGGAATTACCGCCGAAGAGGCTCAACGCGAGCGACGAATGCCCTATGCTGCGAGTGATCCGCTGGTCCCGTCCGGATTGCTGGGCCCCGTGACAATACAGGTCGAGCAGCCGTAAACCCGGCAAGCCTCGATTCGAGGGGAGCGGGAGGTTCCATTTGCCAACGATCTACGACCTGGCAGAGCTGGCTGGTGTCTCGATCAAGACTGTCTCGCGTGTTCTGAACAACGAGCCGCATGTGCGACCTGCGACTCGCGAGCGCGTCGAGGCTGCGGCTCGCAAGCTATCGTACCAGCCCAGCCAGGCTGCCCGGCGGCTGGCGGGTAACCGGTCTTTCCTGATTGCGCATCTCTATGAGGCCAGCGAATCCGCTTATATCGGCGGGATCCAATCCGGTGCGATCCGACGGTGCCGGGAGCTTGGCTATCATCTCGTGGTCGAATCGCTCGAGGCGAATTCTGTCGATATTCCCGCGACCGTCGAGCGGATCATCTCGGTTCTCGCTCCCGATGGGATCATTCTGACGCCGCCTCTCTCCGACAATCGGGAGGTGGTGGACCTGGCACGCAAGCGCGGAGTGCGGCTCGTGCAGGTCGGTTCGATGGAGCATGAGCATGGATTGCAGGTGTTCATCCAGGAACGCGCCGCCGCTCAGGCAATCACGGAACATCTGATCGAACTCGGCCATGAACGCATCGGGATCGTGCGCGGCCACCCCCAGCACCGCGGTGCTGCCCTGCGATTCGATGGCTTCCTTGACGCGCTTGCGGCCGCGGGCATGGAGCCGCAGCGGCATTATGTGACGCAGGGTTATTTTGATGTGCAATCGGGGATCGAGGCAGGGCGGGCCATGCTCGCGCTCCAGTCCCCGCCGAGCGCGATCTTCGCTGCCAACGATCAGATGGCGCTGGGCGTTATGATCGCAGCACGGGATATGAGCATCGAAGTGCCGAACGCCCTGTCGGTCGCGGGGTTCGACGACACGCCCATGAGCCGGCTGATCTGGCCCTCTCTGACAACGGTTCGGCAGCCACTGCTCGAGACCGGTTCGCTTGCTGTCGAGATTCTGGTCCGACGGACGGAGGTCGAGCTTCTCGAGGAATTACCTTTCGCCCTCCAGATCCGGGCGAGCACCGCACCAGCGAGCTGATCATGTGCGTCGGCTTGGCCTTGCCGGGGTGACCGTGTTTGCGAGGTCGTTAACGATACGTTCGTGAACGCCCAGCCTGAGCGGAGAAAAGTAAGCGGAGATACCGCTTCCGATCAGTCCGGTCGCCGAGAGGCCAACCATGACGAAGCCGAGTGCCTCGAGCGTTCCCGCCGTCATTTCTGTGTTGGCGTGGAAGCCGATCGTCGAAAGAGCTGCCCCGTATATCGCGACCGCGAGGCCGAAGCCTGCTTTCTGGACAAACATGAACAGGCCGAACAGGAACGATTCGTGGCGCACTCCGGAGCGCCACTCGCCATATTCCACCGTGTCCGGAAGCGTGCCCCAGTAACCGACCTGAATGCCCACGGTTGCGATCTGCATCCACATGAAGAAGGCGGTTGCTGTCGTCGGCGTCGTCGGTCGGACGACCAGGAAGCCGAACAGGCCGACAACTCCGCAGCCGACCGCTGCGAGCCACATGATGCGCTTGCCTGCACGACGCCCGAGGATCGCCCAACCGGGGGCTAATATGAGCGATATGAAGGCTCCAGAAGACAGGGCATAGCGGGCGCTGGCCTCGTCATGCACGACATATTTGAAATAATAGATCAGCGACTTGTTGAGCGATGTCGTCGAGACCGTCGTGAATAGAAGGCCCAGCGCCAAGGCGATGAAGGCCGGATTGAGTCGCACGCACGCAAAGTAAGAAGAAAGCGCCACCTTCGGGATGGCATGCTGTTTTTCCGACGGCTCGCGCGTCGAGGCGAAGGCCACTAGGAACGCGAATGTCGCCACAGTGCCGAGCACGACCGCAACCAGGAATATCCCGTGCGCTTCGCTTCCCGCGCCCAGCGTTGCGGCCAGTGGCTGCGTGACGAAACCGACCGTGGCCGTAGCACCCGCACCGAACAACATCCGCAGGGATGCCAGGGTGGTCCTCTCCGACGAACTGTCCGTCATGCGCGCGGACAAAGACGCCAGCGGCACAGCGATAATGGTATAGCAGATGCGGAAGAAGAGATGTGCGACCAGCAGCATTGCAAGCAGCGTGTAGCCCTGGCTTTCCGGCTTCCAGTAGAGCAGCCCGAACGACACAGCGAGCGGCAGCGCACCGATCAGCAACCAGTGTCGATAACGGCCGAAACGGGTTCGGCCGCGATCCATCAGTGCGCCGACGACCGGATCGATGCAGCCGTCGAAGATCGAGGCCGTCATATAGATGAGGCCCGCAATGCCGACGGGTATGCCGACGATATCGGTGTAAAAAAACAGCAGGAAAAACGAGATGCTCTGCCAGTACAGATTGCATCCGTAATCACCGAAAGCATAGCCGATCTTGCGATGCAGGGGCATGCGGGGCTTCATATCAGCCGTTGTCTCCTCTCGGCTGCGGCGCCGGACCGCGTTACCGCGAGCCGCTCCTATCACGCCAGCGATTGGAAGAGTGTGCAGCTCGGATTTTTGACTTGCCCGATCGGTTCCGAAGGTTAGCTACGCCTTGTTCGCTGGTGATGCTCTGGCATTGCGCTCTCATGACGATGAGACATTCAGATGATCAGTGACCGCCTGACGATTGTCGGCGACAGGTTTCGGGACACAAATGGTCGTTCCGTCATCTTGCGAGGAGTCAATCTCGGTGGCGATTGCAAGCTGCCTTACCCTTATGGCGGGACGAATTTCCCGACCGATTTTTCGGATCACCGCGACGTGTCTTTCATCGGCCGGCCGTTTCCGATCGAGGAGGCGGACGAGCATCTCGGGCGGTTGAGCCATTGGGGGTTCAACGTCATCCGCCTGCTGACGACATGGGAAGCCGTCGAGCACGGTGGCCCCGGAGTCTATGACGAACCTTATCTGGAATATCTGGCGGAGATCTGCCGGCGTGCGGCCAGATACGGCCTGTATGTGATGGTGGATTTCCACCAGGATGTCTGGAGCCGCATGACGGGGGGCAGCGGCGCGCCCGGATGGACCTTCGAGACCGTGGGCCTGGATTTCACCAAATTCCACGCCGCGGATGCGGCTCATGTCATGCAAAATGTATATGATTATGATCGGGGGGGCTGGCAGGACGCTTATCCCCAGATGAGCTGGGGCCGCAATCACCGCCTGCCGCCGACCAACATCATGTGGACCTTCTTCTGGACAGGCCGCCTGTTCACGCCCGACTATCGGATTGACGGCGTCAACGTGCAGGATTTTCTCCAGCAACATTATTTGGGCGCGATGGATCAGGTCGCGCGCAAGGTGGCGGGCATCGAGAACGTGATCGGCTTCGATACGCTGAATGAGCCTGTTACGGGCTGGCTCACCCGTCGGATGAATTATCGCCATGTGGCGCCGACCGAGGAGAATCCGCTTCGACCCCGGCCTGGACTGGCGATGTCCCCGATGGACTGCCTGCTCGCAGCACGCGGCATTCCTGTGGAGGTGCCATTTGTGGTGCGCGATCCGAAGACCGGCGCGCTGTCGGCCTCGACTGAGCGGACGGTCAATTCGGCGCGCGTGCCGATCTGGCGTGAGGGCATCGATTGCCCGTTCGAGGCGGCGGGCGCCTATCGTCTGGATGGGGAACGGGCGGTCGACGTGAGGGAGAACTTCTTCCAGCAGCGCGACGGCCGTGCGCTCGTCGCCAGCGAGGATGCCTATGCGCCGCTGTTTCATAGGGTGGCCCAGGTCACCCGGTCACATGAGCCGGACTGGGGTGTGTTTGCGGAGATCGAACCCTATGCAGGACTGTCGGGCGAGGGCTTTCCGGCCGAGATGCCAGAACGCTCGATCAACGCCAGTCACTGGTACGATTTCTCGGTCCTCTACACAAAGAGGTTCACGCCGGAGGCGGCTTACGACTTCGGCACAGGAGAGACGGCCTATGGTCGGGCTGCCCTGAAGCAGGTCTATTGCGACCAGTTGGGGCGCATAGCCAGTCACGCCAAAAGGTTCGGGCCTGCGGGGGCTCCGACGCTGATCGGTGAGTTCGGCATACCATATGATCTCGATCATGGTGCGGCGTTTGCGGCCTGGGCAGAGGGCGATCATGGCAAGGCGCCGTGGGTCGAGCATGTCGACGCCCTCTCGTTGATGTACGAGGCCATGGATGCGCTCCAGCTGCATTCGACCCAGTGGAATTATACGGCGAGCAATCGCAACGATCTGATGGTCGGAGATGGCTGGAACCAGGAAGACCTCTCGATATTCTCGCGCGACCAGCAGACGGATCCGGCCAGCCCCGGCTCAGGTGGCAGGGCAATAGAGGGGTTCTGCCGTCCCTTTGTCAGGCGCACGACAGGCGTGTTGCGGGAGATGGCATTTGACGCGGAGACGAAGCGATTTACCGCTTCGATCGGTGAAATTCGAGATTCCGGAATCGACGAATTCGCCGAGATCTATGTTCCATTCGCCCAGTTCGGTATATCGCCTGACATCGCAGTGTCCGGTGCCGATTGGCGATTTGACTCGCCGACGCAGATCCTGCGGCTTTTCTATACCTATCGCGATGAAGTTCATGTAGTCATCACATGCTGAACTGCCGTTTCCCCACTGTGGGAAGCAATAAACCGCATTTTGGCCGAGTTGTTGGCTTGACGACGAATTTATTGGGTCATAGCGCTACGACAGCGCAAAAATGACAGCGCTGCCATTTGTTAAACGAGTCGCCTCAAGAGAAGGCGAAGAGGGGATTGTATGAAGATGAGATCCATTCTGATCGCAGGTGTCGCGTCCGGCGCCTTGTCTCACGCCGCAGTGTGCGCGCAGGCGCCATCCGCCGCTCCAGAACCGCCGGCATTGTCCGCTCCCGCCGCGGCTTCTCAGGAAGCCGCCAGCGAAATCATCGTCACCGGATCGCGTACCATCCGCAATGGAGCTGCAGCGCCGACGCCGGTGACGACGCTCACCTCGCAGGCGCTGACGCAGACTGCGCCCAGCAACATTCCTGATGCTCTGAACCGGTTGCCGCAGTTCCTCGGCTCCTCAAGTCAGTATCGCAGCACGACGTTCAACGCCACGGCCGGGCTCCAGGGCAATTACCTGAATCTGCGCGGCTTGGGGCCACAGCGGGTTCTCGTCCTGATCGATGGCAACCGTGTCCCCCCGACGGCCACGAGCAATGCCGTCGATTCCAACATCATGCCCCAGATGCTGATCGAGCGGGTCGATGTCGTCACGGGCGGTGCTTCGGCCGCTTATGGCTCGGATGCGGTCAGCGGCGTCGTCAACTACATCTTGAACAAGAATTTCAACGGTGTGCAGGCAAGCGCGCAGCGCGGCGTCTCGACCTACGGCGATGCGGGCTCGTACCGGCTCGGCGTCGCTGCCGGGCAAGGCTTTGCAGGCGATCACGGTCATATCGAGGCGAGCGTTGAGCATTATCGCAATGACGGCATTCCCAGCCAGTCCCAGCGGCCGGACTATTCGCGACTGGCGCTCATTACGGGGACGGGCGCTGCCAACAATCCCTATACGCTGGTAACGAACGCGCGCTTCAATGACGTCACGTTCGGGGGGCTGATCCGCTCCGGGCCGCTGGCGGGAAGCCAGTTCAATCCCGACGGCACCGCGTCTCCCTTCACGGCCGGAGCGCCGACGGGGACCTCGCAGGTGACGGTGGGCGGGCAGGGCGCTGTGGTTCCGCCGACGGTTCTCGTTCCCAAGCTTGAGACCACGCAGGCATTCGGTCGGGCGTCCTACGAGTTCACCGATACGATCAACGGTTTTGTCCAGGGCGGCTATAGCCGAAGCAAGACCGGCTATCTCTCTGCGTTCGCAACGCGGCGTGCCGGGACGAGCAATGGCATCACGATTTTCGCGGACAACCCCTATCTGTCGCCGTCGGTGCGCACGGCGCTCGGCGCCGCGCCGAGCTTCACGATGTCGCGCCTGTTCAGCGATGCGCCGGGCAACGAGCAGACCTCGCTGACGCAAAGCTACAATGTAATGACCGGCCTGGAAGGGACGCTGGGGGGGCTTCACTGGGACGTGAACTATACGCACGGCCGCGCTCAGCTTGATCTGTCGCAAGTCGAGCAGAACAACCGCAATTTCTATGCGGCGGTCGACGCGGTACGCGCACCGAGCGGCCAGATTGTCTGCCGAGTGACGCTCGTCAATCCGGCGTTTGGGCAGGGCTGTGTGCCGATCAACGTGATGGGGCTTGGCAATCTGGATCCGGCAGCGCTGGCCTATATCCGTCAGGATTCCCGTTCGCGTATCGTGAACCGGCTCGACGTGGTCGGCGCGAACCTGCGCGGCGATCTGTTCGATCTGCCTGCAGGCCCGGTCGCCTTTGCGATCGGGGGCGAGGCGCGCTGGCAGAAGCTGCGCCAGACGTCGAACGCGGATCCCTCGATAGCCGTCGACTATACCGGCATCCGCGGCGTGCCGAGTGGCGTGCTGCCGTTTGCGACCACGAACGTTGGCGCGGCGCGTGGCAGCCAGGACGTTAAGGAGGGCTATGCCGAACTGAACGTGCCGATCTTCAAGGACCAGCCTTTCGCGAAGCGGCTCGAGCTGAACGGGGCCTTCCGCTATACCGACTATAAGACCAGCGGATCGGTGAAGACCTGGAAGGTCGGGGGGATCTACGAGCCGATGGGCGGTATCCGTTTGCGCCTGACGGCATCCCGCGACATCGCGGCGCCCAGCCTGTTTGATCTGTTTGCCGGCCAGCAGGCGCAGGTGGGCACGAATACCGACCGGCATACTGGGGTCACCTCGCTCTCGACGATCGTGTCGTCGGGCAATGCGAGCCTGCAGCCGGAGCGGGCCAACACGCTCGTCGGCGGTCTTGTGCTGCAGCCGAGCTTCATCCCGCGCCTGACCTTCTCGATCGATGCCTATCGGATCGCGATCAAGGATGCGATCGGCAGCCAGGACGCACAGACCGAGCTCAACGATTGTGAGCTCAGCGGCGGAACAGCGCCGGTCTGCGCGCTGATCACGCGTCCTTTCCCTTATAGCAACACGACGCCAGCGAATTTCCCGACGACCATCGTCGTCGCGCCCCAGAACCTGTCGGCGCTGCGCGTGAAGGGTATCGATTTCGAGGTGAACTATACGGTCCCGCTGGAACCGGTGGTGGGTATCGGTGGCAATCTCGATCTTCGGGCCTTCGTATCCTACCTCGATTCTTACCAGACGAAGGCCAATGCGACGGCGAATTTCATCGAGCGGGCCGGGCGTGTCACCACCGTCGCGACGACGGCGGGCCTGCCGAAATGGCGTGGTCTGGTGCAGCAGGCCTATCGCAATGGTGGCCTGACGATCCAGCTGACCGAGCGATTTACCGGTAGCTATCGACGCACAACGACGGAAGCCTTCGATCCTGCCTTCGTAGAGGCGCCGAACAAGATCTATACGGATCTTTACGTGTCGCAGGGCTTTGATCAGAACCGCTATTCGTTGTTCGTGCAGGTCGACAACCTGTTCAACGTCAAACCCCCTCTGCTTCCGGCGACCGTCAATCCGGGCTTCACCTACCCCACCGACAAGCAGAATTACGACATTGTCGGTCGCGTGTTCACGATTGGCGCGAAGGCGAGGTTCTAAAACCGGCAAGTGCCGATCGTCCGGGCCGATGCTCCGGATGATCGGCTCGCCATGCGGGATTGGACGTGTCGATGACCTTTTCCCCAGACAGATGGCATATCCAGACAGCCGACGGTGTGGAGTCCGGGCGCCGCCGTGAATCCGCAACCTTGCAAAATGGGCTCGATATTCTTGAGCTTGTTGCGGATGGATCCATGTCTCTGGCCGAGTTGGTGCAGCGAACGGATCTGCCGAGGGCGACGGTTCGCAGGCTGTCACTGGCGTTACTGAGCCGGAATCTGTTGGTGGCGGACGCAACCGGTCGATTTCGGCCTGGCCCGAAGCTCCTGCTTCTGGGGGAGAGCGCTAAATCGCAGATCGATCTGATGAGGGTGGCGCGTCCCTGCCTGCAGGCCCTGACGACACTGACCGGCCATTCCACGTTTCTCGGTAGGCGCGACGGCGATTATTGCGTTCATATGCATCGCAGCACGGGACGCGAGCGGGTGACGGTGATGACTGGCCCCGGCACACGCCGCCCGCTTGCGGAAACCAGTCTCGGCAGAGCCCTGCTGATAGACGATAATCCTGGAGCGGTGGATAGGGCGCTCGCGCTGGCCAATCCCGATTACATGCCCGCAGCTGCTCGGGACGATATGCAAACGAGCGCCGGGCGTGGCGTCATTCTGAGCCAGGGCCCCGGTCCGCACTTCGTCAACGGGATCGCCTCTCCCGTGCGCGATGCCAGCGGGGCGATCGTCGCTGCGATCAGCGTGGCCAGCGCGGCATCCTATCTTCCTTTGGACCGTATGCGTCTGCTGGCGCCGGTGGTTCGTCAGGCGGCAGCGGAGATCAGCGGCATGTTGGGGCACGCTCTCGGCGCGCGATGAGATGCGGCGGCGGATCGCTTGCGACCTAGCCGCGCCAATCGTCACGCGCCCGGCTCGCCTCACCCTCTTGCGTGATCGCGGACTTGGGCGTCCGCTATCAGTAATGGACCAAGGCCACTCCCGGGCCTGATGTCAGCCTCGCCACCCATAGGTTCGGTGAGCGGCGAGGAGAGATCACGCTGCTGCGTCGCAATTGAGGGACCAACGGACGAGCGCATCTCGTAACTCGATGACGCGCCCAGCCTTGAGGCGCTTACCAAGCGCTGGGACGTCCTTACGGACCTGGGAGAGCGATCGCCAAGCAGCCCGCGCGACACCTGACACGGTGGATGTGGGGGCGGGCGGGCCACTGATCGCAGTGGCGGGATTGCGCTGCACGTGCCTTGCGGGGATCGAATTTCTCCCCGCTCTGTTGGTTTTTCGAGCGACGCTCGTCCGTCTTTCGTTCCCCGCAGTAAAGGCCGTGCTCTAGACGCCTCGTGGGTAAAGAAACGCCAAGGGTGGCGTCAGCGCTCGATTGAGATAGCTGCGGACCGCCGCGTCGCAGGAGGCGTGGCCCCAGCTGATGAGCTGCTCCTGAGTGGCTGCGTCTATCTTTGCGAGCCGGGTCGGGGTGAGAGCGAGCTTACTCGTCTGCGCGAACGGACAATTCAGCCTATTGGGTGCCGGATAGGCGTCAATGTCCGAGCGAGCGCTCCAATAGGCGCCCTTCCGATAATTGGGCGAGGCCAGCGGTTCGGCGAAGCTCCCGATCAGCTGGCGGTTGCGCAATGACCTGACCTGACTGTCTTCGATGTCCGCGACGCGGATCGACCCGTAGAGCCGCCATAGCGTGCCTAGATGGAAGAGCATCGCCCGGAAGCCCCCGCCAGACACAGCAAGGCCATGCGCCCGAGGCTCGGGTCGAACGCATAGACTTTGAGCGGACGCCGGCCCGGGAAAGACACAGCATTCGGCGAATTGCGTGTCACCATGCCGGAGGTCTCGTGACGGAGGTTCCGCGGACGCAAAAACTTTGAGGGAGTACCAGCAGCATCCTATCACGGGATGGCTGGGTTCGCCAGCGTAACGACTAAGCTATAACATCCATTATCGGTGGGATTGGCGTCGAGTTGAGAGGAAGTCATTGGCCGTTGAAGAGCATCCGGACGGGCCGATGGAGCGCTGACATGCGCCGTTCGGTCGCATGCAGCATATCAAGATCATCTGAGATCTTCGGATATGCTTCGCCTGAGGCGTCAGCCATCTATCCTGATCTGGGAGCCGCTATCGGTGACGCGCAGGCTGTAGCTCTGCGCGACGGCGGCAGCGAAGCCTGCAGGGTCGCTTGCGGAGAAGGCACCGCTGATCCGGTGGGCGGCCACCTGCGGATTGGGGATCACGATCGGCTTGTCGTTGTAGCGCGCGAATTCGGCTGCAGCCTCGGCCAATGTCGTATCGCTGAAGGTGATCCGTCCCTCGCGCCATGACAACGTCCGTTCGATCGCAGCCTCGTCGATCGCGCCGGTTTCGATGGTATCGTGGTTCGCGGGCAGGTCGGCGCGCATATTGTGCACCAATCGAAGCGGTGGCCGCGCATCTGGTCCAGTCGAACCGACCTCGACGACACCTTCGCTTACCATCACGCGTACCGGTTTATCGGCGTCGCGACGGACCGCGAAAGCGGTGCCGACCGCGCGGACCTGCATCGGCCCCGCCGTCACGATGAACGGTCGTGTCGCGTCCTTTGCGACCTCGAACAGCACTTCGCCACGCGAGACCGTGATCGCCCGCTTTGTGTCCGAAAGGTGCACGGTTATGTCGCTGGCCGTGTTAAGAATGACGATGCTGCCGTCGGCCAGCGTCACCCGGCGCATCTCGCCGATCGCGGTGGCAAAGCTCTGCGCCGGACGGAACAGCGAAAGGCCGAGTGCGCCGACACCGCTCGCGGCCAGGGCCGCGCCACCGGCCCGAAGCACGTGTCGGCGTGAAATCCGCCGACCGATCGGTTGATCCGCAACGGACTGTTGAACCGCGCTGAAAGCCGCCGGATCATAGCCTGTGCCCAGAGCGCGGGCCGCTTCCGCGCGGGCCATGACGGCTTCGGCGCGGGCGAGCGCTCCGACGCGACGTATGTCGCCGGCCAGCCACGCGTCGAGAGCGACGTCATCGGCTTCGTGGAGCGCACCACGATCGATCCGGGCAGCCCAGTCGGCCGCCGCGGCGTCGATCGCATCACTCGGTTCGCGCTCTGCCATCCCGCTTCGCACCTAATCCACGCAAGCTAGACACGCGAACCTCTTCGTTTCCGCCATCTCCGAATATCCTCGCCAGCTGGCGGACGGCGGTGGCGATGTGCTTTTCGACCGTGCTCTCTGATATGCCGAGTTGCTGGGCCGCCTCCCGCTGCGACAGGCCATGAACTTTACGTAGGACGAACGCGTCGCGACAGCGCGGCGGCAACTGGGCGATCGCCTCGGCAACAAGGCGCAGTTCCTGGCGGCCCTCTATCTGCACGTCGGGTGTCGGTTCGGGCAGCTCGATCTCGAGCCGTTCGAGTTCACCGATCGCGTCGATCGGCACGACCTGGGCGCGCCGCACCTCATTGGCGAGGATGCTAAACGCGGCCTGGAAGAAATAAGCGCGGGGATGAGCGATGTGATCGACCGACGGCAATGCCGCCAGCCGCGCATAGGTTTCCTGCACGATATCGTCCGCATCGTAACAGTCGACGACCGTGCGACGCGAAAGCCACCGCCGCAGCGCCGGCTCGTGCGGGCAAATCATCCGTGCGAGCCACCGCGCGCGGTCATGATCGATGCGAGACACGGGAAAGCAATCAACAGTGGAATGTTGCAACGCACAAGTGATAATTTGGGAAAATGTCACCTATCACCGCTTCATGGAAAAAATATTGCGGTCAGATGGCGGATTGGTCGCGGTCACCTGTCTATAGCTTTGTAGCTGCACGGCGAGCGGGAAGAACAGCCCGCCGAATAGATGCCGCCGCAAAGGAGAGCGCCAGGAAGGCTTTCGGGGGCGGTTCGGCGCATCTCATTCTGATGAGAGCGGCGGACCCCGTGTTCGACACCGGCGGCATGAACGGGCTGCCGCACGGTGTTCCAAGGCCGGGGGGACTGTGCTTATGCGAAACGGGAAGTGGGTTGGGCGAGCCCTTGCGGGGATCAGCATCGCTGCGCTCTGGGCCGGCGGTGCGGTGGCGCAGCAACGGCCATTCAATCTGCGCGCCGGCCGCGCCGTCGTGACGCTACCCGATTTCGCGATGCAGAGCGGTTTGCAGATCATCGCCGCCGCCGATCAGCTCGGCGACAAGATGACGCCCGCCATCCACGGCACCTATGACGTGCGCTCGGCGCTGCGTCAGCTTATCGCTGGCACCAATCTCACCATCGCGTCCGACAGCAATGGCCTCATCACGCTGAGGGATCGCGGCACGGTCACTGCCTCGTTCCGCCCGGTCGCCTTTGCAGACTATCGTCAGGCGGATACGGCAGCCGAGGCACCGGCTCCGGCGCCCGAGGCGCCGCCGCCCGAAACGGCCTCCAGTTCGCAGATGCCGGCGGACGACATCGTCATCGTCGGCTCCCAGATCCAGGGCAGCAAGGTGACCGATGCGCTGCCCGTCACAGTGGTCGGCAAAACGCAGATCGCGAACACGGCGGCTGTCTCTGGCGATGAGCTCTTCCGCTCTATCCCGCAGATGGGGAGCATCACCTTCAACAGCCAGTATATTCCCGGAAGCAGCAATTCGCCGCGCGGCGACGTGGGTTCGGTCAACCTGCGCGAGCTCGGGCCCGGCAATACCCTGGTCCTGCTCAACGGCCGCCGTGTCGTCCAGCATCCGGTCAGCACTGCCGACGAAAATCTGGTTCCCGTCATCAGCTACAACACCAATGCGATACCGGTTTCGGGTGTCCAGCGACTGGAGGTGCTGCGCGACGGTGCCGCAGCCATTTATGGTACCGACGCCGTCGCGGGCGTGGTCAATACTGTTCTGCAGGAGAAGTTCAGCGGCGTCGCGTTGGAGACGCAATATGGCTATGCGACCGGCACGAACCTGCGTGAATCGACCACCAATGCGACGGTCGGCCACAATTTCGAACATGGCAACATCACGCTGTTCGCGAGCTACACGCACCGCGATGCGCTCTACGCGTCCGACCAGAATTACACGTCTTCCGCCGACAAGCGCGCGCTGTTCGCGGGGACGCGTTTCGCCGGGGCGACGTCCCTAGATGGTCGAAGCACCAATTCCGCCTTCGCCAGCCTGTCCACTCCCGTGACGACGGCCGTGCGGGTGGGCGGCACGGCCATCACCACGGCCGCAGGCCTGTTCCATATTCAGCCGACCGGAATTTCCGGCTGCGGCTATGGCGGCGCGCCTCTGACCGGGGGCACCTGCATTGGCTCCGGGACGCTGGCGACGGCGGGTGCTGCGCGCGACACGCGCTACGATTCCCCGGTCGCCGACAATACGACGATCATGCCCAAGCTCGACCGCATCAACCTGTTTATGACCGGACAATATGAGGTCTCGCCCGACGTCACGGTCTATGGGGAGGCGGGCTATTATCATGCCAAGACGGTGAACAGGGTCGGAGCCACGGGGACCTTAGCATCGGTCCTGATCAACGTTCCGGCATCGAATTACTGGAACCCGTTCGGTGCGACGACGATCAACGGCGTCGCCAATCCTAACCGCATTCCAGGGCTTGTCGGCGTGCCGGCCGCCGGCCTTCCGGTGACCATCCGCGCCTATACTTTCTCCGACGCCGGCGCGAACACGGTGATCGACCGCAACAACCAGCTTCGCCTTCTCACGGGCATCAAATTTCCGCTGTTCGGCTTCAAGTGGGATTCGGCGGCGGTCTATTCGCGCGCCCACGTCAGCGACTGGTCGACCGGCATCTCGGCGACCCAGCTCCAGCAGAACCTCGCTCTCGCTACGCCGGATGCCTATAACATCTTCAACGGTGGCAATACCGGCGTCTACAGTCAGGCCGACACCTCTCCGAGCAGCCAGGCGGCGCTCAACGCGATCCGCATCAGCACGGTCCGCAAGGACACGACGACGCTGGCGATGGCGGATCTGAAAGGCAGCAACGCCGCATTGTTTCACCTGCCTGGTGGTGATGTCGGCTTCGCCCTGGGTGGCGAAATCCGTCGCGAGACGCAGTTCGACAATCGGGATCCCCGCGTGGATGGTACGACGACCTTCACAGATAGTGTGAGCGGAATCTTGTATCCGAGCGATCTGATCGGCACGAGCCCGAACCCGGACACCAGGGGCAGGCGCACCGTCGCTTCGGCATACGGAGAGCTTGCCATCCCGGTCGTCTCTCCGGAGATGAACATCCCGCTGATCCGCAAGATCGAGCTTCAGGTCGCCGGTCGCTACGAGCATTACAGCGACATCGGATCGGTGGCGAAACCGAAGGTCGCCGGATCCTGGGATCTGGTCGATGGCGTACGCCTGCGCGCCAGCTGGGCACAGGGCTTCAAGGCGCCGAACCTGGAGCAGATCAATGCGACGCTGATCACCCGGTCGAATACCCGCACCGATTATGTCCGCTGCCAGGCGGACCTGACTGCGGGCCGCATCACCAGCTTCGCCAATTGCGGGCAGAGCTTCGCGACCTCGGTGCAGCGTGCCGGCAATCCCGATCTCAAGCCGGAAGAGAGCGAAACCTGGTCCGCAGGCGTTGTGCTGCAGCCCAAATTCATTCCGTCGCAATTCGGCCGCTTCACGATCACCGCCGATCTCTGGCATGTGAAGCAGACCGGGATCGTCGGCCTGTTCGGGGAGGGCAATGCCCTGATCCTGGATTATCTGATGCGTCAGCAGGGATCGAGCAATCCCAACGTTATCCGCGCCGCACCGAACTCCGATGATCAAGCATTGTTTGCAGGCACCGGTCTTGCGCCGGCGGGGCTCGTGCTGTTCGTACGCGACCAGTACCGAAATCTGCTGCCGCAGACGGCCTCCGGCATCGACATGGGCCTCAACTGGCAGATCAATAATACGCCGGCCGGCAGCTTCAGTCTCGACGTCAACGTGGCCTATCTGCGAAAATTCTACCGGGATCCTTCGCCGGATATCGCGGCGCTGCTCGCCGCGCGCGCGGCGGGCCAGATCAATGCCGGTACGACGATCACGGGCGGGGGCGATCTGATCCAGTTCGGCAGTCGTCCGCGCTGGCGAGGAACGTCGTCGCTTACCTGGAGCCTGAAGCAGGTTCAGGTGGGTGCCTACGCCCAATATACCGGTCCTGTGGACGACACCGCGCTGATCGATTCAACCGGCGACTATTGGCGGCAGAAGAGCCTTCTGATCGGCAATCTCTACGTCCAGTTCACGATGCCGGCTTTCGGCAACGAGTCCAAATATCGGCTTCGGCTGGGCGTCCGCAACATCGCCGATGCCAAGCCCCCGCTGGTGGCAGCCGGTTATAACGGCGATCTCTATAATCCCTATGGTCGCTATCTCTATGTCAACGCACGCGTCGAGTTCTGATCCCGTGCCAGATCGTGGAGACGCGGCTGGCCGGCAGACCCTATCCTGTGACTATCGAACAACGGCGCAGCAGCCTGTCCCTTGGCTGCATGTGCCCGTGACGGAGATACCAGCATGAAGAAGACCATGTTCGCCGCGCTCACGGTAACGACGGCGATCGGGTTGACCGCGACACCCAGCATCCTTGCTGCTCCGAACGAGAAGATGGTCGC
Source organism: Sphingomonas sp. AP4-R1 (assembly GCF_013113735.1). Taxonomy (NCBI): domain Bacteria; kingdom Pseudomonadati; phylum Pseudomonadota; class Alphaproteobacteria; order Sphingomonadales; family Sphingomonadaceae; genus Sphingomonas; species Sphingomonas sp. AP4-R1. The sequence continues at coordinate 2,451,951 of NZ_CP053346.1, forward strand.
GATTGTCGGCGCGACCGTGTTCGACGGCACGGGGGCATCGCCAAGGCCCGCCACCGTGCTGATCCGAGGCGAGCGCATCGTCGCTGTCGGCGCGAATGTGAAGGTACCATCGGGCGCCAAAGTGATCGATGCCAAGGGAGAGGCACTTCTGCCTGGTTTCTATGATCTGCACACCCATTGGACCGCCGGCGGCGATCCGGCGGTGACGCCCGCCATCGCGAACGCCTATGTCTCGGCAGGCGTCACCACCAGCAACGACTTCAACTCGGCCCCGGAATCCTTCGAGGCAAGGCGCAGGTGGATCGCGTCGCTGGCCGTCGCGCCGCACGTCAACATGTGCGGCCGCATCTCCACGCCGGGCGGTCACGGCGCGGACTGGGCGGACGCCGCCACCACCAGAATGATCGTGACCCCGGCAGCCGCGCGCCAGGCCGTGGACGAACTGGTCGCCTACAAGGCAGACTGCTTCGGTGAGACGATGGTCGATGGATGGCGCTATGGCCTGTCCCCAGACAATACGAGCATGAACGAAGACGCGCTGACCGCGCTGGTGGATGAGGCCCACAAATATAACCTGCCCGTGCTGACGCACATCCTGCGAACCGAAAAGGCGGCGGAGGCGGGGCGTGCCAAGGTGGATGTGATCGCCCACGCCTTGCAGGATCTGCCACTTACGCAAGACCAGATTGAGACCATCAAGAAGGGCGGCGGTTTTTATGCGCCGACGCTCGCCGTCTACGATCCCAGTAAACCGAGCCGTCGTGCGGCCCCGCCTGGCAACGAGGCTGCCCGCGCGCGCGGTACCGCCAACTGGAGCAACGCCCTTTCGAGCACTAAGAGGCTCTATGACGCAGGAGTGCCGATCGCGGCAGGCACCGATGCGGGCATGCCGGGCACGCACCATGGCACATCGGCGCTGCATGAGATGGAACTGCTCGTCCAGGCCGGCCTGTCACCGTCCGCGGCGCTGATCGCGGCAACCGCCAACAGTGCTAGGGCCATGCGTCAACTGGAGGATCGTGGGATGATCGAGGTCGGTAAGCGCGCCGATCTCGTGCTGATCAAGGGCGTCCCCTGGGATACGATCAGCGATGTCCGCAAGACCGATCGGGTCTTCGTCGACGGCAAGCTCGTCTTCGGGCCTGGCGCGCCGCCGCTGAACCCGGTGGTGCCGATGCCGCCGGTGGCGGTCGGCCCGCTCGTGGACGATTTCGAAAGGCCAGATGGCCGTTCGAACCTCGACACGCTGGTGGTGACCGAGCCCGACAGTGGTCTTGGTCGAAGCATTGAGATGATCGATACGATCGCCCGCGAGGATGGCGGCCATGCGCTGACCATGATCGGCACGATGGCTTTCAAGCCCGAACCGCAGATCGCGGTCGTGCTGCCCCTCACCAAAGGCTCGGTCCAGCCTGCAGACGTTCGGAAGTATAAGGGCGTGAAGCTTGATCTGCGCGGCGATGGCCCGTTTGAAGTCGCGCTCAACACGCTGGGAGGCACGTATATCGCGACCGTCAGCGGTGGGCCCAAATGGCAAACTGCGGAATTGCCATTTGCCGATTTCAAGAAGCAGACAGGCCGCGCCGAATTTCCTGCCGATCATTGGACCGGGACGGACGTGATGGAGATCGAGGTCAGAGCCAAACGGAAAGGCGGAGAAAAAGCGTGGCTCGTACTCGATAACATTGCGTTCTACTGAGATTGCCTGGCCGTGGCGTTCTCCCCCTGATGCCCGCAACGGCACCGCACCGCCGATCGTCGCTTTGCAGCCGCGGGTTCTCGACGGCATCAGGTCGCTCTGGCTGACGCCAGCATCGGCTTTGGGTCTGTCTTTCCGGGAAACCGGGGGCCTGTAACAGACGAAGTCGAGCCGTCGCTCGACCTGTGTCAGAGCGGCTGTTCTCGCCGAGCCCCGCCATTTGCGTCGACCACGGCCTGACGATGCGGGGCGAACGTCGAAAGCCTCACTTGTTCCGAAAGCGGGCTCAACATCGGTTCTCCTGCGGGCAGGGACGGGCGCCCTGTCGGACGGATGGTGCCTGCGCCTGGGTGGGCTCGCGCAGGCACCTGTCTATCAACCGTTCAGGCGATCCCTGATGGCCTTGGCCGGCGCAAATCCGAGCTTCTTGGACGCTGCGATCGTGATCGCCTCGCCTGTCGCAGGGTTCCGGCCCTTACGCTCGGGCTGATCCTTCACCTTGAACTTGCCGAAGCCCGCCAGCGACACTTCGTCGCCCTTGGCCGCCGCGTCCGCGATCGCGGCAAACACGGCATCGACCAGCTTTTTGGCATCAGCCTTCGCGATGCCCTGGTCGTTCGCCAGTGCCTCGGCGAGGTCAGCATTGTTCATGTCTTCGGTCCTCCTTACACTCATCGAAAAAACGATGCCGGGCAAGCCGTGGCCGCCCCTTTGCACCGTCGACCCCGCCATAAACGGCTCGCTTTGGGAGGAAAGCCCCCAGCAGCCGCGGGCCCTGCGTTCAGGCCTCGGGACCCAGTGCTCTGATGGCTCTGCGTGGACTGTGGTGCGTGGGCGGACGTTCTTAACTCTTCCAGACGATATCGAGGCGTGCACGAAATTAGCCATTTGCCATCGACCCTGCGATATTGGTCGGCGTAGATGCCGAGCAACAGAAGGGGGTTGGGATCGGGCTTCGACGCGGTCTCGAAATCGATCAGATAGCAGCGCCCGGATGCCGCATCGCCGTTCAGGGCGATGTCGTGATTGGCAATCGCGTGGACGAACGGATAATCGCGTGGACGAACGCATAATGGTTGCGTGCATCGCGATCATAGCGCCGATACGCTTCGGCAAGGCCGGCCTTGATGGCGGGAAGCCCGGACATCTCGCCATCGGCCACCGCAACCACGGCATCGGCCGTAAAGACCTGATCGAAGCCTTCAAAGTCGCCGCCACCCAGGCAGCGCGCATGACGGATCCGCAACTGGCGGATCTCCTCGACATCGAGCAGTGCTGTCAGCCGTCCGTCGAACATGGGATGCATCTCACGCATACTGCACCGCCTGACGTTCTTCGGACCAGACCGGGTAATCGGTATAGCCTCGCTCGCCTGACGAGCCGTACCAGGGGGCGCGATCCGCAACGTTGATCGGGCGGTCATGCCGCATCCGCTCGACGAGATCGGGGTTGGCGATAAAGGGACGGCCGAATGCGATCAGGTCGAGATCTCCCGACTGCAAGGCCAGTTCACCGCTGTCCTTGGTGAAGCCTCCGGCGGCGATGAGCGGACCTGTATATGTCTTGCGGAACGAGGCGGCGAAGCTGTCGGGCGTTTTCTCGGCCCCGATCGTCAGCTGGTCGCTCAGACGAACATAGGCTAGTTCGCGCTTTTCGAATTCCGCTGCGAGTGTGACCCAGATCTTTGCCTCTCCAATATACGGCTCCATGCCGAACAGTCGCCCGAACGGCGATATCCGGACGCCGACCCGGCTGCCGCCGATTTCTGAGGCGATCGCATCGAGCGTCTCGAGCATGAAGCGGAGCCTGTTGCCGATCGAACCGCCATAACGATCGTCCCTTCGATTGAGTGCGCCGTTGACGAACTGCTCGAACAGATAACCGTTGGCACCGCGCAGTTCGACCCATCGAAGCCCGCATCCACGGCCACTCGCGCGGCGCGCACGAAGTCCTGGGTGATCCTGGCGACCTCTTCTGTTTCAAGGGTGCGCGGTGGGCTCGCCAGTACGCTCGCCGGTTCTCCCGCTTCGTTTCGCGCGAATGCCCAGGCATGCTCGCTTGTGGTCGCATTGGACGACACCGGTGCCCGGCCGTCCGTCTGCGATGATACGTGCGAGACGCGCCCGACATGCCATAGCTGCGCGAAAATCCGGCCACCTTCGGCATGCACGGCATCGGTTACGCGCCGCCAGCTTGCCGCCTGCTCCTGCGTGTAGAGGCCGGGATTGAACAGATAGCCGCATCCCTCAACCGACACGGGGGCGCCTTCGCTGATGAGCAGGCCGGCACCTGCGCGTTGGCGATAATAGAGGATCGTGAGATCATCGGGGATGGTGTCCGCTCGTGCACGGGTCATCGGTGCCATGACGATGCGGTTGCGCAGCGGCAGGCCCGCAAGATCGAACGGCTCGAACAGTTTGCTCATGCATGCATCCCTTGGAAAATGGCTGCGACGGATCTCGTCACAGCATCTCGGGGCGATTTAATTATATCTGGGAAGACGATAATCCGTTTGGCAGGAAGATCACTCCGTCCAAAAATTCCGGAGTGAAAGTTCAGGATTCCTTTGTCGGGCTGATGGAGTTCGTCACAACCGCGCGGATCGGGAGCTTCACATCTGCCGCAGCATCCCTCGGCGTCACGGGGGTCGGCGCTGGGGAAAAGCGTTTCGCGGCTGGAAGCCCGGCTCGGCGCGAAACTGTTGCACCGGACGACGCGGCGGCTGACTCTTACCGCCGAGGGACACGAATTTCTCGATGCATGCCACCGCGTGCTGGATCATCTGAACGAAGCGCAAATCGCTATAACTTCGGGCCGGGACACGCCGGTTGGGACCCTGCATCTTAGCCTGCCTGCCGCATTATTGGCTGGAGGCGGGTGCCGCGACCGGTCTGGCTGCTGAGGGATCCATCGGGTGTTATCGTGCCGCACGAAGTGAATGTACGGCTTGAGTTCAGGGATGGCGAAGCGATGGTCCAGGCGGTGCTTGCCGGCAGTGGGCTGGCCCAATTGCCGACCTGGCTTATCAGCGATCATCTCGCTCGGGCGCGCTGGTGCCAGTACTCGATCAGTTTGCAGGCGCCGAGATGCCGATCCACGCCTTATGGCCCAGTTCGCGCTATATGCAGCCACGCTTGCGCATCGTCATAGACGCCTTGGCAGACGCCGCCAGACGGGCCGGATCGGGCTTCAATCCTTGAGAAGGGGCAATCGCCCATTTTGTCTGTGAGCGTGTGCAGGATGCGAGCCTGTTCGCTTCGTCTTCGCAGATCCGCCTCCGGCAAAACCGCGATCCTGCCCAATTGATCGAATGAGGGGAGGAAATTGTCGGCACACAGTCGCGCCCCTAGACGAGATCGAGCGCACAGACGCCTCAAAGACGGTGTCTCTGTCGCCCCCGCGCAAACCCGGACCATCATTTCCAGCCGGGCAAGATCATTACCCGTCCGTGCGTTGAGCTAGGACAGAAGCTTCCGTACGCTGGCCTGGGCCGGGCGACGATCGGATCAGAAGGAGGAGCGGCCCTCGTGCCGACCTGCCTTCAGGAGAAGGTCCAGGGCACCTTCGATCAACTGCGCCATGAGCGTCGATGCACCTGCAGCATTGCCTCTGATGATGGCGTTCGCAACACGTCGGTGATCGATCGCGCTGGCGCGGCTGACACCGGCGTAGGAGTTGGTCCGCCGGATGCTGAACCGCAGCGTGGCTTCCGATAGATCGGTGAACTGGCGCATGAACCGGTTGTTGCTTGCCTCGATCACCGCACGGTGGAAGGCGATATCGGCCTCGAGTGGATCATCGTCATGGATTTCCGATGCGAACATCCGGTCGATCGCCGACATGATCGCCAGTCGCTGAGGCCCGGTCGCGCTGTTCGCGGCGAGGCCTGCAGCGCGAGGTTCGATCGCCATCCGCATCTCGGTGAAGTCGATCAGGAGATCGATCGAAAATTCACGTTCCAGCAGCCAGCGCAGCACGTCCGGGTCGAGCAAATTCCAGCTGTCCTCGCGCTGGACGACCGTGCCTGCCCGCTGACGGGGCCGCAGGAGGCCCTTTGCCGTTAGCATTTTAACGGCCTCGCGAACGACTGTCCGGCTCGCTCCATATTGCTCGCACAGGCGGGCTTCGAACGGGAATCCCGTCGTTTCCGTGAAGCGCTCGGTGACGATGGACCGGCCCAGATCCTCCACGATCCTGCGCGTGACGTTGCGGCTTTGCGTCTCGACGCTGGCGGCCGGGCTGCTTCTCTCTATCGATTCCATTCCGTTACCATAAGCGTGCGTCGTGATATGGTCAGCCGCTATCGCCGTCGCCGCTCCTCGAGTCGACCTTCCGTCTCTCATCAGCCGAGAAAGAGCGTCGGCGGCAGGCCGGCGACGCCCGGGGCGAGCTCGAAGAGGGCGCCCGCATGCCGTTCGTCCTCCCGTCCGATTGTCGAGGAGGTCACGAACAGACGGTCCAGCCTGTCGCCGGCGAACGCGCAGCTGGTGATATTGCTGGCAGGCAGCGCGATGGATGTCCGCCACACCCCATCCGGAGAGAAGCGGCTGATCCGTCCCCCGTCCCAGTGAGCGATCCAGATGCATCCCTCGGCATCGGTCGTCATGCCGTCGGGATACCCCCATTCCTCCTCGAACGTCAGCCATAAGCGCTTGCCCGAGAGCGAGCCGTCCCGCGCCATATCGAAGGCGTAGATCTGCCGTGCCGCACTGTCGGTATGATAGAGGGTGCGCCCATCGGGAGAGAAAGTGGGGCCGTTGGCGATGCCGTATCCGTCGTCCTGTCGGGACCAGGAAAGCGACGGATCGAGCCGGTAGAGCGCGCCGGACGCAAGTTGATCGCTGTCATCCTTCGATCCGGCCCAGATGCGTCCCATAGGATCGACCTTCGCATCGTTGAGGCGGTTCTGAGGGCGGTCGGATTCGGGTGTCCCGATGGCGCGCCTGGCCCCAGTCTCGAGATCTAGGAAGTGGAAGCCGCTGCGAAAGCCCGCGACGAAATCGGTGGCACCGGCGCGGGGAAGTACCCAACCGACCGGCTCGTCGACGGGCATTGTATCGACACGTCCGTCCTCAAGTGACAGGCGATGGACGCACGGTGCGAGAATATCGACCCAAACCAATTCGCCACGTGCCGGATCCCAGACGGGGCCTTCACCGAGCGTATCACGCACCGCGCGTTCGACAATCTTCATGCTCCGGTACCTCCCGGAGCAAAAAGTACGATATTTTCTTGACCCCTGTCGAGGCGGCTTGGTACGACCGCTCCATCGTTCCGGCCGTATGCGTGCGGACGGTGCCCTCACAGAATGAGGACCAGCCACGACAGCATCCGGTCCGGCTGCCGGTTCGTGCTCGTCCCATCAATCATAAGGATCATCAGGATGTCGAACGGCTCAGTCGACCGGATCGGCCGTATCGAATGCTTCCTGGTGCGCCCTCGCTGGGTGTTCGTCCGCGTGGAGACGGCGCAGGGCGCGGTCGGTTGGGGCGAGGCGACGCTGGAGGGGCATGCTGAGGCGGTGGTCGGGGCGTTCGAGGCAATCCGCGATCGGCTTGTCGGGCATGATCCCGATCGGATCGAGGATGCCTGGCAGATGCTGCACCGTTTAGGCTTTTACCGCGGCGGTCCCGTCCTTCTCTCCGCCATATCAGGGGTCGATCAGGCCTTGTGGGATATCAAGGCCCGCAAGCTTGGCGTTCCTGTCTACCAGCTTCTTGGCGGACGCGTGCGGGATCGGATTCCAGTTTATGCCTGGATTGGTGGCGATCGGCCGAGCGACGTGGCCGATGCCGCCCGGGCGCGTCTCGCGCAGGGATTCGCCGCCGTGAAGATGAACGGCACCGAGGAGATTGGCTGGCTCGACAGTCCGGCCCGGATCGACGAGGTGGTCGCCCGTATCGGGGAAGTCCGCGCGGTCGGCATCGATGTCGGTGTCGACTTTCACGGGCGGGTACACAAACCCATGGCCCGAATGGTGCTACGGGCGATCGAACCGTTGCGACCGCTTTTTGCCGAGGAAATCGTGCTGAGCGACAATCCTGCGGTGGTGGCGGGTCTTGCGTCTTTCAGCAGTGTGCCGCTGGCGCTTGGAGAACGGCTTTACAGCCGCTGGGATGTCCGGCCGTTCCTGGAAAGCGGTGCGATCGACATCATCCAGCCCGACCTGGCGCATGCGGGTGGCATATCGGAGGCACGCCGGATCGCGGCCATGGCGGAAACCTATGATGTCGCCTTGGCGCCGCATTGTCCGATCGGTCCGATCGCGCTTGCCGCATGTCTCAATCTGGCGGCTGCGACCCCCAATTTTGTGATCCAGGAGATCTCGCTGGGCATTCATTATAACGGGCCCTCGCAGGATCTGATGACCCTGATGAAGAACCCCGAAATCTTCGAGATCAGCGGCGGATCGATCGCGATTCCCTCAGCGCCTGGCCTTGGTGTCCAGATTGACGAGGAGGCGGTGCGCGCGATGGCGCGGGATCCGCATCGGTGGCGCAATCCGGCCTGGCGAGGGCCGGACGGGGAGTTGCGCGAATGGTGAGCCGAAGCGTCATCGTAACGGGCGGGTTGGGCGATATCGGTTTCGCAGTGGCCCGGGCCTTCGCGCAAGAGGGCGCGTCGATCCTGCTGGTCGATGCGCGGGAGGACACAGAGGGCACCCCCGCCTCGCTTCTTGCGATGGGGGCGGCGGCTGCCCGTTCCGTTGTGACGGACGTCGGGGACGACAAAGCGGTCGCAGCAGCCGTCGACGCCGCGATTGGCAGCTTCGGTGGGCTGGACGTCGTGGTTAACGTTGCCGGGATGATGATCTACAAGGCGATCGCCGAACTGGGCGCAGCCGATTGGCAGCGTCTTCTCAGTGTCAATCTCGTCGGTGCGGCGCTGTTTACCGCGCATGCCTTTCGTCACATGCGGCCCGGCGGATGCATCGTGAACGTCGCGTCGGTCCATGCGCGCCGTACATCGGCCCTGGTTGCTCCTTATGCCGCTGCCAAGGCCGGCTTGGTGAGCTTGACGCGGTCGGCCGCAATCGAGGGCAAGCCACTCGGTATCCGCGTCAACGCGGTGCTGCCCGGAGCCATCGACACGGCGATGCTGCGCGCCAGTCCGAATATTAAATCCGGAGCGGAGGTGATCGATCCGGCCGATGTCGGCCAGCCGGACGACATTGCGGAACTGACCGCATTTCTTGCATCGGACGCCGCGCGCTTCATCACCGGCGAAGACATTGTCGCGGACGGCGGCAGGATGGGGAGCCTCTGAATGCAGATCATGGATGCCGGCGCGCCGGAAGGGCCGGTCGCGCCTCTCTCTTCGGCGCCGCCGACCGTCTGGCTCGCGGCCGGCGTGTCCGCGCTCGGCGGCCTGCTGTTCGGCTACGACTGGGTCGTCATCGGCGGAGCGAAGCCTTTTTACGAGGCGCGCTTCGGCCTTACCGCGCCGACCGACCAGGCCTGGGCCGTCAGCTGCGCGCTAATCGGCTGCTTGGCCGGCGCGATGGTGTCGGGCGGGGTCGCGGATCGCTGGGGGCGCAAACCCGGTCTCCTTCTGTCCGCGCTCATTTTCGCTGTGTCCTCGATCGGAACGGCGCTCGCGGGTGGCTTCGGCACCTTCGTGCTCTGGCGGATTGCGGGGGGCGTTGCCATCGGCATGGCGTCCGGCCTGTCGCCCCTGTACATCGCCGAGATCGCGCCGCCTGCCCATCGCGGCCGCCTGGTGTGCCTCAATCAGATCGCGATCGTGCTCGGTCTGCTGGCGGCTCAGATCGTCAACTGGCTGATCGCAGAACCCGTCGCTCCTGATGCGACGACGGCCATGATCGCCCAGTCATGGAATGGCACGACCGGCTGGCGCTGGATGTTCGCAGCGGCGGCCGTGCCTGCGGCAGCCTTTTCGATCGGCGCGGCCCTGATCCCTGAAAGCCCTCGCTTTCTGGCGCATCACGACAAATGGGGTGCGGCGCATCAGGTCCTTGCGCGCCTGTTCGGGGAAGCCGGAGCGGATGCAGCGCTCGAGGATATCCGCGCCGCGCTTTCGGCCGCACCGGGCCGCAGCCTGGCAGCCGTCCTTTCCGAGCCGCGGTTCCGACGGGTTCTGGCGATCGGGATCGTCATCGCTGTGTTGCAACAGTGGTGCGGAATAAATGTAATATTTAATTACGCGCAGGAGATTTTCGCGGGCGCGGGCTATGCGGTGTCCGATACGCTGTTTAACATCGTCATCACCGGTGTCGTGAATTGTGTTTTCACGTTCCTGGCTCTGGCCACCGTGGAGAAATGGGGCCGCCGCCGGTTACTGCTGCTCGGCTGCGCCGGTCTGGCGCTCATCTATGCGGCAGTCGGCGCAAGCTATGTCGCGGGCGTACAAGGCTGGCCGCTGCTCCTGCTCGTTGTCGTGGCGATCGCCATCTATGCCATGACATTGGCACCGATGACGTGGGTGGCCTTATCCGAGATATTCCCAGGGGAAGCGCGTGGAGCCAGCATGGCGATCGCGACAACCGCTTTGTGGGCCGCCTGTTTCCTGCTGACCTACAGCTTCCCCATCCTCAATGCGGCAGCCGGCACAGGCATGACGTTCTGGATATACGGCCTGGTCTGCGCAGCGGGCTTCGTGTTCATCTTCCGGACGCTGCCAGAGACGAAGGGCAAGACGCTGGAGCAGATCGAGCAAGATTGGCGGTAAACCCGATCGAGGGCGGGAAAGGATCGCCGGTCGCCTCCGCTTTGGCGGGCGCCTGCTGTCCATGCGTCGGCGAGAGACGGATGGCGCACGGCGCGGCACGGTCCAGCATGCCTTCGATGGCCCGCGCCGTCCGATATCGCGAGGCGCGGGCAAACGGATCCAGACGGTTCGCCCGGTCAGTCGCGCCGCAGACGAACCGCTGTGATGGCGCGCGGAGCAGCGATTGCAGTCGGGACGGATGAACCGGCCGCGCAGGGGGCCTGTCCAACCAGCCGGCCGTCCCTCGTCACCGATGCTACTGTCCAGCGCCCCTTGGGTAGGCTTGCGGTTGAAAATGGCAGCAGCCGGTCGTAAGGACCGTGGTTCACATGGACGGCGACAGCTTCGCGCCCATCCGCGGACAGAGCGGTGATCGTATCGGGATCGTCGTTGCGGACGAGACGGAAGCCCGGGCGGATGGCATGGCTGAAGGTCGCCATCGCCCAATATTTCGATGTTATATGGACGCTCGTATCGGCCGGGTGCGCCTGCGACATGTCGGCACGGAGCAAACCCCAGTTCGACCCCTTGTCCTCGCCCACGGCGCTCGGCTCCACGGCCTGCCAGAAAACCCAGCCGGCAGGTTCGAGCCGCTTGAAATCGAGGACGAGCTGCTCACCCAAGGCCAGCGCGGACGAGACGTTGTCGAAATCCTGGACGCTGTTGGGTGCCGACAGATCGACCTCCGACATCCATAAGGGCAGGCCGGTCACCGCCGCGACATCACGCGGTCCGGTTGCGCCGGTCGTGCTGTAGCTGTGCACGTTCAACTGCCGCACGACCGCCTTCGCACCTTCCGAATATCTCGACCAGTCTTTGACGAACGTGTCGTGATTGGTCTCGTCCATTGCCGACAGGATGGCGCCCGAGCGATGCGCGCGCAGTACGCGATCTGTCGCTTCCAGCATGCGGGCCTGGCCTTCGGGCGAGAAGTAATTGCCCTCCTGGCGGTTCCCGGACACCCAGTAAGGCGTGTTGGGCTCATTGAGCGGGGCTATGCTGTGGAAGCGTACGCCGTGGCGCCGTTCCAGTCCTTGCATGGCGCCTACGAGATATTCGGCGAACAGTGCCTCTTGTCCCGGACGGAGATTGGGCTGGTAGGGTTTGGCCGCGCCAGCGACATCGCCGCTGACAGTCATGAACCAGGGCGGCGAATAGCTTGAGGCTTCGAGAAGGAGAGTCGCCGCAGGTACGCGTGCCTTGACCGCCTCCAGCCACCATTGCTGCCCGCTGTCGGCCGACCAATCCCACATTGCCGGATTGTCGGGGTGCCACCAGTCGGTTCCGGTGGCGCCAGCCGGCATGCGCCACAGGCCAGGCACATTGGCATTTGCGCGCGCGAGCGGAGGTGAACCGGGCTTTCTCCCGCCGCCGATATTGTAGCGCGCGATCGTCCAGCCAAGCCCGTCGGCGCCGTAGAGAAGGTCGGCGATGCGCGAGCGGACAGGGTCAGGCCAATTGCCCGTGGTGCTTGCAAACCAGGCCAGCGACGTGCCCCATCCTTGAAACGTCGTGCGTGGCCGTGCCCAGTCGGCGCCCAGTTCGATGAGGATTGGCGCTCGGCATCGCCCTTCAACAGCCGGACGGTGTACAGGCGGTGCGGCCGGAAGAGGAGACGTCGCACCGAGGCAGGCGACCATCACCCAGAGTGCGCAATTGCCGGCGGGGCGCCGAAATCTCCTGGTCATGCTCATGCTTTCACCAGGCTACGAAGCTGCTCGGGCGAGACTCGGACGGCCGGGCGGAAGCCCGTTCCGCTCATGTAGCGCTCAAGGCTTGCGACCAACTGGCGGCTGACAGGGTCCGCTGCGTCCGCTCCATCGAGCGCAAAACCGCAGATGATGGCACGTCCCCTGCCCACCGTGACTTCGATGACGAGCCCCAGCGGTCGGGCCGTGAACCAGTCATCGATGATGCGGACGATCGGTGTGACGCCTGCCGGTAGAAGGTCGAGCCGGAGCGCGCCGGCCCTGTGCAACAGATACCACCACTGCCAGTTGCTGTGCGCGTCCGTGGGGAAATCGGCCAGGGCATCGTGGCGTGGGTCACACAGGATGCCGAGCGTCGTTGGCGCCTGGCCCTCCGTCCACAAAGTGTTCCAGAAGATCGACGAGAAGCCGAGCTTGACCGGATTGGTCTTGTGGTTGGCGACGTCCGACCCGGGGAGACCGATGAGCGCATCGCCGCCCGATGCAAGATGCTGAAGGACGGCCTCGTCGATGTGGTTCGCACGCAGGATCGTGCTGGCTGCGGGTGCCAGCGCAGGCGTGGGATAGACCCAGAGGTCCCAGTCATTTTCCGCGACGACCCTGCCGTGCTGGCGGATGGTCACCAGCAGTCGTGCCGCCGTGGCCTGACGGACCGACAGGGTCGCAGTGGCGGCCAGCGACAGCGGCGCATTGCCGAGCGGAACGAGGCGCGACGGGAAGCCGCCTTGGGCCAGTTCCGTCCCCGACGTCGATGCGATCGACCAGTCGATCGCCGCATCATCCAGCGGCGTCGCACCGAAGTTCGCCACGTCGATCGTGAAGGCGAACGATGCGCCCGATTGTACAATCCGGCTGTCCATGCGTGCGAGCGGGACGACCGGTGCGCAGAAGCGTCGATATTCGGGTCCGCTCACATAGCCTTTGTCATCCCAGAAGGGATCCAGCACGCCGACGAGGGCCGTTCCCTGACCCGGGAAATCCTGAAGTCCAAGGAGCTGGAAGCCGCCCATTCCATGCGTCCGCAGCGCGCTTTCGATATCTTCCTTGTAGCACAGCACTTGCAGCCGGCCGGACGCGTAGAGAAATTCAGGTGCATAGCCGATCAGACCGTTGTCTCGCAGGCGGTCTTCGAAAATGTCGAAATTCTTGGCTTTCAGATATCCGGTGTATTTTCTGCGTTCGTCGAGATTAGGGTAGACGCACCATTGCCCGATTTCGTGGCTGATCACGGGCACGCGATATTGTCCGATGAAGTCGCGATAGTCCGTCTGCGTTTCCGGCGGTTTGGCGTTGATGCGCGACTTCAGCTCGTCAGCCCATTGGTGGATCCGCGGGAGCGGCGTCACATGATACTGGTTCTCGTCGATCGACGGCCAGCCGGATCCCGAGGTCCACAGCCTGCGCGCATCGCGCTCGCGATAGTGGCGGACATAGGCTGCGAGGAACGTGTCGCGCTGCGCTTCTTCCGTCTTGGGCGTGCTGTTGCCTGGCTCGTTGCCGTGCGTCATCAGCACGAAGGAGGGGTGGTTCCCGTGCGCCGCGAGCACGCGATCTGTCTCGCTATAGACCCACTTGTCGACCGGCAGGCCGGCGCCGATCCGTACCGACTGATTGGCCCAGACCGTCTCGATCTGCACATAGACGCCTGCCTCGTCGGCTGCATCGAAGGCGGCTTCGGGCGGGCAATAACTATGGAAGCGCAGATGATTGAGGCCGTAGTCCTTGATCCGGCGCATGATCCGGCGCCAGCTCTCGATATCGGTCGGCGCGTGCCCGGACAGCGGGAATATGCTGCACTCCAGGGCGCCCCGCATCATGGCCGGCCGGCCGTTGATTTCGAAGCCCGTGGGCGTAGGCGTCAACGCCCGCCAGCCGAACCGGCCGTGCCAGGTTTCTCCGTTGGTCAGCCGTACCGCAACGTTGTGGAGAATTGGGTTGAACTCGTCCCACGGCTTCAGCGCAGCGGTATCGGCGGGCGAGGGGCGGATTTGCGCCTCGAAAATTCCCTTCATGCCCTGCCATGAAACGGTCGCGCTGACGGTCTGGCCGGCGAGTTCGATCGCCGCGCCGTCGATCGTCTGCGCGTTCGCCATGCGTGCGAGCTGGCCGCGCACGGTGAGTGTGCGATCGGCATAGGAGGGATGAAGATCGATCCGGTCTATCCAGACCGGCTCGGTTGCGCGCAATTCGATGCGCCCGGCAATGCCGTTCCAATTGCCCTGGGTATGATCGGTTACGCCATGCCCGTTATAGCCGACCTCGACGATCATCCGGTTATCGACCCTGATCGTGAGGCGATGCGGGCCTGGCTCCAATGTGCCAAGATCGTAAAGGTGGGGGACGTGCAGCGCATCGCTTCGGCCGATCGACCGGTCGCCGATCCAGACCCGGGTCTCCCAATGCGGTCGTTCGAGAAAAAGTTCGACGCGCTTGTTTCGCCAGGTCTCGGGGATCGTGATGTCACGTTGGTACCAGGCAACACCACGGTACCAGCTGTCGGGCTGCAGGAAAAAGGGGACCTTGAAATGAGCGGGATCCCGGTAGCGGGCATAATCGGGCGACGTGAAGAATGAGCGGTCGTTGATATCGCCCGTCCATGGCGTGTCGATCGTCACCGGATTGCCAACGCGTCGTTCCTCCAGGCTGCCGGGCAGGGGAAGCGCATCGGCCAAGGCATGGCCGAACCAGCGAGCTTTGAGGCCCTTATCGGACGGGTCCAGCGCGCGCCGCCAGATTGCGGCCAGATCGGCAGCCTGTGCATTTGGAAGCGTCGCTGCTTGCGCCCCGGCGGCAAACAGGCCGAGAAACGGGGCGGCGCCCAGCGACTGAACAAATGCGCGGCGTCCGACGCGATTCTCCAAAAATCCGGATGCCTTCATCGGGTTGCTCCCCCCTCTCGAGTTTGCTGGCGCCAAGCTGGAACGCGTGGGCTATTAAAGTACGATATTTATAATTGGGCTTACCAGCATGCAAGGCCCGCGAAGCTCACGAGCGACGGTTCAGTACCGAAATGATGGCCCGTTATGTGGCAAGTTATTGCAGAAAATGGACTTTTTGCATGATCGTGCTGGCTTTTGTCCGTCGGCGGCAGCCGGCATGGCCCCCTCCGCTCTCATGTATAAGTAGGATATAATTGACGGGGTCGGCATTCGACATTATTCGAGGATCGCTCGCGGCAATGGTCGTGAAACAAAAATCAACGGAGGCCCGGGGAGGCTATGCGACACACCTTTTTCAAACATGTCTCGATCGGTGCTCTCGGCGCGGCGCTCGCGATGCCTGCGGCCGCCCAGGTGCCTGCGGCACCTATGCCGCAGCCTGCTGGTGACGGGCAGGCGGCTCCGGCCGGCGGCGCTGAGGATATTGTCGTGACGGGCATGCGCGCCAGCCTGAACACCGCGCAGCAGATCAAGCGAACGAGCGACCAGATCGTCGATTCGATCCAGGCGCAGGACATCGGCAAGCTTCCCGATGCCAACACCGTGGAATCGCTCCAGCGCATCACCGGCGTGCAGATCCAGCGTCGCTACGGCGAGGGCGGCACGGACGTTGATCATCGGACGCAGTCAGCGGTCGCGATCCGCGGCCTGACCCAGATCCGTACCCTGATCGACGGCCGCGACACCTATTCCGCGTCTGGCGGGCGCAACTTTGATATCGAGGCCCTGCCGCCCGAGCTGCTGGCTGGTATCGATGTCTACAAAAACCCGTCGGCCGACGTCATCGAGGGTGCCATCGGCGGCGTGGTCAATCTGCGCACGCGTCTGCCATTTGACCAGAGCGGCGAGGTGATCAACGCCTCGGCGCGGATCAACTATTACGATCTGGCCAATAAGGTCGGCGGCACAGGCTCGGCGCTTTACAGCAATCGCTGGGACAGCAGCCTTGGCGAGATGGGGTTGTTGGTCAACGTCGTGTACGGCGAGAGCAAATATCGTCAGGATGCGCTGCTCGTTCAGCCCTTCTTCAACGTTGCGGGCAGTGGTGCAGCAGGCACGCCGGGGATCATTCCTGGCGCACCCGCAGGCGCACGCGCGCCGCTGGGTTTCCAGATCTATGACGAACTCGGCTCGCGCAAGCGTCTGACGGCGGCTGGCGCTTATCAATGGAAGATGAGCGACCGTCTAGATTTCACCGCACAGGTCCTGCACAGCCGCTACAAGTTCAATCGCGACGGTCGGTACTTTTACAACACCACGCACGGCCAGAATCTGATCGCGACGCCGGGCGCCACGTTCACCTATGGAGATGACGGGCGCGTGGTCAGCGGCTCGTATAACAATATGGTGTTCGAATCCGCGCGCTATCCGCAGGCGCTGAACGCCATCAACACCAACATCACCGGCAATCTCGCCTGGAAGAGCACCGACACGCTGACGATGACGTTTGATGCGCAATATCTGAAGTCCAGCTACGATGTCGATTCAGGTGGCTTCGTGATATCGCAATATTCCGGCGATCCGGAGCTGCCATCGGCATCGCCGAACAAGAGCATCGTCGACTTCGATCTCTCGGGAACGCCGACATGGACTGTGCGCAATCCGGCGCTTCTGACCGATCCGACGCGCTACCGTTTTGCCTATTTGGCCGATTACACGACACGCAACGACACCAATCAGTTGGCGCTCAAATATGACGTCAAGTGGACGCCGATCGATTCTATCGTGAAGGCGCTGAATGCCGGGGTACGCTACGCAGAGACCAAGGTGACGCTGCGCAATCTGAGCGATGGCTTTTGCGTGTACACGACCGGGAACAGTGCAAGCTGCGTTGCGCCCAACGGTGGCAGCTATGTTCCTAACTCCTCAAGCCTGGCGCAGCTCACCACGACCGGGCCGTCGTCGAACTTCTTCGAGGGGCGGACGATCAACGGGACCATCTATCCCGCTTCGCCATCTGGTAGCGTGTCTCAGGGCCTGACCGAGACCTATCGCCTGTTTGGCGCGACCCGGCGTGGCTTCTACCCCGCAGACATGAACCAGCAGCGCGAGCGGATCATGACCTTCTATGCGAGCGGCAAGGCAGGGACGACGATATTCGGCTTGCCGGTCGATGCGACGGCTGGCGTGCGCGTCATACGGACCAAGACGACCTCGGAAGGCTATCTGTTCCCGTCGAACAGTACGGTCGATGCGTCCAATCCAGCCAATCTCCAGGCGGTCAACGTCGGGCGGACCTATACGTATGCGCTGCCCAGCGTGAACTTCCGGGCGCTGCTGACCGAAAAGCTGCAGGTGCGTCTGGCCTATGCGAAATCGATCGCGCGGCCCGATTTCACGCAGCTGGCGACGAACGTCACTCTTGGACCGCCGACCGTCGTCAATCCGTCGACCGGGCGTCCTAGCGGCTCGTCCGGGAACCCGCTTCTCAATCCCATCAAGGCGACATCTTATGACGCATCGGCGGAGTGGTATTTCGCGCGCGCCGGCTCGCTGACGGCCGGTGTATTCAAGAAGGATGTGAATGGCTTCCTGACGAGCGGCCGTGTCGTTCGTAATTTCAACGGCATCGATTACGACATCAGTACGACTGTCAACGCCAATTCGGGGACGATCAAGGGGTATGAGCTTGCCTATCAGCAGTTTTATGACTTCCTGCCCGGACTTTTGAGCGGGTTGGGCCTGCAGCTCAACTATACCTATGTCGACAGCAGCGTCGAAAATCCGTTCTCGACGCCTGGCAGCTCCATTCCCACGCGGGTGCCTCTCGAGAAGCTCTCGAAGCATAGCTACAATATCGTCGGCCTGTACGAGAAGGGACCGGTGAGCGCTCGTCTCGCCTATAGCTGGCGCGGGCGCTATCTCGACACCACCGTCGGAAGCGGGGCGAACGGTCAGCCGCAGATCCAGGCACCTTATGCCAGCCTCGATGCGTCGATCAGCTACAATGTCACCAAGCATATCGCGGTCACTGTCGACGCGGTGAACATCAACAACCGGATGAACCGGACCTACATCGGGACGCCCTCCGAGCCGCTGCAATATACGCTGAACGACAGGCGCTTAGGCTTCTCCGTTCGCGCCACTTATTGAGGCAGGGATCTTGAGTAGGTGCTCGTTTATCGCAGTGGACTGGGGCACCACCAACCGGCGCGCCTGGCGGATCGAGAGCGGGCGTGTCGTGGCGGGCGAGCGGGACGGGAAAGGCGTCGCGTCTCTTACGCCCGATGATTATCCCGGTGAGCTCGAGGCGGTTCGCGCCCGCCTGGGGGATCATCCGGTCCTGCTAGCGGGCATGGTTGGGTCGAACCGGGGATGGAGGGACGCGGGCTATATCGACACGTCGGCGACGATCGATGCGCTCGCGTCCGCCGTGCTGCCGGTCGGAGACAGGATAGGCATCGTGCCCGGCGTTCGAACGCTGACGGCGGGGCGGGGCGACGTCATGCGCGGCGAGGAGGTCCAGTTTCTGGGCGCGGCGGCGGCGGGGCTGGTGCCTGATTCCGCGCTGCTGTGCCAACCTGGCACGCATACCAAGTGGGCTAGGGTAAGCGGCGGCGCCATCACAACATTCTCGACGGCCATGGTGGGCGAAATGTTCGCATTGTTGCGCGCGCATTCGCTGATCGGTGCGGGCATGACCGGGCTCGCACGGGATTGTGCAGCCTTTCGACAGGGCGTTGTTCGGGCAGGTGGCGCAGATTTGCAGACGGCGCTGTTTGAGGCGCGGGCCGCGAGCGTCCTCGGGGCTCGCACGGGCGACGACATCACCTCCTTCGTCAGCGGACTTTTGGTCGGGGCTGACGTCCGCGCCAATGTTGCCGCCGGCGATGCGGTTCATCTGATCGCCGATCCCTCGCTGGGCGCTCTTTATACAGCGGCAATCGAGCAGGTCGGGGGCGCCGTCTTTCGTGTCGATAGCGAGGCCGCATTCGTCGCCGGCATATGTCGGGTGTGGGATAAAATGGCGTGATCGACTTCAAGAGCGCGTTTGCGTCGCTTCCCCTTGTTGCCATTCTTCGGGCGTAACACCAGACGAGGTGCTTCCGATCGGCGACGTGCTGTTCGAGGCAGGCTTTCGGCTCATCGAGGTCCCGCTCACCTCACCCCAGCCTCTCGCCAGCATCGAGCGGCTTGCGCGGCATTTCTAAGGACGTGCGGTCATCAGGGCCGGTACTGTCCTTGCGCCCGGACAGGTGGCGCAGGTCGCCGCGGCGGGCGGGACGATGATCATTTCGCCCAATACGGACCTGGCGGTGATCGCGGCGACTGTGACTGCGGGCATGGCGTCGCTTCTCGGCTATTTCACGCCGTCCGAAGCATTTGCCGCGATCGGGGCGGAGGCTACTACCCTCAAGCTCTTTCCGGCTGAAGTCGCGTCGCCTGCCGTTCTCAAGGCCCATCGCGCCGTACTTCCACCTGCTATCCCGTTGCTGGCGGTGGGAGGCGTCAGCCCCGATGATATGGCCGCATGGCGAGCGGCTGGTGCGAACGTGAGGTGGCCCCCTAAATGACCTGACAGGGTCTCGCTCTTAGATAAGAGTGAGGCATATGACTGACGGTACGACCAGGCGTTACAATGACGGCGAGGTTCTCTCCGGTGTGCAGCGCCGGAGGCGGTGGACACCGGAGGAGAAGGTCCGGATCGTCGAGGAGACGTATTTGCCGGGGATGAGCGTGTCGCTCGTTGCCCGTCAGCACGGCATCAGCGGCAGCCAGGTGTTCACCTGGCGCAGGCTGATGAGCCAGGGCGCGTTAACCGCCGCGGCAGCTGGCGAAGAAGTGGTGCCGGCGTCCGAGTATCGCGCCTTGGAGGCGCAGGTGCGCGAACTGCACCGCCTGCTCGGTAAGAAGGCCATGGAGAACGAACTGCTGCGCAAGGCCGTGTCCCGGGCCGCAGGCCCAAAAAACGTATGGCCCGCCCCGTCCGCAAGAGTGTTTATCTGATCGGCAACTGACAGGTCTGCATCAACGTATACGGCATAGCGGCTAAGCCGTTGCCAAGATGGAGATCCGCACGCTCCAGGCCTCATAAACTTCACGACATCGAGTGTCATTTTTTTGGTCAGGCTGTTGGGGCGTCGGTATACCGTCAGGCCATCTTCAAAATTCCTCCCGCAGACATCTCGTGGGCCAGCCGGCCGTTTTGCCGCTGCTGACCGATACCGTCAGGCGATCGCCACACGCTGGGTGGCGAACATCGTGTCTCGCCGCATCAACACCCAAGCGATCCGGGCAAGCTTGTTGGCGAGCGCCACCACCACAGTATTGGGGTGACAGCGCGCCTGGAGGCCGCGCAGCCATGCACCGAGCGTTGTGTCGGCTTTCGCCAAAGTCGGCAGAGCCGCTCGGGCGCCATGGATCAGCAATGTTCGGAGATAAGTGTTTCCCCGCTTGCTGATGCCGAGCAAACGCGGCTTGCCGCCGGTCGTATGCTGCCGCGGAACAAGGCCGAGCCAAGCCCCAAGATCTCGTGCCTGATCGAACGCTTCGGCTCTACCGACGGCAGCCACCAGCGCCGTTGCGTTGAGCGCGCCGACACCGGGGATGGATGTCAAACGACGGGCGACCTCGTCGGTGCGGGCGAGCTGGACGAACTCCTCATCGAGAGCACCAATACGGCTATCGAGCGCGGTCCACTCCGCACGCATGTCGAGGAGCAGATCGCGCAGTCGACCAGGCGTAAGCGCGGCTTCATCCGCGAGCATAGCATCAACAGCGCGTTCGAACTTGCGACGACCTTGCGCAATCGTGACGCCGCGTTCGAGTAGCAGAGCGCGCATCTGGTTGATCAGGGTCGTTCTTGAACCAACCAACCGAGATCGCACACGATGCAGCGACTGGATATCGAGCTGTTCCTGGCTCTTCAACTCGACAAAGCGCATCGTTGGGCGTGTTGCCGCTTCCGCGATCCCTTCGGCGTCCCGGTCGTCATTCTTCTGTGCCTTCACATACGGGCGCACATATTCCGGCGGCATAAGCTTCACGGTGAGACCGCGAGCGATGAGCTGCCGCCCCAGATAATGGGCGCCACAGCATGCCTCCATCGCCACCGTGCAAGGTGCATATTTAGCAGCAAACTCCACGATGCTCGTGGGTCGCATCCGCCTCCGAAGCACAACAGCACCCCGCTCGTCGAGCGCTGCGATGCTGCAGCTGTTCTTGCCTAAATCGACACCGATCATCACAATGGTCATGGTCCGTCCCTCTCTGCTAGCACCGGCATCGTATCCGATGTCGGAGGGTTGGGGCGGGCCATTCCATAAACTGCTCTTGCGCTCGACCTCGTTGCCCGGGGACATTCTGTGACCGCGGTGGCCGACGCGCTTGGCATCACCCGCCCGCATCTCTCCGCGATGCGCAACCGACCACCGCCACGCCCGCGTGGGCGACCGCCGCTGCCGGACGAAGAACTGGTCGCCGACATCCGGCTGCTCGTCGCCGATCTGCCGACCTATGGCTATCGTCGTGTCCATGCTTTGCTACGCCGCCAGGCGGAAAAGAACGCGCGCGCAGCGCCCAATGTCAAACGTGTCTACCGCGTTATGAAGGTGCACGGGTTGCTGCTCCAGCGAGGCGGCGAACAGCGTGAGGAACGCCGTCACGACGGTCGCGTCGCCGTCGACCAGCGCAACACCCGCTGGTGTTCGGACGGGCTCGAGATCGCCTGCGACAACGGCGAGAAGGTGCGCGTCGCGTTCGCGCTCGACTGCTGTGACCGGGAGGCCATGGGGCATGTGGCGACCACAGGCGGCATCACCGCCGAGGACGTTCAGGACCTGATGGTTGCCACCGTCGAGCATCGCTACGGCCGCGTAAACCGTGTGCCCGAGCTGATCGAGTGGCTAACGGATAACGGCAGCTGCTACACTGCTCGCGAGACCCGCACCTTCGCCTGTGACATCGGGCTGGTCCCGCGAACGACGCCCGTCAGCAGCCCACAATCCAACGGCATGGCAGAGGCGTTCGTCCGCACCCTCAAGCGCGACTACGTTCGCGTGAACCCCAGACCTGATGCGCAGACCGTCATCGCGCAACTGCCAGGATGGCTCGCCCATTACAACGAGGTGCACCCGCATCGCGCTCTGGGCTATCGTTCACCCCGCGAGTACATCGCGCAAACCCGCGAGGCTCCGTCAGGCCTTTAGGGGGCAACAACATCTCGCCGTATGGCGAGCCATCAAAGTGATAAAGCGAAATGAGCAGTTGTGTGGGCTCGGGCGTTAAAGCGAGCGTGGAGCGAAGGTCGATCGAGACCGTGACGCTGGCTGGCAGGTCGGCAGTCGCGCCCATTCGCCCTGGCCGATGCCGAACAACGTGCGTTCAAACACCGCCTGTCCCGATATCGTCGCTGCGTGCCTGACGATCGACAGGGTAAAGGAGAGGGGGGCTGCTCACCCCACGCAGTGAAAGCGTCCCGCTTGCTCGATAACGATCGCCGCCGAGATGCCGTAAGGCTGTCGCACGCCAGCTCGCGGTTGGATAGGCGGCAACCGAGAACCATTCGGCTTCGGGCAACGCGCTTTGCTGTTCTGCGTCGGCGGCGAACATGGAGGCCGTATTGATGGTGATTGTGACAGACGCCTTCGCCAGTTCAGCGAGATCGAAGATGATCTTGTTGCCGGCTCACGTCAGCCGTGACAAACGAGGTATCGATCGCCGCGTCCTTGACGCCGACCAACCCCGCTCCACGCAGCGCCTTACGGTCTGCTCGAACAGCAGGCGGAAAATTCCGACGTCGCGGAAGCGGCCGTGCCGCTTCTTGCTGAACGTCGAGTGGTGCGGGATGGGCCGTCGAGGGCAAGTCGGCAGAACCAGCGATAGGCGAGGTTGAAGCGCACCTCCTCGCACAGCCGGCGCTCGGAGGTGGCGGCATACAGGCGATCGATCAGTGTCATGCGGTTCAGCGCTCAGTCGCGATCGAGGGGCGCCTCTGCCGGCTGTAGTGCGGCGTCAGCGCGGCGCGCAGCTCAGCCATGTCGAGTCGCCGTTCGATACGACAGACGAGGTGATCGGCGGGAACAGTCTTGGCCAGCGCCCGGCAGCTTGCGACTTTACCGCCCTGCTGCTGCTCACCCATCATTGCCGCTGCCCCACTTGCTCAAAAATGGACCCTCGGCGGGCGAGCCGGCTTTCGAGAGAGTTACGCTCTTCAACAGCCCCACATGTTTTCCGACAGAAGGCGATGCTATCGGCTTCACGGGGCGATGACGACCGTTGCTTGTGGACGACAAACCCTGTCGCTTTGACTTGGTGTGCGCCAACACGGTCGGCGACGGGGGGGCGGGCGGCACCGTAGGCGAGCCCCTTCGTGCAGAAGAAGAAATCTGCCGTGATCCCGAAGGCTTCGGCGGCTGATGCGGCGCGGATCCGGCCAAACGCCGTAATGACTTCGGCGAAGATCAGAATGATGCCATGCCGTTGCGTGATTTCGTAAAGGCGCTCGAGACATTTTTTGGGCGCGATCAGCACTTTGGTGGAGCCCGCAACGCGCTCGACTATCACGGCTTCGATCGTCTGCGTACCGTGCAGGGCGGTCAGGTGTTCGAGTCGCCTTCGTGATGCGAAACGCTGCTCCAGCCATTTTAAGCCGTCGAGAGAGGCAGGTATTTTGCCCTGCAGCAGGTTTGTCAGTCGCCGTGGCGAGCGACATTAGTGATCAAATCGCTTAACCTCGGTCCGCCAATGACCACGCATCTTTCCTGTCGAGGCGCATTTGCTCCAAGGGCGCTTATCAGACGTCTTTGGCCGCCCCGCGCAAACGGGACGGCCGACGTCATCACTTCGTGCCAAGCGGTCGCAGTTCTTTCCACTTCTCAATAAACTGAACGGCGGCGTTGACGAACTTTTCGGTTTCGTCGTGCCCTTGTTCGGCGGTTGCGGTGCGCGGATCCAGTGAGCTCCACGACCCCGTGTCGGTCATGTTCTTGGTCGTGGTTCCTTTCCCAGTCCCCTCCGCTTTCAGCGCCTCCACGAGGAAAACGAGGTTGGCCGTGGGATCGCCAGCCTCAATCATCGGGACCATCTTGGTCAGATGATCAGGCATCGTCAGCTTTGCCTTGCGGGCTCTGTCGAGATCTACGAGGCTCGGAATGAGATATAGGGAATTGCTCGTCTCGCCGACGCCGGCATGGCGATCGAACGGAGCCGTCTTGCCAGGCGTTTTGGGCTCGCGTGCCATGAACGGCGCTGCCGCCGTGGCGAGATCAACAGCGATGCCAGGTGTTTCCTGATTGATACGATCAACGATGAACGCCGTCGTGGCGGCGTTTCCGCCGTGCGAGTTGAGGAACATGAAGCGCTTGAAGCCCTGCTTGATCAGGCTTTGCACGACCTCGACGTAAAAATGCTGCAGCGTTTCTTCGGAAACCGAAAGCGAGCCCGGAAAGTCGAGATGATAGCCTGCATTGCCGACATTGGTGATCGGGGCGACCAAGACGTCGGTATATTGCGCGACCAGTTTCGCTCGCTCCAGGCCATTGAGATAATCGGTGCCGAGCGGACCTTGTGGACCATGCTGTTCCGTCGAACCGACCGGAATAATCACCATATCGGTCCGCTTAAGCAGATCGGCAACTTCCGCCCAGGTCATCTCAGGCAAATAGTTCTTCGTCTTGTGCGGCTGCCACAGCGGATTAGTCGGAGGCAGTTTGATGGCCTGCGGTGCAACTTTCGCCGGCTTTTGGGCTGATGCGGGAAACGCCGGCAATAGCGCCGCACACCCCATGAGCATATATCGTAGCATGTCGACCTTCTCCCTTAATAAGTGACGCGGATACCGGCGGTATAGATGCGCCCGAGAACGTCATAGAGAGCGCGCGCGGTGCCGGTCTGGGTCAGGGGCGGATCCTTGTCGCCCAGGTTTTGGATTTTGCCGAACAGAGCGACCCTGTTCGAAGAGTGATCGATGATCGTCCATTCGCCCGACAGATCGAGATAAAGGCGGCCGGAGACACGCTTCACGTCGATATTGTTGTCCTGCGTGAGGATGCCCCCACCGACGTATCGGCCAGTCAGGTTGATGTTTACACGGCTGGTCTCGTAGCCGAGGTTGGTGTTGAAGCGCCAGTGCGGCACGCCGCCGATACCGATCGTTTCGGTGTTACCAGCGAAATGGCGGGTTGCCGCACCATCGATCAGATCCAGCTTGTTCGTATAGTTGACCAGCGAACGAAAGTTTATTCTGCCAGGTCCGACCGGCACCGCGTAGGCGAGCTCGAAATCAATTCCACTCGTTTCCAGCCGCTGGAGATTGGCGGGTGCTGCACGAACAACTGTGATGTTGGCGGTTGCACTCGGTCGCGTAATAAGCGCGCAGAGTTGCGGCGTATCGGTGTAGCATCGCTGGACGATTTGAGAAGTGGTCAGCGTGTTGATCGCCCCCTTCAGCTTGATCTCGTAATAATCGACCGAGAGCCTGAGACGAGGCACGAAGCTAGGCTGTACGACGATCCCGCCGGTAAACGTGTCAGCCTTTTCCGGCTTCAAGTCGGGATTTCCGGTAGCGAGCTGCTGCACGTTGTAGGTCGTCCGAAGCAGCGGATCATTGATACTCGGAAGAGTAACGCCGCCGGCGGAAAACAGTTCGTCCATGCTGGGCGCGCGGATGTCGCGGGAGCGGGTCGCGCGCAGGCGGATCGAGTCATTCACTGTGTAATTCAGACCGGCCTTCCACGTCTTCACCGTGCCAGATGTCGAATAGTCGGTGATGCGGCCGGCGATATCGAGATCGATGTTCTGCGCCCAGCTCTCGTCTTTCGCGAGAGGCACGACGATCTCGACAAAAGCCTCTTTGACATTCTGTCTAGCAGACCACGGCTGGTTATTTCCGATGCGGAAAGAATTGGTGACCGATAATGGGTCGCTGGTTACTCGCACCGTCTGACGTCGATACTCGCCACCGGTGGCGAAGGATATCGGCCCCGCCCAAAGCGAGATGGGCTCGCCGCGAAGCGTCAGCGAAGCCACAGTCTGCCCGATATTCCAATCCCGGACGGAGGTGCCGTTCATCCAAGTCTTGGCGGCCTCACTAACGTTACCGACGCCGAAGAAGTTGGCTGGCACGCAGCCGTTGGTTGGGCTGGACAGCGTCGAACGGCAGACGATCTGGCCGTTGGCTGGATTGACTACGGCATCGATCGACTGCTGCCAGCGGGTGGTGATGCGATCGTCAGTGAAGAGCGTCAGCGATCGGGTTTTGCCGTGCGCGAAATAGCTGTCGAACGACCAGCTTCCACCAATTTTGCCCTTCAGGCCGCCAGCCGCTTGCCAGGATTTCGTGGTAATATCAAAGAGCCCGCGCGCATAATCATCGAAGCCGCGGCCCATGGTGAAGCTGCTGATGTTATTCGCTGCCATTTGCGCGACGAGCGATGCTGGCAGATAGGCGTTGTCGCGTCGGATGGTGATCGAATCCACACGCAAATTACTGTCGCTGTTCACATCCGTTCGGGCATAGTTGAATTCGGCTGAAGCGGTAATATCCGCGAACAGATTATAGGTGGCCCGGCCGAAGCCGTTCCAGCGCTTGACGGGAGATTCAAGGACGGAAACGCCGTTGAGCGGATACCCGTCGCCGCCGTCCATCGTGGTCGCCGTCGCGTTCGCACCATATGCAAATGGGATCGTGCCCGTGCCGCTGCTGGTGAACTGGGTTCCGCGCAGCGACGCGGGCGCGCTGATCATGCCGGCATATGTGGCATTCGAGGCACGGACGTCATTCACGAGTAGCAATTGCGGCTGGCCGTTTGTGGCAGTGTAAGCAGGGTTCTGGATCGTGCCGGCATTACCCCATTTCCGGCTGTTCAGGGCTCCAACTCCCTTGTTCTGCTGCAATTCGCCGCCAAGCAATAGCTTGCCGCGTCCATTGCCGAATTCGCCGCCATATCCCAGCGAGATCAGGAAATTGCGATGATCGTTATGGTCGCTGATGCCTGCCTGCCCCGTCGCTTTCAGTCCCTTTAAGTTATTGTCGAAGCGCAGATTCACGACGCCCGCGACTGCGTCAGAGCCGTAAGCAGCCGACGCGCCTCCGGTCACTACGTCAGCAGTGGAGATCAGCGCTTGCGGGATGACGTTGATGTTCACGCTGCCCGTCGTCGTCGTGGGAACATAGCGCTTGCCGTCGATCAGGGTCAGCGTGCGCAGGTTTCCGAGCCCCCGCAGATCTAGATAGTTGCCGCCGATGGTCACGGAATTGGATGTGTTCGACGTCGGCGTCAGCGAGCCACGCAATGCCGGCAGTTGGTTGAGCGCGTCGGCAACGGTCGGCGCGGCAATACGCGCCAATTCGGCCGAGCCAATGACGGTGGTCGGGGTCGGGGTCGTGAAGCCGCTGCGGGAGACCTGCGAACCGGTGACGACGAGTTCGCCCTCGTCGGCCGATGTGCCCGCAGATGGAAGCGGATCCGAGACGGAGGCGGTCTGCGCCCACGACGGTGTGGCGATCGCGAGCCATGCAGCTGCCAGCATCAGGCCTGCCTTAGCGATATTATTTCGACGAGGGCCGATTGCCGTCGTCACTTCATTTTCCCTTTTCAATGCCAGTATCCCCTGTTTTTTCGGGCCGCCAGCATCCCCCAAAGTCGTTAGTTTTTATGGTCCATAGCGTCCGCGAGTTTGGCGATATCGCATAGGACCAAGAGCGATTGCCCCTGTTGCGGGTTGCGCAACGTGATGAGGCCGCGGCGGTTCGAAGGCGGTCCTGCAGCGGCCATGTGACACCCGTGCCGATTTGTGCGGTGCAGCATTGATCGGTTGTGCAGCCGCCCCTCCACTGTCATAATTGCGTCAAATATAGGGTGTTGGCGATGTTTCCAGATCCAATGCGGGCATTTCAGTGTGTGGTAAGATCAGGATCCATCCGTAAAGCGGGCGATTCCCTCGGTCTGGCACCGTCCTCCGTAAGCAGGCAGATCGCGATCCTGGAACGGCAAATGGGCACGGCACTTTTTAAACGCTCCGTGACCGGTCTGGAATTGACCCACGCGGGCCAGCTCGTCGCCGATTATTCGGATGTCGTGGTGATGGGGTTCGACTCGCTCCGATCCGATCTCGACGACATTAAGGGTAGCTCGCGTCTCATCCGCCTCATGATGGTTGAAAGCGTCGTTTCGGCCGGACCGGCGCAGGCAATCGCCGAATTCGGTCGCAAGTTCGAGAACGTGCAATTCGAATTCGAGATTGTGCCCGCACCTGCAGTCGTGGATGCCGTGCGTAGCCAGAAATGCGATATGGGCATCACGTTTTGCGCCGAAGTCGACAGTGCAATCAACGTGATAGCCCGTGTACCTGAGCCTTTGCTTGCGTTAGTTCCCTGGGGCCATCCGCTGGGGCAAGTCGAACATTTGCCGCTCGGCGATCTGACGCGCTGGCGTGTCGCGCTGCCTACGCGCGATTTCGGTGTCCGCCGCATTTTT
This sequence comes from Sphingomonas sp. AP4-R1, assembly GCF_013113735.1. NCBI lineage: Bacteria > Pseudomonadati > Pseudomonadota > Alphaproteobacteria > Sphingomonadales > Sphingomonadaceae > Sphingomonas > Sphingomonas sp. AP4-R1. The sequence goes on from NZ_CP053346.1 coordinate 2,480,443, forward strand.
GATCGCGCGTGCGCACAGGCAAACGTTCTCATTCGCCCGCATCTGCAGAGCAACTCGTTCGAGGCACTTCGCGATTTCGTTCGATCAGGTGTCGGCATCGCTATCCTGCCAAAGCGGGCCGCCCTACGGGAAGCTGAAACGCAGCGGGCCCACTGCGTGCCGCTGGCGGGCCAGGTCTTCGGGGAGAGCACTCTGGATCTTATCAGTTATCGCCAGCAGCGTACCCCGCGTCTCGTGCGCTTGTTCGTTGATACCCTGCGCCAATCGATCGAGGCGCATCATTGATGCCTTGCTGTGTTGCGTCGAATGCAACGGGGGCAGTGAATATCGGCTCTGTCGCTGCCACGCTGCATCGCGGAAAACCCGGCCCATACAAACGAGGTCGGTCATGGTGTTCCATCAATGAAGCGTGCGGCAATTTTTGGAATGGGCGCAATTGGCACTTCGCTGGCGCGTGATTGGCAAAAGGCGGAGCTTGCAGCATGGACCCTCGCGGGGGTTTGCGCTCGGCCGCACAATGTTGTGTCGCTTCAAGCGCAACTCGGGGAAGGGGTCGCCGTTGTAGATACGGTCGATAAAATGCTTCTCCTTTCGTTGGATGCAGTAGTTGAGGCCGCTGGCCATGACGCAATTCGTACGGCAGGTCCTGCAATCCTTCGCGCCGGATGCGATTTGCTTCTGCTGTCGTCGGGCATTCTGGCCGAAGACAGCACTCGCAAGACGTTTGTTGAAGCGGCGCAAGAAGGGGATGCCCGCATCATCATTCCGACAGGAGGACTTGCCGGTTTCGACGGCCTCATGGCCCTTGCCCAAGCCGGAGCCGCGGACGTGTTATATCGCTCCACCAAACCCGCTTACGCGTGGCGCGGCACGCCGGCGGAGGATCAATATGACCTCGAGGCACTGCCCGGGCCGACGACGATTTTCAGCGGGTCGGCGCGCGAGGCGGCGCGCCTCTATCCGCGCAATGCCAACCTCGCGGCCAGTGTCGCACTTGCGGGCATCGGATTTGATCGAACGCGAGTGGAACTGATTGCCGATCCCGCCGCGACGGGTAATACTGCGGCGATCGAGGCCTTTGCCCCGGAATGCAGACTTTCGGTCGATCTGTCCGGCGTTTCCGAAGCGCAGAATCCCAAATCCTCAGGAATCGTACGTTTTAGCATCCTCGCCGCTTTGAATCGCTCATCAAGCAGGCTGACGCTTGGCTGACGCTACGCTGGCCGTCAGGCGCGGTGCGCGGTAGAGCCATGGCACAATGCGAGGATGCAGCGATAATGAACACGAGCTTCGAAGATCTCGCTGCCGCGATCCGCGATCGCCGAGCCATGCTTTTCGCCGGTGCCGGTGTTTCGATGAGCGTCGGCCTCCCGTCATGGGACGAACTGATCGGGCATCTGCAGAATCAACTTTCTCTGGAGACGGTTGACAAGCGGATCTCCTACCATACGCTCGCCGAATATTATCGGTTGAGGCAGGGTAGTATCGGGCCATTGCGCAGCTGGATGGATCGCACGTGGAATGTCTCGCGAGATAAGGTTGCCAGTTCCGAGATTCATCGGTGTATAGTCGATCTCGATTTTCCGATCGTTTACACAACGAACTACGACAATAATCTCGAAATAGCATATGACATATATCAAAAGCCTTACCTGAAAATCACCAATACACATGATTTGGTTGGCATTGACGGCCTGCGCACGCAAATCGTTAAGTTTCACGGCGATTTTGCCGATGATACGACCTTGGTAATTGCCGAGACGGATTATCTAAAGCGACTTGCATTCGAAACGCCGATAGATACGAAGTTTAAGGCGGATTCGCTTGGGCGGACGCTGCTGTTCATCGGCTACAGCGTTTCCGATCTTAATATCCGTCTCCTTCTCTATCGACTCTGGCAGACTTGGCGAGACACAGGGCGTGAACGTGAGCGGCCGGGGGTCTACGTTTTTACGCCGAACCCCGATCCTATTCAGACAGCGGTGCTGCAGCAGTGGGGGATTACCGTCATCTCACGTGCAGGTACTCCGCAAGAAGCGTTGATCGCGTTTCTTGGCGAACTTCGCGATGCTGTGTTGGAGGGCGCTCCGCGTGCCTGAACAGCGTTGCACGTGGCGCAACGCGCCCGACGCCGATGAGTAAGCAATCCTATCTTCCGCAATGATAGCTTTGGTTGGCCACTGCAGATCGAGATCACTATGAACCTTCCTAAGCGCTTCTCTTTGATTGTGTTCGGCGTGCTGATTGCGGGCGCGCTTGTTGGTAGCCTCGTCCATGCCTTCGCCTCGCCGGCACTGGCGGGGTCTGTGATTGCGGTCTGCCGGGTGCTGAGTACGATCTTCATCAATCTTGTGAAGATGATTGTCGCACCGCTCATTTTTGCCACTTTGGTTACCGGTATAGCCGGCATGGGCGACGGGCGAGCTATAGCCCGGATTGCACTGAAGGCGATGCTGTGGTTCCTGATTGCCTCGATCGTCTCACTCGCGCTGGGCACGATCATTGCATCAGTGCTGAGGCCGGGTGCGGGCCTCTCTATTCCGCTGCCGACGGGGCATGCCGACGGGTTGAATGCCCCCCTTTCGGCAGAGAAGGTCTTCATTGGTGCCTTTCCGTCATCTGCAATCGATGCGTTCGCAACCAACAATATTCTGCAGGTCGTTGTGTTCGCGATCTTCACTGGCCTCGGGCTTGCGGCGATTCGGGAGAAGGGCGAGGCGATACAGCGGGGGATCGGCCAGCTTGCCAGCTTGATGCTTGCCATCACGGGGCACGTCATGCTGCTCGCACCTATCGGCGTATTCGCCGCAGTAACGGCGACTGTCGCGAAAGAAGGGTTGGCTGTGATCGGCGCGCTTGCGTGGTTGGTTGTCGGTTATTATCTTGCGCTTGCAGTTCTCATTGCCATCTTGCTCACAGTCGGTTGGTTCATGCTTGGTCGACGGCTTGGGAGGCTTCTTGCTCTCATCCGCGATCCAGCGACGATCGCATTCTCGACTTCTAGCTCTGAGGCTGCCTACCCGCGATTGCTCGCTGCGTTGGAGAGCTTTGGGGTGCGCCGCGATATTGTGAGCTTGGTCCTGCCGCTAGGATATTCTTTCAACCTCGATGCATCGATGGTTTACTGCACTTTCGGTGCCCTCTTCATTGCCCAAGCCTATGGTATCGCGCTGCCGTTCGGCACGCTGGTACTGCTCATGCTGATGCTCATGCTGGCAAGCAAAGGAATCGCCGCCGTGCCGCGGGGATCGTTAATTGCGCTTGCCGCCGTCCTTCCGGAATTTGGCTTTCCGCCCGGGGGGCTGCTGTTGTTGCTTGGTGCTGATCATCTGTTGAATATGGGACGCTCGGGTACCAATGTTCTGGGTAACGCTCTTGCAGTCGTCGCGGTCGCGAAATGGGAAGCTGATGCGGGCCCTCAAACGGAATTGCTCGATGACAGGCAGTAAAACACGTCCAATTAACGGCAGGGCGAACCCTAGAGAGTGACGACGCCGAGGTGCGGAACAAAAGCGTAAGCTGGGAATGCCGTGAGATCCAGCACCGTGGCGGGGTATTTAAGGCTTCGGTTGCTCAGCCGCACGCTTGGCGATGATCCAGCTCATATGGGTAGAGCCCGCGAAGTTGATGCGGCGCCCTTCGGGATGATCGATCAGCGCGCTGACGATCTCGGGGGCCTCGGCGAACGCCTCGATAATCAGGCTGTGCGTGCGCGGGCATTGCTCGGATGCTTCCAGCGCTACGGTGCTGTCGCAGGCCAGCGGCACGGCGATCGCGCGAATCCGGAGGATGAGGGCGCATTTCAGGATTCGATGCCGAGGATTATGCCGACGGGCTCGCGCTGCGCCATCTCCATCCAGCCGGACTTGTCGGAGAGGATCACCTCGCCGGCAATCGGGGTGGGCAGGGCGGCCGTCTCGTGCATGATGCTGACCGCGAGCATCAGGTTGCAGGTCCAGCCCTCGGTCGCGCCGATCTCGCTCATCATCGCATCGAAGGCATCGGGCTTGCCCGCGAGCGCGTCGGCGGCCTTGGTCAGGATCGTGCCGCTCGAATTTGGTGGATTGGATTCGGGCAGATGATCAACGGTCGCGACGGCTCTTACACGGCTATTGGCATGAGGGACAACCATGGCTGCCAAGCGCGCGACCCGGATTTAGGTCGTCGTTTTGCTGTCAGTAATTGGTTGGAATTTCTCTCGCTTCGATCCGACGAACGAGGCTAAGCAGGACCGAGCGCTCTTCATTGCTGAAATCGGCGAGCAGCCTTTCCTGATATTCTTGGAGCAATTTCGTGCAGCGCTCCAGCATCTTTTTCCCTGCGGCGGTCAACTCCAGCTCAAAAGCTCGACGATCTTCGAATGACTGGCGCCGGTCAACATAGCCTGCGTTGATCAAATCTGTCACAAGCGCAACCATATTGGCACTTTGTATGCCCAAGGTTATGCCCACTTCCCCTTGGCGGATGCCAGGATTGGCAGCGATTACGGACAGGATCGCGAACGGGACCTGACGCATGCCTTCATTGCCGACCGCGTCAGTAAAGTCGTTGCCTAGCACCGCAGAGGCGCGACGGAGATGGTAGCCTACCAGCGTGTCGAGCACGCCGAGTGGCCTGTCGCCGCTTCCTTCCAACACAGCCTCGCTCATCCAATCTCCTATCAATTCGACCAATGCTCACCAGCCGGTAGCACATAGCCTACAACGAACAGCAAGCCGGCGATCACCGGTGCCAGCGCGGTTCCTCCTCGTCGGACACCGATAACAAAGCCGGTTGCGCTCGCCCGTACGGCAATGAGGATGCTGCGGGCCCTCAACACATAGAACGCCACACCGGCGGCACTAGTGCAGAAGCCTGCCGCTGGGGCGAGTCCCGACCATTGGCCGGACGGCATCTCGTCGAGACACATCCGTCTAGGACTGCGCAACGTTGCTTGCCGTTCGGCGCACACGAAAGCATCCCGACGCCCTCTTCGACAGGCGTTTCACCGGCGTCCCGGGAATGTCCAAACCCGCCGTTATCCGCGCGTTAATCAGGCGGCGAAGCATCTCCCATTGTTCGACATCTCGATGATTTTTCCAGGTGAGCGCTCCACCCCTGGGTCGCGGAGAGAGATGCGCGATGAGGAAGATGTGCTCCGACCCGGTTTTATCCGAAGGCAGCTTACCGGCGGCTCGTAGCTCCTCGTCGGACCTTGTGCGGCCGTCGGCGTCCCGACGCCAATAATCGGCGAGGGACAGTGGTAGGCAGCCAGGATCGTCTGGGATCACAAGCGGTGTAAGGCGTTGCCCAAGAGAAATCGTCTGCCCGCTATTGAGCAACCACGCAGGGCGCGGATATTCCTCATCGGCACTGGGTTGTTTGGTGGTTGCACCTACATTTCATCGGTCGTCATCGAACGCCCCCAACCGGCCCCTAATCGATGAGGTTAGGCGAAGCCGTAGACTCATAGGCCCGCAACCACAGCCGCATCGAGGCGATCTGGATCATGGCGAGGAAGTTGCAGCCCAGTTTGTCATAGCGGGTGGCGACGCGGCGGAAGTGCTTCAGCTTGGAGAAGAAGCGCTCAACAAGATTGCGCTCGCTGTAGAGTCGCTTGCTGAAGCACTGCTTCCAGTGCCGGTTGCTCTTCGGTGTGGATCAGCGTGGAAAAAGGACCCCGTCAGCGGGGTGATCGGCGTGGAAAAGGGCCCCCCCATCCCGGTGGTCTAGGTACGTGCGCTTGGCGGTGGCCAAGCGGCAAGATCGGGATGTTGGCATTGGTGACGGGCGGCGCCGGTCGTGGGCCCCTCCTATGGACTACCGCGACAACCGCCATTCGCCTGCAGAGGGGTCCCTTTTGCATGCCTATAGGGGGGAAATTTGGACGCCGATCGAAAGCTATGGCCCAGCGAAGCGCGATCGCAACTGTGGTGTATCGCGGCGACTTCTCGCCGCCTTGTTCGTCTGGGCTCATTCTCGATATTCCGCTTTGCAAATTCCTAGACGATCGGTCTGGTTCCCACCCACGATCAGGAGGCAAAAGGATGTCGGGGTGGGCCGAGGATTGTCTCGGCCTCAGACACAGAGGCGCAGATCTTGCGCTTTGCGATTGGCACGGAGGACGAGACGATCCGGCCCCGTTGCGCGAGTATGGCGTCGGGGGCGCCTCTGGCTATGACGGCACCTTAGCTTCAGCGGCACTCGAACGCGCTGGCAGTCTCCTTGTTACCTCCAACATAATGAGCGCTCTTTAGAAAAGGGCACAGCGGGCGGGTGCGCCCGGGCCAAGGGGTTGCGGGGCCAGCAATGGCGGTGATCATATCAGGCGCGCGCTTTTTCTCGACCCAATCGACAACCGCGCCGAGCGCATCATATTGATCAGTAGCGGGACCACCACCGCAATGGTTCATTCCTGGCACCGGAAAAACCCGCACGAAGCTCGCCGCAGCGCCATGAGATCGACCGTCGACCTTACGATACCAGTCTATCGTATCGTTTATGGAGAAAACGGGATCGGCAACGCCATGTGGAACAATCAGTTTGCCGCCATGTGCCCGGAATGCGGCGATGTCCGGGGCCTGTGCCGAGACGTCTTGCCACGCGGATCGCGCAAAGGTGCCGTCCGTTGCATAAATGCGATCGGCATCGGTGCTAAAATCGTAACTCAACTCCCAAGCCAGAAGAGCGTGCGGATCTGCCGGGACGGCGAGGGGAGGGACGCTCAATACGGAAGAGAGTGATGCGCCGCCGAGCACGACGTTGAGCGCGGGCACCTTTCCATCAGCGCTGCCTAACTTCCACAGGCGCCAGCCAGGTGCGGCGATATCGGGATCCTACGGCCAACTGGCGTAAATCGGGACTCCCGCTAGCGTGCGTGCGCCCGCCATCACCAAGGTGATCGCGGTGAGTTGCGGTAGCGAGAGGCAGGCCTGCGCCTTCTCACCGGTGCAGGCAATGCGGGCGAGCGCGCTTTGCACCTTGCTGTTCGCGCATTGCCCGACAGCGGCCACGATCCCGTCGGTTAGTCCGTCCTCCTGATCGCAGACCGCGAGAACGGTGTGCCCCGCGAGCGCCAGATCACTATCGGAGAAGGCGCCGGCTAAAGACGCGAGCGTGACCGGCCGATTCGGGGTTGAGCCGGCCAGCGTTTGGACGTCCCAAACCTGCGCAAGCGCGGCTTTCGGCAGGGCAAATCCCGGTGCGGCAGCTACGATCCCGTTGAACAGGTTCGGGTGCTGCTGCGCAAGAACCATGCCCTCCTCGCCACCTTTGGAGCAGCCGAAAAAGTAGGAGAAAGCGGGCGGCGTCCGATAATAAGTAGTGATGATCGCCTTGGCCGCGCGGGTCACAGGCGCAAGCGATGCATGGCCATAATCGGCGCGCGCTTGCGGGTCGAAACCGAAAGCGGTGGGCCCACCGCGCGCCGGATCGTTGTTCGTGCGATTATCGTGTCCGGAGTCCTGGCTCACAACAGCATAGCCGCGCAGCACGGCGGGCGTCTGTCTGGGACCTACAGGGCCGAGAGCGCTGCCAATCTCGCCGTTGGTGCCACCGCCCCCCTGAAACAGAAAGCGCCCATTCCAATGATCGGGCAGTCGCAGGTGGAAATGGATTGCATATTCTTGGCCATCGTTTCCCCATGTTCTCCCAAGATGCCGAAAACTTCGCAGTGAGGCGGGATCGGCGCAGGGGCGCCGGTGCTTGCAAGCACGTGTAGGGCGCGCTCGATACGAACGCCCGTCTGGACGAGACGAACAGGCAGGGCAGAGTTGCAGCGATCCGGGGAATCCGCAACAGCCGTCTGTTTGGCGGCGGCCGGAGCGAGGGCCGCCGCAAGCCTGATACCCGACACCGCAAGCATTATTGACGTCCGATGACAGAAGATGTTGCCCATCTCGCGCCTCCACAATGTGGCTTTCATGCCACTCGCTAACGCTCTTAGCGAAAAACAGTTATGTAACATAGTCGATATGAGATATAACCATTTCTGACAGCGATATCAGTGCCGACGTAGAGCATGGTCGCGGTCGGATAACCGGCGAGAGCCGCAGGAGGGGCGAATGAAAGTCTGTTACTTGTTGGGATCGTGTGCGCCGCTGTGCCTGATCTCAGTTCCGGCCTTCGCACAGGTGGGGCATCCGAGCGTTCCCGAGCAAGGCCAGTTGATGCAGCACCAACCCAGTGCAGTGTCCGGCACGAATACCGCCAATGATGGTCTCGCAGAGATCGTGGTCACGGCACAGCGGCGATCGGAAAATCTCCAAAATGTTGCCATCTCTGCGACAGCGCTATCCGAACGCGCTTTGACCGAGAAGGCGGTGACGCGCTTGTCCGATCTGCAGTTCGCGGCGCCATCACTCAGCGTCACAGACGGCGGCCTGGTTCAGTCGGCAAATATCCGTGGCATCGGCCTCGCCTCGGGCTCGCCGTCGGTTGCAAACGGCGTGGCGACATATGCGGATGGGCTGTTCCAGCCGCCGATTGTCGCGACGGGCGTGTTCTACGATATCGCCAGCGTCGAAGTTCTGCGTGGTCCTCAAGGCACGCTGGTGGGCTCGAATTCCACCGGTGGCGCGATCTTCATCAATTCGCAGACCCCCAAGCTTGACCGGATCGGAGGCTACGCCGAAGCGCAATATGGTAATTACAATGCGGTCGGCATCCAGGGCGCGCTCAATCTTCCGGTCACCAAGACGTTGGCGGTGCGCGTAGCTGGCATCTATCGCCGCAATGACAGCTTCTATCATGACCTCGGTCCTGGCGATACCCATCCGGGCCGGCTGGACGAGAAGTCCGGTCGGGTGCTGGTCTTATGGAAGCCGGGTAATTTCCAAGTCCTGCTGAAGACCGAGATCCTGGATCATGACACGGGCGGCTTTGCCTACCGTCCGGTTGCAGGCACGCTTTATGCTGCGGGGCGAACGGGCGGCATTCGTACGCTCGACTATAATGCGCCGATGCGCGGCCACGAATACGCGCAGATCCATAGCGCGGAATTGAAGTATAATTTCGACAGTGGGATAACGCTACGTGGCATCGTCGGCTACCAGGATAAGCACGTCGATTTGCTGTACGATAATGACGCGACCGAACTCGCTTCCATTGCGACGGACCAGTATGTCCGCGAGCGCCAGCTCAGCGGAGAGGTCAATCTGATCTCGCCGACCGATGGTCGCTTCGATTGGATCCTCGGTGGCTATTACCAGCGCAACCGGATCAACGTTCGTCTCTCGCAGACAGATCCCGCTGGCGTCGGCCTCAACGTCATGCAGCAGCAGTACAAATATACCACTGGCGTATTCGCGCAGACCAATTACAAGCTGACCGACAAACTTGAGGCGCAGTTCGGGCTCCGATACTCGCATTTTGAAGCGAACGGAGCCGGTGCGGTCCGCATTGGCGTCGGTGTTCCGGGTTTTCCGGCCGGCGGCATCCAAGTCGCGGATCTTGCAGCAGGAAACAGCGACGGTCGTGTAACCGGTAAGTTCGCACTGAATTACAAGGTAGATCCAAATAACCTGATCTATAGCTTCGCCGCGCGCGGGTACAAACCCGGAGGATACAACTCTGCGACATCGAAGTTTAAGCCGGAAACGGTATGGAATTACGAGATTGGTTGGAAGTCTACGCTTGCGGCCGGTCACCTGCGTACGCAGCTTGACGCCTTCTATAACGATTATCGCGGATTCCAGTTCGGTGTGATAGACGTGACGAGTGGGCAGAACGGCGTGACCAACCTGCCCAGTGCCACGATCAGGGGCATTGAAGCGCAGGTTCAAGCGAAATTCGGGGGTTTCAGTGCTGACGCGTCCCTATCTTATATCGACAGCAAGCTGCCTGCATTCAGCACCGTCAATCCCCGCCTGTTGCCAGCCGGCAACCTGGGGCCGCAATGTGCGGTCGGTACTCCGTCAAATCCGCCGAGTTGCTTCGACTATGGTCCATTCACGGCCACGGCGGGCGGACGATCGAACCTGCTGTCGCCCAAATGGACCTACAGTGCCGGTGTGCAATATGGATTTCATCTCGACAGAGACGGTACGCTCACGCCGCGGGTGAATTACGCGTTCGTTGGTCAACAATATGCCGGCCTATTCTATTCTCCCACCTTCGATCTTCTGAAGTCGCGCGGCCTTCTGTCCGCCATGCTCTCCTATCGTCGGGGGGATTGGCAAATCGAGGGGTTTGCAACCAACCTGACCAACAGGAAATATGTGTCAGGCCAGACCGGCAACAACGAATTCTACGGGGCACCACGTCAATACGGCGTTCGAGCGAATGTGACATTCTAGCCCGGGATCTCCGCGCCAGCTCGGCGCAGGCGCGGAGGTGCTCCCTTTCGATCACGTGCCGCGGGCAAGATTGGTCGAAGATCGGGATGACCGGAGTTACGCAAACGATTGGGGTGCCAAGAGTATGATGAGAAGGTTGGGAGCCTGCACGTCGCATCGTCATTCCAAGCGGCATCAGAATAATCGGCTTCGATGATCTGACGGCACTATCTAAATTCGTCATGAATAAGCGGATCCTAGAATTATGGGACGGACGAGTGCGCAGATCCTAGCTGTTCAACGGTCGGCTTCGGTTTTCAGGTCGATCGACAATGTTGGGCGTTGTCAAACGCCCGGGGAAAGAGGGGTGGAGATGAATTGGTCTCGAAGAGCAATCCTTGGCGGTGGCGCCGCACTCGGCTGGTCCACTATGGCGCCGCGCGCGCTTGCAGCGGAAGGTGAAGCGGTGGCGGCAACCGTTCAGGGGCAATTGCGCGGCACGCGCGAAAAGGGAGTGTGCGTGTTTCGCGGCGTGCCGTATGGTGGCAGCGTCTCCAGCCCTGAGCGTCGTTTCAAAGCTCCGCCCCCGCCAGTCGCCTGGACAGGGATCCGCGACGCTACGATCTACGGGCCACCGTCAATCCAAGCCGGGGGATTCCCAGGTGCGCCAGCAGCATCAGAGGACTGCCTGTTCCTGAATGTCTGGACGCCTGCGACCGATGGGGCAAAACGCCCAGTCATGTTCTACAGCCATGGCGGCGGGTTCACGGTGGGATCTGGCAACAGTCCTATGCAGAATGGCGCTAATCTCGCGCGCTTGTACGATGTCGTCGTTGTCGAATCAAACCACCGTCTAGGCGCATTCGGATATCTATATCTGGGTGAGCTTCTGGGCCCCGAATATCAGGGCAACCAAGGGCTGCTTGACCTCGTCGCGGCTCTGTCTTGGGTCAACCAGAACATTGCCGGCTTTGGCGGCGATCCCGACAACGTTATGATCTTTGGCGAAAGCGGCGGCGGTGGCAAGACTGCCTCACTGTACACGATGCCAGCGGCTGCGCCCTTCTTTCACAAGGCCTCGATCGAGAGCCCCGTCGGCCCGGGCGATCGTAGCCCCGACCAGGCGACGGAGGTTGCTCGCGCAGCGATGCGCGCGCTCGGTCTAAGCGATCCACGCACGCTTCTCGAAGTGCCGGCCGAACAGTTGTTGCGCTTCCAGACCGGGAATGCCGATGCCACGGTCCCAGGTGCGCGAGCGGGCGGTGCTCAAAGGAATAATCGCGACCAGATGTTTTGGCCGATCGTGGACGGGATTGTTCTGCCGGAATCGCCTTTCAAGATGCATGCACCGACGGTTTCGGCGGCAAAGCCGCTGATAGTTGGGGGGTGCAAGGACGAGGCGGTGTTTTTCAATCTCGGCGACAAATCGGCGTTCTCGATGACCGAGGAGGATCTTCGTCAGCGCCTGGCGATAACGCTGGGTGATCGCGGGGATGCGTGGATCCGAACATTCAAGGCCTCGCGACCGAAAGCTTCGCCTTCGCAACTGTATATGGCGATCAGCACAGCAACGCCGTGGCGCGCTTATGCCGTGCGCATTGCTGAACAAAAGGCCGAGCAGGCGCGCGCGCCCGTTTTTTCCTACATTCTCGATTACCAGTCGCCGGCGAAGGTACCCGGTACGGACTATCTGGTCGGCTCACCGCACGCATCGGATATTAACACCAAGTTCAATAATGTCTTGCCACCGCCCGGCGTGAGTCTCCCCCCCGGGCCGTTCAGCGATGCCAGTGCAGCCAAGCAGAAAACGGCGGCTAACATGAGCGCGATGTGGGCGGCCTTCGCGCGAACCGGGTGTCCATCGATCAAAGGGCAACCCGAGTGGAAGCCCTATACTACCGCACGGCGCGAGACGATGCTGATCGACGCCGATTGTACACTCGCCTCGGATCCCGAGAGACACGAGCGGATCTTCTGGGAAGGCGAAAAGGACGCGGGATCGATCCGATAAGCCGGCCGGGACTAGTCTGCAGCGACGCGCCGGCGCGGTGATTGACAGTGCCAGCGCCATGATCAAGAGTGGGTAATCCAGTGACGATTTCGCCAGGACAGGGCCGGAAATCAGTCCCTCGCATGAATGTTCAGGGAAAGCGCCTGCTACCTTTCGTCTTCGCGCCTCGCATAATTGCCGAGCCCTCACGGGAAGCGCTGTCCGGTATGCATATCGACCGCAAAGCTCGCCTGCCCGAGTAGAAGCGTCGGTCCGAAACGAAATCGCACTTGCCCGATTTCAGCACTCAGCGCGTTACGCCGTGGGCTCGGAGATAATCCGCCTCTCCCGGATACCAGTATGTCCGGTGACAGGACTCGCACGCCGCATCGATCGCTGCGCCGGCATCCGAAAGACGGGCGGAGTTATGTGCCTTTGCTGCATCGACGGCTTTCAGTGCGGCCGTCTGGAGGTCGGCCGCGAGCCGCGCGAACAGCGCGGGATCTGCCACGATTTTTTGCTCGATCTGTTCGGCGGTCAAATTTCCGGGCGCATCCACGTCATCGAGAGACTGGCCCCCATGGGCGACCCGACGGCCAGGCACGACGAGCAGGTTCGGCGCTTCGGCCAGTCTCAGCGCCTGGCTCTGTACCGTTTGCCACTCGGCGGTGGTGTGAGGCTGATGCTCCTTTACGCCCTCGGACGTGACGTCCGTACTTACCGATTCCCATACGAAATCGGCAGCAGGATCTATTTCGTACAGCATGATGTCGCGGATGCTCGCGTGAGGCTTGGGTCCCTCACTTACAGGGGCGCTTCGATGACATGCGGCAAGCCCTGCGATCGAGCATAGACCGGCGGTGAGCCCGAGAAGGTTTCGGGCGGATCGAGCGAGCTGGCGCATCAGAAACGTGTCCGCAGGATCGCAGCGACATAGCGGCGGGCGCCGATGCCATCGTAGCCAACCGGCGCCGTGTTGCTGAAATCGTTGACGCTGGTCGTATATTTCGTGTCGAACACGTTCTTCGCGACGAGGCTCAGTTCGGTTTTCAGGCCGGCCACTTCGCCGATCACGCCAATACCCAGATCGGTGAGAGTATAGGCTTTCTGCCAACCATAGTCTGACAGAAGCTGCTCGAGATTGTGGCGCGACCGCCAGCTGCTGTTGCCGAACAGGTGCAGTGACGCGCCCGACCCGGCGACCTCGCGAACATAATTGAAGCCTAGAATGCCCGTCCACTTCGGCGCTCCCACGATCTGGCGGCCGGTATTGTCGCAGATCGGAATGGAACTGGGATAGGAACGGGGGCAGGTTGCCGTGGACCAGTCGCTGTAGGTCGCCTTGTTGTAGGCGCCGCCGGCGGTGATCGTCAGAGCGCGATCGACGGTGAAGGCCGCGTCGAACTCGACGCCGCGCGCCTTGATTCCGGGAATGTTGCCGAGACGGGAACTGTAGCCGGTCGACGAGGTCGGATCGACCTCGCTGGTCACGTTCTGATAGTCGCGGACCTTGGTATGATAGAGATTGACGTTCAGCGTCAGGCGCCGATCGAGCAGGCTCGCCTTGATGCCCAATTCGTAGTCGGTCGCTTTCTCCGGCAGCACGTTACGTTTGGTGCCGTTATTTTCAAACGCCACCGCGCCCGATTTTTCGCCCGAACTGGCGGATGCATAGAGAAGGATCGCATCGGTCAGCTTGAAGCTGGGATTGATAAGCCACGCTACTGCATCATTCTTGATCTTGTCGCCGTCGATCCTCGCATAATCGGTGCCGACCTGGGCGGCGCGGATCGCATCCGCCGTGGCGTTGCCGGTAGAGATTAGCGGTGCTCCGCTGAGCAGGGTTGTCGTACGGGTGATGCTGTTGGTCTTCTGCTCGCGCGTATAGCGCAAGCCCGCTGTGACACTCAGGCGATCGGTGGCGGCCCAGTTGACCTGCCCGAAGACGGCTTGGCTATCCGAGACCGGATCCTGATAATTGGTCTGGAACACATCGCCTAGTGCGGCCCGCAGGAAGGTGCGGCCGGCGGTCGTGTTCAGCGTGCGATATTGTGCGTCGGTGGCGTAAAAGGCTCCGGCATCGGCGCCATAGGTGCTGCGGCCGGTGGTCTTCGTGTCGATTTTGAACAGATACAGGCCGACCTGATAATCGAGCGTAGGGATAACCTTGCCCGCGAGCCGGAATTCCTGCGAATATTGCTTAGTATCGACCAGGGTGCCGCTGCGCGCGATGGCGAAGCGGGTCTGCTCGCTGTCATTCTTGGCGTCGAAGGAAAACCAGCGCACCGCGCTGATCGAGGTGAGTTCGACCGCACCGGGCGTCCAGTTGGCGATCAAAGAGACGCCGGAATTCTCCGTGACCACCGGACGGGCCATATCCAGATCGATCTTGCTCCAGGATCCGATGATCGGAACGTAGCCGCCGAAATAGTCCCGGCTCAGCCGTGTAGTGTAGGTGGTCGTGCGTACCGAACCGTCGTTCAGCGTCGTGGGATCGACCATAAACGGCTTGGTGTTGCTGTTCTCGTCGGTCTTCGCGGCATCGGCATTCAGCTTCAGCGTCAACGTGTCGCTCGCATTGAGCAGCAGTTGCAGCCTTCCGCCCCAGCGATTGCGCTCGTGCCAGTGCCCTCCGTCCGAATTGACGTTCAGGATGTCGCCGGTCTGCTTGTCGAGGAAGGCCGAGACGCGGAAAGCCAGTTTATCTGGGATGAGCGCGTTGGAATAGGATGCGCGCACCTTGGTGGCCCCTGGCGACAGGCCCGCTTCGCCTTCCACCAGCCCTTCAGGGGTGAAGGTCGGGACCTTGCTCGTATATTTGATGACGCCCAACGTGGTGTTCTTGCCCAGCAGTGTACCTTGCGGCCCGCGCAACACTTCCACCTGCGCCAGATCGGTGAAGTCCTGATAGGTCATGCCGACATGGCCGAGGAAGACGTCATCGACGATCACGCCGACGGCCGCCTCCATATTGTCGTTGCCGCTCGTCTTCCCGATGCCGCGGATCGAGATACCGGAGCGACGCGCGTTCGGCGTCGTCGCGGTCAGGCCGGGCGCGCGCTGCGTAAGATCGGCGATCGTCAGAACCACCTCGCGGGACAAACGGTCACCACCGATCACCGAGATCGGAATCGGTACGCTCTGGGCGCTTTCCTGCCGGTTGCGTGCTGTCACCAGGATGTCGTCTGCGCCCTCGGCCTCGGTAGCCGCATCGGCATCAGCTGGCGCAGCGAAGGCTGGTGGCGCGACCAGGAACGCGCTGCCGGCGCAAGCGGCCAAAGCGTGTGAGCGAAAACGTGACGACGCGCGTCGGCCGGCGATGTGATGCCGCATCAAAACTCCCCAAATAAAATAGACTGTGCCGACGTCACTTGCCCGGCCGGGCGATACCCTTGGCGAGCGTGGCGATTCGATAGACGGCGCCGCGACCCACGACGAAAAGGCGAGACCGATCTCCCCCTCCGAATGCGAGATTCTGAGGCGCGTTCGGCAGTGCGATGACACCCAGTTTCCGTCCATCGGCCGCGAAGATCTGTACGCCGATGCGGGTGGCGACATAGACGCGTCCATCGGCGTCGACGACGATTCCGTCCGCGCCGCTCGCCGTGCTGCCAGCGGGCTCTGGCGGCAATTGCAGTTGCGCGAAGTCGCGTCGATCGGCAGCGCTGCCGTCTGCCCGGACCGTAAAGGCCAGGAGCCGATCGCCGGCTGTGTTCGCGACGTACAAGGTCCGCTCGTCGGGGCTCAGCGCGATGCCATTGGGGCGCGCGATATCGTCCGCGATCAAGGTCACACGCCCGCGAGGATTCACGCGATAGACGGCGGTAGCAGCCGGAGGCGAGCCCGGCTGCGGCGCCGCGCCTGGGTCCGTGAAATAGACGTTTCCGGTGTGGGCGAGAACGAGATCGT
This sequence comes from Sphingomonas sp. AP4-R1, assembly GCF_013113735.1. Taxonomy (NCBI): domain Bacteria; kingdom Pseudomonadati; phylum Pseudomonadota; class Alphaproteobacteria; order Sphingomonadales; family Sphingomonadaceae; genus Sphingomonas; species Sphingomonas sp. AP4-R1. Next base: position 2,496,595 of record NZ_CP053346.1, read on the forward strand.
TGGGCCGGTTGAAGGCCTTTCCCTTATAATCCTTCGCGATAATTTTCGCCGTTGGCTTCAGTATGGCGATGGCCGAAGGCTGGGTCTGCGCGGCATAGAGATCACCTTTTGCACCTACCGCCAGCGCGTTCGCGCCGCCGACATGATCGGCATAGGTGGAGATCGTGCCATCGGGCGCGATCCGGACGATCTTGTCCGCGCGGTTCTCGGTGAACAGGATCGATCCGTCGTCGAGTGCGACGGGGCCTTCGGTACCGTTGAAGCCTTCGCGTATCACCTCGATGCGGGTATCGGCCTTCGTAACCCCCGCGATCGCCGGCGCGACCAGTGCCTTGCCGCTGCGGGCGTCGCCCTGCGCCGCATAACCCTGCGCTGCGGCTACTCCTGTAAGCGGCCCGCCGGCGGCGCCCAAGAGAATAGAGCCAGCGCCAGTAACGCCTATCAGAAATCTCGTCATTCAACTGGCCCCTATTTGATCATAGGTCGGCTAGGACTGATCGAGCGATATCCGAAATATGGTTTCGCTATATGTTATGCAGCGATGTTATGAGACTGCACTGATGTTGTCCGATCCACGGGAGGCCCGGAAATAAGGCGGCCCCTGATCGAGCAGGATCTAGCGCCATCATGCGCAAGTGGCTTCTATCCTTGCACCTGATGAGCATCGATCCAGCCTAAAGATTCCACCGGGCTCCGGCGCGAACGGAGCGAGGCTCCATCACGCGGCTCAGACGCCCCTCGACGGGACCGTGGGTGTCGAAGGCGGGAACATAGGATTCGTAGTAATAAGCGATATCCTTGTCGCGACTGTTGAATACGTTGAGCAACTCTCCGTAGAGTTCCAGGCGCTTCACCTTCCAGGCCGCGCGCAAATTGACGACGGTACTGCCTTTGTCGCGAAGGCTGTTATCCTCCAGCAGCGGATAAGGACCGAGATGGCGAAGGCGGACGCTTGCCTCCCAACGGTTCCAGACGATCGAGGCTCCGGCCGATGCCGCATTCTCGAAAGCATTCGGGATGCGGTCGCCATTGTCGAAGCGGGCATGGTTGGCGGTATAATTTCCGTCCAGCGCGAGCCACGACAAGGGGCGCCAGAAGGCGACGAGTTCGTAGCCATGGCGTCGGCTCGCACCCGATGGCTCGACGGCATTGGAATCGCCGACGAAGCGCAATTCGCTGCCGACGTTCAACCACCAATATGTGGCGGTCAACGTCAGTTTCGACCGCTGCCAACGCGCGCCCAGTTCCTGTCCCGTACCGCGGACGAGAACTGGGACGGGCGTATCGACATTGGCGGCGCCACGCACATCGTTCGAGTGAAAGCCGCGCCCCCAATTGCCGTAGAGCTCGAGTGCGGGCGTCACGACATAAGCGAGCGAGGCCTTGGGCGAGACGATCCGGTCATGCCCGCTGCCCTCTCCGAGGGCCGCCGCCGCTGCGTCCCGTGCCCGAACCGAGTAATGATAGGCGTCGGCGCGTAGACCGCCCGTGACGCGCAATCCTGCCAATGGCCTCCAGGTCGCATCGGCGTAAGCGGCGGTCGATGCTTCTCCGACATGGTAACGGCCAAGCGATGCCACGAAGGTGCGGTCGCTGGTGTGCGAAACCCCGACGTCACCGATATGATCGTATCGGCCCTCGACTCCGATCTGGGCGGTCAGGCTCGGGGCAATGTCGAGAGTCTTTTCGCCCCGGCCACCGGTGATCCAGCGGCGATCATATTGGCGGATCTGCGCGCTCGTTCCGTCCGGGTTCGCGTATGTGGGGTTGGAGTACATCGCCCAATCATAATATTGACCGTAAAGGTTTGCGTGCCAGCCCGACTGGCGGACGGCGACATTGCCGACCAGTCGCGTGGTCTCGCCGTGGGCGGTGGGATCGGGCGAGCAGAAGACATTTTCGCAGACAGGCGAGCCGATGATGCGCTCGGGAATCTGCTCGGTCGGGTGCCAGGTTGCACGATAGGCCTGTAGGGAGGCCTCGATGCGCCCGGATCCGGCCGGCCGGCTATATTTGACGAAGCCGGCATAATGGCGAAGCTGCTCTGGTTCCTGCCAGGGGCCGTCATAGCGTTTCGCCTGCCCGACGAACGTCAGCGCCCCGCCTGCGGAGTCCACGATCGTGGCGCCTCCCGCGAGGCGCCGGTAGCCATAGGAGCCGCCTTCGGCGGACACCCAGGGCCGGTCGAAGGCATCGATCGTCGTCATATAGGCGGCTCCGGCCAGTGCGAAATCGCCGCCGTCCGCCCGGTACGGGCCTTTGCGGAAATCCTCCCGCGCGACGATTTCGGGGATGAGCCCGTTCAGATCGAGATAGCCCTGGCCGTGGCCGTGGCTCCGCAGATTCATCTGCACGCCATCGATATAGGTTGTGAAATCGCTGCCGTGATCGAGATTGAAGCCGCGCAGGAAATACTGGTTGGCCTTGCCGCTGCCGGAATGCTGGGCGGCGACAAGACCGGGAACGGCCTCCAGCAATTCGGCTACGCGCAGCAGCGGCCGCACGAGCAGGTCGGACCCGGCAACGGTTCCTTCGCTGGCGGCCGCCGCGACGCCGATCTTGGCCTCGCCGCGGCCGAATATCAGGATATCCGACGCGTTGGGATCTCCCGCATCATCGGAACCGATGGATGCGGCCGGTGCCTCGGCCGCGATCGCGGCCGAGGTGGTCCAATGAAGCAGCAAGGCAAGCGACCCGATATGCCTGATCCGCATTATCTGAACTTGCTACTCACGACGGCGCCGATCCACCGGCGGCGCTGATAGACGGTGTAGGTGTTCCAGCCCGGATCGCCGCGGTCCTCGTCGAAGAGGTTGCGAACGACCAGATTGACGTCAAACAGCCCGTCCCGACGGCCGAAGCCGATCGAAGCATCGGCGATGCCATAAGGTTTGCGGAAGCCATAAGCTGAGAGGGCGGTGTCGCCATTCTCCCGGCTGGTGTACGTGTAGCCAGCGCTGGTGTGGAACAGATAGTTCTCGAAGATCGGCCGCCTATAATCGCCTGTCACGTTGAACTGCAGCTTTGGCGCATTGGGCAGGGTAAACCCGCTCACGTCGCGGAAACGCTGGGTCAGGTTCGCATTTTCCGAAGGCTGGCCGGAAAATGCGAAGTCCAGATATTTCGCGTCCGTATAGGCTCCGGAGAAACGGAACGTCGTGTAGCGCAGCCCGCTATAGACGAGGTCCGTCTCCAGTCCTTGCGTCCGCACCTTTCCGACATTGCCGACACCGCTCGAATAATACAGCGTCCCATCGTTGTTCAGCGCGGTCAGGAGATCGTCGAGGAAATAAACGGTCTGCTGGAAATCCTTGATGTAGGACCGGAATACATTGGCGTTGAGCACGAGGTCGCCGCCAAGCCAGTTGGTTCGTACGCCGACCTCATAGGAGATCGTCCGCTCTTTTTTCGCGGGTAGATTGCGCGGCGCGCCGCTGGTCCCCGGAACGAGCCCGTTGAACTGCGCGATGCCCGGCTTTTCGCCATATTGGACCGTCGCATAGCTTGTGAGATTTTGTGAGAAATCGTTCCGCACGCTTAACTGGCCGGTGTAGATATTCCCAATCCAGGGCTTGGCCGCGGTTTCGCTGAACAGGGTGCTGAAGGTCCGCAGGCGGATGGCCTTCGCCGCCGCGACCTGGCGACGCTGGGCTGCTGTCAGGCTGTTATAGGCGCCTCCGGGCGTGCCGGTCGCCGCGACGTTGAAATATTGCTGGGCCACGGCATCGGCCAGCGAAAGCTGGGCCGCACTCTGGCCGGCGACCAGCGTACCCGCATTGGCGGCGGTGAAAGCCGTGCTGTTGAAGCCGCCGAGCTGTACCGCACCGACGTTCACGGGATTGAGAGACGAGCCATATCCATTGTCGAGGATCGAGATGCTCTCGCTCAGCCTGCGCGCCTCGCGGGAGATGCGCCCGCCGGTGGTGAGCGTCAGCGTATGCGTCAGGTGCCAGTCGGCCTGCGCGAAGGCAGATTTGCTTTCGCTCCGAACGTAGCTCTGGTCTCCTCGATAGACCCGCGCGAGCGAATTGGTCAGCAGTTCGCGGCCGGAGCTATTCGCGTCGAGCGCGGCATATTCCGCCACGTTGGCGTTGTAGGCGCCGGAATCGTTGCCCTGGCGACTGCGATTGAGCGAGTTCGTATGTGCCTTCAGGTAGAACAGGCCGGCGGTGTAGTTCACCAGCCCGTCGCCCAGCTCGCCCGTCAGCTTCGCCTCGTTGGTGAACTGCCAATATGTGCTGATGAAGCCGCCGTTCCTGCTGATGTCGAACGGGGTGCCATCGTCATTGGCGGCGAGGAAATAATGCTTCCGCGCCGACGACAGAACCGACAGGGTCTGATCGCCGATGTCCCATGATGCATCGACGAGACCGCCTTTGCCTCCCGTCGTGATGGCACGGTTGGAATCCAGATAGACCGGATATTTGTAATAATCGTTGGCGGTATAGGCGCTCTGCTGCGTGAACCACCGACGGCTCAATTTGGCGATCACATCGTTGGTTTTGTCGACTGGCGCGCCATTCGCGTAGAAATCGGGCGTCGGCTTGTTGAAGGCCAGGCCGTTCACATATTCGTCGCCGTTCGGCTGGTGATCGTACAGCACGCGCACACGGAAATCTTCGGTGGGCGTGAAGAGCAGCTGCACGCGGCCATATGTGCGGTCGATATTGCCGTGGCTCTGCAGCCCGCGCAGGTCGGGATATTTATTCCAGTAATCGCCATCGCGCTGGTCGCGGGTCGCCGTGATGCGGAAGGCGAGCTTGCCGTCGATGATCGGGCCGCCACCCTCGACTTCGGCACGTAACGCATTGTTGGAGCCTAACGTGAGCGACGCGCTGGCATCGGGCGTGAAGCTCGGTCGACGCGTGGTCACATTGATCTGGCCAACGCTCGTGTGGCGCGCGCCGGTCGTGCCCTGCGGTCCGCGTGTGACGTTGACCTGCTCGATATCGACCAGATCGGTGCCGACCGCCATCGCGAGGTAGGCATATGGCACACCGTCCACGGTCAGGCCGATCGAGGGATCGATCGTGTCGGTGCCGGCGCCGGCGGTGAGGCCGCGCATCGAGAAGCTGCCGGTGCGCGGATTGCCGTCATTGAAGCGGACGTTGCCGAGGCGGCTCAGAACATCCGGCAATGTGACCTGATCGAAGATCTTCAGTTCGGCCTGCGTGACGACCGAGACGGGCTTGGGATTGTCCTTGAGGTCGCGCAGCGCGGCGCCGACGATGCGGCCGACGACCTTGACTTCATCCTCATCGGCGTTGGCGACGCCTGTCGCGGGAGCGGGCGCATCCGCTGCGGCATTGTTTAAGTTCTCCGGAGCCGCGACGGGCGGATGTGCCGCTGCCGGATGCGCACCCTGAGCGGAGGCAAGCTGCCGCCGTAGCTCGTCCAATTCCCGCCGAAGCCGCACATTCTCCGTCTGCAGGTCGCTGCCTGCGGCGCCGTCGGCGGTCTGGGAGTGCAAGGGCGCGGCCAGCAGGCCCATCGACAGCGCGACGCCGGCATGGAGACTTTGCTTGGCGGCACTCAGCCGGGAGGCGCGCGCGTTCGTGTTGACAGACATGATTGGTCCCCTTTCGATGAAGCCCCCGCCTGCGCCTGCCCGATCGTCTGGTGGATCGCGGTCAGAGGCGGGGGGGCACGTTGCTGGCCGATGCCCTCTCCCTGCCGGTCACGACCGGGCATCGACCGTGGGTACGGCCTGGTTTGGCTGAAGGCCGGTCGTCAGGACGGAGATGCGGCGGATCGATATCGGCTTGGTGCCAAGCATTCCTGGCTCGTGCGCATCATGCCGGTAGATCGATTACCAATAGCTCCGTCCTTTCGACTGAGCTGGTATGAGAATCGTTCATTCTACGGAAAGAACATCCGGTAACCTCGACATAACGCAGGCGATATGTTGAGGCGGAAGGGACGGATCAGTTCGATCTTTATTGCTGGCAGTTCAGCCGTCGCTCGGCTCGAAGGCCGCGCAGCGGCGCCGGCCGTTGATGACCCGGTCGAGGCGCAGGCAAAGACCGCTCGATGCCCAGACTGAAGATTGGGCCGAGGCCATGGCCGATAGCCCTGGCAGCGCGGCTTCCATCTGATGGGGATCGTTGGAATAATGACGACAGGACACGCACCCCTCCGCAGGCTGGCGGAACAGGCGCCGCACTCTGGTGAGCGCCTTGGTCAGCGTCATTGACCAAGGCTCTCCCAATGGGCTCCGAAAACGTGGACGGACAGGATGTAGCCGAGGATCACGTTCACGATCACACCCGCCGTGAAGGCGATCAGCGGACGCCGTCCTGCCGCCGCGAGATCACGGAAACGGGTCGTGAGGCCGATGCTCAGGAAACAGAAAATGAAGCACCAGGTTCGCAGATCCTTCACCGGCGCGATGAAGCCCGGAACCGCGATCTTATTATAGGCCTCCAGCGACAGGGCCGAGGTTGCGGCCGTGACGAGAGCGGAGGTCAGGAAGAAGCCGATCACGAACTTCGGAAAGCGGCGCCAAATTTCGCGGGCGTCCGGGCCGTTGCCGGCGGACTGCGTTTCCCACCGCGTCGTGGAGACGATCGCGAGAATGACGGCCCAGATCCCGATCCACACGTCCCGGCCGACCACCTTGATCAGCGTGAAAGCTTGCACGGCCTGGTCCGGCGTGCCGGCGATCCCGTCGATCTTGCCTGCGAAACCGCCATAGGCCTGCGCTGCCGCTATGCCGGCTGCGTCCGCGAATTCGGACGTGCCGATCCAGGCTCCGGCGATCCCGGTCGGCAGATGCAGCAGCCGGCCGACGAACGGCAGCAGGAAGATCATGACGATGGCCCACAGCACGACCGTGGTGATCGTGACCGCCGTATCCTCCTTCTTGGCGCCCACAGCGGCCGCCACCGCAATCGCGGCCGAGACTCCGCACACCGCACCGCCGACGCCCAGAGTCGCGGCAAAGGGGCGGTCGAGCCCGACCCGGACGGCGATTGCGTAGATGACGCCGAAGGTGACCAGCGAGACGATCGACGCCTGTAGGATCGCGGTCGGCCCGGCTAGTGCGATCAGCGACAGGGGAACCGTGGCCCCAAGCAGGACAATCCCCGTCTTCACATACAGCTCGCCCCGGAAGCCGGCATCCAACCATCGGGGCAGGCCACCGAGATTGGCGACGACGAGCCCCAGAAACAGCGCGATCAGCGGCGGCTCAAGATTGTAGGCTGCCGCATTTTCCCACTGACCGATGATAAAGATCGCATAGGCGGCCACATAGAGCAGCGCGAAGGCCGGCACGAAGTGCTTCAGCCTGAAGCCGAGCAAGCCCAGCGCGAGCGAAAAGGCTGCCAGCCAGAATCCGAATTGAGCGATATAGCGTGGCCAATGATCCGCCAGATCGGCCGTCACCTGCGACACGCTCGACCATTTGGGAGGGGTCACGGCAAGCCAGCGCAGGCTCGCTCCGGTCTGGAACAGGAGGATGCTGGCGACGACGACGGCGAGGCCGATCCAGATCGCCCACCAATCATCCTTGCGCCACAATTCGCCAAGGCCGCCCGAGGGCTTCACAGTGATTGGCGTCGTCATCGTATGATCCCCCAATGTGTCGACCGGACACGTAAAAGCGAGGCGGCGGAGGGCAGCATTTTCAGTGGGCCTGCCGGCCGCGTAAAGCTGAGGATATCTCCGGCAGCGACACGCCGTGATGGCCAAGGATCCGGCGCGCATTCTCGTAGAAGACCTGCGTTTCGTCCGCAGGCGCGAGACGCGCGGCCCGGACGTTCGCGATCACGGGGGCGATGCTCGTGCCCGGAGCGAAGTCCGATCCGAAGACGATCCGCTTGGCCCCCAGGATCCGGGACGCCGCGGCGATGGCGGCAGGCCCCTGGCCTGCGGCGCCGGTATCGAGGACGAGCCGATCGAAGCGGCTTTTACGCGGTTCGCCGGTCCGTCCCGGCAGGGATGTCGCCTCGGCGATGAGGGCGGCGACCCCCGATCCGCCGAGCATCGCCACCTGGATCGTGATGTCCGGATAGGCGTCGAGGAAATCGGTATAAGCCAGGGTGATCACGGAGGAGGCGAATTGGGTCGCCGTATCCAGGGCGCCGCGCGTCTCGATCGCATCTGCATGAAGCGGGCTGACCGGCTGGCCGGGAACGGTTTGATGCGCGAAGCCGGTGTGGAGGAAGACGTGGCTCTTTTCGCGCTGGGCGACCTCGAACACCGGAGCGAAATGGCGAGCTGCTTCCAGCGAGGCGAAGCCGTTGACAGGCAGGACCGCTCCGATCAGCCCTAGATCGCCGTGCGCGCGCTTCAACTCTTCAGCCGACCAGGCGATATCCGAAGTCGAAAGCACGGCCAGGCCGCTAAGTTGGCGCGGCGCCGAGCGCACGGCGATGGCCAGATCGTCATTATAGGACCGCCACAGCGTCCGCGACTCCGCCGCCGATATGGCTGGATCGATCCCCAGCGTCGTCGGCCACGAGAGAAGCTGATGCACGACGCCAATCTCGTCGAGGTGGCGCAACCGCGCGTCGATGTCGAACCATTGCGGACCTAGCGGGAAGGGTGGGGTCGATTGACCCGCCGTGCTGCGATGGAGTGCCCGCGTCCCGTCGGCGTCGACGGTGATGCGCGGTCCGAAGCTGCGGGCAGACAGCGCAGCCACTGCGCTGGGCGAGATCCAGTGGCTGTGCAGATCGACGATCGGAGTAGCGGACGTGCGTGGAGCGGTTTGGCCCGGACCGATGATGAGGCCGGTCGCCAGTGTGGGTGCGGCCCCGATGAGATTTCTACGGGTCAGGATCATGGCGTCTCGCAACACGATGTCTGTGGCGGGTGGCGGGCGTATCGACACGCCCGCCCGGTGCTAGCGATCGATGATCGGGTCGGTCAGCGGCACGCCTACGGCACCTCCGCCGAACGGGCCGTTATTCTCGACGCACATCCGCTCCATCCTTTCGTGCAGCAGCGGTTTGCCTGGACGGTTGGCGACGTTCGCCTCATAATGCCATTCGCCGCCGGCTGGGTCCGCCTCCGTATAGCGGCGCGCGGGGATCGTTGCGGTCCACGGGCGCGAATAGACGGTAGGGTCTTCGAAGGTCGCGACGTAATTGTATCTCTTGCCGTCATTGTCGAAAATGTAGCGCTCGACGATGTGGACATTCTCGCTGGCGAAGTCGCCGGTACGACCGAACAGCGCCTTGGCATTGTTGTTGGAAACGTCGACGACGAGCGTATTGCCTTCCCAGTGGCCGCGGGAGTCCGCATTCCATAGCTTGATGTTGGCGGGAAGATGCGGCTTGCCGTCTAGGCGGATGATACGCGTGCCGGAATTAAACAGGAAAACCAGATAGCCGGGATATTGGCGGATCTCGTAGCCGTGCCAGATGAAGGACTTGGGAACGCCGCCGGGAGCGCACCGGGCGAGCGGCTCTATATATTGCGGCTTGGTCGGGTTTGCGAAGTTCTTCGCGAAATCCTCCTGGAGGGCGCGTGCGGCGGGAAGATACGGCACCTGCCCGTCGGCGGGATCGGACACGCGGCTGGGTGCGCGCTGGTCGCGCGGTCGCTCGGGGCCTCGCGGTTTCTCGCCGGGCGCACCGCCCTGCGGATCCGTCCAGTTGCTGTGATTGGCGATCGTGTTCGACCAATGCCCGGCGATATCGGGCTGACCATCGGCAAGCCGCGCGCCATTCCACGCGCCGGATGCGATCTGCGGCACCGTTTTGGCGAACCCTATCCCGCCGCCCGGCCGGGGCTGCCCCGGCGTGGGCGCGGGAGGCGTCTGGGCAATACTGAGCGACGCCGTCAAAGAGGCGCTCGCGATGAGGAGGACGTGGAGGCGACGCATCGTCATTTCCCTCCCTTGTGGGGATAATATTCGTCGTATGGCAAAGTGTAGCAATAATCTTCGATCAGCTCGAAGTTCTTGTCCCGACGGCGGTTGAGCAGAACATGGATCGTCCAGGGGCGTGAGAAGACACTCTTGTCGTCGAGCGTTGCCGTATAGGCGATCGTGTCCTTGTCCACGAACGTCCAGCGCTCGACCACGTGGAGGTCTTCGCTGTGATAATTTCCGGCACGGTCGAGCCATGTTTCGTCATTATTGTCGGTGACATCGACGACGAGCGTGTCACCCTCCCAATGTCCGCGTGAATCGCCGAGCCAGAAGTTCGATTCCACGCTCTCGGGATGCTGCGTCTCGTTGGTGTGGATGGTCCGCACCTGATTGCCGAGCTGATGCACGAGCGTCAGATCGCGATCGCGCTGGAAGATCTGGAAGGGCGCGGGATAATAGACGCTGCGCGGCACGCCGAGTGACCAGCATTTCAGACGGGGATCGTCCTTGGCGCGGGCCGCGAAATTATGCTGCTTTTGCGCTAGCGCTTTCGGCAGATAGGGGATCTGCCCGCCTTCGACGATGCCGGCGCTCGGGGGCGCATCGCGGCGTCCGGAATGCGGCTCCAGATCATAATCGGCTTCGCTCAGCGTTTGCCAGATGCCCGAGAAATCGGGCTTGCCGCTCGCTAGACGCGGGATTTGCGCCAAGGGATGGGTTTGGGCCTGATCCGGGTTCTGCGATTTCCCCGAGGGGCTCCTGGCGTCGCTCGTCGCACCGTTCAGTGCAACAGCGGCGATACCGGCGAGCAGGATCCCGCCCGCCGATTTCCACGGCATCGATGCCCGCATCATCGTGCTGCCGCCGGAGCGGGCGCATCCATGGCGCCGCCGGTCTGGATGGCGCGTCCGCCCGCGAGGGTCGCCAGGCGGGAATAACCGAAGGGACCACCATTCTTGGCGCGATAGCCGTCGATGCGGATCGCGGTTCCAGGCAGTAGATCCTCCTTGCCGAGCCCCTTTTCGCGCAAGCCGGCGGGCGTGCTGAACTCGAAGCCCCAGTTGGTAACCGAACCATCCTTGTTCTTGACGTCGAGATACACCCAGCTGTGCGGGTTCACGAGGCGCGCCTTCGTGATCACGCCGTTCACGGTGATCGGCTTGGCGGCGTCGAATTCGGCCGAGAAAGAATGATGGGCGGATGCGGCACCCGCCAGCGCTCCGGTCATACTGAGCGCCCAGATGATGCGGGACTTGGGAAAACGCATGATGGCTCCTCGGCCGGTGGCGCGTGGGTGAATTGGAGTGGCGGAATGCTGTCGATTCCTGCCGGTTTCGGACGTTGAGGCTCGTACGCGCAGCGTGCCCGCCCGATTTTCTGACGAGCCACCCTACTCAGATCACCTCAGAAACAATCAAAACTTATTGGAAGATCACATAGCCGATCGTTCTGACGCGATCGGCCTGGATGCACTTCAGACGAAGCCGATCCAACGGCCCAGCACCACGATCGCCGTCCATGAAGCGAGCGAAATCGCAGCGCTACCGCGAAGCAGGGGCGAGACGTGGCCTTCAGCCGCAAAGAGGCGTTGATGGGGATGAAAGTGGAAGAGTAGGACGTTGAGGCCCGCGAGCGCCATCAAGGCCATCTTGGCGAGAAACGCAGGATTCTGGACATAGTCGGTTGCCGCGTTGCTGAAGAGCAGAACCCCCGTCAGAACTGCGATCCCGAACCCGGCCCACGTCCAGGGCAGGATGTCGTGGGCGAGCGTTTCCAACCGACGCGCAGGCCACGCGATGCCGAGGATCCGCAGATCGAACGCGGCGATCGATCCCACGACGAACGAGAGCCCCAGCACGTGAAGAGTTTCCAGCGTGGGAAACAACCACGCGGATTCGGCGATCGCGGCGGCAGGGGGCGTGCTTTCCAGCCACGCGAAAAAGTCGGTCATATCGTCATTCCCCGCCCGAAAGGTCGCCGAAATAAGCGATGAAGCGCCCACAGAAGAGGATCGCGACCCATGCCGTGATCGAGATGGCGGCCAGCACAATCTGGGTTCCGCGTGACAGTCGATCCTGGTTCGCGCTGGTGAGTGATCGCTGGAGGATTACCGTCAGCACTGCCGCGACGATCACCAGAACCAGCTTGATGCGGAAAAAGATGTTCATCAGCGATCGCTTCGGCTCGCCGGTGATCAGAATGACACCCGAGACCAGCAAAATCGCCAGAGCGGTCCACGTCCAGCGATAGGAGCTGGTCAGCCACGGCAGCGCCCGCGTGGCTTGCGGGCTCCGCACGACGGCGAGGTTGGCGGAAAAGGATGCGAAAACCAAAGCGGCAATGGCCAGGATGTGGACGGACTGGACGGCGGGAACGACCCAGAGATGACTCTGGATCTGCCCCGATATCCAGGTACGCGCGATCTCCGCGGAAAGACCTCGTAACATGTTCTATCTCCGGGCCCGATCCGGGCGGGCGTGCGGCGGGGCGTCAGGTTTCGGGACGATCGCGCGCTGGCTTCCCGGCCTGCCGTCAAGCGACGAGACAGACCGGGCTTTGCAGCGAGCGAGGTTTTACGGCTGACGAAAAGGCCAGCGTTTGCGATCGATGTTCGGTCAGTTTGCGTGCGCGCCGTTTCCAGCCGGGGCAGGGGCCGGCTGACCGGCGACTTTCTTGCCGCTCAACGTGCCACCCTGCGCTTCGTAATCTTGCACGCCCGCCGCGCCTGCCACGCGGAATCCCTTGCCTGTCAGCAAGGCGGCGGCGCGGATCGCGCGATGGGCGTGGTTCGATACGGTGATGATCTGGCGATCACGCGGGATGTAGCCAAGGCTCCGCTCCAGATCCGCATTCTGGATATTGAGGAAGACCGGAAAGCTACCGATGCTGCTCAACTCTTCCGGGCGACGAACGTCGAGGACTAGTACCTTATCCGGCTTCGCCAGAAGGGCATCGACCTGTGCCCGGTCGAGGACCTTGATCGCCGCCTCGGCTGCCGTGAGCGGCGGCGTTTGCGGCGCCTGAGCAGATGCGGCCACACCAAAAGTCAGTGCTGCGGCGAGCGTCGCGGAGCGAACGATGCGCGCGAGGAGGGGCGTGGGGAAGCGCTTCGGATAATCCAGCATTTTTCGGCACCTTTAACAGGAGGAGGGTTACGCTTCGGGGCGGACGGCTCAATCGGTTGCCAGGAACGGACGCCCGCATCCGCCGTCCTTATGGAGTAACGATGCGGATATACGGCGCGACCGCCCTTCGCAGGTCGACCGGCGGCGGAAAGTGGCTGGCGCACGGGTGGGACCGAACATGCCGATAAAGAGCGGATATTCCCGTGACCGCGCGCTGGAAAAGAACATCTGGTTATACCGAGATTACAGTTCCTGCCGGATCGCATTCGCGCGAATTACGGCATTCATCCGGCTGGTTCAGGCATATTGACGCGTGGGAGTGGAGATTGCGCTGCGAGGCGCGCCGGCGAGGTCTTGCGTTGGTACGAGATGGATCGGCCGGGCGCCTTCCCACGATTTCGCTCGCGGCAATGCCGTCGCATCCGACCAGGTGCGGACGTTGGCGAAGACCGCATCCGGCTCCACGTCTCCCGCGATAAGACGGCGGATCACGAGCGGCGTCAGTCCGGATAGCGAACTCAACAGATGGACGAGGCAATCGCGTAATACGCAATCGCGGCGCAGCACGGCCCATGTCGTGCACCGGGGAAGAAGCCCGGCGAGCGGGATCACGTGCAGATCGCGATCCGCCTCGGCGTCCACCGCCATTTCCGCCAACAGACCGATACCGGTGCCACTTCGGACCGACGCCTTGATAAGGTTGGCCTCGCGCACGGTGAAGGCGAAGCGCGGCGAGAGCCCCGCTTCGACGAACGTGCGCGCCATGGAAAGAGGGGCGGTCTTCGAATGGTCGTATGTGATCAGCGGAAATGCCGCGAGCATCTCCAGCGTTATCGGCACGGACTGCCGCGCGATCGGGTGATCTGTCTTCACGATCGCGACTGGATTCCAATGATAGAGGGGGATCGTGATTTCGCCCGTTGGGCGCGAGCCGTCGGTACTGAACATCCGCAGATCCACAGAACGGAAACGTTCCGATGCATCGTCGACATCGGCCGCGAACCCCAGCGTGACATCTAGCGTTGGAAACTGCGCTCTGAGCGAGGTCAGTGCGTCGGGCAGCACGAAAAGCGCCTGAATATGGGTGGTCTCAATGTGCAGCGAGCCATCCTGCGCGGTACGCTGACTCAGCGCGAACTTGCGGATGTCGTCCGCTTCACCGGCAATGATGCGTGCCCGCCGGACAATCTCTTCCCCTGCCGGTGTCAACCTTTCCAGATTACGGCTTCGGCGCACAAACAGCCTTAGTTCTAGCTGTTCTTCAAGCTGCCTCAGTTGTTTGGATAACCCCGGCTGTGTGGCGTTGACCCGCTCTGCTGCGACGGTGATGTTGAGCCCGGCATCAACGATGGCCAGCAAATAGCGTAATTGGGCAAGCGTCACCCCCGTTTCCCCCTGTAAAATTGAAATCACCCTGGAAAATCTTATGGGGTTATTTCCTACCGATATCGTAGGATTTCAAACAAGAATGGCTTTATGCCGGCAAGCCAGAGATATCCGGATTGAGATATCACGAGGAGCGCTGCTGGCTGCCAAATGGGCGCCTTCGACGCTGCAGACTGCTAGCTGACAATCGCAGGTTACTGACCTCTGAACTGTTTCCCAAAACAGCCGTTCGAAAATCATGAACGCGTAGCAAAAACTGGGGAGGCCAATCGGAAACACGAAACCCTCGGGATTGGCTCCGAAGCGCCCGGACCACGTCAAGGTCAGCTCGATGCGTTTAACCGCTGCTACTGTCAGGGATGTAGCGTCGTATCCCTGCGATCAGGCGGTTTGGATCGGCGTGGAAAAGGGACCCCGGTAGCGGTGTGATCGACATCGAAAAAGGACCCCTCATCTCCGTGATCTAGGCTGCTCGCTTGGCGGTGTGTCAGGCGGCGAGATCAGGATGTTGGTGTTGGAGACGGTGTTGAGGATCCGGCGCGAGCACGCGTCGGGCAAAGCCATCAAGGCGATAGCGCGCGACCTGAATTTATCGCGTAAGGTGGTTCGTAAGGCGATCCGGGCACCGGAGGCGGACATCGCGTACCGGCGTGAGGTGCAGCCGTTACCGAAATTGGGGCCGTTTCAAGCGCGGCTCGATGCGCTGCTGGAGGAGGACGGGGCGCGGCCCCGGCGTGAGAAGCTGCGCATCACGCGTATCCACGACCTGCTTTTACGCGAGGGTTTGACGGCTCGTACGATGCGGTGCGCAGATATGCGTCTCGCTGGCGTCAGGCGCGGCGACGCGATGTGATGGACGCGCCAGCTTTCATTCCGCTGCTGTTCCGACCGGGTGAGGCCTACCAGTTCGACTGGAGCCACGAGGATGTCGAGATCGCCGGCAAGCCGATGCGCGTGAAGGTGGCGCATGTGCGGTTGTGCGCGTCGCGGACGATGTATGTGCGGGCCTATCCTCGCGAGACACAGGAAACGCTGTTCGACGCGCATGCGCGGGCCTTCGCCTTTTTCGGCGGAGTGCCGACGCGCGGCATCTACGACAACATGAAAACGGTCTGACGACCGTGTTCATCGGCAAGGAACGCGTCTTCAACCGATAGTTCCTCGTCATGGCGAACCACTACATGGTCGAGCTGACGGCGTGCTCGCCGGCTGCCGGTTGGGAAAAGGGTCAGGTCGAGAACCAGGTGCAGACGGCGCGTGGTTAGTTTTTTCCAACCGCGCCTGCGCTTTACCAGCATTGAGGAGTTGAGCGGCTGCTGCATGCGGAGTGCCGTCGCTGGGCCGATATGCGCCAGCATCCTGAGCAGAAGGAGCTGACGGTCGCTCAGGCTTGGGTCGCGGAACGAGATGCCCTCCCGCCGGTCGTTGCGCCCTTCGACGGCTTTTACGAGAGCGAGCATTCCGTGAGCGGCACGTGCCTGATAAGCTTCGACCGCAACCGCTATTCCGTCATGGCCAAGGCCGCGCGTCGCACGGTACAGGTCCGTGCCTATGCCGACCGCATCGTCGTGCGCTGCGGTGGTGTGGTTGTCGCCGACCATCCCCGCTTCTTCGGGCGCGACCGGACGATCTACGACCCATGGCATTACCTGCCGGTGCTGGTGACCAAACCCGGCGCGCTGCGCAACGGTGCGCCGTTTGTAAACTCGGAATTGCCCCCGCGCTGTCTCGGCTGCGACGCAAGCTCGGCGCTGGAGACGACGCCGACCGGCGGTTCGTCCGCGTGCTGGCGGCCGTACTCGATGATGGGCTGGAGGCGGTCGAAGCTGCCGTGCAAGAGGCGTTGGTGGCAGGCGTCACCAGCGACGACATCATCCTGAACATTCTAGCCCGACATCGTGAGCCGCCCCGGCCGCTGCCATTGTCACGCCCGAGGATCTTATACTGCGCCATCCATCACGAGCGGACTGCAACCGTTACGACAGCCTGCGAGGCCTCCATGCAGCGGCAGGAGATGATGAAGGCCCTGATGGGTCTTGGGCTCAAGGGCATGGTTGGCGCCTTCGACGAGGCGGTGACCACCGGCCTGCAACGCAACCGAACGACGATGGAAATCCTGACGGATTTGCTGCGTGCCGAGGCAACCCACCGTCATGCAGCGTCGGTGCGCTATCGCATGTCGGCCGCCAGGCTGCCAGCGGTGAAGGACCTCGACGCCTTCGTCTTCGATGGCACGCCCATCAATGAAGGACTGGTGCGGTCGCTTCACAGCGGCTCGTTCCTTGCCGGCTGTCGCAACATCGTGCTGGTCGGCGGTACCGGCACCGGCAAGACACATCTCGCCAGCGCCGTCACTGCCAATGTCGTGCGAGAGGGCGCTCGCGGACGCTATTTCAACACGGTCGACCTGGTGAACCGGCTCGAGGAAGAAACCCGCCTAGGCAAGGCTGGTGCGCTTGCGGCCCAGCTATCCCGGCTCGAGGTGGTGGTGCTCGACGAGCTCGGCTATCGCCGTTTGCACGGTCGGGCGGGCAACTGCTCTTCCATCTCGTCAGCAAGCTCTACGAATGTACCTCGGTCATCGTCACCACGAACCTCGCCTTTGGCGAATGGCCGACCGTCTTCGGCGACCCCAAGATGACCACCGCGCTGCTCGACCGCATTACCCACCATTGCGACATCGTCGAAACCGGCAACGATAGCTGGCGCTTCAAACATCGCAGCTGACGCCCAGAGCGCCTGAGCGAAACACTTCGCGCTGGTCGGGCCTCCGGTCGGGCTACGCCCGCCCTACGTCGCGACCAGCGCGGATGCTGCGACCCTCATACCGCTCAGGCCGCTCAACAGAGGGGCCCTTTTGCACGCCGATAGGGGGTCCTTTTTTGGAGGCTAATTGACAACGCTCGGGTGCGGTCTGGCCATAGGGCCTGCTGCATGGCTGGAGAGGGAGCGCATCGTCGAGACTGCTACTGGGCAAGAGGTCATATCCGTCGGAATGCCTGCGTTAGATGACGGGTGGCCGCATCTCCACCATGCCCTTGATCTTCATCAGCCAACCCTATGCCGTACTTTTCAAGATGGCCACGCGGTCTGCGGTACAACGCCTTGCTCACCGTCTTTGATCGTGAGGCTGACCTGGCCCAAAATTGCGCGGTGACACCGGCGGCAAGCTCTTGGGTATCAAGACAGCACATCCGGCCGCCTCACTCGCTCATCCTTATTCCAGTAGGAATGCGAGATTTTTCAACGCGAATTCCATGCCGGCGACATGATCGGCTTCACTGATGCCGGATGGCACCTGCTCGGCCTGAAAGCTCACTTTCGTGCCGTTGGCCACAGCCTTCAGCGTCGTGGTGAGCGTCATTTTGCCCATGAAACGCGGATCAGCGCCTTCAAATACCAACTCCTCGACGATCTTTTCGTCAGGGACCAGTTCGACAAACCTGGCCTCGACGATGTCGCTGTCGCCAGTCGATTTGGGATCTGCTTTTGCCGGATACCGGTAGATGAGCTCCATGCGATACCCACCACCGATGCGACCTTCGAACGAGAGGATCCTGGCATCCATCTGCGCCGGCACCCGCCACTTCGGAATGACTTCCGGATCCAGGAAAGCCCGAAATATGGCGCGGGGCGGTGCAATGAGGGTTCGCGACGCAGCATGGGTCCGGGATGTCATCATATGGTCGCTAACCGGAAGGTCCAAGAACGCCAATGCCGTATTTTTCTTCCTCTCAACAAAGTGGGGTTCGATCGACACGCTTCGCTATCGAAGAGATCTGCAGCACGCATGGACGAAAATGCTCTACGACTCTATGGTCAAATGCCGCAGACCGCGCCCCATAAAGTGGCAGCCACTATCGAATTGCTGTTGATCTGGCGCGAATGCGCCCCTGCTGGCGAAGGCGCTCATACAGGGCTATCTCCGCCTCGTGTGAAATTTCGCCAGCAAGGGCAAAACCCTGCGTTCTGGAATCGCCCGATCAACCGCCCGCGCAACGGACGACCACGTATAGGCATTGCCGTAGCCGCTGATGTCGCGGGAGAAGGTAATCGCTGCGCTTTGCGAGCTCGACTTCTCGCGGACGGTGGATGGCGGTGTCATCGAGCAATTGAAACGCGCAGCCCACCGAGTAATTCTAGGCGGTCGAACCGTCTCGTGTCACCATATGCTTTAGCAGCTTCCCCGGCCGGAACCTTGGCCTAGCCACGGCGCCGATCTCGATCGGTTCACCTGACCGCGGGTTGCGACCGGCTGAGGGTTTCCGCGTTGCGACGGAGAAACTGCCAAATCCAACGAACCTCACCTCCTCGCCCTGTCGGAGAGAGTCAGCAATCTTGTGAAGGCAGGTTTCAAGAATCCGTTTAGCCTCGTTCCGATCAATACCCGTGTCGTGCGCGATCTCTTTGATCAGCTCTTGCTTGTTCATCCAAAGCCCCTTCCGCGCAATTCTAGGAAATTTGTCCGAACGGACAACGATGTTCCGTGGGGACAAAATTTCTTACGACCACCAAATTCACAACATTCCGGCAGGTTTCGAGTTCCGAGACGTCAATGTCAGTCGCTAAGGGGCTATAAGATTAGTCATGGGGGTATGCTGGACTTTGGTTTCGGTTCCTGCGGGATGGGACGGGATGCGTGAACGAAGTCGTCTTTTTAGTCGTCGCGAGTCTTGAGTTGTGAGCACAGGAGGTATTTTCCTCGGGTGTCCTTGTGCGCCGTCGTGCCTTCCGCTTGTTTGCGGTCGTACGGTCTGGTCAACATAGGGTCCGTGCGTAAAGAGAATGTCTGGCGGTTCCGCCGAAGGTCATCAAAAGCTTTTCGCTCCGATCGGCGCGGCCGTTAGACCCCCGGGATGGGACTGGACGACTATCCCGACTGGGACACACTTTCGCTCTGCGTCGACAGCGCTCGCCACGAGATCCTCGAAGGGTACATCCGTGACCATCCCGGCATCAATGAGCGTTGCGGCGTGTGGCTGGTCGTCCCCCCTACTGCGACAGTCTGCGCCATGGCCGCTCGCGAGGCGATAACTTACCGGCTGCGCTCTCATTCGCTACTATCTCGACGCAGATAAGGCTCAAGCCAGCGTTCCAGATCGCGCTGCAAATCCTCTCCATCGCCAGCCTCCATCAAAGCTGGCTCCCTATGAATCACGCATCTCCCGCGGCGCCCGCAGGATGCATAGCGTCTTCGTAGCCCTCTCGACCCACATCATCTTCATCGTCCTGCTTGGCACCATCCTGACCTGGGCAGCGTATTCGAGCGTTGCGATCGTCCTGCTCGCGATGAGGCTCTCGCCCCACGGTGTCCGTGACATACCGGCGGGAATCGCGCTGGCCCTCGGGACCAACCTTGGCACTGCGATCATTAGGGTTCTGAAGGGAGAAGCGCGCAACGCCCCCGACGGAAGGCTGCGGCTTGGCAATCCGCGAGGTACTGTCAGCAAACTGGGGGCAGCAACATTCGTCAGCGCGATTGTGCCTATTCCCCGTTAAGATTGCGTGGCCAGCCAATAGACCGACTGGCCGCCATTCTCGCTTCCCACTGGGCGACGCGTTCACGGCATCGAGCTGCCAAGCTAAAGTGGATCTTCCGAGTAGTTTCATCGCTAGCAGCATTAGCCAAAGCGTTATGCTCATATAGCCGACGCCGCCAATAGCGGGTCTCCTCTTCGGCTAAGCGATCATTGGATCCCATAGATCCCTCTCGTTCCGGTAACGAGAACCTAAAGCCGGCCCATCTATGAGTCTACTGGATTAAGCTATGCCAAGATCAAGACGCTGCAGCCCATGTCCCGCAGACTATCGCCTTCGCTACGAAGCCCGCCTTGGCGAACGACGTGATCCGGCGTGCACTGGCTGCCGATGTCCCGTTCTCATGGGTAGCCGCCGACACGGTGTACAGCGTGGGCGACATGGCGGGTACGCTGCGACGTGCGTGCAACGGCTATGTTCTCGACGTCAAACCCGCATCTCGGTTGCGCATAACTACGACCTTTATCTGATCCTGTCCTCGCAACCAACACCATCCATACCAAAACCGCCCAGGACATCCTGCGGCGGTTTTTCTATGCCTGCTTTCCACAGCTTAGGCCCGAGTCGCGACGTCCGCAGCAGGCCGTCCGAGGCCCAGAAAACCCCAGGACGTCGATTTGACGGCGGGGGTATTTCTAGCGGTACGCTCCGATCCAGCAACGGAGGTACCCCCATGGCCCTCAAGGAACTGGAAGCCCGCTACGCCACCAAGCGTTCGAAGGACTACAAGCTCGCCGATGGGGGCGGGCTCTACCTGCTCGTCCGGCCCACCGGCTCCAAGCTGTGGCGGATGAAGTATCGCTTCGCCGACCGGGAGAAGCTTCTGTCGTTTGGCCGCTATCCGGATCTGAGCCTCGCTGACGCTCGGCTGAAGCGGGCCGAAGCCAAGCTCGCCTTGGCGGCCGGGCGTGATCCTGGCGCCAAGGAGACAGCGCCTGCGGGGAAGACGTTTGAGGAAACTGCCACGGCGTGGCACCAGAACCGCGTCGAGGCGCTCGACGAGGCCCATGCCAACCGGATCATGGCGCGGCTCAAGCGCGATGCCTTCCCGGCGCTGGGAGCGATGTCGCTTCGCCAGATCAAGCCGGCTGATGTGCTCGCGATGATCCGGAGCGTGGAGGCGAGGGGGGCGCTCGACGTCAGTCGGCGGCTCAAGCAGCATGTCAGCCAGGTCTATCGCTTCGCGATTCCGCAAGGCTGGGCCGATAGCGACCCGGCTGCCTATCTATCGGATCTGCTCAAGCCCAAGCCCCGCGTGCGCCATATGCCGCGTGTCGGGATCGACGAGCTCCCCGCGCTCGTGCGCGCGATTGATGGCTATGACGGCGAGGAGAATCCAAAGCGGCGCGCGATTACGCGGGCCGCCCTATTGTTCACTCGGCTGACCTGGGCGCGGACCAGTGAGACGCGGCTCGCCACATGGGCCGAGATCAAGCGGCTCGACGGCCCGGAGCCGATCTGGAGGATGCCGCCTGACCGCATGAAGATGGAGCGCGAGCATATCGTGCCCCTCTCCACCCAGGCGGTCGACCTGCTGAAGACGCTGCGCGCGCATAGCCGCAGCGCCTTCCTCTTCCCCGGCGAAAGGCCCGACAAGCCGCTCTCGCAGAATACCATGATCTATCGTTTCTACCGGATGGGGTATCGCGGGCGGCAGACCGTCCACGGCTTTCGGGGGCTCGCCTCCACCTGGGCCAACGAGGCGGAGTGCTACCGGCCGGACTGGATCGAGATGGCGCTTGCTCATGCCGACGAGGACGAGATCCGCAGCGCCTATAACTCCGCTCTCTATCTCTCACCCCGCAGGCGCATGCTTCAGGATTGGGCCGACTCCATCAATCGCATGGTTCAGGGTGGCAAAGCAGCTTCGAGCTCATCGGAAATGGCGCATTTAATGGCGCGTTAGGCCATGTTTTAAGTGGCCCATTCGGACAATCTTTGTAGGGAGAATTCCTCATCGCGGGGGCGATAGGGGGCAAGCTTGGAAGGGTGTCTTGATAGCGCACGCTTGCGTGCGCGCGCTTTGCGGGATTTGTCGGAGCGACGCAGGCTTGTTGCGTCGCTCGTCACCAACGGTAAAGATGCAGCGATTATTCGAGACGCAGCGCAGGCCGCCGAGGCGGAGGCGAACCATATCATGGCATCGCTGCCCGCCTACGATCAACACATGGCGTAACCCATCGACTGCTGCTTGCTTCGTGTGTTGTTGAGCGGGTGCCGATATCAAATGCCCTGCTAGCCAGTCGCAGATTTGACCGGGGATTCACGGCCGCTCATATTCGCAGCGTGGCATATATCAGTTCCTGGCCCGGGCGGCTGACCGCTCTTATCCGAGACCCCTATCGGTGGCTGGCAGATGGACTCACAGGATCCGGTCCGCACCGTTGGCTCGCGTTGGTGACCGTCCCTTTGTGGCTCACGCCAGCGCTCCACACGACCCACTTGCGTGACGGCAAGCCCAGGCTTGGCCGTAGCGTGATGTGGACTGCAGCGGGTCTTTGGCTCGGCACGATGATGCTGATGGGTTTGCCGTTCACCGCCTTGGTTCAGGAACCCTTTGCCAAGCTCGGGCACCTGATCGGCTATTGGGACGATGCGTTTGCATCACCCGTGATCGCCACTGTGCTGACAGCCCTGTCGTTTTTGCTCCTGCTCCTTATCTCGACGCTGGAGTGGTCACTCATCTGGGCGGCGTGTGGGATCGACGCCCTCTTTGGCGACCGTACCATCTCACCACCCCCATTCGGGTATGTTGCGATTAAGGTCGCGGGCGCGATTGCCGGAGTAGCCGCGCTGACCTCCGCTTCACTGTTTGCAATCAAGCCGCTGAACGATCCGGTTTGGCGCTGGATCGATACCGCCGGGCTTGTCCCGACAATCCTCATGCTCACCCTGGGCGCGGCGCTCATGCTTGGATACAATCGAAAAACCAAGGTAGCGCAAAGCTGCGGTGAGCAAATCTATGGAAGCCGGGGCAAGGCCACGGCTTATCAACTCGGCACTCTGATGCTTCTCCTGTTCGCGGGGTGGGCCTTCGTTCACTTCCAGCCCAGCCGCACCCGATAATTTAATGATTGAGCTCAAACTGGCTGTTAGCAGTACCATCGCGGCGCGTGAGCGATCGGAACGGCACATGCTCGATCAATAAGCTGGCGGGCGGAATGACCCGGTTTCAGACATTCAGTGCGGTTAAGGCGGCTCGCTAGAGCTGATGTTTGTTCTTGTGGGCCTACGTCAACCGGCGCTTTTCGCGAGGTTGCTGAAGCTGCCAGCGGTCGGGATCGCGGAAGATTCAGGTGACTGCGCCCGATCTCGTTGGCTGGTCGTTCAAAACTGATGCCTGACCACATTGCACCCGATCCCTACATCCTCCTTTTAACGGCGGCGGGGCTGCTAATCGCGCTGGTCGCTTGGCTGCCGCTCGCGCTCAAGCGGTTGCCGCTCTCGCTTCCGATCGTCTGCATCGCTATCGGGGCCGGACTGTACCACCTGATGGCGGTTGGACCGGCTCCTCTCCCGTGGCGATTTCCGGAAGCGACCGAACGCTTTAGTGAGCTGGTCGTGATCATCGCGCTGATGGGCGCCGGGGGTGCTGTCAGTCTAACTCGAACTCATCTCTCCATGCTGGAGCATGGTCTTTGAAGCTGGCGGCCTAGCTCACGATGGTTTGCCACTCAGCCAGGGCGGCTGAGCGGCGTAGTTTGTAGGTCTGTCGGTCAACGAGGTGGCGTTCGAGATTGAAAGGGTTGTGAACGTTGGCGTGAACAGAGGCGAACTTCTGAAGGCTCGCCATTCGCCTGAAGCGCAGCATGGCCCGCTCTCGTTATCGGAATGGTAGGTGACTGTTCTCGACACGATTGTTGGCGTGTCGCCCTATCTCTTGCCGATCGCCATTGCCGAGCTCGCGCATGGCGGCTTGGTAGGATCGCAAGCCATCCGTCGTGACCCGCTCGGGCGAGGCGTTGCGCTTCAGCGCTTTCTTCATGAAGGCGAGAGCGGCCTTCTTATCTCTGGTCTTGGTGACGTAGCTCTCAAGGATCTCGCCCTCGTGATCGACCGCGCGCCAGAGGTAGTGAGTCTCGCCGTTGATCTTCACGAACACCTCATCGAGGTGCCAGCGCCATTGGCGGAAGCCGCGCATGTAGCTGACCCGGCGCTGCCGAACCTCACCAGCGAACATCGGGCCGAAACGATTCCACCAGAAGCGGATCGTCTCGTGGCTCAGGTCGATGCCACGCTCGAACAGCAGATCCTCAACGTTCCGGAGAGACAGCCGGAAGCGAACATACATGAGTACCACGAGCCGGATGATCTCAGGCGACGAGTTGAAACAGCGGAATGGGGAAGGCGGCTTGGCTAGCAAGCGCCACGAAGCTCTGACAGCGCCCGCTCGAGTGCTCCGCTATTCATCGGCTGTTCCGTTACGAGTCCGATCGGAAATCAAACAACAATCTGATTGACGCTCCCGACAATCGGTAAGATTATTAGACCAATTAACGTGAATGACCGCGGCGAAGGCGGCGGGGACAGGGGAGATATGATGGAAGTGTCGGCTGCTCGCGACCAGCGCTCTGGCGCGCCATCTCTGAGCGCGCAAGGCGTCCCTGCTGATCCGCGCTTACGTCACGGTCGGTGCGACGACGGGTTCCCAGAGGCGACGCCCATCAGTCGCCGCATCCTCCGGTCGCGCCAGGTGCGGGTGCTGGCAACGCTCGGGCCCGCAAGCGCCACGCCTGATACGATCGGCCGCCTGTTCGAGGCCGGGGCGGACGCCTTCCGTCTCAACATGAGCCATGGCGATCAGGCGGCGAAGGTCGACCTGATCGGCGCGATCCGCGATTTGGAGAGGCGCTTTGGGCGGCCGACGACGATCCTCGCCGATCTACAGGGTCCCAAACTGCGTGTCGGACGCTTCGCCGAGGGGCTGGCACTGCTGGAGACCGGCGCGATCTTCCGGCTTGATCGAGACCCGGCGCCCGGCGACGCGATCCGCGTGCACGTCCCGCATCGCGAGATCTTCGAGGGGATACAGATCGGCGCGCGGCTGCTGCTGGACGATGGCAAGATCATGCTGCGGGTGCTCGCGCACGACGCTGATCACATGGTCACGCGCGTGGAGGTCGGTGGGGCGCTTAGCAACAACAAGGGGCTGAACGTGCCCGACGTGGTGCTGCCGATGGCGGCGCTGACGGACAAGGATCGGTTGGATCTCGCTTTTGCGTGCGATGTAGGAGTGGACTGGATCGCCCTATCGTTCGTCCAGCGGCCGGAGGATCTCGCCGAGGCGCGCAAGCTGATCGCCGGGCGCGCGGCGTTGCTGGCGAAGATCGAGAAGCCTGCCGCGATCGATCGCCTCGAGGAAATCGTCGAGGCGTGCGATGCCGTGATGGTGGCGCGGGGTGACCTGGGTGTCGAGCTGCCGCCGGAATCGGTGCCGCCGCTTCAGAAGAGGATCGTCGAGACGGCGCGGCGCATGGGGCGGCCGGTGGTGGTCGCGACACAGATGCTGGAATCGATGATCAAATCGCCTTCGCCGACGCGAGCCGAGGTGTCGGACGTGGCGACCGCCATCTATGACGGTGCAGACGTGATCATGCTCTCGGCGGAAAGCGCGGCGGGAGACTGGCCCGTGGAATCGGTCGCGATGATGGACGCGATCGGCCGATCCGTGGAGCTCGATCCATATCACGGGGATAGGGTCCACTTCACCTCCCTGCGGCCCGATCCCACGACGGCGGACGCCTTGGCCGAGGCGGCGAAGACGATCGCCGCGACCGTGGGCGCGAAGGCGATCCTGTGCTTCACGGCCTCGGGCCTGACCGCACGGCGCGTGGCGCGCGAGCGGCCGGGTGCGCCGATCCTCGTCCTGACACCAGATATCGATGTCGCGCGGAGGCTCGGCATCCTGTGGGGATCCCACGCCGTACATACGCTAGACGTGAATTCCTTCGAGGAGATGTCTACCCGCGCGGCGGCGGTTGCGCTGAAAAGCGGGATCGCTGTGGCGGGAGATCGGGTGGTTCTGGTGGCGGGTGTTCCGTTCCGGATGCCGGGATCCACAAACATGATCCATGTGCTGCGTCTCCCGGTAGCTTAACCTGCAGACGCGGTTCGCGCCGTGGCGCCGATCGCACGTCGCGATTCAAGGGCGTGAACGGCCGGGATGCGAGCCTGCGCTTCGTCTATCGCGGCTACTGAGGGCCAGGCGCGCCTGGACGGCTAGACGAACCGGCGGCCGTTCGCTCCGCTTTGTAATCGTCTTCACCCCGCCCACGGCATACGGGCGGGCTGTTCGAAACGCACGTTTACACGAGCGCAACAATCCGATTGACCGCACTTATTTCCGGTAAGATTATTATACCATATGATACGACTCGCCTCAATGGCGGGCGGAAGAGAGGATACATCGGCATGTCTGACAGCGAAATGGGACGCCGAGCCTTGCTTTCTGGGGCCATGCTGGCGACGGCCGCCGCGGTGATCGCGGAGTCATCCGGCGCGGCAGTTATCGGGGGCGGCACCGCGAGCGCGACGCTGGCGGGCCGTACGCTCCGCTTTCTTGACCTGACACACGCGCTGACGACCGCTTTCAATTGGATGCCCGCCCGGCCTCGCATCGCGATGGACCCGATCATCGGATCGGGTCTCGCAGTGGGTATGAACCTCAACCGGCTGATGCTCGTCGAGCATACGGGCACGCATATCGATGTGCCGCGCCACTTCGCCAGCGACGGCAAGAGCGTCGGCGAGATCCCGCTGAGCGACCTGATCGTGCCGCTGGTGATGATCGACCTTCGCGCGCGCTCCAAGGTTGATCCCGATGCGGGGCTGACGCCCGACGACATCCTCGCCTGGGAAAAGGCGCACGGGCCGCTGCCCAAGGGCGGCTGCATCGCGATCAACAGCGGCTACGATCCGCTCGCGCGGATGCAGGAGGTGGCGAAGGGCAGCGGGCGCGGCAGCCCAGGCTTTTCGCCCGAGGCGTGCAAATTCCTGATCGCGCAGCGCGAGGTGAAGGGCATAGCGGTGGATGCCATGTCGATCGACCAGGGGACCAACGGGCCGGCTTACCCCGTCCATCAGGAATGGCTGCGGAGCGGGCGCTGGGGCATCGAGGGGCTGACCAATCTGGACGCGGTGCCGGCAAGCGGCGCGCTTCTGATCGTGGGCGCAGCGCCGATCGCGGAGGCGACAGGCGTGCCGATCCGCGCGATCGCGATGTTCGCAGGGAGCTAAGAGCAAGCGGCGCGGCCCGATCTTACCCATCGACGAACCAAATAAACAAAACAGGGAGAATGTCATGAACCGGATTACCCTCTCGGCGCTTTGCCTCGGCAGCGCATCGATGCTGGCGCTGAGCGCGCCGGCTTTGGCTCAGCAGGCGGAAACGCCGCCGGCTGTGGGGTCCTCAACCGCGACGCCGGCCGAGAGCGAGGCACCCACGCCCGCCGCCGCCGAGGATATCGTCGTCACCGGATCGCGCATCGTCCGATCCGGCTACAATGCGCCCACACCGGTTACGGTCGTCTCGACCGACCAGCTGACCAAGACCGCGCCCAGCAACGTGCCCGACGCGTTGAACCAGTTGCCGCAGTTCCAGGGATCGATCAGCGCCGCCGCGCAGGCCGATACGGGCGCTTCGCGGGTGCGATCGGGCAATTATCTCGATATCCGCGCGCTGGGGCCGCAGCGCGTGCTGATCCTGGAGGACGGCAAGCGCCTGCCACCGACGAGCAGCAACGGCGCGACCGACGCCAATCTGATACCGCAGATGCTGGTGGATCGTGTCGAGGTCGTCACCGGCGGCGCGTCCGCGGCCTACGGATCGGATGCGGTGTCGGGCGTCGTCAATTTCATCATGAACAAGAAGTTCACCGGCCTGAAGCTGAACGTGCAGGGTGGCCTTTCCACCTACGGCGACAACGGATCGTATAAGGCGGGCGCGGCCGGCGGGATCAGCCTGATGGACGATCGGCTGCACGTGATCGGGAGCGCCGAATTCTATCACGCGAACGGCGTGACCGATCGCTCGTCGCGCTTCACCTCGTCGGGCCAGAATACGGAATCAGCCTTCACGATCGCGGGTCTGGGGACGGCTGCGGCGCCCTATTATTATATCGGCGGCATCCACAACAATGCGCAGGCCTATGGCGGTTATATCGTCGACGGGCCGCTTGCAGGACTTCAATTCCTGCCCAACGGCCAGACCGCGCCCTTCACCAAGGGCACGACGCTCGCCGGGCGGCCGGGCTACGGCGTGGGCGGCGACGGCATCGTGAATCCGTCGGTCAGCCGCACCGGCGTGCCGACGCTGGAGACGGTCCAGCTCTTCGGCCGCGCGCAATATGAGCTGGCCGATGATCTGACCGCGTTCGCCGAGGTCAGCTACAATACCGGCGCGAATGCGGACAAGAACGGCACACCCGGCACGATCGGGCAGGGCGCGATGGTGTTCCGCGACAATGCCTATCTGACGGACGGCGTGCGTGCGGCGCTGGGCTCGACGCAGAGCTTCGTCGTCGGGCGGCCCTTCGCTGAATGGTCGCTCAACGACCAGAGCCAGAAAAGTCGCAACACGGTGATCAATGCCGGGCTGGAAGGTAAGATCGCTGGCTTCCACTGGAATGCTTACTATACGCACGGCAAGTCGTCGTTCCGCACCAAGTCGCTTGGGATCGACAACCAGCGTTTCTATGCGGCGGTGGATGCGGTGCGGAACGGGGCCGGGCAGATCGTCTGCCGCGTGACGGTCACCAACCCCACGCTGTATCCGGGCTGCGTGCCGCTCAACATCATCGGCGTTGGCAGTTCGTCGGTCGAAGCGCAGAACTGGGTGCGGCGCTATTCGACGTGGAACGCGGACAACAAGATGGACCTCGGCGCGCTCTCGATCTCGGGCGAGCCCTTCTCGCTGTGGGCGGGGCCGGTCGGCGTGGCGTTCGGTGTCGAATATCGCCGCCAGACGCTGAACCAGACCAGCAACAGCAATCCGGCGACCGCGGTGGACTTCACCGGCCTGCGCGGCGTGACGAGTACCAACCAGTTCCAGTCGGTGAATGTCGGCTTCGCCAAGGGCTCGTACAACGTGAAGGAAGTGTTCGGCGAGGTCGACGTGCCGCTCGCCAAGGATTCGGCGATCGGATCGCTCGACCTGAACGGCGCGGTGCGCCTGACCGACTACAGCACGTCGGGCTCGGTCACGACCTGGAAGGTCGGCACAACCTATCAGCCGATCCCGGACATCCGCCTGCGCGCCACGCTCTCGCGCGACATCCGCGCGCCTTCGCTGTTCGAACTGTTCGCGGGCCGCCAGCAGACGACCAGCCCGCTCACCGATCTCCACACCGGGCTCAGCCAGACGGTCAACGTGATCTCGTCGGGCAATCGCGATCTGCAGCCGGAGGTGGCGACGACCTATACGATCGGCGCGGTGCTCAGCCCGAGCTTCCTGCGCGGGTTCAATTTCTCGGTCGATTACTACAATATCAAGATCAAGGACGCGATCTCGCAGCCCTTCACCTACATCCAGCTCGCCGATTTCTGCGAGCAGAGCAACGGCACGAGCCCGCTCTGCGCGCAGGTGATCCGGCCGTTCGGCTTCGACAACCGCACGGCGGCGAACTTCCCGACCGAAATCCGGCTCCAGAATCTCAACCTCGCCCGGACGCAGACGAGCGGGCTGGATCTGGAAGGCAGCTATCGCGGCGAGGTTGCCGGCGGGGCGTTCATGGCGCGCCTGCTCGCGACGCGGCTGATCAGCTATCGCCAGCAGAATTCTACCGTGCTGCCCGAGCGGCAATATGCGGGCAATGCCGATTTTATCCAGGGCTTCTATCCGCTGCCCATGCCCAAATGGCGCGGCACGATGAACGTGAGCTATGCGCTGCACGGCGTCTCGGTGGGCGTGCAGGAACGCTATGTTGGTGCATTCCACATCTCGGACATCTTCCAATATGTGAACAACAAGGTGAAATCGACCTATTATACTGATCTCAACCTTTCGGTGGACATCGGCGGGACGCAGCCGAAGGGCATGCAGGTGTATGTGACGGTGAACAACGTATTCAACCAGAAAGGGCGGCTGTTCCTAATCAGCCCGGTGCCGGGCCTCAACATCCCGACCGCGCGTAGCATCTACGACATTATCGGCACCTATTTAACGGCTGGCGTGAAGGTCGGTTTCTGAGCCTCTCGCAAAAGGCTGAATGACGGATCGCGGCAGGCTTCGTCTTTGGACGGGGCCAGCGTAGGCCTGTCTATTGCCGCCATGGTCCAGCGTAGCGAACTTTCGCAGCGTCGGACCCAGCGCTCGGGGTCGCCAAACAAAGTGGTTAGGTCGGAAGATTTGCGCGTTGCAATCTTTGGTTAGAATACATATCCAAAAGCACCCCGGTGTGACCGGAAATGATAGATATAAGTTGGAGGAGGGGGTAGTGGGTAACCTGTCCCGCACGAAAATGCTGCTGGCTGGCGCCAGCATGATGGTGCTTTGCGATCCGCTGTGGGCACAAGCGGCCGAGGCGCCGCCGCAGCCGGCGCCCGAAGCCATCGCCCAGCCTGCGGCGCCGACCGAGGCAGCCGCCGCCGATATCGTGGTGACGGGCAGCCGCATCGCGCGCAGCACCTTCCAGACGCCGACGCCGATCACGGCGATCTCGTCCGCCCAGCTGGAGCAAAAGGCGCCGACCAGCGCGATTGATCTGCTTCGCGACATTCCTACGCTGCGGCCGAACCAGACGGTCGGCAGCGGGCGCAATATTGGTGTCAGCAATTTCAACATGCGCTCGCTGGGCTCCACGCGCACGCTGGTGCTGCTCGACGGGCAGCGGATGATGGATTCGAGTCCCGTGGGCGGCTTCGACCTTAACGTTATCCCGGCACCGCTCATCTCGCGCATGGAGATCGTGACGGCGGGCGCATCCTCCGTGTATGGATCGGACGCCGTGACCGGCGTGGTCAACATCATCCTCAACAATTCACTGGATGGCGGCAAGATTGACGCCCAGTACAGCCAGTCGACGCATGGCGACCTCGCCACCTATTCGGCGAGCCTGCTGTATGGCGGAAGCTTCGGCGGCGGGCGCGGGCGCTTCATCGCCTCGGGATCGTATCAGAAGACGCCGAACATCGCCTATCAGGGGCAGCGCGACTGGGGCAGCCAAGGCTATACGCTCGTTCCCAACGCGGCTTACACGCCGACGAACGGCCAGTTTCGCCAGCTGATCGTGCCCAATGCGCGCTTCTCTTCGATGACTCTGGGCGGCGTCATCACCACGGCCGGGGCGCTGCGCAATATTCAGTTCGGGCAGAACGGCGCACAAAGCCTATTCCAGCAGGGCACGAACGTGGGCGCCGTCTGGATGCAGGGTGGTGACGGGCTGATGCCGCAGCCCGATTTCGCGCTGATCGGCGTGCGGCGCGAGCAGTATAGTGGCTTTAGTCGCGTCACCTACGACCTAACCGACGACATTCATGCCCGGCTCGACTATCTCGGCACACACTCGCGCAACGAGGCGACCAACAACTGGAACTACAACAACGGCGACATCACCATCCGCCGCGATTACGCTTACCTGCCGGCCAATATCTTGGCGGCGATGGTCGCCAACAACCTCCAGACGATCCGTGTCGGCCGCATTAACCCCGAAACGGGGATCAACTACAACACCACGACCAACGATTATAATCGCGTGGGCGGCGGGCTGAACGGCGGGCTGTTTGGCCAGTGGAAGTGGAATGCGGACGCCGCGTACAGCTGGGCGCGGGCCGAGCAGCGCGGCGATTTCAACCGCAACAACATCAATTGGAATCTGGCGCTGGATGCGGTGACGGGCCCGAACGGGCAGCCGGTCTGCCGTTCGACGCTGAGCGCGCCCGGCAACGGCTGCGTCCCAGCCAATGTCTTCGGCCTCAATTCGCTGACGCCCGAGGTGGTCAAATATGTGACCGGCACCTCGATGCAGCGTTCCTATTCGCGCAGTCTCAATTGGAGCGCCGGCGTCACTGGCGATCTGGGCTCGACCTGGGCGGGGCCGATCAAGCTGGCCACCGGCGTCGAATATCGCCACGATCGGGTCAACAACAAGTCGGATCCGATTTCCGATATCAACGGCTGGCGGCAGGGCACGTTCGGATCCTATCGCGGTAAGCTGACGGTTCGCGAAATCTATGGCGAATTGGGCGTTCCGCTCGCCAAGGAATCGGTGATTGCTGAGACGCTGGACCTCGATCTGGCGGGGCGCTTCGTCGATTACAGCACAAGCGGGTCCACGTTCGTGTGGAAGGCTGGCCTGAACTGGGCTGTGATCCGCGACATCCGCTTCCGCGGAACCTATTCAAAGGATTTCCGCGCGCCCAAGATCGACGATCTCTTTTCGGCCTCATCGCTGCGCGCGGGCAATGCCGTGATCGATTATCTCAACAACCGCGCCACCAACGTGAACACGCTCGCGGGCGGCAATCCGAACCTGAAGCCCGAGGTCGCGCACACCCTCACCTTCGGCGTGGTGCTGCAGCCTTCCTTCATTCCTCGCCTTCAGCTTTCGGCCGACTATTTCGATATCGTGCTGCGTGATGCGCTGACCGTGCCGCTGGCGCAGGAGGTGGTCGATCGCTGCGGACGCGGCGACCAGACCTTCTGCGCGGGCATTGATCGGGACGCTTCCGGCGCGATTTCCCTGGTCCGCGTCACGGCTTTCAACGCGCAGACGCTGAAGACGCGTGGCGTGGATCTGGAGCTTCAGTATCGCGTGCCGGTCGGCCCTGGAGAGATCGGCCTGCGGACGGTGGCGAGCTATGTGCCGAAACTCATCACCTCCACCACGGGTGGCAACGTCAATACGGCCGGGCAGCTCACCGGCACCTATGCGACACCGAAGTGGCGCGCCTCGACGACGCTCAGCTATATGCAGGGGCCGCTCAATTTCCGTGCGCTCTTCAACTATATCGGGCCGGGCAAGTACGACAATAGCTACGGAGTGCTTGATCTCGATAAGAACCATTATCCGGCCTACCTCTATACTGACCTCTCTGTGAATTACGACGTCACGGACAATCTCCAGATATATGCCAAGGTCGAAAATCTGTTCGACACCGATCCGCCGCTGCTCGCCAACAATACGATTACGGTCGCGGCGGCGGCATCCTCGCAATTCTACGATCTGCGCGGACGCGTGGTCGGCATCGGCGCGCGCTTCAAATTCTGACGATCCACATCGAGGAGATGACATGAAGATCGGATTCATCGGCGTCGGCATCATGGGGCGGCCCATGGCGGGCCATCTTCAGGCAGGCGGGCACGAACTGCTGCTGGTGCAGCACCGCTCGCCGCTGCCGTCGGAGCTAATGCAAGGCGGCGCGATGGCTTGCTGCTCGGCGCGCGAAGTGGCGGCGCGATCCGACGTCGTGATCCTGATGCTGCCCGATACGCCGGACGTGGAGCGCGTGTTGTTCGGCGAGGACGGCGTTGCGGCGGGTGTGCAGCCGGGCGGCTGCGTGATCGACATGAGTTCGATCGATCCGATCGCCACAAAAGGCTTCGCCGGGCGGATCGAGGCGCTGGGTGGCGATTATGTCGACGCGCCGGTCTCCGGCGGGGAGGTGGGCGCAAAGGCGGCCAGCCTGACGATCATGTGCGGTGCCGCGGCGGAGAGCTTCGTGAAAGTCCGGCCGCTGTTCGAACTGATGGGCAAGAACATCACCCATGTTGGCGATGTCGGTGCGGGGCAGGTAGCGAAGGTCGCCAACCAGATCATCGTTGCGCTGAATATCGAGGCGGTCGCTGAGGCTTTGCTGTTCGCGTCCAAGGCGGGCGCCGATCCGGTCAAAGTACGCGAAGCGCTGATGGGCGGCTTCGCCGCCTCGCGCGTGCTGGAAGTGCATGGAAAGCGGATGATTGACCGGACCTTCGCACCGGGCTTCCGCATCGGGTTGCACCAAAAGGACCTCAACCTCGCTCTGTCGAGCGCGAAGGCGTTGCAGATGGCCCTGCCGAACACCGCCTCCGCCCAGCAGCTGTTCAGTGCCTGTGCGGCGCAGGGCGGCGCGGAGTGGGACCATTCGGCGATGGTTCGTGCGCTGGAGGCGCTGGCCAATCACAAGGTCGCGCCGGAAAGCTGAGCCGGTGTGAGCCACATCCAACGATATCGGCGTGAGAGGGGAACGAGATGATCGACGACGGACAATCCGGGCAGCCGACGCGGCGCACCGTGCTGCAGGGGCTCACGCTGACGGGGCTGGCGATCGGGGGCGGTGCTGCGGCCGCCGTCGCGCAAGCCGCAAACGGTGCCAGCGGGTTTGATCGCAAGCGCTGGTGGACGCAGGATTATCGGATCATCCAAACCAATCTGCGCGAGATCGATGCGCGCGAAGACCCGCGTGAGATCGCGAAGGCGGTCAGGGAATTCGGCGGCAACGTTATCGTGTCGAACATTGGCGGGATCGTCGCCTTTTACCCGACCAGCCTAGAATATCAGTATAAGACGCCGTACCTGAAGGGCGATTTCGCGCGGCGGATGATTGACGCCGCGCACGCCGAGGGCCTGGCTTATATCGGCCGCTTCGATCTCTCTAAGGCGATGAAGCCGGTCTATGATGCGCATCCGGACTGGTTCATGCTTAACCGCACCGGCAAGCCGCGCGAATATGAGGGGACCTATCAGGCGTGTCCCAATGGCGGCTGGGCACAGGATTATGGCTTCAAGATCCTCGAGGAAGGGCTGACGCGCTTCAAGGATGCGGACGGCGTGTTCTTCAACATGACCGGCTATCCGCAGACGGACTATTCAAACGTCAACCACGGCATCTGCGTCTGCGCCAATTGCAAGCGCGTGTTCCGCGAGATGTACGGCCGCGATCTCCCCAAGGTAGACAATTTCTCCGATCCGGCCTGGCGCGACTATCTGGAATTTCAGGGGCGAACGGCCGGGGCGCTCGCCGACAAGATCTCCGCCTTCGCGAAGCCGCTCATTCCAGGCACGCCGATTACGCGCTTCGACGGGCAGGAAGTGGTAGGGCGTGGTGAGGTGCAGCGGCGCATCGATCGGCCCGCGCCCGAATGGGCCTATCAATCGGGCGAGCAGTGTCGCGTCGCGATGGCGCGCGCGCCGGGCAAGCCATGGTCTTCCACGTCGGCCGCGCATGTCGATTATCCTTGGCGGCAGGTGACAGAGACGGCCGCCTATCATCAGGTCCGCTTTGCGCAGATGCTGGGCGTGGGCGCGAAGCTGGATCTATACCTGATGGGCTCGCTCGCCGATCAGGACGACCAGACCTATCTCCCGCCGCTCTCGCAGCTTTACAAATGGGAGGCGGCGAACAGCGCGCATTATGTCGGAATGACGCAAAGCGCGCGCGTCGGCCTCTATCAGTCGGCGGCGACCGATCGGCTGGCAGGGCTTACGCCTTACCGATCCTATCAGGCGACGACCTTCAAGGGGGCTTATAGCGCTCTCGTCGATTCCCGCATTCCGTTTCAGGTGGTGAGCGACGCGCGGGTTGCGGATGGCACAACGAAGCTTTCCGGGCTGTTCGATGTGATCCTGATGCCAAACGTCATGATGCTCTCCCCCGCCGAGGCAAAGGCGCTCGATGCTTTCGTGGAGGCGGGTGGCCTGCTGATCCTGTCGGGCATGCCGGGCGCTTTCGATGCCAAGGGCAACACGGCGTCGGCGATCCCGCTCGCCTGCTTTCCGTTGGAAAGCTACGGGACACCCGAAAAATGCGAGGGCTGGTCGCTCGATCCGCTCGCCACCAAGAGTAATCTTGGGCTCGTCGGGCGAGTGCCGCTCGACAGCATCTATTTCGGCGGTCCGATCAAGCCGAAGGCGACGAACCTTCTGGCCTTCGCCCCCGACCAACGCTTCGGCCCGCCGGAGTTCAGCTATGCGATCCCGAATGCTCCGATCCGCAAGAGCCCGGGTGTTTCACTCATGCCCTTCGGCAAGGGGCATGCGGTCCATATTCCCTGGCTGATCGAGTGGAATTATTATCGCGACGGACTGCCCGTGCACCAGCAGCTCATTGCAGGGCTGATCGTGCGCTACGGAGCGCCCCAGCGCGTGACTCTCGCCGGGAACGGACCTGTCGAGGTCATGCAGCTGACGCGCGCCGCCGATGGGGCCACGCTGATCCACGTCGTCAACTATGCGGGGCAGCGCAACGGCCGATACGATGTACCGCCGCAGATTTCCGGGCTGCGCGTCGGCGTGCGCGGGGCGGCGAACGGGCAGGCACGCTCTCTCGTCGGCGGCACCGCGCTCGCCGGCCGGCAGGAAGGCGACATGACATGGTATGATCTGCCCCCACTCGGTGCGTTCGAGGCGGTCCTGCTACCGGCATGAACACGGGCCGCGACGCGATCGGCTCTCTTCCGAGGAGCGGCAAGAGTGGCTATATCCCGGCCATGGATCGCAGAACGGCGCCGCCCGGAAACAGCAACTCGATCAGGCCGGCCAAGCTCGCCGACGCCATCGCCGAACATGTGCAGCAGATGATCCTCGAAGGCTCGCTGCATCCGGGCGAGCGGCTGCTTTCGGAGCGCGAGCTTTCGGCCAAGCTGGACGTTTCGCGCCCGTCATTGCGCGAGGCGCTCGACAAGCTCATCGCGCTCGGCCTGCTGACCACCAACGCGCAGGGCGTGGCTTATGTGAGCGAGGATATCGGCAGGAGTCTGCGCGATCCTCTGGTGATGCTAATGGACGTGCCCGAGGCGCGGTTCGACTGCCTCGAGCTGCGGTCCGTCGTCGAGGCCGAGGCCGCCGCCTTTGCCGCCGATCGCGCGACGGATGTGGACCGCGAAACGATCCGTGCCTGTTTCGAGGCGATGGCCGCCGCGCACGAAGACCAAAATGTGGATGCGATCGCCAAGACGGACGCGGAGTTCCACTTCTCGATCTACGAAGCGAGCCACAACTTGATGATGCTGCATTTCATGCGCGGCATCGAGGGAATGTTGCGCTCGAACGTCTATCTCAACCGCAAGAATCTGTACGAGCATCGCACGCAGAAGGACAGTCAGCTCCACGAGCACGAGGCGATCTACACCGCCATCATGGCGCGCGATGCTGATGGCGCGCGCCGCGCGGCATCGCTGCACATGACGACCGCGATGCGGACCCAGCGCGACATCTATGAGGCCGAGCGGCGGCTGGAGGCCTCCATCCGTCGGCTCGCGCGCAACGATCTCGTGGCGTCACGCAAGCCCCGGAGCAGTGTCGCTCCGGCCTGATCGTTCGTCTGGCGCTCCGCCCGCGACTGTGTCGCACCGCCGGCAGCCGCGGCTCCGAGCGGTCATCGTTCAGCCGGGGCAGGATTCGGCACTGAACCTCACTACGCCCAGCGGCCCATAATCTGCGAGATAGGCGCCCGGCGGAAGCCAGCCGCGCTCGCCGATCTTGCCGGTGATGACGAGATCGCCGGCCTTCACCCGGTGTCCCGATCGCGCGATCGCGCGGACGACCGCGAGCAGGCTTTCCCGTTGGCTGCCGAACGACTCCCGACCGAAGCCTTTCGTGATCGGCATGCCGTCGCGCGTCATCGCGACGGCCAGCGCGTCGAGATCGAGGACGCCGGGCGGCCCCGTCCTGCCAACGACATAGCGCGCGGCGGAAACATTGGCGGCAATCATGTCAACGGCCGAATAGGCGTCGGGATTGCGATAGCCGATATCCGGCAGGTCCACGACAGGCACGACGCGCGTGACCGCTTGCATCAGCGTCGCGGCATCGCGCGCCGGATGGCGCGGCGCACGGCCGAAGATGAAGCCGAGCTTCATCTCGAACGAACCCTTGCGATAACCGCAAAGCGAGACTGGCGTTCCGCTGTCGACCTGACCCGAGCGGAACAGGACGGCCGACAGCGGCTCCGCCACGCCGCGCGCCTTGAGCGACGCCTGCGACATCAATCCCCCCTTGTAGCCGGCGATCCGATCGCCGGTGGCAAGGCGGCGCCTCACCAGCGCGGCCTGCACCCGATAGGCGCCGGGCAAGGTCAGCGATGCGTGCGTATCGGTGACGGGGGTGAAGGGGCGCCCCGCCTTCTCGGCCGTGTCATAGGCATCGAGATAGGCGCGATCGGCGGGCGGCAATGTCGCGCATCCCGCCAGCATCGCCGCTCCGCAGGCGGCGGCGATGCGTAGGGCCGTCGTGGCGATCAACGCGGGATCACCCAGGGGAATACGAACTGCTGGAGCATCACGATGATGCCGAGCACCAGCGTGAGGAAGATGCTGTGTTTGAAGGTGCGTGCGAGGATCGCACCTTCCTGGCCCTTCAGATCGGTGGTCGATGTGCCGGTGGAGATGTTCTGCGGAGAAATCATTTTACCAAGGACACCGCCCGAAGCGTTCGTCGCAGCCATTAGCACCGGGCTCAACTGAAGCTGGTTGGCAGCCACGACCTGCAAATTGCCGAACAGCGCGTTGCCCGAGGTATCGCTGCCCGAAAGGAACACGGCCAGCCAGCCGAGAAAGGCTGAGACGAGCGGAAAGAAGATGCCGACCGAGGCGATGCCGACGCCGAGCGTATAGGCGATGCCCGAATAATTCATGAGATAGGCCAGGCCGACGATGATCATTGTCGTCGCCAGTGGCAGGCGGACCTGCCGAAGCGTTTCGCGTATGGCGGTCAAGAACTGCGCGGGGGTGACGCGTACGAGCAGCGAGGTGATCAGCGTCGCGACGAGGATCGCGGATCCCGTCGCCAGCGGCTGGAAGCTCCAGATCGCGGCGTAGGGCTGATTGTAGGTCGTGATGAAGATCTGATTGTGCAGGCCTGGCCATTGGACCTTCAACTCGCCGATCGTGTTGATCTTAAGATGGACCCACACGATCACGGTCAGCGAGAGCACGAGCCACGGGAGCCATCCTTGCCAGCCGGGCAACGTCCGCCCGCCCGCGATCGACGGCGCTGGCGCTACACCTGCCGGTCGCAGCGCATATTCAGGATCGGGTGCGACCTTCCACACCTTCACAAAGATCAGCGTCAGGATCAGCGAGCTGAGCGACGAGAGCACGTCGGTCAGGGCGTATCCGAGATAGTTGGACGACAAGAACTGGACGAAGGCGAAGGAGCCGCCCGCTACGAGCAGCACCGGCCACACGCCCCGGATCGCGCGCGCGCCGCCATAAACGGCGATCACGTAGAACGGCAGCGCCAGCGCAATGAAGGGAAGCTGGCGTCCGATCATCGCTCCTAGCGTCACGTCATGAAGCTGCGTCACCGCGCCGAGCGTGGTGACGGGCGCACCGAGCGCGCCGAAGGCGACGGGAGCAGTATTGAACATCAGGGTGAAGACGACCGCGTCTATCGCCTTGAAGCCCAGCGCGACGAGCAGCGCGCTGGTGATCGCGATCGGCGCGCCGAAGCCGGCGACGCCTTCCAGTAGACAGCCGAAGGAGAAGCCAATCACGACCAGCACGACGCGGCGGTCGTTCGGCAGATGCTGGACCATCCAGGCGCGAAACGCGTCGAAACGCCCCGATACGACCGAGATGTTGTAAAGGAGTAACGCGTTGAGGACAATCCACATCACGGGCCATGCGGCGAACGTCGCGCCCGCGGCGATGCTGTTGATCGCTAGTCCAGCCGGCATTTGCCAGACCGTCACGGCGAGCACGAATGCGACGACGGTGCCCGCGATCGATGCCTGCCAAGCGGGCCGCCGGACTATGCCGAGCAGAACCAGCACCACCGCGATCGGCACTGATGCCGTCAGGAAGGAGGCTGCCAGATTCCCGGCAACTGGCGTGACCAATTGATGAAACATCATCCTCCCCTTTCAAGGGCGCATTGTTCGCCCATCTGCCGCGACGATATCGGTGCTCGACCAATCTTTCAACTGGTCATATTTGATATCCATATTATTTTATCAGGTAGAAACTCAGCGTAGTGCGACTTAGGAGCATAAGGCAGGAAGGAGGATATCAAGGCATACAAGGGTGAACCGGGCGCCCCCAATGCGATCTAGTCACTTCAAATTTTGGTAATAAGGACTAGCCAAAATGTTCAACTCGTGCTTCTTTGCCGTGACAGGCGGGCGCGAATCCGCCGGACGACGGGAGAGGGCGATGGGGCGCTTTTGCGGGATGGAGCAGGCCGGATGGGCGCGTCGCTGCGGCGACCCTGCGGGAGCACGCCGATGACGGCGGCGATCGATCAGGCGGCGTACTGGACGGATCGGGAGGTACGGTCGCTGCTACGCGCAATGTTCGATGCTGCGGTGCGCGCGGCTGATCCGCTCGCTGTGCTTGCTCCTCATCTGCCGCCTAGGCCCGGCGGCCGATGCATTGTCGTCGGCGCGGGTAAGGCTGCTGCATCGATGGCGGTGGCGGTGGAAGCGGCCTGGCCGGACGTCGATCTGTCGGGCGCGGTTGTGACACCTTACGGGTACGGCCGTTCGGCTTCCCGCATCCGCATCCGCGAGGCGGCGCACCCAGTGCCGGATGCCAGCAGCGAGGCGGCCGCGCGCGAGATGCTGAATCTAGTACAGGGGCTCGCCCCCGAAGATCTCGTGCTGGCGCTCATTTCCGGCGGCGGATCATCGGTCATGGCGATGCCTGCCGAAGGGCTGACGCTGGCGGACAAGCAGCGCGTCAATCGCGCGCTTCTCGCATCGGGGCTCGACATCCGCGCGATGAATGCTGTGAGGCGCCGGCTTTCGGCGATCAAGGGTGGGAAGCTCGCGGCGGCGGCGGCCCCTGCGCGGGTGGTGACGCTGACGATCAGCGACATTCCCGGCGACGATCTCGCCGCGATCGCCTCCGGTCCCACGATTCCCGATCCCGATGCCGGGCGCGATCTTTCGGCACTGGCCGATCGCCTGAAGGACGCGATCAGCCCGGCGGCATATGCGCGGCTGGTCGCGCCGCCCGGACCGCCGTCCGCCGCGGCGATGACGGACGTGCGCTTGATCGCGACGCCGCGCGCATGCCTGGAGGCCGCCGCCGCGGTGGCGCGAGCCGCCGGCATCGAGGTCGAGATGCTGGGTGACGATCTCGAAGGCGAAAGCAGCGAGCTTGCGCGGAAGATGGCGGCGCTTGCCGTCAACGCTTCGGGAAAGCCGCGCGTGCTGCTGTCGGGCGGCGAGACGACTGTGACGCTGGCCGGCCAGCGGTCCGGACGCGGCGGGCGGAATACGGAATTCGCGCTAGCGCTGGCGCTGGCGGCGCGCGATCGCGCCACGCTTTGGGCGCTCGCCGCCGATACGGACGGCGAGGACGGGGCGAGCGGTGGCGGCGCGGGAGCGATCGTGGCGCCCGATACACTCGACCGAGGTGATGCGTCAGGGCTCCGTGCCCAGGATTATCTGGCAGGGCATGACAGCGGGAGCTTCTTCGCGGCGCTCGATGATCTACTGATCACCGGCCCCACCTGCACCAATGTCAACGATTTCCGGGCGATCTTTGTGATTCCCGAAAGCGATAGGGAAAGCGCATGAGCCAGCGCAACCAACAGCCTCGCCGGCAGGGCGCCGGTCGCGTGCGCGCGCCGCTCCCCAATGGCTGCCGTTACCTCGATCCGGCGGTGGCTTCGCTTATGGTCGCCGCCGTCCATGCGCAGACCGACGAGGCCCTGACCGACCAGTTCGGACTGAGCTATAACACGTGGCGGAAGATCAAACTCGGCATGCCGATCCGCGCCTCGCTGGCGGACCGGGTGGAGCAGCGGGTGAGGGGACAACAGTGCCCAACATAGGGCCGGGAACGATGATCCTGAGCAGCGCGTCGTGCCGTCTTGCCCCTCAGCCAAGGCGGCCGAGAGGCGAATCTTGCAGGTTTGGCGATCGACGAGGTGGCGTTCGAGATTGAAGTGGTTGTGCACGTTGACGTGGGCAGAGGGGAACTTCTGCAGGCTCGCCATTCGCCTGAACCTAAGCATGGCGCGCTCGCGTCGTCGGAAGGGAAGGCGGCTGTTCTCGACCCGGTTGTTCGCGTGGTGGCCACCCCAAGGCGTCAACTGGGTCACCCAACTCAAGAACAACAAGGACGTGGTGCGAGCCAGCCGGCAGAGGGCCCAATTGCGAGGATACGGCCGCCTTTCGAACCGGTGGTGCTGAAGCCGTCGTTCGCGCTCGACTTCGCTGTCGATCGGAGCGAACAGACTGATGCGACTCGCTGGTAAGCGAGCCGCCTGCTCCGACGACTTTGATCGTCGGGGCTGAGGCTGGTGGGAGCGGCGACGGTACCGCTCTCCTCGACCAGAGGACCACCATATGCCCAAGCTTTCCGACACCCAGACGATTCTGCTTTCGACCGCATCCCGACGTGATGATCTCGCCTTCTATCCGCTCGAGGGCATCACCGAAGGCGCCCGCGTCACCAAGGCGACCGCCAGCTTGATCAAAGCGGGCCTGGCCGAACAACGCGGCGAAGATGCGGTGTTCGCGACCATCGCTGGCCTTACCGCCATCGGTGTGGATGTGGGGGATGGCGGTGAGGCGGAGGCGGCAAGCGTCGGCGAGGCAACGCTGTCGGCCCCGCGCGCCACGAAGTCGGCGGCAGTGCTGGCGCTGCATGGCCGAGAGCAAGGCGCCAAGCTGGCGGATCTGATCGCCGCTACGGGATGGCTCCCGCGCACGACGCGTGCGGCGCTGACCGGCCTGCGCAAGAAGGGACACGCCATCGAGCGGTTCAAGCGCGACGACGCGACCTGCTACCGGATCGTCGGCTGATGGTGAGCCTGAATCAGCGGCTGGCGGCACTCGACAGCTTGTCGTCCGATAAGCTCAGGAAGGAGTGGGCTCGCGTGCCCAGCCCCGGTCAACGCGGCTCCCCGGCGCGACCGCCAATTCCTCGTTCCCGTGCCCAGATCACTGCTGCGCTGCGTCGGTTCACACCGATCTTCGCATAGAGACGCGAAACGTGATTTCGGACTGCACTCACGCTGCCCAGGCCCAGGAGACGACATTGAGGCGCCCGTTGCGGCGCTCCAAAACTAACCGTTCATTCACATAGAGTACGTCCGACAGCGCCCCATCGAAACACGGGTGGCATTGGCTCGATCAGGCGCGGGCGGCGCAATCGCTAGTCACGCGGCCGCCCGCCCGCTATGGAGGGACATGGGCATCGATCATTTCCAAGTGAACAACTACCGGGCATTTACCGCTGTCAGCGTGGAAGTTCAGCCACTAACACTTCTATTCGGATATAACAGTGCCGGGAAAAGCGCACTCATGCGCTGGCTGCCGACCTTGCGTGATACAATCACGTAATCTGGGAATTCCCCAATCAATATGAATGCAGCCGCCCTTCGCGGGATGAGCTTTCAGAATCTTCTATCAACTTTCGGTTCGAGTTCCGCCTTGTCATTTACCTTGGTGGGCGAAGGATACGAGTTTGAGTTCGTTGTTCGCGATCTTGCCGACCAACATACGCAGGTGATCGAGTCACTTCGAATAGCTAAAGATGGTACACTCATCGGAAGTCTGCGCTGGGCGGCATTGCGCGAGCGGCTCACAACGTATTTCCTAGAGACTAGCGCTGGGGTCGAAGAGGTTGAAGTGACCTTCTCGGGGATATTGCCGCAAGTGTCAGAG
The DNA here is from genome assembly GCF_013113735.1 of Sphingomonas sp. AP4-R1. Classification (NCBI taxonomy): domain Bacteria; kingdom Pseudomonadati; phylum Pseudomonadota; class Alphaproteobacteria; order Sphingomonadales; family Sphingomonadaceae; genus Sphingomonas; species Sphingomonas sp. AP4-R1. The sequence goes on from NZ_CP053346.1 coordinate 2,539,996, forward strand.
GCCTCTGACCCTATCAGCGTGGCCGCGATCTGCAGCCAGATTCTACCAAAGTTGGTGGGCAACACTTATTGGCTACAAGCCAATCGCGCGACGCCGCCTCGGCATGAGACTTATCGACCTGATGCACCTCTAGCCCCAGATGGCACTGGCATAACCCAGCTGATTTACGCGAACGACATTTCGGGCTCAGATATTATGTCGGCACTTGCCGATTGGTATCAAACGGCGATGGGGTCCCGATTAGCGATCAGGAGGGGGGCTTTCGCTTCTGAAGAGCTCTTTTCCTTTTGCATCGAATCGTCAGGTTCTCTCATAGAACTTGCGGATACCGGTGAAGGAATGGGCCAGGTTCTTTCTATTATCGCCCTACTCCTACTTGCGGAGCGTGATCTCCTAGGCCCCAATCCAATTCTGGTGTTGGAGCACCCAGAGCTTCATCTACATGCTGCGGCAGAACCCGCCCTCGCGCGCCTACTTTGCCGAGTTGCCGCAAGCGGAAAGGCTCAAATCCTAGCCGAGACGCACTCGGAGAGCTTTTTGCTCGCCGTTCAACTGGCGATCCTTGATCAGCAGCTAAAAGTTTCTGACGTGCTTGTTTATTGGGTGGAGAAAGAGGCTAACCAACCAGCCAAAACAGCCCCAATAAGGTTCGATTCCGAGGCACGACCGGCTGGGGGATCATGGCCACCAGGGGTGTTCAACGAGCGGGCCGAAATGGCCCGCGCGGTCGTCTTGGCTCGCCGACCAGATAGTAACAATGCGAGTTGAACTTGATGCGGCGCTGTTTTCCGGAGTGGGAAATGCGCTGGATCTACATGTGATCGCGTGGGCCGCTTTGAAAGGGCCGTCACAGAGTTCTCATCTCTGACGATCGAGACGCGCGTTTTCTCAGGTGGTTCGGAGGTTTGGGTCATCAAGAGCGTGAAGAGTGGGAACTGGCGCTATCGGACGCCTACTCGCTTGAGTCTCGCGAGCCGGCTGATCGCGCAGCACTCGTTTTGCCCATTCCACAATCGGTGTGGAACACCACTCCTCCACGACTAACGCTCAGCGACGCGGCAACGTTTGTCCAGCAGCCTTTTTTGGCATTGTTAGAAAATGGAACCTCGGATCGCAGTTTCATTCTTGCCGTGGCGTCTACCGCAGAGCGCTCGTTCTTCGAACGAATGGAGGCAGCCGGCAGTCTATTTTTCGAGAGCGCCGGAGGCATAACGAGCCTGACAAGGCGAGTGAACAACCTGGACGCTCCAACTAGGCACAGAATGTGGGCGCTGTTCGATAGCGACGCACTCAGACCAAACGCGCCGAGCGGACAATCCAATCAGGCCGTCGCCGCCTGCGTCGCAGCCAGTGTGCCGCATCATCGGCTTCAACGGCGCAGTATCGAAAACTATCTCCCATCGGGGCAACTTCAGACGTGGGCCAACGCCAGCGGAGCCGGCCGACAGGAACGGCTGCGAAAGGTTCGAGCATTGGGACGCCTGAGCGGCGAGCAACGCGCCCATTGGAGTATGAAGGGCGGGTTTGCTGGGGATGAGAACAGACAGGGCGATAGCGCAGGAGCGCTTTTTGTTACGGTTGAGGCGGCTGACCGGGCGACATTGCGGACCGGCTTCGGCGATCACGTGTGGGAAATTTTCCGAGATAACTTGATAGGGGATAACGATCTAACGGCGGATAACAGCATCGCTGAGCTTCAGGTCGTCATCATAGTTTCGGGGTTTGCGCATGATGTCCTCCGGTGATCGGTCGGACGATCCAGTTAGGCGGCGAGGACGTGGACGAAGCTGCCTAATCCTCGTCCTAACGGTTATGTTGCCCGTCGATACCGGCGCGATCTTTGCTCGCTCGTCGGCGCTTTCACCCGCTCTCCTGCGAAGGAAGCTTTGCGCCGAAGGGAATATCTATCCTAATCTCGACGCGATTGTCATTCTCGTCTGAGATCGGCCTAATTGACACGGCCGTCGTCTTCGCCGGAACGATGCCGTTGACTGTCATGCGGCGGGCCGCGATCACCACAACCAGTTGCGATGACAATGCGAGCCCGTAGCGCCGCCCTTGCGGGCGACGGCGACGGCGGCGCGCTTGAAGCCGAGCCGCTCTCGGAGCTGCAGCCCCCATCTGCGTAGATCGCATTCGGACCGGCTGCGGGTGAGAAGCACGGTAGCGGCTTCGTAGAGCAGCCCGCCAGATGGCTGTCGCCACGCCGGGAGATGTGACCGTCATAGTTGATCTAGCCGGACTGATAGCGCCGAGTGGTCAGCCCCACCCAGGCACCTACTGATCGGGAGCGCTTGAAGCTGGACGGGTCCTTGATCGCGGTGATAAACGAGGTGGCGGTCACGACGCCGACGCCGGGGATCGACATGAGCAGCTGGCAGGCATCGCTGCGTCGAGCATCAGCCGGCAGCTTGCGTCCAAGCTCTGCGGCGCGAAGGCGGATGGCATGCCAAGCCTCGAGCAACGGTCGAATGATCCGGGCCAGGTCGACATTGTCGGCCAGCAGCGCTTCCACATGACGCTCGAACTTCCTGCCCATGACAGCCGGAACGATGAGGCCGAATGTCTTCATCAGGCCTCTGATCTGGTTCGACAGCTCCGTGCCGATCCGCACCAGTCGAGTCCGCGCTGCCACTAAGGTGCGCGCGAGCATGCTATCGAAGCTTTTGACCCGCACTTCCTTGTAGAAGCCAACCTCCGCCAAATGGGCGAGACCGTCGGCATCGTTGGCGTCCGTCTTGTTCGCCGCCATGTCGAGTGCCGCTTTGGCATGACGCGCATCGATGCAGATCGCCGGCATCCCCTCCGCGGTCAACGCGTGGAAGAACCACACCGACAGCGGACCGGTCTCGAACACGACCCGCTTGGCGGCAGGCGCATGCTTGCGGATCAGCGCCGCGAGCAGTTGCGGGTCCGACGAACACTTGCCGCGCCAGACGCGCTTGCCTGCGCGCCGAATTGATACCGCCGTCTCTTTCAGCGAAACGTCGAGCCCGATATACTCGTCCATGGCTGTTCTCCATCAGATGCTTGGGCCCGGCTTCCGGTCGTGAGCCCGTACTTCCATCTTAGTCGGGAACAGCCACCCGCCTCCATCTCGTGACAGCCTGAGGTCTCGCTCCCGCGATTACCCCATGCTGATGTTGCTACCCGTGTGCGAAATGTTCATATTGCTACCCGTGTGCGAAGCTCGGCAATGTGCGAGGCGGCAGTGCTGATGTCGGCGCAGTCCTACTTGCCGGGGCGCTCAATCTTTTCGCGGAGGCGAAGCGGCACGGCGGCGGTCGTTCGGACGAGCGGTTGTCTGTCGACCTTGCTACGCTTCACCGCACGCTGGATGATCATATCGCCGACGGGGAGCGGCCTTCGCTTGCCCGGGACGGTCTCATTCTTGGCGGACCCGTGCCGACCATTCGCTCCGACCAGCAGCGCTAGGGTCGACGACGTCGGTGCCAGCGGTGCTTGGAGATCAACCGGCTTCGGCCTCGCGCCGATCCAGACGAAGCGGCGAGGCATTCGGGAGGCTCGCCCTTTCAAGCGGTGCTTGGCGCAAGGGCAATTTCAGATAAAAGGTCGGCCCATGAGCTGCCTGAGTTATCATGGTCGTGCGCCAACGCACTCGCGCCGGAGCATGGCGCCGAGGGCGCCGGCATGATGTACCGTTATGAAGACCTGGGAGACGATCAGTTTGAATCGCTAATCGTCCTTCTCTGCCGTCACCTGCTCGGTGTTGGTGTGAAAGGGTTCGCCAAAGGCCCAGATGGCGGCCGAGACGCGAAGTTCGTCGGCACCGCCCAGCTTTTTCCGAGCACTGCAGGTCCGTGGGTGGGAACCGTCATCGTTCAAGCGAAGCACACTAACGGCTACAATAAGAGTTTTTCTGAGCCGGAATTCTACAGCACCAAGTCCGACAAGACCGTGATCGGTGAAGAAGTCCTGCGCGTGAAAAAGCTGCGTGAGGCCGGCCAAATCGATCACTACATGCTGTTTTCAAACCGAAGGCTTGCCGGCAATGCCGAGCAGACGATCACGACCTATATCGCGGAAGCCGCCGGCCTGCCCGAAAGCTCGATCTATCTGTGCGGCATCGAGCAACTCGAGTCTTGGCTGAAGCAGTTTCCCGAAGCTGCGAAGCTCGCTAATCTCGATCCGGTCGACTCACCGCTGATCGTGTCACCTGATGAGCTGGCCGAAGTGGTCGAGGCGTTCGCCGCGCATAGTGCGCTGATCGAGGATACGATCGACGCGCCGCCCGAGGCGCGCACACCCTATGAGGTGAAGAACGTCCTCAACCAGATGACCCCGGAATATGCGACGCTGCAGCGCCGGCGTTATCTGAAGGATACCGCCCAGATCCGCGCCTTTCTCGCCGCACCCGAGAACCAGCATATTTTGAAAGCCTATGAGGCAGCAGTCGACGAGTTTGAGCTCAAGATCATCGCGAAGCGCAAGGAGTATCAGAATTTCGACGCGGTGATGAACTACCTCGTCGACCTGCTGTTCGATCGCGATCCGGTCCTGCGGCAGCACAAGCGCCTGACCCGCGCGGTCGTCTTCTACATGTACTGGAACTGCGACATCGGCCTCGGGGCGGACGATGCTGCGGCCTAGCAAGCACGCTCATCCCGACCGCACGGTCGTCAACGTCGCGATACTGCTGTTGAAGCGGCTCAAAGCGAAGCGGCTGGCCGACTACAGCTCGTTGCTTTCCTATGCTCGCAAGAGCGTGTCGGGCGGCGACGTGCTGTTCCTGCCCTCGCTCAACTTCCTGTTCCTGCTGGGCTTGGTGATCTACCATCCGAAAACGGACTCGTTCGAATATGTTGGCCTGAATGAAGCCGTCTAAGCTCTATACCGACCAGCCGGACCGGTTCGCCGCGGTCGAATTCACGCCTGAGCTTAATGTGGTCCTCGCGGAGATCCGGCTGCCGGAGAACCAAGATCAGGACACGCATAATCTCGGCAAGACGACGCTCGGCCGGTTGCTCGACTTTGGTTTCCTGGCCGGCCGGGATCAGAACTTTTTCCTGTTCCGGCACGAGGACCGGTTTGGCGAGTTCGTATTTTTCCTTGAGGTGGAGCTGCTCGACGGCACCTATGTCACGGTGCGTCGGAGCGTTGCCGGGCATAGCCGGATCGCGTTCAAGAAGCATGTCGCACGCCATCAGGATTTCTCTGACCTCCCCGATCGCGACTGGGACCATCTTGACGTCCCGTTCGAGCGGGCGCGCGAGCTGCTCGACAGCTATCTCGACTGGCGGGCGCTCAAACCGTGGCACTACCGCAAAGGGCTTGGCTACTTCCTTCGCTCGCAGGAAGATTTCGGCGACGTGTTCCACCTGCGCCGCTTCGCCAACTCGCACGCCGACTGGAAGCCGTTTCTCGCCCACATATTGGGCTTTGATGCCGCGCTCATCGGTGAACATTACGCCAAGGAAGCGGCGCTTGCCGAAATGGAGAGCAAGTCGGCGACGATCCGGCAGGAGCTGGGCGGCGGGGACATTGAGGACGCCGGCAAGATCGACGGCATCCTCCTCCTGAAGACGCAGGAGGTCGATAAGAAGCAGGCGCTGCTCGACGGCTTCGATTTTCGTAGCGAGGACAAATCCGAGACGAAGCTTCTGGTGGACAAGGTCGACGAGCGGATCGCGGTGCTAAATGCGCGCCGCTACTCGCTGATGGCCAACCGCAAGAAGATCGTCGCGTCGCTGCAGGACGACCAGATCCTCTTCAATCCCGATGAGGCCGCTGAGCTGTTCGAAGAGGCGGGCGTCCTGTTTGGCGGCCAGATCAAACGCGACTTCCAGCAGCTGATCGATTTCAACAAGGCTATTACCGAAGAGCGCCAGGGCTATCTCGTAGAGGAGCGAGCGGACATCGATGTCGAGCTGAAGACGGTCAATGCCGAGCTCACCGCGCTCGGCAAGCGCCGCGCCGAGATGCTTGCCTTTCTCAGCGAGACCGACAGCTTCGCCAAATACAAGCGGTTCAGCAGCGAGTTAGTGACGCTGCGCGCCGACATCCAGTCCCTCCAGCGGCAGCGCGATTTTGTCCATCGTCTGCAACAGCTGCGGACCGACATTCGCTCGCTACAGGAAGAGAAAATCCATCTTCAAAGCGCGATCGAAGCCGATGTCGAGGCGAAGAGCGCGAATGCCGACAGCCTGTTCTCCGCGATCCGGCTCTACTTCAACGAAATCGTCGAAGAGGTCATCGATAGCAAGGCGCTCCTCAATGTCTCGGTCAACCGTGCCGGCCATCTCGAGTTCAAGGCCGAGCTGCTGGACGAAGCTGGCAACGCCACGAGCGCCGATCGCGGCCACAGCTACCGCAAGCTGCTCTGCGTCGCCTTCGACCTCGCGCTGATCCGCGCGCACCTGTGCGAAGCGTTCCCGCGCTTCGCCTATCATGACGGCGTGCTGGAGTCGCTCGACGACCGCAAGAAGGAGGTCCTGATCTCCGTGTTGCGGCGCTACACCGGCATGGGGATCCAATCGATCGTCACGCTGATCGATTCCGATCTACCGAAACGTTCGGTCGACCAGCCCTTCTTCGAAGGCGATGAGATCGTGTTGCTTCTGCATGACGAGGGCGAGAGCGGCCGCCTGTTCAAAATGCCATCATGGTAAGGTGGAAGGATGCCGCTTGGCGGCGGCGATTTCACACCGGCAGCCGCGCGCCGAACTTGTTGGCGATCAGCATTTCTAGCCGAAAGACCAGCATCAGCTGGATAAACAGGCGGGAGCTGCGCGCGAGGTAGGCGGCGTAGCTGATCGTCTCGACCTCGCCCTGGCCGCCTTTGCCCGCGCGATACTCGATCATCCCCGACGCGCGATCGAACGTCATGCCGCCGTGGTGCGAGGCATTGCGCAGCTGATTGTCGAACTCGCCGGCGACCGCCGCTAGCGCCGGATTGCCGGCAAACGCCTTGGTGCGACCGGCTTTGTCGGTCGCCCGATACGCCTCGAAGGTGATCGACCGCAGCTGGTCGAACGGGCGATCCTCGATCAGATTGTTCACCGCGGTCAGCAGCTCCACGTTGTCGCCGAACGCCTCGAACGCGTTCCCGTAGAACATGCGCGTAAGATCGAAATTGGACGACGCGGCGACATGGGAATCATCAACCGTGATGGCCGACGCCACGAGCTGATGCACCTGTGAGAATTCGGAGTAAGCGCCGAGGTAGGCCTTGCAGACCTCGAAGTAGCGGCGCCCGTGCGCGGCGCTCAGTTCAGCGCCATAATAGGCAACGAAGCGCTCAAAGTCCTTTTTCTGGACCGCGACGCTGACCTGGTCGAAAAGTCCTTCCCACAGCCGCTCGTAATAGGGGCGGGTCAGGTCTCCGATAAATTGGAAGATCCAATCTTGGATCGAGCTGGGCGGGTCTTCGTACCCGGCGGTGTCGACAAACCCATCTATCCGCTTCTGGGCCAGATCGAGCTTACCGTTACGAGTAAGGGACCAGGCCGCCCGGAGTTGCGGCCACTCCTCCATGACCCGCGCTCGTCGCGGCTCGTCAACCGAGAAGGGTGGGAGTTCTTGCGACAGGCCTGCCCGCGCCCTTGCATCCAGCATGGCATCAACAAGGTTTCGGCCATGTTCGATACTGGGAAACGCATCGGCACTGCCAATCTCTTCCTTGGTGAACACGAAGCTTGGGTGGAGATTGACGATCGACCCCCCATCATCGGGCGCCGCCCGCGTAGCGTTCGGCCCGAACGACATGCCAACCTTATCCTCGATCAGGATACCCATCTCCTGGCCGCAGTTCCGGCACGCGAAATGATGGGCTTGGACCGGCTCAGCGCCCATCCCGATCCGCAACACATGGACGGTCCCGCACTCGTCGCAGGATGCATATTCTCGAACGATCATGCATCAGACGATAAAAGGTGCGGTCAGCGAGGTCACTAGCCTCACTCCACCGCACCGATTGAAAGCCGCGCCGCTCAATGCGCGCGATTGTCGTAATGAGGCCAGAGTTCCTCGTCAGGCACGGTAATGAAGGCCGTGATCCGATCCGGCGAAATCGCATCGTATCGCATCAGGCCGCAGCCTTCCTCCTGCGCGGCCGTGTCGTCGTCACCGGTGGTAAGCCACCATGCGACCGCCCCGATCAGCTCGGCCAGCAGGTTCGGCTCATCACCGATCTCGCCGCGCGGATTGGCGGCGGCAATCGCCTCTTCGCCGGTAAGCCGAAACTGCAGCAACGTGCCCTGTCCGCGACGCCGGTTCTCGTCGTGGCAGATCTCGTTAAGCAGATAGTTGGCGACGTGATGATCGAATTCCGATCCTTCGACCAGGTAGTGGTTGCAGCCACGGACGAGCCCACTCCTCGAGAACAGACCGTAGACCATGCCTTCGCGATTGCCGGCCCGGCTGCAAACGAACTCGATCGCTTCGGCAACGCGACCACCGATCTCGGGCCACCGGGGATGTTCGCCGAGAAAGGCCTCGATAGCCGCCACCCGTTCAACGGCGATCAGCGGGCGCAGCCCCTCCCGCTCGATCGAGCGACGTTGCGCGTCGTTGATACGGGTGCCGTGATACGCGAAGACGTCGCGTACCAGCAGCCAGGTACGCGCGGCCTCCCACAAGCGACGCTTGTCGGCAATCTGGTACAGCGCGAACCGTGCGCTGACGGGGCTTTCAGGATCGGCGTCCCTGAGTTGCTCGCCTGCGTCAACGGGCAAGAGGTCGCCGAGCTGGAAAACCAAGCTCGGCAGCCATCGCGGACCGTCATCGAATTCCACAATGGGACAGGGTGGGGGGCGGGGACAAGGCCTCTCACGCGTTCGGCTTCTCGATTGCGCCATGGCTGGTAAACGCGCCTGTGTCGGCATTGCCTCTGAACGCGTCGATCCAGCCCGGCACGGTGCAAAACGCGTCAGGGTCGAAGCGAAACCCGCGCATGAGCGCAGGCACGCCAGCGTCAACTTTTGATGCCGCGGCCAACGCCGTCCCAAGCGCCGCATAGCGCGCTTGGGTGGCGTCATAGGCGAGCGACCGGACCTGCTCGACGAGACCGATCAGACGGCGCGCAAACTGCGCGCGGTTTTGCGCCCGAGCCGAATAGAACGTGATGCCAATACCCTCGCTAGCCTTGCGCATCACCAGCGCCTCGCTGACCAGTGACCCGTCGGCCATCTCGGCTGCCTTGCCGAAGTGCGCCAGCGCATGATTGCGCAATTCCATCGTCTCGGCATGAAGCCCGCGATCGTCGCCCTTCAGCTTCTCGCGCCCGAACCACTGTTCCCGCTCGATCGGCTTGGTCTCAGTCGCTCGCGCGTAAAGGATTATAGCTTGAGCAAACAGGCAACCCACTGCCGTCGATCTCTCTGCTCCCGTCAGCCCGCCATGGCCGTCACTCTTGGTGAGCGAGCCGAGTAGCTGGAGTGCATCGCCAGCGTCGCTCAGATCCTGATGGGCAGATGCCACCCATAAAGCCCGCTCGATCGCGGTAATCAATTCTTGCTGCCCGCCGCGGTCTCTCAGGGCAGGAAGCGCCGCCGAAAGATCATATTCGAAATCAGTCGCCATTACATCCGTTATAGCGGCTCTCGATCGCAGGCGGCAGTGGGGACCGAACAGGGGGCGCAGCTTTAAGCTGCATACCCGCTTCGCCGAGCTGCTCGGCCACCTTGCCAGTCAATGCCAGCCGTCGCCGCGGACAGGTCGACAACGACCATGCCGCACCGTCGGTGACGCGAACGTCGGCTTTCGCTGAAACCCGCCATTTGGGTAGCACAAACCGGCCGGTCGGCTTAGCGCCCCAACAGCGGTCATCCCGGCAGTCCGCCTCCCATCCTGAAAGCCGCCTTTCTCCAAGATAGTGGCGGCCGAATGCCGAGCCCGAGATACATTTGCCACGAGGCAGTTGGTGTTGAACTGAAAGCACCGCGCGGCGCTATCGGTAATGCGCGCGCGCAGATCGGCAATGACGGCATGGGAGGCCATGGCACCATTCAAGGCTCGGGCGTCGGTTGATTTGCTCTCTCTTTGTTCCAACGTGTCCTTTTCGCGTCAAGCAGGCGAGCTGTGGGCAACTGTTCCTGTTTGGTGCGGCAGGGGCTGCCTTCGCTCGGGAATCTGAGGCTTTGGCGGCACGATAAATATTTGCTGGCAGCAGTGGGACACGCAGGCGATGAACAGAATCTTGGAGCAGGACGATCCTTTTGAACTGCAGCGATTCATCGATGCACAGGCAAGAAGCTACGACATGGCACTCGCCGAAATCCGCTGCGGCGCGAAACGCAGCCATTGGATGTGGTTCACCTTTCCACAGGTCGCCGGGCTAGGTTCGTCGGCGATGGCACAGCATTATGCGATCGGCTCACTGGACGAAGCGCGCGCTTATCTCGCGCATCCAATGCTTGGAGCAAGACTGCAGGCCTGTGTTGCCGCACTCCAGGATCTGACCGGCACCACCGCCGAAGCGGTGTTCGGCAGCATCGATGCGCCGAAGCTGCGGTCGTCGCTGACCCTGTTCGTAATGGCGGGTGGCGGGCCGTTGCTTGAGGCGGCGCTGACGCGCTGGTTTGGCGGGTCGGATCAGGCAACGCTCGATATTCTGGGCGGGGGTTGACCGATGGAAACCGGGCGCAGGAAATTGGGGCGTGCAACGGCCACCACACCGACGCCGCCCTATATCGCGATCGCCTGCTGGCTCGACCTGCTCGGGTACGGCGGCGAGATCGACAAGGCCGGGTTCGATCCGACTCATCCGGATGCGAGGGCGCCGCTGCGCCGACTGCGCGATTTCCAAGCGGTCGTCGCTGAACATAGCAGCGGCGGATTCCCGACCCTGGTGATGAACGATGGCGCTGTGGCTTACAGCAACATCGAACCGAGCCGCAGCGACAAGGCTTGGCGTTTCATCGCCCGTTGCTGGGCGCTCTACCAGGCAGCGACCGAAATCGATCTGGCCAATGGCGGACCCGGGTTGCGCGGTGTGATCGCGGTTGGGTTGCGCGCCAAAGGCAGCAATCGCGGCATTCTCGCACAGGACAAAGCCCTGACCGGGATCATCGAGCAGCTCGTTGCCGGGACGATCGACCGCAAAGAGGCGCTCGCCGACGCGCGCAAGGTCCGGCGGGTTTTCGATATCATTCCGCAGCTCCAAGCTAATTTTGCCTTCACTCGGGCCTATGAGGCCGAAACGGCAGGCACCGCTGCCGGACTTCCCGGGCCAGCGCTTTATCTCGACACGGCGGTCTTCGCGCATGACGTACCGCACTGGATTCGTTCGGGGCCGCCGGTTCCTTGGCGGCCAGCCAAATCTTCGCTTGCGACCAGCTTCGTTGCCCTCGAAGCCATCGAGCCGGTTGCCGACGAAGTGGCGCACACCGCGCTCCGTTCCGGGCAGGTCTTGCGGACCATATTGCAGGGGCGGCAACCAGCTCGGGTCCAACGGGACGCCGATCCTCACCTCTACAAATACACGTCCTTCGAGACCGCGCGCATCGTGCTCGGATCGGGCCGGCTGCGCTGGACCACGCCGCCGTTGCTCAACGATCCCTATGATTTGAGCTTTGACCTCCATCTCGACTTTCATCAAGACAGCGTGCGCGACATGGCGATCGATCTACTCTGGGCCGATTGGCGCGACGATTCAGTGCCGGCGCCGCAGGCGTTGTTCGAGGCGTGGAAGCGGGTCAACAAGGCGACGCAACCCGATCTCACTCGTGCCGCATTCGCAGAGATGGTCGCGCCGATCATTGAGGAGTCGATTGCCGCCGCCGCCTCGATCGTCGAAATGAACGCCGAACTTCAATTTCATCTTCAGCGCGCCAAATTGCTCTGCCTGACCGAAACGCCAGGCAATATGTTGATGTGGGCGCACTATGGTCAGCAGCATCAGGGCGCCGTCCTGCGATTCACCCGCGAAGGCGACAACAATGCTTTCGGGATGGCGAAACCGGTCCGCTACGCCCGGGCCATGCCACGCTTCGGGGACAGCGCGACACTGGCTCGCATGATCACCGGTCGTTTGCAGGATCCCAAGGCGCTCACGGACGCCCAGATCTATACCAAGGCGATCGACTGGGCCTATGAGCGCGAATGGCGCATCCAGTTCGGCTTCGGGCGCGATCGCGATGCGGCGCATGAGGATCTTCCCTTTGGGGCCGAAGAGCTCACCGGGCTGATCCTGGGCTATCGGATGGACGCAGCGGGGCGGGCCGAGCTGGCCGACCTCGCCCGGAGACTCAATCCCGAAGTCGAGATTTTCGTGACCCGCCCGTCGACGCGCGCGTTTGAAATGGCTATCGAACCCTGGGTCGAGACCGGTGCCTGACAGGCGGGCCGCGGCGCCCGGTTCGAGACATGTTCCACCGGCTAATCGCTCGACCGGGATGGGCGAGCGATGAACGGCCGCGAAACACTGCGTGGTGACGCAGCAATGGCGATCATCGAGCGCGAGATCATGCACCACGGCGACGCGGTGATCGCGCACCTCGCGCCGTTCGAAGCGGCGGGCGCAATCGCGACCTGGCATGCCGCTATTCGTTCGGCCGAGGAGTTCATCAACATACCGCAGTTCGCGGTCCCGGATGCCTTGGAACACCAGCTGCTGTCGCTACCACTGGGCGACGCGCTGGCGGCTGACCCCAGTCCCGCGATTGCCGCGCGCGATCTACTCGAGCCTTTGCTCGGCGAGGCCGTAGCCCGCCGCTTCATGCTTTCCATGATCCAGCTAACCATCGCCTCGGTCGGCCTGCGCGAATCCGGTCATTCGATGGCGGGCGGCTTCGTGCTAGACTGCGTCGCGGCGGGGATCGATTTTCTCCAGTCGCGGCGGCGCCATATGGTCTCGCTGCTCTACGCTATGCCCAAGGCCTGCACTGGCACACAAGCCCTCGCGCCCGAGCTGGCCTGGCGTGTGATGCTGCCGCTCCTCGAATACTGCTGCGATGGCGTGACCGGATGGAGCTGGAAGAAAATCCAGCTGCTTTGCCTGCCCGATTTCGCGCTCGAACTGGATGGGGTCGGGGCAATGGCGAGCCAGGCCTTCAACCCGCTTGGCACGATGTTCCTCGAACCCGAGCGTGTCTCGATCATGGATATGATCGACCATCGCGGCGAGCAGATCGGCGCGGCGCGGCGCGAACCGCAGGATCTGCGTCTGGTCTTCTCGGCCGCGGAGCTGCGCAACAATGTCCGGCTGCTTGAAGCGGTCTTCGCGCAATTTGGGGTGGGCGACGCCGCTTATGGCGCGATCAAGCGGCTGTTGATCCTGTGCTCCCGTCACTGCCGCGACGACTATTATGTCGAGCTACCGCGGACGTTGTTTGACGCGGCGATCGTCTGCCAGGATGCGATCCCGGCGCCCGAGCTGGAGGCGCTGCTGATCAGTCCGTCGGGCAGCTATGCCGATTGTTCGAACGATTATGCACCGTTTCTCGCGCTTGGGGACCGACTGATCAGCAACGTCGTGCTGCTCTCGCGCTTCGCCAACATGTTCAAAAACATCCACCTCGGCAGTCGGCGAAGTTTCCTCACCAATGCCGGCTTCATCTTCGAGGATATGGTCAAGCGTGGCCTCGCCAATGCCGGGTTCACGGTCACCGACATCAAGCGGATTAACCGCAAGGAATTCGACGTCGTCGCCACACTCGGGCGGGTAATTCACAACTTCCAGTGCAAGAACAACTGGATCGATCTCGCCAGGGTCGAGCGCGATCCCGTGCTCTACGCGCGCTATAACCGGCGGCTGGTGCGCTACTACAAACGTGCGCTCGGGAAAGAGCGCCGTCGCGAGGGGCTGTTGACCGAAACGCTCGCGCGAGACAAAATTCGACATCATGTTGTCAGCCGCTTCGCGGTGATCACCGACGATCCGGGCATTATAAACTACAACCAGCTTGGAATGCGCGCGCAGGCGATCATCGCTGAGGCTGGGTAATTTCCGCGACGTTGCGACACGTTAGCCGGTTCGCTTTTCGGCGCCGAGCAAATTGCCCAGACGGGATCGAGGCGAGGTAAGGGACGAGGGCAGTGGCAAAAGATTCGGTCGAGGATCAAAACGATCAACGAGGGACCAGCGGCTCGCCCGCGATTTTCGACGCCTTGAACCACGCGTGGGATCACGGTGAGTCGATCAAGGGGGCATTCCCCTCGCTCACGCTGGACCTTCCGCAAATCCCGCGCATTGAACTGCCGGTCCTCGCCATGCCCGCCGCCGCTGAGCTGTCCGAAGCCATCCAGCGCTGGCAGACGGCGATCGCGCCCTTGATCAAGATCGGTGAAGAGTTTCGCCACCGCTACGCCGAGATCATGGCGCCCTTCGCCGGGTTGAGCGCGCCTTTGCGCCATCTTCAGGTCATTGATGCGCAATGCGGCCGCCTCGAAGCGCTCGGCTGGTTGCCACACGCCAATTCGCCGCTCGATCTCGTCGCCGACGACCCGGAAGATCCCGCTGCGGTCAATGCCGCGATCCACCAACATTATGCGATCCACTGGCCCGATATCGCGCGTGCGCTGTGCGCCGACATCGACGCCAGCGCATTGGATGACGAGGCAAAGGCAACCTTTGCCGAAGCGGTTGCCGCCCATGGCGCGGGCTTGCATCGTTGCGCGCCGCGCCTGCTGTTTCCCGAGATCGAGCGGGTGTCGCGTAAGGAAATTCATGGCGGCGCGCTCGACAAAATGGCGAGCCAGCAGCGGCTGATGGAAGCGATCGGCTGTCTGACCCCCGCCAAAATGTCATCGACCGGTGTCGTCGGCCTGCGCTTCTATAAGAAGCTCACCAAGCATCTCTACATGCATATGAAGGATGAAGCGGCCGTCGGGATCGCATCCGCGGATCCTGTGCCCAATCGGCATGCCTCACTGCATGGAATCGTTTCCTATTCTTCCCCGCAAAGCAGCATCAACGCGATCCTTGCAGCCGACTATCTCCTGCGCGCGATATCGACGATCAAGCAGCTCGCGGCCGAGGATGCGGCGGCCGCTCGTGGCCGCGCCGTCGCGTCAAGCTGAGGTGCAACCATGGATCTTGATCGATACGTGGACGCCGCGTGGCGCGAGATAGCCTGGTATGTCGAACGGCTCCGGGCCGAAGGCGCGGACGCGCTGTGGCGTTCGGGTGTCGTGCTCGGCGCCGCCGGGATCCACGCCATCCTCGAGGATCAGGGCACGGAGCTGCGCGACTTCATGGGCGCGCCACCTGCGAAAAGGGCACGAGCGCTGGCAAGGCATAAGGATCCGGTCGAACGGCACGGCTTCTTGATTGCAGCGGCCTATTTGGCACGCTGCGCCGCTGCCTGGCTCGACGTCGCATGTCGCTACGGCGTGTCCGCCGGTTATGGTCCGGAACCCCGCTTTCTGCTCGGCCAGGCTGCTGCTGCGGCCATCGAGCTTCGCGATGGTTTTCCGACGCTATGGCCGTTCGAGGATCATCCCGACCCCTTTGGACCTAGTGAAACCTAGAATGACGCTACGGCGGAAGCCGAAGCGCCGCTAAGATCCTTACCGGCGGTCCTTCGCGCTGAACTTTATCGCCACTGAAACCGGCTAGTGGCTTGGTCATTCTGACCCTGCGGCTTACTGCATGGTAATTTCAAGAGAAGCCTCCATGGTGCGATCCGCATTGGAGCGAGCAGCTATCGATTTTGAACGCCGTTACCGACATAGTTGACGATCTAGTGGGCCATCCGATGTTCTGTCTTCCCGGCGGAGCGCGGGAAGACACAAACTTGCCTGTTGTCCATCCCTCCCACGAAAGACGATCACCCTCGCCTGGGAACGCAAGCTGGAGCGCTATTCCGAGATCGTTTTGTGTTCCGACAGCCGGCTTACCGGTGGGGGCAACATCGATGTCTGCCAGAAAATCTTTCCGCTCCCGCGAGGCGATGCGGCTGTGGGCTTCTGCGGAAGCACGCTAATCGCTTATCCGATCATCAATCAGTTCATCTCTTATGTGAGCCACTACACGAAGAATCTCGATCGCGCCCTCGATGGCACGCAGCTCTCCCGGCGGCTCGCCGAGCTCGCCGACAAATTCCTCGAATCCTACATCGACCCCGTGGATCTGAGGACGGAGCTCATTGAAACATCGTTCATCATCGCGGTCTTTTCGTGGAAGCTGCAGCGGCCCATCATCAATAAGATCGTCTATGACGGCGGCCCGAAGAGATATGTCGCGGCTTCATCCAGCTTCCCGAAGACCAGGAGCCACAGCCTGCAGAAGAAGGCCGGCCAGTTCGCTTTCATCGGCGATATCGGCAATCACTATTTCGACACGCTTGGCACCCTGATCGATTACGACACGAGCACCCAGTTCGACATGGAGCCATTCTTGGCATTGGCCGCAATGCTCCGAAATCCTGCGTTCGTCGATCGCAGGGCCGTGTTAAAAGGACCTATCGGTGGAACGCCGCAGCTCTTCAAAATCTATCCCTATCTCAAGACGCTGGAGATCGCGGTTCGCTGGGCGAATGCGGCATTTGGTAACCTTTTCCTGAACGGTCGCGAGATCTTCGATTTCGAGAAGATCATGGTTCCGGAAATCGATGCGGAAACGCTCGAGACCTTCTTCCCCTTGGCGGAGCTCGATCCTGCGGGTTATTTTCGCGGGTCGGCGGATATGGCCACGGTGAGCGGGATCGCCGATGACGATGCTTGAACGGCAGCCGTCGTGATGGCCGCCCGGCTGTCGGGCGATGCGCCGGCGTTGGCCTCGGCAAGGTCGTGTCGTCCTGAAATGAGGTGACCATGACGACTAGGCACGGCACCGGCGCCATTCTGATTCACCCTCAAGCCGATCGCTTGGGCAATCTGCTCTGGCCGGGGTCATTGCCCGCGGAGCACAGCGCGGCATTGACGGCTGCGCTCGAGGCAATGCGGGCTCAGGGGTATTGGGCGAGCGCATTTCCGGAAGGCGATGGCGTCGCCTTCCAATGGCACGGTGGCACGCCGTATGCGGAGGACAGCGGCCTTGCGGCGCTCAGCGCGGCCTTCGACTTCCTCGACGTCGAAGTGCTCGATCCTTGCGAGACGGCGGGAAAGGCGCTCGCGCGGCTGGCCGCAAGCCGGCTCGTCGCATGTACCTATCTCGTCCCGGTAGAAGGCCTGCGCCTGGAAGCTTCCTTCAGGCTGGGTGACACGCGCTTCCACGCACCGGTCGACGGCGAATATATTCGCCTCGCCGATCATGCCTGGAGCGAATTGTGCGACGTGCCGGGGGCGGACGTAAATCCCGACTGGGCGCCGGATGATAAGGCGAGCGGCACGACCGAACTGCTCGGGCGGCCGCTGATCGAGCGTCGCATCACAATACCGATGTCGCTGATCTACGAGGCCGAGTCCGGCTTCGACGGGCAATCCGCGCTGCTTCGGCGTCTCATGGAGGATGCCGACCACGCTCTCGACCCGATCCGCTACGATCGCTGCAGCTATCGCCGGCTTGAATATCTGCCGGCCAAACCCGGCTGGGTTGGTGAATTCGCGCTTGCCTATCTGGTGCCGGACGAGCCCGCGCATGCGGCGCGACTGTTCGCGGGCAAGCCCTACGTCCTGCGGGTTCACAACAACTGGCTTGGCCTGGACGTCGATCGCAGCGAATTGTCATGGGCCGAGCCGCTCGCCGCGATGATCGTCGACAATGACGACACGGACGACATCACGCTCGCGCTCAGTAGCGCCCTTCGCGCCCTCAACCGCGCATTCTATCTCGTCGAGCTAGAAGCCTCCTTCCTCCACCTCGTCTATGCGATCGACGCGCTATGCGAACCCGACAGGCTGCGCGGCGATCGCCATCGTTTATGGATCAGCGCCTTCGCCTGTGGTGGCAAACCCGGCCATTTCGCCAAGATCCTAGACGACTTCGATCGCCACTATGCGGTGCGCAACAGCATCGTTCACCAGGGCGCGACCTTTGCGAGCCTCGGGCTCGGAGGGGAGGCGGAATGCCAATTCGTGCTCGACCTGCTCGGGTCGTGCATCCAGACCATCGCGATCTCGGGGCTCTCCACCCGACACGAAGCGGCTGATTTCGCCTTCGCGATCCTGACATCGCCGACCATCGCTCCGCTTGTGGCGGCGAAGGCCTCCAAGCATTTCACGCTGCCACTGACCGCCGACAGGGGGTTCACTGAGCATATGCGGAGCTAAATAGCTGACTTCACCCTTTGCGTAGTATTGTAGTCACGTTGGCCGCTTGTGGCGCAGTAGTAAGGCCCGTCGAGCTGCGGAATCCAGTCAAAGTCACAGCTGGCCGAGTGTAAATACAGATAATGCATCTTGCTACACCGGGGGTCACTACAGTTCTAACGTCCGCTATAGCTAGGGTCGTAGCTGGAACCCGCCAGTCTGCAGGCGGCCCCGCTACTGACGTTCCGAGACACCGGTCGAGCGAACGTTGAACATCGGCTTCTGACAAAAGCCGCCGTTCGACACGCCGCTGGCGAACGGCAGCAATGTCCCATTTTCCGCCGTCGCGGTCGGTTGAGTAGGCAGGATGAACGAATGTCGGAAGTTGGGAAGCGAGGAAGGCGGCCTGGCCGACCGATTATGGGTCCTCGCGGACAGGAGCGGGAAGGGCGACTAACGACCAAAAGTGGTCCTAGGCTCAATACAGACTATACGACAAAAGCTGCCATTCAAACGAGAGCTACGGTTAGGGTGCGGGAAAACCGGAATGGACGGTTCAAGTCAATTATCGCCGCCGTAAGAAATGGACCGGCCACTACCAGCCGTGCTTACAGTACTACAGTGGGCGCGAAGGAGAGTGCCAAAGACAAGACTGCCCCATCGACTAAATGTATCCGGCACGTCGTTTGCCCGGCAGCTGACGTTGCGATCAGGCCATCGGCCACTTCGAGAGTATTTATCTCCACGGGATCGATCTGCGAAGCCATCCCGACAGCCTTGGCGTGCGCTTCCTTGGCGAGCCAGCGCCGGATCAAAGCGACCCGGGATGCACCGAAGAGATCGCTCTGCTCACGGCGTGTGAAGACATCCGACGGCGGCGGCTCTGCATCGATTGGTTCGACATCCACGCCGATCGGGCCTGTTGCCAGCCCGATAAGACAGTGCGGCCATTGCCCTGCCACGCTGACGTACCAGCCTCCGGGTGCTTCCACGCGCAAGGCTCCGGTTTGACACCGCCTTATGGTAATACGATCCGGATGCGTGCTGGCCACTTGAGCAAGCAGCGCTTTGGTCAATCGCCGCCTCAGGCTCCGCATTTCTGCCTGAGGTAAGACCGCAAAGTCGCTGAGATCGGCTGCCGACAGTGCGGCGCGCGCCGCTGCCCGCTCGGCGTCGATGGTATCCAGCCGAACATACCAGCAAACTGCCGAGCCGATCCCAATGCGCAGGCCCTCGAGATCACCCGTATGCCAGATCGGGGTGCTCATCCTGTCCGGGTGAGCGCAGCCGGCGATCCTTCCCACGATGTCCCCGGCGGCAGCGTCTCGCCCTTCATGACGACGGACAGATCGCCCAACTGCGCATCTTCGCCAATCTCGGCGTCGTAAAGGACGATCGCGTAGGAGCCGATCGTCGCCCGGTCGCCCACGGTCACGCCACTCACCTTCATCACCCGATCCTCGAACAGGTGCGTCTGCAGACCGGAGAAGTCGTTGAGCGCGACATCGTCGCCGATCCGTACTAGATCATGCTCGGTCACATCGGTCGTATCGAGGTAGCAGCGCCGCCCGATCCTGCAGCCGAGGAGTCTGAGATAGGCGGGCAGCCAGGGTGTTCCGCGCAGCGGCTCCAACAGGTTCGGCACGGCCAGATTCTCGTAGGTCGCTGTGATGAGTTCCGTCCGCCAGACGAAGGTACTCCATAGCGGCTGGGTGGTCGCCCGATAGCGCCCCATCACAAGCCATTTCAGCAGCACGACCGACAGGCCGCAGGCCAGCGCGAAGCCGACATAGAGGAATGGGAATGTGTAGAGGATCTTGTAGCCGCCGTAGCGCAGCTCATCGATCTCACCCACCGCCGAGAGGAGGAGGCTGAAAAAGGCGATGAACAAGGCCAGCGACAGCGTCACGCGGATCGCCTCGATCGAAAGGCGCGTCGCGATCAGACGCTTGCCGGGATTGAAGCGCGAGCCCTCGTCGAACAGTCCGATCGTCTGCCGCACCGGCAGCGAAATGGGCGGCGAGCCGAACCAGGTGCCGTCGGGCTTCTCGGCGCCGCCATCTTCGGGCGGCTTGGACAGCACGCCGATCAGCACGCCGTCGCCGATCGAGGCGCCGGTCGGCAGCAGGGCCGAATTGCCGATGAAAGACCGCCGCCCGATCTTCGTATGGGCCAGCACGATCGCGCCGGGCTCCACCCGCGCCGCGCCGAACAGCACGGCATCGGCGATGAAGCTCTCCGGGCCGATATCGACGAGGTCGGGAACGATCGCCGCCGCCGTCGAGATCTCGGCCCGCCGCCCGACCCGGACGCCAAGCGCGCGATACCAAGGGATCACGTAGAGCGTCGCATAGATCGGATGGAGGAGCCGTAGCGCGAGGTCGTTGATCTGCTGCACGAACCAGAAGCGGACGTAGAACCAGCTGTGGATCGAGTAGCGCCCGGGATGGACAGGGCCCAAAATAAGCCGCTTCGCGAGCACGGTCAGCACGCACATCAGGATTACATAGGTCATGGCCAGAAGCGGCGAGATCAGCAGATAGGTGTAATTGTCGCTGTTCCAGTCGATCTCGATCATCGAGATCAAGCCGGGCGCAATCGGCAGGATCGAGACGATCGGCAGGATCAGAGCCGCGATCGTCAGCGCGACGCCTATCAGCGCGCGCCTCACGGGACCGGCCGTGTCGTCGGCCCGCTGCGGTAGCCCTTCGGAGATGCGCCGCCCGGGCGATCCGCTCCAGCTCTCGCCTGCCGGAATATGTACGCCAGCCGGGAGTGCGGAGAGATCTTCCAGCGCCGCGCCCTCGCCAATCACCGCGTCCCGTCCGACCACAGCCATCGATCCGACGAAACCGCCGTTGCCGATCCTCGCCGTCCCCAGATGCAGCAGGCCCCGCTCGACCGAACTGGTCGCCAGCATCGCATAGTCGCTGATCACGGCGTCATCGCCGATCGTTACCAGATCAGCCGCGTCGATATTGCCCCGGCCGATGAAGGCGCGCTGGCCCACTCTGGCGCCGAGGAGCCGGTAGTAGGTCCGGATCATCGGCGTACCGGCCAGATAGGGCGTGGCGATCACCTCGGAGAAGCGCCGCACGAACCACCAGCGGAAATAGTAGGCGCCCCACAGCGGATAAACGCCGCGCCGGAAGCGCCCGATCACTACCCATTTGACGACGATCGAGGCCGCCATCGCCAGCGGCGGGATCAGGATGAAGCTCAGCCCGCTCAGCAGCAATGCGCTCACCCGGTTCATGTCGCCGGCCAGATGAATGTAGGCGACGTACGGGAAGAACCATTGCAGCCCGGCCACCGAATAGATCGGCAACAGCGCGATGGTCTGCGCGATCCAGCACAGCCAGCGCTTCCATGCCGCGATGCAATGAAAGGGTTGTCCGGCCACCTTGTCCGGTACGATCCGGTCAGCCAGCCGGGCGGCGAGCCCGCGGATCGTGGGCGCGGCATAAACGTCCTGAATCGAGACGCCCGCCAGCCCCGGGAAGCGGCGAATGGCGGAGACGAGCCGCGCCGCCTTCAGCGAATGACCGCCCAGATCCTCGAACAGATCGTCCAGCACCGAGACCTTCTGCGGCGCGAACGCCTCTGACCAGATGGCGTGGAGTCGCTCCTCCAGCGGCGTCGCGGGCGCGACCGTCTCGCGCTCCTCAGCCGGGGCGACGACGGGGCGCTGCAGGGCTTTGCGATCCACCTTGCCGGACGCCGGTAGTGTCGGTAGCGCCTCTAGCACCTGATAGGCCGCTGGCCGCATATAATTAGGCAGCCGGTCGCGCACCCGCGCGCGGACCGCATCCAGATCGATGGCAGTACCGGAGCGGGCGACCACGAAGGCCGCGAGAAATTCCGCGCCATCCTCATCCCTGAAAAGATGGACGACGGCCTGTGCGACAGACGGATCGTCGGCGATCACCGCCTCGATCTCGGCCAATTCGACCCGGAAACCGCGGATCTTCACCTGCGTGTCGATCCGGCCGATGAACTCGATGTCTCCCACCGCATCGAGGCGGACCAGATCGCCCGATCGATAGATCAGGGCAGGCGCACCGTCCGGCCCGTCGAACGGCGTCTTCACGAACTTCTCAGCGGTAAGGTCCGGCAGGTTGACGTAGCCAGCCCCGACCCCCGGCCCGCCAATGACCAGTTCGCCCTCGGCGCCGGCCGGCACCGGCCAGAGCTTTTCGTCCACGATCCAGGCAGTATAGCCCGGCAACGGCCGGCCGATCGTCACCCGGCGGCCGGGCTGCAGCTCGGTCCACGTGGCCGTCACCGTGGTCTCGGTGGGGCCGTAGGTGTTGAGCATGCGCAGCCCCGGGCGCGCCCAGCGATTGACCAGATCGGGCGGACAGGCCTCGCCACCCAGATTGAGCAGGCGCAGCGTCGGCATGTCGGTCTCGACCAGGGTCAGCAGCGACGGCACGACATGCCAGATCGTCACCCCCTCCGCCGCCAGCACGATCGCGATGTCCGGCCCGGCCTTGGCCAGCGCCTCGTTCGCCACGAGCAGTTCGGCGCCGACGAAGAAGGCGCTCCACATCGTCTCGACCGACATGTCGAACGCCAGGCTGAAACCGCCGAACACCTTGTCCTCAGGCTCCAGCGCCAGGATCGCGCATTCGGAACGGACGAGATGGCAGGCATTGCGATGCGTGATCGCCACGCCCTTGGGCCGCCCGGTCGTGCCGGACGTGTAGATGATATAGGCCAAATCATCCGGGACCGCACCGCTTTCCGTGCGGTCGATCGCCCTCGCCTCATGCGCGGCGAGATCGCCCAGTGCAGCATCGACCACCAGGGTACGTCCCGGCATGTCGGCCGCCCGCTCGCTCTCGGTGACAATCAGGACCGCACCGCTGTCCTCCGCGATGAAATCGATGCGGTCCTGCGGATAGGTCCAGTCGACCGGGACATAGCAAGCGCCGGCCCAAAGCGTACCAAGGATAGCCATATACTGATCGAGGCTGCGCGATAGGCAGAGTACGACCCGATCGCCCCGCTCCACACCCATCGCACGCAACTGCCGGGCGAAGCGCACCGATCGCTCACGCAACTCCCAATAGGTCAGCGTCGTCTTGCGGTTGTTCTCCGGATCGTTGCCGATCAAGCGAACGGCACAGCGAGCGAGGTGCGCGCGGCACGTGGCGTCGAATATTTCATGCAGAAGTTCGTCCCGCGCATAGGGCTCATCTTCGCGCAAGGCCGGTGCAGGCGTGATCGATGCGTACACAGTCGGCAGTGCCTCTTCCGGCGGCGGCACGGCCAGGTCGGGGCGATTTTCCAGCATCGTCTCTCCATCATCCGCTGGGACAATCACCCTTCGCGTGGAAGGTTCAATTCGATCGATCGCGCGGACTCACGCTTACTTTTTGTTAATCATGCGTTTGTATTTCCCAGCTGGCATGCTGGACGCTGTGCGTCTTTTCAAGATGCGCCGCGATGGAGTCCAGATCCGTGTCGATCGCCGCCGTGCTGATCAGCTTCGCACGAATTTCAGCATGTCCATTTGATCGTTCTTGGATTTCCGTATCGGCGACCGGATATCGCATCAGTTCGAGATGATCGACGAGCAGGTCCCGCACTTCTGGGGCCATGGCAGGGTCTGCGGTCACCACGACCGAATAGGTCGCTTCCAGGCCGGAGCCGGCCAGCGGGATGCGGTTGATCGCGTTCACGATCGGGCGAAGCAGCGTGTTGCCCGCGATTACGAAAATTGTGAGCGTCGTCGCCTCCGCCGCCATGTCCGTCCCCGCGCACGCTCCCACAGCGGCAGAGCACCAGAGCGTCGCGGCCGTATTCAGACCGCGGACGTTCATGCCCTTCTTCATGATGACGCCGGCGCCGAGGAAGCCGATACCCGAAACGATGTAGGAGATAACTCGGATCGCCTCGACGTCGCCGGCGAGCTTCTGGGCCAGATCCGCGAACGCTGATGCGCCGAGCGCCACTAGGGCGTTGGTCCGCAGCCCCGCGGTCCGCTGCCGATACTGCCGCTCTGCCCCGATCATCGCTCCAAGCAGGAGGGCGACGGCATAACTGACGAGCGTGTCGAGATAGGAATCGAGGTGAAAGGTTTGAGCGAAGTGCATGATCGATCCCCGTGCGGGAGCCTGGCATGACAGGCGATTCTCGGGGATGCCGATGACGGCGCGGAGACACCCGCGCCGTCGGCCGGTTTCCTAGAGCAGCGTGCCGGACAGAATGGCCAGCGCGATTGAGAAGTAGATGACGAGGCCGGTGACATCGACGAGCGTCGCGACAAAGGGGGCCGACGCGCTCGCGGGATCAAAGCCGATCCGCTGGAGCAAGAACGGCAGCATCGATCCGGCAAGCGAACCGAAGGTCACGATGCCCACCAAGCCCGTGGCGACGGTCGCGCCGATCAGGCCCCAGTGGGGCCCGTAGTCGTAGAAGCCAAGCCCCTGCCACAGCGCGATCCGCGCCAATCCCACCGCACCAAGGATGCCGCCCAGCACCAGACCGGCGGGGATCTCACGCAGGGCTACGCGCCACCAGTCCTTCAGCCGAACCTGGCCGAGCGCCAGCGCGCGGATGATGAGAGACGTCGCCTGGCTGCCGCTGTTGCCGCCCGAGCTCATGATCAGCGGGATGAAGAGCGTCAGCACGACCGCGCGCTCCAGCTCGGTCTCGAAATGCTGCATGGCGCTCGCGGTCAGCATCTCGGACAGGAAGAGCACGCTGAGCCAGCCTGCGCGCTTGCGGATCATGGCGAGGAAACCCGTCTGCAGATAGGGGCCGTCCAGCGCCTCGACGCCGCCGAATTTCTGCGCATCCTCCGTATGCTCAGCGACGAGCGCATCCAGCACGTCATCGACGGTCACGATGCCGAGCGGGCGATCGTCTGCATCCACCACGGGCAGCGCCAGCAGATCGTGCCGACGGATGAGATCGCCGATGATCTCGCGATCCGTGTCCGGTGCCACCGTGATGGGATCGCGATCACGGGCGAGGGCGATCGCCGGCGACGCCGGGTCGGCCGCGATCAGCCGCCGGAGCGAAATCGTTGCCGCCAGCCGCCCCGTCCCATCAATGAGGAAGATGGAATAGACCGTCTCGCGATTATGCTCGACGGTCCGGATGTGATTGAGGACGGCGCCGACCGTCGCGTCGGACGGAGCTGCGACATACTCCGTCGTCATCATGCCGCCGGCGCTGTCGGACGCCCAGGCGAGCAGGCTATCGAGCGAGCGACGGACTTCGGGCGACAGCGCGGCGAGGATGGGCGCGGCGGTCGCCTCATCCATCGCCGCGAGGACGTCGGCAGCCCGATCCTCGGCCATCTGCGAGACGAGGCGGACCGCCCGCGCCGGCGGGAGCAGGGCCAGCACGTCGGACGCAGCCACGAATTCAGGCCGGTCGAGAACGCCGACGGCGCGGACGTCGGGCATGTGGAGCAGCTTTGCCGCGGCCTCGGCAGGCGGCAGCGACTGGAGCATCTCCACAAAGTCGGCGAGATAGAGTCCGCGCTTTGCGGGCCGGAAGCCGGCGGCCACGCCGGCGATCAGGTCGTTCACCATTTAACACCTCTCGTCCGCACGACCCCGGCGGACGACAGCCAGCGCGAACTAGCGGACGACCTCGGGGCGAGCGGCCCTACTGGAACTGTCGCTGGACATGTTCTCGCTTCCTGGAACGACGCGGGAATCCGCGCCGGGGCGCGCTTTGGCCCAAGGGGTGCGAGTGGTCAACCGCTGTGAGATTTTGGCGTGTCGGCTCCCGATAAGTCAGGATCGGCGCCTAACAACTCCGGATCACGTCCTCACCGTCGGTCGAGCGATCGCATCGCCAGCGTGACCGTTAGTCCGTGAAGAAAGACGGAAGCTAGCATGACCAATTTCAGCAACGCCCACAGGCGGCGTTGCTCCTGTTTGCGTGATATGACCGTTGCGCGATAAGTCGACCGATGACGACGGTTAGGAAAAGCTGACATTGATCAGAATATTGATCGTTTCATTGATGTGTATGCTGTGCGCCTGTGGCTCTGAACACGATGCGCCGGCCTCGAATGCATCGCAGCAACCCAAGGTGCAGTCGGCGGTGTCGTCTGCCGCCGACTCTTCCGTCATTGAAGGAAGTTGGCGCATCTTGTCTTTTGATGGCGAACCGCCCGTGGCCGGTCACGGCGGTGGCGGCAAAACGCCAACAATTACCTTCACCCAAACCCTCTATGGCGCCTCGGCTGGCTGTAATGAGCTGGGGGGCATCGGGCTTCTCAGCCGCGCGCGATATTACACGATGCCCGGTCCGCAGACGCTGATCGGCTGCATGCCGCCGTTGCAGAAACAGGAGATGATCCTCGACGCCGTTATGCGCGCAGCGCCGGACGTAATCGCCACCGAAAGGGGACGATTGACCTTTTCCGGTGGAGGACATCGTCTGGAAATCGTGCGGCAGGTGGAAATATCGCGTGCGCCATTCGATGGGCCACCTCCGTCGCTGTCCGGCGCGCGGTTTTTGATTATGTCGGTCGATGGCACATACCTGACGCCACGCAACCAGAGGGACAGGCGTCCGCTAGCGTTCGACGCGACCCGATGGCAAAGCCGGCCTGTCTGTAACGTTATCTCTGGCGGCTGGCGCCAAAGCGGCTCGACAATCAACGCGGCGGTCGAAGATCGCCGACCTTCTCGCTGCGATGGCGTGGGCGCAGCCATCGATACTGCGGTAACGGTTTTGTTCGCGGCCGAGCCTCGCTTTGCGCTCGGGCCAAACGGGGAAATTTTGATAGCAGGTGGTGGACACTGGCTGGTCGCGGAACGAGATCCACTCAAGCAGGTGCCGCGCACAGGTCGCCGATGATCAGCCTTTTTCAGCGTGCCGGATAAATCGTAGTCACGATCCCGTAATCGCTTAAGCAGTCTTTTCAGGGTCTACTCGACAGAGTTGCGGCAGCCCGCCGGGACTAGTTCATCTTCTTCTGGGTTACCAGTCGGTTGAGCGTCAAGATTCGTCTTCCGTCATGAATACGAGGCAGCGATCCAGTGCGGCCGATAGGGTTGATGCTGAGGGCGGCTCTTTTGATTCCACGCTCGAAAGTTGCCCGTCGGCTATGTCCCACATGCCGTCAATCCAACGAGCCTTGATCGGCGACACCGCTGCCGTCATTGCGTTGGGGCAGGCGCGAAATCAGAGGAGGTCAGAAGCGCACCGGAGCTCAAATTCAGCTCGAAGGAAAGTAAGCGGCGGCAATGCACGCCGCGCACGGACAAAGCCACCGTACGCGCGAGCGCTGCCCATCTTGGGCTTGTAAAACAAAAGCTTGGGGTGAGGACCTCAAAACTGCCGGAACGTATTCTTTGTCATTCAGGCGCAAAAATCAACTCCAATCTGAGGGGCATAACCCGCTCCATTCTGTTTCAAGACAGACATAACGAGCGAGGAGACCGGGTTGTGGCTCTACTTTTCATGAAGCGGTGAGCGCTGCTCATGAGTCAAACGACCTCTAGGGGATGCGCGCGTGAAAGATGCTTGCCGTTCCGCCTGGCTTACCGTCGCTGGCGACGACTGCGATCTCGCCGGTTCCGGGTCGGATTGCGAGGCTGGTGAGATTGAGGTTACGGCCTTGATCGCGGCGGGGCAGCACGATCTGGCCGATTGGCAGCCCTGTCGGCGCAAAGATCAGGATGCGGCCTTGGCCGTAGAGGCAGACATAAACGCGCCCTTGCGCGTCGACCCGCATCGAGTCCGGCGCTGGACCGGTGAAGTGGTACGCAGTGACAGCCTGGAAGGGCGCTGGTGTCGTGGCGTCCTTGAGCCCGATACGATAGAGGCGGCCCAGCGCGAACTCGCCGACCCAGAGGTTTTTGCCGTCGGGACTGAGGGCGATGCCGTTGGCAACAGCGAGGTGCCGCAGGACCGGCACGGGCGCGGCACGGGGCGCGACATACCAGACGCCGCCGCTTGCCTCTCCCACGGTTCCGCGAGCGTCGGTGAGATAGAAGCCACCATGGGCGTCGAACACAAGGTCGTTGGCAGCAATGCCGGCCCGCTCGGGCACGATTGTCGTCCGGTGCGTTCCATCGGTCGCCATTGCGATGACGGAACCACCGCCACTCGCGGTCGCGGCGGCGACGTAAAGGCGGCCATCAGGCCCGATGGCCATGCCACCGGGCATCAGCCCGGCAAGGCGGGTCACTGTGCTGATTTGCCCCGCAGGATCGAGTCGAAGCACCCGGCCGCCCTGCACGTCAGAGAAAAGGAGAGTACCGTCGCGCAGATAGACCGGCCCTTCCAGGTCAAGCGCCGCGCCCGGTACGACGATCGGGCGATCCGCGACAATTGTCGGCAGCGCTTGCTCGGCAGGCGGAATCGGCATCGCGCTGGAAGCGAAAGAGGTAGGCTGGGTTTCCGCAAGTGCCGGGTGAGCGACGCCTAGCGCCAGGGTCACAAGCATGTTCCGAACTGTACCGGCCATTACGCGATCCCCGGCAGCTTCTCGAGATGCTTGTCGAGCGTAACCGGATACTCGCGGACGCGAACTCCCGTGGCGTTGTAGACGGCATTGGCGATTGCTGGAGCAACGCCCGAGAGGCCCAGCTCGCCGACGCCCTTGGCCTTGACCGGCGACATGGTCGCGTCGACCTCGTCGATGAAGTGGACGTCGAGATGGGGCACGTCGGCGTGGACCGGCACTTCATAGCCTGCGAGATCGTGGTTGACGAAAAAGCCGAAGCGAGTGTCGACCGCCATCTCCTCCATCAGTGCGGCACCGATCCCCATCGTCATGCCACCGATTACTTGGCTGCGCGCGGTGGTGGGGTTGAGGATGCGTCCTGCTGCGCACACCGCGAGCATCCGCCGCACCCTGACCGCGCCGGTATAGGCGTCGACCGCTACCTCCGCGAAGTGCGCGCCGACCGTCTGCTGCGCGAAGCGTTGCTTCAGGTTGCCATATTCCATGCTGTCCTCGACGACGATCTCGCCGTCACGCGCGGCCTCGGCGAGCGGGACGGACCGCCCTCCCGAGTGGACGCGACTATCAGCGAAGGTGACCTCGGTCGAATCGAAGCCCAGCCGCTGCGTCACCCGGTCGCGGAGCATGGCGCAGGCGGCATAGACGCCGGCGGTGACGGAGGCGGCACCCTGCTGACCGCCCGACCCAGGCGTCTCCGGGAAGGTCGAATCACCGAGACGTGCTACGACCCGGTCGAGCGGCACGCCCATCATCTCGGCCGCGGTCTGCGCGACGATAGTGTAGCTGCCGGTGCCGATATCAGTCATATCGGTCTCGACCGTGATCGTTCCGTCGCGCCCGAGCAGCACGCGTGCGCCGGCCTTGGAGATGGGCGCGCCGCGGATGGCGCTCGCCATGCCCATGCCGATCAGCCAGCGGCCGTCGCGACGGCTCGCCGGCCGGGTCGGACGCCGCGCCCATCCGAAGCGCTCGGCACCGGTCCGCAGGCATTCGACGAACGGCCGCGTCGAGAAGCGTCGTGCCGGTTTTTCTGGATCGACCTGGGTATCGTTGACGATGCGCAGCTCCACGGGATCCATGCCCAGCTTCTCGGCAAGTTCGTCCATGGCGATCTCAAGCGCCATCATACCGGGCGCCTCGCCGGGCGCGCGCATGGCATTGCCTTCCGCGAGGTCAAGCGTCGCGAGATAGCGCCGAAGCAGGCGGTTCTCGCCGCGATAGAGCAGCCTGGTGGGCAGGGTGGTAGGCTCGGTCCGGCCACCCTGGAGATTCCCGGACCAGCTATCGTGCCCGATGGCGAGCAGACGCCCATCGCGACCGGCGCCGAGCCGGATACGCTGGATGGTCTTGGGCCGATGGATGGTGTTGTTGAACATCAGCGGACGCTGCAGCGCAAGTTTCACGGGACGCCCGGCTACGCGTGCCGCGAGCGCGGCCAGGGCAAGGTCGCTCTGGGTTGTTCCTTTGCCGCCGAACCCGCCGCCGATAAAGGACGAGATCAGGCGAATGTTTTCCTTGGGCGTGCCCGTTATGAGGCCGAGGTCTCGCACGCCCCAGTTGATCTGCTGGATCGATGTCCAGCAGGTGAGCTTGTCGCCGTCCCACCGCGCGATCGTGGCATGCGGCTCCATCATAGCGTGCGCCTGATCGGGCACGGTATACGTTTCGTCGACCGTGACCGGCGCTGCGGCGAAGGCGGGCTCGAACCGGCCGACGGATGTGATGGCAGGACCGGACGGCTCGTCCGGTGCGATCGGGGTCTGCGGCTTCTGTCCAGCGAGGTCGAACCGACCCTGCTCACGGCAATAATCTACAAGGATCAGCGCAGCAGCGGCCCGTGCCTGCTCGAACGTATCGGCGACGACCACAGCGACTGCCTGATGATAATGATCGACCCGGGGACCGGCGAGAACGCGCTGGACGTAGAACTTGCCGATCCCGATCGGCCCCACATTCTCATGCGTCACGACTGCGCGGACGCCGGGGGCGGCGAGGGCCGTTGCTATGTCGATACGGTCGATTTGTCCTCGCGCAATCGCCGCTCCGAGGATGTATCCATAAGCGACGTTCTCGGCGACCTCGTGATGCTCAGCTGCATAGCGAGCCGTACCCGTGACCTTGAGCGGCCCCTCCACACGCGGATGGGCTCGGCCGATAACCGTCTGCCGGTCAATCGGCGTCGAACCGACAGGAGTATCGAACCTCATGCCGTCATGTGGTCGTTCAACGCGGCGAGGAACGCATCGTGCGTCATGGGCCGGGAGAACATAGGGAAGTTCTTCGAGACCGCCGCCTCCTGTTCTGCGGCGCTGAGCGTCGCGGTGCAGTCGGTCAGCGTGACCACACCGTAGCCGCGCTCATAGGCCGATCGCATGGTGGACTCGACACAGCAGTTGGTCAGGAAGCCGGCGATCGCGAGGTCGGTGATGCCGCGCTGCCGAAGGATGAAGTCGATGTTGGTGCTGGCGAAGCAGTCTAGGCCGCGCTTGCCCTCGACGATGATGTCGCCGTCCTCGGGGGCCATCTCGGCAGCGATCTCGGCGCCCCAGCTGCCTTTCCGGAAGGCCTGCGCCTGCACAATCCCGGCGAGGATGCCATACGGCTCCGTGGGGATTTCGGGATAACCGTCGGCAAACGTGATGGGGGCGTGCATGACCGCCACGCCGCGACGCCTGGCTTCGGCCGCGAGCGCCCGGCTATGTGCGAGCATGTTGGTGTCCGCCATCACCGCCGACACGGCGTCGTGCTGCGCGCCGCCTTCGCTGACGAAGTCGTTCTGATACTCGATGAGCAGCAAAGCCGTCTTGGCGGGGGTCATCATGGTCTCCGTCATTGCTGTGTCCCGCACCGGCCAAATGCCGGGCGGCATGGTCAGGCGATCGCGGGCAGCCGCTCGAGGTGTTTGTCGAGCGTCAGCGGATAGTCGCGTACGCGAACTCCAGTGGCATTGTAGACCGCGTTCGCGACGGCCGCTCCGACGCCGCACAGCCCTAGCTCGCCGATGCCCTTGGCTTTCATGGGATTGGCCTTGTCGTCCGCCTCATCAAGAAAGACGACCTCCTGATGGGGAATGTCCGCATGGACCGGGACTTCGTAGCCGGCCAGGTCGTGGTTCACGAAGAACCCGAACCTCTTGTCGACTGCGAGTTCCTCCATCAGCGCCCCGCCGACGCCCATGGTCATGGCGCCGATGACCTGGCTGCGCGCCGCCTTGGGATTGAGAATGCGGCCGGCCGCACAGACCGCCAGCATACGACGCACACGCGTCACACCTGTATAAGCATCGACGCCGACTTCGACGAAATGCGCGCCGAACGTCGAGATCTGATAGGTCTTCGCTAACGTGCCGGGTTCGACCTTGTCCATCGCGACGATCTCGCCGCCCCGCGCCGCCTCAGCAATGTCGGCCGTTCGATTTCCGCTACGGACCTTACCGCCTTCGAAGACGACGTCGGCCGAGTTGAAGCCGAGACGCTGGGCGATGGTCTGGCGCAGGGAGACGCAGGCGGCATAGACGCCCGAGGTCGAACTCGCCGCGCCGAACTGACCGCCGGAGCCGGACGATACCGGAAACCGGGAGTCGCCAAGCTTCACGCGGACGCGGTCGAGTGGCACACCCATCATCTCGGCGGCCGTCTGGCCAATGATGGTATAGCTGCCTGTGCCGATATCGGTCATGTCAGTTTCAACCGTCACGATGCCGTCGGAACCGAGCCGCACGCGCGCACCCGAGGAGAGAACGCTGCTGTTGCGAAAGGCCGCGGCAACGCCCATGCCGACCAGCCACTTGCCGTCGCGGACCTGACCCGGCGTGGCGTTGCGCCGGGACCAGCCGAAGCGGTCGGCGCCCTCATTGAGGCAGCGGACGAGTTGGCGCTGCGAAAAGCGCCGCTCGGGCTTTTCGGGGTCCACCTGCGTGTCGTTCTTCACGCGAAAGGCGACAGGATCGAGCCCGAGCTTTTCGGCCATCTCATCCATCGCAACTTCGAGCGCCATCAGGCCCGGTGCCTCGCCAGGCGCGCGCATCGCATTGCCTTCGGGGAGATCCAGGACTGCGAGGCGCATCGACGTCAGGCGATTTGCGCCGGCGTAAAGCAGTTTCGTCTGGCTGACGGCGGTCTCGGGACCGCCGCCCGGCTGATCGCCCGAACCGCTTTCATGCGCGATCGCGGTGATGGTGCCGTCGCTCGCCGCACCGATGCGAATCCGCTGCCGTGTCGCTGGACGATGGGTGGTGTTGTTGGCCATGAATGGCCGGGTGAGCGCCAGCTTGACGGGGCGGTTGGCCGCTTTCGCCCCAAGCGCCGCCATCACAGCATCCGTGCGCAGGAACAGCTTGCCGCCGAAACCGCCGCCCACATAGGGCGACAACAGGCGGATCTTCTCCTTCGGCATGTCGAGCGTCGTAGCGAGATCCGTTCGACTCCAGTCGATCATCTGGTTGGAGGTCCACACCGTCAGCTCGTCGCCGTTCCAGGCCGCGATCGAGGCGAACGGCTCCATCATCGCATGGCTGTGATCGGGGGTCGTATATTCCGCGTCGAGCTTGACCGGTGCTGCAGCGAAGGCCTGCTCGAACATGCCGACCCGGTCGACCGCCGGGGCGCCGCTGCCTTCATCAGTCGAACCGCTAGTCAATGGCGCGGTCTTGAGCGCTTCGTCGAGATCGAAGCGGCCGTTGCCGCGGGCATAGTCGATCCGCACAAGGCCGGCGGCCGCACGCGCCTGCTCGAACGTCTCCGCCACCACGATGGCGAGCGCCTGGTGATAATGATCGACGGCGGGTCCGCCGAGGAGTTTGGCCGTATTGTACTTGCCCTTGCCCATCTTCGCGACGCCCAGCCGGCCGAGGTCGGCGGCGGTGACGACGGCAAGAACGCCGGGGGCGGCTTTGGCGTCCGCGGTGTCGATCGAATTGATCCGGCCCTTGCCGATCGCGGAACCGACAACGTAGCCGTAGGCGGGGTTCTCGACCTCGCGGTGATGCTCATAGGCGTAGGGCGCGAGACCCGTGGTCTTGAGCGGCCCTTCGATGCGGTCAGTCGCCTTTCCGACGACTGTCATGCGGTCGATCGGGTTGGCGCCGGCGGGGGTGTCGAGCTTCATCGGATCAGGCTTTCGCTTCGGCAAGGATGGATGCGAGCGCGCGAGTGGCGAGCGGCAGCTTGAAGGCGTTGTCTTTGGTCGGCGTGGCGCCCTGGAAGGCGCGCGCGGTCACCGCGACTGCGCCCTGCGGGAGCAGCGCATCGGCTGCCTCGACGCGCCAAGGACGCGGCGCGACACCGCCAAACGCCACCCGTCCGGTGCCATCCGGCTGGACCACGGCCGCAACTGAGACCAACGCAAAGGCATAGGATGCGCGGTCGCGCACTTTTTCGTAGAAGTGCTTGCCGCCGAGAGGTCTTGGCAATGTGACCGCGGTGATGAGTTCGCCCGGGCGCAGCACGGTGTCCTGCTCGGGATGATCGCCCCAGAGCCGGTGAAAGTCCGCGATCGGGATCGCGCGATGCTGCCCGTTCGCGTCCACCGTTTCGATTACTGCGTCGAGCACGCGCATCGCCACCGGCATGTCGCCGGGGAAGGTCGCAATGCAGGCGCTGCTGACGCCGATCAGCCCAAGCTGGCGGGAGTAGCCACCGATGGCGGCGCAGCCGGACCCTGGCTTGCGCTTGTTGCAAGCCATGTTGGTGTCGTAAAAATACGAGCAGCGGGTCCGCTGAAGCAGATTGCCGGCGGTAGACGCCTTGTTGCGGAGCTGGCCGCTCGCGCCCGCGACAATTGCGCGGGTGAGGACGCCATAGTCGCGGCGGACGCGTTCATCTGCCGCCAGATTGGTGTTGGTGACCAAGGCTCCGATGCGAAGGCCGCCGTCACGGGTCTTCTCGATCCTGTCGAGCCCGAGATCCTGTACATCGACGAGATGGGTGGGCGTTTCCACCTCGATCTTCATGAGATCTAGGAGGTTAGTGCCGCCAGCGATGAACTTGGCGCCCGGGCGCTCGGCGACAGCTTGGGCCGCGGCGCGGGCATCCTTGGCCCGCTCGTACGTGAACGCCTTCATGCCTGTCCTCCCGCCACTTCGGCCATGGCATCGGCGATGTTCGAATAAGCGCCGCAGCGGCAGATGTTGCCGCTCATCCGCTCGCGCATTTCGGCGTTCGTCGGTCTCGGTCTGATAGTCAGGTCAGATTGGGCGTGGCTTGGAACGCCGCGCTTGATCTCGTCGAGCACTGCTATGGCGGAACAGATTTGTCCTGGCGTGCAATAGCCGCATTGATAGCCGTCATGTTTGATGAAGGCCGCCTGCATCGGATGGAGCTTCTCAGGCGTGCCCAGCCCCTCGATCGTGGTGATCTCGTCGCCGTCGTGCATGACCGCCAGACTGAGGCAGGAGTTGATCCGAACGCCATCGACCATAACGGTGCAGGCCCCGCACTGGCCGTGATCGCAACCCTTCTTCGTGCCGGTCAACTGCAGGTGCTCGCGGAGCGCATCGAGCAACGTGGTGCGCGGATCAAGCGACAGGTCGCGCTGCTGCCCATTGACCTTTAACCGGACAGGCGAGCTCTGTGCCGGTTCGGCCCGAACGGGGGCAGAAGACGCGGCCGAGATCGGTGTTGCCGCGATGACAGCAGACGCAGCGCCGGCAGTCAGGACGCCGCGTCGCGACATCTCAATTTCTGACCTATCCGACATGACGCGTTCTTCCTCACTGGTCGATATTTTCACAGATATCTCACGAATTTATGGCGACGACGTCCGGAAGTATAACGCTTCGGCATCGCGATCGATCATAGCATTACGTTCATCGCTGCCATGAGTGTGTCTCATCGCACTGGATCGGCCGCCGGGGCTGGATCGGTCGGCAATCGGTCGAGGCTTCGAAGGCTTGCACCACCTGCGCCATGATCGAGATTGCTAAGGTATGAGGGTCGCGGCTCGCCGCGATCAAACCAACCGGACCGGTTACGCACTCGACAACGTCCCGCTTGACGTGCGCGTCCAACAGGCGGCGTCGGCGTTCCTCGTGGGTCTTCCTGCTGCCCATCGCACCAATGAAGAAGGGTTGCTGCTGTAGCGCCTGGATCAGTAGAGCGGTTTCCCAGTCGTGATCGTGAAAGAGCGTCACCACTGCAGTCCAGGGGTCGGCTGTCAGGCTCTCCGATGGTCCCAGGGTCCGAAGGAGTTCGACATCGACGCCCTGTTGCCGCGCATCTTCAAGGAGCGACGTTTGGGGCGTCAGAAGCAGCGTTTGCGCGCCATAGGCTCGAGCGATCGCGATCAGGGCCATGGGCTCGGCCCCATGTCCCAGCACGACGAGGCGCAGATCGGGGTCGTGGCGCGCGAGGAAGGCGGGACCGAGCCACCTGGTACAATCTTCTTCGGCCGCCTCGCGGACGGTGAGCGAGCCGGTTGACGAAAGGACTATGGCGACGGAACGACGCATCTCAAGGCGCCCGATCGCCCGGTCGATCTGTCGCTGATCGGGATCAGGTGTGAAAAGCAGGTCGATCCCGCCGCCGCAGGGAAGACGGATGTCGATATAGCGTGAGCCGGCACCGAAGCGAACGAGCCGGGCCTGTCCCGCTGCCAGCGCATTGAGCGCCTCCGCAATGACCGCAGCCTCGACGCAACCACCCGAAAAGGAACCGATCGCGGAGCCGCTCTCGCTCACCGCCATATGCTGGCCGGGCGCGCGTGCCGCGCCGCCGATCACGCCGGTCAGCGTCACCAGTACAGCGCGCTCTCCCCGCCCTGCACAGTCGCGAATGAACCGCAGGAGAGGAAGCGCCTGCCTCATCAATGGCTCACGCTGCGATCGGATGCGGCAGGAGGGAAGGGAGCCGGCCGATCGTGAAACCCGCCACGGCGGCCAGGCCGAGCAGGCCCGCGCTTGTCAGGAACTCCACGTTGGGGCCGGCGGCATCAAACACCATGCCGCCCACCGTGGCGCCGAGCGTGATGGCGAGCTGCACGATCGCCACCATTAGCCCGCCGCCGGCCTCTGCTTCGTCGGGCACGGTGCGCGCCAGCCACGTCCACCAGGCAACCGGTGCTGCGGTTCCGGCGAAACCCCACACCGCGAGCAGCGCGGCGGTGGCCAGGGTCGATCCGCCGAGCAGCGCAAGAAGCACCGCGACGACCGCCATCATCGTCGGCAGCACGCCGAGGGTTAGGAAGAGGCCCTTGTCGAGGACGCGGCCGATGAGCACCGTACCGGTGAAGCCGGCCACGCCGACGATCAGCAGCATGGCTGACAGCATGGCGGCGCCGACATGCGTCACCTGCTCGAGGAAGGGACGCAGGTAGGTGAAGAGCGCGAATTGCCCGACGAAGAGCAAAGCGACGGTCACC
Source organism: Sphingomonas sp. AP4-R1 (assembly GCF_013113735.1). Classification (NCBI taxonomy): domain Bacteria; kingdom Pseudomonadati; phylum Pseudomonadota; class Alphaproteobacteria; order Sphingomonadales; family Sphingomonadaceae; genus Sphingomonas; species Sphingomonas sp. AP4-R1. The sequence continues at coordinate 2,576,888 of NZ_CP053346.1, forward strand.
AGGCCAAACACGACCGGCGGGCGCTTCAGCAGCGCCAACATTGCTCGACCACCCTGCGATTGCTCCATCGGCAGCCGCGGCAGCGTCACCGCCTGCCAGACAATCGCGGCGACCGCGGCCGGCACCACGCTGAAGAAGGCTCCACGCCATCCGATCAGCCCGCCCATGAAGCTGCCGAGCGGTGCCGCGATGACAGTTGCGAGCGCGTTGCCGCCGTTGATGACGGCGAGCGCCTTGGCGACCTGATCCTCCGGGACCAGTCGCATTGCGATCGATGCAGACATCGACCAGAAGCCGCCGATCGCCACGCCGAGCAGCGCCCGTCCGGCCATCAGGACGAGATAGGTCGATGCAAAGGCGACGATCGCACCCGAGACGACGAGCAGCGCCGTCAGCGCCAAGACCACGAGCCGGCGATCAATCCGCCCCAGGACAGTCGATAGCGACAGGCTGGTGATGACAGCGAAGACACCGGAAATGGCGATCGCCTGTCCGGCCTGACCTTCCGTGAGCGACAGAGTGCGCGCGATAGGGCTAAGCAGGCTGACCGGCATGAATTCGGAGGCGACGAGCACGAAGCTGCATAGCGCCATCGCATAGACCGCGCCCCAGCGCGTCGTGTTCTCTGCCGTCCCGGCTGGGACTATCGATGCCGCAGGTGCGGCCGTAAGGCTCGCCATAAAGGCTCTCCTGTTAAATCATGCGGCCCCGGACCGGGGCACGGAGGGGAAGGGGGCGTTCGGCCCATGCGCTTGCGGGACCGCCGAAACGGATGGTGACCCGCTAACTGGTCAAATCTAGGATGCAGGCAGATGGTGAACAATGTGCCGGTCCGTTCATGGAGCGATGAGCGAAACTCATCGTCGAGATGCCGAGCGGGTGGATCGTTCGATCCGGTAACGCAGCCATAGAATGCCACCGTTCAGCAGCTCATGCTCCTCAAGCACCAGTGCGGTCAGCTCGATAGGCAAACCTTCTGCGCTGTCCGGACCGTCGAACGTCGCCGGCGCGCCGCCGGCACCGTCGATCGCTGGGACGATCATTAGGCTGATCTCATCTACCATCCCGGCGCGAAGGAGGGCGCCATTAATGTGGCCGCCCCCTTCGAGGAGAAGGTGGTCGATGTGAAGTTGGCCCTTCAGAAAGGACATGGCGGCGTCGAGGTCGAAACTCTCTGTTCCTGCGAATACATAACCGACGCCATCGCCGCGAAGGCCGGCGAGGTGGCTGTCTGAAACCTGTTCGGTCAGCAGGACAATGATGGGATCGCCCCCTACGTCAGCACGACCCCATGCGATCTTGCCGTGTGCGTCGGTCACGATCGCGTAAGCGGTGGCATCCGTCTTCGGCAGCCACGCCGTGCGCGGAAAGCGTTCGGTGGTGTCCTGCGGGTAGGCTTCGCGTTTGGCGAACTCCTGCCCGGTCGCCCGCCCCACGATCCACGACCCACCACCAAGGCGTTCGTGGAGACGATCGTAGGTCTCATGCGAGTGGGCGCCCGTGGGCGACCAGCGTTGCGGCAGGATGCGGCCGTCAATGCTGCTTGCCATATGGCAGGTGATCCGGGGCCGGGGCATGTGAATTCCTATGTGTGTTCACGACTACTAACGCGTCAATCAGGTCAACGGCGCTAGTTTGTAGCTGAATCCTCTGCAACGCTACGATGATAACTGCTCACGGAAGCGCAAGGGTGGGTTCGCGTTCTAATCCCATAATCGGGCCGATCGCCCGATCAGCACGGAGCCCAAACCATGACAGCCTCATTCAACTTCTCCTTCGCCGGCAAGGTCGCATTCGTGACCGGCGCGGCGAACGGCATCGGTCGCGCTACCGCGCGAGCGTTTGCAAAGGCTGGCGCCAGCGTTGCTGTGGTCGATGTGTCCGAAAGCGGGGCCACCGCGGTTGCCGACGAAATCGAGGGGGCTGGTGGAAAGGCGCTCGCGATCCGCTGCGACGTGTCGAAGAACGCTGATGTCGAAGCCGCGCTGGCGCAGACGGTCGAACAATTCGGGGGCGTCGATATCGCCTTTAACAACGCCGGCATCGAGCAGGGACAGATCAAGCTCGCCGAATTGAGCGAAGATGATTTCGACCGCCTGACAGCGATTGACCTCAAGGGCGTGTTCCTTTGCATGAAGCACCAGATTCCGCTTATGAAGCAGCGCGGGGGCGGCACGATCGTCAATACGTCGTCGGGTGCCGGCGTCGTCGGCATCCCGGGCCAAGCCGGCTATGTCGCGGTGAAGCATGGCGTCATCGGCATGAGCCGCTCGGCTGCGCTGGAATATATCGCCGATGGCATCCGGGTTAATGCCATCTGCCCCGGCATCATCGAGACGCCGATGATTACCGACCGCGTGTCCGGCGGAACAGCCGAAGGTCAGCAGAAGATGGTCGAGCAGGAGCCGATTGGTCGGATGGGCAAGCCGGAGGAGATCGCTGCGGCCGTCCTTTTCATCTGTTCGGACGCGGGGGGCTTCATGGTCGGCCATGCGATGGTCGTCGATGGCGGCCAGACCGCCGGTCTGAGCGGCTGATTGCGGCACGACGCGACCCGACACGGTTGCCCGACTTCATCATCATATTTCGGGGAGCATCGCTTCCTCGTGAAAAGGAAGCATAAATGCCCAAATCGCCTCTGACGCTTATAACCGCTATTGCACTTGTAAGCGGGGCGCCTGCAGCGGCGCAGCTGACGAATGGCGTCGGCTTGCCTGCCGAGGGAGCGCGAGCGCCCGACGGGCCAGTCACGCCAGGTCAGCCGCTTGCCGTGAATCAGGCACCGGTGCCGACGCAACGACCCGCCTTTCCCGGCCAGGCACGGGCCCCGGCGGTCGTCACCCGCACGCCAATTGCCGTCGAGGTCAAGGCGCACAATCTGAACCACCCGTGGGGGTTGGCCTTCATCGGCGACGGCCGGATGCTCATTACAGAAAAGCCCGGGTCGATGCGCGTCCTCGATATGGCAAGCGGCACGCCCGTTGCAGGTGTACAGGGCATTCCGGCTGTAGTCTTCAAGGGCGATGGCGGCTTGCTGGATGTCGTAACCGACCCTGCCTTCGCGCAGAACCGGATGATCTACTTCACCTATGTCGAGCCACGCGGCGAAGAGGATAGCGGGCTTGTCGTTGCAAAAGCCCGGCTGAAGCCGCCTAAGTCGGGCGGCAACCAGGCACCGATGTATACGCTCGAGAACGTCACGACGCTTCTGCGCGCGACAGGCGCCAAGGAACCCGGCCATTACGGCTCGCGGCTGGTTTTCGATGCCGAAGGCTACCTGTTCGTAAGCCTGGGCGAGCGCTTCTTCTATCCGACACGGGGCGAGGCGCAGTCGTTGTACTCGATCCTCGGCAAGGTGCTGCGCATCTCGACCGACGGCAAGGCCGCACCCGGCAATCCGTTCGACCGCGACCAGCAGCTCGAGGACCATCCCCGCGCTGAGATCTGGAGCTATGGCCATCGTAATCCGCAAGCGCTGGCGATCAGCCCGGTCGACGGCCGGCTTTGGGAGTCCGAGCACGGCCCCAACGGTGGCGACGAGGTGAACCTGATAGGACGTGGCGCCAACTACGGATGGCCGCTCGTCGCTTACGGCAACAATTACGACAAGACGCCGATAAACGGTGGTCGCACCGTGCTCAAGGACACCGAACAACCGCGCTATGTCTGGCAGGCGACGGTCGCTCCCGGAGGAATGGACTTCTACTCGGCCGGCCTTATTCGCGAATGGAAGAACAACCTCTTTGTGGCCGCTCTCGCCGGACAGCATCTCGCGCGGCTGGTAATCGAAGGAGACCGGATCGTGGGCGAGGAACGCCTTCTCCAGGATCAGCATCAGCGTATTCGCGACGTGAAGCAGGGGCCGGACGGGGCTCTTTGGGTCGTGACCGACGATGCCGATGGCCGGCTGATCCGGCTCGCGCCCAGCTAAGTCCGGCCTGAGCGATGCTCACTGTGGTCGACTGAGCATAGCGTTTGCCTGACCGGCCACATCATCGTCCTGATCGTCGAGTCACTCCTGTGCAATTGCGCGGGCCAGGCGGATCTTTCGCTCGCGGCTGAAGCTGTAGCCGTGAAGGATGTCATCCTCAAAGCCGTGGACGATGCCGTCGTCCCGGTTGCTGAAAGGAGCCAGATGATGAACGCGTCAATGAGCCTCTCTAGGTTATAGGTCAGCGAGACAGCTCGGCCCGGATCCTGCGATCACCCGACGAACCTCGTCGACGGTCCTCGGACCCCTGACCGAGCTCGCCGGCCGCTTGCGTGACCCTGCGCGATCAGCTGTCTTCGAGTGCGGGCATCAGGCGTTCGCCGCAGGTGCCTCATACCAATGGGCTGCCCGGTAGCAGCCCGCCGCGTGATCGCCGTGCAGATAGGCAAGGCGGTGCGCCGCACCCACGAGGAAGTCACAGCTGGATCGAAGCCCCGAAAATGCCTTCTTCACCTCCGGACTGGGTGAAGGCCCCATCAGATGATCGGCGCAGATTTGTGCCAGGACTGCGAAGATATCCATCTGCGCGGTAGGCGTGCGCACCGTGCCCAAGATAACTCCCGTGCGATCGACAATTGCTTCATCTCGCTTGAAAAGCTCGAGAACGGCCTCCCCGAAGGCCTCCTTTGAACCGAATTGGGCATGGAATACGGGATGGCCTGGCTTCTCCTCGTCCATGTCGTAGTGGGCGCCGTACACGTGCTCTAGACTGCCGGCCTTCTGCCGAAAGTAAGCGACCTCGGTCCCGAACGTCTTGGTCCTCAACGGCATTGCCTTGAAGTCCGGCCCTTCCAGCGTCAGCCATCCTTTCGCAACTACGAAAAGGTCGGGACCTCGACGATTTGGCCGCTCCGGCACGTAGAAGACGATCGGCCCGAAGTTCAGCTTTACGACATCGTCGGGCGCAGCCGGATCGATCCGGAACACCTCGAAGCCACTCGAAGGCGCAACCTGACTGGCCTGATACATCTGCATCAGCCCGAATGTCGCGGTCTGCCATGCGTCCGCCACGCGCTGCAGCACTCGCGGTGCGTCCTTGTTCACGCCCCCAAGCTCCCCTCACAAACCCAGCAAGGGAGCCCACTCGTCGTAGAAGTCCCTTTCTACGCGACAGAGCTGCGCGCCAGATGGAATCCAGCTGCTCGATGGCACGGAGCAATCGGCTCGCTCACACACCGGCCGCACGGTGAATGGACACCAAAAGCCGCCCTTCACCCCGCCGCATCGATCGCAGTCATGCGTCGCCAAGGGTCGGCCGAGCGCTTCCTCGACAAGCCGACGATTGAGATCGGCAAATGACTCCAAGTCCGCCTGATCGAGGTCGCCGCCGAAGCCATCGAGGATGCGATCCACATCGCCGCGCCAGAAATAGCTGTGCCCCGCGCTGAACGGCCCTGTGTAACGGGCATCAGCAAACAACGGCTCGATCGCTTCCGACTCTCCCAACGTCGTTGCCATGTACGCGCACAGACTATGTCGAGAGAGGATCGGACCGGGATACTTCAGAATCGCATTGCAGAGGACGTGACCCAAGACATAGGTGAGCAGCCTGATCTTATCCGCATCATCGGGCTGGTCTTCTCCAGCGAAGCTGCGAAGCTGCTGGAGCAAAGCCGAGTTCGAAGCGCCGAGCCGCGACATGTAGGCGGCGAACTGGCTTTCCAAACGCGAGCGTCCGAGCAGCGACGAGAGCACGGCGGCAAGGCTCCGCCTTTCCGTGAGGAGCGCTGGCGCCTCCTCGATCCCGCTACGCAGACTACGAAAGCCCCTGAACGTGGTCGCGACGAACGCCGCTCCATGCTCATCATCTGTCGGCACGCGGAGTTCGAAGAGGTTCGGCTCTTTTGGGAGATTCGCAACATTGCCGCGCGAGAAGTCGCCCACGGGGATCGCCTTCTTCTGGCACCAGCCTACGATGCTGAGGCCGAACAATCCCTTCACACTGGTCGTGAGATCGTAATCGGTGATCACGAGTGCAGTCTGATCGTCGACACGGGCTTCAAAGGCCTCGGCCGGCGGACCATCTTCCTCGGTCGGTACCCAGGTCCTGATTTCGACTTCTTCCGCCGGCATGAGCACGGCCAGACGCTGACGAAGAGACTCCAAGCTTTCGGGGTTGTCGTCAATCAATAGCAGATTGGGCGTTTCATCGGCCACTATCGGCTCCCTCCTGCCGGAAGCGGCAGGCGAACCCGCACGCATGTCGCAAATTCAGCGGGTGGGTCGACCAGCTCCGCCCTGCCTCCGAACGCTTCGGCGCCCCGCCGTACCAGGGCGAGGCCAAGGCCCATGCCGGACCCGAGCGGATCGTTCTTCGACTGGGTAGTGGTGAACAGCGGATCGAAGACCCGTTCCTGCAAGGCGTTTGGGATACCAACGCCCGTGTCGGAGACCTCGAGGTAATGCCATTTCCCTTCGTTCCAGGCTCGAAAGGCGATCTTTCCCCTTTGCTTGCCAACCTTTGCTGTCACCGCTTTCAGGGCGTTTGTGTATAGATTGAGCGCAATCCCGTTGTAGAGCGATACCGGGACGGGAGCGGCGGTAAGATCGGGCTCAGCCGAAATCTCGACGTCGATGTTGCGCTCCTCCGCATACTTTCCAAACACCCGCTTAACTTGTTGCAGGCGCGGCCTAACTGGGTATGGCTTCGCGGGCGTCGCCTTCGATCCTTGGATGTAACCCGACGAATAGGTGACGAACTCCCTCAGCCGTCGAATGTGACCGGCGAACGCCTCGACCTGAGGTTCGAACTGCGGAGCGGCCTTCGCGAGTTCGACAAGGTCCTTGTGAGTTTGCTCAAGCTCCTGCAGGGCAACGCCGAATTCGTGCGTCATGAACCCGGCAACGACGCCGAGGAGGCTCATCACCTCAAGCTGCTGCTCACGTTCCTTCGCATTCTCTTCCTGACGCTCGACAAACTGTTGGGTCTCCGCAATCGCTGCGACGATCTTGACCTTATCGGCCGCGGCGATGTTGGGGTTCTGCTGAACCTCAAAAATCGCGGTCCGAGTGCGGTCACGGATCGCCGCGACGATCGCCTCCTGCTCGGCCTGCTTCTCCTCCTGCTGAAGCCGTCGGTCTGCGAATGCTATCGCCTCGACTGCCCCGCGGATGAGGTCCGACAACTGGGCAAAGGCTCGGTTCTCGACGAAACCTTCGCGGTCGGCCGAAGCAATGAGTCCTTCCTCGTCGCCTTCCGGATCAAGCTCGTTCGACCTTTTGCCCTCGACCTGAACCAATCCGACAAGCTGCGCTGACTGTGGCAGCCTCAGCATCCAATTCTGTGATGTGTCCGCCCTGACCTGCGGCGACATCGCGAAATGCTTGGCCGCGATGGTCGATCGTGGATCGCGGTGATTGCGGGCGGCATCGGCCTGAAGCCGCAGCCAATCGTCGGATTGAGACCCGTAAGGCTGAACACGGAAGCTGCGATCGAACACTGCGACGCCGTGGTTCGCACCGATCCACGACTGAGCTCGTCGACCGTCGACAGGCATGTTCGTGAACGTGCCCGTCCGGCGCGGGAAAAAACGTATGTCGGCATAAAACTTGCCGATCTCGTTCGGGTACGTGTCAACGATCTTGAGATAGGGCGACTTCTGACCCCGGCGATGGATGCGGAGGTCGATCTTGTCGCCCTGCAGCCGCAACCTGGCCCGAAGCACGTACGCATCGAGGATCGCCGCCGCGACATCTCCCTCGTCGTCATCGTCACCGACTTTGACCTTCAGCAAAAAGCCAGGATCGGCGGATATTCCCTCCTCGTCGCCGATCTCAACGTCGTCGCCGTCGGTCATGGTACGGAAAAGCGAGCGAAGTGGCGTTAGAATGCCGATCGATCCGGTTCTCACGGTGTTGAGATCGAGCCGGCTCGCTTCGGTGCGCAAGCGTGTGATGGTCAGCGTAGTCCCGGTCGGCGTATCGGCAGGCACCTCGACAAGCTCGTAGGGTACCTGGACTTTGCCCAAGTCCTCATGACGGTCGAAGTTCGGCCAGTCGAAGGTCGCCGTCAGCCTCGTGCGAACACCACGCTCGTCGTCGTCGGCCACAGAACTAAGGCTCAGCGCTCGCCCGAGGAACCGCACGGCAAAGCGTCCGATCCCTTTCTCGCCGGTGATAAGGCGGAAATAAGTGTCGCTGAACCGAATATCCTCTTTCGCGCTGGTGCCGATCCGCATCCATCCATTGGTGAAGCGGTCCAGCGTCATACCCGCGCCATCGTCGGAAACCACGATGGATCGCGGCGGGTCGTATTCGACCGAGCATTCCGTGGCGTCGGCGTCGTAGGCGTTCTTGATCAGCTCGACGATCGCGACCTCGGGCTGCTTCACCAGCCGTTCGCCAAGCTCACGTAGGATCCTGCTCTCGATCGTGAACGAAATCGTTCCTCGATCCAGCACGTCGCTGTCCTTCGCTGGCAGGGTGTTGGCCACGCTACTCTGCCGCCGGGACAAAGCGACGGAGAAGAAGAGAGTTTAGCTGATTGATCTCGATCTTCCGAAGTCCGTTCGAATGAGCAACGACCCTATCGCGTAGGTCCTCGCCGTCGAGGCCGCTGATGATCGTCGTAATCTGCTCCTCGCTCGCATTATAAATTCCCGACACGCCACCGACGGCCCGGGCTCCAATCGCATTGCGTACGCCCTTCGGGAACTCGCCCTTGAAACTTTGAGCAATCAAGACGTCGGGGACAGGAGGCATCTTGAACGCCCACCATGTCTCCCGTTCAAGGCAGGTGGCCGTCTGATACTGGGCTGGCGGTACACCGTTCAAGTAAGCCGCGAGAGTGGCGCTGGGCGTCACATCCGTTCGAATGAGCCAGCACTTCTGGCCGGGCGCACGGAAATATCGCCTGAAGGCAGCATCATCCAGGTCACGCAAGTCGCCGGGCAACACCCTTAATGTCGTAATGCACGGCACGACATCGCGACCGATCGCCAGGCCGCTGCGCGCGCGCTCGCCTTCGGTCAAGGTGAGCACCTTCTGTGTCCCAGGGCTCAATCCGCGGATAGCGCGAGGGGCTCCCTCCGGAATGTCGCTCCTTCGCACATAGTCGATAACCCCGTCTTTGGAGCCGCTAGCCGATTGCATCGGCAGATAGGCGCCGTCCGCTGTCTCTTCGAAATAGCTCCAGCGTCCCGTCCGCTTTGCCTTGTCGACGATCGTAATCGATGAGGTCGTCAGAACGCTGTCGAAGGTCGTGTCGATCAGCCGGTAGACGTTAACCTCCCACTGCTGCTCGGCGATATAATCGCGTAAGGCTCGAGCCGACGGGCGCGACACCCATTCGAACGGGATAACCAGCACACAAAGACCGTCATCCTTCAGGCTCGCCAGAGACTGAAGGAAGAAATACTGCCACGCATTGGCGAGACCGGACACGGAAATGCCCAGTCGTCGCCGCAGCACTTCGGAGGCCTGCTGGCGCCAACCCGCAGGCAAATCCTGGTTCCGCACGAAAGGCGGATTTCCAATGCACAGGTCGGCGTCATCGACGTCGTCAGAGAACGCGCAAAGATTGACCAGGCGTGCGTGGTCCGGCAATCGCGCATTTGCGCATCGTTCGGCATCGATTTCGTAACCGATATACTCGGCGTACACCCCGCCGACCGCAAAACGGGCGTCACCAGCACCCAGGTCGAGCACCTTGCCAATGCTGGTCCGCAAAGAATTGACATGATCCCAAGCTGCCCGCACCAGCTCGCTCGGCGTATCGACTTGGCAACGGTCGAGATAAAGTGAAACAGAAGTCCAGTCGCCCCAATCACGGGTAAGGTCGATCACCCGGCGTGACTTTACCGCTGGTTCGCAACCTGCTTGCATATGCTGTAGTCCATCCGTCACTTCGTGTTCTGTCGGCCCGAATCTCTCCAGAGCCCCCTGTAGACATGAGCCTAGCGATACGGCTGCGCCCGGACAATCGCTTGTACTCGCCAAGCCGTTAACATCGCTCTTTGGGCGGTCTCTGCGCCGTCTGTCGCGCGGCATGCTCGTCTGCCCAAGCGTAGCGTCAACTGACATGGCTTCGCTCCGCCGCCGGCAAGCGGTCGTTTTTCACCGCCTGTAATGCCTTGTGGAGGGTGGACCGGTGTACGCCCAGTGTTCGCGCCACCTCCGACACCGAGGTATCGGGATTTCCCAAGAGCCGCGTCGCGAACCGCACCTTCTCGGGGCTTAATTTAGCCGGCCGGCCTCCTTTTCGGCCTCGCGCACGCGCCGCAGCCAAGCCGGCCCGCGTGCGCTCACGCCCCAGCTCTCGCTCGAACGCCGCAAGGGCGCCAAACAGGTGAAATAGGAGGCGACCGTTCGGCAGGGTCGTGTCGATGCCTTCGCTGAGGCTGCGCAAATCAGCCCCGGCGGCCTCAAGCCGCTGCACGATGGCTACGAGATGCGAAAGCGAATGCCCGAGCGCATCAAGCCGCCAAACGACCACGGTGTCTCCCGTCCGCAGGTTGCCCAGCAACTCGGTCAGCACCGGCCGCTCGGCTGATGTACCTGACGCCCGTTCCGAGCATATCCGCTCACAGCCAGCGGCCTTCAGCGCATCCAGCTGAAGACGCATGGTCTGCTCATCCGTCAACATTCGCGCGTAGCCCATCAACATGTCGAAAAAGGTAGCAGCGCATGCGTTTGCGCGACAGTGATTTCTCGACGGCTTTTGCGACGGCAGCGAAGGTGTTTGGTTGGCTGTGCCGCCGGACCGGACAAGGTCCCGGAACGCGCGATTGATGAGCCATACTCATGACGGCAATTGGTATGCGCCAGCTATTCGGCTATGCGGCAGAATGCTAGACTAGGACTCCGGGTGTAACCTCAAGCGAGGAGCTGCAGCGTTGCTCCAACCGACCGGTGGCAAGAAGCGGGGATTCCGACAGCCGTGACCTTGGTTGAGCAGCCCAACGGAATTATGAAGCATACGGCGAGCGAGCCGCTATTCCTGGCAGAGAATCGTCGAGACTGCACGGCGCGGCCACGCCATCCGAGATCCGTGGCGTTTCAATGCGCTCACGTGGGACGCTTGATCGAAAGAGGTCTCGCTTGAGCGCGTAAAGGGATGATGGACTCCCCGGAACCGATAAAGCCTTCAACGGCAAAAGTCTCCGATGCTTCGACCGAAACGACTGGCGACGCGCCCGTTCAACAGCTTCTTGCCCTTCTTGAGATCGATTATGATACGCTGCGGATGCGCCTCTCGGCGCACCTGCGTTCCCCGGAGGCTGCGGACGAGGCGCTTCACGACGTCTATGTGAAGTTGAGAGCAAATCCCTCGATCGGCGAGCTTCATAACCCTCGTTCCTATCTCTATCGAATGGCCATCAACCTGGCAAAGAACAGCGAGCGAAGCGGCTGGCGGACGGCGAACACAGAGGATGCTTCGCTCATCGACATTCCGGATAGCGCGCCGAACCAGGAAGCCGTCGTCCTGGCAACAGACGAACTGAACCGCGCACTGCGGGCCCTTCATGACCTTCCGGCAAAACGGCAGGCGATTTTTCTGGCCAAGTGGCGGGATGAGAAATCTCTGGCGGAAATTGCCGAAGAGTTTGGGTTGCACAAACGCTCAATTCAGAAAGAACTCGCCCGATCTGAAAAATATCTCAGGACGGTCTTGCGCCGTCCCAAGCGTCCACTCTGAAAGGGATGGCCGCTGACGGATCAGCTTCTCGGCTGGGCCGCTTCTGGATAAGGCGCTGCGGGGCGGCATTCAGCCGGGTTCTTCGGGAGCATAGCCGCAGTGCCTATGTGTTTCCGGGTGAGAAGGCTGGGCAGCCGCTCTCCCAGAATACGGTGATCTATGGCTGTTACTGGATGGGATATCGCAGGTGGCAGACCGTCCATGCTTTCCCGGGGCTGGCGTCGACTTTGGCCAATCAGGCCGAATGCTACCGGTCGGACTGGATCGAGATGACGCTGGCTAGTGCCGATGAGGATGAGGTGCGGAGTGCCTATAACAGCGCCCTCTATCTGTCGCCCCGTAGGCACATACTCCAGGCTTGGGCCGATCATATCGCGGCGATGATTTAGGGCAGGGAGCAGGTGGCATAGGATCAGGGCTCAAAAAGCCGCACACGGATTGGAGTACGGCGGGCCAAGACAACCGGCCGTGCTCCCTCCCTTGCCGGATCGAGCGGGTCGGCCAACACGTTCCATAACGACGCTTGTCACAGAAGCTTGCCCACCATTTTGGTATGAGCGGCGCGGCGAGATATCGACCTCGGCAAACTGTCTGCTTTTACGCTACTCTGGTCGGTAGCACGAACCCGCTGCGCGGGAGGGGTACGTGCGGCACGGTTGAGGTGACAGATCGATCGTTGCACTCGGATTGAGCGCTACGGGAGGCAAGCAGAGCATCGGGGCTCCACGAGAAGGAGCCCTGCCATGACCAGTCTCATTCCTGTTGCCGTCAGCCCACTACGCCAGCGTCTCATCGACGAGATGGAGATACGGCGGTTCGGCCGCGAGACGCAGCGCAATTACCTTCGTGACGTCGGTAAGCGTGGCCGGTAGGCCGCCTTGCGGTAGCGCTGGCGGTCAGGATGCTTGTCGCCTTTGACGAGGGCGCGAGAGGTGCGGGAAGTTGTGGGTTCTGTGACTGGTTATACGAGTGCTCGTATGACCAGTCGTATGGAGGTGGTCGGCCGCGTGTCGGGTCGACGGAGATGGTCGGACGCGGAGAAGCTGGAGATCCTGACGGAGGCGTTCCGGCCGGGGGGGCGGGTTTGCGACGTCATCGCCCGGCGTGAGGTGTCGAGCAGCCTGATCTACACGTGGCGCAAGCGATTGCGGGAGGGCAAGCTGGCGTGTGCCGTGCCGTCGTTGCCGGAGTTCGCCGAAGTGCAGGTGGCGCAACCGGTTGTGCCGACACCGCAGCCGGCGCCGTGTTCATCTACGCTTATCCAGATCGAACTGCCGGGTGGCGTGCGGGTGAGCGTGGATGCCGCCGTGGATGCAGGGGCGCTGGCACGGGTGCTATCGGTGCTGCGATGAACCCCGTGCCATTGCCGACGCGGGTGTTTCTGGCGTGCGGCGTGACCGACATGCGCAAGGGGTTCGATGGCTTGGCGGTGCTGGTGCAGCAGGTGCTGGCGCAGAACCCACATTCGGGTGCCTTGTTCGTGTTCCGGGGCAAGTGGGGCCATCTGGTCAAGCTGCTGTGGTTCGACGGCCAGGGGCTTTGCCTGTTTTCCAAGCGGCTCGACCGTGGCCGCTTCGTCTGGCCGGTGACCGCGACCGGCACGGTGACGCTGACGCCGGCACAATTGTCGATGCTGCTGGAGAGCATCGATTGGCGACGGCCCGAGCGGACGTTCACGCCGACGCTGGCGGGGTAGGAACGGCAGTTTTGGGTCGCTTTCCTCGCTCGCCGACCTGCAATCTGCTATGGTGACAGCGTGTCGGAAGCGCCTGTTTCCCCTGCTGATGCCACCGCGCGGATCGCCGCGCTGGAGGCCTTGCTCGCCCGGGCGAATGCCGCGCTGGCCGCCCGCGACCTGCTCATCGATACCCTGCGCGGACAGATCGCCCGGCTGCGGCGAATGCAGTTCGGCGCGTCGTCCGAAAAGCTGGGGCGCGAGATCGCGCAGCTCGAACTGGCGCTGGAGGAACTCGAGGCCGAGCGCGATGCGCTTGGGCCTGAGATGGTTGACCCTGGCGTGGCGGTTCGGCCGGTGCCCGTCCGTAGTCTGCCAAGCCATCTGCCGCGCGAGGAGGTCGTCCACGAGCCGGCGTCGGGTACCTGCACCTGCCCGGACAGTGGCGGTGCATTGCGCCCGCTGGGTATCGACGCGCACGAGATGCTCGACATCGTGCCGGTGCGCTGGCGCGTCGTGCGCAACGTCCGCCCCAAAATACAGCTACCGGTCCTGCGAGAAGATCGTCCAGACGCCCGCGCCGGTGAGCGCCATCGCGCGGGGCAAGGCGACCTTCGCCACGCTGGCGCACGTCGTCGTCTCGAAATTCGACCACCATTTGCCGCTCTATCGCCAGGCCGAGATGATGGCCGCGCAAGGGCTCGACATCGACCGCTCGACGCTGGCGGGGTGGACCGGACACGCAGCAGCACTCCTCGACCCCATCGTCAGCCGCTTCCGTGACGAAGTCCTCAAGGCCGATAAGATCCATGGCGACGACACGCCCGCGCCGGTGCTTGACCCCGGCCGGGGCAAGACCGCGACCGGGCGACTGTGGGTCTACGCCACCGACGACCGGGCATCCGGCAGTACCGCGCCGCGCGCAACCTGGTATCGCTTCACGCCAGACCGCACCGCCGAGCACCCAACGTCCCATCTCGCCGGGTTCCGCGGTTTCCTGCAGGCCGATGCCTATGCCGGCTATGACCGGCTCGATCGCAGCGGCGTGACGGAGGTCGCCTGCTGGGCGCATTTCCGGCGCAAGGTCTTCGACCTGCACGAGCGGTCGCTCACTCCGCTGACCACCGACATCCTCGAGCGGATCGGCGCGCTCTACGCTGTCGAGACCGAAGTCCGCGGTCAACCACCGGATATGTGATGCCGAACCCGCCAGGAGAAAAGCCGGCCGCTGGTCGACGCCTTGCGCAAGGTGCTCGACGCCGCTCTTCGCCATCTGTCGCCCAGGTCCGACATGGCGATGGCCGTCGTCTATGGCACGAAGCGCTGGCCAGCACTGTCGCGCTTCCTCGACGATGGTCGCCTGGAGATCGACAACAATATCGCGGAGCGTGTGCTGCGCGGTGTCGCGATCGGACGCCGCAACTGGCTGTTCGCTGGCTCTCGCGCAGGTGGCGAACGGGCCGCTGCCATCTACACCGTCATCCAGACCTGCAAGGCGAACGGCGTCGACCCGTAGGCTTATATGGCCGACGTCATCGCCAAAATCGCGGACGACTGGCCTGCCAGCCGCTGGGATGAACTCATGCCGTGGAACTGGGCTCACGAACCTGCCAAACTGGCGGCATGAGCGCCGAGACCATCGCCCGCCTGCATATCGTCCTGGACGACCTCGAACCCACCATCTGGCGCCGGGTCGACGTGCCCGTAACCGCCAGCCTCAAGATGCTCCACGACATCGTCCAGGCCGCGATGGGTTGGGAAGACTACCACCTCTGGCATTTCGAGGCCGGCGACCGGCGCTACGGCATCCCCGACCCGATGTGGCCGGAGAGCGGCATGACCGCTGCAAAGAACGTGAAGCTCGCGACGCTCATCGACCGGGGCGTGCGGGCGCTTGTCTACACCTACGACATGGGTGACGACTGGCGGCACACCATCACGCTCGAGACGGTCGGTCCCGGTGAACCCGACGTCAAATATCCGCGCTTCGTCGATGGTGCCCGGCGCTGCCCGCCCGAGGATGTCGGCGGCTTGCCCGGTTTCGAGATGTTCCTCGATGCCATGGCCGACCCCAGTCACGAAGAACACGACCGCTTACGTGAATGGTATGGCGGCCCCTACAACGCCGACGACATCGACGAACGCTTCACCCGCCGCGCCATCGCCGCGATCGCCATCCGGCGCCACGCCGGCAAACTCGCCTACCAAAAGAGCCGCGCTCAATAACAAGGTGGCCTAACGGCCACGCTTACTGACGTCGGGCGGTTCGCGACGTTTCTGGTGCGCTCGCTGGATACGGCTAGGACGCTCGTTCACCCGGCTAGCGCCGTCAGCAAGCACTGGTTATGACCGTGAGCGATAAGCGCTCCTATTAACGGCATATGGATCTTATATTTTGCCGACGCTGAATTTGCTCAACCGCGTCAAGATTGAGACTACGAAGGACTGGCGGCATGCTCGGTAAAGGCGGCTTGACGCCACCGAGCGCAGGCGAATTTGTTAATGTCCGGGGGCGTCCATGGCTCGTTGACGGTGTAATAGAGGCTGGCGAAGGCCTCCACACCCTCTCGCTCTCGTGCATCGCCGACGACGCCAGCGGGGAAGCTCTGGAAGTGATACCCGCGCCGCGCCGATGATGACGCGGCCAGCGCTCTCGGAGAGCGGCGTCTTCTTCGCGTAGAATAAGCAGAGGGAGGCTCCGAGCTCGAGCGCGCCGAAGAACGTGTCGAGCTTGACAAGCTGGTTGCTTTTGTCTTGGATCCAGCTGGTCTCAAAGGACAGCTCGGGCTCGCGGTCGGGGTCGTAGCCGAGCCGTAGGGTGGCGGCCTTGCCGACCTCGCCCGACTTCTCGTCACCTTCGACGTTGGACTTCAGCATCCAGCCGAATGGTATGCAGGCGGCCCAATACGCTTAGAGACGCAGCGTGGTCTCGCCGAAGTGGCCGTGCGTTTCCTCGCTGGACGACTTGTAGG
This sequence comes from Sphingomonas sp. AP4-R1, assembly GCF_013113735.1. Classification (NCBI taxonomy): domain Bacteria; kingdom Pseudomonadati; phylum Pseudomonadota; class Alphaproteobacteria; order Sphingomonadales; family Sphingomonadaceae; genus Sphingomonas; species Sphingomonas sp. AP4-R1. The sequence continues at coordinate 2,593,162 of NZ_CP053346.1, forward strand.
GATGCTGCTTCTTCAGGATCAGGTCGTGGTCCGCCATGAAGCTCACCCGCTCGTCGACGCACGGCGGCGGTCAGCTCCTCGAAGGGGCGTCCGCCATGCTCGTCCTGGTCGTCACGCTTGCCCGCCGCGATGCGGCTCAGGACGAGGCAAGAGGTGTTAGCCGAGGGCGCATTGCAAGCGCGTCGTTCCAGCCCTGAACGTGCCAGGGCACGCGTATCGTGACATGCTGCGACGGTAGTTTCCTTGATCCCGAGATCATTCGTTCCCCCCTCGACCGGTTCTCGGTCTCGCTTCCGGCAAAAACTCGGGATACCAAACGGATTCTTTTGCCGTCCGTCCGCCGCGCCCCCCGGTACCGGGTGAACCTACAGTCGCCGCTGGCGATTGAAAGAGTGGCTTCGTGAACTCTCGATGCTTAGCAGGGCTGCCTATTCCCAGGCGAAGTCCCCCATGAACAAGTGTTCGCTTCTGGGAAGCGGTTCGACCTCTCCGAATGGCCGAGTATGGGTCTATCGCGCCGTCTAAAAAGGGCCCTGTCGTGCAGACCAGCGTTCCCGCCTGACAAGCGCGGATAGCGCGCCTAAACGAAGCGCATGAAAGCGGATATGTTTAGCGGCAGCGTCGGGATTAAGCTGCGCGATTTGGATTGGGCGGCCACCGAGCTTGGTTCGATCGAGAGCTGGCCTATATCGTTGCGCAACACAGTGGCAACGATGTTGGCGTGCCCCACGGCCATGTTCCTGGCGTGGGGGCCGCAGCTGCGGTCTTTTTACAATGACGCTTATGAGCCGATCCTCGGCTATCGCGCGAAGCATGCGCTGGGCACGCCGTTCCGCGAGCTGTGGGCGAGTATTTGGGACGAGATCTCACCGCTAGTCGACGAGGCACTTGCGGGCAGGTCCACCCGCGTCACCGACATGCGCTTGGACCTGTCGCGCAGCGGCGAGCCCGAGGAAAGCTACTGGACATTCACCTACTCTCCGGCTTATGATGACGAGGGTAAGATCGGCGGCATGCTGTGCGTGACTGCCGAGACGACCGACCGCGTCATCGTCCAGCGCGAGCGCGACGTCAGCGATGAGCGGCTCGACCTGGCGCTAGCGGCGGGTGCCATCATCGGCACGTGGTTCTGGGACCTGCCTACCGACCGGTTCACGGTCGACGAGGCGTTCGCCAACGCCTTCGGCCTCGACCCGCATCTCGGGCGCATCGGCCTCAGCCTCGCGCAGGTGGTGGAGACAGTCCACCCCGACGATCAAGAGGGACTGGCGACGGCAATCAATGAGGCGATTGCGCGCGGGGGCGCTTACGCGCATCAATACCGGGTCCGGCGGAGCGACGGGCGCTATTATTGGATCGAGGCGAACGGCCGCGTTGAACACGGTCCGGACGGCACGCCGCTCAGCTTCCCAGGTGTCTTGCTCGACGTCGAGGAACGACGCGCGGTAGAGGCAGAGCGGGATGGGGTCGCGGCGGCGCTGCGCATCCTCAACGACACACTTGAGCAGCGTGTCGCAGATCGCACCGCGGAGCTCCAGCAGGCGGAGGAGCGGCTGCGCCAGAGTCAAAAGATGGAGGCGGTCGGCCAGCTTACTGGCGGCCTTGCCCATGACTTCAACAATCTGCTGACGGGTATTAGTGGCAGCTTGGAGATGATGGCGGTACGGATCGGCCAGGGCCGGATGGGCGACGTCGAGAAGTACAATGTCGCCGCACAGGGGGCGGCCAAGCGCGCGGCTGCGCTGACCCACCGGTTGCTAGCCTTCTCCCGACGCCAAACTCTCGATCCGAAGCCGACACAAACCAATCACCTCGTCGAGAGCATGATCGACCTAATCCATCGGACGGTCGGCCCCGAGATCGACACCCGCTTCGTGCCGGGCGAGGGCATCTGGACCACTTTAGTAGACCCCCATCAACTGGAGAACGCCCTGCTGAACCTATCGATCAATGCGCGCGATGCCATGCCCGATGGGGGTACGCTGACGATCGAAACAAGCAACCGGAAACTAGATGAGCTCACCGCCCTGTCGCGGGGCATGGACGCGGGCAGCTACGTAGCATTGTGTGTGTCGGACACCGGCACCGGCATGACCGCGGATGTGATCGCCAAGGCGTTCGATCCGTTTTTCACCACTAAACCGATCGGGGTAGGTACAGGCCTCGGACTGTCGATGATTTACGGCTTCGTCCAGCAATCGGGCGGTCAGGTGCGCATCCATTCCGAGCCCGGTCACGGCACCAGCGTCTGCATCTATCTCCCGCGCCACTGGGGCGAGGCTGAAGCCAGAGAGGATGCGGCTGACCTTTCCGAAGCGCCGCGTGCCGATGTGGGTGAGACCGTGCTCGTGGTAGACGACGAGCCCGCGGTCCGCATGCTCGTGACAGACGTTCTCGAGGAGTTGGGTTACACCGCCATCGAGGCGGCAGACGGCGCGGCCGGTCTGCGGGTGCTTGAGTCGAATGCTCGCGTCGATCTCCTCGTTTCAGACGTGGGATTGCCCGGCGGCATGAACGGACGGCAGATGGCCGACGCCGCTCGCGTGCACCGGCCTGACCTCAAAGTGCTGTTCATCACCGGCTATGCGGAAAATGCGGCGGTCGGCAACGGGCTTCTCGCACCCGGAATGCATGTCATGACCAAGCCCTTTGCTATGGAAGCGCTGGCGACGCGTATCAGGAAGCTCCTTGAACCCGCAGGCCAGAAGGCTTGCGAGCCTTGAGGTCCGCACCTAACCGGCTCTTGGCCGCGAACATAACAGGGTAAAGTGTAACCCTGAACGACGGCCGAAAGTGGAAAAGCGAAGGAAGCCTACGAACGGCCAGGAATGGGTTTCGTCGGTCGCGTAGTTCGCGAGCTGGTTTCCGGCATGAGGCCTGTCCGATGCGGTTCCTGTCAGCCGACCTTCCTGAGCGGGAGCCAAGTCCAGTCGACGCCGCGTGATTGTTTGACTGTATTGTTGGCAGTCGGCCTCCTTGATCTGACGATTTCGCCGCATGAACGGGCGTCCGCTTGCGAGAGACGCTAAAGGGCGGCTGAACCTCCGCTTCTGGATCGTTCAAAAAGTCGATGCTGGATCCAATTTGGCCAGCCTGCGGGCGACGCCGACTGTGTGCTTGATGAACAACATCAAGAGAATGCAGCCAAGGCCACCTAAAAAAAGATCGAATCCTGAAATAAGGCCGAACATGCCTGGAGCCGGTCCCAGAACCATCATCGCCACCGTCAACAAAATCAGCATTAAACGCAATTCTGTTGGCCCCGCTGCCGCATATGTCAGTTTAAGCTCGCCAAGAACACGGGCGCACAGAAAGGCATGTACCGACAGAAGCAGATAGCCAACGAGCCCGAGCAGCGCGATGTCCATCCTGACATACGGGCTCACGCCGATCCCTGCTAAGATCAGGAAGGTGGTTATTCCATCGCAGCTATGATCGAGAAAATAGCCATAGGAAGGTCGCTCGATCTGACGAAACCGCGCCAGACTTCCATCGAGGGAGTCTACGAACCACTGTATAAAATAGCCGGCTAGCGAGAGAAGCAGCCAACCGGCACCGAAATTGCTCCCGGCATAGCCCGCGAAAATTGCAATCGAACCCAGCATGCCAATGCTTGTGAGATGGTCCGGCAGCATCCAGCGGGGGAGTAATCCGCATAGGCGTAGGAGCAAGTGCCGCTCTGCGTTCGCAAGGATGTTAGTCTGCATCCGCGTCAAAGCGGGTGGGGCGGCGGGGCGGCTCTCGCTCATGGTAAATCTCTTGCTGATGGACCGCCTTCGGCTGATATTGCCTGGATCGCAACAACGGCTGGCTCGACCGGGCCGTTGTAGGAAAGCGCTCACCGTTTTTCGACACGATCCGCGTTCTTGTTCCTGCCTTTCCGCCTCAGACATGAATAAGCGGCAGAAAGTGGAGATCAGCGTTAGATGCGAATGGCCGGATATGGGGCGCATCAGCCGCTGGTCGCTTCGTAACCGTCGTCGGTTTTGGTCGCGCTTGCTCCTCAGCTATTCGCGGTCCTGGCGTGGCTACGTTTGGAGGCTTCCCTTGGGTGACACAGAAAACACGCTGAATGGGCAATGTCATTGCGGCATCGTCCAATTCGAGGTGAAGCTCTCTGAAGGCTTCGAGACAATCCGCCGGTGCAATTGCTCCTTCTGTCGGATGCGCGGAGCGATCGCGGTGTCAGCGGAAGTCAGCGGAATGAAGATCCTGCAGGGCGCGGATGCGTTGACCCGCTATCGGTTCAACACGATGACAGCTGAGCATTTTTTCTGTTCTCGCTGCGGCATCTACACCCATCACCAGCGCCGCTCCGATCCAAACCTTTATGGGGTGAACGTCGCCTGTCTGGACGGCGTCAGTCCGTTCGACTTTTTCGAGGTTCCGGTCACCGATGGCATCCACCACCCCAAGGACACAGGTGGCAAAGCGCGGTCGGCAGGAACGCTGCGCTTTTTCCCGGCGGACCGGAACGCTGAATGATCAGATCGTCGCGATGAGCGCTCGACGGGGATGACGCTGGGCGTAGTCACTATCGTGCTGCTCGCGGCGGTCCTCCACGCGAGCTGGAACGCGATGCTGCGTGCTGGAGCCGACCGCTTATGGTCGATGACGGTGATGTGCCTCGCGATCGCGGTCGTCTGTACCTGCCTGGCGCCATTTGTCGCCCTTCCGGCCCGAAGCAGCTGGGTCTATGCGATCGTCTCGGCTCTTCTTCATACCGGCTACAACCTGTTCCTCGTCCGCACCTACCGGAGCGGCGATCTCGGCCAGACCTATCCGATATCGAGAGGATCATCACCGGTCCTCGTTTCGCTAGGAGCCGCGGCCTTTGCAGGCGAAATACCGGACGCGGTCAGCGCGGTCGGGATTGCCCTGGTTTCGGGCGGAATCGTCTCGCTTGCTTTCCAGAACCGAGGAGTCGGCCTCGATAGTCTGCCCTACGCATTCGGCACGGGCTGTTTCATTGGCGCCTACAGCGTCACGGATGGAATTGGGGTTCGACTGTCGGGCGCACCCGTAGGATATACGGTGTGGATGTGCCTGCTCTGGGGCGTGTCCGCACCCTTGGTCTACGTTGCGCTTCGTGATGGTCGCTCACTCGTAAGAGGGGGGCCGGAGACGCTGACCGCCGCAGGCGGTGGCATCGTGTCCCTCATCGCGTATGGCATCGTGATCTATGCGATGTCGCTGGGCGCGATGGGGACGGTATCGGCCCTTCGTGAAACGAGCGTGGTGTTTGCGGCATTGATCGGTCGCGTATTCCTGCACGAGCGCCTGACCGCTTACAGGATAGCAGCGTGCCTGGTCGTCGCAATCGGTGCGATTTGTATTGGCCATCAGACATAGCTTGGCCTTCAATCGGATGCCAATCGTTCGGTGGGTGTAGTCAGCCGGTGGGGCAGGGTGCCTGTCTGCGGTTACCCACCATTCTCGTCAGTCTGCGGCCGATGGCATCTCGGACCGCGCAGACTGTTTGAGGTAAGAGCGGAATTTTCGGATCATCTTTTTGATCTCAGGATCCCGAACCGCCCGCAGTGCTTCCTTGATCGTGAACCACTTTCGCTGGCGCTGATGCATTTCCTGCCAGACATCCAACTCATCCGTCACGCGCAGCGCAAAGGCGTGCACGACCAGCACTTCACCGCGATCTGTGCCGCCGCCGATAGGCTGCCGATAGGATCCAACCGGCTCCCGGCCGATGCGCCCGAGCACGCCCGCTTCCTCGAAAGCTTCTCGTTCGGCTGACCGGCGCGGTATCATTCGGTTACCAATCTTTCCTTTGGGAAAGATCCATCGTCCCTGAGTTCGCGAGCTTACGAGCAGCAGGGCGACTTCGCCCGCCTCATCGATCCGATACGGTATGGCCGCCGACTGAAGCGTCACCGAGGAAAGCCCAATTCCACCATCGCGCCCTAATATAATGTGACACTTTTATGACAATCGATTTTCTTCCCGGCTGATCGGCAGCTAGGCTTTGGAACGATTGCGGCGGCTTCCCGGTTCGCACGGAGTGATTAGCGAAACTGACATACTGCTGCGCTTGACCGTCGCGGCCTTGCTTGGAAGCCTTGTCGGCTTCGAGCGTGAAAGACTGCTGTGGTCGGCCGGCATCCGTACGCACATGTTGGTGAGCGTCGGCGCCTGCCTGTTTATGATCGTTTCCGCCTATGGTTTTCAACGCTCGACGCAATTGCCGCATGTCGTGCTCGACCCATCTCGCGTCGCGGCTCAAGTTGTCTCCGGCGTGGGATTTCTCGGTGCCGGATCGATCCTGCTTCGCGGTGGCACAGTCCGGGGGCTCACTACGGCGGCATCGATATGGGCCGTGGCAGCCCTCGGGCTGGCAGCAGGCGGTGGCCTGTTCTTTGCCGCGGCTGTGTCCACCGCCATCATCCTGGGCATCCTCGCCGGCCTGAAGCCTTTTGAGCGAGCCTACAGGGCTCGTGTCCAGAGCTGTTCGTTCAGGTTCCGTTGCGAGCGCGGTGCCGTGTCAATCGAGGATTTGCAAAAAATCCTGCGCGTCCGGTCAGGGCAGATCAAGCGAGTGCATGTGACGCCTGCCGATGACGGCGGCGATGAGACCTTTGTGCATCTCACGCGCGTGTCAGAAGCTGACATCCGAGCATGTGCCTCCAGGCTGGAAGAAGCGCCCGGCGTGCATAGGGTGAAGGTAATCAGAAAAAGGCAGATCGTCGCCGAAAGCGATTGATTATCGCGACACGCTCCTCATATCTTTCAGATGCGAAGATACCGTCGCAACTTTATGAACAAGCGTCTGATCTTAAGGAGCTCGTCTCCGTTTTCGAATTAGCTTCAAGAGCCGATACTAGCGGACAGGGCTGATCCGTGAGCGGTGCTGTCCCCGCTGTAGGCGGTGAGTTGCTACCCGTTCTTGGACCACCTGGCTGGCGGTCATTCACCTCCTGCCGACAGCGGCGGGCCATGTGCCGCTGATCGGTTCATCAACGATATCGGCGTCTTGTTGCCGATCGCGCTGTGCGGTCGCACCTCGTTATAGTCTCTTCGCCAATTCTCGCATTTTCCGACCGCCTCGTCGAGGCTCATAAACCAGTGCTGGTTCAGGCATTCCGCCCGGAACTTGCCGTCGAACGATTCGATGAACGCGTTTTCGGTCGGCTTGCCGGGCCGGCTGAAGTCGAGGATCACGCCGCGCGTGTACGTCCAAAGGTCGAGATCGCGGGTGACAAACTCGCTGCCTTGGTCGCCCCGGATCGACGCCGGATAGCCGACTTGACCTCACACCCGCTCGAGACCTCGATGACATCGGGCGCACGGAAGTTGAATTGCAGGACGACCGCCGGCGAGATTCGGCTGAACGTGTCGACCACGGTCAGGATGCGTAGCTTTGACCCTGTGGCAAGCTGATCATCGACGAAGTCCATGGTCCACACCTCATTCGAACAAGACGCCGCGCAGCGACCTTCGCTAAGCTTCGTTTTCACGCCGCGCTTTGGGGGGCGACGTTGCGGGCCCGTCTCGTTGTAAAGCCGATAGATACGCTTCGCGTTCACGTCCCAGCCCTCCCGCCGGAGCCGCACATGAATCCGCCGATAGCCGTAGCGCACGCGCGTCTCAGCGATCTCTTTCATCCGCTTCTTCAGGTCGGCCTGATCCGCGCGGCACGCACGATAGTGGTAGCTCGACCGCTCCGCCCCAAGCACACCGCACGCCCGCCGGATGCCAACTCGCCATGTGCTCCTGACATCATCGACGAGCTGCCGACGCCGGTTGGTCCTCAGAGCTTTCGCGAAACGACATCCTGTAACATTGCTTTGTCCAACGACAGATCAGCGACCAGCCGCTTGAGGTTGCCGTTTTTTTCCTCGAGCTGACGCAGCCTGCGCTTCTCCGACGGCATCAGACCCGCATATCCCTTCCGCCATGTGTAGAACGTCGCCTCGCCGATCCCCGTCTTGCGGCACACCTCGCCGACCGTCGTGCCGTCCTCGGCCTGATTCAACGCGAGCGCGATATGCGCGTCGCTGTATTTCGATCTCGTCATCACTCGCTCCGCTTCCCGGCCCTCCAATCATAACTGGAATTTCCAGCTCAAAACGGTCCAAGAAACGCGCAGCAGGTTCACATCCAGGCCGGCAACTCGGGTCTGATCCTCGCAACGCCAAGCGACCCGCCACGATCGGCGGGACACTCCGCTTTCGCATGCGATGTGTCGAAGGATGGCTTGCAGAAATCGTCCGCCAAGGATCACGACGGATGCTCCCGCAAGCGGGATCGGGCCTCGTAATGCCCACCCGACGGTTAGGCTCGAACTTGGCTCATTCCCGAAACACCATCGTTTTCGGAACGGCGGCGGTAGCCGTCGGCCTCTCAGAATCTATCAAGCCGCTCTCCACCATGTCAGCTATAGCAATGCACGGGTTCCGAGGCTGCTTAAGTGGGTAGAGCGCGCAGCTGACTGAACTGCGATATCCTTCGTCGGGGTGGGGCGAACGGAGTTCTGGGGCGCCTTCGAGGTTTTGACCGAACCGGGTGAGACGAGCCGCTCTAAGGATTGCGATCAGGGGCACATTCCAAGCCAGATGTGCCGAGCATGTCTCTTATTCCCAAACGATAGCCGCTCTCCGGATGGCGAAGCATTCTGGGAACTGGTCGAAGACCGGACCCGCTTCCGTAATGATGTACGGCCAATCATCGGTCGACCGGAAGAAAGGAGGGCGCTTTTCGAGTCTCCGATGTGTCTCTCAAACGGGAATAGAAGGGCTTCCTCCTCTGAGCGCGCGCACCGGGTTGCGCCGTAGCGGGTTCTGGGTGGTGGCCGATGAGGCAGTGTGCCGAGGTTCCCCGGCGCAATGATCTGCCTTGCAACCCATTGGGGGTCGCCATGGCGGCTGTTGGAAGCGCGAGCGCGATGTCATGCGCTGCGTCGGCGCAGGCACACGCGCACGATGCGCAGATGGAGCGGCACAGACGTTCGAGAGTGCGCCGGACGCAGACGAGAGGTCAGCCAATGCTCGCGCCTTGGCAAGTCAATCTCGCAATGCGCACGATGCGTCGAGATCTGTGCAACCCGGTTTCGATCACGGAAGTCGCAGGTCTCTGCCGGTTATCGCTGTGCCATTTTGTACGAGCTTTCGCGAACACAGTCGGGCTCGCGCCTTATGCGTGGTTCGTCCAGCAACGCATCCTGCGCGCAAAGAGCCTTTTGGCCGAGAACGCGCTTCCGCTCGTACAAATCGCGCTGGAATGTGGGTTTTCCGACCAGGCGCACTTCACCAAGGCGTTCGCCAAGGCGAATGGCATCACGCCTGCGAAATGGCGTCGGCAGCTTGCCGAGAGCCGTCCTGTCGTCGGCTTGCAGGATAGATGAAGTAATGCCCTATGCAGTCATCCTTCCTCGTCGCTGCGCGTCGTGGACTGCCGTTGCGCGAATTTGAAAAGGTTTGAATCAAGCTCGGGCCGATCCCAGCGACCTGAATCGCGCAATATCACGAGATCGTCCAGATGTGTGATGAACGTGAATACCTTGTTGACGATCTCGATCATGAGCGCCTTCATCTCCGCGTCGGAAATCCGGGAAAGCTCCGTTCATGCGATTTCCCGATAAGGTGTGACGACCTTCACATCGCTGTAGTCGCCTTTGACGCTGCCAGGCGCGATGCCCGCGTGAAAAGTCTCTAGTCCGGATTTTCGAACGCAATGCTCCACAAGGGCAAGCGCGATCCTGCGCGCCGCTGCGTCAGGGATCCGGTCGTCTGGCATCATGGTCTCCCGACGGATGAGGCTGTCGTTCGAGATCCCCTGTGCGGCCATCGCGGCAAGCCTGGCCGGCAACCAGAATGCATCACCGATCTCAAGCGAACCCGACAATCATGCGTGCGCCGCTACTGATCCATAGCGGGTTGGCCTGGAACAGCGTGAACCTGCGCGGACAGATTATTGTTGCCGCGCAGGCTTGCTTGGGGCTCACGCAGATTGTGCCGACGACGCTTGCCGGCGATGGCCGCCAGCAGTTAGCCGTTCAACCGGTCCTTGACCGCCTTGGCCGGCGCGAAGGTGAGCTTCTTCGACGCAGCGATCTGGATCGTTTCGCCCGAGGAGGGATTGCGACCCTCGCGCGCGGGCAGGTCCTTCACCTTGAACTTGCCGAAGCCGTTCAGCGAAATCTCCTCGCCCTTTGAGGCTGCCTCGGCGATCGCCGTGAAAACGGCATCGACCGCCTTGCGGGCATCTGCCTTCGTCGCTCCGGTCTCGGCAGCCAGCTTGTCGGCCAGATCGCTGTTGTTCATTCTGCTTCTCCTGCAATATTAAGTCTGGTTTGCGCGATGGCATCTACAACTGGGCCCGCATTTCAGCTAGTTTTTGCTGGCACAGTTCGTTCACGATCGTGCCAAGCAATTCGATGCGTTCGGAAAGATAGGTAAACTCCTCTTCCGTTATAGTGAATTGATCGGAATGTTTCGCCTTCACATAGGCGTCCTTGAGCTTCAGGAAGCGCGCCTCGATCTTGCGTGTCTCCCTCGGCCAGACCTCCACTAGGCGGGGAGTTAGCCTCTCGGCCAATGCGCGTAGGAATTTGAGGTTGTGGCTATAGGGGGTGTATAAGGTGTAAACGAGCAGGATGCAGTAATAGAGCCGTTCACATGCCTGCTGCAGATTGTACGCAGCGTCTTCATATAACTTATTGCCGTGGCAAAACTGAAAAATCATCCGAGCAGATACGGCTAAGTTAAACCATTTATCGAAATAGCCCTGCGCCATATCATAGGCTTCCTGCGGGGTCTTTGGCTTGGGTGTGTGCAAGTCGCTGTCATCGACTTGATACAGTGCAATGCCGTCGCGCGCGATATCCATGAAAAAATATCGGCCATGGGCAAGACCGTCATTCACTTCCTGGAGGGTATGGACGATGAAATTGACCGGCGTGCGCAGCCGGTTCACGATCATCGCTTCCCGATCTAGGCGCTCCGCCGCCTTGTCCCAATAGCCGACCCAATCGGTCAGCTCCTTCTGGTTCACGATGATGAGCAGGTCAAAATCCGACCGGTAACCTCTCTTGGTGTGAGGCTCGTGCACCCAGCCGCCGGTCGCATAAGATCCGTAGAGGATGATCTTGAGGATCCGGCCGAGCTTGCGCGTGCCGGTCGGCTCGCCATGCGCGTCCTCGAATTCCTCGAATAGGATGCGCACGACGCGATCGAGCTCGCGCCGTTTGTTTACAGGGAGATGGTCGAGCTCGGTTTTCATGTCTCGTCATTCGGATCATTGGAGTGGGGAAGGGCGTTCTCGACATCGGTGTGGATAAAGTCGTTGCCCTTGAACAAAAGAGGTTCGTCCACGGCTTTCGCCAGGGCATAGGCAAAACAGTCGCCGAAATTTAGCTGGGCTTTATGGCGTCCTTTGCCGAAATCGAAAAAGGCCTGCCGCGCGATGTGCCCCTGTTCCACGGTGACGTGTTCGATCTGAATACCTGCGCGCCTTACGAAGTTCTCCGCATGGCGAGTGCCTTCCAGGCCTAGCTGCTTCTCAATCACCATTGTCAGTTCAAGATAGTTCGCGACACTCAGCCGACAGATATCGGCACGCTGGATGATCTGCGTAAAACTTGACGCTTCGTCTTCCCCATAGAGAATGGCTACCAGAGCTGAGGTGTCGATAATCATTTCGGCAATCCATCGACGCCGTAAAGCTCATCTCCGTGCGGAGGATAGGGCCGGGTTACCAAATCTGCAGACCGGCGCGCTATGGCCATAAGTTCGGCTATTGTGGCACGCTCCCGCTGCCGTTGGATCCGGGACAGCCGATCACGCAGGGCCTCCACCACGACGCGCGTCATGGGCTCGCCGGTTTCCCGTGCGATGGCCAGAGCAAGCCGGTGAGCCTCCGGATCCTTGATGTTGAGCGTCGCTCCCATAAGTTCTACCTATTGTGCCGATATTCCTCCATTCTGCCACGACGGGTGCGAAGGTTCCAGAACAATCTCGGCCAATCTGACGTAATCTCCAGCGTTATGAACCTGGAGAACGCGACCGTTCTGCGTTCAATCCGCGCCTTGGCTCTGCTAGCGCAACGGCATGAGAAGCCGTCGAATTCGAACCAGCGAAATTTGTGTGAGGAGGAGGGGTCGGTCGGGCGTTCAGTCGCTTCGACTTCAGCCCCTCCGTTGGCCATTCGAGAGTCATCAGGTGATGATGCTGCCCCCGCAGCCCAGGATCTCAGGATCCGATTGCGGCGCGAGGTTGGCAGCGGGAGCCGACTGAAGGCTTGGTTGAGCACACTGCTATCACGCTTATAGATTGGGCACCGATGGTCCGAAGAATCTTGACGTGGACCAATGAATGGTCCGAATTAATCGACAGGGAATACCGGTTTGGAGTCTTGTCGTGCAGGTTTCCGTGAGCGATGCAAAAGGTCAACTGACCGAATTGGTGCGGCGCGCCGAAACAGGCGAGGAGATCATTCTTACCCGGCACGGGCTCGCGGCGGCGAGATTGGTGCCGGTTCGGGCGGTGACGGATGGCGTAGCTCGCAGGCAACTTTTGGAAGCCGCTCGGAAGGCAGGCAGGGCGAAGGCAACGAGCGGGCCGGATGCGGCGCGCAGTCAGGACTTCCTCTATGGCGATGATGGCATGCCTGCATGATCGCGCTCGATACGTCTGCTTTGATGGCGATTGTTCTTGATGAACCGCAGGCAGCCCAATGCATCTCCGCGATCGAGGCTGAGGACGAGCTGGTCATTTCGGCAGGGACGGTTGCCGAAGCCCTGATGGTGTCAGCAAGACGGAACGTTGAAGAAGAGGTCGCGAGCCTGCTTGATGGACTCGGAGTGGAGGTCGTGCACGTTAGTGCCGCTGCCGCCAGACGCATGTCGGTCGCCTATTCGAAGTGGGGTAAGGGGATGCATCCGGCTGGCCTGAACTTTGGAGACTGTTTTGCATACGAGGTCGCCAAGACGCGTGGCTGCCGTCTTCTTTATGTCGGTGACGACTTTTCGAGAACCGACATAGAGAGCGCGATCTAGTAGAAAAAAACGACATCCAAATGCCGCTCTCCACCTGCGGTTAGGAAGCGAAAACTGGATTGTGTGTGCAATTGATGGTATCGCGTTGCGGAAAGGATTTCCCGATGGAAGCTCCCATCGAAGATCAGGAAATTGCGAGCGTCACCGAGCGGCCTAAGCTGTCAGCATGGCTCTGGCAGCCGTGGTACGCCAAGCTCTGGTGGGTCGCGATCCCGGTCTGGTGGCTCGGTATGGCGGCTTCCGCCCGTATCGATTTCCTGGAGTCCTTCTATCGCGGAGCGCTTGCGGGCTATCTGAATATCCTGTTCTTTCCGATGACCGCGCTGATGGTGCTGGGCGTCGGCTATGTCAGGGAACGTCTTGATGATTTTGTGGGGCAGGGTCACGGTATGCCGCTGTCAGCCGATGAAGAAGCCGATGAAGAAGAGGTCTTCTTCAGAAGGCGCGCTCTTGAAGAGCACGAACGATTGGCGAAAAGGTGGCGGTCCGGGTTCGACCCATCAGATCCGCGGTCTGGGCCACTCTGGATTGGTAGCCCGTTGAACCCGCACAATCCGGGCTACATCAATCCGCACACCGGGAAATTTAACGCTTCTTGAATGTGCTGTCGCCGTCACCGGGACTGCCTTGGATATCGGTTGAAAAGCTTCCTTTGGAGAGAACGGAGTTTTGCTCCAGCGAGGTCAATGGACCCGTGATATCGAAGGTGGCGCGTCCATTGTCCGCCTCCTGAAGGTAGCGGTTGCGCATGCCGGCGCTGCCGAGGATGCGATTCGAAAGCTCACGGGAGAAGGTCGTCGCGGGATCGCTGGAGCGTGCTGCGGCACGCTCAGCGGAGGCAATTGACTCCCGTACATCGTAGTTGACGATGTCGAGATTTGATTGCGCGCTTTCGCTCGTGGTGCCTGTATCATGGCTTTCAAAGCCAACCTTCGCGCCGAGATGTCCTGCCGTAGTACGGTCGGCTCTTTCGATTGGTCCTTTCGAAGCCTGACGGCCCCGACCTGGACTGTTGCCGCGACCCGTCGACGTCTCGGTATCCGAGACACTGATATCCCTGCCAATATCGATGCCGAGATTGGTTCCCATCGTCGTTTGATCCTGGGCCAACCGTGAAAGCGATCTCTGCCAGCCCGTCTGGGCCATGATGGCCTGCACATCGCGCTGGAGCGTGTCGGCGACCTGCGGCTTCAGGCGCCATTCGCCCTTTCGGTCCATCTCGAACCCACCGCGCAGCCAATTGGCGAGCATGGCCTGGCCTTCGGCACCGCCGCCCATGAAATGCTCGACCGTATCGGGTCCCGCCTGCTTGCCGGCTTCGAACCGCGTGCTGGTGTCGCTGCGGGCCGATCGGCTGAAATCCGTACCACTGGAGACGAGAAGGTCGTTGTGCGCGAAGCTGAAGCGCGCGTGGCCGCCATTCGCGATCGCGCCGAGCTGGCTTTCGTTGATGAGGCCAGCCTTCCACATAGCGGCCGCCGTCTCAGGGGTGAGATTGAGGCTAAGGTCGCCATTCTGGTCCATGGCGATTTGCCGCTTCGACAGGTTGATGCCGCTCTTGGCGAGCAGGCCTTGCATCCGGGTCAGCCTCTCGCGGTCGACGATCGAGGTCAGGCGCTCGTTCCGCGCGCGATCGGCGATCCCACCAGCGCCGCCCTCGACCATATCGACCTGATTGCCCGCAGTGCGACCCAGCGCCTGGATGAAGCTGTCGAGCCGCGCCGCCTCGCGTGTCGAGACGCCGGCAGCGGCAGCCCCCTCCGCATAGCCGAAATTCTCCGACTGCCTGCGCTGCTCGCCGATGCGCGCCGCGCCCTGCGTGCCGTCGGTTCCGACCTCGCGCTGCGCGTCGAGCCTGCCTGAGCGTTCGGCGAAGTCGTAGCCGGCGGCCTCGCGCGTCCGTCTATAAACACTGGTGCCCTCGCGGCCTGCCTCGGCGCTGGCGCCATCGGCTGTCCCGACCTGCACGGCGGCATTGTAGTGTTCGAGCGCTGCTACGACCTGCGCCTCGTTTCTCCCTGTCGAGCGCGAAAGCTGGGAAATGGCCGAGCTGCGCGCCTCGCCGGAAAGCGCGTTGATGAATCCGACCCGGCGCGCGGTCTCGTCGACGGAGAGACCAAGCATGGAAGCGGCCTCGCGCTGGCCATGGTTGCTGCCGCTGCGCCAGCCCTGCTCGGTCGCAACATTGGCGCGCTCGATGCCCGCGACATTATCGCCGGCATGGTCGCGGCGCCCCTCCATAGCACCGACCTGGACCTGCGCCGATGTCAGGTCGTTCCTCAGCATCTGCTCCTGGTCGAATGTGTTGGCGATCAGCTTGCCGAACATCGGATCCGCCTGCGCCTCTCCAATCACGCCGGACGCCTTGAGCTCGGCATCGGCCGCCGAGTAGCCAGCCCGCTCGAAATGACGCGTCGCGCCCTGCATCATCATGCCATAAGCCCTCTGATCGCCGAACGCGCGCCATTGGACAAGATTTTGGCTGAAGGCCGCGAATGCCTTCTCGCCGGCTTCGCCTTGGCCGAAGTAGCTTGTCCCAAGACTGCGCAGTGCGTCCTTCTCGGCGAACTGGTGGATCGCGGTAGTCGCGGCATTGGCCTGCACGGCACGCGCCACAGCAGGATCGGCCAGATCCCGGCCGCCAAGCGCTGGCGCGAGGCTTCCCAGTTGGCGCGAGCCCTCGATGCCGCCGAGTGCGAGCGCTGTGCCCCCCGCAGTGCCAGGGCGCTCGCCAAGGATATGGCCAGCTTCGCCGAACATGCGGTTGGCGCCGAATGTCGAGCGTTCCCCAAAATCGCCGAAGCTTGAGGTCGCGGCCGCGCGTGAGCGGGTGCCCATGGCCGATGCTTGCGCTTCGAGCGCCGACGCCCGGCCCTCGGCCGTACCCATCGCCGCCGCCGCCGCTGTGCCCTGGCTGGCTACTCCAAGCGAACCCGATGTGAAGGAGGTGAAGACATTCCCGCTGAAACGGAAGACAGTGAAAACGAATGCGCCAGCGAGGCCGGCGGCGGCCGTGCGAAAGCTGCCGAAGATCGCCAGCGCTTTCATCGCCGCTGAAGGAGCAAGGAGCCAAGCGTTGGCCGCAAGCGCGTTCGAACGTAGTTCCGCAAGCGTCGCGGTCGCCCGGCCTAGCGTGAGTTGATAGATGCCGGCGTCGATCACGCCCCAAAGCGCGACGAAGACGAACATGCCGAGCGCAAAGCTCGCGACCCGCAGATTGATCGGCGTCAGGATGAACAGGAGCGCGATCGGGATCATGAACAGCATGATGCCGAACACGGTCGCCCGGATCGTCGGCATCCACTCGTTCGCGACCGACATGGTCGCAAGGCCGCTCGAGATCACCGCGCGATTGGCCATGACCCTGGCCGCGCTGGCCGGCGAATCCTCGAAGAGGACATCGCCAACCGTGTTGCCGAGAAGGATGTGCGTCAGGAACGCCTGCGCACTTAGCGGCCGACCGAGCATCATCTGCCCCATTTCGCCGAGCTGCTGTCGGCAGCGAACCATCTGCTGAGCGTTCTCCGTGTCATAGCCGGTCCGGGCGCAGATCTGTTTGGAGTAGCCGTCGAACAGGACCGGGTCTGAGAGACGATCCGAGATATGTGCCCACGCATCGCTGCAGCTGACCGTCGTGCCGCCCTTGTCGGCCGCGGTATAGACCGTCGAGAAGGTAGCGGGCCCTGCCATCGCCCCGAGAGAAGAGGGCAGGTCGGTCGACGTCCGAAAGAGCTGGTCATCGTCCACGCCATAGGCGGCTGATACCCGCGCGACCGGATAACATTGCCGGACATAGTCCTTGATCGTCGCATCAAGGAAAATGTCGGTCATCGGCCCGCGCGGCGAGACAGCGTTGAGGAATAGGTCGAAGCTGTGCCCGCCCGCGCCGAACTCGATCTTGGCATTGGGATCGAGTGTGTTGTCGTCGATCGTCTCGACCATCGCGCGTTCGATCATGTTGGTCGCGCCGGCGACAAGCACGAGGAGATTGGGAACACCGCCGACCGGCTGATAGGCATTGCGTACCCGGTCATAGACATGGACCGTGCCGGTTGTGGCGATCAGCCCGACGAACAGCCCGACGCCGATCAGGATCTGGAAGCCGAAGGCGACCAGCCCCATGCCCGACCCCCTGATGCTGGCGATGATCGCGCCGAGGCCAATCCCGACCGTCGCGACGATCATCACCAGCGTCTCGTAGCGCGGATCGCCAAAGATCATCGAGACCAGGCGGAATGCGTCGACTGTTTCGGCGAAGCCGTCATAGGTGTGGAAGCTTGCGTCGACCGCAAGGGCGGGTGACGCGAGGACGATGGCGGGGAGGGCGGCAAGAAGCCTCAAGAGCCGGCGCATGACGGTTCGATCCTATTGATTGCGGGCAGCGGCGCCGGCAGCGTCGCGGGCATCGCGATCACGCTCGCGAAGCAGCCCCGCATAATTGGTGGAGAGGTTGGCTTGGTTGAGGGCGGCCATGTAGCTCTGACGCATCTGCGCGCGCTGGCGCAGCACCTCGTCCCTCAGGTCCCGTAGCTGCTCGATTCCCTTCGTTAGAATGCGGGTCTGGCAGACATTGGCGTTGTTGCCGTCCGCCGAGCCCGCGACCGTCGCCCCGCGTTCCGCATTCGTCACGGTGAAGTCGATCGTGCGGGTCAGGTCATTGAGCATCTGGTAGGCGAGGGTGAGCGCGACCAGTTCATCCGTGTCGCCGATGACGGACTCGACCACGCCCTGGCGCACGCCCCATTCGAGCATGCGATAGACGGGAAGCGTGCGGACGTTGGCCACGAACTGCCGCTCTTCGGCCGATAGTGCAGCACGCGTGCGGATCTTGGTAGCAATCGACTGCATGCGTTCGCGCGCGAGAACAAGCGCGCCCCGTCCGCTGCCGTCCTGGGCGCAATCAGCGCTTGTCGGCGGAAAATTGAGCGTGCGGCGCTGGACGCGCCCGGTCAGGAAGTCCTGCGCGCTCTCCGTGTCCTGCGCGGGGCATTGGGGTATAGCCGTAAAGAGTGGGACCCGGTCACCATCATCCCAGCGCATATACACGTCACCAACCCGCGCACGCATCACGCTCGCCCAGTCGCCCGCGCCGACCCGCGACGCAGCATGCGAAAGCAGCGAACCGGTCCGGAAGATGTCGGTAACTTCGGCCGGGCAGTTCGCGAGCGCGTCCTTGAGATCCTCGGTGGGATTGTTGTTGTTGGCCTCGATCTTCTCCCGGCTCTGCTGATAGCTCTTGGCGAACCCTTGCTTGACCGAGCGATACCCGGTCATCTCCTCGATTATGCCCGACATATTGTCGTCGCCCTTCGCGATCTGGACCATGCGGTTGGCGAGACGGCAGTCGTTCACTTGAATCGAATTGAGGAAGTTGGTGGCCGCCTCCATCTTACTGATTATATTGCCCATCTTTTCGTCCAGGGTTTCCAGCAGATACTGAAACGCAACGGCCGGTGCTGCCTGAAGAATGCTCTCCAGCTTCTGCACGAGATAGTCGGGATCAAGGAACGACATGCCGCCCAGAAACATGTCGATGCCGCCGCAGCCGGCGCGGACCTTGGGCAGGCTCACCGACATGAGATAATCGTTATGGACATCGACGCGGCCAGACATGCCGCCAGCGGTCACATAGCCGCGCGTCTGATCCTCGAAGCTGCCGGGCGATGAATAGGTGACATTGTCGAACCAACTCTCCGCCCAGCTCTGCGCGTGCGCGGGGGCTCCGAACGAGAACGCGGCGAGGACAAGAACGATCAACGCGCGGATGGTGGCGCGGCGGCAAGCGAACATGGCGGGCTCCGGACGATGGGGAATGAAGATGAAAGGACTGAGGCCGCCATTGCTCAGTGCCTTCCCGGTCGGGTCACCGGCAGCCCCACGATGCCGGTGAATTTGGACATGGCCCTGACGCCGACCGCGGGCCTCACCCCCGTCAGCATCTTCGCGGCAAGATAGAGATTGCGGGCCAGATTGGGTGAATGGTCGGTGCCGATCGCCACCGGCACGACGCGTACATCATCCGCCAAAGGCCTCACCCAGGCGACGGGATGTCCGACCCAGGGCAGTCCAAGACGCCCCGAACGGATCATCGCTTCCTGGCTGCCGATCGTGCGGACCTGCCAGCCATAACGCGCGCCCAGCGCCGTCAGCTTCGTCCAGAGATCGCCGCACGGCACGCAGCCAGGTGTTGTCGTCATCTCAATGACGAACGCGGCGCCATGTCCGCGCAGCGTGCTCGTGAAATCGTCGGGAAAGTCACGGGTGACGGGAACCCGCGAGAGCCAAACCTGCATCGACTTCGCGTCGCCAACAGGGTGGATTGCGGCGCGCATCGCGTCGTCGCGGCTCACTGCCTGCGCCGCAGCCGAACCCATGCCGATGACGAGACCGGGGATGCCGAGAAGGATGAGCCCGCGTATCACGGCCTCGGTTCGCCCGATGCCTCGACGAGATCGCCGCCCAGAGCCCTTGGGTCGCTCGCCGAAACTGGGCCGTTGCCCAAAGCGTCGAAGAAGCCCGCGTCCTCGCCCGGACCGGTCATGAATTGCTCCGGGCGGATGTCGCCGCGCAGGAGGCGTACCGCCTGATAGGCCATCTGCGCCAGGTTGGGATAAGCCTCCACGCCCGAGGCGATGATCATGCGCTGCTGACTCCCTCGGCGGATGATCATCGTCGTCGGCGTGATCTCGACCCCAAACCGCTCTCTGACGTCGGGCCGCTTGTCGATGTCCATGAGCGTGACCTGCCAGCCCATCTCCTCCTGGAAGCGCTGGATGATCGGCCACTGGACACGGCAGTAACCACAGGTCGAACGTGAGAACATGACGAGCGCGAACTCGCCGGCATGGGCTCGCAGGTAAGACCGCCGGATGGCATCCTTCTGCGCCGAGAGCTCGGATCGGGCATCGCCGACCATCGGGTTGGCCGATTTCGAGTTGAGCTCGGGATATTGGAGCATCGCGATCTGGGTAATGCCGGCGAACGCGCGCGCCTTGCGCCGCGCAAAATCCTGCAGCCGCCAGAAATCGGCAACGGCATCGACCGTCAGGACGGTCGCGGCGTAATCGCGCTGCTCCTCGATGAGCTTGCGGATCTTCGGCGGAGTCCAGGTCGCGAGTTCTGCCATGGGCGGAATGAAGGGCTTTACCGCCGCGTCCTTCTCGTCCGGCTTTTCACCGGAGACAGGCGGGGCCTGATACCACCAATAGCCCTGCTTGGAGGCCACTGCAGCCGAGGGCACACCTTGAGCGCTGGCTGATTGGGATACGACGAGAAGGCCCGTAAGGCCCATGCCGACGACGGAAAGTCGATGACGCCGGAACCGCACTTGTATTGACATTGTCGTGGCAAATTGCCAGATGTCGACAAGGAGTTTAGCGAAATGGCACAGCACGCCCCTTCCGATCGCAGCGCCTCTGCGCGTAAGAACGATGTCATCCAGATCAGGGCCGCGGCCGAGCTTAAGGCGATGCTCAGTCGCGCGGCCTCTCTGCGCGGCCAGAAGCTGTCCGAGTTCATGCTTGCGAGCGCGCGGCGGGAAGCCGAGGCCGCGATCCTCGATCAACGCACCTTCTTCCTGGATGCCGAGAGCCATGAGCAGTTCCTCAGCCTTCTCGATGCACCGCCCATGCCGTCGCCGCAGCTTGCGAAGCTGATGAAGCGCGAACCAATCTGGAATCGCTGATCGGACCCGTCGCCTGTTTCCATGTCCAAGCGCCGTGTCACACCACCCGAAAGACTGAACGCCGACCATGAGGTCGCCACGTTCGCCAACGGTCGGCATGCTTCGCTCGACCAATGGCTCCGCGAGCGCGCGATTGGCAGCGAAGGCTCCTCCGCACGCACCTATGTGGTCTGCAATGCCGACCGTCCCCGACAGGTGGCGGGCTATTACACGATTACTACTGCCATGGAGGAGCGGGCCGCGCTGCCCACGGCCAAGCTGCGCAAAGGCATGCCGGACAAGGTGCCTTTGCTTCTCATCGCCAGGATGGCCGTGGATACCGGTTTCCAAGGGCTTGGCCTTGGCACCGATCTGCTCGCCGACGCACTCCGCCGCTGTGCCGCCGCCTCCGAGATCGCCGGCGTTCGCGCCATTATCGTGCATGCCATCGACGAGCACGCCGTTGGCTTCTACACGCGGCATGGTTTCGTCGCTTCGCCGCTGGGCGAGCGCGTTTTGCTGATGCCGATCGAAGTTGTCCGGGCCTTGCAGGGCTGACCGCAAGCACCATTGCAAAACGAAAAGCGGTGCCTCCTGAGGCTCCGCGGAACGAAACGTCCCCCGGAACTCCCGTTGATCACGCGCCCTCACAGGATGCGCTCCATGCGGGTGAGAGTTGCGATCGGCAGCAGCCCGAAATAGCGGCTATCAAATCCGCGTACGTGCGGCGAACCGACATAGGCCATGCCGGCCGGGATGATGCCACTCCACCTCATATGGTCGAGTTTCATCCCGTTATGAGCTTGCGGAACGCTGACACCCAGAAGCTCCCCGTTGCAATAATAATGACCGTCCCTGCTGTTGCGGACGAGGGGCGACGGCGTCTCGAACATCGTCAGTCGGTCGCCCGGCATGCAGAGCGCGTGCTTGGTGACGGAAACCGGGTTTGGCCCGGCGATCGGGTGACGAAGCATGAACATGACATAGTCCCCGCGCGCGATCGGTCCCGGACTCCTGCGCACCGCGAAGGCATCGATCGAGGGGGTCATAACCAGAGTCACCTGCGGGACGACGAGCGCTGCAAACAATGCCACCGGCAGGACGACGAGCATGGCGCGCCAAAGCCGGTCGGGCCGCGCCGGCTGATCCGGTCCGGGTGCGCCAAGCGCCATCGCGGCCTTGCGCGGCAAGTGGCGAAGACGCGGCCAGAGGCCGGCGATCGCTCTAGCGAGCGCCCAGAAGAGCCTGAACATGATTTGCCTCCTCCTTTCCGCCGAGCCGGGCATATTCTTCGAGCATTCCGGAAAGCGCGCTGTCGCCGAAGACGACATGGGCCGCGCGCGGGCTTTCATCATCACGCTCGCAATAGGCCTGGGTTGGATCGCCCGGGATCATTGCAAGCGCGGGAACCCGGGCGATTCCATGCTGGCGGAAGACGATCGGGTCGACGATGAGCTGAACGTCGCGCATGACGCAGTTCGGCCCTTCGCAGCCGGGGTCGAGCCTGAGGATTTGCGCCGTCAGTTTCGCCATCGGACCCATCTTCCGCAGACCCCCGGGCACCCCGCGAAACGCCATGACGCCGCGCACCTTTTCGAGCTGGACAGCATAGTTGCGCAGCGTCGAGATCGGCATGGACGACGACACGAACAGCACTGGCACCCAACCCTTGGCAGTTGCCGCCGGGTTTGCCTTGGCAAGCGCCTGCTCTTCGGCAGGCTCAAGCCCCAGAGCTTGGCGCAGCGCCTTGGCTTGCCGCTCGCGCTCAGCCGCGAGACTTGCCTCGCCGCGCGCCTGTGCAGCCCGAGCGCGCGCTTCCATGTCCGGCGCCGGGGCCCGCTTGTGCAGACCTTCGAACGCGCGTCGGCGGTCGGCGGCGTTGTCGGTGCGCGGAAGCCGGGGATCCGGCTGATGCGCTGCATCCTCCTTGCCGCGCGAGACTGCGTTTTCCAGCCGGTCCAAGCTCGCCTGGCCCTGATCCGCGGCGGACTGCCGCGCGCTATCCTGTGCAAGCGCGGCGGTCGCAGCGCCCAGAAGCGCGAGAAGGGTGGCGCTATGGATTGACTGCTTTGAGATACGCATCGATGCGCTCCCCCATGTCGATTTGGATGTCGGACTGAGCGCGGGCTTCGATGTCCGCATAATATTCGGAGAGATCCATCTTGCTGAAATCCAGCGCCTGGAATTCCTCAGGTGTGAAACCCCGGCACATCGGCTTCTTGGCCGTACCCCAGAGATTGCCGTTGAAGGCCTTGAGCTGGGGACGGCCCTGCTCCTGGATGATGCGGCCGAGCTTGGTGTTGAAGCAGCAATTGCCGCGCGCTTTCTGCAGGCAGACGCCCAGGAAGCTCGATGTGCAGTAGCTTCCGATCTCATGGCACATGCCCGACGAGCGAAGCATCGCCGTCTCCATGTCCTGCTGGTCGCAGCCGGAGAACAGGAAATCGATCATGAAGTTGATCGCGAGGCTGACCGCCAGCGAGGTCGGGTCGAGGCCGACGATCAAGGCGTTCGCGCCGGCGCTCGCGGCCTGGCTGGCGGTCGCGCCCGCCTTGAAGGCGACATAGGCCGCCTTCATGCCGGTAAATACGCCCTTGGCGACCGCGATCTTGGTGCCGATCGACGAGATGGACGAGCCCATCCCGTCCTTGACGATCTTTCCTTTATCCTTGCAGCAATTCGCGAAAGTCGTCGAAAGCCCGGCGGGCCGGCACCGCACCCCGCGGCCCGAGAATATCTCGATGTTCCCGAGGCAATTGCCGTCGGCATCGATGCCGCCGTCCGGTGCGGTTCCTGGATCGTCCATCGGCGGCTCATCCACGATCGGATTGCTCGCGAGATCCGCACATTGATTGGGCGAACATGCCGGCGCGCCACCGTCGGTCTTCACGAGGCAGGCATATTGCGGGCCGACCGGGCAGCTATACTGGCCCATGGCATCAGCCACGCAGTCGACCTCCTGGATCGGGCAGAGCCAGGCACCGCTGGTCGTGGAACGGCAGCTCGCCTGCTCGCCTTCATCGGCGGCGTCTCCATTGTTGTTGAGATCGGCAGCGCAGAACTGCTGGGCGCTGGCGGCAGTGGGACAGGCAAGAGCGAAACCCACGCCGAGCGCCAGCGCGAGCGCGGCGCCACGCGGGTCGAGATACCAATATCTCGTTGCCGGGAGGCCCGTCATTGCACGCTCCCCGTGCAAACCAGGTCAGCGCCAGCAAGACGCACGGTTTGCATCATCACGACCGCCTCGGGAAAATCATCTAGGCACCCGCAGGCGGAGACGACTTCTTCCCCGGGGCCTGCCGGGCATTGATTGTCGGCGGTGCAGGCGTGGAAGAAGGTGTCATAGCCGGTGGGCACATTCTGTTTGGTGCCAATAACCCCATCGATTGCCGCTTCACTGTTCGCCTTGGGCGCGCGGGTCTTGCAAACCGGCTCACAAGCCGGAACCGAGCCGCGATCGGGCAGGCTGAACGCCCGGGTCGACGTAGCGAAGCTGCCGTCGCTCTGTCGTGCGCGGTCGGCGAGCAGGGTCTCGGTCGAATGGTCGGTAATATAGGCGCCGCGGCTCGTATCGGGCTTCGCTATGTCATCGACGGTGCAGCGATAGGTCCTGTCTTTCAGGAAGAAATCACGTGTGAGGTCGGTCGGGCAGGCGGGGCCACCCAATATCCGGGTCTGAGGCAGGGGCCGCAGGCCCGTCGCGACACCATTGATCCAGGTCTGGACGCCGTCGACCAGCTCGCTGTCCAGCTTGCATTGTGGATCGGCCGCAATCGTCCCACAGCTATCGACGACCTGCTCGAGCGTTTTGCAGCTATTGTCGACATCGACATGGATCTGCGCGAAGCCTTCGCCGCCTTCCGCGACCGCGACGCGCAGCCAGACCTCGTGATCTCCGGCGGTAAGAAATGGTTTAAGATCGAAATTTGGATAGGAATAGAACGTCCTCTTGAGTTCGCATTTGCTGGGCGGCAGCCCCATCGACGTCCAGGACGAGGGGCCCGACCCGACGAGTTGCCCATCGACCCGCACCTGCGCCCAGTCGTCCGCGAAGAACTGGGTCAGGCGGGCGTCAACGATGCGCTCGGGATCGCTGACATGCAGGGTCATGCGAAAATCGATCAGCGTGCAGCTTCCGCCGGCAAGGCTGTTGTCCGCGGGCGAGCCCATCAGGAAATCGAACGAGCTGCCGTTTTGAACCGTCGAATAGCCGCCCGAGGTTCGGCTGATGATATCCTCCGCGCCGGGCTTCAGCACGGTCACCCTGCGTTCGATGCTGCAATGCCGATATTGAAGCGAGGTGCCGGTGCCGACGGCCGAGCCCTTGAGCGCCTGAAAGACGGCGCTGCCGCTCGATGCGGAATAGGCGTCGGGAACGATGACCGTGGGATTGGATCGATATGCCGTCTGGGGCAGGTTGGGGTTTGACGAGCAGGCGGTCGACTGGGCGCCGACATAACGGATGGCTGGCCCGTCGATGACGGCTTCCGCGACCCCATAACGTGGATCGGCGGTCGTGAGCGCGCCGATCATCCCACCGCCCAGATCGCGCAGCACCGAGGCCATATTGCCCCAAGCGAGATTGGTGCCGCAGCTGTTGTTGACGCAGTAGCAGCCGGCGAGCCTGGGCATATCGACCGATGTCAGCTTCAAGGCCTTGGCCGCATCGACCTCCCAAAGGTAGAAGCTGCAGCCGTTCCAGCTGCCGGGCTGGCACGACACAACGCCGTTCGCGCAAATGCCCGAGACCGGCACAGGCAGGTTAGAGGTCATGTCGACCGTGCCATCGAGATCGGTGTCGCGCGCGATCGTGACCCTGCCCAGATCCCCGGTTGCCGAAGGCTGGATAAGCACCTCGAGCATCGTCGCGGTTTTCTGGCAGGCAATGTTGGGCGCGAAAGTGCGGCTGTTGTCGACAGTCGAGATCGGCTGCCCGGCAAGGCCCGGCGTCACGTAATTCTGTTGCAGCGCCTCGCTGTCGCTGGTCTTGGCGCGTGCCGCGTCTGCTGCCGAACGAGCGCGCTCCTCCATCGTCTGCGCCAAGGCAGGCGCTGTCAGAGGAATGGCCAGCGCGGTCGCGATGATGGAACAGGCGGAGAGGAGGCGCCGGTCCCACCGGGGGAGCAGTGCGGCCGCGCTGGCCGGGGGTGGAGCGACGCCGCCAGGGGGGCTTGGCGGCGCCGCTCCGGTCCCGCACGGCAGCCATCGGCCGTAGGGGCCTTGGCGAACAGACCTCCGGAATGGACGACTGTCGCGTGCGGGAACCTGGGGAAATGACCGGCTCATGGCACCGGGATCCCGGCGCAGCAGATCACCTTTTCGAAGAGCATGAACTGGGCATTGTCCTTGCCCGGCGCATGTTTGGCCGAGGACCAGAGTGCGCCTGGTCGGCCGATGTTGACACACTTGCCGCCCTTGACCGGCTCCATGATCTGGAGCTTGTAGCGCGACTTGGTCCAGACGGGCTGAGGGATGAACGAGCAGCCGTCGGCCGAACTGATGGTGAGCGCGCCCAGGCGCCCCATCATGAACACGCCGCGCGCGGCAAGCCCCGCCCAGGCTTCGACGCTATCGTCGAAGTGGATGTCGCCGGCGATCGGATAGGTCGCACCCCACGATCCCATACACCAGAAAAGGGGGTCGATGACCTTGCCCGCAGCCGCTGCGGCGCTGTCGCCCATGCAGGCAAGGCCTGCGGCGGGATTGCCGAAGAGAATGCCCTCGGGTTGGATGATCGCTCCCAATGTCCCCGACTGCCAGGTCGGCAGCACCTCGGTGATCATGGCGACGTCGAAACCGTCATTCTCAAGGCACGGCAGGTCGGTGAACATGTCGAGCATCGCCCAGACCGGCGATATGTAATAATGCATCTGCGCGAACATCTTGCGGGTGTTCGTGCCGTCCGAGATGGACGACTGGCTGCCCTGCAGCCTCCCCCCGGTCGGCAACAGATCGGCGCCGAGCGCCATCATGCAGCCGGGTTCCGTCACGACATCGACCATGCGGTTGGGCGACCAGTAGGAGACCTTGACCCCGAACCAGAACTGGATGCCCTTGCGGCAGGCGCACAACGGCTTGGAGGCAGATTGGGCGTCGAGCGCTTTGTCGAGCTTGTCGAAGCTCCCCACCCGGATGCCCCCCACGGTGATGGGGAAGATGCAGGTCCAGCGCACCTTGGTGATCGGATTGAAGACGGTGCCGGCCTCGCATTTGGAGGCATGTGCCTGGCTCGGCCAGGCGAGCGTCATCAGGAGCCCGAAGACGAGTCCCGTGACGAAGACAGGAAGACGTCCGATCATCGTATCGCTCCCTTCGTGGCGGGTGCGACAGTCCGGCTCTTCGGTCCATATTCGCTGAGGACGAGGCGCGTTCCCGACTGCTCCACGATGACCGGGGCCACGGTGAGCCCCAGGCGCTGTTTGACCCGATCCTCGAGAATGAAGATCGCGCGGCCGGTCTTTTCGCTCAGGTCAATCGGGTCGCCATTCTGGGTTCCGAGCGCGGAAAGCAGGATGAAGTCGCTCGGTCGGGCATTGCGAAGCGCCCAGCCCAGATCACGCGGATGCACGACGACAAGGCGCTGCGGC
Source organism: Sphingomonas sp. AP4-R1 (assembly GCF_013113735.1). Classification (NCBI taxonomy): domain Bacteria; kingdom Pseudomonadati; phylum Pseudomonadota; class Alphaproteobacteria; order Sphingomonadales; family Sphingomonadaceae; genus Sphingomonas; species Sphingomonas sp. AP4-R1. The sequence goes on from NZ_CP053346.1 coordinate 2,620,418, forward strand.
AGCTTTACATAGGTGAGCGGGTTGAAGGTGAAGCCCTTCGGATAGAGCGTCTTCCCGCCCGGCAACGTGACGTCGAAGTCGAGCGTGTAGAAAGGCACGACGCTGCGCACCCGATCGGCGCCCGCGACGCCGAGCGACGCGGCTTTAAGGGCGGTCCATTTGTCGCGCGGGCCGAATGCCTTGCTCATGTCGCTGGGCAGGGTCGCGACCTTAGCCTCTATCTCGGTAAGCGCATCAGGCTCCGCGATCGGCCAGGTCCGCCCGATCGTGCTGCGCGACTGGGCTCCGCTCGTGACCGGCCCAGCCGCGGCGAGCGCGGCCGCAACGGCCAACGCATTGCCGGTCAAGAGTATCAGGAACATGGGTCCGCAGTGAACCCGGTGCAGTATGTCAGCGGCCATGACGTTGCCTCCAGTTGCGTTCCGGGGGCTCGGGAACCCCGATGAGGGCAGCGACGAACGCGCAGATTGAAAGCGGGGTCAGGGTCCAGATCAGGACGCCATTCTCAGAGCCTAGCGATGGCGACATCAGCAGCAGCGCGCTCTGGATCAACATCAGGAGGAAGCCGCTGACTATCAGCCGGATCGCCGATTGCGACGGCGCGGAAGAGGTGAGGCCGTTCATTTGCGCTTGCCCTTGCGCAGGCGGCTCATGAGTTTCGCGGTTGCAGCAGAGAGGCTCAGCAGGAGCAGCCCGGTCGCAAGGCAGGATGCCGCGATGATGAGCGAGGCCCGCAGCACCATCATGGTCGGCTGCTTGAGCACGAGCCCGGCGACGAGCACCAGAAGGCCCATCATAACCGTCTCGATCAACACGAGCCGAAAGCGCCACTGAAACGACTCTGCCTGGAAGCGCTCGGCAACACGCTGCTCGACGATAACTTCGATGGCTTCGTTGTCGGACCAGTTGAGCGGCAGCTGATCGGGATGCGGTGCAGATCGTGCCATGGCGATCACACTCCCACCAGGCCAGTCGCGGCAGGCGTACCCAGGATCTGCGAGGGCTCGACGCCAGCGAGACGGCAGATCGCTTCGAGTGGCGAAAGTCCCTCTCGTAAGAGCGCCTCGAACGCGGCAACCTCATCGGGCGCCGAGGTGTTGATCCAATAGGAGAAAGGATCGACTACAAGCCGCGCGATGCCCAAGCCCAAGGGTGAGTCGATGAACACCTCGCTATAGTTGGGCTTGGAGTTGCGGACCGACTTCAGGAGATCGAGGACAAAGCCCGAATAATCGAGGATCTTGTTGTCGACCGCCCGGTCATAGGTTGAGCCCTGCAGCAGGAACCGTGTCGCGGCATTTTCGAGGATCACCTGACCCGTGCCACCGAACAGCGCGAGGTCGTTCATCGACTGCAGCACGATTCCGAACGAGCCGCGATATTTGCGTGCTCGCCGATAGCCCTGGCCGAAAGCCTCGGCGAGGCGCGAAAGATCCTGCCCATCGGTCCGGGTCATGAACTGCGCGGCCTCGTCGCACAGGACGAAGCGGGGACGATCGCGCGCGGAGAGATAGAGTTCCTGCGTGACCGCGTTCACTACCACCATGACGATGACGTTGAAGAGGTCCGGCATCGACTTGAGGCGCTCGAGCTCGAGCACCACGAACTCATCGTTGCGGATGTCGAGCGTCGAGGGGCCATTGAAGTAATGGCCATAGGCGCCGGCCGAGCCGAAATCCCGCAGGTTGAAAGCCAGTTCGCGTGACGTCGGTACGAGATGATCCACCCGATCGAGATCGGTCTCGACCAGCGATGGATAAGTGCCGAGCCATTCACGCACCGCATCAATGCCATGATCGGCACGGCCAGTGTCGATCGTCCACTGGACAGCGGACTTGAGCAGATTCCACTCGGAGGTGGTCACGCCCTTGCGAGTTGCGGCGTTCGCCATCTCCGCGACGATCGCGACCGCCATGGTGATCGCCGACTGCTTGTCATCGCCGTCGAGTGCGAGCCCCATATCGAAGGGGTTGAGCACCAGATGCTCTTCGCCGATGTCGATATAGCGGCCCGAGCAGAGCGTGCAGAGCTTCCGGTAGCTGCCGCCGATATCGATGATCCGGATCAGTGCCCCATTGGCGTAATATTGCTGACAGAGATTGTTGAGCAGGAAGCTCTTGCCCGCGCCGCTCTCGGCCGAGACGATGAAGTTGTAGTTGTTGATCCTGGGATCGAAGAGGTCGAGCGTGACGAGCTGGCCCTTGCGGCCGGTATAGAGAAGCGCCGGGCGCCCGCCGCCCCGAAAATCGGTCTGGATCGGCGCCATGAGCACCGCCGCCTTGACCGGCATCCGGAAGTCGCGTTCGAGCAGGCGCAATGTCGTGCGGTCGGGATAGAGGCCGAATGGCAGGCTCATCACCAGCAGGGTCGGGTTGAGGTAACTCTCTTCCTGCATCGAGAAGGGCAAGGGCTCGCCTTCCCACAGGCGCTTGGCGCGGGCGGCAAGGTCGCGCGCATGCGCGCGGTCGCGGCCGAACACCCAGACGGTCGGAATAACGCGGACGAACTTGCTGTTGCCCGCCTCGTCCAGGATCCAGCCTATCTCCTCAATCTGCTTGCCGACCTCAACCGCGAAGCTGCCCGCCGCCTTTTGCGCCGAAAGGATCTGAGCGCGCTTGTGAATCTCGAATTGCGAATGATCGAACAGGATGTTGAGCGTGTAGAGGAACGGCCCACCGATCTGGTCGCTGTCTTCCGAGGCGCCACGCATGCCGCCCATGAGACGATTGGCGCGCTCGGCGGTGATACGCCGGGCCGGTGCCTTGGGCGTCAGGCAACGGGCGACCTGGTTGCCCAGGAACACCTCCGCGCCCTCGAATACGAGATCCGGACCTGCATCGATGATCTGCTTGGCAATCGGCGGCGCGCCTGTGGTCGTGCCGTCTGCAAAGACGCCCGGGGCCGGATCGGCGACGCCGTTGAAGACGCGTCGATAGAAGGCGACCATCTCCTCTGGCGGGAGCCGCCGGATGCCAAGCTTCGACAATTGCTCCTCGACTTGCCGGCGTAAATCCTCGCCGAGCGGGCGGCGCGTCTTGATTGAGAGCAGCGTGCGGAAATTGCGGACCGGGATGCCGTGGAGCGCCTTGAGACCATGGCGGCCTTTGCTGAGATAAGCGTGCGTATAGCGCGCCGAGGCCTGAATGAGCGGGTCGTCGCGGGTCTTCAAGTCGAGGAATGCGTCGAGCGCGTCGTCGATCAGCGGGTCCGCGAAGGTATGGAGCTGCAGGACCGTCCCATCGGGAAAATGGATATTGAGCAATCCCTGCAAGGCGCCCTGGACATGGGCGAACATATAGGCGGTGGGCATCACCTCCCAGGCATGGCCCCAGGTGTCGTCGATGCAGAGGAACGCCTCGGTCTCCTCCTCCCATGCGACCAGTGGGAGATAATCCGAGAAGCTGTCGCGTCGCACCGCATTGCGAAGGCGTGCATAGCTGAGGCCGCTCACGGCCTTTGCTCCGGTACCGGCGGCACGATGGCTGGCGCGGGCGGGGCGCCGGGCGCGGCTTCACCATCGGGATCAACCGTGTCGCGCACGCGGACCTGACCGAGGATCGGCGCCTGAACCGCCCGATCAGGCGCGGCGACAAATGCGCCGCCCACCACCCAGACGGGCTTATCGACCACCGAATAGACATAGCGGGGCATGTAGAGCCGGTCCGGGCGTTGCCGATCGGCGTAGGGCAGGATCAGCGTGCGGACGGTCTGCGCAGGCTTGAGCATCGGGGTTACCGGCGCTTCGATCAGACCTTTGAGCTCGCGATAGACGCTGTCGCGGTAGCTGCCATAGGCGTTGCCCGCGATTTCGCCCCGCGATCGGGAACCCGCTCGACCAGCATCCCGCCCGCGCAGCATGGCACGATCATTGGTAACCTTGGGGTCCGACTTGGAAGTGACGCCTGCTACCGCATCCGCATAAGCCAGATCGGGATGGATGCATTGACCGTGGTCACTGTTCTTGCAGTCGAACTTCTCCGAATAGGGCGACATCATCGAGCCGACCGTCGCGCATCCGCTCAAACCCACAAGCAGGCCAAGCGCGACGAGCGAGCGATGGAGAGACTGGTAAGCCAGCAAAGGCATGGCGGAACCTCCAATAGGGTAGGGGGAGCGTCGCATCAGAATTTGCCCGCGACGGTCGGCTTGATCTCGAGCGCCAGGCCTTCCTGGATGACGACAACGACATCCTTGGCCGCGCCGACTTCCACGACGGGACCGGCCTGGCGCGCGAGGTCGAGATAGAAATCCGTGAGCTTGTCCGACGATTTGGAGAGGCCCCCGGCAATGCCGGACTTGACGGCATCGCCAGCGTCGAGACTTCGCACGCTCCCCAACGCTGATGTCGAGAGGCTCCCGAACGTTCCTTCGACCGATTGCGAAATGCCGGCGATCGTGCCGGCAATGAACGAGCGCGCGAGCGTCGCGCCGGCGCGGGTCACGACCTTGCCGGACAGGCCTTTCTTGCCATCGGCGTCGACAAAGAAGCCCTTGATCGCCTGGTCGACCACGGCATGGCTGTCGAAGTCCACGCAAGAGATCGACACGAGCTGGATCTCGACCCGTTCTTTGGCGAGGCTGCCGGTCGCGTTTCCAATGACGAAACAGCCAGCGAGATTGGCCTTCACCTCATTTGGGAGCACGGCCGGCGCCTGAACCCGGGCGATGATCGGCTCGGGATTACTGGTCGCGTCCCGGCTCGCCAGCGCGTCGATACCGGTCAGCAGCCGCGCCTTCATGAAACCAGGTGGCAAATAGATCGTCCGCTTTCCTTTTTTTGACGCGGCCCCGCTGCCCGCGCCTCCTTCTGCCGCTTGGGTCGCGGTCGCAGCGCCGATCGCGCCGACCTGCCGTTCGGTGGGCGGTGCAGGCGGAGCCGGCGGGGCCGACGGGGCACTGGGCGGGGCAGGAATTTCGTCGGCTGCGCCCCTGGCCTCGGGGGGAGCTGGCGGATAGGCTGGAGCCTCGCCTGGTATTGCCGGGGGGAGATCGCCGCCATCGCCGGCAGTCGTTGCGTGCGCGCCGCCGCCCGCTCCGGGAACCACCTTTCCTTCCTCGATTGCCGTCACCCGGTCGCCGAGCAGCGTTTGGCCGTCGAGTATCTTCTGCAGGTCTCCCCGCAGCTTCACCTCAAGGCTGTCGCCGCGGAGGCCGGCACCCATGTCGAGATTGGAAGCCTGGGGCGCCTTGGGTGCCTCCTTCTGGCCGCTGGTGCTTGCCGTGTAGAGGCCCAGGCCGAGCAACGCGATCGTCGAGACGATGCCCAGCTGTTTGGCGCGCAATCTCTGGTCGGAACTGAGCTTCGACCACTGCGCCGGAAGATCGAGCAGAGCGGGGCGAGAGGCCGTCGGCGTCTCGTTGACGTCCTCACCCTGACGGGCCGACGGTCCAGGCCCGCCCTGCAGATTCTCTTCGGGCGCGGTCATGGCTGTACACTCCGGCGGACGACGATCAGCCGAGCGGTCTCGTTGGGATCCAGCGTCAGCCGGTCTATCGTGATGGCAAAGATGTCGGCCCCGAGTGCCTGATCGAGGAAGTCGCGTTCATCGAGCGAGATCGCAACGCTGGCACGGACCAGATATTCGCTGACCGAAAGCCCAGCGCCCTCGATCTCCAAACGCCTCCGCTCGCTGAGCGACGCCGAAGGAACGCCGGCAAGGGTCAGCCTGTCGCGGTACGGCGCGACTTCGGAGAAGGACGCGGGCACGCGATCCTGCAGGATCGCAAGCGCGATCCCGACTGCTCGCTCTTCCTCGACCAGTGGACCCAGCAGCGCATCATTGGCACGCGCGCGCTGCGCACCGCCGGGGACCAGCGTTACGGTCTGGGCGGCGATGTCGGCGGGCTCGGCGTAGAGCGGATAGATGGCGCCGTTGCACGAGACAAAGAACTCGGAGGGAGTCGTCACATAGGTGCGCGTCTTCGTGCTGCCCGCCGCCACGCCCGGGTCTTCGGTTTCGAGAACGAGGAACTTGATCCACGCGTCCGACCCACCGCGCTCGACCGCGAGGCCCTTCTCAGCCGAGAATTTGACGTCCTCGATCTCGCCACCGATGCAAACGACATGATTGACGTCGCGATTGGAGAGCCGGATGCGGCTCGTCTGATCGGGCAGTGCAGCGATCGATTGGGCGAAGGCGGGCACGGAAAAGGGAAGGGACACGACAAGCGCGCCCGCGAGGCAAATGAATCCCGCTCGGTTACCGGATGTCGGCACTGAAATTCTCCTCCTGGAGGGCGGTCAGCCAGAAGCGGCCGTTCTCGAGCGCGTAGCGAATGCGCAGATTGCCGCGGAACTTGCGGATGACGCCGCCGATCACGCGGACCTTCTCGACGGGCACGAGGATCTCGCTGCCGGTCCAGGTGACGGGCTGATCGCCGCGAACATAGGTTGCGATCGAAAGCGTCGGGTTGTTGCCGAGTTCGTCCAGCAGTCGGTTCAGACTATCGCGCAGCCCATTGTACGCACTGGGGTGCGCGATCCGCAGCAGTTCCTGGAACTGTCGGTCGGCCGAATAGGCGGAATAGGTACCAGCGAGGCCGACAATGTTGAAGGTGATCGAACGCAGATAACTCTCGGAAGGCTTGTTGCCCGTCACATAGAGATCGCCGTCCGCGCCGAAGGGCACGATTACGGTGCGTGTATTCTGGTTTGATGTGTAGATGAGTGTCCCGAGAACCGCGGTGATGCCGAACAGCCCGGCGATCGCCACCTTGAGCAGCCGGTTTTCTTCGAAGAGGTTGGCCGATCCCTGCAGATAGCGGTGCAGGTGCCAACTCGGGCGCGTGTCGCCGATCATGTCGGCCTGAGCCTTGCGTCGGAAGGGATGTGCCATCTCGCCTACTCGAAGAAGCGGGTCTGGGTCGGACCCGGATAATTGCGGAAGCGGGCAAGGCCCCAGCGCCAGGCCAGGTGCGGGATGAACCCACGCGGCTTGGTCCGCTTCCACGGGATGAAGAGGAGAAGAGCGCCAATGAGCGCCCAGCCGATGATCCCGCCGACGATGACCGCGACGAAGATCACGCTCATCACGACGATGAATTCCTGACTATCGAACCAGAGGATCTGGACCGGCCGGTGCAGGAACTGCGGCAGACGTTCGTCCACGCCCTTCTCCCTTGCTTCACCACGCCGTTGGGCGTGGGGTCCGAAAGGCGACCATCGCCCTCCGTTGCGGTAGCCGGGGCGCCGACACACCGGCGTCCCAGCCGGTCTTCAGATCACCATGCCGAACGTCTGGAGGATCGAATCCGCCTTGATGAGGCAGACCGCCGCCACGATCGTCGGGATGCCGATCATGATGTTTGAAAAAAGCCGCGAGACGCCGAACAGGAAGGCGGCAACGCCGCCCACAAAGCCGAGCGGACCTTTGACGCCCTGATTCACGACGATGTCGTAGATGTCGTAGCCGAGGTCGCCGGCGGCCGGCGCCTGGAAGGCGTAGGCGACGCTCGTGCCGGCGATCGCGGCCAGCAGGAAAAGGACCGCCGCGTCGATCGTGCGGAACGTCCTTCCCCGAAGCAATGTCAACATATTCAGTCTCCTTGTGGTCACCAGAGCCGTCCAGGTCATGCTTGCCGGTACCGATCGGTGGTCGTGTCCGGCCGGTGGCTTCGCTGGACGGCCCCTGGAGGCGCGCTGCCGCCGGCATCCCGGTTCTCGCCGGCACAGCCTTCGCCGCGCGCGTGCGAGTTCCGCCAAAAACCTCGGGCCCGTCCCTTCAGGGACTGGGCTTGTGCTTCCGGCTTTCGGTCTCGAGAAAAGCTTCGAGTTCGGCCTGCTGAAAGCCCGACACGAGTTTGCCGTCGACAAAGAGCGTCGGCGTGCCTGAGACCCCCATCTTGCGGACGGTCTCGGCATCGCGCGCGACTTTCTCGGCGCCGGGCCGGCATTTGTGCAGCGTGGCAGGTTGGGCACCCGAGTAGACCGACTTGAAGGCTGCCTGCTGGTCCGCGGAGCAGAGAATATGCTCGGCTTTAGCCGCTGCCTGCGGGTGAATGCCGCTCACGAAATAGATGAGGCGCTGAACCGGTTTCCCCTCGGCTTCCTTGGCCAGCCAGAAGCGTTCGAGTGCCTGGCAATAGGGACAGTCGGGATCGGTGAACTCGATCACCTTTGGCGCATTCGCCGGGCCGATTACCAGAGCATCAGCCGGATTGATGACGCCGAGACGCTTTCTCGCACTGGCATCCTGGGCCAATGCGGTCAGATTGACGCCGTTTTTGTCATAAATCGCCGCGAATAGCAGATGCTGACTCTCCGGCGCGAAATAGATGACTCGTCCCCCCGCAACGGCCTGATATATTGGACCACTGACAGGCGCCGGACCAAAGTCCTCGAAGGTCAGATTGGTAAAGGTTTGGCGCAACTGACGCTGAGCTTCTGCGCCGGCCGCGGTAAGCGGCTCGGCGCTGTTCTCTTGCGCAAAGGCGGGAGCCGATGCGCAAAGCAGCGCAGCGAGAAGCAGTTTACCGCTGCGAGGCATCGGACAGCTCCGGATAAACGAGGGAGGTGCGCGAGAAAATTCCGCGGTCGAAAGTGAACGAGTTTCCGAGCTTGATCGCGGTGGGCGTAGGCGCCGGCGCCGCGGTGGCAGGAACCACGCGTTCGGTCTTTTCACGGATCGAGAAGCCGGTCTCGCTCTGGACGACCACGAGCTGGGAGGTGCGGGCGCAAGGGTAACCCTCGGCGTCGGGACGATAGGTTTGGGCGCTGACAGGGGTGGCGCCGATGATGAGCAAAAGGGCTCCTGCAAAAATGGGCGGGGAGCAAGGAAAGTCCATGGCACGCATCTCCTCGTGGCGCCGCAAGGCGCTCGGATTGGGGTTTGGTTAGTCCGGTGGGGCAGCTGGACTGAAAGCCATTCACTCCGCCGATCCGGTGCGTCCCGAGCAATGACCACCTAGAATGTCCGCTGCAATAGGCAGGGCACTGAAGTGCCGAAGCGGAGAAACAAAGCATAAGAGGAGCGGAACTGCTCAATGAAGATGAAGAAGCGCTTCCAAGAACCACTCTGCGCGAAAGCGGCACTAAAGTGCCGCTTTTGCTTCAGTTCGTCGTGGGAATGCACCGGTTCGGAAACTCGGCTCGGTATTGAGCGCTAGCTTTGCCAGGAGAGAAGGCGATGGGTCGAGCAAGACGCAGTTTCAAGCTCCGGCTCTCGCCGGCCGGATTGGACATCCTGATCGATTCGCACTGCCATCTGATTCGTGCGACACGGTCGCTGATCGCCTGGGGAACTACGCTTCATGTCGCGATCGAATACCTAAGCACCTTGCCAACGCGCGATATCGTTGACCAACTGAGAGGGCAGCAAGTGAGTTGCCTTGGAGGAAACGAAGAACATCATGTCGGGGCTTCCAGCCAACTCTGGGAGATGGCGACTAGCATCACCGAGCGCATTCAGAAGGACGTGCCCGACGCCAGGCAACCCACTCTGGGCACAATCTATATCGTGGCTCTTCTGCAGGTCACCAAAGCAGACCGGAGTGCCTTGCTGCACGCTTTCGATCGCGCCTTGCAGTCGGGAGCAAGAGCGCCAGCATCCCGGGATGCCAATGATCTTACTGGGTAAAGCCGACAACATGGCCGAGGTTCCCAATTGACAGTGGTGGTAAGTACACCTTAGCGTCGAACCCATGAAATAGCCTTGGCGGGCGGGATCTCCCGTAAGGAGACGCGGATATGTCGCATCTATTAGCGACTTCCGTTGCTGAAAGTCCGATCCTGTACGTCAAAGTGATATCGGGACGGCAAATTGAAGAGGCACGGAAGAAGCTGCGCCTGACGCAACGCGAATTGGCGCGCGAACTTGGCATGGGCGTGCGCTGGCTTCGGGAGATCGAAGCTGGCAATCCACGTTCCCGTCTCGATGACCATCTCGCCTGCGCCTATACGCTCGGGCTTTCGACGGGCCACATCCTCATCCCTTTGTTGTTTGCAGGGCAGAAGATGTGCTTTCCAAAGCAATTGGCAACAGGTGACCTCAGCGAACTCGAGCGGATGTGCGTCGAGATGATCTCGCAGAGAAACCTTGACCATCTGACGCGGGCTCTGACACCCACATGGGCGACAAAGCAGGCGCCGGCCGAAGCGGGACTGTGATGTCGGCAATGGATCCGCCGCTTCAGGAGCGCGTCTATGCCGGGCTTAAGGCGGATTACCTGGCGGGACATTTCGTCCCGGGCAAGCGGATCGACCTTCAGGACCTTGCAAACCGGCACCGCTCAAGCAAGACGCCTGTCCGCGAAGCCGCGTTTATCCTGGTAGGAGAGGGGCTTCTTACCCATCATGCCGATGGAGGGTTTCTCGTTCCGGTACTTGCTCCAACCGACACCGTCGAACTGCTCGAGTGGCACATGCAACTGATGCTGGCGACTATATCGGCTCTGAAGGAGACTGCCGTTCGCTCCGTGCTCTCCCAGTATTCGAGCAAAGGTACGGTACTCTCAGCGGTCGAAGTCGCCAACCGGACCATGGAGTTCTTTACCTCAATGGCTAGCGCGATAGGGAACCGAGAAGCGTCTGCCCAGGTGCGACTCGTAAACGAACGCCTGCACTACATACGAATCGCGAATTATGAAAATCCGATCCTTGCGGAAAAGGAGCTGGCAGCACTCACGAGCCTGAATGTGAAAGACGTTCAAAAGGCAACGCGTCGCCGTGTCGAGACGTACCATCTGCGGAAAATCCGTCATCAACGAATGATTATCCAAGAAACGGAGCTGGGAGAAAGATAGAGTTTTTCAAAGAGATATCGCACTTGTGCTGCCCACTGCCGGCCAAAAGTTGCAGCGCACCACCTGATTGGCGAATATTCCGCCAGCCTGTCCGGATATATTTGGACCAGGCCCGACCCCGTCCAGCTTACTCTGAAGCTGCCGTCCTTTCGCGGCAATCGATGAGGAGCATAAGATGGAACGCAATGACGATCGCATCTGCGATGAGCTGATCGATCTCGGATCCGTTTCCGAGGAAACCAAGGGCAACTCGGGTGGGCTGGGCGATACGGTCATTCAGCGGCAGCTGATGGGAATCGGTCTCGAGGACGACTGAACGCCTTTGGCGCGCGCCGCGCCGCGGCGCGCGCCACTGCTTCGGGATCAGCTAGATGTACTATCGACTGAGAGAAGGCCTCCATCACTGTTTGGCTGGACGCAGAGTGATCTTCCTCGACCTGGCCCAAGATCGCTATCTGGCTTTGCCGCCAGCCAGTGCGATCGCCTTTCAAAGATTGGTAAGTCGTGGTGGAGAAGCGTTCGACGGCGCTCGAGATGCGCTGTCGCCGCTGGTGGAGCGAGGAGATCTGATTGAAACCGAATCATCTGACCCCTCAATATTCCCAGCTTCAATCGCCATCCCCAAGACGGACGACCGTCGAGACGGACTGTCTCTTCTAAGTTTCCCAACCTTCGTGGCCGCCCTATACTGGGAATTGCGAGCATCGTTGGCATTACGAAATCAAGCGCTATCAGCGGTAATCAGGCACACAGAAAGCATACGCTCACGCAAGCCGCCCAATGCAGCAACAGCAAAGCGACAGCTTTCGGAGATTGCGGCTGCGTTTGATTACACGGCTTACCTTCTGGGACGCGCAAACCGCTGCTTGCCGCGATCCCTCGCAATGTACTCCCTCTGCCGCAAACGCGGCGTCGCCGCCGAACTTGTCATTGGAGTTAGGTCTGACCCGTTCGCCGCGCACGCCTGGATACAAAATGACGCCATGGTGCTCACCGACACTGCCGAGCAGGTTGGCCTGTACACGCCTATCTTGGTGCTCAGATGAGCATAAAATTTGTCGCCCGGATCAGCCGGTCGGGTATCAAAACCGATCCCGCGGCCCCTCGATCTACAAAATTTCCTCTCATCCGGCAAACTCCTTCCGCTGAAACTTGCGTGGATATCAGCGATGTCGGCGCGTTGATTACTTTGCCGGGCGGGAAAGGTTTCATCATAGGCATTCTGTTCCATCGACACGGTCCGACGGATCGCGCGGTGCAATTTAGCCCAACCGAAATCGACGCGATAGAAAGATCCAACGGCCAACACCTGATCGAGCGATACTGGGGAACATACGTCGCCGTTCTCACAACTGCTGATGCGCTCACGATCATCCGCGATCCTTCCGGGGCCCTGCCATGTTACTACTCGAGGCACCAAGAAGTATTATATCTAGCATCGGAGCCCTCGCTGTTTGTCGATGCAGGGCTGCCGAGTCCAAAGATTGACACATCAAGGATCGCCAGGGCGCTCCTTGTCGCTGGGATGCCGGAACGGGCGACCGCGCTGAGCGGCATCGCACAAATCCTTCCCGGAACATCCCTGAAAGTCGAGGGCGCGCGTACGACCACTGCCGTCAGATGGAACCCGTGGAGCTTCGTCCCCCTGCACGCGGACCAGCCTCCGCCTGAGCGAGCAGACGAACTTCGCAGGACAGTTCAACATTGCGTTGGCGGCTGGGGAAAGCAGTACAACAAGGGAGTCCTCGGGATCTCCGGCGGGCTTGATTCATCCATCGTTGCAGCATGCCTTCAAGCGAGCGGTAACGAGCTATCGCTCCTCACGCTGACAACCAACGATCCGCTTGGCGACGAAAGACTATTCGCTTGCTCGCTTGCGGAATATCTAAACATCCAGATGTTTGAAGAGTCCTATCTGTTGGAACACATCGATCTCGGCACGTCGTCTGTACGCCATCTGCCGACGCCGGCTGGCCGCCTCGACGCTCAATCCTATGACCAGGCGGCCGTAAAAGTCGCCGCGGCAGTGGGGGCGAACGCGATTTTCACCGGCAATGGTGGCGACAATGTCTTCTATATGAGCCATTCCGCACGGCCTTTGGCCGACAGATATTCAGCGGAGGGGCTTTCCCCGGGCCTGCTGCACACATTGCGAGACATCTGTACCATCACGGGAGCCCCAGCCCGACAGGTGATCGCACAAGCAATCGTGGCCGGGAGAAATTCCACGAAGGGATACATCTGGGGGACAGAGGAATCCTTCATCGCACCCGAGGCCCTCGAAACAGTATTACAGGAGCCAGTTGAACATCCTTGGCTCGCGGTGCCTGAAGGCACAAGGTTGCCCGGCAAGGCCGCGCACATCGCAATGATCCTTCGAATGCACTATTCCCTCGACGCTTACTGCGAACGTGGAGGGTTTCCGGTCGTGCATCCGCTAGCATCGCAGCCGATCCAGGAAATCTGCCTTCAAATTCCGACATGGCAGCAATGCGCTATGGGGCGGGATAGAGCCGTGGCGCGCGAAGCTTTCAAGCAGTCGCTCCCGCATGCTGTGATTGAACGTCGAGCGAAAGGTAGCCCGCAAGGCTTCATGTTCGAGATTTTTGAACGGTTCCGCGCCGAGATACGTGAGAGGATGCTGGATGGCTTCTTAATACGCAACGGAGTCCTCAACCGACCACACATTGAAGCAGCTCTCATCGGGTACCGGCAGATGACGGCTGCTGAGATCATGCGAATACTGATGTTTGTCGATACAGAAGCATGGATCGAACACTGGAGATCCGCCGGTCTCTCACAGAGCTGTTAAGGACTGAGAGAAGCTGCTGTATTCAACATCAAACCCTCCGCGAGCGATCGGCATTTTTAATTTTCTATTCCCCATTCTTGTCCGCCGCCAACGCCCTTGAGCCAATAGTCGAACCAGCGTAAATTGCGTTCATATGCTGCCAATCGATGTGCGGGCTGCCATTTTACATGATGTTCATCCGGAAAGACGAAAAGTGAAACCGGCCGCCCCGCCTGCTTGAGCGCTGTGTAGCTTGAGACGGCAGCGCGAAACTCATCATCCGACTGCTGCATCAATAGTGGCATCGTAATCTGCTTGGCGTTCTGAATCAGCGACATGCGCGACCAGAATTGAGCATTGTAGTCGATCAAGCGCGGCCACCCAATCTCGTGGAAGGCCTGTGATGCCCCTGGGCCGACAAAAGCATCCTGAAACGGCTCCCAACAGCAACCGCTGACCGACGCCGCTTTGAACGCCGTACTATTTATCGCAGCGAACTGAACCGTCGACGATCCGTCGCTCAGCCCTGTGAGCCCAATCCTCCCAGGGTCGACAATGCCTCGCCTGGTCAGAACCTGAACAGCGACTTCTATCGACGAAAGCACGCTGCGCCGATCAGTGAAACCGGCCAAGAGATGACGTTCATAGTCCGCCATTGTCGCCGAACGTGGCACAAGGTTTCGGGCGTCGGGCCTTTGGACGCTAAGGACCGCGTAGCCCCGATTAGCGAATGCCTGAATGGGAAATTCGTCACCAACCCCGCCGCGTAAAAATCCCCGTGATGTATATTGAACCACAATTAGGGGATACGTCGTGCCACGGACATACCCTACCGGATAAACGAGGTCGCCAAAGGTCTCGACCCCGAACGCGTTTCGCCAGTTTAGACGCTCGACTTGCCCGAGGGCTAAACCGCCGAAGGTCGGATTAGGATTATAAATTACCCGCGCATCACCGGTGCCAGGATTGAGCATGACAAGGTGGCGCGGCACGCGAGATTGCTCACGGGCACATATGAGATTGTCCCCGAGGGCTTGGCATTCAACAAGAAGATCCGCAGTGAGGTAAAGCCGCCGCGGCGAACCCCGACCGGGCTGCCACTCATAGATGGCCAACTCACCCCGACCCCAGCCTTCCCGCCGAAGATAGCGTAAGCGCTGACCGCCCTTCACCCACCAAATCAAAGTCGCCCCAGAACAGGCCTCCTCTGCACAGCGGCTCGTCCGATTCCCACGATCCCTTACCAAAATCTGCGACGGCTCCGACCAGCCCGGAACGCTCCCGCGCTGCACGGAGGCCGCGCGTCCCTGCGGCGACGTTACTACTGAGGAGCTGCCTGCAGCGCCGCCGGCGCCCAGGGCGTCGACATCAGCTCCTGTTGCGCGATCAACCACACCCGTTGCAAGTTCGAGGCTTCGTACGACAATTGTGTCTGTGCGGAACGCCTCCGGTCCATTTGCGAACAACGGTATAAACCGTTCATCATACCGGTAACCGCGGAGGGCTTCGTCGCGGCGACTCCTTTCCTGGGCGGTTTCGGTCGAACCGGTCGAGAAGATGACCCGCCGACCGTCAGCTGAAATTGCGAAATTCTCAACATCCTGTGCCTCAGACGTCAGGCACTCAGTCTGGCTACCATCTGACGCCGACCGCCAAACCTGGACCTTTCCGGCGGGTTTCTTGAGAAAATATACCGACTTTGCGTCTGCGGACCAGATGATCGGGGCCGAGGCCGCGTATCCGGTGCTTACAGTAGCGCCGCCGATGCCGCGCACTATTTGAGGTATGAACCCGCCACCGGCATCGATCGTCTTAGGCGGCGAATCGTCATAAATGTTTGCAACGACAATTTCGATCTCATATTGGTTCGAGGACGGATCGGCTCGCCTGATCTGGAACGCCACCTTCTTCCCGTCGGGCGAGACGCTAAATACATGCTGTCCGGGCTCTGGGTAGGTAGGGCCAATATCCGTCAGTTGAACGAGATCGGCCGCCGTCAAGGGTCTGGCGGCAGGGCTGTCCGGGTGCGTTGAGCTCGCAGGTTTCTGACTTCCCGCCGAAATGCACGGTGCGCTGCCGCAAATAAGGGCGAGCGCCACCGCTCTCCAGAATCTCAGGAATGGCATCAGAAGCTCTTGCTGATCGACAAACTTAGAAATCGCCCAGTACTTGGAAAATTGTTGGAGTCGTAATTGTAACCGATCGGACTTATCGTCCGAATAAATGGCGGCTTCTTGTTGAAGACGTTGAGAGCAGAGACAAGGAAAGTTGTGTTAGCGAGCGGGCCGCCCACGTCTCCGGTTTCAAAGCGACCGACGAGATCGAATGTCGCGAAAGAGCCCACCCTTTGAAAGGGCGCAACGCGGTTATCAAGCGACCCGCCGATGTAAGACAGCACTCCGGACAGCGAAAATCCGCCCCGCTGCCATTCAAGAGACGACGAGGCCCGCCAGTGGGGTTGCCTGAAGATAATCCCAGCGAGCTGGACCGACGGCTGGTCGGCGGTAAGCTGTTGAATGCTTTTCAGATAGCTTGCTGCACCGACGAGATGGAAATGGTCTCGGTCACCTAGCGAGAACGCATAATCGGCGGCAATATCGACGCCCTCGATCTTCTGTCGCGCGGCGTTCTGAAGGTAGTTTGTGACAATCGCCCCAACGGGTGCGGTGGTGGGATCGCCGCCGCCTTGGTCATAAATCGCCGAGAGGCCAGAGAGCGCTGCTAACACCTGTTCGCGTGTTGGGTTAAGCGTAATATACGGGCTATAGATGGGCAAGAACGCCAGCGAATTCAGAGGAATTGGCGAGACCGCCCTGTCCCGATACTTAATCCGGAATAAGCTTACATCCACCCTCAATCCTTCTGCGAATGAGGGGGTGAACGACGCAGTGGCGGTCCAATTGGTCGCGCGTTCCGGCTTTAGCTCGGGATTTCCGCCAATAAGATACAGTACCGCCCCTGGCACAGGACTAGGTGGGAGGAAAAAGGTCTCGCCGGGCTGAGAAGCGCCCTGTCGGGGCTGTCCGGACTGGTAAAGGGTGGGGGCTTTGAAGGACTTTCCCCAACTGAACTTCAGCGCGATGTCTCTGACGGGAGAATAGGCTACACCAAACTTCGGGGTGGCGACGTCGCCAACACCGCCGACATCCTCATATCGCATTGCTGCGCTCAAGCTCAGCCGATTCACAAACGGAATTTCGTTGGACGCCGAGATGAACGGTAGCGAAACCTCTGCGAAGCCATAATGTACAGGCCGGCTTTCCACAAAGTTTAGGGACGGAGTAGCCGTTCCCGATTCTATTGTGGCAACGTCTATGATGAGCCTCGTATCGCGGACCCCCCCACCAAGGGCAATGCGCGCGTCGCCTCCCGGCAATTCGAATAGCGGTCCGTCTGCACCCAGCTCGACTGACCGAATGCGATTTGTGTAGAGGCCCTTTTGGACGAGGAAGAACGATCCGTCGAAAGCTATGGCAGCGTTTTGATTCACTCGACTTTCGCCGATTACGCCGGCCAATCTTACTTCCCATGCACTGCCGACGGCAACTTTCAACGCTGGGGCAACCGTCCACGAACGGGTATCCACATTGATATTGGTGCCCGACACGAGGCACCCATCAGTCACAGTGTAGTTCACGCAGAGAGAGCTATCGCGCTTGCTGAACTGGGCATCCAGTTCCAGAGCGACACCCTCGGAGAGATTTTGGTGTCCCGCGAGGACAGCACTATACTGCGTCATGCCGCTTTGGAGCGTTTCAGACGGATGATTTGACTGAGTGTACGAGCGGTCGCCCGCCTTGATAGGCGTCGTATGTCGATAGTCGACAGCCGCCATGAAACCGCCTGTCGACCATCGCCGCCCTGTTACGAGATTATATTGCTGTTCGAAATTGCCACCGTCAGTCGCTCCGCCCACTCGAGCAGATACGATTGCCCCGTCAAAATCCCGGCGCAGTACGACGTTTGCCACCCCGCCAACGGCGTCAGATCCATAGAGCGCCGACGATCCATCGGTCACGACTTCTACTCGCTCGACGGCAGCGAGCGGCACAGCTGAAATGTCGACACCTTGGCTTATGGCGTCATAGGCGACACGATGGCCATTGAAGAGGGTCAAAGTCGCATCCGCGCCCAAGCCCCGCAAATTCAACGTCGATGACGAGGTGACATTTTCAGAGCCGCCCTGTCCTCCGGCAGCAACACCTGGGTTCTGGCCGCCAGAATAGTTCTGGACGAGGCTCCGTGCAAAGCTGCCCAAATCGCTTATGCCACGCTTCTCAATCGCGGTCTTGGAAGCGACGACCATCGGCGAGATTCCCTCGCCGCCACGAATATGGCTTCCAGTGACGACAATGTCCGCATCGCCCGCCG
The DNA here is from genome assembly GCF_013113735.1 of Sphingomonas sp. AP4-R1. Taxonomy (NCBI): domain Bacteria; kingdom Pseudomonadati; phylum Pseudomonadota; class Alphaproteobacteria; order Sphingomonadales; family Sphingomonadaceae; genus Sphingomonas; species Sphingomonas sp. AP4-R1. The sequence goes on from NZ_CP053346.1 coordinate 2,638,320, forward strand.
AGCGTCCCGCTACTTCGCCCGGCGGCCCCGATCGCCCCCGGATGATGACGACATCCTTCCGGTATTGCGCGGTTAGACCGGATCCTTCGAGCAGTGCCCGGACGGCCTCATTCGCGCTGTAAGTGCCGCGCAGGCGAGGCGCGCTTCGTCCGAGCACGGCCTGCGAGTTGAAGATGATCTCCTTCCTCGACAGGCGGCTCACGGTCTTGAGGGCCTCACCCAGGTCCCCGGCCTCGATATTATACTCAACCCGACGCTCGTCCGCGGCGAGGGCAGGGGCGGCCGGCACGAGTGTACCGATCGCCACCGCTGCAAGAAGTGCGTACCGAAACCGAGACCCCATTCGAACCATCTTTTTGCCCCCTTGGAAATTCCCGACAATTTGGCGGGATTTTGAGGGAGCATCGCAACAAAACTGCAAACTACGGGGTAGGTCTCAAAAATTTCCGGATTATTTCTTCCGAAGTGTGATCTCGTCCGGTTTGGTCCTCTCGGCGTCCAGGTCGAACAGGGTCGCAAGGCGATCGGCAACCTGATCGGCATCATCGACCCGGAATCGGCCGCTGACCCGCAACGTCCCAAGACTTGGATCGCCTAGACGGATCGAGGTCGCGGAACCCCGGTTGGCTTCAGCGACCACTGCCGTCAGCGGCGTGCGCTCATATTCACGCACCGCCGAGATCTCGGGCGTGACGGCAGCAGGTTGAAGTTGAGTGCTTGTCTGCATGGCTCGATGAACATCCGACGTGACAGCCGCGAAACTGAGAGTCTCGCCTGGTTCCAGCCGCGCAACAGCAGTCGGACCAGTCGTTCCCTTGATAACACTGGGCCGTTCGACATCGACCGCCCCGCGCAGCAACGTGACGATCACACGCTCGTCCCTCCCCACACTGACTTCGAAGATCGTGCCGCGTGCTGTCACGCTTCCGCCACCAGCCAGCACAACGAAGGGGCGGATCTCATGCGCCACATCAAAGCGGGCACGACCGCGTTCGAGCTTCAACTCGCGCCGTCCGGTGCTGAAGCGCGCGAAGAGCTCGCTATTGCGATCGAGTTCGACCAAGGAGCCATCGGCGAGCCGCACCCTTTCGGAGGCATTCTGAGTCGCGTAGCGCTGACGCTCGGTCGCCTGATCAGCCTTCGGCTGCGCCACCTGGACTGGAGCATGCTCCAAGCCCGGTAGCTCCACCTTTGCAATCCAGCCTCCGATGCCAATGGTCAAAAGCAGGCTGGCAGCGATTCCGGCCCATCTCAAACGGCGACCGCTCGCTTCGTTGTCATTGGCTTCCTGGCGTTCGTCTTCGCTCTGAGCCGCCATGAAACGCCCCAGAGCGAAAATCTCGCCGGCGTGATCGTAAGCGCCGCGGTGCGTTGCGCCGAGGGCAAGCCAATGTTCGAACTGCGGGCGCCACTCCTCCGCATCAGGGCCCCGCATCCTGGCGAACCACAAAGATGCCTCACGCATTTGCTGGTCCATCCTCGGCATAGGCTCCGGCATATCGTCCTCAGCCATGGGCATTTCCGATGCTCTTGCCGATGCGCACAATGGCCTCCGCCACATGCCATTCCACGGTTCGGATACTGATATCGAGTTTCTCGGCTATCTGCTTATATCCCAGTTCTTCGGCCCGATGTAACAAATATACCTCTTTCGTCCTCTGCGGAAGGTTTTCGACAGCCAGTCGGTAGCGCTCTCGCATCTCGTTTACTTCCGCGATGGCATCCGGGCCGGCAACGTCTTTGCCGACGGAATAGACCACGGGGTCGAAGGATTGTGCCTTGGCCCAGGCGCGCACGCGGTCGGCCAGGAGATGCCGGACGATTCCCTGCAAATAGGCACCCGGATTGCTGGACGCAGCGGTGGATCGCGAAGCGACGAGCCTCGTGAAAGCCTCCTGCACCAGATCGTGCCGGTCCTCCTCAAGCCAGACGCGCGGCTTGAGGAAGGACAGCAGCTTCGGTGCCTCCCTTCGATAGACGGCTTCGAACTGGCGATGGTCATGGCATGCGGACGCACCCGCACAGGTGCCCTCATTCTCACTGGCGCGAAACATCGGGTCACGCGCACGGTCGGAGGTCGCAGCGCGCCAAAGCGCGACGGCAGAAATGGAGCGAAGACAGCATGACAAGACCACCCAAGGGTGGCGGGCAATATCGTCCATTGCTTTCGCCCAGCCGTCGAGGATGGGCATCTAGTCATGCCTGGAAGGTTTATCCTGCAGACGGTCCCCAGCCGTTTACCGCACTGCGGGAAAACTCTGCAACGATTTCCAGGTCGTTGCAACCCGCCACGTGCATGGGAACGGTCATTCGCCGTTCTGCATCGCATCCTCAGCGGTCGCTCGGCTCGCGCGTCGGCAGAACAGCAAAGAGTTCGACCATCCGATCGAAGAAGCGATCGAGCAATTCTGTCGCTTCCGGTTCCAGCTCGACAAGGATCCGTCGACCGTCGTTTGGATCGCGTCGAAGATTGACCAGCCCGCGTTCTGCCATGCGATGGACAATGCGTTGCGAGTTCCGTTCCGATGCGCTCGACGCTCCAGTCAGCGCGGTCAGCGAACGCGGTTGCCGACTTTTGCAGGTATAGAGATCGAGAAGCATTTCGAACGCCGGCATGGTGAATAGATCCCGGCCGAACTCATCCGCTCGCAGCCGCTGCACCTGTTCGGTCAAATCGACCACGCTGCAGCGGCTTACGTTGGCGATGATGGGTGGACCATGCATCATTTCAACTGCTCCCTGTCCGACTTGTCCAACGGGCAGAAAACGGCGGCAATCAGATTCGGCAGTATGAGCATGACACGCTCCTTTCTCGTGAGAGAGGAATTTGCATGTCTCCCGCCCGGCATATTGTAAGTTCTTGTCTGTAAAGCGTGCTTGGACCATATCCATCCATTACGGATGATTAAGTATGTAACGATAAATTAACGTCGCTTTTGAATAGGTCTCGCGAGGATCGGGGTGTTGCACCAGCTCAGCCTGAGCGGTGCTCGGGCCGGTCGCCTCTGTAGCTCGCATTTATAGTGTCTGGCCGCGATGATCAGTCTTGGCCGCGCGAAGGGCAACCGCGCTGACATGAAGACCGGGTTCCACTTGTATTGATTTCTTGGTGACAGACGTCGGCATTGCATCGCTTGCAGAGAAATCAAGAAAGTTGGCGCAATATGAGCGTTTGCCCGAGGCTGACAGGGGATGGCGATGCTTGTCAGGCCTGACCCGGACGGCGAACGAGCGCGCAAGCACTGTTAGCAATAACCCGGCCCTTGGAGTCTATCGCTTGGACGATGCCGGATAGAAGCTCGGGCGGATCAGCAGGATCGAGCAGGACCAGCTTTGCCTCCATCCGCCATGGCCCTTCATCTGGGATAGCTGGCATGGACAAAGTGATCGTCAGCAAGGCCGGCTCGATCTGATATGAGCCGGCGGAAACTCCTGTCACCGCGATCGTCACGGCTCCATCATCAAGTATGAGTTCGTTGCCGGCCGGATTGCGTGGCGTCCGATGCGTAAAATCGAGCCACCAACGCCCTTCCATCGCATTCGCCATGGTTGGAGATCCCGCTCTGGATTGCCGACTCAGTCTACCACAATGTTTGGTATCACGCAGCTGACATCGGCCAGCAGCGTTAGAACTGCCGGATCACCGCCAAGCGGGCTACGATACTTCGATGGTCCGACAGTATAGGCTTCGCTTATAGCTCGACATGTTCCGCTTATCTCTTGGCGACTGATCCGCGGGATTCCAACGGACGGTGCGCGGATCCGCCGATCGCGCCACAACTGGCCGCACGCATCTAATGGTGCTCATCCAGACGTTGCGTTCGAGATCTGGACCTTCGGACGATATGATATCTGGGTCTGGCTTGCGTGCGTTCCGGGAGGGGAGGGAGAGCAGGGTTGCTGGACGATTCAAGGCTGCCTCAGCCCGGCAATCGCCAGCACCTGCCTCACCGCCCCGCCGCCAGACGTCGTTGACCGTTCGTCTCCCGGAAAGAGCGGGCTGGGCCAATCGCTCGGAAATGCCCATGACACGCACCAACAACAACCGAAACCCGCAATTAGAGGCGATCGGTTCCGACATCGTCAAACGCCTCGGCGGTACATGGAGGCCGGGCGGCGCGATGTGCCTTTGTCCAGCCCATGCAGATCGCAGGCCCAGTCTGTCTGTGCGCGTTGGGCACCATGCGCTGCTCTTCAAATGTTTCGCGGGTTGCGACTCCCGCGACGTCATCAATGAGATCCTGCGTCTCGACGAGAACGCGCTTCACCATGTGGAACAGGCCTCTCACTCCTCGGCGAGAATGCCGTCGGACCTGTGGCGCCGGCAGCAGGCACTGCGGATATGGGATGAAGCCCGGCCGCTCGCCGGCACACCCGCCGAAATCTATCTGCGCCGCAGGCGAATAGCGCTGCTGCCCCGTGCCTTGCGCTTCCATCCCCGGACACCTCTCGGGCAGGGGGACGATGTCGAGTTCCGGCCCGCCATGATCGCGGCCCTGCACGATGGGGGCCTGCATGATGAGGGGCGCTTCATCGCTATCCAGCGAACCTTCTTTGACAGTGACGATGCACGGCGCGCCCGCGATCTTGCCGATCCACGCATGACGCTTGGCCGTCCCGAGCACGCAGCCGTGATGCTGGGCGCGGCGACATCGACCCTTGGCCTCGCCGAAGGAGTCGAGACCGCAATCTCCGCGATGATCCTGTTCGGGATACCGGTCTGGGCCACCCTTGGCAGCGAGCGGCTTCATCAGATCGCGATCCCAGATCGCGTCACGCGGCTGGTTCTCTTCCCGGACAACGACGTGGCCGGTGAGATCGGCGTTGCTCACGCGCTCGAAAGCTACGCGATGCCGGATCGCTGCATCGATGTCGAGTTCCCGCCGACCGGCTTCAAGGACTGGAACGACGTGCTCCGGATGGGAGGGGAGGGAGTGGGGGAGTGGTGGCGGCAAGTGGCCTGATGGTCAGGCTTTCCCCGCCAGGAGACTACCACAATGACGCAACTTCCCATCCTCGTCGCCGCGGCTAACCTCACCAAATCGCCGAGCAACGTCCGGACTGTCGGCAATCCCGTCGCCGATGCCCAGCTCGAGGCGAACATCGCCGTCAAAGGCGTGCGCCAGAATCTGATTGGCGTGCCTGTGTCGCGCAAGAAGGGGCATTACCGCATCATCGCGGGCGGCAGGCGCCTCGACGCGGTCCATCGGCTGATCGAAAAAGGTGTGCTCGATGCCGACTATCAGCTCGCGGTCCTTGTCTTGGGGGACGCCAAAGACGCGATCGAAACCAGTCTGGAAGAAAATTTCTTCAACCTCACGATGAACCCGGCCGATACCTGCCGGGCCTTTCAGGACATCATCGAGAGCGAGAAGAAGACCCCCGAGGACGTCGCCAAGCGCTTCGGCCTCACCGAGCGGTTCGTGCGCAGTCGGCTTCGTCTTGCCGATCTCGCCGATCCGATCTTCGAAGCGCTGCGCAACGATGAGATCACGCTGAACGTCGCGGTCGCCTATGCAAGCAACAGCGACCGCACCAAGCAGGCCGAGGTCTTCGAACTGCTCAAGGATGGCTATTACGGGGCCAACGTCAACGAGATCAAACGCCAGCTCACCCAGGACACCTATGTTGGCAGCGATCCCAAGGCTCTCCTCGTTGGGCGCGATGTCTATATCGAGGCGGGCGGTCGGGTCGATCTCGACCTTTTCAGCGACTCGACGACCGAGCGCTGGATCGATGGCGATCTCCTCAACCGTCTGGTGGCCGACAAACTTGCGTCCGCCGCGGAAGCGCTGCGCGCACGCGAGGGGCTGGCGGAAGTCCGGATCATTCCCTCGACCCATGTCACCTACAACGACACCTGGGACCTGCGCCCGCTCAAGGGCGACACGCCCGAACTCACGGCCGAGCAGCAGGCGCGTCTCGAGGAAATCGAGGCCGAGATCGAGGCCGCCAACGAAGCCTGGGAAGATGCCGATGAAGACGGCCAGACCGAACAGGCCAACCGTGTCGAGATGCTCGAAGCCGAATATCGCGCGATCGAGAAGCCCGCACCTGTCCTTTCCGAGGAGCAGAAGGCAGGGGCGCTCGCCTATGTCGTCATCGGCCATGACGGCCGGCCGCGCCTTCACGAGCAGCTCTATGTCGCTCCGGTCGACGAGCCTGACGATAAGGAACTGGGCGATCAGGTAGAGGACGAGGATGACGATGTCGTCGCCGGCGCCGGCAGGCCCGCCTATAGCCAGCGGCTCAGTCAGGAACTGGCCGAGATGAAGAGCGAGTTGCTGCGGGTCCATATCGCCAGTGATCCGCGCTTCGCGCTCGACCTTGGCACCTTCTGGATGGTCGACAGGGCAACCCGCCATTCGAGCGGTTTCGATCTTGCGACCGAGCTCAAGGCCGACAAGCCCTACTCCGGGCTGACCGGCTACCAGAGCGGCACCATGGCGGCCGAGGAATGGGGCAAGATCGACGAGGCGCTCGATCGCAGCTGGACCGAGGTGGGTGACGTCTGCCAACGCTACGACGCCTTCTGCGCGCTTTCCGATGAGGCTCGTGCGGCCTGGCTCGCCTGGGCAATCGCCCGGACGCTCCACGCGGTCGTCGCGGGCAAGACGGGCGAGGCCATGATCGACCATCTCGGCACCAAGCTCGAGATCGATGTGGCGGCCTGGTGGCGTCCGACCGCGAACAATTATTTCGATCGCCTGAGCAGCAAGGCCGCCATCCTCACCCACCTCGAAGAGATTGGGGGCAAGGAACTGTCGAGCCGCTACGGCGCATCGAAGAAGCATGACCTCGCAACGTCGGCCGAAAAGATCTTCGGCGGTTCCGTCCCCATCGAGGCGGAACTGCGCGAGGCGGCTCTCGCCTGGGTGCCCGACGTCATGCGGTTCGGGACGACTGCTACCGCGCCGGAACCGATGCCTGCGAACGACGAGAGCATTACCGACACCGGCGACGGACTCGATCAGGCCGCCTGATCCGTTGCCCTTGGGACCGCAGCCTCGCGCTGCGGTCCCTTTTTTTGTGCACTTTCGCCTCGCATGGCAAACCAGGTTCGAGGAGCCAGACCATGGCCGACATCACCCAACTCCCCGTCATGACCGCGCGCGATGCCGAATCGATCGGCTTTGCCCGTTTCAACGATGTGCCGACCTTTCCGATCGAAATCCCGGACGGGAACTTCACGATCAGCGCGCGCACCAGCGACGGACGTCGCATCACCTTCTTCTTCGGCGAATATGAGCGTGGCGCACCGCCAAGCTTTGTCGACATCCAGTATCACGACAATGGGACCGCCATCCCCAATGCGAATGGCGGCACATCACCCAGCTTCGATATGCTCACCATCGGGCGCGGTGGCCAAAATGCTTATGACAGCCGGCGCCATCCGTCGGATGAGAAGCCGTCGATTGCCGTGATCCTGCTCCGAGCATCATAGGCCGCCGCCAAATTCATTTCTGCCATCTGTTTCCAGCTCAGGGCCTGGCCTCGCGCCACGGCCCTGTTTTCATGTTGGCCGCAGACCGGGAGGGAAGGGGGAGGAGGAGTGGTGGGCCGCGATGGTCCTGATCCAATCCGGAGTTATGCCATGTCTGTTCCCCTGCTCGCGCTCGCGCATCCCGACGAGCCCGAAAATTCCAAGCCCGGCCGCCTGTTCAACGCGGCCACCCGGATGGCCGACCTGCTCCGACGCGGCCACTCCATTCGGCGCCAGGACCTCAGGCGCCTGATGGAGGAAGCCTTCAACGCCTCCGATGCTTCAGGCAGCTGGTCGATGCGCGACGCCTATGACGCGCTGGAAGCCGCCCAGGTCATCCTGCTCAAATCGTCCGGTGGCTGGACCGGCGTCGATCTGGCCGGCGCTGATACGTTCGCCTCGCTGCGTCGTTTCGAGCGAGGGCTTCCTACCCAGAGCTATCGCAGCGAGCATCAGGTCGAGATGCAGCAATTCAGTACACCGATCTCTCTCGCCTGGCTCGCCGCCCAGGCCGCGCATATCCGCCCGGACGATCAGGTGCTCGAACCCTCTGCCGGAACCGGCATGCTGGCCGCTCACGCCGTTCGCGTCGGGGCCGCGCTGACCCTCAACGAGCGCGATCCCGGTCGCGCGGCACTGCTCGGCAAGCTGCTCGGCGAGCCTGTCACGACCCATGACGCGGAATTCATCAACGACCTTCTGCCCGCCGACCAGTCGCCAAGCGTCGTGCTGATGAACCCGCCCTTCAGCCGGAGCGAGGGTCGGGGCAAGGACCGCTTCGCAGGCGCCCGTCATCTGCGTTCCGCACTGCTGCGCCTGGCACCTGGCGGCCGCTGCGTCGCGATCATGCCACCCAGCTTCGCAGCGGACGGCACCGGCGCCACCGGCTATGCGATGGTCTGCGAGGCAGCGAACCCGCGTGTCGAGATCACCATCCTCGGTCACCCCTATGCCAAGCATGGCACCAGCATCGCCGTCCGGCTGATCCTGTTCGACAAAGGCTGGGCAGGACCGACAGAACGCTTGACCGCCCAATCCATCGAGGCGGCCGCATCCCTGGTCGCTTCCGTCCCGCCGCGTCTTCTGTTCCCCGAACCGGAACCGCCCGCGCCGGCCGTCATCCCCCTGCGCCCGCGCCGTGCCATGATGTCTTCGCCTTCGACGATCTTCGGTGGCATCCAGAAACGCGCGCTGGTCGCGCCCGACCGCATTGCGGCGGATGGGAGCGCCCGGTTGATCGACTATGCGGTTCGCGCCACGCCGCTGCCAGCGGGCGATCCGGTCGGGCACTACGCGCCCTGGCGGCCCGCACGCATCGAAATCCCTGACGCCCGGCCTCATCCGGACCAACTGGTGGAGTCGGTTGCCATGGCATCCGTGCTGCCGCCCGCACCCAGCTATCGTCCGATGTTCCAGCCGCAGGCCTTCGCCGCTTTGTCCGATGCCCAGCTCGAAACCATCATCCATGCCGGTGAAGCCTGTGAGCGCGATCTCAAGGGCACCTTCTCTCCCAACACAGCGGGCGACCAGCTGCATGAGGATCCGGACGGCGCCGTCTACCGGACAGGATTCTTCATTGCCGACGGCACCGGTGTCGGCAAAGGCCGTGAGGGTGCGGGCATCATCCTCGACCAATGGAACCGCGGTCGCCGCCGCGCGATCTGGATTTCGCGCAGCTCGGCGTTGATCGAGGACGCAAGGCGGGACTGGAGCGCACTGGGTGGTGTGCCGATCGATATCCAGCCTCTCGATGCCTATCCGCTCGGTGACCCGATCGGCATGGCCAGCGGGATCATCTTCCTCACTTATGCGACGCTCCGCTCCCAGCGGCATGACCGCGCATCGCGCCTGCAGCAATTGCTCGACTGGGCCGGCCCTGATTTCGACGGCGTCATTCTGCTCGACGAATCGCACGCCCTCGGCAACGCAGCCGGCACCGAGACGGAGTTTGGCGCGGCCAAGGGGTCGGAACAGGGCCTGGCCGGGGTCCGGCTGCAAAATGCGTTGCCGCGTGCCCGGGTCATCTATGTCTCCGCGACCGGGGCCACCAAGCCTGAAAATCTGAGCTACACCGCGCGGCTTGGACTTTGGGGACCCGGCACCGCCTTCCAGGACAGAGACGCTTTTCTCGCCGCGATGGAGGAGGGCGGCATTGCGGCGATGGAGATCGTCGCGCGCGATACCAAGGCCATGGGTCTCTACACGGCACGCGCGCTCAGCTTCGCAGGCGTCGAATATGACCCGCTCGAGCATAGGCTGACACCCGCCCAGATCGAGATATACGATGCTTATGCCGACGCCTGGGCCGTGATTCACCGCAATGTCGACACCGCGTTGAAAGCCGCCAATATCGTCGATCGCGCGTCGGGTCGGACCCTGAACGCCATGGCGAAGGGATCGGCGCTCAGCCGGTTCGAAAGCTCCAAGCAGCGCTTCTGGTCGGCATTGCTCATCTCGATGAAAATGCCGACTGTCTTCGAGGCGATCGAAACCGAAATCTCGGCCGGCAATGTCGCCGTCATCCAGCTCGTCAGCACCGCCGAAGCGATCCTGGACAGGCGGCTAGCCGAACTCTCGCCTGAAGAACGCGCCCATCTCGATCTGGAACTCTCGCCGCGGGCGACCATGATCGACTATCTCAAAAACGCCTTCCCGACCCAGCAGATGCGCGTCTTCGCCACCAGCGACGGTTCGCTCCGATCGGAGCCGATGCGCGACGAGGCGGGCAATATGGTCGAATGCGCTGAAGCCATCGCAGCGCGCGACGCGCTGATCGAGGAACTCTGCGCGATGCCTCCGGTCCCGGCCGCCCTCGATGCGTTGCTCGCGCATTTCGGGACGGCAAAAGTCGCCGAGGTAACGGGTCGATCACGGCGTATCATCATCGGCAACGATGGTTCTCAGAAGCTCGAACGGCGCGGCGCACGCGCCAATCTTTCCGAGACCCAGGCGTTCATGGATGGGCAAAAGCCGATCCTCGTCTTCTCCGACGCTGGCGGTACGGGCCGTTCCTACCATGCCGATCTGGCGTGCAGGACCGCCGATAAGCGTCGGGTCCATTTCCTGCTGGAACCGGGCTGGCGTGCCGATGTCGCGATCCAGGGTCTGGGACGCACCCATCGCACCAACCAGAGCGTCCCGCCGGTCTTCCGGCCGGTGACGACCGACTGCAAGGGCGAGCGACGCTTCATCTCGACGATCGCGCGGCGTCTCGACAGCCTGGGCGCACTGACACGCGGCCAACGCCAGACAGGCGGCCAGAACCTCTTCGATCCGGCGGATAATCTGGAAAGCGACTATGCCCGCGAAGCCCTCACCCAATGGTACCATCTCCTGCATGGCAACAAGCTCTCGAGCGTGACCATGGAGAGCTTTCAGGCCATGACCGGGCTGAAGCTTAGAGACGAGGACGGCACGCTGCTTGAGAAGCTGCCGCCGATCCAGCGCTGGCTGAACCGCATCCTCGCGCTCAGGATCACGACCCAGAACGCGATTTTCGACGAATATATGGGGCTCATCCAGGCGCGTATCGATGCGGCGCGCGAGGCCGGCACGCTTGATGTCGGAGTCGAGACCATCCGCGCCGAGCGGATCATCACAAGGTCCGAGCAGACGCTGCGCACCGATCCCGTGACCGGCGCCGAAACCCGATTGCTCCGGCTCGAACTCCATCTGCGCCCGCGGGTCATGCACTGGAAGCGGCTGATGCAGATCTGGGACGGAACGCGCGAAATCGCATATCTCTGGAACAGCAGGTCCAAGCGCGTCGCGCTGAAGGTGCCGTCATGGTCGATCACCGATGAGGAGGGGCGCATCGTGCCCATGTGCCAGCTCGTTCGCCCGACCGGCGGAACCCGCATGCAGGAAATCGCGATGTGGGCCAGCCTATGGAAAGAGATCGACCGCGACCAATTCCAGCAACTTTGGGAAGCGGAAGCCACTGACGCGGAGGCCCAGGTCGATATCGAGACCGTCAACGTCGCGACCGGACTCCTCCTGCCGGTTTGGCACCGACTTCCACAGGATGATGTCCGGGTCTGGCGGATCGACGATGGCGACGGCACTTCGATTATCGGCCGGCTGATCCCACCCGCTGCAATGATGGAACTGCAATCTGCCTTCGGTCTCGATGGCACGATCGAACTGACCGCTGCCGAACTCGGCGCTGCAGCCCAGAACGGGACGGGCGTCGTGATCCCGGGCCTGGGCGGCGCGACGTTGGCAACCGCGCTCGTCAACGGCGCCCGCCGGCTGGAAATCCGCAATTACCGGCCAGAGGATCGCGAGCGGCTGAAGGCCCACGGCGTATTCAGCGAGGTCATCCAGTATAAGACCCGGCTGTTCATTCCGCTCGACCGATCGAACGAAGTCATCGAGGCGATCCTGGCGATGACGCGGATCTGATCCGCATCTCAAAGTCCGATCACCCGTGGAAAGCGGTCCGGGAACGAGATGCGCCCGGACCGCATCGATCAACTTGCCGAGGGCGTGCTCTCCGGCGCGGGCTCAGCCGAAGGAGCCGGCTCAGCGTCTGTCTTCTTTGTCCGAATGCGCTTCGGCTTGGGTGCCGCATTTGCTTTCGTGGCAGGCGCCTTGGCGGTAGCCCCGTTTGAGGCCTTGCGTTTAGACTTTGCCGCGGCGGCGGCCGGTTTCACCTCAACCGCATTGGACGAGAAACCATCCCGTGCTGTCTCTGCTGGCGGCGTGTCAGCAACGGCCGGTCCAGGCGCATCGGCAACAGGCGGTGCAGGTTGATCCGAAGCGACAGGCCCGGGAGAGGCATTGCGCTTGGGCGTCCTCGCCACAGGTTTCGGCTTGACGTCTCCAGTCTTGGCACGCGGGCGCCGTGCCGATGCGGCCTTTGCCGGAGGTGTGTCAGCAACGACAGGCTCGGGTGCCTGCGCAACCGGGGATGCAGGCACCTCCTCCGCGCCAGACGCAGATGAGCTCTTGCGTTTGCCGCCGAGGCCGAGCTTCAGTGCGACTTCCCGCCGGGCCGCCGAATATCCTTGCGCGACAATCGGATAGTCTGCCGGAAGGCTATACCGGGTCCGATATTCCGCAGGCGTCAATCCATGCGCTGCCAGATGGCGTTTGAGCGCTTTGTAGGGTTTGCCATCGATCAGGCTCAGTATGTGATCGGGCGAAGCCAGACTTTCCTCAATCGCGACCTTCGGCTTGTGTTCCGGCGCGGTACCTGGCGTGGCCGGAACAGCCTCATCGGTCACGGAAGCAGCGACTGATGTGGCACCGGGGGCATCTCCCAGCAAAGCCCGTCGCGTTCCCTCCACCAGCGCCGGCAACTCGGCGCTCGGCACGGTATTGTTCGCGAAATAAGCGCTGAGCAACGTCACGGTCAAAGACATGACGCCCGAATCTTCGGTCTCGGCCATTTAGCATCCTTCTTCTTGCTGGAAACACGGCTCTTGAGCCAGGCGCACTTACGCAAGCGTAAACGAACTGGTGCCTCCATTCCACGCCCAAGTCAAAGGGAGGGGAGGAGGAGGCAAGTGGGTGGTGCGGCAATCGGGCTGCCCAGCATCTTCATGGAGAGCCCATGGCAAACCACTTCATCCAGGGCACATTCGCTTTCACCTGCTCGATCGCCGAATCCGCGTGATCGAAAATGCGCCGCACACTCGCGAACGGTGTGCCCACCGCCATTTTCTGCGTCGGCATAGCGACAGATGAGAAGACGTGTCGCTTCGCGCGCGATGATTGCGAAACGACAGAACAGGCGCTTGCTATCTTTCGGCGCTATGGCTCGCTCGACCATGGCTATTGCCAAGCCCCGCCGCCACCGGGTTGCGATAGCTCACCAGCGACCCCATCGCCGCTTCCTCTGCTGGCGGACCTGTTCGGCGCAATCCATCGGCCGGCTGTGATCATGCCGGACATCGTCGCCCAGATCGACCAGGTCGCGATGAGACGCGACCGCGTCCTCATCGCGATGTTAGCGCGCCCCGGACCCCGCGAACACTAACAACATCCGGCCACCGCACTGGCCGCACATCATCACCACGGAGAAAGAGCATCACCGACGTTTCGACGCCGGGCGCTTCCGCGCGCCTGTACAGCCAGACCCCGTTCGACGAGCGGGGCAATTTCCACTATGAGGGCGATCTCTATCGAACCGGCGACAATCTCGCGACGCTTGCCGCGCGCATCGAAGCTCATCTCAAGAGCGAATTCCCCGACACGCGCTTCGCGATAAGGACCGAAACGTTCGCGCGCGGCCGCAAGATCTTAGCCGAAATCCTCGACACCCCAGCGGATCTTACCGCGCGTGACGCCCAGAACGACGTCTTCGTGGCGGTGCGGGACCAAATGGAGCGCTTCGGTTTCACCCGCTCCAACCTGCTTCAGGACTTCCACAACTGTTCCTTCTATTGCGAGGCACGGATCGGACAGGCTTATTGGGCGGCGCTGGCCGGCCGTCGAGGCCAGAAGAACCCGGTCGAAGCCAAGGTCTCGCTTGCGGCGTTCAAGAAGCAGGTCAAGGCCGGTGACAGCCTGAAGCTGGTCGACGCACCAGCCGGGCACCGGGCGCTAGGGACGACAAGGGCCATCACGCAAATTCGCTCTGGGGATCTCATTCTCGAAGGCCGCTCCTATCTGAGCTTCCCGCGTGCCTCCGCCTTTGCCTGCGACGGAAGGCTTGTGCGGATTTCGAATGGCTCGGAATATGACCCCGACGCGCATCTGCTCTATGAGTGGCTACGCAGCGACGCCGCCTGAACAATGGTCATTCCTGAGACGTCACACGGTGCTATGAGGGCATCAGTCGAGACAGCGGATCAATGGTCGAGACAGCGGATCGATGAGCGCCTCGCCAATGGGGATCGGAAGATCGGTCCGGCGAGTGCCGCTATGTATTGGCATATCAAACAAGAGCGCGACGGTGAGAGCAATCCGATACCCCGCCAACGGACGGTCAAATCCGCAATAGCTACAGGAAGAGTCCGAGAAACGACGCACCGGGGACCGGATTGAAGGAAATAGGCTCGGCCGTGGCAAATCCGAGAGAATGATACAGCATACGTGCGGGAACAAACTTCGCCTGCACATCGAGCCTCATCTCGTTGTAGCCCACAGTGCGAGCCTCTTCGATCAACCGTTCTGCGAGGGCACGACCAAGCTGACGTCCCTGAGCATGGGGCCGAACATAAAGGCGTTTCATTTCGCATATTTCGGGAGTGACCCGGCGCATCGCGACGCACCCCTCGATTTCGCCCTCGCAATCTGCAAGCAGCACGCATCCACTCGGCGACGCATATTTGCCCGGAAGGCTCGCGAACTCGGCATCGTTATTCTGATAATCGAGATTCACCGGGGAGTTCGCGATAAACTCGCGCCAGATGCTCAGCACAGCGACTATGTCTTCGGGAAAGATCGCGTGTCGTATGAGCGTCATGGCATCCATATCATGCCGAAGATCATGGCTGTGATAAGGCGCGCTTGAGAGCCTTGTCGTAATGCGAAAAAGCCATCAACAACCATATGGTAGACAGCCGTTACGGCTTGCCTCTCGTCGCCGTCCGCTATGCTCCTGCTTTAGAACGGCAAATTTCCGTACGACAGTGAGCCAATGCCTTAATCGGCGTTCCTGCGAAGCGTTCTTTCGATCAACCAAAAGTGTAAGAGTTGCGCCACGACGAGCGTCGCCCCCATGATAATCAGGACCGGAAGGACAAGGCCTTCCTGCCCTGCTCTGGGCGCAATATTGATCGACATGTACGTAAAGAAGCCAAGAAGCGCGGCCGCTAAAATTGGCATGAAGGCGAGCGCGACACCGCGGGGCGCTGACCAGTTAACCTGACCTGTGAGCCCCCATTGCATAGGGAGGCGCGCTTCGCTGTGGAAGCGCACGTTTGCACGGCAAGCTAAGGCACAGATCGTCAGGATAAAAATTACAGAAACGATCAGCGTGCCCATTCGTGCGCTCCTTTCCCGCACATCATAGCCCATTTGTCTTTGATAAGCACCGGCATCCCGGCTGTGATTTCCCCGAAATCGCCTGCGCCACATGGAAGCCCCGACCCGGACTTAATCGACGCTTTGGGCCGAGCAATGGGCGGCCGACATCCACCGCGAGCGCGTCACACGCTAGGCCATGCACCGGGGCAGCACGCGCCGGGACGGAGGGAAGGGGGGTGGGGAAGGGTGGCCGGTCCGAAGCGGATCGGGCCGTTCCAACCAGGAGATGTCCCATGGCAACGCTTGCCCAGCATATCGACGCGCCCCAAGTCTCGGGCGCTTACAAGGTCGACATATCCCGCGGTCGCAACATCGGACGGGTCTCGTCCGAATGGTATTCGCGTCCCGATGACGAAAAATTCCTGTCGCTCGACGACCTCTATGAGAATGTACGCCGTCGCGCTGAACGTGCACGCACGCGTGTCGTCGAGAGCCGCGCCGTCCGGGTCGAGGCGAGCATGGACAATGCCGAACGCTTAAGCCTCATCGTTCCCGGCGAACCCGAACCGATCGCGCCCACCAACTGGTCATTCGGCCAGCTCTCCAGCCTGGTTGGGGCCCCGGCCTCCTATCTCCGGGGCCTTCCGGCCGCGCTCGCCGGCATCAATCTCCAGCATGGGCTGCTCAGCCATCGCGGCGAGCAGGTGAAGCTCCTCAAGACCCATGACGGCCGCGCCGAATTGCGGGCCGTCACCGGACCCGATTATGGCCGGATCTGGGACCATGAGCTGGTCGCGGCGGTCATGAAGATTGCCGGCAACGGCGTCTCCGATACGCGCTGGAAGGTTCCGGGCGTGCTCGACTGGCAGTCGATGCGCTATAACCCCTATGTAGACGTCACGCGCGAGACGACAACGCTCTATGCGTCGGATCGCGACGTCTTCCTGTTCCTGGTCGACGACACGCATCCGATCGAAGCGGGCAAATTGCCGAATGGCGACCCCGATCTCTTCTTTCGCGGCTTCTATTGCTGGAACTCGGAAGTCGGCTCCAAGGCACTGGGAATTGCGACTTTCTATCTCCGCGCCGTGTGTATGAATCGCAATCTGTGGGGCGTTGAAAATTTCGAGGAGATTCGGGTCCGCCACTCGAAATTCGCCGCCAACCGCTTCGCCCATGAAGCTGCGCCCGCGCTCGAAACCTTCGCCGATTCCTCGGCCATGAGCTTCATCGAAGGCATCAAGACCGCGCGCGGCCGCATCGTCGCGCGGTCCGACGAGGACCGCGACTCCTTCCTGCGCAAGAACGGCTTCTCCAAAACCGACACCGCGAAGATCATCCAGTCGGTGATCGCAGAGGAAGGTCATCCGCCCGCAAGCCTGTTCGATTTCGTGCAGGGGATCACCGCGCACGCACGGACCAAGTCCAACCAGGACACGCGGCTCGAAATCGAAGGCAAGGCCCGCAATCTCTTCGCCAAGGCGAACTGAGGAGGACGTCATGCCGAGCTTTACAATCGAAAGCACCTACCGGCTGCCGGTCTTCCGGCACCGGACCTATGAGGCGGCCACCGCCGAAGATGCCTGCCGGCTCGCCATCGCGGACGAGGACTGGACCGGCCAGAAGGAGGACCATGAGAATAGCGGGGCCACATACCTGACCGGCATCTGGCCCGGTGTGGATAGTGCCTACATCGCCCCCGCTCTAGCGCTGCCGCCGGGTTACGGCGAAAGTGAAAATCCGCCGACGACGATGCAAACGGGATCGGCCCCGCCTGCAGCGGCTCCGCTCATGCCGCGCTGTCGCCATTGCGGCAGCGCGGACATCTGCCAGGACGCGAACGCCATCTGGAACGAGATCGCGCAAGCATGGTCGCTCCTCGTAACCTATGACAGCCAGACCTGCGAGCGTTGCGGCGCGGACAGTAACAATCTCGCCCTCTGGGTCCCGGTCGCCGAGGCTGGTTCGGCCACCGCTTTCCTGTGGGAAGTGATCCAGGCGTTGGAAACCACGTCCCTTGCCTCGGACGCGGAGTTCCAGCGCTTCTGCACAGAGAGTCATGGCCAGCTGACGGCTGATGAAGCCGCCACCCGATGGCGAAGCACCGCAGCCGCCTGACCATCCGATCCGACCAACGGACCGGCCTCAATACCCGCTCACCCCAAGGCGGCTTCGACCCAAGTCGGAGCCGCCTTTTTCTTATCGGAAGGAACTGATCATGCACGCATCCGCCCAGGTCGAAATGCAGACCTTCACTGTCACCGTTGAATTCTCCACCGGCGGCGAGCCCTATGCCACCGAGACTTACACGGTCGAAGCGACCGACTGGTATCGCGCCCAGCGCGACGCGATCGAGATGTCGGTCTCCAGCCCCTACGACAACGCGCGCATCCCCCACCTCACGCGCCGCGTGATCGCACAATAGTCAGCCCGGCTTTCTCCCGCAGCCGATTGCGGCATGGCGGGAGAAGTCGCGGCCGCAACCGGAGTTGCCGCTCATGCTCACCACCAGGAGTCAGCGCTGGCGCGATCGGCGTTGCCGTTGGGTGCCCGGCGCCACCGAGATCGATCCCCGGTGCTTTACCGTGGATATCATCGATACCGTCAAGCAGGCCGCCCCCTTTGTCCGCCAGCATCATTATGCCGCCTCGATGCCGGTCACACGCCTGTCGGTCGGTCTTTTCCGCAATGGCGCGGCCGGGCAATCCGAGCTGGTCGGCGTTTGCGTTTTCGCCCATCCGGTCAACAATGCCAGCGTTCCCAAATCGGCCGGGCTCCCCGATCCGCGCAGCGCCTGCGACCTCGGGCGCCTTGTGCTGCTCGACGATACCGGCGGCAATGCCGAGACTTGGATGCTCTCGCGCGCCTTCAAGCTGCTACGCCGCGAGAAACCCGAGATCGTGTCGGTCATCTCCTATGCCGATCCGATCCGTCGTACCGACGAGCAGGGCCAGATGTTCATGCCCGGCCATGTCGGCACGCTCTATTGCGTGATGGGTAGCCGCTATACCGGCCGCTCGTCCGCGCGCATCGATCTTATCCTGCCCAATGGCCAGCCGATCTCGAGCCGGGCGATCTCGAAAATCCGTAACGACGAATGCGGCCAACGCTATGCCGCCGAGCAACTCGCCGCCGCCGGTGCCCGCACCCGTCGCTCCGGCGAGGATGGAGCGCACTGGCTCGCCGATCTCGAACGGTTCGGCTTCCTGCGCCGTCAAAAGCACCCGGGCAACCATGTCTATCTGTTCCCGCTCACCAAAGCGGCGCGGATTGCGGCGCGCGCGGTGCCGAGCCTGCCCTATCCGGTTCTCGACCGCGCTACGTCCGCCGGAGACGTCACGGCGCTCCCGCTGCTTGCCCGCGCAGCCTGAGGCAAATCGAGGCAGTCGGAGGGAAGGGGGCGGGAATGCGTGCCGGTCAAGGATCGGCTCAACGGAGACCCCACCATGTCCGACCATGACGCCCGCGCCCTCCTTGTCGAGGCGCTCGCTTTCTTCAACGACCATCCCCGCTTCAGCCTCCGACGCGACCGGCGTCGGACGAGCTACGAACTCGCCGCGCGGATCGACGCCTTCCTTGCGCCCGACACGGCGGTTCCGCCGATCGTGGCTGCCGCCCGCGAACGCTGGGCTAACACGCATATCCTCCGGATCGACCCCGACGAGCAGACTGTCCAACATGATGGCGACGGCTACTGGGTGCGGGCATGGGTGCACGTGGATGCGGCCGGTCTTGCCGGTGTCGGCGCTGCGCCCATCGACCGATACGGCCGTGCGGTTGCTGCACTGCCGGAAATCACCCGTCAGGTTCTTCTGGCGGATTTCCTCGGCCGCGAGGATTTCACTGCGATCGCGGTCCGTTTCGGCATCACCACGCAGGAAGTCGAGCAGCATATCGCCGACGCCCTAGCCGCCATCGCACAGGCACTCGACCGGGCCTGATCGGACGCTCGGGCTGCCCGTTCGCGCACTCGGCACATCCCCAAGGAGACAATCCATGACCCATATGACAAGGGACGATTTCGCGCGCCTGCTGGCGCGGGCACGCACGGTCATCGCCGACGCTGCACCGCACACCCATATTCTCTGCGACGAATTGGCGCAGGCTGAGCGACTCGTGCAAGATCACGTTGTTCCCTGGCCGGCCGATATCCACGTGGCGTTCATCGACCATCGTCATGGCGGCGATCTCTACGCCGCCTTCGCCCGCGACGCGCTCATGGCCGAGGTCGCCTCATTCTGCCGCGAATGGTGGCCGGAAATCCGCGACGGGCGCGATCCCTCGACGCTCTCCGACGAAGACGCAAGTTCGATCTATTTCGACGCGCACGAAGAGGAATATCTCTGGACGGAGCGCATCTCAATCGAGGCACCCGCAATCGACTCATCCCATGCACTGCGTGTCGGCCGCCATCTCGTGATCAGCACCAGCCATATCCGTCCCGCCACCGCCGACCTTCTCGACCAATGGGCGCCCATGATCCCCGAATCCCGCCCCCTCGGTGTCGCTGAGGCCGGCTATGGTTGGTTCGTCCTCGCCGATCCACTGGACGGACCAGAACGCGAGATGGTCCCGAACGAACTTCTCGCCGCCATCGAATTCGCGCGCGCACAGGGCTGCCGCTGGCTTTTTCTCGACCGGGACGCGGATTGCGTCGACGGTCTCGAAACGTTCGAGTGGTGAGGGACGCCGCCATGACCCACCGCTCCTCCCGGGCCGAGGTTCGCAATCCGGTCCTCGGTCTTCCCGCCGCGCGCATCATCCTGGCTATGCCTGCCGATATCCGCGCTCTGCTCGCGGTGCTGCTGCTCGACCTGGCTGCCGATTCGCGCCGCCGCGCCCGGTCGAGCTGGGACAGCCGGAAGGCGTTTGTCGCTGCTTACTGGGCCACGGTCGCCGTCTATGCCGGACATGTTGCCCGCATACTGGGCGGGGCAGGGCGGCGAGCCGCTTCGCGCAAGCCCTTTCGCGTCATCCAGCGCAGCTTTCCAGAGCTTGCCGCTGCGGACTGGGCAGAAGCCTCCAACCTCTATTGCGAGCGCCGGGACCGATCGGGTCTGGGCGCCAGCATGTTCCCCGAGGCTATGCTCCTGATTGCCGAAACGCCCGTGGGGCGGATCAGCTATAACGGCCGGATCTGGCTGCCCGCCGGATGGGAGCCCGACGCAGAGCCTCTCTACGACAACAGAGTGCCTGCCGACCGCTGACCGGCGCGCGGTCGCGCCGATCCACCGCACCTGAGGAGACCCCGCATGGGCGCAGCTCTTGCGCGCGGCTTGCTTGCCGCGCATGCCGATCCTTTGCCCGCTATAGACGACACGGTGTTGGCGGCTGTCAGGCGCGGTGCCTGGTTCGCCTTCAACCTTTCGGGCGGCAAGGATTCGACCGCCTCCGCTCATGCCGCGATCTCGCTGCTCGACGCCCTGGGCCATCCGCGCGATCGCCGCATCGCGATCCACGCAGACCTCGGCCGCGCGGAGTGGCGCTCGACCCCGAATATGGTTGCAGCGATCGCCGACAGGTTGGGGATTCCCCTGCTCGTTGTCAGCCGATCGGCAGGCGACATGGTCGCACGCTGGGAGCAGCGCTTTCTTTCCGGCAAGCGCCGTTACGAGGCGCTCGAGACCTATAACCTCATCGGCCCATGGTCATCGGCGTCGCTGCGTTTCTGCACGTCGGAACTGAAGGTCCAGGTGATCGGCCCCGAACTGGCACGCCGCTACCGGGGGGAGACCGTCGTCTCGGTCATCGGACTGCGCCGCGACGAGAGCCCAAGCCGGCGCTCGACCCCGATTTCCCGAAGCGACGAGCGCTTCGCCAAGCCCGGCAATGCCGCCGGCACGCGCATGCTCAGTTGGCATCCGGCGGTCGATTGGAGTGCTGGCGATGTCTTTGGGATCCATGAGCGCCACGGACTGCCGTTGCACGAAGCCTATGTGCGCTATCGCACGACCCGCCTGTCCTGCGCTTTCTGCGTGCTTGCATCGGCGCACGATCTGGCCGCCTCCACCGAGGCTCCCGGAAACGTCGATCTCTTCCGCCATCTGGTGGCGATCGAGGCCAACTCGACCTTTTCCTTCCAGCCGCAGCGATGGCTTGCCGATGTTGCGCCGCGAATGTTGTCGGCCGCACTTATTCGCGACGTCGCCCGCGCCAAAATGCTGGGCCACGAGCGCCGGACGCTCGAAGCGGCAATGCCCCCGGAATTGCGGTTCGTGAAGGGCTGGCCACCGCGAATGCCGAGCCTGGCCGAGGCTTCGCTAATCGCCAAGGCCCGCGCGCCGATCCTCGTCCATCACGGCCTCGTCGACAATTTTCCGGGTGCCGCCGCGGTCCGGGCTCGGTTCGCAGTCCTCCTCGCCATGAAGGCCGAACGGTCACGCTAGCGAGCCGGAGGGGAGGAGTCCTGTTGAAGCTGCGTCGGGCGGAGTTCGCTTGGGCGATTCCTCTTGCTGCTGACCGCGCAGCCCCGTCCCTCCATCATCAAAGGAACAGCCAATGGACGTCATCGTCGCTCGGTCCCGCATCCCGGGCACCGCCTCGACCTATCACTATCGCGCCCTCGTGCCGCTGGCCGAGGTGGCGGCGACGCGACGCGCGCGCTGCGTCGTCATCCAGGCTCGGATCGGCAATGGACGGGTACCCTCGACCCGCATCGCCGACGTCGTAGCACCCGCCGCCTGGTATGACCGTGACCTGGCTACCCCCTTTGGCCTCGCGGCGCGGCTCAATCTGGTCGCAAGGCGGATCGAGGCGATCATCATCCGCACCGTCTTCCCCGAGATGACCGCCCGGCTGACCCCGCTGACGCTCGCCCTGGAGTTCGATCCTGGGGAGGCCGGCTACCGCGTCGCCGTCTCCGACCTGAACGCAGCGTTCGACCGGATCGCGCCCGACATCGACACTTTGATGGCAGCCGATCTCGGCCTCTACCAGGGCTGCGACCTGCGCGCCGCCTGACATCGAAAGGCCCGCCGTGACACATCATTCTGAAGCCAGCCTCGAGACCGCCGCCTGCCTCTGGGAGGCGATCCTGACCTTGCGCGCCAGGCCGATCACCGATCCTGACGCGATCGGCCTCGCTCTCGCAATCGACAAGACGTTCGATGCGCTCGGCACCGCGGCACTGCGGTTGACCGTGATTGGCTGGACCGAGATCGTCGAGGCGGCCTGGCGCAAGGTCGCCAACGACTATCCGCTCTGCTTTGACTGGGATTTCGTGTCTGTCTGGATCATCGACCATATCGACTGGTCCGACCCATCATGTCCGACCGTGATCCAACGGTAGCGGATATACCGCATGAGGGCTGGCCTTTATGCGGGACAGGTGCGGCAACATCGAGCCCGTTGGATCTCGCCGAGAGAATCGGCGGGCAATCCTATGCCGCAGCATGACCAGGCGGCCTCGCTGCGCACACGTTGCTCTAGACTTCGCAACATGGTCATCCTATATGACCAGTCAATAGATCTGACTATCTGGGTGTCTTATGCGAGCTGAAACCTATGGCGCTGCCGACTTCAAGGCCAATTGCCTAGCGATTCTGGACCGTCTCGCGCGTCGCGATCTCGATCGGGTGACCATTACCAAGCGCGGGCACGCTGTTGCCGTGCTGACGCCGCCGCCCAGCGCGGCTGAAGCCGTCGAGACGCTGCACGGTTTCATGCGCGGCTCCGTCGGTATCTCCGAAGGGTTCGATTTGCTGGCGCCTATACTCGATGAACCATTGACCGCGAGCGACGGCAAGCTGCATCAGTGACGAAGAAGAAAAAGCCCGAGCCTCTACCAAGGGCAGTGCTGCTGGACACCTGCGCGGTCATCTGGCTGGCCAATGGCGACCCCATTGGCCCTGATGCGCTGGCGGCAATCTCACATGCCGCGCTCGCGGACGGTATTTTCGTGTCCCCCGCGTCAGCCTGGGAAGTAGGGTTACTCAGCCGCATCCGAGGCGACAAGCGGCCTGCCGTTTCATTTCTTCCTGACCCGAATAGCTGGTTCGCCCGTTTCATGGGCGGTCCGGGAATCAAGGAAGCACCACTTCTTCCCGAAATTGCCATTGCGTCGTCGCATCTGCCTGATCCGTTGCATGGCGATCCCGCCGACAGGTTTGTTATCGCGACGGCACGCTATCACCAAATCCCAATCGTTACGCGAGACGGAAAGATCATCGACTATGCCGCCGAGGGGCATGTAGGCGTAATAGCGTGCTGAAATGATGGTAGCGCGCAAGGGCGCAAACAACTCTCACCGGAATGCATGGAGACCGCAAGCGACGGCCGCCTGAAGGTCACGAAACCCGGCCCCTTGTTCCGCGGGAGACCCCATGGTGGCAATGATGCGCGCTCGGTCGGCGTAACCGGCAACCTTTCCTCATTTTTCGATTCTTCTGCCGGGACATGACCATTTTCGAGCCCGCGTTTGCGGTGCTTATGGCACATCCTGCGCGGTCGCACCTATGCAACTGAAAGCGTTCGCTGCCTCTAGATCACGGCTCTGCGGCTGACGGTGGTTGGCGGGACCGACCTTGCAGGAAGAGCCGATCCACCACGCCCGACCACGCTCCAAAGGGGAGGGGGATGAGGTCTCGTGCGGCGGGGAATTGGTCTCCGCCGGACAGGAGCCGCATCCCATGTCCTTTCCCGCCACCATCCGGCCTGAGGTCGGTCAGTCGCTCATCACCAAGGTCTCGCGCCTGTTCAACGGCACGCTCGGCGATGTGCTTCAGGAGCTTTTCCAGAACGCCCGCCGCGCCGGTGCCCGCGCGATCCATGTCGCGGTTTATAACCTTCCCACCGGCAGTGCGCTGTCCATCTATGATGACGGCTGCGGCATCGACGATCCCGCCAACCTCCTGACCCTTGGCACATCGGGCTGGCAGCAGGATGTCCGTTCGCGCGAGGATCCGGCCGGCATGGGCGTGTTCAGCCTCGCCGGTCGGGATGTGCTTGTCCGCTCCTGGTCCCGACCGGCAGGGCGTGGCTGGGCGGTCCATATTCCGGCTGATGGATGGGAAGGGGCTGTCCCGCTCGCGATCGAGCCATGCGGGATCGTGCGCGGCACCGAAATCCAGATCATGTTGCCGGCCGCCTGGGAGCAGCAGCTTGCGTCGGCGCTTCGACTCGCGGCCCGATATTTCCCGCTTCCCGTTCATTTCGAGGGCGCGCAGCTTCCGTGCGAGGACTTTCTCGCCGGTGCGGGACAGATCAAGTTATGGGAAGGCTGTCGCATCGGCATCTTCCACGACAGCACGACCGAGGCCGTCCACACGCCCCGCATCAATTTCCATGGCGTGACGGTCGCCGCACGGCTTCCCACGCTGAGCGAAATCGAGAGACCCCATAACTGGCGGGTGCGGATCGATATCGTCGACGCGCCGGCGCTTCAGCTCGTGCTCCCCGCGCGCAAGGAAATGGTCGAGAACGAGGCGCTGTCCCGGCTCGGGGAAGCGGCCGAAATCGCGCTTTACCGCGCCATCGCCTGCGAGAAATCCCATCGGCTCTCCTACAAGGCCTGGGCGCGCGCACGCGACCTTGGTGTCGTTCTTCCCGAAGCCGAACCCTGGCTCAATGCCTGGACGCCCAACATTGCCGACACGTCCAACCGTTATCAGGGCGAGGCCGTTCGCTCGGGCCCTATGATCATCATGTCCAACCACGAACCCGACATCGAGCAGGCACTGTCGCGCGCTCTTGCGAAGGAAACGCCGCTCGGTGGGCGCCTGGTTCACGAGAACCGCGATTTCGAGGGCTATCGCTGGTACGACGGATTGCCGCGTCTTCTGTCCTGCAGCTTCGTCCTGCGGCGCGATGGCACCCTCTATCGCTATGCCGATGACGTCGCTCTGCCCGACGATTTTGAGCCCGGGCCGGTCGAGGACCTCTTCGCCGAGATCCTTCTACGGCCCGGTGGTCCGTCACCCTCCGAACCCACCCTATACCGCGTGCCCGCGGACATGCTGGTCTGCAACAATGGCTGCTGGACGCTCGACGAGGCGACCATCCTGTTCGACGGCCAGGCCAACGTGCAGCCCGACGCGCTTGCCGATCTGATATATGCCAGCCTGTTCTGCTACTCCGACGACTGCGAGCGCGACAGCTGGGATACGCAATCGCTTTCGTTCGAGCATGAAGCCCGCAATCTCGCCAACCTGCTGCTGCTGGGCGAGGACGAGGCGCTGCTCGCCCGATTGCGTGAGGCGGTCTTCGAGCATGTCCAGTGGCTCATTCCGAGCGGCCGCAGCCTGACCATCTCCGCCGACAAGAACAGGCTCTCGCTCTCGCTCGATCAAGCGGCCTGAGCTCCCGCCGCCTGCAAATCACCCAATCCCTCGTGAGGGAGCGTTCCCATGCGCCATGCCACACTCTTTGCCTGCTCGACCGCCCATCTGCCTGTGGCCGAGCGTCGTCATATCGATCACCTCATCACCACCGCACCGCGCGGGGCGGACGGGCGTGTCGAGGTCGGCCATCCCGATCTGGTGATCGAACCCTATGCCTATGGATTCTTCGTCCACACCTGCGTCGTCGCGTGCGGTGGTGAGGCGCCCGACATCAGCCCGGAGTTCTGGGCGATCCTGCGCGCCGCATTCGACAGGGATGCCTCCTGGGTCCTGTTCGACCGCGACGAACCCGCCTGGTCGCAACTGCCCACCTTCGCCGACGCCAATCAACCCGAGGATACCAGTCATGACCAGCACCTGCTCGATGCAACGCTGCTCGCCCAAGCGCGCGGCGCTGGCATCCTTTGACCATGCCTACGCCGTTGCCCTGCGGATGCGGCACGAGACCGGCCATCCCCAGTTCGTGCTACGCACCGGCGATCCCCTCCAGCCCTTTCGCGTCTCCAGCACCGGGCCGCACCGCCGTCAGGCGCTGATGACGCTCGTCGCCTGATCCGGCGCCAGCTTGTGCCGGAGACGGCTCTCACAATGAGGATCACTGCCATGACCGATGGCATATTGCGGCCGCCCGCCGGCGAGGCGCCCGACGCCCCTCCACCTGTCATCGAATTTCTCAGCCTCACCGAGGATGAGTTCGTGGACAGGTTCCGACCGGTGCCCAATCATCTGCTCGCGACCGCCGGTTTCGACTTTGGCCATGGCGGGTGCCTTTTCGAAGCCTCTGGCCCGGACCTCGCCTTCATTAGATCGTAACCCATCGCAAATGTCTGGACGGCGATCGACGGCGATGAATGCCTCGAGATCACCGACGGCCTGCATACCGTCAATCGACTTGGCTATCTCCTGACCGAGCAGCCATGTCCCCCAGACGCGATGGTCAGCGTCCCGCTCGACATCTGAGCGGCCGCACGCCGCCACACTCGAGGCCTGGGAGACGAGGCGATCGTCGCATTCCGTGGACCCGCCGTCCGCAGGCAGCCACCACCAATGACGCCGACGGTCCTTCGGGGCGCCCGGCCTCCTTCCTGGAGATCAGCCATGTACGACCCGAAGCGACCGCCGCTCGCGGCGGCGAACCACGACGCCTGCCTAGCTGCCCTGTCCGGCGTTCCTGTGATCGCCGCCTGGGGCATGGGCGTCGACAGCACCGCGATGATCATCGAATGGGTCAAACAAGGCCTGCCGCTGTCCGCAGTCCTCACAGCCGACACCGGCGTCGAGCGCGAGGAGACCTATGCCTTTCTGCCGATCTTCCAGCGCTGGATGGACCGGCATCATATCGAGCATCATGTCGTGCGCTATGTGCCGAAGCGCTTCAAACACTGGCCGCCTTACTTCTCGCTGCTCGAGAACTGCCTCACCAACGCGACACTGCCGTCGATCAGTTTCGGCCGCCATAGCTGCTCGTTAGGTCTGCTTGGACCGAGTGTCATCTTAGCTCGCCTCTGAAGAAGGATCAGGCCGGACGACGCGCTAACCCAAAGAGCTGGCGGCGGCCGGCCTGATCCTTCTTCACGTCCGCACGCGCTATTGGCGAAAACCGAAAACTTCGCCGTGCTGGTTGATGCGCTAAGGGGTGAAATTAGTTGCGAGCGGTCTGACGGATTACGGGAGAAAGGCTAAGCGTTAGCTGCAGGCCCAAAAATGATCGGGAATGGGAAGGCCCGCGAGACGGCCAGCGTGTTCTCGGTGGAATCGTTGATCGGAAACGCCGCTATCCGCTCGCAATATGATCCGGATGCGTTAGCGGGAACACCGCCGGGTCGAAGGTGGCTACGTCCAAAAGATATGCACGATCCTTCGCGTCCGCCCACCCCTCCGGCCAGTTTCCCAAAAGCCAGATGCCTTGATCGAGCCATGCCAGTTCCAGGATCGACGACCACGCCGCCAGTTCCGCGTCAGTGAAGACGACATGCTCGGCATAGCCCATCAAGAAGGCCGCCCACTCGTTCGGCGTCCATAATCGACCGGGAGCGGTGGAGAGGTCGCAGTGGAACAGGAGCAGCGCGACAGCGAGGTCATAGAGCCTTGGCATCCGTGCCGCATGGTCCGGATCGACCAGCGTAGGCTTCGGGCTGAAAACGAGGTTCGACGCTTTGAAGTCGAAGCTGCAACCAGCGAGCGGCAAACCCATGACGGGTTCGGCCGTGGCGAGGCGTGCCCGCGTTGCCTCCCGGAATGCGCGCCGATCCGCACCGGCGGTTTCGATGGCGTCTTCAGCCAAAACAAGGTGCGGCTCGATCCATTCGGCATCTCGCACCATCGGCTCACTGTAAATCGCCAAGGCATTCGCCTCGGGCGGATCGGCCGCGTGCATCCGGCCGAGCAAACGCCCGGCGTCGACAATCTCGCTTTCATCGGCATGGTATCCGGTGCCCGACACAAACGGATAGACCACCCACTCCTGGCCGTCTTCAAGGCGGCGGGGATTGGGGTGGAGGTGCGCTGCCGGAGCCACCACATCGACGCCCAAGCCATGTAGCGCCGTCAGCCATTGTCCAATCGCCTCGCCGTCCGAATGGACCAGCCCCGTTCGCTTCAGAACCCAATCGCCGCGACGATCACGAACACGCAGCACGGGCGCATAGTCGTAGAGCGACACGGGCTCGCCCGGATGATCGAACGGGAAGGCGGCGACCACATCCATTGGTCCATCTCGCACCTCTATGCTTTCTCCCTCAAACAATGGTGCTTCGGTAAAGTCCCAGATTGTCAGCAACTCAGAGCGTAGCAACCCATCGTGCCACAGAGGCATCTGTCATCTGCCCTCCCGGCCAAACCACCTTTGGGCTGTACCATTGATTGCTGCCCCGCAGCCTGTGCCGGTAGACCTTAAGCGAGTAGCTTAGCCGGGCGTTACCGCTTGGAAGCGGTATCTCGACGTTGTCTATGTAAACGGTATCGGCCGAGGTCGGCTGGCCGATATGCGTGACCCCCGGCATGCGGGTGACAACATCGGCAAAATCCAGACAGGCGCTGGCACATCGCATGTCCGTGAGGAAGAACACCTTGCCTTTGAACGGCGACGTGTAACCTGACGGAAGGCCGCGCGACGTCGGTAGTTCGGCGTCGGTGAACAAGTCTTGCCCTTTGGCCCTTGCTGCATCCATCTGGTCGGCGACACGGTTGCGGCCTCTTGCATCCTCGGTCAGCCCCGCCGCCATTGAGCGAGCGGCGGATGCGCGAGTGAGCTGGGCGTTCTGGGCCGATGCCCTCCAATCGACCGTCTGATCGAAGCTATTGGTGATCGCCAAGACGGCGTTATCACTCCAGAGGGCGGATGCGATCTCGCTGGCCCACTGGCTGTTTCCGCCCGGATTACCTCGAACGTCGATGACAACTCGGGAAGCGGAATGAAGCGTGCCGGCTTGCCGCTTCACCTCCTCCACCATCGCCTGCATCTTGGCCGCCTGATCGCCCCACCAGTTGAAGGATGGCAGGGAGACGAACCACACGCCGTTGATCTGGCGCACAGCCAAGGGCGGCTCCACCCTTCCTTGCGCTTCAGGAAGTCGTTGCGCGAGGTCGGCCTTGTCGATGGGTTTCCAGTCCAGCAGAATACGACGCGGCGCACCGACGCCCGTCTCGATCCTGCAAGCCTTCATCAGCTTCGGCCGATCGCCCGCCTCGCCAACGAACAAGTAAGAAGCGGTAAGCAGGCGCTCATGCGCTATGCCAGCGTTCGTGAGGTATGGATGGACCCGCTCGTCCAGCAGGCGCGTGGACGGCACACCGTCGCACTCTGCCACTCGTGCGCCGATCGGGGCCGCCGCGATCGTGCTGACGGTGATGCGTGTAACCCCCAACGCATCCGTGGAAGTCAGGAAACCAGGCCAGACTTGGGCCACACTGCCATTGCGCCTGACTGTGAGGTGTCCGTCCTGAAACCCGTTGATGTAGAAAGTCAGCGCCCGCCAGTAATCACTTTCGGTGGTCGCGGCCTTGGCCTGTGCCAACGCCTGTAATTGGCCCCTTTCAAGCCAGTCCTTAAACCTCGGGTTCGACACATCAACCGGGCCAGGATGGTTGTCCCGGATAATATCATGAGCAGATGCAATGTCCTGCCGCGCCTTTGAAGCCCAATCCTGCCCTTTGAGCGGCGCGGTCATTGACGCTGTCGCAACAAGAAGCAAGGCGGTCAGCGCGGCACCGTTAAACAACACAACTGGCCCCCCCATTCACATGTGGCATCGATCTAAATCGGCTACGACCCTCCTTATGAGGGTGGACAGCACCGCACCAGCTTTCTCGATTAGGAACGTCTAACAGGCATGGGCTGGCTCGCCGTCACAGCGCTGCTCCATATAAGTTGTGTTTCCCAAAACTTGTACTGATTGCGTTTTCCCGAAATGCGCTGCTCGATATGCAAAAACCGGGACAGGTGAGTCCGGCTTGAATGACGGTTTTCCGAATGACACGTCTCCCGCTTGAACGTTCAGGGGTGGTCGAGCCCTGACAATCAGTCGACGGGTAGGATTCAACTACCAGGCGACACTACGCCTGCGACACTAATCTCGAAAGTCGGACCGCGTTCGCAAAGATAGTCTGTGATGGATGTGATTCGCTCGTCGAGCACCCCCGGCTTCAGTCGCGACGAGATCTGACGGATGAACCAGGCTCCCAAAGCGGCAATATCGTGATACTATACCGGTCTCAGCTTGTCGTTCAGTGAGACAGCCGGTGGTATCGATCATTCGAGCCGGCGCGGGCGAAAGCAATGTCCCCGCTGGCTTTCCAATCCTGCTTAATGCGGAGATGGCGATCATTGAGCCGGCCTTCGTCTGGCTCATGGAGCACGCCGAACTGAGCGGCCGCGCCCGGGCCACGGAAACCGTGCGGACCTACAGCGAGCATCTCCACGACTGGTTCGACTCACTCGAACAATCGGGGATCGAATGGCGCGAAGCCGACGAACGCGTCATCACCGCCTATCGCAACCGGATGTTGGAGAATCCCAGCACGCATACCGGGCGGCCCTATGCCCGGACCACGATCAATGCGCGTGTCTCGACCGTCTGCCGCTTTTATAGCTGGACCCTAGATCGAAAGCTTATCGACCACTGCCCGTTCCGGTTGACCGAGAAGATGACGCTGATGTTGGACGGCGCCTATCGCCCCGGACTACAGCGGCGCCAGGTCAACGAGCTGATCGTCTCGCGCCCGGAAAAACTGCCGCGACCGTTGCGAGCCGACGAACTGGCACGGCTGTTCGCGCATCTCAGGCCTACTGCTCGACTTGCCGCGCAATGGGCGCTTGGGGCGGGGCTGCGCCGCAAGGAGCTTTGCGCGCTCGCCGTCGACCAGATCCCGGATAGCTGGCCACTCGACCTCGACAGCGATCCACTTGTCGGCGTGCCGCTCCATATCACCAAGGGAGACCGGCCAAGGATAGTCTATCCGCCGCTTCGGCTGCTCGATCATACGCACTGGTATGTGGGCGAGGATCGCGCCCGGATCGTCCGCCGTATCCGCCGTTCCGACCGTGGCTATCGCGCGCCGCCCAATCTGCTGCTGAACGAGCATGGTCACGCCATGACGCGTAAGCTCCTGACGACACAGCTTGCGGAAGCGTTTGGGGCCGCGGGACTTCAGGGCACACTGCACTGGCTGCGGCACACCTTCGCGATGGCAATGCTGGTTCGCCTTCAGATCCAGGCCCGCACCAATCCCGATCTCAACCCGCTCAAGGTCGTGCAGGTGCTGCTCGGCCACGCCTCGATCACGACGACGGCAATCTATCTGCGCTGTGTCGAACTGCACGAACGCGACCTGAGCGAAAGCCTCGCCTATCTTTATGGCGAGCTGATCCCCGCCGATGGCTAGGGGCCGCCTCGATCGGACGCTGAGACTTGATCAGGCACCGGCGAACCATCCGGCGGAGGTCGCCGAAATCCAGTTCCGCGACGAATGGAGCAAGATCGTCCAGCGCTTCGACCCGGCCCTGTTCGGAATGCCGGACGATATCAGCGCCGCCATCGCTCGGGCCTTCCGCGATCATGATGTAGCATCCAGCGCCGCGACCCGCACCGCGCGCTGGTTCGCGCTGCGCGTGTTCGGGAGGTTCCTGCGCGAAGACGCGCGTGTCTGGCGCGCGGCAGACCTCGACACGGCAACGATCCGCCGGTTCATCGCCTGGCTGGCGATGCCCACCAACGGGCGCAGGCGTGGCGTCCGCTCACAATCCGGTCAGCTTGGTATGATCCGGCCGGTCCTCAAGCGCGCGATCGCGGACAATCCAGGCTTGTTCGCACCGGGCTTCGCCGTTCCCAACAATCCGATCCCGCTCGCCGGCGTCCAGCGGTTACCGCAAGACCGGCTGACACCCGCCGCAATGCGCGCCCTGCTGGCAGTCTGCTATTCCGAGATCGACACGGCTTGGGCCAAGTTCCAGCACGGGCAAACCATCGTCAATCTTCCGAATGCGCCGCTCCATAGTGGGCGGACCGCCGAACGAGATCGCTGGATCTGGAAGCTCCATCGCCGCGGCCACGGCATCATGCCGCCCTCCCGCGGCTCGGATTTTAGTAAGCCCGATCGACAACGGATCGCCGACATAGGTGGGTTCCGCGAGCTCGAGGGCTATCTCCACCTCACGACCGACACGCTGGTTGCGTTTTATATCGTGCTACTGATCCAGACGGCGGCCAATGCCGGTCCGCTCCGCCAGATCAAGCGGGACTGCCTCGTGCCCCATCCGCTCGATCGGCATCGCGTCATGGTCGAGTGGGTGAAGCCTCGTGCTGGCGGCAAGGTGAAGCGCATGCAACGGCGCTCGTTCGATAACCGTCGACCCTACGCGGCGCCTCGTCTGATCGAAAAGCTCCTGGCGATGACTTCGCCTCTGCTACCGCATGTGGAGCCGTCCAAACGCGACCGGCTGTTCCTGCACCGCTTCCTCATGACGACAGGACGCCTCGAGCGCGAGTATCTCGCCGGTCATATCGTGCAGGCCACGTTGCGATCGGCAATGTTGCGCTTCTACGTGCAGCACAATCGCGCGATAGCCTCCTGGAACGATGCGAATCCCAGCAAGTCCCGTTCTCTGCTTCCAGACTTCTCGCCAAAGCTGTTCCGCAGCAGCATGGCAAGCGCCCATTACACAGCGTCGCAGGGCGATATCATGGCGGCCAAGGCGGTCCTCAATCATGCGAATGTCGCCACCACCGACATCTATGTCGATGGCGAGGCCGTCCGCCGCCTCGAACGCGATACGATCGCCCGGCTCCAGTCGCTGATGATCACATGGGTCACTGGCGAGACGTCCTCCCATGACTCGCAACATCAAGGGCCGGATACCAGCGTGCGGGTAACGGCGCTGTTCGGGCACAACTGCCTTCGCCCGATCGACAACGGATACGCCCGCCCTGGCGGCGTGTGCCCAAAACTGGGAGGCTGCCTTGCCTGTCCGGGCCTGATCGTCCCAATCGAGCCGAATCATCTGGCGCGCATCGTCCAAGCCACCAGGCATCTTGAAGCGGCGCGGCAACGGATCGACCCGATCCGGTTCGGCCTCTTCTACGCACCTAGTCTTCAAGTGCTGACACAAGACCTGCTGCCGGCGTTCCCGCCCGAAATGATGCCGGACGCGGAACGGCTCATGCCCGCTCTGCCGCCGCTGCCGGACCTAGAATAGCCTCATGGCCTCCGTCCCGACATCCGTGCCTGCCCATCTTCCGGCGCCGTTGCTCGGGAACGAACATGTCCCCGCCGCCACGACGTTCAACTGGGGCTTCGAGATGCCGGATGGGAGCCGATTCAACGGCGATCAGTGGACGCCGCTCCGGCACGCGGCCGAACTGTTCCTGCTCTCGCTGCGGAGCGATCCGCCCGAAGGGCGAATGCCGCTCCGACACGAAACGATCCATGGTCACTTCAGCAATATCCGCTTCCTCGTTCGATGGATGGCGGTAGAGAACGTTCGAAGCTTCAGGGATCTCGATCAAGACGCCGTTGACCGGTTCGTGGCGATGCTGCGCGCCCGGCCAGGCAGGAACGGCGCGTTGCTCTCGCTCAGCACCGCCGAAGGCCATCTCGGCACGATCCGCACCTTCCATATGCAACGCGACAAGTTGGACGACGCGCCGCCAGCGGCACCGCCTCGCGCGGCCTCGATCGGGAAGCGGCACTGGAAACCTTATGGCGGTCACCCCTATACCCCCGACGAGATCGCCGTGCCGTTGATCAGCGGCGCTATCGAACTGCTCGGCGATCCCGCAGACCAGATCCTCGCGCTGCGCGACCGTCTCGAAGATCTGTATGAGCAGTTCAGACCGCAGCATCAGGGGCGAAGGCTCCACTGGCATATCAGACGCGCCATGTTGGCCGAGCCATGCCCCTGCGCGAGCATGTATCCGAATCCGGAATGGCCGCTGCGCCGCCTGGCGTTCATGCTGGATCGGCTTGGCGACGCCTGCTTCGTCGTCATCGCCTATCTCGTTGGCGCGAGAGCCTCCGAGATACTCAGGCTTGAGGAGGGTTGCCTCGAACGGCGCGCGACCGATGGAGACGGCGAGGAACACGTCTATCTGGTCGGCACGATCACGAAGACGTCGCGGACGGAACATGGGGACATCCACCGTTGGCTTGCGCCCGAGCCGGTCCAGCGGGCGATCCATCTCCTCGAACGTCTCTCCTCTCCGCTTCGCGAACTCAGCGGGCAGAGGAATCTCTGGCTCCACCAGATCGGCCGGGGACGATCACCACTTCCGACGAAAATGCCCGTCGCCCGACTGCGGTCACCAATGGTCAATGTCCGCTTGAACGAGCGGCTTGCGCCGTTCCTCGCCTTGCCCGACCACCAAGGCGACACCTGGCGCCTGACCACCTATCAAGGGCGCAAGACATTCTCGCGGTTCATCGGGCGGCGCGACCGTACCGGGCTGACTGCGTTGCAACGCCATCTCGGACACGTCCACCGCGCGATGACCGACCGGGCCTATGTTGGCACCGACTTCGAGCTCGCCGAGCTGATCGACGACCAGGCTGCCGAAGAAACCCGCAAGGCGCTGGAAGACCTGCTCCTGGCGCCGAACGTCGCCGGAAAGGCGGGCGTCATGCTCTCCGAGCGATCGCCGTTCCGCGGGCGCACGCGGTCGGGCGACGTCGATGGCTATATCACCGAGATCCTCGCCGAAACGGATATGCGCCTCGGCGTGTGCGACTGGGGCTACTGCCTCTACCGCCGGGAGACCTCCGCTTGCCTCGGCGGCGAGCGCGAGCCGAACCCGCTGCTCCGCACACAAAGCACCTGCTCGACGTGCGCCAACTTCGCTGTGACCGACCGGCATAGGCCGGTCTGGGAAGCGCGCCTTGAACGGAACACCGCATTGATCCAGCGCGATGACCTCGATCGCGAGAGCCGAGCACTTGCCGAAGCCCGCATCCAGGAATCTCGCCGTATCCTCGACCAGCTCAACGAAGGAAATGCCGGTGACGTCTGAATCTGCCCCATCCACCCCGCAGGCCCGTCGCCGGGCGAACACCAATGCACGCCTGCGCGAAGCCCTTGGCGTCCTCGCGAAGGACCCGTCCGCCGCGCCAACGGTCGCCGCTCTCGCACGAACAGCCAAGGTCGGCCGCAACATCATCTATACGCACCATGCCGACGTTCTCGACGCCCTGCGCGAGCTTCAGTCGCAACGTAAGGGCGCCACTGAAACGGCTGCTGGCAAGGCCGATCGCACACGCGCCACTCTTCATGACGCGATAGCCAAGAACATCGCCCTCGCGACACATAATGCCAGCCTGCTGAAACGCGCTGTCGAAGCCGAGCAGCGCGCGCAGCGGCTCGAACGCCGTAACGCGCAACTTGTGCAGGAACTCGATCGGATACGCCGGCCCGTCCCTATCCGCACCAACGCCGAAGAGCCCGATCCTACCGCTGCCTGAAGGCGGTCACGCCCTAATCGGGCGTGTTGAAAGGGGAGGAGGAGTGGGAATGGCGGAATTACGCGCTTTGCGAAGCCAATAAGACAGGTCGATCCAGACCTAATGCTCGCAAAAGTGGAAAATACAGCCTCAAGATCAATGGGTTAATGAATGGGATCCGGCCCGGAAAATATGGGCCCAGGGCGGCAAGGTCGTCAAGCTCATCGGCTATGACAGCTCGCCCGCCGACAGCCGCCGCTATGCCCATCGCGAAGGCCATATCAGCGATTTTTACGACTATCATTATCCCTTACGCGCCTGGGGCTGGGATCGCGACGCCTGTATCGCGCGGATCCGCGCCGAGGGCCTGCCCGTGCCGATAAAATCGGCTTGCTGGCTTTGTCTCGCACAGAAAACGAGCGAGCTGATGAGCCTCCCGCGCTGGTGCCTTCGCCTGATCATATTGGTGGAAGCTCGCGCCGCGCCCCGCCTTGTGACCGTCGAGGGTCTGTGGCGGAAATCGACACGTGAGCGCCCCGGCTCGATGACCCGCTTCATCCGGGAACGCGCTCTTCTTCCCGCGTCCGAAATGGACGCCATCATTGCCGGCGCCCCGGTTGATCTGATCGACTTCCAAAGCGTCGCGGCCCAGATCCCGCTCGCCGAACGTCCGACCATGCGGGACTGGATCGATCGCTTCAATGCCGGTGTCCAGCGTCTCGCGGCATGACGATACCGTCAATCTGTCTGCGACTGTTGTTGACTGCCAAACAGCATCACCGAAAAACTCTCTTGATGCGACTTATCGATGATCTGGCCGCCACGAGACTCTATTATAACCGGCCACTCGCGACATTGCCGGATATCCTGCTGATCGACATCCCACCTCGCTTTTCGGGAGGAGGTCTGGCTCTCGGCCGCTACTATCCCGTGATCCTCGAAAGCCTCGCAGAGATGCACGAGTTCGAAGCGTTCCTCTGCGAGCCGCGGAAAACTCTTGTAGCGCCTGCTCTTCTCGACCGGCGGCCGTCCGGCCTGCGCGCCAGCGACATCATCTTCGCTCGTTACGAGCCCCAGGCACCGAACTGGCCCTGGCTCCTCATCTGCTTCTGGCCACAATCCTACACCGCCATGGTGCCGCCCTCGGACGACAGCTTCGCGCGGGGCAGCTATACCATCGATGCGTATTCCACCGAGCGAGAACTCATAGCGGCGGAGCTGAAGCTTCTCGGCACGCTCGGCCCCGACCAGGCCCGCATAGTGCGCTCGGCGGCGACCCGCGTGGGACACGCCTGAAGGTCACGCATCGCGCCGCCCCCCGGCCAATATCTGCGGGCAAGCCGAGGATGATGGGCGGCAAAGACGCGATCACGCCGGCGACGGCCGCGTCAGTGGCGATAACCGAGCACGGCCGCGATCGGCGGCGCCATATCGGCCCGACGCCTCATCATGTCGGCGAGCCATGCGAGATGCGCGGCTGCATCCGCCAAAGGCAGCACGCAAACTTCGTCGAACAGTTCACGCTGGTAGGCAAGATCGCGGTCCAAGATATCATGCAGCCGAACACGGGCCGGGCTATCTTCCTCCTCGACCCCCGCATTCGCTTCGCGGGCGGCGTCGAGAAACGCCTCGGCCATCTCCTGCGCCTCATAATAGCCGCCATCCAGACCTTCGCTTGCAGCAACGCTCGCCAGCCTGCGGCGAACCAGCGGAAGGTCAGGATCGACCACCGCATCGTCCAGCGGCAAGTTATAATCATAGCTGGCGAGATAATCGCGGATTATCGCGTGGCTCCTCAGTCTGCCTGAGAACGTAGAACGAACAGGATTGCAAGCATAAGCGCGCTTATGCCATGCCAAGGCAATGTCTGTTCCGTCTGTCTTGCCGATTCCTTCTTTGGCAGTGTCCATGCTGGCTGTACTCGTTCATGACTGACAGCAAGGCGCCGTTGCGACTCTATGGGATATTGCGCCTCAACGAGCGCGGCCCGTTCTTGGAAATCGACGAGGGGCCGCTCTGGCGCCTTCAGACAGACTCGGACCTTCGGACGCATCAGGACCGGTCGGTTCGGGTCGAGGCCTGGCAGCGCGGAGCGAGCATCCTCGAACTGCTTTGGATCGGTCCTGCCTGAGGCCGGATGGTCCCGGCAAGGGCCGAACTATGCTTCGAATCAGGGCTCAGATCAGACCCGACTTTTAATCGGCCAGTATAACGTCGGGCTGAGGGGTGGCACGCGGCCAGGCGCCGGCGTCGGTCACGACGTCCGTTGGGCTACCCGCCGTCTCTCAGCTGGGATGCCGGTTGGTCCCGGCCTGCGAAGAGATCACGCTCCCACCTGGTAAGCTCCGCGGCGTTCAGCGCTTCCAGCCGGCAAAGGCGATCGATCTCTTCCCGCCCAAGCGACTGCCGCGCGCTTCCCTCCCGGACGAAATCCTTCAGCATCCTATTCTGAAGGAGAAGAAATCCCGCGAACCGTTTGCCCGTCTTCACTGCACGCCCGTGTGGCCCGCGGCGGCGACTCCCTTGATCCGCGTCATTGCCATGTGCACCGCAAGACCGAGCCTGCCATTCTAGCAAATTTTCATAAGACTGGAAGATAACATATGCATTTTGGCGATCCATGGTTGAAATCTGATGTATGATACATCATACAGTCCGCATGATCACTTCACAGCAGATGCGCGCGGGACGCGCGTTGCTCGGCATCGACCAGAAGCGGCTGGCGGAACTGGCAAAGGTGTCGCTTCCGACGATCCAGCGCATGGAAGCGTCGGATGGGCAGGTGCGAGGTGTCGTGGAATCGCTGGTCAAGGTCGTATCCGCCCTCGAACGCGCGGGTGTCGAGCTGATCGGCGAGAATGCACCCAGTCAAACCGGGGGACGCGGTGTGCGCTTGCGCCAGGCCGTCGCGACCCAGGGATGACTGACCAATGGACACACACAGATGACCGATAGCAGCGAAGATTATGTCTATGATGAGGAAAGCGGCGAATGGCTTCCGGCATCCGAACGCGCCGAGCGCCAGCGCGCCGCCATTCACCCTGAGGTCCGGGATGCTGTTGGCAATCTTCTCGCCGATGGCGATCAGGTCACACTGATCAAGGATCTGGACGTCAAGGGCGCTGGTCAAACGCTCAAGCGCGGAACGCTCATCAAGGCGATCCGCCTGACCGGTGACGTCCAGGAGATCGATTGCAAATTTGATGGCATCAAGGGCCTCGTGCTGCGCGCCGAATTCGTCCGCAAGCGCTGATGGCGCGGCGTCGGATCCTGTTGCCCTCCGCGACCGAAATTCGCGCGCTGGCGGATAACAACGGGCGTCTCGCGCTGCGCGCCACGCCGAACGCTTCGGCCGACGCGATACTGCTCCCTTCGGGGGCCGGGTTCCCGGAACTGCATGTCCGCACGACGGCGACAGCTGAGGGTGGCAACGCCAATGATGCTATCCTGCGCCTTCTCGCCGCCGCGCTGGGCCAGCCGGTCTCTTCGATCCAGCTCCTTCGCGGCGAGACAAGCCGCACCAAGCTTGTGCGTATCGGGCAGCCGCGCGGATGATCGCTTTATGCTGATTGCCAAAGGGGATGCACGCGACAGCCGGCTGGACCGCAAACTTGCCTTCGCGCTGGCGTCGGTGGCGGGCGGACTGAATGCCGCCGCTTTTCACGAGGTCGGCTTCTTCTCCGGCAACATGACCGGAAATGTGTCCGCTCTCTCCAGCCTGCTCGCAATGGGGCAACGGCGCCAAGGTCTTGGTTATCTTGCCATCGTCCTGTCCTTCATCATCGGCTCTCTGGTTTCGACGCTCGCGATCAGCGCCGGCCTGCGACGTGGGATTGGCACGATCTACGCGCATGTGATCCTGGTCGAAGCCGCTCTTCTCGCCGCGCTGGGTCTCGCACACATGGCGCTGGATCGCTCTGCCGGAGTGCCGATCCTGATCGGCGGCCTCGCTTTCCTCATGGGCCAGCAGAACGCCATCGTTACCCACATCTCGAACGCGCGCGTTCGCACGACCCATATATCAGGCATGGCCACCGATATCGGCATCGGACTTGCCCGCATGCTCGATATCCTTCGCGGGAAGGCGGACCCCTCGGAACGTGGAGAGATTGCGACCCGGCTGAGCCTTCACATGGGCACGGTGCTTTCCTTTCTGCTCGGCGGTGTCGCCGGCGTGCTGGCGTGGCGCATCGCCGGCGATCTCTGTTTCGTGATTGCGGGCCTTGTGCTCGCGGCCCTCGCGGCAACGTCGATCCGAAGCGCTGGCCAAGTCATGCCAAATGGTCCGCTCGATTGATCACCATAGCCTCATCGCTCATGACTATGGTGGAATGAGGCCCTCGGCCCGAACAATCACAGGGGAGCGATGAGCCTGCTGCCACAATGGACGGAAAGGACTGACAAGCGCGGGCTCGACCCGCTCGGCATGCAGAATAGCGGCGTGCTGCTCTATCAGTCGCTGCTCCCCGGCATCAGCAATGTCACGTTGCGGATGCGATACTATGGCTATTACTGCTGGGTCAGCGAAACCTATGCCCGCCGGGGCGCGACCAGCGACTTCGAAGCCTGGCGAGGCTGGGTACGCCGTGCCGAGGCGCTTTATGCCCTCGTATCAGCACGCGCCGGCGAAACCGGCGTCAGCGGCATCGAATGGGCCAATCGCCGCCTCGCGGCCGCAGGACGTGTGATCGACTTCGAGGCGGCTGCATCGACCGATCCGACGCAGGAACGGTATCTTCGCCAGTCGCTCGGCGTCTTCGGCGGCGCTTATTACAGCCAGATGGCCGAAATGAACCTCTTCACCGAGAACCGTCATGGCATCCAGGTCGCCAGCAAGGATCTCGGCCATCGCGCGGCTGTCCTGTTTGCTGACGCCATCGGACCGGACCTCGCCAGGCTCCTGCGAAACAAGATCGCCGACGCGCGTGTCAGCCTGCGCGAACTCGACCGGCTTCAACCCATCGCACCTTCCCAGATCGTCGAAGAAAGCGAGGAGCGGACCTTCTACGAAACATTGCTCTTTGCCCGAACCGGTGACGCCGGACTGACCGGACCCAGCCGCGCGGCCTCGCTCACGCTCATCCTCGAAACCGCCTTCGCGCAAGAAGAATGGCCAGGCCCCGAAGACGTCCGCTGGCATCTCTTTGATCCACCCGAACAGGCCCTTGCTTCCCAGTTGGAGATCCAACGCCTCGCCTGGGAAGCCTATCAATGCCAGGACATGCTGCAGGTGGCATGCGCCGCGCTGCTTGGCTGGGGCCTGGCGATCATCAACGCCGAGCCACAAGGTCGATCGCTCCCGGAAATCCGCGCGGATGTCGTCGCGTATCTGGAGGCGCTGGAGACCCCCGATCCAAAATTGAGCTGGCGCGCGCTGCGTCTCGGGGTCGATTCGCAGAACTTCTCTTATGCCGATGTGTGGGACGAACTCACCAGCGCCCGCGGCGCGGTTGCCGACAAAGCCGTCAGCGCGCTGCTGCTGATCGCAGCGCTCCACCAGAGGCTCCTCGACCGCCCCGACCTTGCCGCCGCCGCCGCGCAAGGTCTGCCCGATCGCGGGGTGGCCCATTCGCTGCGGACCGAAATATCCTGGCTGCAAGACAGGGAAGGGGAGGGCATCGTCCCTCTCGTCGCCGACTATATGAGCGAGCGCATCGTGCGGCGACACAGCCATGTCGCCATGCAGAAGCTCAGGCGACAAGGCGATTATACTTTCCTGTTCGAACAGCGGGAGGGGCGCTTCGTGTTTCTGGCCGCCTATCAGCCGGTCGCCACCACCCCGCGTCTGGCATCCGCAATCCAGTTTCTCGCCGACATCCATCTCCTCGACGAGAACGGCCTGACGCCGCTCGGTCTGGCGGCGCGAGACACCAGCCAATGAAGCTCCCCGATCGTCTGGGCCGCCGCAGCGGCCGCCCGTTCCATAGTGCTTTCGCCTCCAGCTTCGCGCTGGAATTCGCCGCGGTCGAGGAAATCCTGCTGCCGCAGCTCATGGCCAGCGGCGCCACGAACCTCCTCCTTCTGACCGATCCGCGCATGACCGCGCTCTCGCTCTCGGACGGCGCCACCCTCCCGGCCGCGCTCGGCCGCGACTATGCACTCTACAGCCCGCCAGCCGCCGACGGTATTTTTCACCCGAAGATCATTCTGCAGCTCGGCCGGGAAAGCGCCCGGGCTTTCGTCAGTTCCGCCAACCTCACCGCCTCCGGCCTCGCCGGCAACGCCGAGGTCGCGGTCGAGATCGAATGCAAGAACGAGGAAAGTCCCGAGCGCGACATCATTCGCGACATCTGGCGCTATCTTGACGCACTGGTGCCCGTCGCCAGTTCCCCCGCACGCGATGCGCTGCGCTGGGCGCACGAGCGCGCGCCCTGGCTCGATGGACCGGTAGGGCCCGGCCCCCACGAACTAGAGGACGGGACCGGCGTCGCATTCCTGCATGGTCCCGGTGCCATGGGAATTGCGGATCGGTTCGTGTCACTGATCGATGGGGCGAAGGTCCAGGCGCTGATGGTGATCAGCCCCTATTGGGACCACGATCTTGCTGCGCTGGCCGATCTGTCGCGGCGTCTCTCCCCGACCAGGATCATCCTGCCGATGGATCGCAACCATCATGAATTCCCGGTCGATGCGCCCTTTGCAAGGAAGGCGCGGATCGTCGATCTTCACTGGCCATCCCGGCGTTTCACCCACGCCAAAATCATCATCGCCTCGAGCGCGCATCACGATCATATCCTGTTCGGCAGCGCCAACTGTACCAGCGCCGCCCTCGGATCAGCAGGAATGCCAGGCGCCAATTCCGAAGCCTGCATCTATCGCAGGCTTCCGTCCGGCGCAGCGCGAGAAGCCTTGGGACTCGAACGCTGGATCGGCGCGGAACCCATCAAGCTTTCCGACCTGTCCCCTCCGATCGCGACGAGCCCGATACCGCTCGATGCGATCCAGGCCCGGCAACCCGGTACGTTCGAACTCGACCATGGCGAACTGATATGGACACCGGCGAGAGCAGGCATCGGGACCGGAGACATCCAGTTACTTGACCGGTCCGCCCGCATGATCGGCACGATCCCGGTGACATGCTTCATCCAGATCGTTGACCGGCGGCGCGCACCTGTAGAGCCGGCATTGCACAAGTCCCTCTGCTTTGCTCGTCTTACCACAGGCGGCATGGTCTCGACTCTCGCGCACGTCACCCATCGGGAGATGCTGCGCGCCCGGCGCCGGGAGGTAGCGACCGGAAGCGTAGCCCGCGCGCTCGCGCCCTTCACCGACGGCGCCGATTTCGATCTCTGGATGCATCAGGCATTCGAGACCCTTGTGCGCGCGGACTTTGAGTCCGTGACACAGCCGCGCGGCCTGTCGGCCGCCCGACCACAGGGGCGCAAGAACGCAGGCGAGCCGGCAGCGCCTGTTCCCTTAAGCTATGAGGAGTTCACCCAAGCACGCTTGGGTGCAAGCCGCTCCTTCGGCTCGGGCGATAACAGCCTGTCCGGCACCTATAGAGACACGATTCGCGACTTCCTTAACCTGCTCTCCGGCCGAGGCCCTGCAACGGACCAACCCGCTGAAGACAACACCGCCTTCGATGACCTCTCGGACGAAAGGTCCGAAAGTGGCCGCGATGATGACCGGGGCGATGCCAAGGTTGAGCCTCGCGATACGGACACGCCATCGATCCCGCCCACGCCAGTCGATGCCAGGCTCTATGAGCGGCACATTCTTGGCTATACCGAAGGGCTCGAAACCGGCGAGGAGACGCTCGGGTCAAGCGACGTGCTGCGGTTACGCTACTGGATCCTGTTCCTCCTCTACAAAGCCAAATGCCCTGATCTACCGAAGGGCCTTAATACGTCCAGCGCCCTCCTTGGCTGGCCACGCTTCATCGTGCGCGTCCTTGTCGCCTTCTTCTGCGGCGTGAATCCCGCGATTCGGCGCGTCATGCTCGCGCGAGACTTCGAGGCCATGCCGGTCGATTTCATGGAATGCTGGATCACCATATTGTGGAGCCTGGAGGCGATCGAGAGGCTGCTGGCGGACCAGCGCAAGGACCGG
Source organism: Sphingomonas sp. AP4-R1 (assembly GCF_013113735.1). Taxonomy (NCBI): domain Bacteria; kingdom Pseudomonadati; phylum Pseudomonadota; class Alphaproteobacteria; order Sphingomonadales; family Sphingomonadaceae; genus Sphingomonas; species Sphingomonas sp. AP4-R1. The sequence goes on from NZ_CP053346.1 coordinate 2,682,036, forward strand.
GAGTTTCTCAAATATATTCCCGAGCTGCGCCGACGCGTGGTGTCCCTGCTCGGTCTGAGATCCGACGAACTGAATGGTGAGATTGCAGTCGCCATTCGCGCCGGTCTCGACCAGTCAATCGGGATCAGGCTCGGCCTTGACGCGCTTGCCGTTCGGCTCGACGTGCCCCAGCCATAAGGGCAGCCTGCTGTTCTCGAAGTCCCAATGTCCAAGCGGCGCAAACCACTCGGGCACTGCCTCGCCATGGAGCTGGATCACCTGATCGCCATCGACCGTCTGTGCTGCATAATAGCGACTGAAAATCCGGCTCGCCCAGCCGATCCCGTCAAAGCCTTGGTCCGACGGTTCCTCGGGCTGCGCGACGTATTCGACACCGCCGATTTCGTTGCCGTCCATCCGGGCGACCGGGTCAGCCACGGTCCAATCGCCGAACAGAAACAGGATCTGGGCCAGCCTGCGATCCCGGGGATCGGTCAGTTCCGTGCCCCCGCTATATATGCGGACCGCACCGATCATGAACTCCGCCAACCCCTCCGGGCTCAACGTTCGCGGCATCTTCCTGTCGGCGTCGACCACGAGGCGGAGCGGCGGCCGCGTCATGATGATCACCTCGCCGAGCCTCCCAAATTCATTCGCCATGACCGCGTCCTGCATGGTCACGAGCAGGCCGCCATCGGGACGGCGAAAGCGCTCTGGCGAGACGATCGTCCAGATATTCCAGAGCGACCAGAAGATCGCCAGTCTAAGAGGCGTGCCGACCATGTCGGCATAAGTCTGCAGCGACCTGAGATAGGCGGCCGACATCGTGCTGCGCTGTCGGAACGGCTTGATGCTGCGGACATTCTTGACCTCGACCAGCCATTGCTCGCCATCATCCAGAACGATTCGGAAATCGGGAGCACGCGCCCTGGCAGGGCCGTGCACGCGTCCGATGTCCTCGGTCTTCAGCATGCGATAGCGCCCGAGCGTCAGAACCGTCGCTTCGAACAGCCGCTCGGTCCGCGAGCCGTGAATCAGCGTGGCGTCGGACAATGCCGTCTCCAGCCTCGGTCGGGCGTCGGTCATGAATCTGTCGATCAGCGTCGGATCGTTGAAGGCGATTCCTTCACGCTGGGCGAACGCCGACAGCGACGCCAGCAAGTCGAATGGCTTTGGTTGCGGTTGCGCAGGCCCCTCCGTGCTCACGACTCGCTCTCACTCGGGCCCGGCGGCTCGACATCAGGCGGGTTCATATAGTTTCGGAAACCGGCGAAATCCTCCTCGCTCGGATCCTGCGCCTCGGGGAGAAACCGGATGGTCTCGGCAATGTCGCGACGCGAGACATAGCCTATGATCGAGCCGCCGTTGCTCATCTCATAATCCATCGAGCCGGTATGCCGATTGGGGAGGGCGAGCCCCGGGGCAAAGGCAATGGGCTTCTTGTTGCCCTTCTTGCTGACCTCATGCTTGGCAAGCGCAACCCGGATAAACTCCAGCGTGGTGAACCCCATCTCCGTGCGACGCAGATCGAGGCGCATCTGCTCGACCAGTTCCGGCCGTTCCTGCGCGTCACGCAACTGCTGTGCGCGAAGCTCCCGATCATAATGGCGATATCCTAGCTCGCGCTCGAGATGGGTCGCCTTCTGGTCGAACCCACCATTTTCGGCCAGCTTGATGACCTCCTCGCAGCGCTGCCGCCATGTGCGCAGCAACTCATAGGCCGCGAAGATCCACATCGGTGACAGCGCCTCCACCATGGCGATGGTCGAACGTGGCGGATCATCCTCCAACATCTGTCGCAGAACCTGCTCTTCAAGGCCGTTCAACAGATTGTCGACATGGCAGAGCTGGCTCGCCTGCATCACGAGAAACGGGTTCTCGGAGAAGCCGGCCAGAGACTTCAGTGCCTCGAACAAATCGCTCCGCCCGATGTCGGCCACACGCCTGTAGCGTGGTTGTTCGTCCGCCGGTTCAACCTCCGCCACCCTGTCACGCCCGCCCATAAGTCGCGTTCGTAACCGCCAGGGGAAGGGGATCGGCGAAGCCCCAGAACCTTGTGGCAGCCCGTAGGTAACGCTCAATGTCTGCCGGCCGGATGCGCACATGCTCGCTCGCAACCACCGTCCCGGGCAGGAGATCATCATAGTCGCCGGCATCTTCGTCCCAGAGATCGGGTGCCAACGTGCGCAGTCGCTCGCAGGAACGGCCCTCGCCATGCCGCACGACATTTGCGACGACGAACATCTGCGTCAGCTCTTCTCCCAGTCCATGTAATGCGAGATCCATTCCAGCCTGCTGCGCGCAACCGCCAAGCAGCGTTTCGAACCCGCAAAGTCCGTTCATGTCAGCGAGTCCGCTATCCTGTATCGCCCGCGCCCATCGGCTCAGCTGACGCTCGAACAGACCTGCGAGGGTCAAGGTGAACGCCTTGGCCACCTCATTGACCGTATAGGTGTCGACCTGCGCAGCGGCCCGATCAAGGACCTGATCAAGGCTGCTTGCCTCCCCGCCCTCCAGCACCGGAGAGGCCGGCAGACTCTCGATCACGGGGTGTATCTCGCGCTCAAAGAAGCGGCTGAGATTGGGTTGAACGATCCTCGGTAGCTGACCCACTGTCGAAGTCATCAAAGGCCCCCGGCGCAGGTTCTGGCGCCCAACCAGAAAAGTGAACCAATCTCTGGCGGTTGCAAGTCATCATGTCCTCGCTGTCGCGATGACGATGCGATACGGTCAGGCGCAGACAGTCGAGCAGGGGGGATTGCATGAAAAGAGCCAGAGGCGATGCCCACCGAAAATCTTCGAGGAAGCCCTATAACGAGCGCACAGACCTTGAGAAACTCCAGTCACAATGGACCAAATTATCCGGGCTTCATGGACGCGATGAACCGTCCGCAGCGATCATCCGCTGCGCCACGGCCGCGGAAATCGCCGCGAATTACGCCGTGCGAACCGAGTGGAGCAAAAAGACCTAGTTCGATACCGCCATTATCGACCAGTTCCTGCGATGGGCAAATGGTCTGCCGCTGAAGGTCGAGCGTCTGTTCGTACCCGCCTTCTTCGCGACCCCCCGAACAAGCCCGACCGCAAGGGCGCTCATCAGCTCAGCGGGCAAGATCAACACCATCCGCAATGCCGTCGTCCACCAGGGCTTGTTCAGCAACAGGGACGAAGCCGAAGCGGTGATCGCGCAGGCCAAGGCGTTCATCAACTTGATCGTGGGCCTCTCGATCGACGGCTTTGATGTCGACGCACAGGCCGCGTCGGCCAGGGCAGCGGACCCTGCCGCGGGTGCGCCCGTATGACCGCCGGCCGGCCCAGGCGGCATCATTATGTGCCGCAATTCTATCTGCGTCGCTTCGCCTGCCGGGACGATGCCAAGAAGGTCCGGGTTGTCGAACGGCATGGCGATATCCTCGCGATCGACCGCAAATCCATCGACCGGATCGGCTATGAGGACTCCCTGCACGACTATGTCGAGGACGGAGTTGCCGGCTCGATCGAAGGCCCGATCAACCATGTGATCGAGACGCCCTTTTCCAACAGTCCAACCTGGCGGAAGATCGTCGAAAGCGCCGGCACCAGCCTCAGTGAGGACGACAGGATCCCGATCTGTGGGTTCGCCAGACACCTCCAACGACGCAATCTCGAAACCTTGCGCTTCATCGAAGGTGAATCCGCCCGCGTCGCGGACGGTCACCTCGATGCCGACCTGAGCGAGGAGGAGCGCGAGATGCACGCGTGGATCGCCGCATCCGCTGACAATGCGCATGCCCTCTTTCGCGAGGGTGCCATGGACACGAATATTCCCGAAGACGCCGGCGCCATCAACCTCATGATCTGCCATTCGCCGATCCCCTTACGCACCTCGACGAACCCGACGCTGATGATCTCGGCGCCGGGCCACCAATCCATCTTCGGTGCCTTCTTCAACGACCTGCGGGCCTGGTGGCTTACGCTCGATCGACAGTGTGGCGCCTTCATCGTCGCCGGTGGTCCGCCCGGGTTCAGCAATGCGCCCATGCCAGCAGACGCGGCGCGCATGATCAACCAGCAATATCTGATCCAGCACGGCAGCAGCATGACAGTCCGCTACCTCCTCGCCGATGATCCCTATCTTGATGACGACCTTGTCTGGGCTGGCTATGGTTTCGAGCGGTCCACCACCCATGGTGCCCGGTGGCGCAAGCTTGTCACCGGGCAATGATCCGGCAACCGCGATCCAGTACATTGCAGTAGGGTCCGCCCTCGGTTTGTCGAGAAGACCGGGCATTTCGGGATTGCACGCTGAGCGATCGACGACAGGATCGGTATCCCGAGGTTGGGCGGATGCCCGCTAAGGCGGGCACCGGGCTCTATCTCCGCTTCGCTCCGACCAAGCCCCGGCGGGTCTTGGCCCCTCACGGGGTAACGATCCCTTCCGCGGGGGCACGGGCAGGGGAGGCATGCTTCCCGAGGCGTTGGGACGCCCGGCACGACCATCGCAATGCAGGCTTCGCCTAAGAATCGCGCTAGTCGCGCGATGCGGATCGTGGAGCCAGCCGACAAGCATCGCCCCCTTCGCCGCCCTCGCAGGATCCGTGCGTTGCAGGACGGGTTTCGTCCGCAAGAATTGCGTCGGGACAAAGCTACGCTAGGCGAAAAGGGGCCGGCGATGTTTGTCTGTTTTCAACAGAAGCGCCGGCCCCTTTTCGCCAAGCTTCGCTAGAGCCCCTCCCGTGCTTCTTGCGGACAAGAGCCCCGCCCTGCGCCTTCGGACCTGCGAAGGCGGCTCCGGGTGCGATGACTTGTCAGCCGGCCCACGCTCCCTTTCCATTTAAGCAGAACCGGCCGCAAGCGGCCGGTGCGTCTTCGTCATTTGTGGGCCGCTGACGCGGCCGTTCGATGCTCAGGCTCACCAGGCACGATGGATTTCTGTCAAGAAATCAATGACATGGAAGTAGTGGAGGGGAGGGAGTAGGGTTCTGATGTGGCCGGGAAAGAGAAACGAGCCACAGCACAGAGAAAGGATGAAGTCATGAAGATCGGTAGCTTCAAATTCGACGAACGCGCCAGCGACATTATCGGCAAGATCGCCACCCGCGAACTGCGCTTTCCCTACCTCATCATGCGCCGCGTGGAGGATCGACAGAGCGACAGCGCCCCCGTCTATGAGATTTACGAGACGAGCAGGGCTGGCGACGAAATCCAGATCGGCGTCGTGTGGGAACGCAAGATGCGCTCCAATGACGAGGTGTTCCTGTCTGGCATGGTCGATGATCCGAGCTTCCGCGAACCGCTCCCCATCGCCCTGTTTGGGGACGAGACGAACGGCTTTGACGTCCAGTGGCGGCGTGAACGCGAACGCGAGGCACAGGGCGGCGGCTTTGGCGGACGCTTGGGCGGCGGTCAGCGGTCAGGTGGTTTCGGTGGACGGTCGGGCGGCGGTTTCTCCGGCGGCAGCACCGCAGGGCCGGACGGCGGCTATACCGGCAACGGACGCAGCCTTGACGACGAGGTGCCCTTCTAAGGCAGTCAAGACGGGCCGGGGGAGCGCTGGAACGCTTCCCCGGTCCTGAACCGTCATCCCGTCACAAGGAGTCCATCCCATGAGCAAGCCAACAGCCTTGCACAGCGTTAGCAGCTTTGCCGACTTGCCGGAACTCTATGCTGAACAGACCGCGACACCCGATTTCGTGGCGTCGTTCGGCGATCCGCTGCCCCTGACCATCATCGACGCGCACGAGGAACCGGGCGAATTTCTCATCCCTGACCCGATCGCGGCACAGGCGGAATGCGGCGGTATCGTCGCCGCCATTTTCGACCTGCTAGGCGATACCCGGCTGGACACGCTCGCCCCGGAACTCGCTTGGGGGTTCGTCAACAGTTTTCATTTCGTGGCGAACAAGCTCGAAGGCCGCGAGGACAGGCTGGCCGATACCATCCGCGACATGGCCCGCCGTCTGGAACCGGGCGAAGTGTTCAACAAGGAACTGGAGGACACCCAGCTTGAATGCCAGTCGGTCGCGGAACAGCGCGCCGCCATGGAAGCCATGCGCGATTATGCGGCGGCAATGTATCGCGCCTATGCCGGTCGCCCATGGTCCCCCGCCAAGGGTTCGCGCGCGTCCCATGTCACCACCGCCAGCCAGATTTCGGCACTCGATTTCCTCCGCGCCCGATCCGAACGGCGACGCGACCGATACGACCCGCAAGGCCCCGTCGTCGTCGTTTCCGGCCCGCAGGACTGGCACGATTGGCGGACCATCTGGAACCGGCTCGACCAGATCAGGGCGCGCATTCCCCATATGGTGCTTGTAACCACCGGGCAACGCGCCGGAGTCGATGCAGCCGCAGCCGCATGGGCCGGACAGCGCGGCGTTATCTGCATTGCCTTCGGTCTCTATGGGCGCGGCAACGGAAAAGCCTTCAAACGCAATCGCGACATTGCCGAGCTTATGCCGGTTGAAGCGCTCTTGTGCGAAGGGTCCGGCATCCAGTCGAGCCTCTATGACCTGTTCAACCCGGAGAAGGGCCACCGTGTCCCGACCCATGTTTTCATGCGGGCAGATCAGCAACCCGATGTGCCGATCAAGAAGAAGCGCCGCGTCATAGCGGCCTGATCGGGAGCCACCAAGCGAAGGGCCGGGGGGGGAAACCGCTCCCGCCCCCTTGTCGTGCCTTTGGCACGAGCGGGGGAAACCCGAACGGTTTTCCCCGCGCCGCTCCTTTTGCCGGGCGTACCGCCCGCCAACGTCGCTCCCCTTTCCGCTAAGGATGCACAGGCGTTGAGGCATCATCCCCGCCAGCGAGGCGAACGACCGCGCGCTTGCGAGCCGCAGCCGGAGACGGTTCCGCCTGGACGCCTTGTGCCGTCAGGCCCTTGAGCGCAGAAATCGCAGCGCTACCGCCAACCCGGATCGCTTGGCCGATTACATCGCGAAACTCCCGCTCGCTCAACTGTTCGACCGGCAATTCCGTCACCAGCTTCCCATATTGCGCGCGCAACCCACGCCGCACCGCCTCGGCTTCCCGCGCGAGGTTCCGCTGATCGGCCTCGATCTTCGCGAGCCGCTCGCGTTCCGTCATCTTGGGCATTCTTAGACTCCTTGCTCAAGGAGGTCTGCCCGCCAGCACCCAATATCCATCAGGGATCATCGCCATGCAATCCTTCCCCTGCATCGGGACCATGATTGCGCAACCAAGACACCCGGCTGGGGAAGCCCCCGCCAACAAAAATCGACAGGCGCAGCGGGCAAGCGCGCTGCGGAGGAGGGACGCACGCCGAAGGCGGATGTAATGCACCCCACGCACGGGTGCTGCGGGCACGAATCGCCCGGATTTGCGCCGCTTCCTGTCGGCACTGCGCGGCAGTCGGTTCGGCACTGATCGGCTGCCGCTGGCAGCCAGCCTATGCGGTATCGCCGGCTAAGTAGCTGATCGCGCTCGGCACTAGGTGGCTGCCACCGGCAGTTCCGATAAATTGTTGAGATCGCGGTGTAATTCGACTATAAGGACGACGCTTCACCACGCTGCTGGGCGCCGGACAAGGAGTCCGCCGCTTGGCACGCATCACAATCCGCATAGACGACGACCTCTATGCGCGCCTTACAGTGCAGGCGCGCAATGCCGGTCTCGGCGCCGCGACCTATTGTCGCGACATCCTCGAGCGCTTCGAAGGCACCGATCCGTCGGGCTATCATGCCCGCTTCGACGAGCTCCACGCGACCGCCATCCAGGCCTTCGCGATCCTCGCGACGTCAGTGGGTGAGCGTTCTCCCGACATCCTCCAGAAGGGGTTGGGCGAAGCCCGCCGCCTCCTCCGTGAAAGGGGGCTGCTCGATCCCGAGCAGGACCGGCCATGAGCATCTTCCGCCACGACACGCTCGGCTCGTGGACGAGGGGCGGCCAAGCCATCGTTCATAACGTCCGCATGACCACTCAGGTCTTTTACCAGACCTTTCTTGCCGGGCTGGTGATCTGGATCGGTGGCACCGTCTGGTACGCGCTCGAAAAGTCGTCCGAATATGAGCGCTTCGTGATGCTGAAGGTCACGCAGGCCTACTTCATGGGCGACACGCTTCCCGGCAATGCCACCCCGATTTTGTTCAAGACGCCGGTCGGCAAGCAATACTGGACCACAACCAAAGGGCTCGTCAGTTCTGGCGTCGCGCACAAGACCCTCGCCGCCTTCGAGACCTATCTGCTCCACGGCGCAATGCTTGCTGGTCTCTTCGCCCTCGCCATGCTCGGGTGGGCCTGGTTCTACTTTACCCGTACGGGAAGGGGGCTCGGCTCCAACCAGTTCCTGCGAGGCGCGCGCTTCGGCACGGTGCGGCAGGTCCGCCGGGCACTGTGGCGCTATGCCAAGGGCAGCTTCGACATTGGCGGGGTGAATGTCCCCGACGCGTTTGAGCCGGAACACATCCTCATCTGTGGCGCCCCCGGTACCGGCAAGACCAACATCATCGTTAAGATGCTCGACGGCATCCGCAAGCGGAAGCGCCGCGCGATCGTCTACGACACCGCCGGGACCTTCGTGGAGAAATTCTACCGGCCGGGGATCGACGTGCTGCTCAACCCGCTCGACGCCCGGGCGGACTGCTGGTCGCCCTGGGTCGATGTGCCGCGGGACTATCACTACGACCAGATCGCCGAGTCGACGATCCCCGACAAGGCTGGCGATCCCTTCTGGGCGAAGGCCGCGCGTGGCACGCTGGTCGCCGTCATGCGAAAGCTGGCGCGGCAGGAGCGTACCCTCGTTTCCATCCTGCTCGACACGCTGCTCCGCTCCAAGTTGAAGGAGCTCGCCGCCTTTGCCGCCGGCACCGATGCGGCAGCCTTCATCTCGACTGAGGGTGAGCGCACCAGCGCCGGCATCCAGGCGGAGCTCGCCTCGGTGATGCGTAGCTTCTCCTATCTCGACGACACCGCCGACGGCTTCTCGATTCGCGACTGGGTCGCCAACGAGAAGGACGACAGCTGGCTCTTCATCACCGTCAAGGCGGACCAACTTCCCTCGCTGCGCCCCCTGATCACGGTGTGGCTCGATATCGCGATCAGCGCGATCATGAGCATGACCCCCGATCGCAACCGACGCCTCTATTGTGTGATCGACGAGCTTCCCACGCTCCAGCGTCTGCCCTCGCTCGGCGACTTCCTTGCCCGCGCGCGGAAATATGGTGGCTGCGGCATCCTCGGCTTCCAGAGCTACCCGCAGCTCGAAGCCACCTACGGCATCCAGGATGCAGCCGCGATCACCGGCTACTGCTCGACCTGGGTGGCGCTGCGCGCCAACGACACCCCCACCGCAAAGCATGTCAGCGAGAACCTCGGACAGGTTGAACAGGTCGAGGCCAATGAGGGCATGTCCTATGGCGTGAACGACATGCGCGACGGTGTGAACCTCTCGCGCATGCAAGTGACCCGCCCGCTGGTCATGCACACCGAGGTCACCAACCTGCCCAACCTCATGGGCTATCTGCGGTTCGGGCGCAGCCTGCCGGTTGTCCGCTTCGAGGACAGCTACAACAAGGTGGCATCCGTCGCCGACGCTTTCGAGGAACGCCAAACCGCTCCGGTGCGGATGGCTGTGCCGGAGCCCGCGGTGTCCCCCGCGCCAGCATCGTCGCGACCACCGGCCGCACCGAAGGCGCCTTCCGCGAAGCGACGTCGTACAACCCGAACCGATCCCGGTGCTGAGCTACCGTTCGCTGCGCCCGACGACACGATGGATCGTGAAATCCCGCCGACGAACGACGAGCCTGCTCCGCCGCCACCCCACGCTGCGGAGAAAGGGGAACCGACCGCCCCGCCCCCTCCACTGGAGCTGTTCGGCAAGCCAGCCGGATTCCGCCTCAGCCAACATGGCCGTCATGACGGCACCCGCAATGCAGCGAGGCCGGCATGATCAACCCGATCCGGCTCAAAGGCAAACCTGCGAACATCGCACGCTATTATACCGTCGGCGATTATTACACCAAAGGCTCCGAGGAGCAGTCCCAATGGGGCGGGAAAATCGCCGCCGAACTTGGCCTGGAGGGCGAGGTCGATCTCGGCATCTTCAAGGAATTGCTTGCCGGTAAGGTCGGCGAGCAGCAGCTTGGCCGTCGGCGCAAGGGTGGCGAGATCCAGCATCATCCGGGATGGGATTTCGCCGTCAACGCGCCCAAATCGGTGTCGATCATGGCTCTGGTGGCGAACGACGAACGGATCGTCGACGCCCACGAAAAGGCCGTCACGGCGGCGCTCTCCTATCTGGAAGAACATGCGCTCATGCGCCATCGCGTGGATGGCGAAGTCACCGAGAGGACGACTGGGCGCCTGATCTGGGCGCGCTTCACCGAGCATGCCTCTCGCGAGCTCGATCCGCACCTTCACACCCATGTCGTCGTCATGAACATTACCGATGAGCGGGATGGCGCAAGGAAGGTCAGCCTCGAAAGCCGTGCCATGTTCGCCGAGCAGATGACGGCCGGGCAGGTCTATCGGAATGAGCTTGCCCACCTCCTGCGAGAGCGGGGCTACGACGTCGAATTCGACCCGCGCCGGGGCCTGTTCGAGATCCGGGGCGTGCCCAAAGGCCTGATCGTCGATATGTCCCAGCGGGCCGAGCAGATCGATGCCCATGCGAAAGAGCATGGTCTGGACGGGCAGGCGGGGCGTCAGAAATCCTTCTATGCCACCCGCGGACCCAAGCAGAAAATGTCGCTCGAAGGGCTTCACGAGCGGTGGGAAGGGCGCCTGGGACAACATGCCGAAGCGGTGCGGCAAATCCGGGCCGACGCCGAGAAGGTCGGTGAGCGCCAGGTAGACGTGGAGGCCCCAACAGCAGCCCGGGCAATGCTGTTCGGTATCCGACAGTCGGAAGGAAAGCAGGCGGTCAACAATCTCGGTCGGCTGTTGCAGACAGCGCTTGCCTCTCATGTCGGCGAGGTTCGCCTGTCGGATGTGCGTCCCGTTGTTGAGGGACATCAGGCCCGTGAGAAGCTGCTCGCAACGCACGAGCGGACAGGCGACGAGGTTCACACGCGGGGACGAACAACCCGCAAGACCGCTCGACTGGAAATTGCGCTATCGGATCAGCTGGCACTTGCGCTGAACGATGCCCGGCCGTTGGCATCAGTCGAGGCGTTGCGCGACGCCGGGATCGCCCGCGATCTCAAACCCGAACAGCGGACAGCGCTCCTCCATCTTGGCACATCCGACCACCGGGTCGTCGCGGTGCATGGCGTTGCCGGCTCGGGCAAGTCGACGATCATCGGTGCATTGCGAGAGGCGGTAGGGGATGCAGCGACGCTCATCGCCCTTGCTCCCACATCCTCTGCCGCCAGCGAACTGGGACAAAAGGCCAGTATCGAGTCGCGCACGGTGGCGAGCCTGCTTGCTACCGGGGGAGCGAAGCTCGACGACAGCCATGTCCTGGTTGTCGACGAGGCGGGCCAGCTCGGCAACCGGCAAGCGATGCGGCTGCTCGAGATCAGCCGTGCCACCGGAGCGCGTCTGATCCTGCTGGGCGACACCCGGCAGACGGGGGCGATCGAGCAGGGCAAACCCTTCTGGTTGATGATGCGGCTCGGCATGCCCAAGGCTGAGCTCAAGGATCCCGTTCGTCAGGAGAACGAGGGGATCATGCAGGCGGTGCGGCTAGCCCGCCTCCAGAATTACGATGGATCGCTCAAGGCGCTCGAGTCGGTCACCAGCGGCGCGAACAGCGAAGACCTTGCCAAGGCGCTGGTCGCCGACTGGACGAGGTTGAGCCCCGAGCAGCGCGCGAAGACCAACATCCTCGTCCTGGAGAATGCGACCCGTCTGATCGTCAACACGCGGATTCGCGAGGCGCTGAAAGCGGAGGGCGGGCTGGCGGCCGAGGAAGCTCGGCTGTCGATCCTGTCGCCGTCGGGCATGACGGACCAGGAGAAGCATTTCGCGAGGTTTTATTCCCGAGGCCAAGTCGTCGTGTTTTCCCGCGACAATGTCGGCCTCGGGGTCGCCCGCGATGCCGAATACAAGGTGATCGGGATCGGGCGCGATGCGCGCGGTCGCCAGACGGTCAATCTGGTCGACGAGCACGGCAGGACCATCCAGTGGGATCCTCGATTAGGCCGTGCCTCTCAAATCAACGTGTTCAAGGAGGAGCAGCGGAGCCTCGCCGACGGGGACCGTATTCAATGGCGCTTGGTCAGTAAGGAGCTTGGCCTCAAGAACGCCGAGCGCGGCACGGTGCAACGCCTCGACGGCTCGGTCGCAACGATCCGATGGGATCGCGGTGGGCGAAGCCAAGAGATCGACCTGTCTCAGCACAAAACCTGGGACCACGGCTACGGCGAAACCGTCTACTCCGCCCAATCCAAGACCTACGATCGGGTCTATGTCCTGGCGCCGGTCAACTCCCCACTCGTGACCGGCCAAAACTACTACACTGCGATCACGCGGGCCCGCTTTGGGGCGCGGCTCTGGACGGAGGATCGGGAGCGACTGGTCGATCGGCTCAGGACCCGATCCGGCGAGAAGACGTCTTCGCTTCAGGGATTGGGCCGCATCGAGCGGGACAGCGTCAAGGGACGAACCGCCCAACATGGAGAGCGTTGGGACCGGCTTCGCGAGGAGCAACGCGGTCAGCGAGAGGCGCGAAAAGATCGATTACTAGCCGAGCGGGCGGAGCGGTCAACACCTTCCAGAGACAGCCTTGCGGCCTATTTTGCTGATCGGGCTCAGGCCGCCGCGAGATCTCTGGACCAGTGGCTCTCCGGCCTGCTTGAACGCGCCCGCAGTGGCGTCGATCGTGTGGGGAACGGCGGCCGAGACGCTCATCAAGCACCGGCTCCATCGACATCCCTGCCAGAACGATCCCCATCACACGGGCACGAGCATGGAGGCGGTCATGACCGCTGACGGCATGCGCTTCGCGTCGCTGGCTCTTCTGGGGATCATCACCCTGTCCTTTCAACCGACCAGCGCGGCAGTAAGATCGCCGGCCGAGCATGAGGCTCGTCTTGCAGCTTGTATTCGCGATGCAGCGGGCGGTCGCGTATGGCTGGAAAAGACGCTGTGGGGCCTGCGCGACCAGGAGGGTGGCTGGGTCGGTGCGGAGGTGCCGAACGGCAACGGTAGCCATGATCTTGGACCGCTCCAGGTCAACAGCTACTGGGTGCTCAAAATCGCCACGATGGTGAGCAGGCGACCCGCCGACGTCAGGGCGTGGCTAATCGCGGACCCTTGCTTCAATGTACAGGCAGCGCGCTGGATCTTCCTATCGGGTCTGAACGCGACCGGCGACTACTGGACGGCCATAGGCGTCTATCACAGCCCTACGGCCTCGCGGCAACGGATGTATGTCGCATCCGTCTCACGCCATCTCGCGCGTCGCTTCGGTCGCAGCGCTTTCTCGGCCCAACGACCGTGAGACGCGCGAGATTGGAAGGCACCTCCTATGGTGAGGTAAGCTCGGTCACGGACGACGCCGGCGAATTTCCGGTTACGCTTCGATCGGATGGTGCGGAGGGTAGAGAGGACCGATGGGCGATCCGAAGAGGCGCGCTCTCCAGGCAACTGGTTCTGGATGCCCGTGACCTGTTCGAGCGAAGGCTGCAAAGGCCGGTGTCTGAAAACGAGGCGCGCAACCTATTGGGCAACTTGGCCGACTATGTCTGGATGCTCGTCCAATGGGAGGTGTCCGGTCCAGACCCGAATGCATCACCAAAGGAAAAAAACGTGACGAAGAGACCCCGTGGTCGTCCCCGAAAATCCGACATTAAGAAGAGAAAGCCGCCGGTCCGACATCCCTCTGCGTAGCCGTGTTTGGCTGCCGGTTAGAGGGGAGAGGGGGCGGCAAGCTGAGTCAGGTTGGATAGGATTGAGTAAATGGCACGTCCACGGAAACCCAAGGTCTCTACCACCGCGCAGGGGCGAACCAGCGGAGGTCAAAAGGCTGTTCTCTACGCTCGCGTATCCACAGCCGAGCAGGAGAAGGAAGGCTTTTCCATCGATGCTCAGGTGGCCCTGATTCGCGAGTACGCTGATCGGATGGGCTTCGTTGTCGCAAATCAATACATCGACGTTGAAACCGCCAAAAAGACCGGACGCACGCAGTTCGAAGCGATGCTCAAATATCTTCGGAGCCACTCCGGGGTGCGGCATCTGCTGGTGGAGAAGACCGATCGGCTGTACCGGAATATCAAGGACTGGGTCACGCTCGATGGTTTCGACATCGAACTCCATCTGGTGAAAGAGGGGACGGTCCTCTCACGCGATTCGCGTTCGTCCGAAAAGTTCATGCATGGGATCAAGGTCCTTATGGCAAAGAACTACGTCGACAATCTTTCCGAGGAAGCCCGCAAGGGCATGCTGGAGAAGGCCAAGCAAGGCATTTGGCCGTCACAGGCTCCGCTCGGCTATCTCAACGTTGTTGGCCCCCAGGGCAAAAAGATCATCGTGCCCGACCCCGATCTCGCTCCAATCGTCTCGCGCCTTTTCGAGTGGTTCGAGACGGGCGACTACGCGCTGAAGGACGTTACCCAGAAGGCGCGGGCTGCCGGGCTCAGGTATCGGCGAAGCCAGAAACCCGTCGGGACGAGCACGGTCCATTACATGCTCCGAAACCGGCTGTACGCGGGCGCCTTTGAGTGGGGCGGACGCCTCTATCAAGGAACTCACGAACCCCTTGTGGCCCGTGAGACATGGGAGAACGTGCAGGAGGTTCTTGATGGACGCAGCGCGAGCAACGTTCGAGCAGAGCCGCTCCGATTCGCTTTCACAGGATTGATTACCTGCGGCCACTGTGGGTGCGCGGTGGTCGCCCAGATGCAGCGGGGGCGCTACATTTACTACCACTGCTCTGGCTTCAAGCAAAAGTGTCCCGAGAAATATGTTCGTGAGGAGACGCTCGCCGACGCCTTTTCCGAGCAGCTCTCCCGTCTTCACATGGATGACGAGATTTTCGCGCTGATCGAGCGCGCCATCCGTGAATCGCACGGGGATAAAAGCAGGGAGCGACTCGAAACGCTTGGACGCTTGAAGGGCGAGGCTGATCGCCTGCAACAAAGATTGGACAAGCTATACATCGATCACCTCGACGGCCGTATCACCGCCGAGATGCACGACCGTATGGCGGCCACCTGGCGAGAGGAGCGGACCGGTTGCCTTCGGAGGATAGAGATCCTGAACAATGCGGAGGACGCCTATGTCGACGATGGCATCGCTCTCCTCAACCTCGCTCGGAAAGCGCATTCGACCTTCAACCTACAATCGCAAAGTGGCAAAAATTCCGCTTTGAATCTGTTGGTTTCGAACAGCACTTGGGCAAACGGACAACTATCCGTCGCCTTCCGAGAACCGTTTGATATGCTTGAGAAAATGTCGCTTGGCGCTTCAGGATCCGAGCCCCCGGCAGGGCCGGGTGGCTCGGACAATCCTGAATGGCTCCCCGAGCAGGATTCGAACCTGCGGCCATTCGATTAACAGTCGAATGCTCTACCGCTGAGCTATCGGGGAACAACGGGAGCGGCGCCTATATGGCGAGCCGGCGCGGGCTGCAACCCCGCCTTGCATGTTTTCCTGCATCATCCTGTGGATGATCGGGCACAGTGCCGGCTCTCACACTGACGCGCGTGCCTAGAAAGCGAACTGCTCGCGCGCGATACGGTCGTCCAGCGCATGTTCGGGATCGAACATCAGGGTCAGCTGCGTGGCGCGGTCCACCGAGACGTCGATTCGCGCCACGTCGCGGACCTCGCGCTGGTCCGCCACGGCGCTGACCGGGCGCTTCACCGGATCCAGCACGCGAAAGCTCACGCGCGATCGATCGGGCAGGATCGCGCCCCGCCAGCGGCGGGGACGGAAGGCGCTGATCGGCGTCAGGGCGACCAGCGAGCTTTCCAGCGGCAGGATCGGCCCCTGCGCCGAGAGATTATAGGCGGTCGATCCCACCGGCGTCGCCACCAGCACGCCATCCGCCACCAGCTCGGGCAGCACGACGCGCCCGTCGATCATGATCTCGATCCACGCCGTCTGGCGCGTCTCGCGCAGCAGCGAGACCTCGTTGATCGCGGGGATGGAGATCTGCGTGCCCTCCACCGTCTGCGCGTCCATCCGCAGCGGCGAGACCTTCACCGTCTTCGCCCGCGTCAGCCGGTCCTCCAGCAGATCGGGGCTATATTCGTTCATCAGGAAGCCGACCGTGCCCAGGTTCATGCCGAAGATCGGCAGCGCGCGGCGCCGGTCCAGCATCGCGTGGAGCGACTGCAGCAGGAAGCCGTCGCCACCGAGGGCCACGACCACCTCGGCCTCGCCCATCGGCACCCATTCGTAGCGACGCTTCAGTTCCTCGGCGGCGGTCATCGCCTGCTCGGTGGGGGAGACGGCGAGGGCCAGCCTGCGTTCGCCGCTCATCCGCCGGTCACGCTCATGTGGCGGCCGACGGCGGGGGCCGCGCCGCGCCGGCTGATATGGAAATCATGCGCCAGCGGCTTGGTGGCGAGCGCGCGGTCCAGCGCGGCATCGATGCCGGCGCGGCCGCCCTCGCGCCAGGCGGCGCGCAGGTCCACCTTCCGCTCGCTCCCCAGGCACAGGAACAGTTCGCCCGAAACGGTCAGACGCACGCGATTGCAGCTTGCACAGAAATTCTCGCTCAAGGGCGTGATCAGGCCCAGCTTCACACCGAGCGCTCCCACGCGGAAATAACGCGCCGGGCCACCCGTGCGCTCGATCAGGGGCACGAGTTCGTGCCGTTCGGAAAGATGTGCCTTCACGCCGTCCAGCGGCAGGAAGCGGTCGACCCTATCCTCGTCGATGCTGCCGAGCGGCATCGTCTCGATCAGGGTCAGATCATGGCCTTCCGCCGCGCACCAGCGCAGCATCGGCTCGATCTCGTCCTCGTTCAGGCCCTTGAGCGCGACCATGTTGATCTTGATCGCGATGCCCGCCGCGCTCGCCGCCGCGATCCCCCCCAGCACCTTCGCCAGATCGCCGACGCGCGTGATATGGCGGAAGCGATCGGGATCGAGGCTGTCGAGGCTCACGTTGATGCGGCGCACGCCCGCGTCGCGCAGCGCCTTGGCATGATCGGCCAGCCGCGTGCCGTTGGTGGTGAGCGTCAGTTCGTCGAGCCCGTCGCCCAGCCGCACGCCGATCATCCGCGCCAGCTCGGGCACGCCGCGCCGCACGAGCGGTTCGCCGCCCGTCAGCCGGATCCGCCGCACGCCGCGATCGATGAACGCATCGGAGATGGCGGCGATCTCCTCCAGCGACATCACCTGATTGCGGGGAAGAAACGTCATTTCCTCCGCCATGCAATAGCGGCAGCGCAGATCGCACCGATCGGTCACGGAGATGCGGACATAGGTGATGTGGCGGCCGAACGCGTCGATCAGGGCGGGGGCGTCGCTCACTGTCGTTAGCTAGGCCTGCACAGGCCCGCCGACAAGGGCGGCGGTATGGAGGCGGCGCTATGGGGTGGCGGTATGGGGGCGCCGACATGGGCGAGCGACGGCGCCCCCGGTTGCGCGCATCGCCTGCGCGCGCCATCGTCGCCACGATGCATCATTTTCCTGTCGAGCGCGCCGGATGAGCGGAGGCTGGCGATTCGCCGTCGATCGCGGCGGCACCTTCACCGATATTGTCGGGATCGACCCGCACGGCCGCCTGCACACGGCGAAACTGCTCTCCGAAAACCCCTCCGCCTATCCCGATGCGGCGGTGGAGGGGATAAGGCGGCTGACCGGGGCGGGCGCGGGGGCTCTGCCGCCGCTGGAGGTGCGGATCGGCACGACCATCGCGACCAACGCCCTGCTGGAGCGCAAGGGCGCGCCGACCCTGCTGCTGATCACGCGCGGCTTCGGCGATGCGCTGGCGATCGGCTATCAGGACCGGCCGGAGCTGTTCGCCCGCGCGATCGTGAAGCCCGAGCCGCTCTATGCCCGCGTGGCCGAGGTGGACGAGCGCGTCACGGCAGAGGGCGAGGTGATCGTGCCGCTGGACGAGGCGGGCGCGCGGGCCGCGCTGGGCGAGGCGCGGGCGGCGGGGATCGCGGCGGTCGCGATCGTGCTGGTCCACGGCTATCGGCACACCGCGCACGAAGCGCGGCTGGCCGAACTGGCAGCGGAGGCGGGCTTCACGCAGATTTCGGTGAGCCACCGCGTCGGCGCTTTGATCCGGCTGGTCGGGCGCGGGCATACCACCGTGGCGGACGCCTATCTGTCGCCGGTGCTGGGGCGCTATGTGGCGGAGGTGACGGGCGCGCTGGGGGGCGTGCGGCCGCTGTTCATGCAATCGGGCGGCGCGCTGGCGGATGGCGCGGCTTTCTCCGGCAAGGACGCGATCCTGTCCGGGCCGGCGGGCGGCATCGTCGGCATGGTGCGGACGGCGGCCGAGGCGGGCTTCGACCGGATCATCGGCTTCGACATGGGCGGCACCTCCACGGATGTCTCCCATTATGCCGGCACCTATGAGCGGCAGGACGAGACCATGGTGGCGGGCGCCCGCATCCGCGCGCCGATGCTCCGCATCCATACCGTGGCGGCCGGGGGCGGATCGATCTGCTCGCTGTCGGGCGGGCGGCTGACGGTCGGCCCCGCTTCGGCGGGGGCGATCCCCGGACCTGCCGCCTATCGCCGGGGCGGGCCGCTGACGGTGACGGACTGCAACGTCGCGCTCGGCAAGCTCAGCCCCGCTTTCTTCCCGCGCGTCTTCGGCCCGGCGGGCGACGAACCGCTGGATGGTGACGCCGTCACCGCGCGGATCGAGCAATTGCGCGCGGAGATGAGCGCGGCGGGCATGGCGGCGCCGTCACCCGAGCATCTGGCCGAAGGGCTGGTGGGCATCGCGGTGGCGAGCATGGCTAATGCGATCCGCAAGATCTCGATCGAGCAGGGGCATGATGTGACGCGCTACACGCTCGCCTGCTTCGGCGGGGCGGGCGGGCAGCACGGCTGCCTCGTGGCGGATGCGCTCGGCATGGATCGGGTGATGATCCATCCGCTGGCGGGTGTGCTGTCCGCGCACGGCATCGGCCTCGCCGCGCGCGGGCAGGTGCATGAGGCGACGGTGGCGATGCCGCTGGAGGGGGATCTGGCGGCGGTCGCGGATCGCATCGCGGCCGAAGCGGACGCGAAGGCGGACGAGGCGGGGCTCGCTGTCGAGCGCCGGCGCGATCGGATCGCGCGCATTCGCCGCGCCAATTCGGAATGGTTGGTCGATCTGCCCTTCGGCCCGGCCGAGACGATGCGAGCCGGCTATGCCGAACATTATCGCAAGCGCTTCGGCTATGCCGACGATGCCGCGCTGGTGCTGGAATCGATCCGGGTGGAGCTGGCGGAGGAGGCGGCGCCCGTACCGCCCGTCGCGGCGCCTCCCGAGGGCGAACTCGGCGCACCGATCGCCACGACGCCTTTGTTCGCGGGCGGCGAATGGCGCGACGCCCCCGTCCACGATCGCGCGGATATTCCCGAAGGCGCCGCGCTGGCGGGCCCGGCGTTGATCCTCGATCCCGTCTCCACGATCGTCGTCGAGCCCGGCTGGGCGGCGCGGGTGGACGCGCATGGCAATTTGATCCTCGAACGGCGCACCGCCCGCGCCGTCGCGAGGATCGGTGCCGAGGCCGATCCGGTCCGCATCGAATTGTTCAACGGCCTGTTCATGGCGCTGGCCGA
The DNA here is from genome assembly GCF_013113735.1 of Sphingomonas sp. AP4-R1. Classification (NCBI taxonomy): domain Bacteria; kingdom Pseudomonadati; phylum Pseudomonadota; class Alphaproteobacteria; order Sphingomonadales; family Sphingomonadaceae; genus Sphingomonas; species Sphingomonas sp. AP4-R1. The sequence goes on from NZ_CP053346.1 coordinate 2,701,637, forward strand.
GGAAATGGGCGCGGCGCTGCAGGCGAGCGCGCTGTCGGTGAACATCCGCGAGCGGCTCGATTTCTCCTGCGCCCTGTTCGATGCGGGCGGCGCGCTCGTCGCCAATGCGCCGCACATGCCGGTCCATTTGGGCTCGATGGGCGACAGCATCCGCGCGATCGTCGACCGGCGCGGCGGCGGCAAGGACGGGCGCGGCATCCGCCCCGGCGACGCCTATGCGCTGAACGCGCCCTATGATGGCGGTACGCATCTGCCCGACATCACCGTGATCATGCCCGTCTTCGCCGATGGGAAGAGCGATGCGCCCGCTTTCTTCGTGGCGGCGCGCGGGCATCATTCGGATGTCGGCGGCATCAGCCCCGGATCGATGCCCCCGAACAGTCGCGACGTGCGCGAGGAAGGCGTGCTGCTCGACAATCTCCTGATCGTGGAGGAGGGGCGCTTCCTGGAAGATGCGGTCCGCGCTGTCCTCGGCTCGGGCGACTGGCCCGCGCGCGATCCTGCCCGCAACGTGGCGGACCTGCAGGCGCAGGTGGCGGCCTGCATGCGCGGGGCCGAGGGGCTCGCGCGGATGGTGTCGGATTATGGGCTGGAGATCGTCTCGGCTTATATGGGGCACGTTCAGGCCAATGCGGAAGCGGCCGTGCGCGCGCTGCTCGACGGGCTCGACGAGGGCAATTTCGCCTACGAGATGGACGATGGCGCCATCATCCGCGTCTCGATCCGGATCGATCGCATGGCCCGCAGCGCGACGGTGGATTTCACCGGCACGAGCGAGCAGCGCCCGACCAATTTCAATGCGCCCAGATCGATCACGCGTGCGGCCGTCCTCTACGTGTTCCGCACGTTAGTCGATCAGCCGATCCCGATGAATGACGGTTGCCTCGCGCCGATCACGATCGTCGTGCCGGAAGGATCGATGCTCAATCCGCATTTCCCGGCCGCCGTCGTGGCGGGCAATGTCGAGACGAGCCAGGCCGTCACCGATGCCCTGTTCGGGGCATTGGGTGCGATGGCGGGCGCGCAGGGAACGATGAACAATTTCACCTTCGGCGATGCCCGCCGGCAATATTATGAGACGATCGCGGGGGGATCGGGCGCCGGGCCGGGCTATGCGGGCGCCAGCGTCGTGCAGACGCACATGACGAACAGCCGCCTCACCGATCCCGAGATCTTGGAGACACGTTTCCCGGTGCTGCTGGAGGAATTCTCCGTGCGCGCCGGATCGGGCGGGGCCGGGCGCTGGCGGGGCGGCGATGGCGGCCGCCGCCGCGTGCGCTTCCGCGAGCCGATGACGGCGGGCATCCTCGCCAATCGCCGCCGCGTGCCGCCTTTCGGGCTCGCAGGGGGCGCTGCGGGCGTGCCCGGCCGCAACTGGGTGGAGCGGGCGGACGGATCGGTGGAGCTGCTTGGCTCGACGGGCGCGGCGGACTTGCGGCCCGGCGACGTGTTCGTGATCGAGACGCCGGGGGGCGGGGGCTATGGCGCACCCGATCCCGCACAGACCGCTCGTGCTGAGCTTGTCGAAGCACCGTCCTTCTCTTTCGACGCCGAAGAGAAGGACAGCCCTTCGACAAGCTCAGGGCAAACGGCGGTGGATGAGGTGCTGGCGCGGTGAGCCATGCGCTCGCCTTGTCCGGTCTCGCCGTGATCCTGGTGGGCTTTCTGCTGCGGCTCCAGCCTTTGCTGGTGGTCGCGGTGGCCGCCGCCGTCACCGGGCTGACGGGCGGGATGGGGCCGGTCGAGATCCTCGCGGCGTTCGGCAAGGCGTTCAACACGAACCGCTTCGTCACCGTCGTCTATGTCGTGCTGCCGCTGATCGGCCTGATCGAGCGCAACGGCCTGCAGGAGAGGGCGCGCGCGGTGGTGGCGGGAATGCGCGGGCTGTCGCTGGGGCGGCTGCTGGCGGCCTATATGCTGCTGCGCCAGATCTCGGCCGGGCTGGGCCTCGTCCAGGTGGCGGGGCATCCGCAGACGGTGCGCCCGCTGCTGGCGCCGATGGCCGAGACGGCGGCCGATCCCGACGACACGATGCCCCCGCCCGAGCGCGAGCAGGTGCGCGCGCTGGCCGCCGCGACCGACAATATCGCGCTGTTCTTCGGCGAGGACGTGTTCATCGCGATCGGATCGATCCTGCTGATGAAGGGCTTCCTCGATCAATATGGGATCGTGCTGGAGCCGCTGGCGCTGTCGGTCTGGGCGATCCCCACTGCGATCTGCGCCTTCCTGATCCACGGCGCGCGACTGATGTGGATGGACCGTCGCCGCGCCGCTCGCTCACCTTCCCCGTTCGTCCTGAGCGAAGTCGAAGGACGTGCCCCGGGCGAGTCGCTTGAAGCCCGTGCTTCGACAGGCTCAGCACGAACGGGGGAGGGGAATCGCGGATGATCTCCACCGGTTTCCCTTATGCCGTCGCGGGCGCGATGTTCGCGGGCTTCGCGCTCTGGTCGCTGGCGTGCCGCCGCTGGCCGAACGGGCTGATGTGGGGGCTGCTGTCGTTCAGCTTCTTCGCGGGCGACCGGATCGGCGATGTCGCCAACGGCGTGCTGGTTCTCGCGCTGGTCGTGGTGGCGACGATCGGGATGAAGCGCGCGTCCCCGTCTCCCGCTGACCCGGAAGTCCGTGCCGCCTCCGCTGCCCGCTTCGGCAATCGCCTGTTTCTGCTCGCCCTGATCGTGCCCGCGATCACGATCGGCGGCACCTTCCTGTTCAAGGCCTTCCCCGCGCTGATCGATCCCAAGCAGGCGACGTTGATCGCGCTGACCGTGGCCGCGATCGTGGCGCTGCTGGTCGCGATGCGCCTGTTCCGTGCCCGCGCGGTCGAGCCGCTGGAGGATGGCACGCGCCTGATGGATTCGGTCGGCTGGGCGGCGATCCTGCCGCAGATGCTGGCGGCGCTCGGCGCGCTCTTCGCCGCCGCCGGCGTCGGGCAGACGATGGGCGGGATGCTGGGCGCGTTGATCCCGGCGGACAGTCTCGCCGTCGCTGCGATCGTCTATATGGGCGGCATGGCCCTGCTCACGATGGCGATGGGCAATGCGTTCGCCGCCTTCCCGGTGATGATGGCGGCGGTCGGCCTGCCGCTCCTGATCCATGCGCATCACGGCAATGCCGCTGCCGTCGCCGCGATGGGGATGCTGGCGGGTTTCTGCGGCACATTGCTCACGCCGATGGCCGCCAATTTCAATCTCGTGCCCGTCGGCCTGCTCGATCTGTCGAGCCGCTATGCCGTGATCCGCGCACAGGCGCCCACCGCGATCCTGCTGTGGATCGCGAACCTTTCCCTCCTCTATCTGTTGGCTTTCCGATGATTCCCCTGACCGAAGACACCGCCGCCGCCTTCGCCCGCCTGACGCTGGGACATATCGGCCGGCAATATCCGTACAAGATGGATCATGTGCTGCTGGGCGACGAGGATGCGCTGCCGCCGCGCGTGCTGCACCCGATCTTCCACGGCAGCTTCGACTGGCACAGCTGCGTGCATGGCTGGTGGCAGTTGCTCACCGTCGCGCGCCTGCATCCGCGCATCGCCGAGGCCGCCACGATCCGCGCCCGCGCCGACGAGATGCTGGTGCCGGAGAAGGTGGCGGGCGAACTCGCTTATCTCTCGCGCCCGCTCTCCACCGCGTTCGAGCGGCCTTATGGCTGGGCGTGGCTGCTGGCGCTGCATCAGGAGGCGAACCGCCACGCCTCCGGCTGGGGCGAGGCGCTGGCGCCGCTGGCGCACGCCTTCGGCGATCGCTTCACGGTCTATCTGTCGAAGCTCACCTATCCGCTGCGTGTGGGGGCGCATGGCAACAGCGCCTTCGCGCTCGTCCACGCCTCGCGCTGGGCGCGCGAGCATGATCGCGCCCTGCTGGCCCTGATCACGGAGAAAGCCGAGGGCTGGTACGGCCGGGATCGCGCCGCGCAGGCGTGGGAACCGGCGGGCGACGATTTCCTCTCGGGCACGCTGTGCGAAGCTTTGCTGATGTCGGAGCTGATGGCGCCGGACGCGTTTCGCGCCTGGTTCGATGCCTTCCTGCCCGACGTGGCGGAGGGCCGCCCCGAAGCGCTCTTCGCGCCCGCTTTCGTGCAGGACCGCACCGATCCGAAGATCGCGCATCTGGACGGGCTGAACCTCAGCCGCGCCTGGTGCTGGCGCACGATCGCGGCGCGGCTGGGCCCGGCGCACCCGGCCTATGAACGGGCGCGGGATACGGCCAATTTCCACTTCATCTCGGCCATGCCCCACATTTCCGGCGATTATGCGGGCGAACATTGGCTGGCCACCTTCGCCCTGCTGGCGCTGACGGCCTGACCCGGGCGATGCCGCACTCCGGCGAAAGCCGGAGCCCAGAGCTGCAGGCGTCGCGTTCGTAGCTCTGGGCTCCTGCGTTCGCAGGAGCACGGACGCTACTTCAGCGGCAGGTACAAATCCGTGATCGCCTCCTGCTCGGGCACGTCCGGGAAGAAAAGCACGCGCCGGGCGTAGAGCGGGAAGTCGCGTGGTTCCTCGCCGCTCTCCGGCAGCCACCTGCCGTAGAGGAAATGCGCGGCCGGTCGCAGATCGTCGCTGTTGCCGATGATCCGCAGCACCGCGCAGCGTCCGCCGGGGATCAGCCCGGCCTCCATCCCCTCGTCGGCCGGCGTGATCGCTCGGCCGGTGGCGGCGGCCAGATCGATCCGAACCTCTTCGGGCGGCACGCTGTCGGGATCGTTGTGGAAGATCGTGTAGGTGGCGTGGGTGGCGGCGCGCACGCCATTGGCCTTGCGCCAGGCGATGAAGCGGCGGATCGTCTCGCCGATCCGTTCGGGCGCGCCGTGATGCGCCATGAAGGCGACGGGCACGTCGGGCTCCTCGCGCAGGGCGACATCGTCGATCGAGAAGGTCTGGGTCATGATCCGGCTCCGGGCTTCGGCCAGCGGCGCCATTGCCGCGGCCCATGCCGACCAGTCCGGATCCTCGCGAAACGCCGAGGGCGTCTGCCCCACCTTCCGGCGGAAGGCGCGAGTGAAGCCGTCGGGCGCCTCATAGCCCGCATCCAGCGCGATCTCCGTCACCGACAGCTGGCCGCGATAGGCGAGCCGCCACGACGCCCGCTTCAGCCGCGCCAGCTGCACATAATGGAGCAGCGACACGCCGAAGACGGCGCCGAACTGGCGATGGAAATGATACGGCGAGAAAGCGGCGACGGCGCTGAGGGCATCGAGCCCCAGATCGCCGTCGAGATGCTGATCGATATGCGCCAGCACGCGCTGCATGCGCTGATGATAGCGGGCGGGATCGACCGGAGGCTGGGGCACGAGGAGGTCCTTGCTGGTGGCCCGTCCGAAATGCCGGTGATGGGGCGGTCGCGCTCGGCCGATCTTGCGCTTTTCAGGCGCATGACGCGACAGGCACGGTCGTCGCGATGATCAGCAGGTCATCCGATCGCCGGAGCGCGCGCAGGGCAAAGGGCGCCAGATACGATTGAGGGGATGCATCGGCATCGCCACCTCGCCGGGATCCAGCGTGAGGCGCCGGATCGTCTGGCGATCCGCACCCTGCGCGAGCGCATCGAGCGGCATGACGGCGCCGACGCGAGCAAGGGGCGCATCGCCCATACCATAAAAATCCAGCGACCCCGGCGAGACCGCGAAAGCCGTCACCGCCATCGCCGCAATGAACGCGGATACCATGCGCGTTCAACCCTCATGCCCGGCCCGGCGTTCCCCTCGGAACGGGAGAAAAGATGGTTAAAACGCGCCGGGCATCCTGTCGGGCGAGCGGGATTTGGAGTTTGTTTGGGAATGCGCCTTTCGGCGCGTGGCCGCGCCGGCCCATTCCCCCACCCGGCCTGCCATTAAGATGCTGCGGGGTGGGGGAGTGGGCTGGTGCGGCCTCGAAATGCGGTCTTCCTCGCATTTCCAAACAGCGCCTTACCCGTTCAGATCGGGCTCCAGCAGACGGTGCATGTGGACGATCACATAGCGCATCTCGGCATCGTCGACCGACTTCTGCGCCGCGCCGCGCCACGCGCTTTCGGCCGACTTATAATCGGGGAAGAACCCGACCACATCCAGCGTCGAAAGATCGACGAAATCGAGTTCGCGAGGATCCTTGACCCTGCCGCCGAAGACGAGATGGAGCTTGCTCAACTGGCTTTCCTTCGTTCGGCGGCAGCCGGCTCAGCCGCGCGCCTTCATCCGTTTGACCAGCGCGTCGAAGCCTTCGCGCTGGATGACGCTGTCGAAATCAGCCGCCTGCGCCATGGCGACGTTAATGCCTGCCACGCGCAGATTCGCAACCTTCCATGCGCCATTAACTTGCGAGACGGACCAGACGGCGGGCATCGGCTGCTGGCCGGGCTTCACCACCTGCGTCATCACATCGACGCCGCCGGCGGCCGGCTGGGCGCGGATCACCTTCACGGTGGCGTTCGCATATTCGAACAGGCGATCGGTGTAGGTGCCGACGATATAGGCCGGCAGCGCCTGCTTGTAGGCGGCCTTCTGCGCGGGCGTGATCGTGGGCAGCCAGCGGCGGATCAGGCGATCGCCGATCTGGTCGACCGCGACATTGCCCGACAGAAGCGTACGGAACTGCGCCTTGGCGGCGGTCTTGTCGCCGGATTTCATCGCGGCGAAGCCGTCGGTGGTCAGCGTCTGGATGAAACGCTGCGGATCGGAGGAATCGACCGCCGCCTGCGCGGGGGCGAAGGCCAGCGGCGCGGCGATGCCGGCCACGGTGCAGGCGAGGGCGGCCAGAAGCGAACGGGTGGGCGTCATAGGATAGTGTCTTTCGATGCTGTTCGAATGCGAAAAGCGATGGGGCCGCCTAGCGTTCCCACGGTGAATGGAAGACGAATGGGGATGGGAGCCTCTCGTCCCGTACCCGTCATCCTGAACTTGGTTCAGGATCCATGTCCGGACTTCGCCTCACCCCGATCGCCCGGGGTGTGCCGCTCGCATAGATACTGAACCAAGTTCAGGATGACGGGACGGAGGGGTTATCCTGAAATCTTCTCCTTGCCTGCCGCGAAGGCCGCCAGCCCCGCCGCGCTCGCCGCCTTGGTCGCCTCGCCGAACAGGCCGCTGACCTGTTCGCGCAGCGCATCCTTGTCGAGCGAGCCGCCCTTCAGCGCATCCCCACCAGCCTCGCGACCGGCCGCGATCGCGGCCGTGGCGGCGGCGGCCAGCTTGTCGCCGAGCGGCGCCAGCAAAGCCTTCTCCTTCTCGCCGCGCGGGATCAGCGCGCCGGCGGCCGCGCCCAGCGCGATGCCGCCAAGCAGGGCCGCGAGCGGATTGGCTTCCAGCAGCGCGATCGTGTCCTGCACGGCGCCCACCGCCTTCCCGCGCGCCGTCTCGAGCGCGCTCGGCTTCATGGTCTTTTCCGCGGTGGCCTCGGCTTTCGCGGGCTTCTTGTCGCTCTTGCTCATGAGTCCTTGTCTCCTTGGGATTTCCGGCGGCGGAACAGGCGCATGCCGATCAGGGCGCCCACTCCGGCCGCGACAGCCGATGCGGCGACGGGGCGGCTCCGCACCGCCTCCACCGCCTCGTTCGCCATTTCCGCGCCGACGCGCCGCACGCCGTTTACGGCATCGCCCGCCAGACTGGCGGGGCGCAGCCGCTCCTGCAGCGCCGTGATCACGGCATGCAGATCGGCATAGGCCGCCGTCGCCGCCGCGCGGGCGCGCTCGCGGGCTTCGCTGAGGTCCGGTTCGCTCATCTCACTTCATCAGCGCGAGGAAGCGCCGGGCGGCCAGCCACAGCAGCAGTCCCGCGATCAGCAGCGCGATCACGGCCGCCACGGCCAGCCCTCCGGCCAGCCCCAGCCATTGGCCGAGGGCCACGCCGAATGCCGCCAGCAGCACGATCGCGCCTGCAAGCGCCAGCACCAAAGCCACCGCGATCAGCGCCACGCCGATCTTCACCGCGCCCGCCCAGGCGGCGGCGGTCGCGCGGACGAGCGCGATCTCCGCCTGCGCGAAGGCCCTGGCGCTGTCGATCAACCGCGCGAGCAACTCGCGCAGCGATACGTCCTGACGTCCCCCCACGCGCGATATCAGGCCGAGGGCGCATCTTTGTCGGAGGGGGTTTCGAGGCCCGCCTTCGCCAGTCGCGCGACGATGAAGCCCAGCGCCGCCGCCGTGCCCACCGCGATGGCCGGCGCCTTGGCCACCATCTCGCGCGCTTCGTTGAACAGATCGTCCACGTCCTTGCCCTTCAGCGCATCGTTGAAGGAGGCGAGGCCGTCGGCGGCGCGGCGGGCATAATCGCCATATTGGGCGCCCACCTTCGCATCCACCTGGCCGGCGGCATCGTTGATCATGCGGACGAAATCGTCGAGCGCGCCGGTGGTGCGGTCCTTGCCGACCAGCGCATATTCGCGGGCGCGATCATAGCCCTGCGCCTTCACCTCGTCGAACTTCTCGAAGAAGGCGCCGCGCGCGGCGGTGCCGGCTTCGCCGCCGGTCGCATGCGCGGCTCCGCTCGTCTCGTCGGTCGTGCTGGCGCCGTTGATGATGTGATCGGTGCCTTCCGGCAGGGGCGTTTCGGCTGCGGCCATGGGCTGTCTCCTTCTTGCCATTCCAACACATGGCCGCGTCGGCGCGTTCCATGTCGGTCCCGTTATTATTGCCCTTTTCGAGGGGCCCCGATAGAGCCCGCGCGAGTTTCCAGAGCATCCATTTCCAGAACATCCGGAGGATTCCCGTATGACCGCGATCGTCGACGTCCACGCCCGCACCGTGATCGACAGCCGGGGCAATCCCACCGTCGAGGTGGATGTCACGCTGGAGGACGGCAGCTTCGGCCGCGCCGCCGTTCCCTCGGGCGCGTCGACCGGCGCGCGCGAGGCCGTGGAGAAGCGCGACGGCGACAAGAGCCGCTGGCTCGGCAAGGGCGTCGACGATGCGGTCGATGCGGTGAACGGTGAGATTGCCGAGGCGGTCGAAGGCCTCGAGGCCGAGGATCAGGGCGAGATCGACGGCATCATGATCGAGCTGGACGGCACGGACAACAAGTCCCGCCTCGGCGCGAACGGCATTCTCGGCGTGTCGCTGGCCGTGGCGAAGGCCGCCGCCGAAGCGCGCGGCCTGCCGCTCTATCGCTATGTCGGCGGCGTCGCCGCGCATGTGCTGCCCACGCCGATGATGAACATCATCAACGGCGGCGCGCATGCCGACAATCCGATCGACTTCCAGGAATTCATGATCATGCCGCTGGGCGCGGAAAGCCTGTTCGAGGCGGTGCGCTGCGGGGCCGAGATCTTCCACACGCTGAAGAAGGAACTGCACGACAAGGGCCTGGCGACGGCGGTGGGCGACGAGGGCGGCTTCGCGCCGAACCTCGCCAGCCCCAAGGCCGCGCTCGATTTCATCATGCAGTCGATCGAGAAGGCCGGCTATCGGCCGGGCGAGGATGTCGCGATCGCGCTGGATTGCGCCGCGTCCGAATTCTTCAAGGGCGGCGTCTATGATCTGGCGGGCGAAGGGCGGAAGCTCTCGTCGGCCGAGATGGTCGATTATCTGGCGGAGCTGGTCGGCGCGTTCCCGATCGTCTCGATCGAGGACGGCATGGCCGAGGACGATTGGGCCGGCTGGAAGATCCTGACCGATCGGCTCGGCGGCAAGGTGCAGATCGTGGGCGACGATCTGTTCGTCACCAATCCCGCGATTCTGGCCGAGGGCATCGAGAAGGGCCTCGCCAACTCGCTGCTGGTGAAGGTCAACCAGATCGGCACGCTGTCGGAGACGCTGGCGGCCGTCAGCATGGCGCAGCAGGCCGGCTACACCGCCGTCATGTCGCACCGCTCGGGCGAGACCGAGGATTCGACGATCGCGGACCTCGCCGTCGCCACCAACTGCGGCCAGATCAAGACGGGCAGCCTTGCCCGCTCGGACCGGCTCGCCAAGTACAACCAGCTCATCCGCATCGAGGAAGAACTGGGCGCGATCGGCCGCTATGCCGGCCGCGGCGCGCTGAAGATCTGATCCGCTTTCGATAACCCGTCATCCCGGACCTGTTCCGGGGTGACGCGGTGGCGAGAGCGACGGGCCAGAGTTGAGGAATGCGCTTGCCCCCACTTCGTTCGTGCTGAGCCCTTCGACTGCCTGCCAAGGCAGGCGCTCAGGATGAACTTCAGCCCTTCGGGCTGAAGTCGAAGCACGGGCCACATACCATGCCGCCTGAAGCACGTCCTTCGACTTCGCTCAGGACGAACGGGGTTTTTGCGTGCGAGGCACGAGTAGGCGCTTGGATGCCCGAACCAGTCGGGCATGCCGGGGCCCTATATTCGCCCTCGAATCGCCTCCGGAACGACGCATGCGGAAACTGCATGCAAGCCGAACTGTGCCGTAGTTAAGCCACACTTCGTTGTCTGACGTTCATCTTCGCATATCCTCGTGAGTGCCCCGTTTGGAGTCGCCCACGATGTTGTTCGAGGAAGACCTGCGCCGCTCGCCCACCTGCCTGATCGTGCCCGGTCTCGGCAATTCGGGGCCCGGCCACTGGCAGACCATCTGGGAGCAGGAGCGGGGCGATTGCACGCGAGTGGAGTTGGGCTGCTGGGATGCGCCCGTCCGCAACGTGTGGATCGGCCGGATCGATCAGGCGGTGCGCGCGGCGGGCGGCCCTGTCGTGCTCGTCGCGCACAGCCTCGGCTGCGTCGCGGTCGCCTGGTGGGCGGGGCTTCTGGGCGAGGATGTCACCAGCCGCGTCGCCGGCGCCTTGCTCGTCGCGCCCCCCGATGCCGACCGGATCGGATCGGCCGACGTGATCGCGCGCTTCGCGCCCACGCCGCTCGCGCCGCTGCCTTTCCCCGCGATCGTGGTCGCCTCCAGCGACGATCCCTATTGCCGTCCGCATCGCGCGGAGGAGATGGCGTCCGCCTGGCTCGCCGATCTCGTGATGCTGGAGGATCATGGCCACATCAACGCCGCCACCGGCCTCGGCCGCTGGAGCGAAGGCCAGCGTCTGCTCGATCGCCTGATGGAAGGTGACGTCCGCCGCGGCGCCACCCCGCGCGCGCCAGTGACGCAGACGGCCCTCCCCAAGCACGCCACGATGCGCTGAAGGGAGCGCTTCGCGCCCGTTGTGGAGGTTCCAGGAATCCCGTCACCCCGGGCTTGACCCGGGGTGACTAAAGGTGCGCCTTCAGCGGCCTGCGTCCGTCCTCCGAAGCGTCCTATTCACGCGGTCTGCGTATCGTTCAGCCCGATCTCCGCCGGCGTCTCGTTCCGATCCAGCCAGCCCTCGCCGCGCAGCGTCGCGATCCGATTGCGTGCCACCGGCACCTCCATCCCGTTGGCAAGCCGGAGGCGCAGCGAGCGCCCGTCCTCCACCACGCCCCGCACCGCATCGCGCGCGACCCACCAGGAACGATGGACCTGCAGCCCGCGCTCGGGACCGATTTGGTCGATCGCCTCGCGCAGCGTGCCGAGCTGGAGCCACGATCGCTGGTGCGCGTGGATGCGGACATGATGGTCCTCCATCTGCAGGCAGAGAGCGTGCGCCAGCAGATGATCGGGCAGCCGGTGATCCGGGTCGGAGACCGGCGACGATGGCCGCGCGGCAGGAGCCGGGGCGGGGGGCGCGGCCTCGGCGGTCGCGGCTCGCCGCGTGCCATGATAGTGCGTCTCCAGCCAGAGTGCGCCCGCCGCGATCGGCAGGACGATCAGCGCCGTCTGTCCATACCATTCCAGCGCGCGCATGCCCGAGGCGCGGACGGGCCAGAACAGATGGCCGCCCGCCGCCGCCAGCATCGCCATCGGCACCGTCGCCACCAGCAGGGTCGCCCCCACCGCGAAGGCCAGCGGAAAGCCGCGTGACGGGCCGATCACGGCCGCCGCCGCCACGCACGGCCACAGCAGCAAAGTGCCGCTCACGAACAGCCCCGCCCAATAGACGGTGCGCGTGAACAGGTTGGCGGGATAGCTGCCGAACGGGCCGATGATGCCGAACAGCAGGCCCAATGCGAGTGCCCACCCCAGCAGCCTGGCCCAGCGTTCGGGCCTCCCCAGCAGGTCCGAAAGGGTCATGAGCGGATTATGCGGTTCGTCGCACCGATCGGCAAGGGCGTTCGCCCATTCGCCCATTCGCGAAGGGAGGCTCGCGGGAGTGTCGGGGCGCCTGCAATTTTCGCGCATGGCCTTGCTCGATCTGCTCCCAATATTGCCCTCACAGACTGTCATCGGCGACGGGGGTGCTCGCGCTCCCGTCGCGCGGAACAATGCGCGGTCCGAATGGGCGGCGTCTTTGCTCAAATTCGGCCGGATGGCCCGGTTTCGCGGATATGGGCGCGTGGGTGGTGCGCTCGCGGGGGCCGCCTGGTCGCTCGCGCCCGATCTGCGCGCGGCGCGGCGCGAGGTGCTGCGCCATCGCCCGCGTGCCGCTGGCGATGTGCCGCATCTCGGCTCGGTCGCGATCGGCACGACGGGGCTGTGCAACGCCTCCTGCCTGAGCTGCCCTACCGGCAAGGCCAGCACGGCGCACGTTCCGCGCACGCCGATGGCGATGCCGCTATTCCGCAAGATCATCGACGGGATCGAGGAGGAGGGAGTCGATATCCGTCACATGATCGGCTTCGGCCTGTTCGGCGACGGCCTGCTCGATCCCCATGTCGTCGAGCGTGCGCGCTACGTGCGCGAGAAACTGCCGGATGTCCTGTTGTCGGTGAACACCAATGCAGCCGCCTATAACAGCGCGCGTCACAAGGCGCTGCGCGATCATGTGAGCGTGATCGCGCTGCACTGTGAATCGCTGACGCCGGAAACGTTCGATCGGCTGATGGCGCCACTGCGCGCGCGCAACGTCTTCGCGAAATATGAGCGGCTGCTCGATGACTTTCCCGGCCGCGTGCGTGTCAGCGTGCCCGTGAGCCGGATGAACCTGCACGAACTGGAGGCGATGCGCGCCTGGTTCCTCGCGCGCGGTGCGCATGTCGTCGCCTTCGATCCGCTGTCGAGCCGCTGCAGCCCGGATCGTACCGTGTTCGATGCGCTCGCACTCGCGCCGCAGCCGATCCGGTGCGCGCCCGAGGTGATGACCGATCTGATCGTCGATTCCGATGGGCGCGTGCTGGCCTGCTGCCAGGATTTCGAACGGATCGAGCCCATTGGGGATCTGTCCCGCGCGGGCTTCCGCGAGACGATGCTGGGTGTCGCCCGCGCGCAATTCCGGCAGCGTCTGGCCGAGGGGCGACACGCGGAGGTGGCGACGTGCAGCCGCTGCCATGGCGACGTGCGCTCGGCGAATTTTCCGTTCGATCAACTGGCCGATATCGCGGCGGGATGATGTCCTCGCACCTGATCCCGGCAAGCGAATTCAACTCCCTGTAAAACCGGGAAATCGTTGGATCGGGCCGCCGCGACCTTATCGTCGACGTCGACCAGCCACGGTTTCGCGCCCGCGTCGCGCCAGCCGCGCCAAACCGCCGATTCTGCTCGGCTCGTCGCGCGTCAAGCCGGTTAGTTTCATCTCCGAGAAATTTCACCTCTTGCGCCCGGAATCGCGGAATGACACTATCTGTGGTGTCGACGCCATGTGCGAGGCACACCTGATTGAGATCATCCGGAGCGATCCCCATATCGTATCCGGCGCTCCGTCCCTGTTGTCGCAGGGGTGAGGGCGAAGCTGTGACTCCGGTGTGTCGCGCTCTGATGGTAGAAGGGGCGGTGGCCTCGGTCGAACGGATACAGAACGATATTTGGGGGCTGCGATGGATCTCTCGGGTAGCGGTAGCGAAGGACAAGTGAACGACATGGCAGCCCTGCTCGAGCCAGAGGCGAAGGCCGCCAGCAGCGGCCCGCGCGCGCCCTATCCGCTGGATGTCGATCATGGCCGCGATGCGCTCCTCACCGATTTCGGCAAGGAGACGCTGAAGGACCGCTATCTGCTGCCCGGCGAAAGCTATCAGGATCTGTTCGTGCGCGTGGCCTCGGCCTATGCCGACGATGCCGCGCACGCCCAGCGCATCTACGATTATATCTCGCGCCTGTGGTTCATGCCCGCCACGCCGGTGCTGTCGAACGGCGGCACGGGGCGCGGCCTGCCCATCTCCTGCTTCCTCAATTCGGTGGACGACAGCCTGAACGGCATCGTCGACACCTGGAACGAGAATGTCTGGCTCGCCTCGCGCGGCGGCGGCATCGGCACCTATTGGGGGCAGGTGCGCGGCATCGGCGAGCCGGTAGGCCTGAACGGCAAGACCAGCGGCATCATCCCGTTCGTGCGCGTGATGGACAGCCTGACGCTGGCGATCAGCCAGGGCTCGCTGCGGCGCGGCTCGGCGGCGGTGTATCTCGATGTCTCGCACCCCGAGATCGAGGAGTTCCTCGAGATCCGCAACACGACCGGCGACTTCAACCGCAAGGCGCTGAACCTGCATCATGGCGTGCTGGTGCCGGACGCCTTCATGGAGGCCGTGCGCGAGAATGCGGACTGGGAGCTCAAGAGCCCCAAGGACGGCTCGGTGCGCGGCAAGGTCAATGCGCGCTCGCTGTTCCAGAAGCTGATCGAGACGCGGCTGCGGACGGGCGAGCCCTATATCGTGTTCCAGGACACGGTGAACCGCGCCATGCCGAAGTTCCAGCGCGACGTGGGGCTCAAGGTCTCCACCTCCAATCTGTGCTGCGAGATCACGCTGCCCACCGGCCGCGACCAGCACGGCAAGGATCGCACCGCCGTCTGCTGCCTGTCCTCGCTGAATCTCGAGACGTGGGATCAGTGGAACGGCGACAAGCGCTTCATCGAGGATGTGATGCGTTTCCTCGACAACGTGCTCGACGATTTCATCGCGCGCGCCGAGCCCGGCATGGAGCGCGCGGCCTACTCGGCGGGGCGCGAGCGCTCGGTCGGCCTCGGCGTGATGGGCTTCCACTCGTTCCTGCAGGCGCGCGGTCTGCCGTTCGAGGGGGCGATGGCCAAGAGCTGGAACCTCCGCATCTTCAAGCACCTCCAGGCGCATGTGAACGAGGCCTCGATGGCGCTCGCGATCGAGCGCGGGCCGTGCCCGGACGCGGCCGACATGGGCGTGATGGAGCGCTTCTCGTGCAAGACGGCGATCGCGCCGACCGCGTCGATCAGCATCATCACCGGCGGCACCTCGGCCTGCATCGAGCCGATCCCCGCCAACATCTATACGCACAAGACGCTGTCCGGCAGCTTCTCGATCAAGAATCCCTATCTGAAGAAGCTGCTGGCGGAGAAATCGAAGGATTCCGACGCGGTCTGGAATTCGATCCTCGAGAAGGGCGGCTCGGTCCAGCATCTCGATTTCCTCTCGCCGGAGGAAAAGGACACGTACAAGACCAGCTTCGAGATCGATCAGCGCTGGCTGCTCGAGCTGGCCGGTGATCGCGCGCCCTATCTCGATCAGGCGCAGTCGCTGAACCTGTTCATTCCGGCCGACGTGGAGAAATGGGATCTGCTGATGCTCCACTTCCGCGCGTGGGAACTGGGCATCAAGTCGCTTTACTATCTGCGCTCGATGTCGATCCAGCGCGCCGGTTTCGCCGGCGGGGTCGAGGCGGACAACACGCCCGACCTGAAGCAGATCGAGCTGGACGTGAAGGATTATGACGAGTGCCTCGCCTGCCAATAGTCCCCCGGACTATTGGCTGTGCGCGACACTCTCGCCTGCCAATGATCCTCCGGACTATCGGCATGGTTCTCGGCCCTCTCGCCTGTCGATGGTCCTCAGGGGCGTGGTCGGCGGAAGAGGCTGACATTCGGCCTTTCGTCATTGCGAGCGCAGCGAAGCAATCCAGTCCCGCACGCTAGGAACTGGATTGCTTCGCTGCGCTCGCAATGACGATGTGCTGGGCGGCGGCGTCCGCATCGAGATCCGTCGGCGGCCGTCGGGCCGCCTCAGACGGGAGGCGCCCGCGAAACGATGCCTGCGTGGTGCGGGCGTGTCACAACACAGCCTGTTAACGCACACGCCCGTGACGCCACATTGTAACAAGAGATGAGCTCGGCTAATGTTCGTCGGCAATTAACCCTTCGAGCTTACCAGCCCGATATGCCCGTGCGAACCGCCTCTCTTAAAGACGATAGTGCCGAGGCATTCGCTAAGGCGATTCTCGTCGGTGTCACCTATTTCTTTGCCGCGCTCTTTTCGCTCGAGCTGAGCAACGGCCTCTTCGGATTTGCACCGATCTGGCCGGCCAATGCGGTGCTGCTCGCCGCAATCCTGCACGGCGGCCGCCCAGGGCGCCGCTATCTTGTCATCAGTGCGATCGCCAGCATGGCCGCGAACCGCCTTTCGGGTGGCACCTGGCTGATGTGTGCGGGCTTCACCGTCGCCAACCTGTCCGAGCCGCTGCTCGCCCGCGCGATGGTACGCAGGCTGGGCCTGATGCCCGGCATGCCGACCGTATCGGGGCGATGCCTGGCCCTGTTCTGTCTGGTCGCGGCGGTCGCGGCCGCCGCCAGCGCCGCCATCGCGACCAATTTCGCGGTCGGCAGCTACGCGATTTTCTTCGCGTCCTGGTTCCTGGCCGATTGTCTCGGCATGCTCATCATCACGCCGATCGCGATCATGGTCGCGGATGCGCTGGATGAAGGCGCCTGGCAGCGCCTGCGCCGGATCCCGCGCCAATATGTGATCGAGGCCGTGCTGCTGCTGTCGCTGGTCACGGTCGCTTCGCTGATCGCCTTCATGGCCAATCGCTATCCGATGCTGTTCCTGCCGCTGGCGGCGATGATGCTGGTCGTCGTCCGCCTCGGAACGGTCGGCGTCTCGCTCGGCGTGGTGGTGGTCGCCGCGATCGCCACGGTCGCGACGGGCCTCGGCAGCGGGCCCGTGGTGATGATCCATGTCGGGCGCCTGCAGGAAGTGCTGTGCGTCCAGCTCTATCTGTTCGTTCTGTACGCGGCCTGTCTGCCGTCCACCGCCCTGCTCGGCGCACAACGTCGCCTGCTGGACGAACTGCGCGAGAAGAACCGCCTGCTCAATCTGGCGGAGGCGGCCGCGCAACTCGGCCACTGGCGGTTCACGGCGGACAACCGGCAGATGTTCTGTTCGGCCGAAACCTATCGCATCCACGGTGTCGATCCGTCCGGTCCGCCGATCCCGCCCGAGGATGTGTTCGACGTTTATTATGTCGACGAGGATCGCGATCGCGTCCGCGCCATCGTCCACGCCGCGATGCTGGAGGGGGAGGGCTATGAATATCGCTCCCGCATCCGCCGCCCGGATGGAGAGGTCCGCCATGTCTTCGTGCGTGGCGAGATCCATCGCGATCCGCAGGGCGCGATCGTCGCCATCTTCGGCACGATCCAGGATTGCACGGTCCAGACGGAGCAGGAAAGCGCGCTCGATCACGCGCGCATCGCCGCCGAGGAGGCCGCCGCCGCCGCCCGCCTCGCCTCCGAAACCGATGCGCTCACCGGCCTGCCCAACCGGCGCCAGCTGCTGGTGGTGCTGGATCGCTCGCACCAGCAGGCGCGCGATCTGAATCAGGCGCTGGCGGTCGCCATTCTCGACATCGATCACTTCAAGCGCGTCAACGACACGTTCGGCCATGTCATCGGCGATCGCGTGTTGCAGCGCGTCGCCCGCGCGGCCGCGTCGGCGCTGCGTGGCTCCGATTTCATCGGCCGCTTCGGGGGCGAGGAGTTCATCATCGTCCTGCCCAATGCGCCGCTCGATGTGGCGGAGACGATCGCGGACCGGGTCCGCGCCGCGATCGAGGCGGATGCGATGGAGGGGCTGGGGGACCGGCCCCGCGTTACGGCCAGCCTTGGCGTCGCCGGCTGGCAGCCGGGCGAGGCGATGACGGCGCTGCTCCAGCGCGCGGACGAGGCGCTGTACGATGCGAAGCGCGGAGGGCGAAATCTCGTCCGCTGCGCCCAGCGGCGCATCGATGCCGGCCCGGCATCGGATATGATCCGGGAAGCCTGATCCCCAGCGGAGTCAGGTTTTTCGGGGACGGTTCGGCGGGCCGAGGCGCATCGGCACCCGCCGATCGCGCCCCGATCCGGCCGGTCGGGTTCAGCCCTGTTCGACGGCGAACAGCGTGACGCCCTGATATTTCTCGCTGGAGGGATCGAAGATGCTCTCCGGCTCGAACGGCTGATCGGCCGCGACCGCCAGATCCTGCAGCCCGGTCAGCTTGAACGTCCCGATCTTCACTTCGCGCGGCGGCTGGCCGTCACGCTCCTTCGTCACGGCATCGAGATAGAGTTCGTCGTGGCGCGTGTAGAGGATGTGGGGCGCGAGGCGCACCTGCGTGCGATTATAGGTGGCCTTCACGCACTTCTTGAGAGCGATGGCCTGGAGGACGAGAGCATTCTGAGACATCGCTGCCAGTTACTCCGCCGCGCCGAGTCGGTTCAAGCCGCTCTTGTGCGTCGCAGCATCAAAAGCTGTAACCGATTGTCTCGTTTCGCCCTGCGTTCGTCGCGCGGTGTCGCGCTTTAGGCAGAAAACCGCGCTTTTGGGTGGGAAGTGCCTCCACCTTCCCTTCGTCATCGCGAGCGGAACGAAGCGATCCAGCCTCTCGCGCCGGACTGGACCGGTTCGCTGCGCTCGCAATGATGCAGGGCTGTCTCGACAGCGATAGGTCGCCTCAGCCCGCCACCGCCGCCTTCAGCGCCGCGGCCACCTCGCCGGACTTGGCCGTCTTCAGGTCGCCGCAGTGGCGGATGCGCTCCACCGTCCGCGCGAAGGCCAGTTCGCCCGCGCCCAGCGCCTTCACCTTCGGCCCCAGCGTGTCGGCGATCTCCCTGGCGCGATCGGCCGAACATTGCGTGCCCAGCACGGAGGGCAGGCGGCTGGAGATGAAGATGCCGTTGCCCTTCGCGATGCTGTCGTAATGGGCGAGGATCCAGTCGGCGGTCATATCGCGCGTCTGCATCGCCCCGGCGAGGCCGCCGATCAGCGCGACGCGCTCGGTCGGGCGCAGGCGCGTCTCGTTCAGCGTGAACACCCAGCGCGCTATGTCCGGATGGCCCGCGCCCGCGATCGCCTGCAGCGCACGCGCGCGGAACAGGGGATCCTCGCTGGTCACGAGCCGCTCCAGCAACGTCTTCGCGGTCGGCAGCCCGCCCTTCTGCACGGTCAGCGCCAGCGCCGTGCCGAGGAAGGCATCGTCCAGCGCCGCCTTGTTGCCGGCCAGATAGGCGTCGGCCGCCGTCAGCAGCTTGCTCCGCACCGCATCGTCCTCCGCCTCGGACGCGACCAGCCGGACCAGATCCTGGCGCAGCTTCTGCCGGTCGGGATCGTCCGCCTTGTGCGCGCCGGCCGCAGGATCGAAGCCGATCGCGGCGAGCTTGGGCGCATAGAGGCGGCCCATCAGCGTGCGATAATCGGCGGTCGAGTCATCCCCGATCAGCCCGACCGCGCGCAGACCCGCCAGCCGCTTGCCGCCGTCGACCGCGACGTTCGAGTCCGCCGATCCCGCCATCGCCCGCGCCGCCGCGATCAGCTGCGCCGCATCGGCCTTGCCCGATCGGAAGGCGGCCCACAGGCTGTCGCTCGCCGCCAGCGCCTCGCCGGCGGGGAGGGTGGGGGAGGCCACGATCAAGGCCGCCCAATCCTGCGGCGCCAGCGTGAAGCGATAATAGCCCGCGCCGCCCGCATTGGGGATGATCGCGCTCGCCGCCGCCGGGCCGATCGCCATCGTCGGCTTGTCGATCAGCGTGCAGGTCTTGGCGTCGCCCTGCCGCAGGCACAAGGGGATCACCCAACTGAGCGGCGCGGGCGTTGATCCCAGGAACGCATAGCGCGACTGGCTGGCGATCAGCTTGCCGTCCTTGCGGCGGATATCCACCACCGGTACGCCCTGCTGCTCGGTGAAGCTCTTCAGCGCGGGCAGCACGCGCGGATCGTGCGCCGCATCTGCCAGTGCCTGGAAGAATTCGTCTGACGTGGCATTGCCGTAGCGGTGGCGCGACAGATGGAGGCGCACGCCGTCGCGGAATTCCTCGTCGCCCAGATAGGCCGCGATCATCGCCACCACCTGGCCGCCCTTGCCATAGGTGATCTCGTCGAAGGCGCTGTCGATCTGGCCGTTCTCGGTGATCGTCTGGTGGATCGGGCGGCCCACTTCCAGCGCGTCCGTGTTCATCGCGGCCAGCGCCTCGTCGATCGCGCCCACGCCGATATTCATCTCGGGCCGCCACTCGTTGCCGATGCGATAGCCCATCCAGTTGGCGAAGCTCTCGTTCAGCCAGATATCGTCCCACCAGGCTGGGGTGACGAGATCGCCGAACCACTGGTGCGCCAGCTCATGCGACACGACCATGCCGAAATTCTGCTTCTGGCGCGTGGTGGCGCCGTCGCCCAGCAGGAGGATGTCGTCGCCGTAAATGTCGGCGCCCGCATTCTCCATCGCGCCGGGCATCACCGGCGATCCGATCTGATCGAGCTTGGGGAAGGGGAAGGGCTGGCCGAAATAGGCTTCCAGCAGCTCCACGATGCGCGGGCTTTCCGCCAGCGCATAGTCCAGCTTGCCCGCCTGCGCCCTGGTGGCGACGATGCGGAGCGGCAGCGGGGCGGGGCGGTTGGCGGCCGGGGGCGCCTTGCCGTCGGCGGTGATGTACGGGCCCGCCATCATCGCCACCAGATAGGTGGGAAGCGGCAGCGTCGGCTGGAAATGGTGGACGTCCAGCGTCTTCGGCACGGGCAGCTTGTTCGCGCGGGCGAAGCGCGCGGCGGCGGAAGTGGGCGCCACGCGGATGTGCGTCACATTCGTCTCGGGCGCGTTGCTCACCGCCTTGGCGCCGGCCTTGGTGGTGATCGTCACCGTGAAGGGCGTCTTGAAGCCCGGCTCGTCGAACGAGGGGAAGGCCGCGCGCGCGTCGATCGATTCGAACTGGCTCCAACTATACCAGTCATTGCCCACCTTGATCCGGTAGAGGCCCGACGGACTCTCCCCGAAGGGCGCGTCATAATCGAAGGCCAAGGTCACCTTGCCGGCCGGCAGCGGGCTCGCGAAATCGAGTCGCGCGGTGCCGGTCTGGTCCACCTGCACCCACTTTGCGGGGATCGTCCTGCCGCCGACGATCGCGGTGGCGAGGCCCATCTTCAGGTCGCGCCCGTGGAGATAGAGGTGCTGCGTCTCCGCCTTCACCAGCGCGTCGATCTCGACATGGCCCGAAAAGCGCGGTTGATCGGGCAGGATCGTCAGGTCCAGCCGGTAGGAGGTCGGGCGTGCCTGATCCGGCAGCTTGCCCTTGGGCGCATCCGCGTCGGCCACGATGGCGGTGGCGGCGGGCGCTTCCGCCGCCGCGATGGCGAGCGGGGAGGCGAAGGCGAGGGCGGCGAGCAGGATGGCGCGCAAGACGATCTCCGGGGAAGTGTATTGCTCGAATAATACGATGGAGGGCCGCATGGCAAGCGGCCGGATACGAAAACGGGCGCCGCAGCCGCGACGCCCGTTTATGGTTTTGGCCGTGCTCCTGCGTTTGCAGGAGTGCGAAAATCAGAAGATGTCCGGGCCCTTGAAGTTATCCGCATAGGCCTGGATCTTCAGCGCGCGGGGATCGGCGCCGCCGGTCACGTGGAAGGCGAGGCCGTTGCGCGTCGCATACTCCTTGGCCGCTTCCAGCGTCGGGAAGCCCAGCCGCACCTGATCGCGCGTATCGCCCGATCCTGCCCAGCCGGTGAGCGGATCGGGGCGCTTGGCCTCGGCCGGCTCATATTCCAGCACCCAGGCGCCTTCGCGGGCGCGGCCGGATTGCATGCTGCTCTTGATGCGGGGGCGGATGCGGGCTTGGACCATGACCCTCTCCCTATCGCGGCCAGCACCGGCGTCAACAGTCGGTTGCAGGCGAGAGCATGTCGATCATCGAGCCCGTTGCCTTCGAAGAGGAATTTCGACATGATCCGTCTCTGGGGACGGACGTTCAGGCTTGGGGGAAGCCATGACGGACTGGCAGAAGAATACGGCCTCGGTCATCGCGCTCGTCCTGGTGGCGATCGTCGTGCTGCTGCTGTTGGGCGCTGTGATCATCCTGCCCGTCCTGCAGCCGAAGGGCGACTCGCTGTGGGGCGGCATCTATCTCGGCGTGATCCTGTCGCAGGCTGATGCGAAGGTGGTCATCGGGGCGCTGCTGGCGATCGTCAGCGTGGGCTCCGCGTTCGCCGGGAAGGCGAAAACCCCGAACTTACGGATCTATGCGTCGATCGCGTTATGCATCGCTGGGCTTTTGATCTGCGCCGGCCTGTGGGTCATCGTGGATCAACCCGGGATCGCGCAGCCGCTCTGGGCCTATTCGCCTTTTGACGGGATCCAGAGCAGCGAAGGCCTGCTCACCGCCCATCATCGCTTTCTGGTCGTCGTCAGCGGCTGGCTGGGGGCGCAGCTGCTGGCGATGCTGGCGATCAAGGCAACCGATGGGAGCGGGGGCTGATGACGGCGCGGATTGGGCTATTGCTGGCCGGGGTACTGTGCCTTTGTTGCGAGTGGGCGGAGGCCCAGGCATTGCCGCCGCCGGTGCGCACGAAAATCGTCGTCAGATGGCTCGATCGCCAGCCGACCGGGCTGGTCGTCATCACCGACGCTGGCGAACTGGATTTTCCCTACGACGCCACGGGCAAGCTGTTTTCCGTCGAGCTTCCCGAGCAGAAGGAGGTGCTGGGATCGTGGACGCTCGTGGCCCGTTATGGCGGGGCGGCCGTGCCGATTCAGCTGCGCGTGCGGAGGGAAACGCCGAGCCTCGCTTTCTCGCTGCCCCGGCCCGAACCGACGTCCTGCACCAAACGCGCCGCTGACCGGGTCAGTGTCGCGCAGGACAATGTGCTGGACTCGCTTCGTCTGGCCCTGGAGGCGCGCTATCTGCTTCAGATCCAGACGGATGGGTGCGATCTTTCCCTCAAGCAGCGCATCTCGGAGGCGTGGCTCGCCCGCATGAACGAGTTGGTGCGCCGGGCGAACTATTTCGAGATCGGGGATGATCTGCGGCAGCAATATCTCGCCGTGAACGCAAGCCGGCAGGGTGCCCGCGTCGCTCTGGCAAGCAGCGTCCGGGTTTCGCAGGGGCTTCAGGCCAAGGTCGCTTATGAATATCAGGCCGATGCGATCAAGGCAGGCAATCTGGTCGCCGCCGCGTCCATCAACGATGCCCTGATCGAGCAGGCTGCCAAGGATCCCGCGCTCAGTGCGGGTTTGACCGAGGCGAAAGTCGATCGTCTCAAGCGCGATCGCGATCTGATCAAGATGGCGATCGAGGCTAGCCCCAATCCGATCGGACCGGGCGCCGTGGCGGCAGCCGTTCCCAAGCCACCGACAAGCTAGAGCCGATCACCTCTGGCGGGATCGGCATCGCTTCGCCGTGCGCGCAATGACGCCTGCGTCTTGCAAAGACGATCGCCCCTTTGCGGTGGTTATCCCCCGCTCGCGCGTTTCGTCCTGAGTGTAGGCGCCGCCCCCGCCGGATCGTCGGGCCAGGGGTGGCGCGGATAGCGGCCGCGCATCTCTTTCGCCACCGCCGCCCAGCTGCCCGCCCAGAAGCCGGGCAGGTCCTTCGTCGTCTGGATCGGGCGGCCGGCGGGGGAGGTGAGGCGCAGCGTGAGCGGCGTGGTTCCCACCATCGGGTGGCGGGCGAGGCCGAACAGCTCCTGCACGCGCAATTCCACCGCCGGGCCGCCATCCGCCGCATAATCGATCGCGTGGCGGTTCCCCAGCGGCGAGGTGAAATGGCCCGGCGCCGCCGCATCCAGCGCGCGCTTGCCGTCCCAGCCCAGCAGAGTTTCCAGCGCCTCGAACAGGGCCGATCCCGGTACGTCGGCCAGCTTGCGCCGTCCGGTCACCAGAGCGGGTAGCCATTCGTCGATCCGTTCGATCAGCGCCGCGTCGGACAGGTCCACCGCCGCGCCCGCATAAGCCGCGCGCTGGCGCAGCGCCGTGGCCGCATTGGACCACGGCAGCAGATCGATCCCGTGATCCGCCACCGCCACCACCAAAGCCTGCCGGATCGCGTCCGGATCGGGCTCGGGATCGGCGCCGCCCGACAGCCGCACCGCGCCCAGCCGCCGCTCGCGCGTGGCGACGATGCCACCCGTCGCCTTGTCGAATTTCATATGGCGCTGGGTCTGGATCCGGTCCGCATAGAGCGACTCGATCTCCTTCTGCTCGATCGGCGCGGCCGAGAGGATGCGCGCGCCGGCCGCCGATCCCTGCGTCTCCGCCACCGCCAGCCATTCGGCCCGCGCCAGCGAGGAGGTGGTATCCAGCCGGAAGCCGCGCCCGCCCGCCGAAAGCCAGTCCGCCCCGTCACCGCTCCGCCGCCGCGACACGCGATCGGGGAAGGCGAGCGCGACGCACGCGCCAACCTCATCGCCCCTCCCGCTCGCGGGAGGGGGCGGGGGTGGGCCCGCGCCGTCTCTGTCGGATTGCCCACCTCTCGGTCCGCTCCTGCCGGCGGGAGGGGAGGAAAGGCGCGCCCATCGTTCCGCCAGCTTGCGCGCGCCATCGGCGCGCTGGCCGCGCTCCGTCCGCCAGCGCCGCAGCCGCACGTCCAGATCGGGATCGTTGCCGCCCAACCCCTGCTCGGACAGCAGCACCGCCACCTCCGCCGCGGTGCGCGCCATGCCCAGCTCGCCCGCGCGCACCAGCATATGGCCGAGGCGCGGGCCCACCGGCAGCGCTGCCACCTGCTTGCCGTGCGCGGTCGGTCGCCCGTCCGTATCGATCATGCCGAATGCCATCAGCCGCGTGCGCGCCTCGGCGATGGCGGGGGCGGGGGGCGGATCGATCCAGCGCAGGCTGGTGGGGTCGCTCACGCCCCACAGCGCGCAGGCGAGCAGCAAGGCGGAGAGGTCCGCTTCCAGCATTTCGGGCGGATCGTGGGGCGGGAAGCCCGCCGTCGCCGCCTGCTCCCACAGGCGATAGACGGTGCCCGGCCCCTGTCGCCCGGCGCGGCCCGCGCGCTGCGTCGCGGCCGCCCGGCTGACCCGTTCGGTCACGAGCCGGGTCAGCCCGGCCGCGCGATCGTAGCGCGGGCGCCGCGCGAGCCCGCTGTCGATCACGATCCGCACGCCGTCGATCGTCAGGCTGGTCTCGGCGATGGCGGTCGAGAGGACGAGCTTGCGCCGCCCGTCGCGCTCGGGCTGGATCGCCGCGCGCTGCGCCTGCGGCTCGGCGCTGCCCGACAGCAGATGGAGCGCCACGTCGCCGGGGAGGTTTTCCAGCCGCTCGGCTGTGCGTCGTATCTCCGCCACGCCGGGCAGGAAGGCGAGGATGCCGCCCTCGCGTTCGGCCAGCGCGCGGCGGATCGCGGCGGCCATGTCATCCTCGATCCGGTCGCCCGCGCGGCCGAGATGGACATGCTCGATCGGGAAGCTGCGTCCCTCGCTCTCGATCACGGGCGCACCCTCCAGCAGGCGCGAGAAGCGTTCGCCGTCCAGCGTGGCGGACATGGCGACGATCCGCAGGTCCGGTCGCAGTGCCGCCTGCGCGTCCAGCGCGAGCGCGAGGCCGAAATCGCCGTCCAGGCTGCGCTCGTGCACCTCGTCGAACAGCACGGCCGAGATTCCCGCAAGCTCGGGATCGCTCTGGATCATCTGCACGAAGATGCCCTGCGTCACCGCCAGCATGCGCGTCTGCGCGCTCTGCTTGCTGTCGAGCCGCGTCGCATAGCCGATCCGCCCGCCGACCTGCTCGCCCGCATTGGCCGCGATCCGCTCGGCGGCGGCGCGTACGGCCAGACGGCGTGGCCCCAGCAGCAGCACGCGGCCGGTGCACCACGGCCGATCGAGCAGGGCCGGCGCCACGGCGGTCGTCTTGCCCGCGCCGGGTGGGGCGACGAGCACGGCATTGGGCGCGGCCTCGAGCGCCGCCAGCAGATCGGGCAGTACGGACAGGATCGGCAATTCGGCCATGGCCTGCCTTTAGGCCAGTGTCGCGCCGGCACGAAAGGCCGCGCGTGTCGCCGTTCGTCTAGTGCGCCGTTCGCCTGAGCGGGCTCCCGTCATCGGCCCGATCTTGTCCGTTCCTCGGCAGGGAATCAAACAGCGTATAATCCGCGGCATACAGACGGCGGACCCGCGCCTCGGCTTGCGGCGACAGGAGGGTCGATTTCCGGCCCCCGCAATTGATGCGGCCGATCGGTCGCATCAATTGCGGCAGGATCGTCGAAAGCTGCGCGAGATCGCTCATCGGCAGCAGGCGATCAACCGCCACCGCGCCGGTCTCGTCGGTCACGTACCAGCTTTGCGGGCGGAAGATGTGATCGATCTCGTAGGGCGATCGCGCCGCCTCCACATGATCCAGCGCATCGTCGACCGAGCGGAAGCGCATGTAGCGGCGCCGCATCCCGTGCGTGATCCGATTGTCCGGCTGGCCCCCGGAAAGGCCGTAATGATAGGCGGAGAGAAAGCGGTCGGCCGGATCGCGCAGGATCGCGAAGCTCGGCAGACGGGCGAGATCGGGCATCGCCCGGCGATAATAGCGGATCGAATTATGCCGGATCTGCATCCGGTAGAGCGCCTCGCTCACCGATTGCCCGGCATTCTTGGGGACATGGACGAACAGCATGCCGGCGCGCTGCACGGCCGCGAGCCGCTTCCTGCGCTTCTTCCCGACCGGCAGGACGATGCCAAGCTCGCTCGCCCGCTCGTGCACGTCGCTGATCAGGCGCAGCCCCAGCAGGCGCGCGGCGGCGTAGCGTATCTGTTCGGAGAAATCCTGATGCCACGGATCCGCCACGACGGACCTGGGCGGACGGGTCTGCGCGAACTGCGTCATGAGGCCGGATCACGCCTGCGGCTGAAATCGAGGGGAGGGCGACTAACGCCATGCCGCGCGTGAACGGGCACTGACGGAAATTGCCGCTCGGCCGGAACGCCGGGCGGCGCTCGTCAGCCGCGACTGGACGCGCTAGCCTCGCCCGAAAGGGAGTGATGTGATGCAGGATCTGAATCGGCGCGATTTTCTGGCCTCGGGTGCGGCGGTGGCCGCGCTGGCCGCCCTGCCTGCCCGGGCCGCCGCAGGCAGCGCGACCGATGCCGCCGCCGAAAACCTGCTCGCCATGATCGCGCAGGAGCTGCTCGGCCAATATCCGGAGAATGCCAGCTATTACGGGCTCGACAGCGGCCCCGGCGCCGCGCTGAAATCACGTCTCGCCGATCGCTCGATCGCAGCCGAGCAGTCCCGCGCCACCTGGGCCGCCGGCCGCCTCGCGGATATCAAGGCGATCGACCGCGCCACCGTGGCCCCCGGCACCGCGCTCAATCTGGATGTCGCGCAAACGGCGTTCGATCTGGCCGTGCAGGGCTGGAAATTCCCGTTCGGCGAGATGGGCGTGCTCAACGGGCAGAACAGCTTCCGCAACGCGCCCTACGTCACGTCGCAGCTGTGCGGCGCGTTCGTCGACCAGCCCGATTTCCTCGACAGCCGCCACGTGATCGAGAATGCCGCCGATGCGGATGCCTATCTCGCCCGTCTCGACTCCTACGGGCAGGAACTGGCGGACGAGAATGCGCGCATCGCGGCCGATGCGGCGCGCGGCATCATCCTCCCCGATTTCCTGCTGGATATCACGATCGGCCAGATCGCCGGCGCCGCCGCCCAGCCGGTCGACCAGTCCGGGCTCGTCCGTTCGGTCGCGGATCGCGCGGCCAAGGCGGGCGTGGCGGGCGATTACGCCACCCGCGCCGCCGCGATCGTGAACGCCAAGGTGCTGCCCGCACTGCAGGGCCAGCTCGAGGCTCTGCGTGCCGCGCGCGCCAAGGCGACGCCGGATGCGGGCGTGTGGAAGTTCCCGGAAGGCCCTGCGTGGTATGACTGGGCGCTCCGCTTCGCCACCACGACCACGCGCAGCCCGGAGGAGATCCACGCGATCGGCCAGCAGCAGGTGAAGGAATTGCAGGCGCGCATGGACGCGATCCTCCGCACGCAGGGGATGACGCAGGGCACCGTGGGCGAGCGGATGGACGCGCTCGGCAAGCGCCCCGACCAGCTCTTCGCCAATGACGACAAGGGCCGCGCCGAACTGCTCGCGTACCTCAACGGCCGCATAGCCGACGTGCGCGGCCGCCTGCCGCGCGCATTCCATACGCTGGTGAAGGGCAATCTCATCATCAAGCGCGTGCCCCCCTCGATCCAGGACGGCGCGCCTAACGGCTATGCGGCGGCGGGCTCGATCGACGGTACGCGGCCGGGCAATTATTATATCAACCTCAAGGATACGGGCATCTGGCCGCGTCTCTCGCTGCCCACGCTCTGCTATCATGAGGGCATTCCCGGCCATGTCTGGCAGGGCGAATATGCGAACCGCCTCCCGCTGATCCGCACCTACCTCACCTTCAACGCCTATTCCGAAGGCTGGGGTCTCTATGCCGAGCAGCTGGCAAGCGAGCTGGGCGTCTATGAGGGCGATCCGTATGGCGAGCTGGGCTTCCTCCAGTCGATCGCGTTCCGCGCCTGCCGTCTCGTCGTCGACACCGGCATCCATGTGAAGCGCTGGACGCCGCAACAGTCGGTCGCGTGGTTCCAGGCCAATACGGGCATGCCGCGCGGCCAGCTCGTCAGCGAGGTCAATCGCTATTGCGCGATGCCGGCGCAGGCCTGCGGCTACAAGATGGGCCATAACGAAATCCTCCGCCTGCGCGACAAGGCGAAGGCGGCGCTCGGCCCGCGCTACGATCTGCGCGGCTATGACGATGTCGTGGTGGGCTCCGGCAACGTGCCACTCACTTTGCTGGAGCGCGTGGTGGACACCTATATCGCGAAGGCGCGCGGCTGATCGGATGGCCAAGCTCTATTTCTATTATTCGTCGATGAACGCCGGCAAATCGACGAACCTGCTGCAGGCGAGCTTCAACTATCGCGAGCGCGGCATGCAGACGATGCTGTGGACCGCCGCGATCGACGATCGCTACGAGGCGGGCACGATCACGTCGCGCATCGGCCTGGCGGCGGAGGCCTCGGTCTTCGCCGCCGACACCGATCTGCGCGCGGCGGTGGAGGCGCGCCACCGCGCAGGCCCGCTCGCCTGCGTGCTGGTGGACGAGGCGCAATTCCTGACGCGCGATCAGGTGCTGGCGCTGGCCGGCCTGTGCGACGAGCTGGACATTCCCGTGCTGGCCTATGGCCTGCGCACCGATTTCCAGGGGGAGTTGTTCGAGGGCAGCCGCTATCTGCTCGCGCTGGCGGACACGCTGACCGAGATCAAGGCGGTGTGCGAATGCGGCCGCAAGGCGACGATGAACCTGCGCGTGGACGGCGAGGGCCGCCCGGTGCGGCAGGGCGAGCAGACCGAGATCGGCGGCAACGATCGCTATGTTGCGCTGTGCCGGCGGCACTTCATGGCGGCGATGCGGGGGTAGCGGAGGGCCTCTCTCCTCCCACACACCACCACCCATCCGTTGGGTTCGAGCGGAGATCGAGCTTGTCGAGATCGAAGTCGAGAAGGGGTTCTGGACCGGCTCGAAGGTGCTCGAACCCAGGGAAAGGATCATTCCCACTCCCCCGTTGGGTTCGAGCTTGTCGAGAACCTGTTAGGCTTCGAGCGTAGCCGAGAAGCCGGGATGCGGAGCACGGGCTCTCGACTTCGCTCGATCCCTGGGGGTTCTCGACAAGCTCGAACTAAACGGGTGGGGGTTGGCGGGCGAAGTGTTTTACCCTTCCAGCACCAGCCCGAAGCTGGTCATCTCATAACCCCGGAACAGCAATTTCACATGGGGATCGTCGCTGTAGGGCGGCAGGTCCACATGCCGGTCCACCTCGCCCTCGCCCCGGCTCCAGTTCGCCGTGGTGCCGAAGCCCTTCGCCGCCGCGCGCTCGATGATCTTCGTCAGATCGCGCCTGCGATACAGCACGGTCGCCCCGCGCCGCCGCGTCCGCCACGTATCGTTGAGGTTATGCTCGGTCGTGTGAACCGCCAGCCCGCCCGGCTTCAGCGTCTCCAGCGCCGCGATCACGAAATCCGCGCCGGCCTGCAACGTCCCGAGATGCTCGAACGCGCACGACGAAAACACCACGTCATACTCGCGGAAGTGCGGGGGAATCGCCCGCATGTCCGCATGTTCGTGGCGCACGTTGGCGGCGAACATGTCCGGATCGCAGATGCCGCGCCCGTTCAGCGCGGCGAGGTCCGGCGCATGCTGGCTCGTTTCGATCCAGGCGCCCGCCGCAGCCGCATCCGGCGCGAGATCGGTGGCCGTCACCTCCAGCCCCTGCGCCGCCAGCACCGCCGTCAGCGGATCGAAGCCCACGCCGAAGCCCAGCGCCCGGACGCCGGGGCGCAGCAGCCCCCGGCTCTCCAGCACGCGCAGGATATAGACGAATTCCCATTGCTTGCGGTGCGTGCGCACGGGCTCGCGGATCGCCTCCACCCAGCGCGCATAATCGGGCTCGGCGAATTGCGCGGCGGTGCAGGCCTGCGAGACGGGGGCGGCCAGCGTCGGTTCGCCAAAGGCTTCGTGAAAAGCGGCCATGCGAACAGCAACCACCGCGCGCCAGCGATCAGTAAGCGCGCGCCACCGCGAATTCCACCGCCTCCACCAGCGCGGCGCGGGCCGTGCCGGTGCCGAGCCCGCTCAGCGAGTCGATCGCGAGCTGGCCGTAATGGCGCGCGCGGGCCTGCGTGTCGGCGATCGCATTGGTCGCCTGCAGCAGTTGCATCGCATGGGCGAGGTCCTCGTCGCTGGTGCGGCGGCCTTCCATCGCCTCGCGCCAGAATTTGCGGTCGGCATCGCTGCCGCGCGCATGGGCGAGGATCACGGGCAGGGTGACCTTGCCGTCGCGGAAATCGTCGCCGGCATCCTTGCCCATCGTCGCTTCGTCGGACACGTAATCGATCGCATCGTCCACGAGCTGGAAGGCGATGCCCAGATTACGGCCATAGCCATCCAGCGCTTCCTCCACGGCCTCGTCCCGCTCGGCCACCACGGCCGCGATGCGGCAGGCGGCGGCGAACAGGGCGGCGGTCTTGGCGCCGATGATGTCGAGATAGCGCGCCTCGCTCGTCGCGATCTGGCGCTGGGCGGTGAGCTGGTTCACCTCGCCCTCGGCGATCACGGCGGAGGCATTGGAGAGGATCCGCAGCACGCGCAGCGATCCGTCCTCGGTCATCAGCTCGAAGGCGCGGCTGAACAGGAAATCGCCCACCAGCACGCTCGCCGGATTGCCCCAGATCAGGTTGGCGGTGCGGCGGCCGCGCCGCGTATTCGATCCGTCCACCACGTCGTCATGCAGCAGCGTGGCGGTGTGGATGAACTCCACGGCGGCGGAAAGCTTGTGGTGGCGCGTGCCCGGATATTCCAGCAGCCGGGCGCAGGCCAGCGTCAGCATCGGCCGCATCCGCTTGCCGCCGCCCGCGATCAGATGGCCCGCCAGCTCCGGGATCAGCGGCACCTCGGACTGCATCCGGGCGAGGATCACGGCGTTCACGGCATGCATGTCGGCCGCGACGAGCTTCATCATCGGGTCGAGCGAGGCCGGCTGGTCGCGGCGGAGGGGAGTAACCTGTCCCATGTGCCGCCCTTGGAGCGGCTGGGCGCCAAAGGCAACAGGCGGCGCTTGCGCTTGGGCTCCCGCGCCCACAAAAGGCGGCGGAATGAGGAGACCATCGTGAGCGACGCACAGCTCGACGCCTATCGCCAGAGCATCGACAATATCGATACCGCCCTGATCTGCCTGCTGGCGGAACGCTTCAAGGTGACGCAGGCGGTGGGTCATTACAAGGCGAAGGCGGGGCTTCCGCCGGCCGATCCCTCCCGCGAGGCAAAGCAGATCGAAAGATTGCGCACACTGGCTAAGTCGGCGCAGCTCGACCCCGACTTTTCGGAGAAGTTCCTGCGCTTCATCATCGATGAGGTCATCCGACATCACGAGCGGGTGCGCGAAAAGATCTGATCGCCGATCGGATGCGGCAAAGGAATCCATGTCTTCAATACGACGAGGATGGTGTTTTCAAATCGTTAACACCAATTTTTCCCGATAATCTCGACAAATTGACTTACAAAATGTCAATTTCCTATGTTATCGTATGAACATGGCCGGCGCATCCCCTGGCGAGCCTTCAATGTCTCCTTCGGTCGAGACTGTGCGTCAGCGTGCGGTCGATCGGAGCGGCGTGCTGGGCGGGCGGGGTTCCGGCGATCTCCAGCGCATCGTGGAGCGAGCGGCCAAGATCTTCCAGACGCCGCTCGCCGCTATCTCGATCATCGACCATCAGCGCCAGTGGTTCGCCGCCGGCGTCGGGCTCGGGGGGAGCGAGACGCCGCGCTCCGTGTCCTTCTGCGCGCATGCCATCCACCGGCCGGGCGAACCGCTCGTCGTGGAGGATGCGAGGCAGGATCCCCGTTTCTCGAACAATCCGCTGGTGACGTCCGATCCGGGCGTCCGCTTCTATGCGGGTGTCCCGCTGGTCGATCGAATGGGCTATGCGCTCGGCGCGCTCTGCGTCGTGGACATGACCCCGCGCGAACGGCCCGAAAATCTGATCGAACTGACGATGCTCGGGCACGAGGCCGAAGGCGCGCTGCGGCGCTAGGGGCAAGCGAGAGCGGGTCGTCCGTGTCGACTATGATGCCGTATTCCGGCGAAAGCCGGAGCCCAGGGCTGCTGGCGTGGCGCTCGGGGCTGGGTTCCTGCTTTCGCGGGAACCCGGAATAGCCGTTCGGCCCTCGCTCACCCGATCAGGCTGGGCCCCAGCAGCGCCAGCAGCTTCACGTCCATCACCATTCCCTCGGCACGCTTGGCGTCGATGAAATCCGCGATGCCGGCGATCGGCACGCGATGGACGATGATGTCCTCGTCATCCACGCCGCCGCCCGGCCCGATCTTCTCCAGATCATAAGCGCGCACCAGGGTGAACGTCTCGGAAACCATGCCCGGCGAGGAGGCGAAGCGGCCGACGATCTTGATCCGCCCCGCGCGATAGCCGGTCTCTTCCTCCAGTTCGCGCGCGGCGGCGATGTCGATCGCCTCGCCTTCGGTCTCGTCGCCCACCAGCCCCGCCGGCAGTTCCAGGCAGCGCGCGCCCAGCGGCGCGCGCGGCTGATCGACCAGCAGCACGTGGCCGTCGTCGATCGCGAGGATCACGGCCGCGTGGATGCCGCGCGCGCGGCCGACATATTCCCAGCGTCCGCGCTTCTTGGCGACGATGAACTTGCCGGCCCACATCGTCTCGACCGGCTGGTCGCTGTCGGGAAAATCCATGGGGGTGCTCTTTCGCTGAGGTGTAACCCTCCGTTCGCCCTGAGCCTGTCGAAGGGCCGTCCTTTTCTTCAACGATGCGCCAAGGAAGGACGGTGCTTCGACACGCTCAGCACAAGCGGGAAGGAGAAGGCAGAGATTAAAGCACGATCAGCCGGTCGGGCAACTCGTTGGGATCGTCACCGCGCGGGAAATGCGTGGCCAGCACGTCGCCGATCCTGGCGATCGCCGCCGCAATGCCTTCGCCCGGCCGATCGTCGCGCACGGCCGCGATCAGCATCGTCATCGCCTCGCCCCATTGCTCGGGCTTCACCTTCGCGTGAATCGCCGCGTCCGCCACGATCTCGGCGCGATGCTCGGCCAGGCTGAGATACAGCAAAACCCCCGTCGCGGTGGCGGTGCGCTGCTCGGTGCCGGTGCGAAACAGCATGATCGCGCGGCGGCGCACGCGGCGCGCCTTGGTGGCGGCGGGCGTCAGCGCCATCCGGATCTTCGGTCGCCCGAGGATGAGGCGTGCGATCAGGAACAAAGCCACGCTCTTCACCAGCAGGATCGTCAGCATCAGCCGCAGGTCGGGCGCTTCCTCCCATCCGCCGGTGACGAGTTCCGCGCCCCACACCAGCAGGCCGGGAAAGGCGGCCGACATGCTCAGCGGCAGCAGCGCTACGAGCAGGGACCAGTGCAGAACCACGTCATGATAGCTGTCCGAATTGGCCGCGACGATCGCGGAAACCTCGCCGTCGGTGCGCGCCTCGGCCGCGCGGATCGCGTCCGCCACCAGCTGCGAGTCGCGTTCGGTGAGCTTCATCACCAGTCTCCCGAGGCGCCACCGCCCCCGAAATCGCCGCCACCGCCGCCGGTGAAGCCGCCGCCGCCCCAGCTTCCGTCCGATCCGCCGCCGTTTCCGCCGCCCCAGCTTCCGCCGTCACCTCCGCCACCCCAGCTATTGCCGGAGCCGCGATTGTCGCGGGTGGCATGGTCGATCAGTTCGCTCGCCGCCCACAGCCACACCCAGCCGCTGCCATCGTCGCTGCGATAGCGCCGCTGGCCCCACGGACCTGCCGCGCCGCTGCGCCCGCGCCGCATCGCGAGGATCACGAAAGCCACCACGAAGCCCCAGAAGATCAGCCCGAACGGCACGCCGCCGCCGGAGGACTTCTTGTGCGCCTTGTCAAAGGTGGCTGCTGCCTTGGCGGCTTCCGCTCTGGCCTGATCGTCCGGCGCGCTCAACTGCTGGATGATCGCGTCGGCGCCCGCCGTGATCCCGCCCGCCATGTCGCCTGACTTGAAGGCGGGGAGAATACGGGTGCGGATGATGATGCTGGAAAGCGCGTCGGTCATCACCGGCTCCAGCCGGCGGCCGACCTCGATCCGTACCTTCCGTTCCTTGGGCGCGATGATCAGGATGACGCCATTGTCGGCATCCTTGAGGCCCACGCCCCAGCTCCGCCCGAGCCGATAGCCATAATCCTCGATCGCATAGCCCTGCAGATCGGGAATGGTCGCCACCACGAACTGGCGCTGCGTCTGCTTCTGGAAGGCTTCCAGCTTCGCTTCCAGCGCGGCCTTCTGATCCTGCGGGATCACATTCGCCGCATCGACGACGAGGCCGGTGAAGGCGGGGAAGCTCTGCGCCACGCTGGCTCGGGGAAAGAGGCTCCCCAATGCGAGGGCCAGCAGCGCCAGAACGATCGCCAGCCGTACCCCGGCAAATGCCGGAGCCCAGAGCTTCGGGCGCAGCGCGGGCAGCTCTGGACCCCGGCTTTCGCCGGGGTACGGGAAAGGGGATGTCATCGTTCGGCCTTAAAAATTCACCTTCGGCGCGGTGTCAGCGCCCGCGCTGGTCGCCTGGAAGGTCGCCATCGGCTTGGCGCCGTAGAAGACCTTGGCGCCGATCGCGTCGGGGAAGGTGCGGATGCGGGTGTTATAGGCCTGCACCGCCTCGTTATAATCTCGCCGGGCGATCGTGATTCGGTTCTCGGTGCCTTCCAGCTGGCTCTGCAGCGTCTGGTAGCCGGCCTGGCTCTGCAACTCCGGATAGGCCTCCTGCATCTTCTGCAGCGACAGGCCGAGCGTGGATTGCGCGCGATCGAACTGGGCGAGCTTGGCGGGATCGCTCAGATCGTTGGCCGAGACGCGCACATTGTTCGCCGCCGCGCGCGCCTGCGTCACCTCGACGAGGATGCTCTTCTCCTGCGCGCCGGCGGCCTTCACCGTGGCGACGAGGTTCGGAACCAGATCGGCGCGCCGCTGGTATTCATTCTGCACGTCCGCCCACTTCGCTTTGGCGGTTTCCTCGGCGGTGGGGATCGAATTGATGCCGCAGCCGCCCAGCGCGAGCGCGGCGATCGGCGCGACGAGGGCGAAACGGGTCTTGGCGGAAAGCGACATCGTGGGTCCTCGGAAGGATTGTTTCGGTTGCGCCGTTTTACTTGGGTAGGACACACCCCGCAATCAAGATCGGCGGATCGCCGGGGTTGATCCCGTCTGCGGGAGCGAGGAAAAAGGGCCGGGGACGGGACCGACCGAAGGGAGCTTCGATGTTCAAGGAATTCAAGGCATTCATCAATCGCGGCAACGTGATGGATCTCGCCGTCGCGGTCATCATCGGCGCGGCCTTCGGCAAGATCGTCACCAGCCTGACGGACGACATCATCATGCCGATGATCGGCAAGATCTTCGGCGGCCTCGATTTCTCGGGCTATTTCCTCACGTTGGGGCCGATCCCGGCGGATTATAAGGGCTCGCTCGCCAGCTATGCCGATCTGAAGAAAGCCGGCGTGCCCCTGCTCGGCTATGGCGAGTTCGTGACGCAGGTCGTCAATTTCGTGATCGTCGCTTTCATCATCTTCCTGCTGCTGCGCGCCGTGAACAAGGCGATGGCCAGCGTCGCCGCGGACAAGGCGCGCGAGGAAGCCGCCACGCCCGCGCCGGACAGCGCCGAAGTCGTGCTGCTGCGTGAAATCCGCGACGAGCTGCAGAAGCGCTCCGGCGCCGCATGATGCACCGGGCGGCGAGGCGCGGCATGGCGCCGTCGCTTCGCCGCCGGTATGACGAGGGGGCTGCAGGGGGCGATGACGGATGATGCTTGAAAATGGATCGCGTGCGGCCCCCTGGGTGAGGTCGATTCTGATTTTCGCGGCGTTGCTCGGCTTCGCGAACATGGTGTGGCGGGTGCGCGGCGGCCTCGATGTCGTCGATTTCAAGCTGTTCTGGCTTGCCGGCCGCACCTGGGCCGCGGGGGTGAACCCCTATCTCCAGGATCATTACGAGGCGATGGGCGTCGCGCTGTTCGGCCAATGGTCGCCCGTCATGATCTGGCCCTATCCGCCGCATGCGCTGCCGGTGATGATGCCCTATAGCTGGGTGCCCTATCAGACGGGACTTCTGCTCTGGAACGCGACCGGCCTGATCCTGTCGCTGGCGGGCGCGGCTCTGCTCGGACGATTGTTCGGGCGCACCTCGGAAGGCGCGCTTGTGCTGACGGCGGCGGTCGTCGCCTATCTCGGCCTGATGACCGCGTCCGGATCCACTTTGGTGGTGGGGCAGACCTCGTTCATCATCCTGTTCGGGATCGCGCTGATCGCATGGGGCATCGGCCGTCAGGCCCCGGTGATCGGGGGCATCGGCATGGCGATCGTCATGCTGAAGCCGCATGTCGGGCTGGTCCTTTGCTGCGTCATTCCTTTCTTTTTCCGGTCCGGTATCCGGATGACGGCGTGGGGCGTGGGGATCACGGTCCTCGCTTCCATTCCGGGCCTTGCCATCGGCGGGGTCGGCGCCACGATCGGGGGATTGATGCATAATCTCATCGATTATCGCGCCATCGCCTACAACACGCCCCGCCTGATGACGGGCGTCGCCAATCTGATCCAGGCGGCGACGGGGCACGACATGTCGGCGCTCGTGATGAGCCTGATCGGCTGCGTCGTGATCCTCGTCGCGATGACGGCGCTCCATCTGCGCTGGCGGAAGACGGGGCGTCCCGAGCCGGTCGAGGCGGCCGCGATCTATCTGCTGCTCTCGCTGTCGACAGTGGCTGCCTTCGTCGTGCTGCATGTCTATGACATGGTGATCCTCTGCCCGCTGATCGCGATCCTGCCGTGGATGGGGCGGTCCGCCGCTCTGATCTGCGTGGCGCCGCTCCTCATCCTGATGCGCCCGGAAAATATCAGCCGGGTCGTGGGCGTCGAGGAAACGGGCGCGACGGTGGCGGCGGTGGGAGGGCTGCTGCTGCTGATCTTCAGCCTGATCTTCCTGCTGCGGCGCGCGCCGGAGAGCGGATCCGGGGCGATCGGCACGTTGGCCACCGTAGCGCATTGAAGCCGCAGGTTTTCGCGCCTATATCGGCCGTGCCGGGGTTCGCCCCGGCTATGGCGATAAATGGTGCGACGTTTCGAAGCAGCGGACCCGGGGGCGGTACCCGGCGGCTCCACCAAAACTCCTGTCTTCGGGCAGGGGCTCTGATGGGGCCGAACTAGGATCGACGTGTTTGCGGGATGCGTATTTTTGCCCGGGCTGAGTAACCCGTTAAAGGCTCGAAACCACAAGTGCCAACGACAACGAGGCGCTCGCGATTGCCGCGTAATCAAGGCCTAACGGCTTAGATTACAAGGCTTGAACGCGGTTCGGGCCACACCGGGCAACAGAAGTGGATTCCGGCGGCCGCCGGGGGGGCCGAGCAACAGAACCCCCCGGACCTCTTTCGCCTGTGGCGGGTGATGACGCCCGCAGGGCCAGCTATTCAGTCCAAGCGCAGAGATACCCTCTCGGAACAGGATCCCGGACCATTCGACGGGCTCAGGGAGGGCTTATGCGCGCGGCCCGCCTTACGGCTGGATCAGCAACCCGAGGAGCGAGCGGACGGGTGGGTGCCGGAACACGTCCGGCATGACGGAGGCTTTTCGAAGGGGATAAGCGCCAAACGCCTTCAGGATGACGGCTTTTGGGGGAATGAGGTGCGCGCAACCGTTGCGCTGGCAGGCTTACGCCGCCTGGCAGGTGATCGTCGTCGACGCGTTGTAGCTGCCCGCCTTGAAGCCGCTGGTGTTCACCACGCGCGCATCGATCGTCAGCGTATCGGCGACGGGGGACACGTTGACCGAGAATCCGGTGTTGGTGAAGGGAATGTTGGTACCGCTGAGTGTCTTCAGCGACTGATAGGTGATGGGCGAGCCCGCCCAGCCCGTGGGCCCTACGATCGATAGAGGCGAGAAGATCAGCTGCGGCGTGAGATTGAGGCTGACGACCGCCATCACGGCGCTGAGCCCTCCCGTATTGAGCGAACTGATCGACATCCCGTCGCCGCTCATCGTCAGCTTGCCGGATGTGGTGAGCGTGAGCGTGCAGCTGCCGACGGCGTTCGCCGATGTCGCGCCGAGCGCGAAGGCCGCCATCCCGATCAAAAGTTTACGCACGACGCCTCACCTCCAGCACTCCTGCCGTCAGGCGTGCGGCGGCAGATTAGGCTATCGTGGTTAACGATTTCTTCTCGTCAGGCGGCGGCGGTCCGGTAAAGGGTACGCCTTTGACATGATCGTCATTGCGAGCGCAGCGAAGCAATCCAGTCTCGGCAGTGCGAACTGGATTGCTTCGCTGCGCTCGCAATGACGAATGTGTCAGAAACGTTAGCCCGCGACGGGCAGGGCGACCCCGCCATCCGCGTGGCGCTCCAGCGGACCGTAAGCGATGACGGTCTCCAGGCTCAGCGGCTGGCCGTAAAGATGCGGAAACAGCTGTCCGCCGCGCGATTCCTCCCAGCGGATCGCCTCGCCCAGTGCGTCCAGATCGACGGCGGCGACGTGAAGATGCTCCTGTCCCGCGAAATGCTTGTCGACCGTCTCGGTCAGCTGGGCGGCGGTGGAGAGGTGGATATAGCCGTCGGCCAGATCGATCGGCGCGCCGTCGAAATGGCCCTGATGTTCCAGCGCCTCCATCTGGTCGGCGGTCAGCACCTTGTAGGCGATCGGATCGGGCATCGGGATCAATCCTCGCTATGTTTGTTCAGGACGGCCAGGCACCGGTCGCGCGCGGCGATCAGCTTCGGCTCGGTGATCACGGCCAGCGCGTTGCGGGTATGGACCTCGAACACCTTGTCGTCGATCGGCCGGGTGTCGATGCGCTGGTAGCAGATATCTTCGGCCCGGATGGTGGGCCCCATCATGCCCAGCACGGCGGGCGCGTTGCGGCGCAGGGCCGTGGAAAGCGCGCTGAGCAGCGATTCTCCCGCCGCGCCCGTGGCACCGGGCCGGAGAGCCGAGGCTACGTGCAGCCAGCCCGCATCTCCGCTCTCGATCGCGATCATCAAAACGTCCCAGCGGCTGCCGCGTCCCGTTCCATCCGGAGAGAGGGTGGCGACTGCCCGCTCGGGCCCCTGCGTCTGCACGATCTGCTCCACGGCGGCGCGCCGCTCGGGCGACATCGCCTCCATCAGGCACGCGCCGACGCAGGCGGCAGCGGAAGCGACGGATCCGGGTGCGAAGAACATGGTGCGTCCTTAGCGGAGGCCACAACGAGTTTCGAGCGTCACTGCACACTCCATCCGTACTCCTGCGAAAGCAGGAGCCCAGGGCATCACGCGATGCGCTTGCAGCTCTGGGCTCCGGCGTTCGCCGGAGCACGGATCCGTTGGAAGCGGTGAAATGGGCTCAGCCCCGGCTCAGGCCTCCTCGCCGCCGTCGGCCAGATCCTCGCCGGTATCGCCTTCGGGCTGCGGATCGGTTTCGGGCGCGGTGATGTCGCCCTCCTCGCGCACGTCGGCCTCGGCCTCCTCCTCGGCTTCCTCGATCCGCGCGGCGGCCACGACATGCTCGTTCTCGGCAACGTGGAACAGGCGGACGCCCGCGGACCCACGGCCGATCACGCGCGTATCGCCCACGGACATGCGGATCAGCTTGGCCTGATCGGTGACGAGCATCAACTGCTCGCCCTTGTGGGCCGGGAAACTGGCCACCACAGGCCCGTTGCGCTCCAGATTGTCGATGTTGGTGATGCCCTGGCCGCCGCGACCGATCCGGCGATATTCGTAAGCCGAGGAGCGCTTGCCGTAGCCATTGGCGCAGACGGTCATCACGAACTCTTCCGCCTCGGCCAGCTCGGCCATGCGCTCGACGCTCAGCGTGGGCTCGGCCTCGTTGTCCTTCCACGGAGCGGCGCGGAGATAGGCCTCGCGCTCCTCCGTATCGGCGTTCGAGCCCTTCAGGATCGACAGCGAGATCACCTCGTCCGCGCCCAGCAGCTTGGCGCCGCGCACGCCGGACGCCGTCCGGCTCTGGAATTCGCGCACGTCGGTCGCGGCGAAGCGGATCGCCTTGCCGTTGCGCGTGGCGAGCAGCACGTCATCCTCTTCGGTGAGCAAGGTGACGCCGATCAGGCGATCGCTCGCATCCTCGCTCTCCTCGTCCGTGCCGAAGCGCATCGCGATCTTGCCGGCCGAGCGGATGTTGGTGAACGCATCCATGGAATTGCGGCGCACCAGACCCTTGGCGGTGGCGAACAGGATGTGGAGCTTGCCCCATTCCGCCTCGTCCTCGGGCAAGGGCAGCACGGTGGAGATGGTTTCGCCCGGCGCCAGCGGCAGCAGGTTGATCATCGGCCGGCCGCGCGCCTGCGGGGCGCCTTCCGGCAGCTTCCACACCTTCATCCGATAGACTTTGCCGGCGGTGGAGAAGAACAGGACCGGCGTGTGCGTCGAGGTGACGAACAGCTTGGTGACGGCGTCCTCATCCTTGGTCGCCATGCCGGAGCGGCCCTTGCCGCCGCGCGCCTGCGTGCGGAACGCATCCAGCGGCGTGCGCTTGATGTAGCCGCCGAGGGTCACGGTGACGACCATGTCCTCGCGCTCGATCAGATCCTCGTCGTCGATGTCGTCGCCGGCGGGCGCGATCTCGGTCTTGCGAGGGGTGGCGAAGGCGGCGAGGATCGCGTCGAATTCCTCGACCATGATCTCGTAGAGCTTCACGCGATTGCCGAGGATCTCCAGCAGCTCGCCGATCGATTCCGCGAGCTTCGCCAGCTCTTCGCCGATTTCGTCGCGGCCGAGGCCGGTCAGGCGGTGCAGGCGCAGGTCGAGAATGGCGCGGACCTGGATTTCGGACAGGCGATAGACGTCGCCCGTCACTTCCTCTTCCACCGCCTCGACGAGGCGGATGTAAGAGGCGATCTCCGCGATCGGCCATTCGCGCGCCAGCAAAGATGCGCGCGCCTCGGCCGGCGAGGCCGATCCGCGAATGATCCGGACCACTTCGTCGAGGTTCGTCACCGCGACGACGAGGCCGAGCAACACATGCGCCCGCTCGCGCGCCTTCAGCAGCTCGAACTTGGAGCGGCGGGTGATCACTTCCTCGCGGAAGCCGACGAACGCCTCGATGATGTCGTAGAGCGACAGCGTCTCGGGACGGCCGCCGCGCAGCGCGAGCATGTTGGCCGGGAAGCTGGTCTGCGCCTGCGTGTGGCGCCACAGCTGGTTCAGCACCACCTCGGGCGTCGCGTCGCGCTTCAGATCGATCACGATCCGCACGCCGAACCGGTTCGATTCGTCGCGGATGTCGCTGATGCCCTCGATCCGCTTTTCCTTCGCGGCTTCGGCAATGCCCTCGACCAGGCCGGCCTTGCCCACCTGATAGGGAATTTCGGTCAGCACGATCGAGGTGCGGTCGCCGCGCTTCGTCTCGATCTCGTGGCGCGAGCGCATGATGATCGAGCCGCGCCCGTTGGTGTAGGCGTTGCGGACGCCGCCCTTGCCGAGGATCAGCGCGCCGGTCGGGAAGTCCGGTCCCGGCACGATCTCCATCAGCTCTTCGATCGTCAGCGGATCGCCGCCCGAGAGCATCCGCTCGATATGCGCCTTGCAGGCCGCGACGACCTCCCCAAGGTTGTGCGGCGGGATGTTGGTGGCCATGCCGACGGCGATGCCGCCCGCGCCGTTGACCAGCAGGTTCGGGAAGCGCGCCGGCAGGACCAGCGGCTCCTCGCGCGAACCATCATAGTTCGGGCCGAAATCGACCGTGTCCTTGTCGATATCCTCCAAGAGCGACATCGCCGCCTTGGACAGACGCGCCTCGGTGTAACGCATCGACGCCGGCAGATCCGGGTCCATCGATCCGAAATTGCCCTGGCCGTCGATCAGCATCACGCGCATCGCCCAATCCTGGGCCATGCGGGCGAGCGCCATGTAGATCGAGCTGTCGCCGTGCGGGTGATAATTGCCCATCACGTCGCCGACGATCTTGGCCGACTTGCGATAGGGCCGGCCGGGGACGAATCCGCCCTCCTGGCTGGCATAGAGAATGCGGCGGTGAACGGGCTTCAGGCCGTCGCGCACGTCGGGAAGCGCGCGCGCGACGATCACCGACATCGCATAGTCGAGATAGCTCGACTTCATCTCGTCGACGATGTTGATGGGCGAGATGTCGCTGCCCTCGGGCGGCGGCGGGATGGTGGCCAAGGATATGTCTCGTTGTCGCTGTCGGGAAGGGCGCCGTGCGGCAGGCCCGGTATGACCATTTAGCGACATGGATGCGCTTGCGCCACCCCGCTGCGCCACGCCGCCCGCTGTCTGTACGGGCGCGCGTACGCGAGAGGGATTCGATCGTGAGCGGACTCTCGAAACCAACTCC
This sequence comes from Sphingomonas sp. AP4-R1, assembly GCF_013113735.1. Taxonomy (NCBI): domain Bacteria; kingdom Pseudomonadati; phylum Pseudomonadota; class Alphaproteobacteria; order Sphingomonadales; family Sphingomonadaceae; genus Sphingomonas; species Sphingomonas sp. AP4-R1. Next base: position 2,744,328 of record NZ_CP053346.1, read on the forward strand.
CCCTGAGCGGGTTCAAGGGGCGTTCAGTCCCGCGCGGTCAGCTTGCGTGCTTGTCGCCGCCGCTCGCCGGGGTTAACGACGCGACCGACTACTCGGCCAAGCGACGCCAAGAGGAGATGAAGCCAGATGAAGATGCTTTCCACCACCGCGCTGGGTCTGGCGCTGGCTTTGGGCGGGGTCGTCGCGACCGCGCCGGTCATGGCTGCGAAGGAAAAGCCCGCCAAGCCGGCCGCGATGGAGCTTTCGCCGAAGATCCGCGCCGCCGCCGTCGCCGCGCAGGCCGCGATCGCCAAGGCCGATTGGGCCGGCACCAAGGCGGGTCTCGACGCCGCCGAGCCCGAGATCAAGACCGCCGATGACAAATTCATCATGGGCCAGCTCTATCTGCAGGTCGCGCAGAAGGGCCAGCAGCAGGATCTGTTCCCCAAGGCGGTGAACATGATGATCGACAGCGGCAAGGCGCCGCCGGAGATGGTCAGCCAGCTGCAGATGGTGAAGGCCAAGATGGCCTATCAGGCGAAGGATTACCCCACGGCCGAGCAGTCCCTGCTCGCCGCGCAGGCCGCCGGCAGCACCGATGCGGATCTGATCCCCGTGCTCGTCTCGACGCAGCATGAGCTGGGCAAGGACATGGTCGCGCTGCAGACGCTGAACGGCGCGATCGACAAGCAGGTGGCCGCCGGCCAGCCGGCTCCCGAAGGCTGGTATCAGCGCGGCATCGCGATCGGCTATGGCGCGAAGGCCGGTCCGGACAAGGCGGCCATCCAGGGCATCACCGCCGATCTCGCCAAGAAGTGGATCTCGGCCTATCCGACCAAGAGCAACTGGCGCGATGCGCTGGTCATCTATCGTGACAGCTCGAAGCTCGATCCCGATACCGAACTCGATCTGTATCGCCTGCTCTATTCCACGGGCGGGATGAAGGGCGAGCGCGATTACATGGATTATGTGATCGCCACCTATCTGCGCTATCCGGGTGAGGCGCTGATGGTGCTGAACGCCGGCACCGCTTCGGGCCAGGTCAATCCGGCTGGCAAGAATGCCACCGAGATCAAGGGCATCGTCGCGGCGAAGGCGCCGGCCGACAAGGCATCGCTGGCGGGTGCGCCCAAGTCCGCCGCCGCCGCCGCCAACGGCAAGATCGCGCAGAACACCGGCGATGCGTTCCTCGGCTATGCCGATTGGCCCAAGGCCGTCGAAATGTACAAGCTGGCGCTCTCGAAGGGCGGCGTCGACGCCAACGTCGTGAACATCCGTCTCGGCATGGCACTCGCCAAGTCGGGCGACACGGCCGGCGCCAAGGCGGCCTTCGCCGCCGTCACCGGCCCGCGCAAGGCGCTCGCCGATCTGTGGACGGTGTACGTGGATCATCCGCCGGCCTGATCGCCCGCCGATCACGGGCCACGAAAGCGCCGTCCCGGTTCCTGCCGGGGCGGCGTTTTCTTTTTCCCGCGGCCGCTTTTTCCCCTGCGGCCTCACATCCGGCGCCGGCATCCGGCGCCGCCGGCGAGATCGCCTTGCGGCGGGCGTTCCGGCGCGCCAATCACGGGGAATGCGGATTGCTCTTTTCGAACCCGAGATTGCGGGAAATGTCGGTGCCGTCCTGCGGCTTGGTGCCTGCCTGGGCGCCGCCGTGGATCTGATCGAGCCGATGGGCTTCGTGTGGGACGACAAGCGCGTGCGCCGAACCGCGATGGACTATATCGACCATGTCGAGATTGTCCGCCATGCCGGTTTCGAGGCCTTTCGGGCCACCATCGGCTCCCGCAGGCTGGCCCTGTTCACGACCAAGGGCAGCCAATCCGTCTATGATTTCGACTTCAGAGCCGACGATGTCCTGTTCTTCGGAAAAGAGAGTGGCGGCGTGCCGCCCGACATCGCCGATGCCTGCGATGTTCGGCTCCGCATTCCGATGCGAGCCCAGGTGCGCTCGATGAATCTCGCCATGTCGGCGGCGCTCGGTCTGGGGGAAGCGCTGCGCCAGACGGCCGCGTTGCCGCGCTGATACCGCCCGAACGCAGCGTGCCGGATGGCCGGGGGACGCTTATCGTCCCCGTTACTTCCGGGTCTGCAGATAGGCGATGATGTCCGCCCGGATGAGGGGATCCGCAACGCCGTCGAAGTTCATCGTCGTGCGGGGCACCATGGCATGCGGATCGGCCATCCAGGCATCCATTCGCGCGGGCGTCCAGACGCCGCCCACCGCCTGCAGCGCCGCCGTATAGCCGAAGCGGTCGCTATGGTGCCCGATCGGGGCGCCCATGATGCCGAAGAGATTGGGCCCCCCGAGATCCGGTGTGCCGGGGGCGATCGGGTGGCAGGCGGCGCAGCGCCGGAACGCGACACTCCCGGCCTGGGCGTCCGCCACGCGGGCGAGCGCCTCCAGCGAGGGATGGGGGCCCGCCGCCTGGCGCCGCGCCTCCCGGTCATCCCTGGAGCAACCGGCGAGGATGCAGCCGGCGATCAGAAGGGCCGAGGCTGATCGCAGGGAGGAACGGCTCCGGGGCGGCGGGACGATCATCGCGCTCCCTTTGCCGCACGCCGCGGCCTTGGCAAGATCGGGATGGGGGGCTCCGCGTGGTCGCCTCAGCCCTGCTCCACCGGCACGCCCGGCACCTGCTTCGCGGTGCGGATCGTGAGCGAGGTCTTCACGCTCGCCACGTTCGGCGCGGGCGTGAGCTTGGAGGTCAGGAAGGCCTGAAACGCCTGCAGATCATGCGCAACGATCTTCAGCACGAAATCGATCTCGCCGTTCAGCATATGGCATTCGCGCACCTCGGGCAGCGCGGTCACATGCTCCTCGAAGGCCAGCAGGTCGGCCTCGGCCTGGCTCTTCAGGCTGACCATCGCGAAGACCGTGATGCCGAAGCCCAGCGCCACCGGCTCCAGCTCCGCATGATAGCCGCGGATCACCCCGGTTTCCTCCAGCGTCCGGACGCGGCGCAGGCAGGGCGGGGCGGTCAGGCCGACGCGCCCGGCCAGCTCGACATTGGTGATTCTGCCCTCGTCCTGCAGCGTGGCGAGAATGGCGCGATCGATCGGATCGAGGGTCGGATGGGACGGCACGGTTGTTCCTTGCGGCGTAGGGCTATGATCGGCAATCATATTGCGTCATGTCGTAATTTTCCAAGCAAGACTTTGCTTCTCCCATCCGGCCGGGCGCGATATGATGGCGCATTGCGGCGCCGCGCGCTGATGGGGGAAAGAGTGCGCTTCGACGATCGTCTCGCGACATTGCTGGCATGGGAGGCGCAGGCCGCGCCCGATCGTGTCCGCATCTGGCGCCAGCTGGCCGATCTCATGGAGGATGCGCCGCAGCAGGATCCGGCGGTGATGGATCGCGTGATCGCGCGGTTGAGCGAGACCGAGCAGGACGTGCCGCTGGCGGATCGCCGCCGTACGATCGCGGCGATCGATCTGGCGCGGGCGCCGGCCGCGTTCACGGCGTATCTCGCGCGCGATCCGCTCGCTTATGGCCCGTTGCTGCCGACGCCCGCCGATCGCGCGACGTTTGCGGTGCAGGCGGTGCGGATCGGCCCCGCGCGGGATCTGTTCGGGGACGATCTGTTCCACGAGGATCCGCCGGAAGAGGAGCGCGATGATGATCGCGCTTATGATCGCGAAGACGCGGACGCGCCGGTCGCGGCCAGCCAGATCAGCGATCTGCTGGCGCGGATCGATGCGTTCAACGCGCGCCGGGACGGGCCTGTGGAGGGCGCCGGCTTCGCCTTCGAGATCGATGCGGAGGGCGCGTTGCACACGCGCGACGATCACCTCCAACTCGCGCATTGCGCCGAGCCGCCGCAGGGCGTGGACGGCGGCGTCGCCGGAGCTTGGCGCCGGGGCGAGCCCTTCGCGGACGCGCGACTGACCGTCGAGGACGGGCCGCATGCGGGCGAATGGCGCATCTCGGCCGATCCGGTCCGCAGCGAGGGTGGCCGCACGATCGGCTATCGCGGCGTGGCGCGCACGCCCCGACCGGACGAGACTGCCGTCGTCGCGCCGTCGGCCGATGTCGCGCCGGCCGTGAATGCGTCGCGGCTGGATGCGGCGATCGATCGGCTGCGCGATCCGCTGGAGGCGCTGTTCGACGCCGCCGATCCGGCCAAGCTGCCGGCCGGCGGTGTGCGCGATGCGGCGGATGAGGTGCTGACGCGCAGCGCCGCGCTCGTCTCCGCGATCGAGGCGCTGGAACTGGCCGTGGCGATGGCGGGGGATGGCGGGCTGGATGCGGCGGCCCTGCTCGTCCGCATCGATGCCGCGCTCCAGCCGCTGGCGGATGCGCGCGGGCTCAAGGTCAGTTTCCGGCTCGCGCGCGGACTGCCGCCGGTCGATGCCGATCCGCAGGCGGTGGAGCGGATGGTGGCACGCCTGATCGGCGCGGTCGTCTCGCTCGGCCGCCGCAACGAGCAGATCGTCGCGCGGCTGGGGCGGGACAAGACGGACGGGCGGATGCTGGCGCTCAGCGTCACCCGGCCGGGGCGGTTCACCGGGTGGCCCGCGCAGGCTTTGCTCTATCCGCCTGCGGAATTGCAGGATGCGGACGCGCCCGAACTGGGGCTCAGCTTCGCGCTGCGGCTGGTCGACCGGCTGGCGCAGGAGGCGGGCGGGCGCCTCGCCATCCATGCCGATCGCATCATCCTGTCGCTGCCGCTGCCGGCCGAGCCGCGCGTGATCCGCTTCCGAAAGATCTGAGGCGGCTTGCAAGGACGGATCGCGCTCCGCTATCGCGGCGGCGCTGGGCCTGTAGCTCAATGGTTAGAGCTGGCCGCTCATAACGGCTAGGTTGGGGGTTCGAGTCCCTCCGGGCCCACCAAGATATCCCTCTTGGCCTCCAGGGTATTTTATAAAACCTTTGTTTTATAACGATTTATTTCCCAGTGTTCGGGCGCGACCGAACATGGCTTTCGGGGCTTTTCAGCGACTGGGCCTCAAATCGAGGCTGGTATCGACTCCCGCTCGGCAACGGCAAGACGAGATTGGCTGCTGAGAATTACGGCGACCAGCCCGATCGCCGAGCAGGCCGCACCCGCCAGTGCGACCGCCGGATAGCCGAGATCGGACGCGATCACCCCGCCGCCCAAGGCTGCGCCGATCGCGTTGCCGAGGTTGAACGCACCGATATTGACGGCCGAGGCGAGGTTGGGCGCGTCGGCGGCGGCCTGCATCACGCGCACCTGCAGCGGCGGCACCAGCGCGAAGCTGGCGATACCCCACAGGAAGACCAGCACGGCAACCGGGGCGGCATGGCCCATCAGTAGCGCGAACAGGATCAGGATCGCCGAGAGTGAGCCCAGTGTCACGATCAGCGTGCGATCCACCGACCGATCGGCGAAACGACCGCCGAGCAGTTCCCCACGGTCAGCCCCACGCCATAGACGACGAGCATCGCGGTGATGAAGCCGAGCGAGGCATGCGTCGCCTCGCGCAGGATCGGCGCGATATAGGTGAAGACGGTGAACATCGCGCTGGAGCCGACGACGGTCAGCGCCAGCGCGCCCAGCACCTTGCCGCGACCCAGCACGCGCAGTTCGGCCATCGCGTCGCCGCCGGCGGGCGCGGGCAGGGCGGGGAGGGTGAGGCGCAGTGCCGCCATGGTCAGCAGGCCCAATCCGGCGATACCCCAGAAAGCGGCGCGCCAGCCGAGATGCTCACCCGCCCAGGTGGCGAGCGGCACGCCGATGACATTGGCGATCGTCAGCCCCATGAACATCGCGGCGACCGCGCCGGCCCGGCGCTCGGGCGGGACGAGGCTCGCGGCCACGATCGAGCCGACGCCGAAAAACGCGCCATGGTTGAAGGAGGTCAGCACGCGCGCCGCGAGCAGCAGGCCATAGCCGTGCGACACCGCCGCCAGCAGATTGCCGGCGGTGAAGATGCCGGCCAGCAGGATCAGCAAGGTCCGGCGCGGCATCCGCCCGGTCGTCAGCGTCATCAGCGGTGCGCCCAGCATCACGCCCAGCGCATAGGCGCTGATGAGGAGCCCGGCGATCGGGATCGAGACGCCGAGATCGCGGGCGATGACCGGCAGCAGGCCCATCGGCGCGAATTCGGTCACGCCGATGCCGAACGCGCCGACGGAAAGGGCGAGCAGGCCCGGATTGAGCTTCATCATGTGATCCTCAGACCAACGCCGGGTTCAGGCGGGCGAAGCCCTCCTGCTGGCGATAGGGGGTGTGCGGGTAGGGCGGCAGCACGTCGCTGGCCGTGTCCAGCCGGGCGACCTGCTCGGGCGTCAGTACCCAGCCGACCGCGCCGAGATTCTGGCGCAGTTGTTCCTCGTTGCGCGCGCCGATGATGACCGAGGAGACGGTCGGGCGGCGCAGCAACCAGTTGATCGCGATCTGGGGCACGGTCTTGTCGGTCTCGGCGGCGATCGCCTCCAGTTCGTCGATCACGCGATAGAGAAGTTCTGTTTCGACCGGCGGGGCGAATTGCTCGGTCTCGTGGAGGCGGCTGCCTTCGGGGAGCGGGCGGTTGCGGCCGATCTTGCCGGTCAGCCGCCCCCAGCCGAGCGGGCTCCAGACCAGCGCGCCGACTCCCTGATCGGCGGCGAGCGGCATCAGGTCGGCCTCGTAAGCGCGGCCGATCAGCGAATAATAGACTTGATGGGCGACGAGGCGCGGCCAGCCGTGCCGATCGGCCAGCCCTTGCGCCTTCATCACCTGCCAGCCGGGATAGTTGGAGACGCCGGCATAGCGGATCTTGCCGGCGCGGATGAGCAGATCGAGCGTGCCCATCACCTCCTCTGTCGGAGTCGAGGCGTCGAAGGCGTGAAGCTGGAGCAGGTCGATCCGATCGGTGCCGAGCCGGCGCAGCGCATCTTCCACTGCGTGAATCAGGCGCGCGCGCGAGGCGCCCCAGTCCTGCGGGCCGTCGCCCGTCGGCAGGCCGGTCTTGGTGGAGATCAGCACATCGTCGCGCCGGCCCTTGATCGCCTGCCCAAGGATTTCCTCCGAGGCACCGTCCGAATAGACGTCGGCTGTGTCGAACAGGTTGACGCCGGCTTCGAGGCAGATGTCGATCAGATGTCGCGCTTCTTCGGTGTCGCTCGTGCCCCAGGCGCTGAACAGCGGCCCCTTGCCGCCGAACGTGCCGGTGCCGAAGCTGAGCGCCGGTGCGCGCAGGCCCGACGATCCCAGTTGCCGATATTCCATGTCTCGCTCATCCTTGCTACGTCGGCGCATAAGTGCGGCAGGTGATCAGGACCCGGTAGCCTGGATCGACGCGGAGGATCTTTGTGATGGATGCAAAGCTGGCGGGCGGTGCCGATCGGGCGCGATCGCTTGGCCTCTTTGCGATGGTGGTCGAACAGGGGAGTTTCTCGGCGGCCGGGCGGGCGCTCGAACTCAGCCCGTCAGCGGTCGCCCGCGCGGTCGATCGGATCGAGGCGCGGCTGGGCGTCCGCCTGCTGCTGCGCTCGACGCGCGCTTTATCGCTGACGGCGGAAGGGCAGACCTATCTCCAGTCGGCCCGGCGCATTCTCGCCGATCTGGACGAGGCGGAGCAGCGGATCGCCGACCAGGGTGCGCCGCGCGGACGGCTGCGGATCAGCGCGGCGTTGTCCCACGGGCGGCTCTGCGTGGTGCCGTTGCTGGGCGAATTTGCCGCGCTCTACCCGCACATCCTGATCGACATCGCGCTCACCGATACGCTGGTGGATATCGCTGCGGGACAGGCCGATGTCGCGATCCGCTTCGGCCCGCTGGCCGACAGCATGCTGACCGCGCGCAAGCTGGGCGAGACGCGGCGGGTGATCGTCGCCTCGCCCGACTATCTCGCCCGCAACGGCGTGCCGCGTGACCCTGAGGACCTGCACGCGCACAATTGCCTCAACTTCAACTTCCGCCGGGCCGAGCCGATCTGGCCTTTCCGCCGCGACGGGCAGGATTTCACGCTGGCGGTAAAGGGCAGCATCGAAGCCAACAACGGCGAAACGCTGGGTCAATTGGCCGCGTCGGGGGTCGGTATCGCCCGCGTCGGAGCTTTCAGCATCGCGGACGAGATCGAGAGCGGGCGCCTCGCCCCGATCCTCGAGGAGTATAATCCCGGCGACGTCGAGCTCATCCATGCGGTGTTTGTCGGTGGGACGACCATTCCCGCACGGATCCGCGTGTTCGTCGATTTTCTCGCGGCACGGCTGCGTCAGGGGGCCGGGTGACGCCGAGATCGCTCGACAAGTTCACTCTGGCGGTCGATCGAGCCGCAGCGGGCCCAGCGGACCGCCGACCAGACCGCTGACGAGGGCGGCCTGAATCCGCGGCACCGGCCAGAGTTTCGAGATCGGCCCGACGAGGCGGTCGCGGATGAACGGGATCAGGTGGCTGTCGGACTGATAGACCGGCGTGAGCAGCGCCGTCAGTGCCTGATAGAGGCGGACGTGCTTGTGCCGTAGCGCGATCGCGTGTGCCAGGGCATCCTCGACATCCGCGAATTCCCGCAACGCGATCGCCAGTGCGTAGGCGTCGAGCAGCGCCATGTTCGCGCCTTGCCCCAGTTGCGGGCTGGCAGAATGCCACGCATCGCCGAGGTGAATCATGCCGGTCTGCGCGGGTGCCGCCAGCGTCCTGTGCGCATAATGCGCGAAGGTCAGCAGGTCCGCCGAGACGATCTGATCCAGCAATGGCCGGGTCGCGGGCCATAGCTCCGCGACCTCGGCCTTCCAGGCATCGAGCCCGGCCGTCCGCCATGCATCGAGCCGGTCGGCGCGCAGGGACCAGAAGAAAGCGGCTTGCCGCGTGTCGCCACTTACGCGCCTGCCCACCGGCATCACGCCGACCATGGCGCTGGCACGGCGATAGCGCTGTTCCAGCGCCGCATCGTCGAAGCCGCACGCATCGGGCCAGTCGACCGTCCCCCAGAGTGCGCCATAAGCAAGGGCGCGCCCGCATGGCGGCGCCAACGGGGTGCGGGTGCCGAGGGCATCGACGACCAGATCAAACGGCCCAGCGCTCTCGCCGTTCTCGAACATGAGGCGACGCTGGTTCCCGGATCGCAGTTCAGTGCCGGCAATCGGGCGTCCCGCTTCGATCGTGATGCCCTCGGCCGTGACAGCGGCGTGCAGCAAGGCGAACAAGGTTGCGCGGTGAATACCCACGCCGAACCTGTCGCGCCGCCCCAACGCAGCGTAGCGGACGTCGAGTACCACACGGCCACCAGCGCCGGATTCACCTCGAAGCCGCGCGATCCGTGCGCCATGATCGAGAAGGGGGCCTGCCAAGCCCAACTCCCGTAGCACGGCCAAGCCTGTCGGCTGGATCATCAGTCCCGAGCCGATTGGACGAGGGGTGTCGAACCTTTCGAACAGAGTTACTGCGTGGCCATCGCGATGAAGCAGCAACGCGGTTGCGAGACCGGCCGGCCCGCAACCAGCGATGGCAATGTTGAGGGGTCGCATATGGCGGCCTTAGCTGATCATCCACCGATCGAAAGTCTGCTCAGTTCGTTGGTAGGTCGGGTGGTGAGCGGCACGGCCGCTTTCGGGCGGTGCGGGCCGCCAGCCGGGTCCGCTTCATGCCCTTGCAGCAGCTAAAATCGAAGTGAACCGATGTCCGGTTTCGGGCTCCGCACAACCTGCACGAATGGCCGATTTTCGGTCTCATTGTCTCGGAAGCTGCCGACCAGTTGAAGTCATCCTTCCGCCAGCGGGTGAAGCCCGCTTGTGCCGCACAGACCATTGAGCCGCTGGGCAGTTCGCGCCTGATCCCGGTCGTTGGCGCGGGCCACGATAGACATTGCGATGGGACTATAACGAGAGCAGGCTTCATTGGCCGGGGTTAATCCGGGCGGATGCAGGCCTGAAGCTTGCATCACGCCCGGATGAAAAAGCGGGGCATCGTGAGCTAGGCAAACCGGGCCGCACTCCCGCAAGCGGGATTAGTTGGCCCCCTTCAGGTAGCGCCCGAACCAATCGTCCCATTCGGCGACGACCTGGCCCATCGACTCCCGCGCGTCATAGCGATGTGCCTCATAGGGCAGCATCGTCAGGCGCGTGGTCACGCCGTGGCCCTTCAGAGCCGCGTAGAATCGTTCGCTCTGGATCGGGAAGGTTCCCTGATTGTCGTCAGCCATGCCGTGGATCAGAGACAGCGGGTATTTGATCCTGTCCGCGTAAGAGAAAGGCGACATCCGGAAATAGAGATCGGGCGCCTGCCAATAGGTGCGAGCCTCGTTCTGGAAACCGAAGGGCGTCAACGTGCGGTTGTAAGCGCCGCTCAGCGCCACGCCGGCCTTAAACAGGTCCGAATGCGCCAACAGGTTGGCCGTCATGAAGCCGCCATAGCTGTGACCCGTGACGCCGACCCGATCGCGGTCGACCACGCCCAGCCGCGCTCCCTCATCGATCGCAGCCTTAGCGCCCGCGACGATCTGCTCTACGAACGTGTCGTTGGGCTCGCTCTTGCCTTCGCCGATCACGGGCAGCGCCGTGTTGAACAATACGGCATAGCCGCGATAGGCGAGGATCGGGTAAAGTTGGTAGAAGCCGAAGACCGGGAAACGGTTGGGCGATCCTTTGACCTGCCCCGCTGCCTCCCGAGATTTGAACTCCGCCGGATAAGCGTGGAGCACGGTTGGCAACGGGCCGTCCGAGGACTTGTAATGGGGCGGCAGATAAAGCGTCGCGGTCAGCGGCACGCCATCTGCACGCGTATAATGGAGCAATTTCTTCTGCGCGAGCGCCATGCCGCCAAACGGATTGGCGAAGTGGGTGAGGCGCGTGGCGCTGACGCCGGGCTTCACAACATAATAATCGGGCGGAATGACCGAGCTTTCGCGGCTGACGAGCAGGCGGCCATCGGGCAGCACCTCCTTCGCTTCCTCATAAAGATTGGCCGCCGATCGCCACGCGATGGTGCGCGCTCCAGTGTTGAGATCGAGCTTCGCCGCGAAGGGGCGATCCCCCTCTGGCGTGCCACCGGGACCGGTTAGCCAAACCTGGCCTTTGCCTGCCGGCGCGATGATGGGCGCACCCTGCACATTGGTGGTCATCAATGGCAGGCCGGGATCGGCATAGCCGTCCTCGCTCGATCCTTGGTAGAGCGTGTGCAGGCCGGTGCTGGTCAGCGCGGAGAGGCGCCGTAGCCGCGTCTTGCGCCAATGCTCTTCGACAAGAGCGCTGCCATCACTGCTCCAACTCACCGCAAACAGGCGCGACGAGAGTTTCGCGAGGCTGGTCGGCGCGGCGGTGAAGGGAGCGGACAAAGCAAAAAGCTCATCACGCTTGTCGGTCTCTTGTGCCGGATTGCCGCCGTCGAGCGCGCTTACCCACACAAGCGTCGCGGGCGCATCGGATCGCCAGTCAATCTCGCGCGGGCCGGGACCGACCGCATCCATCGCGATCGGCACCTCGGATTCCAGCGGCTTTTCGACGATCGTCCTGGTGCTGCCGTCGGCGATGTTGATCACCGAGACGCGCTGGGGGAATTTGTCGATCGGGAACTGGTACGAATAAGGCGCGACGCGCTCGCTGGCGAGCAGCCATTGACCATCGGGTGACGCAGACAGGTGATCATGGAGCGCGGCATGCCCGATGCGGCGGACCTTGCCGTCGATGCCGATCAGCGCCAACTCGGTGGTCATGTGATAGGTCAGCAGGCGCTCGTCTAGGGGGGTCTTGAGCAGATCTTCATACGTGCGTCCCGGTGCGGCCTTGCCCTCGCTGGACTGCACTGCAGGAACGATTGCGTCAGCCCCAGCGGTGGGCGTGGGACCGCGTCCTGCGGGAACGGCGAGACAGGCGAGCTTGCTGCTGTTGCTCAGCCAGGCGCAGGGTGCGCCCAGCACGCTGTTGACGTCGATATCCTCGATCTGCGTGGCGCGTGCGGTCGCGGCATCGATCAGCCACAGGCCGTGCCCCTTGCCCCCGTTATAGCCTGCAACACTCACGGCCGCCCTCGCACCGTCCGGTGACCAGGTGACGCTGGAAATCCGTCCTACCGTGGGCAGCCCCGCAATGGCGCGGGTCTTGCCGCTTGCCAGATCGATCAGCGAGAGGCTGCGATAATATGTGACGGTCCAAGGTTCACGACCCCGCGCCCATGTCTCGGGATTGAAGCGGAAGCCAGCGAGATGCAGGTCCGGCTCTGCCAACTCGGCAATGGTGCGAACGCCATAAGGCTGGGCGACGATCGCAACATGTCCTTTGCCTGGAGCTGGCAGGACGTGCGGCGTGAGTGGTGCGGAAATCAGCTTGTCGAGATCGCCCGGAGCGGGCTTGTAGCCGGCAGCCTCGGGGGCGGCGACAGCGGCCGTCGAAAGCAAGGTTGCCATGAAAAGCGCGGAACCCAAAAGGCTGCGCGAGGAGGAAATCCGGTCATTGATCAAGGCAATATCTTCCCGAGAATATCTGAGTTGGCGGCCGGAGTGCGGATGAGCGCTGTCGAATCTTGGTAGGCGTGAAGGGCAAAAGGGGAGCTAAGGCGAAACCGGTCTTGCGGCCGATGTTGAAGCGCCGGCCGGATGCGGGCACGAAATGCGCGGTCCCGATGTTCCTGGTGAGCGCCGTTCCCGCAGTTTGCGCGGCGGCCGAAACCTCCGTTCGATTGATCGCGGTCAGATCGAGCGTGAGGTGGGCGTAAATCGCCGAAAGCCCTGACAATTTCCCGTTCGCGCATCGCACTGTCGAGTTTCGTCATGAACCAACCCCTTCGGTGCGGCGACAAGGTCGAGGCGCATTGCCCTCAAGGGAAAGACGATGCCCTTTCATAAAACCGACAAAAAGTTTGATGCGGGTCTCGGTCTGCCGATGGCGCGCCGCCGCCCGGTGCGACCGGTGGTTGAGCTTGCGATCGAGCACCCTCAGCGCCACACGCTCGTGGACGCTCGCCATCTGGTAACGTGTCGCGGTACTGTGCTTCCGACGCAATTCGGCTGATCAACATGAACGAACGTCGGCTTTCGGAGGGCGAGCCTTGTTCCGTAAATGTCGCCTTGTGGGTCTGACTATCTTGGCAACTGCTGACCACAATGGGTCGTAATAAAGGTGGAGCTGGCGCCCTAAAGGTGCAGTTTGATTGTCGGCTATGTGAATATCGTTGAGTGACGCGAAGCCATCGAGCCGAAGCCGGTAGAAGGGCATGGCGTGGTCGTGAGTGGGTCATAGCCCGTCGGGCGTCGCCGCACGGCCCATGCCTGACATGCGAGCGCTCAGGTTCATGCGCTATTGACTGGTAGCGCTATCATATTAGTCGTACAAATAAGCTTGTGAGGGAGGGGTGATGAGGGCGCGCGAACTGATTGCAGCTTTGGCTGTTTTGGGAGCGATGCCTTCGGTGCGCGCGCAGGCGCCCTGGCAGCGGCTCGCGAATGTTCAAAAGGCGGCTGTCGCCTTGTTGGACAAAAGCCCCGTCGGCGCGACTTTTAAGCGAGGTGAAACGTCCGTCACCATCTCCTTCTGGAATGAACGCGCCGTACGCATAACGACGCTGCCGCCGGGCGTTGCGGCTGCAGGGCGCGATTTCGCGATCCTGCCCGCGCCGCAGAGCGCCCGCTGGACGATGTCGGAGGACGACGCTCGTTTCCTGATGGCAACGCCCGCCATGCAGATCTCGCTCGACAAGAAATCTGGCGCAGTCGCAATGCTAGGCGCGGATGGCAAGCCGATCATCGCCGAAGGAGAGGCACAGGTCCGGAAGGCAGGCTCCACACCCAATCCTGACTGTGCGCTGACGCAGCGCTTCCGATTGGAAGGACAGCAAGGGATTTACGGCCTCGGCCAGCATCAGGCCGGCGTGCTGGACCTCGTCGGCACCACAACGCGTCTTCAGCAGGCCAACACCGATGTCGGTGTCCCGGTGCTGGTATCGACGCTCGGCTATGGTCTGTTCTGGAACAATCCCGCTGTTACGGACGTGGATATCGATGTCCCGCAGGCGCGCGAGCAGATCGTGTTCCGATCGCAGGCGGGCAACTGCATCGATTACTTCCTTTTCGCCGGGCCGGATGTCGACGACATCATTGGGGCGTATCGCAATCTGACCGGGCAGGCGCCGCTGATGGCGCGGTGGACGTGGGGGCTCTGGCAGTCAAAGGAGTGGTACAAATCACAGGCCGAACTGCTTGGCGTAGCTGCGGAATATCGCCGGCTTGGCATCCCGCTGGATGCGGTGGTTCAGGACTGGCAATATTGGAGGCCGGGCGGGTGGGGCAGCCACCTGATGGATCCGGTCCGGTATCCGGATCCCAAGAAGATGCTGACCGCGCTGCACGATCAGCACATTCACAGCATCGTCTCGGTATGGCCCAGGTTCGATCCGGGCCTCGATACCACAAAGGAGCTTGATGCCGCGGGCGCGTTGTATCCGAAAACATATAGCAATGTTTATCCCGCCGGGCAGGGGCGTTGGTACGATGCCTTCTCGAAAGGTGGGCGACGGATTTACTGGAAGCAGATTTCCGCGCGGCTGGGTGTCAACGGGTTTGATGGCTACTGGCTCGACGGCAGCGAGGCCGAGCTTGGCGGCGCCTGGGGCGAGATGCGCGACGTCATGACGGCGGCCGGCCCTGGCGCAGATGTCTATAATGCATATCCGCTGATGCACACGACTGCCGTTCATGACGGCATGCGCGAGGACTATCCCGCAAAACGGCCGATGATTCTCACGCGGTCGGCATGGGCTGGGCAGCAGCGCAACGCCGCGATCACCTGGTCGGGCGACGTGGCGGGACGGTGGGATGTGTTTCGGAAGCAGATTCCTGCAGGCGTGAACTTCTCGATGAGCGGCATTCCGTATTGGTCGGTCGACATCGGCGGCTTCTTCGGCGGCGGGCCTGACAATCTTGATTATCAGGAATTATTCACGCGTTGGCTCCAGTCGGCAGTGTTTAATCCAATGTTTCGCATTCACGGCACGAGCGCTGGTAAAGAGGTCTACAGCTTTCCGGATGTCGCGCGTGCGCCTTTGCTTTCCGCGATCGCATTACGATATCGCCTGCTGCCATATCTCTATGCCCAGTCATGGCAGGTCACCGATCGAGGGGCCTCATTCCTCTATCCGGTCGGGATGAGGTTCCCCAATGACGTAGAGGCGCGCGATCTGCCGGACGAGTATATGTTCGGCCGTTCCGTTCTGATCAGCCCTGTCGTGCAGAAGGGCGCGTTGTCGCGTGACGTCTACCTCCCAGCGGGTACCGACTGGTATGATTTCTGGACCGGCCAGCGCCTCCCCGGGGGAAAAAGGCTTTCCGTCGCGGCGCCTATCGAGCGCTTCCCGGTCCATGTCGCGGCCGGAACCATCCTGCCGCTCGGCTCCTCAGTCCAGTATGCCGATCAATCGCCGAGCTTGCCGATCGAGCTGCGAGTCTATCGAGGAGCCGATGGGCGATTTACGCTCTACGATGACGCCGGAGATGGCCAGGGCTGGCGTCGCGGCGAGCACTCGACGATCGAACTTAGTCTGGACGACAAAGCCGGGATGCTGACCTTTGGACAACGGAAGGGGCGTTACCCGGGGATGGTTCGGAATCGCATCTTCCGGATCGTGGTAGTGAGGCCAGGCACGGGGACCGGCATTGGGGAAACCGCTGGACGGGAAATCCGCTACAGTGGCCAGCCGCAGCGAGTGCCTCTCGACGCCGGGTCATAGGTTCGGAGAAGAAAACGACCCGGCTCGTCAAATTGGACCTTCAGCACTCTCGAGATTTTGCCAGAAGCTGACATTCCCGAACGTCCCGCCTTGGACATCCAGCTGTCCGATTGCAGCGGCTCAATCGCTCGTCGCGCCAAGATGAATGAATGGCTGAAGTTGGGAACGGCGGATCAGGTTTTGAATGGCGACTTATGGGTCGTCGCTGACGGGTGGGGGCAGGGCGGCTTTGGACCAGTTTCGGTCATCAAGAAGCGCTCACATTATAGCCGGAACCAGCCGGCGCATATGCGCACGTGAATGAACGGATCGCAGCGAGCAGCCGCAATCGCATGGGGAGGCGCCGCTTGCTCGCAGAAAAGGGACGCATTACCGGCCGGTTAGGGTCGTCATCGTCGACCATCCGGCTACCGTGGAGGCGTGAGTCGGTCAGCGTGGAGCCGGCAGGTGGCGACGGTAGTGAACGAAGGGCGTGGTACCCAGTACGGCGATCTCCTGCTCGACGAAGAGTGTCTGTTCGCGATGCGAGATGGCACGAAGGTCCACTTCACCCGGAATGAGCGCGCCATCCTGCTGACGCTGTCGGGCAGTCCGAACCGGCTCCTGACCCGGAGCAGACTGCTGGACGAGGTCACGGAGGACGAGGACCGCTCGGATCGTTATATCGATTTCCTCGTCAACAGGCTCAGGTCCAAGCTTGGCGACGATCGCAAATCGCCGACTTTCATCCATACCCGCTATGGCGAGGGCTATGTCTGGGTAGCGACGCCGACACCGGCGCAAGTCGTCGATGCCGTGTTGGCTGTCACAACACAATTTCGTTCCGACGGTCGTTCCGTGAGCCGAGACGCATCCACACTGATCCCAAGGCTTCACGAAGCGATCGGTGCAGGCATGGCCCCCGAAAAGGCGATTTTCGTTGGCGAGGACTGGCATCCGGGCACCGAAGACAAGGTTCGCCATCTTCTGCATCTCAACCTCCAGGCGGACCAAGATGCGGCCAGCTGCCTGGTCACGTTGCGGGAGATGCCGTCGAGGCGGATCGTTGCGTCTTTTCCACTGGACCTTGACCCGGGTGACGCTTCCAACGTCGCGGCGGACGCTGAGAAGATCTCGGGTTCCGCGCTGGCAGCTCTGCGGCGCGCGCTTCGCGACGCCTCCACAGCTCTCGGCCTGACGCCGGGTGGGCCGACCGATGATCACCGGCAGGAGGCATCGATCGTCCTGCTCGGCGCGAACCCGCGTTGGGCGGGCGGAACGGATCTGGCCAGCGAAAGGGCGCGGGATCCCCGTAATCCCGACCTCGCCTTCCAGTGGTGCTTTCACCTCTTTTCGCGCCTCACCATCGCGAGCCCGTTTGAATCCGTCGGTCTGGGCGAGCGCCGACGGATCGAACGCGAGATCGAAGCAACGGTGCTGGAGTTTCTGCCAGCAGCTGAAGACAATCCGCTGCACATGTTCGCAGCCGCCAAATTGCTCTATTTCCTCGATCGCGGGCATCTGGGGCTGGCGGAAGATCTGGCGGAACGTGCGCTTGCCCGAACGGGAGATCCGACTGGCTCTTTCGCGCTCATGGGGCAGTTGCGCTGCGCGCGCGGCCGGTTCGACGAGGCGGTGCGGTTCTTCGATCAGGGCATCGCGCGGGACCATGGGCGCGACTTCCAGCTGCATATCAGGGCGATGAAGTGCGTCGCCCTCCTCGCGGCGGGAAGGCGTGCCGCGCTCGATATCGCGCTGGCGCAGGTCGACCTGTCCCCGCCTGTCCCTTCGCACATCGCCTTGATGATGCGATGGACGTTCCTGCCCCATGACCGACCGCTGCCGGCAGCTTCGGCAAATGCGCTTGCGGATATCGGCCCGACGGGGGCGGCGAATGCGATCGAATATTCCTGGTTCACATCGGCGAGACAGATCGTTCACAGCGAGGCTCGTGCGAATGTCGTGCGAGGTCTGATCGCGCATGCCGTGGGCATACACGGCGAACAGGCCGTGCCGGACGTCGTCGCTCGCGCCATCGGGCTGAGCGCCGCCGTCTGATGGGGCGTAATTCCTTCGCTTGAGAATTTTATGGTTAACCAAATATCAAGCAAACAATTCGGAGCTAGGCGGCTTCCCGGGGGCGATGTGATCGCCGCATTGAGGGGGAAGTGCTGCGATGTTGCGTTCGATTTGTGTGGTGGCGGTCGCGACCGGCTTGGCCATGTCAGCCCAGGCGACCGTCACCACCATCGGTACACTGACCATGTATACGACCCAGGCGGAGTTCACCGCTGCGCTCGCAGCACTTGGTGAGACGGCGCGGGAGGACAATTTCGATACGCTCGGCACGAGCCTCGGCGGATCGATCGTCCGTTCTGCAGGAGATCTCGGCTACACCGCCAGCAGCATCAAGTTCAATACGGGCGAACTGAGCACGCTCGCGCGCACGGGAACCGGCGGGAATTACGCCCTGACGACCGTTCCCGTGACAGCCGGCCGGCGCGAAACCACGCCCGGCAATTATCTGGATTTTTCCGGTTTCGCGAGCGGCGTGAACGCGGCCGGCGTCTTCGTCGGTGAGCTCGGCAGTTCCTCGGCACAACTGGTGGTCCAGGGGTCCGACATCAATCTCGGGCTGGGCCACGGCCTGACGCTGGCACCCGGCACGAACTTCGTCGGCTATATCTCCACCGAAAAGCTGACCGATCTGCAGGTCTATGTCCGCAACTGGCCGGCCGGCATCGAACCGGTCGTCACCAACCTCTACCTCGCAGCGCCCGCTGCGGCGTCCGACGTTCCCGAGCCGGCGACATGGGCGATGATGCTGTGCGGTTTCGGCGTGATCGGGGCGGCGATACGGCGCAGGACCATCGCGGTCCGTTTCGCCTGATCGGATCGGCTGGCGTCGAGCAATCAGAGTGAGCGCCCGACGGCCACCGCCTTCGGACAGGCCTGCAAACCAGCCTCACAATGGATCCGATGACGTCGCGGGATCGATGTCTGATGCCGTGACGACGGGCACCGCCGAAAGAAGAAGGCGCAAACCGTTACCGAATCCGATCAGGATGCGCGGCCGACCATCGAGTGGATGTTAAATGAATAGCGGAGCTGAAATCATGCGCAGGGCTTATCTGGGTCTTTTGGCACTCCTCGTCGCGGCTTCGCCTGCAGGCGCCGCCGTCGTGGTGACCGTCCAACAAGTCAATTCGGATGTCTCGATCAATTTGTCGGGCTCGCTCGATCTGAGCGGATCGAGTGCAGGCACGGGCTGGCTCAGTGGTGCGTCCGCCGGCATAGGCGTGGCCGACAAGATATTCTCGATTGGAGCGAGGCAGGCTCCGCAGACGCTGTACACGCCGCTTCTTGGGCCTTCCCAATGGGGCACCGGAGAGTCTTTCCTGGCTACCCAAACCTCCGGGGACGCTATCTTCTTTGATGGTACAGGGATCTATCTTCCGGCCGCCTATGTGAGCGGTAGCCCGCTCAGCGCGTCCATGACGCTGGGCAATGTGGACATGAGCCAGCTCGGTCTGTCGGGCGATGTCGTGTTTTCGCTCGTCTCCGGAGACACTTTGACGATCCGCGGCGTGTCCGGCGCGGTGCCGGAGCCTGCGACCTGGGCGATGATGGTCGGCGGCTTTGGCATGATCGGCGGTGTGATGCGAAGCCGCAGGAAGGCGGTGTTCACCTTCGCCTGATCGGGCGTGCTTTGCACCGTGCGGGTCGCCGGTCAGGTGACCGGTGGCCCCGAACCCGCTGAACCGCTTCTCACCCCTTCCGGGATGTTCCGGCCGTCGATCCGGATCGATGAAAGCGGCCGAGTGATCGACATGAGCCAATGGCTGGAGTTGGGGAGCGGGCAGAGCTGCCTGGACGTCCAGTTGCGGGTCAAGAAGTGGTATGTAGCGTTGCCCGGCACGCTAAGGCTGAATGCGACGAGCTTCTAGGTGCCTGGTCACCAGCATGAGGCGGATGATGAGGAAGCGGTGCTCCAGGGAAACTGCGCTTGTTTCTGCTGCCGAACGGCGCAGCTCACGTCCGAGGGGAAGGCAGACCTTCCCCTTCCATCGCGCGTGAGCCTGCGTCGCCGTGAGCCCCTAACGTTCGATTACTAAATCCTCTCAGGGATGGCCGGTTAATCGGCTCGAAAAGCACAGAGAAGTAAAGGGCGTCCGCTATTGATAACTCCCGTCGGATGACGGTTACGCTGCGGCCAGCTGGGTTATTTCTGGTGTCGGTGATCCACGCCACCGATATTCGAAATGGCCAGCCGGTCGGACGTCAAACACCAGACGAGGGCGATAGCAGGCGAGACATTCGCCACCCGCGTGACGCACGCTACGGAACGCGATGCCGTTCGATCCCGAGCGCCGAAGCTGAGTGCCCAGACGCTGCGACGCCGTCCAGCTTTCTGGATCATGAAGCGGGGCGAAGAACGGCTCGTCCTCGCGCACATCGTGGAAATCGGTGTCGAAATCCGCAAGATATTGCCGCATCTGAACAGCGGTTTCGAACACGCCAACCTCGGCCAGCTCCTTGGTGCGATGATAGGTCGATTCCGCGAGAGCCGTCTCCAGATCGAAAGCGGCATACCAGGCACCGAGATCGGCCGTGTTGAACCGGCCTCCGTTGGGGGCAGGGTGGCAGAAGGCCGCCATGATCGCCGTCGCGTGCGGGCGTCCCACCACCCATTCGTTGGCGGGCAGCATGCGGATGATCCCGAGCTCCGCGGCGATCCGGTCGTTGGTCCAGCCCTCCAGCTCGAACATCAGTTCGAGATCCTCGGGCAGCGTCACAACGTCGAGAATGCCGGTCGGCGGAAATCGGCTTGGGATCAGGCGATGCGTATCCCTGAGCGTGAAGTGCGTGACCGGCGGCGTCAATTCCAGCCCCCGCGCCGTGCGTCGAGCAGGCGTCGGGTACGGTGGAGGCCGTCGATCCCGTTCTCGATCATGAAGGCAAGCGCCGGGTGGCCACCATATTGATCGTTGCTGTTCGGCAGCTTCGGCCATCGATCGGCCAGTGCGTCCTCGTAGAGAATATGGAGCGCCTTGTAGATGCCAATCACCAGCGAGATGCGCGTCAGCATATCATAGCTGAGCTGTGAAACGTCGCCCGCTTTATATTTGTGGAAGGTCGAGGTCGCAGGCCAGCCGAGCAAGCCGCGCTGCTCGTCCACGCTCAGGCTCCATGCCTTGGCGATTGCGAAAAAGGTTCGCATTGCGGGAGCTGACATACGCTTGCGGACGGCCGGGTCGCGCTGGCGAACGGCACCGATCGCGCCGGTAGGTTCGGCTAAGAGGGCTGCATTCTCCATATCGAGAGATATAACTCCATATCTGGATTTTTCAATGCGCTTTTGACGATCGCTGTAAGGCGCTGGCGATCGACCTTGGGCGCCCCATTTGGAATGAAACGCAAAAGGCCGACAACAGCATGCCCTCTCGCAATCGTTACTATGACGGCCCGGTCTCAGACCATTTCGACGGACTTCGCTTCTTCAATTCCGACCATCCGCTTGGCAACGACACGATCGTCCGGGCGGCGATACCTGATGCCCGCCTCGCGGCCGGCGACTGGGGCGATCGCATAGCGGTGACGGATGGCGCGGACCGCGATCGTGCCCGCTTACCACTGGTCGGCACGCGGCATTGGCGATCGCCGTATGGCGCTTTGGGGCGGGTTCATGCTCCGGTCGATCGCGGGCCAGGTCTATTTCGCGGGTGATACCGGCTATGGCAATGGCGCCATCTTCCGCGCGATGCGGGCGGATTACGGCCCAACCGACATCGCGTTGCTGCCGATCGGAGCCTATGCCCCGCGCTGGTTCATGGCTGCCCAACACACGGATCCGGATGACGCCGTTCGGATCATGCTGGATCTGGAAGCCCGGCTGGCGATCGGCATTCACTGGGGCGGTTTCCAGCTGACCGACGAAGCGCGAGAGGAGCCGGTCGCGCTTCTGCGTCAGGCGCTCATCGAACATGGCATCGAAGAGGCGCGGTTTCCCGCTGCCACCGCCGGCGATGTGTTGGAGCCTTTATAGAATTGGCCGTTCAATGACGGTTTACCGGCGTTTGTGACTGAGGTCGTCGAGGCGTTGGTTTCTCACCAATAACGCTTGTCCCTAGGTGCGAAATCGGCTCCGAAAACGTTGAAATTCGCAACCTAGCCCGCTAGGCTGCGAATATGGGGCAGCAAGTGGATAACTTGCTGAACCGAAGCGGAAATGCCGCCAAATCAATACCCCAAAAGCGGGGTAGGGGTAGAATTGGGGGTATCGCTCAGGTCTTGGGCAGAATTTGGTTTTTTCTTCAAGATCTTACATCAACGCTTCGGTGGGCTCCGGGCCCACCACTCCTTCTGGAAAGCTACCAGACCTAAAGCGGTCATCAGTGGAATTTGGGGGCTGGTCGCGTTGCCCGGGCGGGCCGGCGAGGCAGCCGGCCGCATCGAGGTAACGCCGCTAGGTAACCGTGCGCAGCAAGCCGCTGTCGCTCACGATATCCGCCATGCAGATACGCTGTGCGGGGCGATGGTCGCTTCGCCCAGCACGAACCGGGCCCCGGCTTGTGCCGGCGCCGGCTGGGCGGTCGCGCCATAATTGGACGCGAACATGAGATCGCCCCTTCGGCGCACGCGCACGTCGGCCGGCAGCGCGATCGGCGCCAGCCCGGCCATGCGTGCGGCATGGGCAACCAGGCCGTCCAGAAGCCCGGCGTCCGGCCAACCCGCGACATAGATATGCCGTCCGGCCGCCACCACGGCCTTTTCCCCGTCGGCGAACGTCGCCAGCGCGGGCAGATCGGTCTCCAGCCATTCGCGCCAGTGGACGATGTGCCCGGCCAGCCCGTCGCCTTCCACCTTTTCGGTCAGCCCCGGCCGCATCGAGCCGACCTGCGTCACCTTCATCGGCAACAGACCCTGCAGCGGGCCCGGGGGCAGATCGTCGGGGATATGGACGTCGGGCGTCTTGGAGCCCGTTCGCGGGCCGAACAGTGTGACGGCCTTGCTCGCCGCCAGCGCGGCGACGGCATCGGGACGCGGCATGGCCAGCATCGGGGCGACCACCAGGCGATAGCCCTCCAGCGAAGCACCCGGCGGCACGAAATCGATGTCGAAACCGTGCCGACGCAGCGCCGAATAAAAAGCGAAGGCCAGCAGCGTCGCGTTGAAATCCGCGCCCTGCGGCTGGACCTTGGCGTACCAGACGCTTTCATAATCGAAGATCAGCGCGACCGGTGCCCGTCCCGCGGGCCGCAGAGGCCCCAGGCGGACCAGTTCGCGATGGACCTGCTCCGCTTCGATCCCGCCGGGCGAGATCTTCCGATCCGGGCGGTTGAGGCCCGCATGCATCTCCTCCTGAGCGAACCGCGCCTGTCGCCACCGGAACATGCTGACCGTCGCGGCCCCATGCGCGAAAGCCTCCCAGATCCAGGTCCGGACCATGCCCGGTTCGGGCACGCCATTCCAGGGCGACCAGTTCACCGGCCCCGGCTGCTGCTCCATGATCCAGAAAGCGCGACCACCCGAGGCGCCCCGCATCAGATCATGGTTGAAAGCCGGGACGTCCGGATGGCCGGTGCGCGCATAGCGCCGCAGCTCGGACTCTTCGCTCAGATATTCGGCGGTGTGACCGAGCGGATACGAGTCCCAGCTCATGAAATCCACTTCGCGACCCAGCGCGAAATGATCGAAATCCGGAAAGAACGCCATCGCGTTGGTGGTGACGAACCGGCCCGGCGAGCCCGCCCGGATGAGCGCACCCTGCATGGCGGCATAGGCAACGAGCTGTTCGGAGGAGAAGCGGCGATAATCCATGCGCGCGGCCGGCGCCGTTTCCGTCACGGCGCGGACGGGCAGAATCACCTCGTCAAACGTGGTGAGCTGCATCGACCAGAAACTGGTGCCCCAGGCTTCGTTCAACGCTGCAATCGTCTTGTATTTTTTGACGAGCCAGCGCTTCCAGGCGGCAAGGTCGACAGGCCCCCACGACATCACCGTGTCATGGCAACCGAGTTCGTTGTCGATCTGCCAGCCGGCCAGCGCCGGATGGCGACCATAGCGCTCGACGATCGCCGAGACGATCCGGCGGCTTTCAGCCCAGTATCTCTCGCTCGAAAGCGTGCAATGGCGGCGGGATCCGAAATTCCGGACCGCGCCATCCTCCGCGACGGGCAGGATGTCCGGGAAGCGATCGACCAGCCACTTGGGGGGCGTCGCGGTCGGGGTGCCCATCACGACCTTCAGCCCCGCCCGTCCGAGGGTCGTCATCGCCTCGTCCAGCCACTGCCAGTCGAAACGGCCGGCCTCCGGCTCGATCAGCGACCAGTCGAACTCGCCGATGCGGACGAAGGTGATGCCGCGCCGCGCCATCTCGGCGGCGTCGTCGGCCCAATAGGATCGCGGCCATTGTTCGGGATAATAGCAGACGCCGAGCGAGGCCCCGGATTGGCCGGGCGCCTCGGCGCGCGCCAGTGACGGCGACGACGGCAGACAGGCCGCCAGTCCGGCGACCAGGCCGGTTTGAACGACTTCGCGGCGATCCATGGCCATGACGAATTCCTCATCGACAAGACGGGCACGGTGCGTGGAACGATCCGAGGCAGCGCGCAACGACGACGTGTGACCGACCGTCTCCGTCCGCCGCTGTCTGGCGCGGCGGACGAAGCGGCGGCCCGCGATCAGTAGCTGACCGAGACGCCCAGAAAGAGCTCACGACCCATCGGATCGTAGAAGCCGGGCGACGTGATGTTCGGCATGTCGCGGTTGGCCAGGTTGTTGGCGCCCGCGTAGATTTCCATGCGCTTGGCAACGAGCAGTGTGAACGACAGATCGAAATAATTCTGCGCACCGATCCGCGGATAGGCGAGCGTCGCGAGCGAGGGTGTCGTCGCCGAGCCCTGCCGCAGCGGCACTAGATAGCGATCGGTGGTGACCGGCCCGATATAGCGATGCTGCAGGCTCAGGGTGAAATCGCCCACGCTCCATGTCACGCGGTTCGAACCACGCCATTTCGGCTTGGGATCACCACAGCTATTTCCAAAGGAACCCACGCATTCATTGACAACAGGAAGATCCTGAACGGGCGTGTTGTTAAACTTCAACAAGCGGGAGAATGTCGACCGTATTGCCAACGAACTCGTCGGCGCGAGGCCTAACCCGGTGTTGAGAGGTAGTCTGTAGGCCAGCCCGAAATCGATGCCTCTCGTCTTGATGCCGCCGGTGTTCGCGTTCAGCGCCTGGATCGGCGCCGAGATCAGAACCTCGCCGGTCGTCGCGTTGCGCGGAATGGCATTGCAATAGCTGCTGCTGGCGTTCTTCGTGACATAATAGCAGAGGTTCATGATGTTCTGCACGCCGCCGCCGAGCTGGCCGATCGCGCCGCTGACGGCGATATCATAATAATCGATGCTGAGGCTCAGGCGCGGAATGAAGTGCGGCGTGAACACGAGGCCGGCCGTGTACGTCTTGGCCTTCTCGGCATCGAGATTCGGGTTGCCGCCGGACAGAACGAACACCGTCGATTGCGGCTGGACGGCCAGGGTGAAGACGTTGGCGGCCGGCACGCCCGTCGCCACGCAGAGCGCGCGCACTTCGGCGGTCTGCTGTGCCGTCGCCGCGCGGCTCGAACAGGGATCATTGGCGTTCGCGAAATTGTTGACCTGTCCGGCGAAAAGCTCGCCGACGCTGGGAGCCCGGATCGCGCGCTGATACTGGCCTCGGAAATTGAGATCCCGCGTCACCTGCCATTCGAGACCGTAGAAATAGGTGGTCACCGTGCCGACGCCGCTCAGCGAATAATCCGAGACGCGGGCACCCGCATTGGCGGAGAGCGACTTGATCAGGAACGTGTCGTGGATCAACGGCACGCGGATTTCTCCGAACACTTCCTTGGCCGTCACGCTGCCCGTGGTGGGCAGGATCGCCGCATAGCCGGCGACGTCGCCGGCGACGAGATTGGGGCCGGGCAGGAAACGTCCGTCGGTCTTGCGCCATTCCGCGCCGATCGAGAAGCCGATCGGGCCCGCCGGCAGGGGAAGGAGCGAGCCGGCGAGACTGGCCTGCCCGACCTGGAGCTTGGCCCTGGTGGTCGCCTCGGCGTCCGTCCGGATCGTGGCCACGCATGCCGCGCTCAGATTCTGGCCGAACATGTTGCACAGGGGGGAGGCGCCACCCGTCCCGCGCAGGAGGCTCTGCTGGAAAGCGGTCTTGGAAACGCCGTTGAAGACCTTGATCGTCTCCGACGATCGCGAGAGCGAATAATAAGCATCATATTTGAGGTCGGTGAGGAAATTGTCCGACACGCTGCCGATGTCGCCGCGAAAGCCGATCATCCCGCGATAGACGTTACGGGTGTTGATCTGGGATCGTGCGCCGACCTCGGCGAAGCGGCGCGCCAGGCTGACGACCGCCAGACCGTCGTTCGGCGTGGTCGAGAAGCTCGTCGGCCCCTGCGAAATCGTCGTTCGTCCGCTTTCGGAGGAATCCAGCAGGCGCAGGATGGTCTGCATCTGCGGCGAGAGATAGGGATTGTCGACGTTGAGGAGGAATGGGGAACTGTAGTTGACGGGCGCGACCTGCGAGAAGACGCGGTTGTGGCTGAAATGAAATTCGCCGTAGGCCTTGAGCGCGTCGCTCACGTCGAAATGGGCGAACGCATTGCCCATGTAGCGACGCTGCCCGTTCTGCAGCGAATTGAAGCTGTTGATGTTGTAGCTGTCGGCAGGGCTGGCGTAGGGGCGGGCGACGGTGCCGGCATCGTTGAAGGTGATGCCCGTGCTGTTGAAGCCCGCGACGCCCGCTGCCGCATAAGCGGCGTTGAGCGCCGCATTGGGCCCGCCGGACGCCGGAAGGCCGTAGATGCGACCGTTCGGGATGTCGTTGCTGCCGGAGAAGATGTAGCCGACCATTCCGCCGGCCTGCTGGCAGGTCTGCCCGGCAGGAACGGCCAGCGCCTGGCCCGGAAGCGTCGCCGTGCCGGTGCCGGCGACGACGCAGCTCTCGCCGAGATTGTAGCTGAAGGGCGACCATTTGAAGTCGCCGCGCGTATTGGCCTTGCGGTTCAGATAGTTGAGCGAAACGGCGACATTGCCGCGACCCTCCGCGAAATCGACACCGCCCGTCAGATCGGCGCTGAACGTCGGCGTGCGGCTATGCTGGACCAGATTGACCTGGGACCGGGCCTTCAGCCCCGTGAAATGGTCTTTCAGGATGAAGTTCGAAACGCCCGCGATCGCGTCCGATCCATAGACCGCCGACGATCCGCCGGTGACGATCTCGACGCGCTCGATCAGGTCCTGCGGGATCGTGTTGACGTCGGTGATCTGCGATGGATTGACGATCGCGAACCGGCGGCCGTTGACCAGCACCAGATTGCGGTTCGAGCCGAGGCCGCGCAGATTGAGATCGGCGAAGCCGCCACCCGTCGCCGAAACCTGGTTGGAGAAGGCGTTGGTGCCGCCGAGCGTGACCTGCGGCAGTTCGAGCAGCGAGCGCTCGACATTGACCTGTCCGGAGAGCTTGAGTTCCTGGGAATCCGCGACGGTGACGGGCGTCGGCGCGTCGAAGCCCTTGCGGGCGATGCGGGAGCCGGTGACGACGATGTCCGATGCGGGCGCCGGCGCGTCGCCCGTAGCTGCCGGCGCGGCATCGGTGGCCGCTGGAGCGGCCTGCGCCAAAGCGGGCGCGCTGCCGAGGCAGGGCGCCAGCGAGGTCGACAGCAATGCCGCCAGCTTCAAGGATGTGCTTCTCATGTTGAAATTCCCCTCCTGAATTTGATTTTGATTTGGTTGGAAGCGGGTGGTCTTTATCCGCGCCTCAGCGGTTCGATGATGGCCGCGATGTCGCTGTCATGGTGTCCGGCATCGGCTGCCGTATCGAAGCGGGCCCTGGCCGCGACGGCGCTGGGCAGGTCGATGCCGGCCTCGGCGAAGGTGGCGTGCGCGTAGGCCAGATCCTTGGCCATCAGCGGGACGAGGAAATGCGGCTCATAGGACCGGTCGAGCATCCGCGCGGACAATGCGCCGACCAGCGGACTGCCGGCGGCGCCGCCCGCCAGAATCTCGACCGAGCGGCGCACGTCGAGACCGCTGCGCTCGATCATCGCGATCGCTTCGGCGAGGCTGGCCACCTGCACGCCGCACAGGAAATTGTTGACCAGCTTCAGGGTCGCGCCGCTGCCGGTCGGACCGAGATGGACGGCTTCGCTGCCCATCGCAGCGAAGGCGGGCGCGGCGCGCTCCAGCGCGGCCGGATCGCCGCCGACCAGAAAGCGCAGCTTGCCCTCGGCCGATTGCTGGCGGCTACCGGTCACGGGCGCATCGAGGAAATCCATTTCCCGCGCGTCCATCCGCTCCTTCAGGGCATGCACCCAGCCGGTGGTCAGCGTGCTCGCCTCGATGGCGATCGCGCCGTCCTGCATCGCGGCGAGCGCGCCGTCCGCCTCCGCGAGCCAGGCCCGCCGGGAGGCATCGTCATCGGCCAGCATCGCGATCACGATGTCGGCGCCGCGCGCGGCGTCCGCCGGCGTTTCCGCCTTCCGCGCACCGATCGCCGCGAGAGCATCCGCTTTCTCCGGCGAGCGGTTCCAGACGGCGGTCTCGAACCCGGCCGCCAGCAGGCTCCGGGCCATGCCGCCGCCCATGATGCCAAGCCCGAGGACGGCGACCTTGAGCGCGGTCATTCCGTCACCTCGAACTGAGCCAGGGCGGCCTCGTCGACTTCAAGCCCGAGGCCCGGCACGTCGTCCGACAGGCTGATATAGCCGTCCTGCGCGACCGGCTCGCCCTTGAAGATGTACCAGAACAGCTCGTTGCCGACTTCGACGTCCACCTTCGGGAAATATTCGGCGATGGGCGAGTTCAGGCTCGCCATCACGACATGGTAATTGTGCATCTGTCCGGCATGGGGGACGACCGGGATCGAGTGCGCCTCGGCCAGCGCCTGGATCTTGCGGGCGGCCGTCAGACCGCCGACGCGATTGGTATCGAACTGAATATAGTCGAGCGCGCGCGCTTCGATCAGCTGGCGGAAGCCGTAGCTGGTGAACTCATGCTCCCCGGCGGCGATCGGCGTGGTGCCGAAGCGCCGGAGTTCGTGATAGCCGTGGATGTCATCGGGGATGATCGCCTCTTCCAACCAGCGCAGGTTGAACGGCTCGATCAGCCGCATCATCCGCTTCGCATAATCGAGGCTCCAGCCCATGTAGGCGTCGGCCATGACGTCGATCTCGTCGCCCACCGTTTCGCGGACCGTGCGGATCAGCTCGACATTGCGCGCCATGCCGGCGGCGCCATCGTCCGGGCCCCAGCCGAAACGCAGCTTCATCGCGCGATAGCCCTGCTCCTTGTAGCGCGCGGCCTCGGCGGCGAGTTCGTCGAGCGGGATGGAATAGAGGCGGCTCGCATAGACCGGGATGCGCGGCTTGGTGCGCCCGCCCATCAGGCGGAAGCAGGGCTGGCGCGCATCCTTGCCCATGATGTCCCACAGCGCGATGTCGATCGCCGAGATCGCGGCCATGACGACGCCCTTGCGGCCGAACGCCATCGTCTTGCGATACATGTGCTGCCACAGAAAGTCGGTGTCCCAGGGATCGTGGCCGATCAGCAGGGGGGCGAGGTGGCTGTCGATCAGCTGTTTCGCGGCGAGGGGAGCGAGCGCGGCGTTGCCGATGCCGACCAACCCCTTGTCGGTGAATATCTCGACGATCAGCCAGCCGTGAAAGGCGAAGCTCCCCATCGTTCCCGGGGACAGCAGCGGGGCGACCAGATCCATCGGATTGGTGCAGAAATGGGGCGGCAGCGGCTGGGTCTTGCCTTTCCACTGCACGACGCGGGTGCGGATTTCGGTGATCTTCAAGAGAGAGCCCCTTCTAGGTCGAGACGTTTGATGAGCGGAATGCTGAGGCAGATCAGCGCGAAGGCGAGGACGTGGAGCGAGGCGGCCACGGCGAGGACCGGCGCGTAGCCATATCCATGGTCCAGCGCCCAGCCGGCGGCCTGCCCCATGACGATGCCGCCGAACGCGCCGCCCATGCCGACCAGCCCCGCGAGCCGGCCAAGCGCCGCCTGCGGGATCATGTCGGTCGGCAGCGTCATGATCAGGGTCGACCAGCCCTGCTGGCCGAAGAAGGCGAGGCTGAAGATCGCCAGCACCAGTCCGACCGATCCCACGTGCGGCACCAGCATGACCCAGGGCATGCAGGCCGCGCACAGCCCGAGCGCGATCTTGCGCGCGGCGTTCACGGACATGCCGCGCGCCAGAAGCCGGCTGGACAGGAAACCGGCCGCGATGCTGCCGATGCCGGCGGCGGCGTAAGGGATCCAGCCGAGCGTCGCCGCCTGTCTCAGATCGAAGCCGTAAGTGTCGAAGAGATATTTGGGCAGCCAGAACAGATAGAAATACCAGGCGCCGTCGCTCAGAAACTTGGCGCCGACGACGCCTGCCACCTCCCGTCGCGCCAGCAGCACGCGCAGCGTATGCGGGCGGGCGCCCTCGTCCGTAGCGGGAGCGTGCGGCGGGTCGCGATAGAGCAGGCCCCACCATATCGCCCAGGCCAGCCCCATCGCGCCGGTGACGAAGAACACCCACCGCCAGCTGGCCAGCCCCAGCCAGTCCGCCCGTGCGAGGAGGAGGGCGATCAGCGGCGGCGCCATCACCGCGCCGACGGACGTGCCGGCGTTGACGATGCCCATCGCCGTCGCGCGTTTGGAGGCGGGAAAGCATTCGGCGATCGCGCTGGTCGCCGCGGGAAATCCTCCGCCTTCACCGATGCCGAGAAGCAGCCGGCTGACGATGAGAGCCGCGATCCCGCCGGCGAGGCCATGGCTGGCGCATGCCAGCGACCAGAAGGCCATGATGACGACGAAGCCGGCGCGCGTTCCGATCCGGTCGAGCAGCCATCCGCCGCCCAGATACATGAGGCCATAGGTGGCGAGGAAGGCGGAATCGAGCAGCGCCTTGGCCTGATTGCCGATAGGGATGTCGCGCTGGATGTGCGCGATCGCCCAGGGCAATGTCTGGCGATCGAGGTAGCTGATCGCGATCGCGACCGTGACGACCAGTGCGATTCCCCAGGAGCGGGGCGGCAAAGCGGCGTGGCTGTCGAGGCGCTCAGCGCGCATCAAGGATCACCAGCGCCACGCCCTGCCGTGGCACATCGATCGACATGTCCACCGTTCCCCGCTTGAGCGGCGAAAGCTTCAGCGGCTCCGGCCGCATCGCGGACGCTTTTTCCAGCGCGGCATATTGATCCGAATCCGGATTGAGCGGCGATCCGATCTTCTTCCAGGCGGTGAAGGCGTCGGCATGATCGGAATCGACGCGCCAGATCGTCGCTGTCGGGGCTGCGACGCGCGCGATGCCGTCGATCGAGAGGCGAACGGCGGCGCTCGGCCCCGCCACATCGTCATCATGATAATGCCAGAGCAGCACGGCGATCTTGCCGTCGGCGGTGCGCGTGGCGATCGTGCCGACATCAGCCGGCCCGCGCACGCCGTCCGCCATCACGCGATCGAGCGGCAACTGGCCGTCGCTCGTCGCGGCTAGCTTCTGCGTCCCCAGCTTGGCGAACAGCCGCAGGACGTTGAGCACGGGCAGATCGACGCCGTTGGTCGCCAATTGCCGGTAGCCCGCGAACCACGGCTGATCCTCGAACTCGAACGACCAGGACAGCACGCCTTCCAGATTGACGTGGCGCCGTGCCGCCAGCTCCCAGATGCGCGCGAAGCTCGCCGCAGTATAGCTGGAGTACATCGTCCCGTTTCGATAGGCGTTTTCCGGTCCGGGGCAGGCCGCGCAGCCCTCCGGATCGCTCTCGCCGATGATCACGGGCTTGGTGGCGAGGGGCGCGACCGACAGGGTCTTGTCGAAGCCCTTGTTCACCTCCTTGAGATGCGTCGAAAGCCCCATGCGGACATGCCCGTCGACGAAGGTCGGCTGCCCCTTGGCATGGAAGGCGAGGAAGTCGGTCGGCGTACCGATCTGGCCGGTCGCGTAGTTTTTGCCCGATGTCACATGGCGCAGGAAGCCGTCCATGAACGCGCCGCCGGAGCCGCCGGAATCCGGACCGCCCACCCGCGCATTCGGCAGCGCGCGGCGGATGCCGTCCACCGCATAATCGTGCATCTTGTAGAATTCGTCGAACGAGGCTTTCCAATACCACCCGTTGGCTTCGTTCCAGATCTCGAAATACCAACGCTCTACTTCAGCGCGACCGTAGCGCTCGATATTGTGCAGGGTCCATTGATAGACCAGCTCGCGCCACTTGTCGTAATCCTTGGGCGGATAGGCCCAGCCGGCGATGATATATTTATAATCGAAGCCCGGCCGCCAGCTGTGACGATAGGGGGTTCCGGGCGGCGCGGACGAGAGCGCCTCGGGCATGAAGCCGATCTGGAGATAGGGGCGTATGCCCTGCGCCCGATAGGTATCGATGATGCGGTCGACGTTGGTCCAGTTGTAGACCGGCTTGCCGTCCTTCGTCTCCGTATAGACGTTCGTGCTGCCCCATTTGAACGCGGCTGTTCCATCGCCGGTGTTGAGCAGATTGTGCGCCCGGAAGAAGACGTCGTCCTTGCGCAGCTTGCCAAGCTCCGCCAGCAGCTTCTCGCCATCCTTCATCGTCGCGTAATTGGGCTCGTCGGCGCCGAAGAAGCGCCACACCGGGGGAAGCACGCCGTCCGGCGTCCTGGCGTGCACGGTCGTCGTGACGATGCGCTGCGGTATGGCCTGGGCCGCCGCCGTGCCGGGGATGGACAGGCTGGCGATCGCCGCCGCGATCGCCACGCGCGCGGCGCCCCGGACAGGGCGAGAGAGGGCATGTTGACGCGAGACGGGAGCCGCCGCGCCGATCCTCTCCGCGCGCCCGATCCCGCGCTCGCAAAACCGATCTCGATCGTTCGGGGTGGCGCCGCAGCCCGGCGAGCGGTCCTCGGCGTTGTGGCCGTTGCCGCTGGCCCCGGCCGGACGGGGAGCCTCGGGCTGTGCTTCGAAGGCGGTGGTTGACCCCATGATCCTGCATCTCTCCGAATCGCCGTTCTTGCGGCCTTATGGCGGTGATATCTGGTCCTACCAGATTCTGCAACGATCGTTCTCAGGTAGAAATAAAAGGCAAGAATCAGATAATTCTCGTCCTACCAGACGAAAAGAGGTGTCCGCTTGACCTTGGCTGTCCGCTGACCAATCTTCCGGCGATGACGAGACCAGCCGCAGCTTCGGGGCACAGCCATCCCATCCGGTCCGACGACGTTCGTCACGGCATCGCGCACGAACTGGGCGTCGCGATCGTCAGCGGTCGGCTGATGCCGGGCACGGCCTTATTGAGCGAGGAGCGCTACAGTACGGAGAACGGCGTCTCGCGGGGGGCCTATCGCGAGGCGCTGCGCATTCTCGCCGCCAAGGGGCTGATCCAGAATCGACTGAAAAGCACGACGCTCGTCAACGAGCGCTCCAAATGGAGCATGCTCGATCTCGATGTCCTCGGCTGGATGTTCGAGGAGGGCCCCAGCCGGGCCTTCGTCGACAGCATCTTCGAACTGCGCAGCATCGTGGAGCCGTCTGCGGCGGGTCTGGCGGCCATGCGGCGCACCGAGCGCGAGCTTGCGCGGATGGGGCATGCTCTGGAGGAAATGGAGCGTTACGGTCTGCGCGACAGTCGCGGCCGCGCGGCCGATCAGACCTTTCACCTCGCCATTCTCACCGCCACGCGCAACGAACCGTTGATGACTTTGTCGACCTCGATCGCCGCCGCGGTCGAATGGACGACCCGCTTCGCGCGCGACGACCACAAGAGCGATCGCGATCCGATGCCGGATCATCACGCGGTTTTCGCCGCACTGGCCGCCGGCGATGCCGGATCGGCCAGGCGCGCGATGGGAATGCTGATCGACAATGCTCTGTTCGACGCCAGCATCACGGCGTAACGAGGCACTGGGATCGCAATTGATCTCCTGATCTCCGGCCGGCTTGGACGATTGCCGTGAGCCACGGGACGATCGGCGGAGGGGGCGGCCCGGCCGGATAGGCCGCCGACCCTATAAGGCCGGCCCGTTTGTACGATCCGCATCCAATCGTTGCTGGCGGTTGCCCGGCGGTTGCGCGGCGGGACTTGCTCGCTACGTTCGGGGCGATCAATCGGAGTGTCGTTTTGGAAGCAGTATCGGTCGTCCTCATCCTTCTGCTCGCTGTCGTCGTCAGCGGGGGCATATCGAGAGTGTTGCCGATCTCGCTGCCGACGCCGCTCGTGCAGATCCTGCTCGGGGCGGTGATCGGCCTGTCCACCTCCTACCGCGTGGAACTGGACCCCGAGCTGTTTCTGCTGCTGTTCCTGCCGCCGCTGCTCTTCCTCGACGGCTGGCGCATTCCGAAGGACGAACTGCTCAAGGATATTCCGACCGTCGTCGAACTGGCGCTCGGCCTCGTCCTGATCACGGTCGTCGGCATGGGCGTCTTCATCCACTGGATGATCCCTGCCATGCCGCTCACGGTGGCCTTCGCGCTGGCGGCGGTGGTGTCGCCGACCGATCCGATCGCGGTTTCGGCGATCGCGGCGCGGGTGCCGATCCCGAAGCGCATGATGCACATCCTCGAGGGGGAATCGCTCCTCAACGACGCGTCGGGCCTCGTCTGCCTGCGCTTCGCGGTCGCCGCCTCGCTCACCGGCACCTTCTCGGCCGGTGCGGCGGCGCTGAATTTCGTGTGGGTCGCGGGCGCGGGCCTCGTTCTCGGTGTCGCGGTGACGCTGGCCGTGACGGGTGCGAAATCCTGGTTCAACCGGCGCTGGGGCGAGGATCCCGGCTCCCAGATCCTGGTCAGCCTGCTGATCCCGTTCGGCGCCTATCTGCTGGCCGAGCATCTCCACGCCTCGGGCATTCTCGCGGCGGTCGGCGCGGGCGTGACGATGACCTTCGCGGAGATTTCCCGGCAGACGCTGGCCGTCACGCGCATGCGCCGCAATTCGGTGTGGGATACGATCCAGTTCGCGCTGAACGGCATCATCTTCGTGCTGCTCGGCGAGCAATTGCCCGCCATTCTGGCCGGCGCGAAGCATACGGTGGTCGTCACCGGGCACGGTTCGGCATGGTGGCTGGCGGCCTATGTCGCGGCGATCGTCGCGGGCCTTGCGATCCTGCGCTTCGTGTGGGTCTGGATGTCGCTGCGGCTGACGATCCACCGCAAGCGGTATCGCGGGGATGCCATGGTGACGCCGGACTGGCGACTGGTCGCGGCCATGTCATTCGCCGGGGTACGTGGCGCGATCACGCTGGCGGGCGTCCTGACGCTCCCGCTGGCGCTGGACGACGGAACACCGTTTCCGGCGCGGGACCTCGCGATCTTCCTCGCCGCCGGGGTGATCATCGTGTCGCTCGTCTTGGCGAGCATCGCGCTGCCCGCCCTCCTCAAGGGGCTGGCCATGCCCTCGGAACCGTCGAAGCAGGCCGAGGAAGACGCCGCCCGCGTTGCGGCCGCCGAAGCCGCGATCCGCGCCATCGAGAGGCGCCAGCATGAGCTGGCGGAGGATCATGGCAATGCCGACCGTTATGCGGTGGCCGGCGCGCGGATCATGGATCTGTATCGGGAGCGGATCGAGAGCCGCAGCCAGGAGCCGACCGACGCCTCGCGCATCGAGGAGCGGCTCGCGCGTGAATATCGGCTCATCGGCGTGAAGGCGGAGCGGATCGCGATCCGCGATCTGGCGCTGGCGCGGAAGATCGGCAGCGCGACCGCCCAGAAGCTGACGCGCGAGCTGGATCTGTCGGAAGCACGTTTTCGCGGCTGAGGGCCGCAGGCGGGGATGGCCGGTCCGCCATCCGCTTTGCGTGCGACAGCGAACTCACGCCGCTGTCGAAAGCGCGAAGCGGCGGCAATGCTCCAGATAGGCTGCCTCGTGCAGCCCGATCTGTTCGACCACGCTGTTCCAGAGCCACGACGGCGCCTCGATCGTGCCGCCGCGTCGTTCGGCAAGGGCGGCCCGCCAGAAGCCGCGGGTTGCGAGATCCATCTGCCGCGCGTGGGCATGCCCGACGATATAGGCCAGATGACGCGCCGCCTTCTTCGCCTCGCCGCTTGAAAATTGATCGAGTTCGATCTTGAGATCCTGCGGCAGCAATTCACGGACGAAGATCGGACGGCCGAGCACGTGATCGGCGCTCATGCGCGATCCTAGATGAGGGGCCAGCGCTTCGGCCCCGGCTACCACGCGCAGGCCATTATCGCGCGGCATGCGCGCTTTCGGAGCGGCCGGCGCGACGGACGGGACGGCCTCCTTGATGTCGAACAAAGCATATTCGTCCGGCTTTCGCTTGGAGCCGCCGATGGCCACGAGCGCGGCGTATCGAAGGTTGCCGAGCGAACTGCAGCCCTTTACCCAATAGGCCGCATCGACCAGCTTCACCCGATCGCGCGCGTGGCGGCGATCGAGCTGCCGGATCAGCGACTTGATCGGGTCGGACGCGAACAGGGCCTCGATCGCGGTTCGCTCGGCGGACGCGAGCGGCCAGAATTTCTTGCCGAGCGGAATAGACGGCGTGACGTCCGCGATCCGTTCCTCGGCCAGATGCTTCCATCGCCGCCCCCAGGCGCGGCGCTTCGCGGCGCGAACGACGTTCGGTTCGATATCCTCGCTTTCGTGACGCTGGGCAAGGGCATGATCATAACCCTCGACCATCTGCTCGATCATGTGCGCGGTCGTGACGCCCGGCAGCTTGGCGCCGCGTGCGGCGGTCGCGAGGCTCAGGCCCAGACGGATCAAATCGTGCACGGGATTGCCGATCACGGTCTGATCCAGATCGCGGATCTGAATCTCGATATCGCCGTCGCTGTCCGCGATCGGGCCCAGATTGCCGAGATGGCAGTCACCGCAGATCCAGACGGCGGGGCCTGTCGGAAGAGCCTTGGCGAATTTCGATTGGGCGAGCCATCGATAGAATTGGGCCGTGTTGCCGCGCACGTAGGCGTGGGTCGAGGCCGCCATCTTCAGGGCGCGTATGCCGAGTAGCTTCGTTTCGCGATCGTCGCCGCCGTTCGGTATGTCCAAGCTTGCCCCCGATGTGGAAACCGTTTGGCAACATAACGCACGGCCTGGGCCATGCGCTCCGAAGGGGGATATGGCGGGAAAACAAGCGCGCCCGAGCCGCATGCCAGGTTCTGTCGATGCGCGACCTTCCGGTGCCACGCATCGCCAGCGGACGTCAGTGCGGTGATGGGAGCGCGGCGGGCATCAAGGGCTTCAGCGCGAACAGGCACCCCACCGCGCTGATCAGCAAGGCCAGCGACAGGCCGGCCATCGGCGCGAGATTGCTTCCCGTCGCGTCATGGATCGCCGGCACCGCATTCTGGGCGATGAAGCCTCCGAGATTTCCGATCGAGTTGATCACGGCCAGGCCGGTGGCGGCGTGCGTGCCGGATAACAGCCGCTGCGGTACGCTCCAGAAGACGGGCTGCGCGGACAGGATCGCCGCCGCGGCAACGCACAGGCAGCCGAATTTCAGCACCACGCCGGGCAGGAGCACGCTGCCGAGCAGCGCGATCGCGGCCAAGAACAGCGGGCCGGCGATGTGCCAGACGCTTGCGCCGTGCCGCTCCGCATGGCGCGGCACAGCCCACAAGGCGACGGCGACGCACAACCAGGGCAGGATGTTGATCGCGCCGTTCTGGAGATTGGACGCACCGAAGCCTTTCACGATCGTCGGCAGCCAATAGCTCAGCCCGTAAGCGCCCAGAGGCATGCCGAGGTAGAGCGCCGCGAACATCAGCACGCGCGGATCGATCAGCGCGCGCCAGGCTGGCCCGTCGGCGGGAGGCTTCGGCTCGCCAGCGAGCGTGGCGGCCAGCCACCTTTTCTCGTCTTCGGCGAGGAAGGCGGCTTCGGTGGGGCCGGCCGGCAGTCTGGTCAGGATCAGCGGGACCAGCAGCATCGCCGGAATGGCGGTGGCGATGAACACCCATTGCCAGCCCGCGAGCCCGGCCAGCCCGTCGAGGCCGAGCAGCGCACCGCCGATCAGCGCGCCCACCGCATTGGCGACGGCGCTGGCGAGCATGAACAGGCCGACCATCTGCGCCCGTCTGGCCTGCGGATACCAGAGCGTCAGCACGTAGAGGACGCCCGGAAAGAAGCCCGCCTCGGCGACACCGAGCAGAAAGCGCAGGATGTAGAACATCGCCGCATTCTGGGTGAAGCCCAGAGCGAGCGTCACCAATCCCCAACTGCCCATGATCCGGGCGAACCAGAGCCGCGCGCCCACCTTCGCCAGGATCATGTTGGCGGGCGCCTCGAACAGGAAATAGCCGAGGAAGAAGAGGCTGGCGCCCAGCCCGTAGGCGGCTTCGGAAAGCCCGAGGGCGTCCACCATCTCCAGCTTCGCATATGAGACGTTCTGGCGATCGATATAGGCGATCAGATACATCACGCAGAGCATGGGCATCAGGTGCCGGGTGATCTTCGCGAGGGTTTGCTTCCCGAGGTCCGCGTCGATCGCTTCAGAACCTGTCAAATGCCCGCTCCCGCCCTTTTATGGCCGCAGGGTATCGAAGCCTGCGAGGCGCGTCGAGCGCGGTGGCCGCGACAAGCGGCGGGACCCAAGCCACGCAGCCGCGCCGGATATCGTCCGGCGCGGCGTCCACGCCGGTCTTACAGATCGAACTGGAGGTTGGCGCGCAGCGACAGAGCGGCGCGGCCCTGCTGCTGTTCGGCGTTGAACTCGCTGCCGATCCGGAAGACCGAATTGCCGCCGGTGGCGCGCAGCTTGCCCACCCAGCCGCTGGTGCGATCCTCCGGCAGGAGGGTGAAGTCCCGCCCGCCCGCGAAATGCGCGGTGGTGGCGCCGAGCGCACCGCCGACGAGCTGGCGGCGGCCGCCTTCCACTTCGATGCGGAGCCAGCCGCTGTCCTGATCGGTGCCGCCGAAATCGAGGCCGGCGGCGACGCTGCCGGTGACGGCGAGTTCGTCGCTGGTGCGGGAGGCCGCGATGAGATCGAAGGCCGAACCGCCGCCCGTCTCGCTATGGCCGTCCTCCTTCAGGCGATAATAATCGACCGCCGCGATC
Organism: Sphingomonas sp. AP4-R1; assembly: GCF_013113735.1. Lineage (NCBI taxonomy): Bacteria > Pseudomonadati > Pseudomonadota > Alphaproteobacteria > Sphingomonadales > Sphingomonadaceae > Sphingomonas > Sphingomonas sp. AP4-R1. The sequence goes on from NZ_CP053346.1 coordinate 2,782,936, forward strand.
GGGCGGAACGAGAAGGATCCCAGCGCGACCTCGTAGGACGCGCCGCCGGCGGCGGAGACCATGTCGCCATCCCACTTGCCCTTGGTGGCGCGGGTGACGCCCTCCGTGCCGGTATTGCCGGAGAAGCGGCGCGTGCTGCTGAAATTGATCCGGGCGGCCGAGGCGCGGGCGTAGAGGCGCAGGCCATCCCAGTGGCCGCGCCAATAGGTGGCGAGTTCCCACTGGTTGGAGTGGACGTCATTGTCCGTGCCGCGATCATTGTCGCGCCCGGCGATATAGCCGACCGAAAGGCCGAAATTGCCGAAGCCGGTCTTGTATTCGCCACCGGAGGAGAGGCCCCAGCCGTCGATCGAATAGCCGGCCGTATCGTCTACGCTCTTCGAACTGCTGAGCGCGATCTGGCTGATCCAATAGCCCCAGCGGCCCTCGTCCTTGAACGGGCCGCGCGGATCGGCGAGCAGGCGCCCCATGGCGCGCGAGCCCAGCGACGCCAGCGCGAACGTGCCGCCGGCATGATCCGGGAGCATCTGGCGCAGGGATTTGCGAAAGGTGTCGCCCTCGGTGATGTTGAGGAAGGAGGCGCCGAGCTTCTGATCCTGGCCGAGCGCCTGATAGGCGGCGTCATAGATCGAGGCCTGCGAACGATTGAGGCCCAGTTCGCCGCTCGACTTGCGGACGATGTCGACGGCGAGATCGGTGGTGCCGACCGTGGCGAGCGAACCCTTGAACATATAGGGCAGCAAGGCTGTCGTGGCCGTCAGGTTCGAGGCGCCCGTCAGCGTGCCCGCGCGCAGGATCGTGTAGCGGCCCTCGGCATTGGCGACGCTCGCCAGCTTCACCGACACCTTCGAGCCCTGCGCGAACGAGGCGTCGCCCGACACCTGCACGATGTTCGACAGGATCACCGAGGCGGGGCCGCCGCTGCTGTTGTCGAGCGTGACGGCCAGCGTGCCGCCATTGCCGATCGCGAGCGACCCGATCGCGGTACCGCGTCCGGCCTCCAGCGTGCCGCCGTTCACCGCGACGGCGAGGCCCTGCGCGTTCAGCAGCGTGCCGCTGAAACGGGCCGTGCTGCCGATCGTGAGCGTATCGGCGCCACCGCCGAAATCGGCCGTGCCGGTGAAGACCGAGGTGCCGGCGAGCGTAAGGCTGTCATTGCCCGCGCCGAAGCTGGCGGTGCCGTTGAACACGGCGTCGCCGGACAGAGCGAAGCGGTTCGTGCCCGCGCCGAAGCGGACATTGCCCTTCACGCTGCCGTCCGCGACATCCAGCACGTCGTCGCCGCTGCCGAGGCGGATGTCGCCGACGATGCTGGGCGCGGCGATGCCCGCCGCCACGGCCGTCTGCCGCACGGTGACGCCCGACGTGTTGGCCGAGAGATCGATCGCGACATTGCGATCCGAGGTGGCGAGCGCGCCCGTGGCGGAGATGGCGCCGCTATTCTCGATCAGGCGCACGTTGCCCGATCGATCGAGGATCGCGCCGGCATTGCCGTCGGCGCCGGATGCCGTCGCCTTGATCGCGCCGCTGTTGCGGATCGTGGCGACGGTGCCGCCGGTGTCGATCAGGATCGCCGCCGTCCGCGTCGTGGCCGCGCTGCCGCCCGTGGCGGAGACGCTGCCCGACACGCGGATCTCCGGCGTGGTGGCGCCGCCGCCGATGCGGATCGCTGTGGCGTTGCCGCCGTTCGAGGTGGCGTTGATCGTGCCCGCCACCCCGATGCCGCCCGCGATCGTCACGGCACCGCCGAGTCCGCCCACCGAAAGCGCTGTGGCGTCCACACCCGAATAGAGGCCCTGGCCGGAAATCGCACCGTCGACGATCAGGCCGAAGCCGGTGCCCGTGCCGGCGACGGCGCCGATCGCGATGTCTCGGCTGGCAGCGCCGATCTGGACGGCGGGTGCGGCGCCGTAGGAGGTGACGCTGGCCGAGCCCTCCTTGCTGTCGTCGATTCCGTCCTTGTCCTCGTCATTGTCGGTGGGGCTGGTGTCCTTGGGCGGCACGGCGAAGATGATGCCGCCCGAGACATCGCCCGCCACGGCCAGCGTGGGACCGCCCTGCAGCAGATCGTCCGCGTCCAGCTTGCTGGTGTCGGACGGCACGGTGACGGTGCGGTAGCCGGTGCTGGCGAGCGACCCCTGGACGACGAGGGCGCCCGCAATGTTCCCGTCGATCCGCGCGGCACCGGCGCCTTCGCCCTGCGCGTTGATCGTGCCGGCCAAGCGGACATTGCCGGCGACGGAGTCGATCCGCACGCCGACCGACCGGTCGCCGATCACCGAGATCGCGCCGTCCTGCGTGAGATTGCCGGTGAGCGGGCCGCCGAGCCAGATGGCCGCGCTATCATTGCCCTCGATCGTGATGGTGCCGCTGTTCGTGATCGGGCCGGTATAGGCTCCGGCCGTGCGGATGCCGGTGCGGTTGGTGCCGGAGGCGAGGGGACCATCGAGATCGCCGTCCTTGTCGGTGTCGGTCGGCTCATAGGTTTCGTCGAGGATGATCTTGCCGGTGTTGACGATGCCGCCGCTCGCGCCCGCATCGGCCAGTACGCCGATCGCGCCATCGGCGTTGGTGATCTGGATCGTGCCCTCGTTGGTCACCTTGTTGGCGCTGTCGATCGTCACCGCCGTACCGGACGCGGGGTTGATCGTGCCGGCGCTGGTGATGCGGAGGTCGTCCGCCGCGCCGCTCTTGATGGTGGAGGTGCGCGTGGCATCGGTGCGCTTCGCCTCGACGAGGGTTTCGGCCTGAAGCGGCAGGGCGGCGAGGGCGGCTGCGGGCAGGCAGACGGAGGCAAGCAGGTGACGGCGCATCACAATCCCTTTGTGGTCCAAGCGGCGCTTCGATCGCGCCTTTCGACCACAGGACGGAGCCGTGCGTGGGCTGCCTTGGAGATCCGATCTGGTTTGTTATGTCTGGATTGTGAAACCGTATCGGATCCAGCTTTTCAGAAGCTGGCGTCGAGGCCCAGGCGGATGGTGCGCGGGCGCAGCGGCGTGATCTGGCCTTGCCCGACCGCGAAGGGCGTGCCGAGCGCGAAGCGATTGCCGACCTGATCGGCGATGTTGGTGACGGACAGCGTGGCGCCGAGGCGCGGGCGGCCGAGCCGCATCGTCAGCGCCGTATCCAGATAATCGCCCTGCGCCTCGCCCAGCATCGGACCGATGCCCAGCCGCGACTTGCCGACATAGCGCGCCCAGCCGTTGATCCGGAGCGTCAGGTCGCCATCGACCGGCCGGACATAATCGAGGCCGATGCGGCCCGCGTAGCGCGCCACATTGGGCACGCGGCTCATCCGGGCGAGCGCCGTCCGCATGATCGGCTCGACCGGCTCGCGCACGCTGCTGTCGTTGAAGGTGGCGCCGATATCCAGCCGCAGCGCCTCGATCGGTTTCCAGCCGGCGGCGAAGCTGGCCGTCCAGATGCGGCCGTCACCGATATTGGCGGTGCTGGGCAGGCCGGTGGCGTCGATGAAATCCGCCTGGATATCGTCCCAGCGCGTGTGCGAGACGCTGGCGGTGAGATCGAAGCGGTCGCGGCGCGGCTGGCCGAAGCGCAGCCCGCTTTCCAGCGTGGCGACATGATCGCCATCGAAGCGGCGGACGAAATTGCTTTCCACCGCGAGACCGCCGGGCCGGAAGCCTTCCTGATAGCGCACGAACGCGCTGAGCCGGGGCAGCAGCGTCGCCACGGCCGAGGCGGAGGGCAGGACGGTGGTGGCGTGCCGATCGCCCTCGGCCGTCGCGCGCAGGGCGAAGATGGGCGGCACGTCCACGGCCGCGCCCGAGAGGCGGGCATGGCTGATCCGGCCGCCGCCCGTGAGGATCAGCCCGCGCACCGGCGCGACGCTGGCCTCGCCATAGAGCGTATATTCGTCGGCGCGGTTGACCACGCCCGTCGCGGGCAGGATCGATCCGTCCGGGCCGATCGCGCGCTGCTGCTCCGTGCGGTTGCTGGTGAGGCTGGTGCCGATCACCCAGCCGAAGCCGCCCGCGAGCGGACGCCACAGGCGGCTCTCGCTGGCGAGCAGGCGCGTCTGGTTCTGCTGGATGAAGACGCGCTCCTCGCCCTTCGAAAGCACGGCGCCGGCGGCGAAGGGCAGCACATCCACGCCCGTGCCGGGAAGGACATATCCGGCCGGGACGCCGGCATCGTAGCGTTCGCGCAGATGCTGGCTGGCGATGCCGTTCGAGGAGCGGAAACGCAGGCCGCCCCAATCCTTCGACACCACGACCGAGCCCATCGCGTAGGAGGCGAAGAAGCCCTGCGCGATCGCGCTGGAGCGCGTGAGGCGGGTGGCGTTGCGATCGGCATATTGGCTGTCGTCGCCGCGCGTGCGCTGGCCGACTCCGCCCAGATCGATCGTCCAGCCATCGCCGGCCTCCAGGCGCAGCGTGGCGCGGCCGCCGATCGTGCGCGTGCGGTTGATGTCCTTCTCGTCGCGGAGGGGATTGTCGATATAGCCGCCCTCGCTGATGCCGTAGCCGACGATCCGCAGCGCCGCCCGATCGCGCACCACCGGCAGGTTCAGCATGGCCGAGAGATCGCCGCTGGGATCGCCGTGCGCAGTGGTGGCGACGCCCGCCGCGATCGATCCGCCGGCCTGCCCCAGGGCGGGCGCCGTGGGCGTCAGGCGGATGATGCCGCCCAGCGATCCGGCGCCGTAGAGCGTGCCCTGCGGCCCTTCCAGCACCTCGACCGAGGCCACGTCGTACAGGCGCAGATCGGGATCGGGCGCATTATAGGTGAGGCGCAGATCGCCGATATATTGGCCGACGGTCGACTGTGTCGGCCCGGTGAAGCTGGAATCGGCGATGCCGCGGATGAAGAGCTTGTTGCGGCCCGCGCCGAGATGGGTGGACGAGACGCTCGACAGGCGGGAGAGGATCGCGTCGGTGCCGCCGGGGCCGCCGAACGACAGGTCCGCGCCGTCGAGCAGGCTGACCTGGCCGGCCAGATCGGACAGGCGCACGTCGCGCTTGCTGGCGGTGATGATGATATCGTCCTGCGGCGCCGGCTGGACGGGCGCGCGCGCGATATGATGAGGGGCGGCGGCCACCACGGCGCGAGGACGGGGTGGTGCCTTCGCCAGCAGGCGATAGCCGTTCGGTCCGGCCGGGCGCATCTCCGCGCCGGCGGCTTCGGCCAGCCGGCGCAGCGCGGCACGGGCGCTCATCTTTCCGCGAAGGGCGGGGACGGGGCGGCTCCACAGCGCCGGATCCTCGACGCTGATGCTGGTCTGCGTCGCGCGGCCGAGCGCGCGCACGACATCGCCCAGCCGCCCCGCCGGCAGATCGAGGGCCGGGGAGGCGGCCGTCGCGGGCCATGCCAGCAGGGGAAGCAGCGGCAGCAGGGGGCGCCACAGGCTCACGGCAGCGGTGCGATCTCCCAGGCGTCCCCGGCGCGGCGCACCTGCGCGTCGAGCAGGGGCGCCAGCCGCGACGGATCCTCCTTCAGGCCATCCAGTGCGATCGTTCCCTGGAAGGGGCGTGTGAGAAGCGCCGGGGCGACGGTGATGCGCACGCCCAGTTGGCGCGAGAGATCGGCCGCAACCTGCCGCAGCGGCGCACCGACATAATCGAGCGAGCCCTGGCGCCAGCCGCCGACGCTATCGGGCGCGACGGCGGACAGGCGAACCACGCCGCCGCGCTCGTCAAACTCCAGCGCGCGGCCCTTGTCGAGCCGCGTCCTGGCATGATCGGGATCGAACATCACCGCGCCTTCGGACACGCCGACACGCAACCGGCCATCCTCGTGCGTCACGTCGAAGGCGGTGCCGACGTCGAGCAACTCCTTGTCACCGGCCGACACGCGGAACGGGTGCGCCTCATCGTGGCGGATCGAGAAGTAGGCCTCGCCCCGATCGAGGCTGGCGATGCGCGGATCGGCATGGTCGAGCGTGAGCTTGGTATCGCCGTTGAGCGCGACATGGCTGCCGTCGCCCAGATCGACCTGCCGCGTCTCGCCCGGCGCCGTCTGGATCACGTAGGGATCGCTGTGCGGGCGGATCGCCTGATAGCCGACCAGGGCCGCCACCGAGGCGGCGACGGCGCCCATCATCCAGCCGGCGCGACGGGCCGGGCGGCGTGCGGGCGGCGCGATCTCGTGCACCGGCGTAAGCACGGGCGCGGGGATGATCGTCGCCATGTCGGCGGCGTCGGCCTCCAGCGCATGATAGGCCTCGGCATGGCGGGGATCGCTCTCCAGCCAGGCGGCGAACGTCTCCCAATCCTCGAACGCCGGATCGCCCAGCCGCACGACCCAGTCGAGCGCGGCAGTTTCGATCGGGCTTGAACTCTGCGTCATCACCGCCTCCTGCCCGAGAGGACGGAATCGCTCGCGTCACGCCTCATCGATGCGCCTCCGGGCCTCGACGAGCGCGCGATAGGCGGCGCGCAGATCGCTCTCGACGGTGCTGATGCTGACCCCCATCTCGTTTGCGATCGCGCGCTGGCCGATGCCGTCGACGCGGTGGCGGCGGAAGATGGCGGCGGCGCGCGGCGGGATGGTGGCCAGCGCCGCCTGCGCGATATCGAGCGCCTCGCGCGCGATCAGGATGCGTTCGCCCGAGGGCGCGTCTGATCGGCCGGGAACGCTTTCGCCCACCGTCTCGCTCCAGTCCTGATCGCGCAGCGCCGCCTGCCGGATCGAGCGGTGGCGATCGACCATCAGATTGTTGGCCGCGCGATAGAGATAGGAGAGGGGCGACGCGATCGGGCCGCCGGCCGGGGCCGACGACAGCCGGATCCACAATTCATGCAGCAGGTCCTCCGCCGCGTCTCCCGCGCCGTGGGCGATCAGGAAACGCACGAGCTTGTCGCGATTCGCCAGGAAGACGGCTTCAAGGCCGGCTGTCGTCATGTGTGTCGATCATGTCGCTCCAGCAGGTGGGCGCCGCTACCCTGTCACAAGGCGCTTGGCCAGTCCAAAGGATGTGATCGGGCGCTTGAGCCTGTTTGCGAATGCGCCTGTCGGCGCATGGCGGCATCGGCCCGCTCCCCCACGCATCGGCCCCAGCAAAGTAATACTCTGCTGGGAACCCGACGGCCTCCCATAAGATACTGCCGTTGGGAGGCCGGGTGGGGGAGCGGGCCGATGCCGCCTCGAAATGCGCTCTGCCGCGCATTTTCAAACGGCCTTCACGCCGCGCTCGCGCTCCAGGTGGTGCGGGCCGAGGCACCGTAATTCCAGACCATGCCGACGAGGATGCCGGCGACGGCCGCCAGCTCCCACGGCAGGCCGTGGTCGAGCAGGCGGGTGGCGACGAACACGTTGGCGATCGCGCCGATCGTGCAGACCAGCGCGAAGGAGGCGAGCCCGATCGGCCAGCCCCAGCCACGCCTTTGCCGATCCGGATAGGTCAGCAGATTGTTGATCGCATAATTGCTGGTGATCGCGGTGAGCGTGGCGGCGATGTGCGCGGGCAGGAAGGCGATCCCCGAAAGCCCGAACAACAGGCTCAGCACCGTCAGATGCACGAGCAGGCCGACCGTGCCGACGGCGGCGAAGGAGAGGATGCGGACCGGGATCGCATGGCCGATCATCTTGTCCGCCAGCATCATCACATAATCCCAGGCGACGCGCGGAGAGAGCTTGCTCTCGCCATTCTCGCGCAGGGAGAAAAGCAGCGGCAGTTCGCGGATGCGGAGCGAGGGGCCGGCGGTCAGCACGATATCGAGCATCACCTTGAAGCCGATCGCGGACAGATCGGGCGCGCAGCGATCGATCACCTCGCGGCGGAGCGCGAAGAAGCCGCTCATCGGATCGGACAGCTCGACCCCCGCCACCGAGCGCGCGAGCCAGGTGGCGACGCGGCTGGTCGTCACGCGCGATCGTGCCCAGTCGCCCAGCGATCCGCCTTCGACATGGCGGCTGCCGACGACGAGATCGGTCTCGCCGCCGCGCAGCACCCGGAGCATCTGCGCCAGCAGAGCGGGGTCATGCTGGAGATCCGCATCCATCACCGCGACGAACGGCGCGCTGGAGGCCAGCATCCCTTCGAGGCTGGCCGAGGCGAGGCCGCGACGGCCGATGCGCCGGATCACGCGGATGCGCGGATCGCGGGCGTGGAGCGTGCGGGCATGCTCGGCCGTGCCGTCCGGCGAGTCATCATCGACGACGATCATCTCCCAGCGGATCCCGCGCAGCGCCGCGTCCACACGCGCCAGCAGCGTCGCCAGATTGGCCTTCTCGTTGAAGGTGGGCACGATCACCGCCAGTTCGACGGGGGCGTGGGAGGGCGCTGCCGGGACGGGCCTCGCGATCCTCTCCCGCAGCGGCGGAAGGGGAGAGAGAAGGTCGCTGGCGCGCATCTGCCCGCCGTGGATCGAGAGTGTCGTCATTCGCCATCCGAGATTGGGAAGCCGCGTGGATGTCGATGAGACGGAGGCCTGGGCCGAGCGCCTTGGTGCGCTCGAACGGCGCGGGGTCTTCCCATCCGATCGGAAAGCGAGGATGTGGGAACCTTGCTGTCGCCGACTGCGCAAGGTGAGACATGACGGAAAAGCCGACCGAAGGGATCAAGCCTTATCCGGGGCCGGCAGGCGGATGGGGCGCCTTGCGCGCGGTGGCGAAGGCCGTGCGCGCCGAAATGGGCGCCAGCACCAATACGCGCGCGCTGCTCAGTATGAACCAGCCCGAGGGCTTCGACTGCCCCGGCTGCGCCTGGCCCGATCCCAAGCACACCTCCTCGTTCGAATTCTGCGAGAATGGCGCCAAGGCCGTCACCTGGGAAGCGACCCAGAAGCGCGTCGATCCCGATTTCTTCGCGCGCCACAGCGTGTCCGAACTGTGGGGCTGGTCCGATTATGCGCTGGAGGAAGCGGGGCGCCTCACCCACCCGCTCCGCTACGATCCCGCGACCGACCACTTCGTGCCCGTGGAATGGGACAACGCGTTCGAGCATGCCGGCGCCGTGCTGCGCGCGATCGCCGATCCGAATGCGGTGGAATTCTACACGTCCGGCCGCGCCTCCAACGAGGCAGCGTTCCTCTACCAGCTCTACGCCCGCGAATATGGGACCAACAATTTCCCCGATTGCTCGAACATGTGCCACGAGGCGACCAGCGTCGGCCTCCCCCAGTCGATCGGTGTCGGCAAGGGCACCGTTTTGCTCGAGGATTTCGAGGAGACGGACGCGGTCTTCAGCTTCGGCCACAATCCCGGCACCAACCATCCGCGCATGCTGGGCACGCTGCGCGAAGTGTCGCGCCGGGGCGTGCCGATCATCGCGATCAATCCGATGCGCGAGCGCGGGCTGGAGCGGTTCCAGGATCCGCAGGCGCCGGTGGAAATGGCCACGTTCGGCGCCACCCCGATCTCGTCTGCCTATCATCTGGTGAAGGTCGGCGGCGATCTCGCGCTCGTGAAGGGCATGATCAAGGCGCTGCTGGAGGCGGATGCGGCCGATCTGGCGAATGGCGGCGAAGGCCTGCTGGATCGCGAGTTCATCCGCGTCCACACCACCGGCATCGACGCCTTGCGCGCCGATATCGAGGGCACGGACTGGGACGATATCTGCCGCGTCTCGGGCCTGACGCAGGACGCGATCGAAGGCATGACGCGCGTTTACTCGACCGCGAAGCGCGTGATCATCTGCTATGGCATGGGCATCACCCAGCATCGGCATGGTACGGAGACCGTCCAGCAACTGGCGAACCTGCTTCTGCTGCGCGGCAATTTCGGGCGCGAGGGCGCGGGCATCTGCCCGGTGCGCGGCCATTCGAACGTGCAGGGTGATCGCACCGTCGGCATCACGGAAATTCCGGGCGAGGCGTTCCTGAAGCGGCTGGATCTCGCCTTCGGTATCACCAGCCCGCGCGCGCACGGCCACAATGCGGTGGAGGCGATCGCCGCGATGCGCGACGGCACGGCCAAGGCGTTCATCGGCCTCGGCGGCAATCTGGCGGTGGCGATCAGCGATCCGCAGACGACCTTCGCCGCCTTCCGCAATCTGGACCTGAACGTCCAGATCTGCACGAAGCTCAACCGCACCTGCCTGCTGACCGCGAAGGAAAGCCTGATCCTGCCCTGCCTCGGCCGCACCGAGATCGACGTGCAGGCGGGCGGGTTGCAGTCCGTGACGGTCGAGGATTCGATGTCGATGGTCCACGCCTCGCGCGGGATGCTGCAGCCGGTGGCGGAGACGCTCCGCTCCGAGCCGGCGATCGTCGCGGGGCTCGCCAAGGCCAGCCTGCCGAAGACGGTCGTGGGCTGGGACGATCTCGTCGCCGATTATGATCGCATTCGCGACAAGATCGAGGAGGTCTTCCCCGATTTCTACGATTTCAACGAACGGGTACGCGTGAAGGGCGGCTTCCGCCTGCGCGTCGGCGCCTCGCAGCGGCAATGGGATACGGCGGACGGGAAGGCGCATCTCCTCGTCGCGAACATTCCGCTCGGCGTGGAGCGGGAAGACCACCCCTATCTGCTGACCACGATCCGCAGCCACGATCAGTACAACACCACGATCTACGGGCTGAACGATCGCTATCGGGGCATCACCGGGCGCCGCGACGTCGTCTTCCTGAACGGGGACGATCTGCGCGATCTGGGCCTTGCCCATGGCGACCGCGTGGATGTGATCGCGGGGGACCGGATCCTCGCGGGCCAGACCGCCGTGGCGCACACGATCGCGCGGGGATCGGTCGCGGCTTATTATCCGGAGGCGAACTGCCTCGTCCCGCTGGACAATCACGACAAGGCCAGCGGCACGCCCGCCTACAAATCGATCCCGGTGATGGTCCGACGGGCGGCGTGATGCCGGCCGACACGATCGCCCCGCTTTCGCCCCAGGCCCATCGCAGCATCCGCTTCACCCGGATCGCGGCCGACGGACAGGCGGTGGAGATCGAGCGCGAGATCGCGGCCGAGGTGCCGATCGCGCTGGAATATCAGGGGATCGGTTATGCCGTTCTGATGGCGACGCCGGCCGATCTGGAGGATCTGGCGGTCGGGTTCAGCCTTTCCGAGCGGCTCGTGGACGTGGCCGACCAGGTGCTGGATGTCGATGTGCATCCGGCTGGCGCGGGTTTCGTCGTTCGCGTCTCGCTGCGGCACGATGTCGCGGAGCGCATCCTCGACCGGGTGCGACACCGGGCGACGGATTCGTCCTGCGGCCTGTGCGGCATCGAAAATCTCGAGCAGGCGCTCCGGCCGCTGCCCCAGGTGGGCACCGTCTCCGCTGCCGAAGACAGCGCCTGCTTCCGCGCTTTGGCGGCGCTGGGCGATCATCAGCTACTCAACCGCACGACCGGAGCGGTCCATGCGGCGGCGGCCTGCTCGGCGAATGGCGAGATCCTGCTCGTGCGGGAGGATGTCGGCCGTCACAATGCGTTCGACAAACTGATTGGCGCGATGCTGCGCGCGGAGCAGGATTGGGACGGCGGCTTCGCGCTGGTCTCGTCGCGCTGCTCCTACGAGATGGTGGAGAAAGCGGTGCTCGCCCGATGCCCGATGCTGGCCGCCATTTCGGCCCCCACGGCGCTGGCGGTCGATCGCGCCTCTGCCGCCGGATTGCGCCTGCGCGCGCTGGTGCGGGCGGACGCGTTGCTGGCGTTCGATCCCTGATGCGGATTCTGGGCGCGATCCTCGCCGGCGGCCGATCGTCGCGCTTCGGATCGGACAAGGCCGAGGCGATGCTGGAGGGGCGCCGCCTGATCGACTGGGCCCACGACTGTATGGCCGGGCATGTCGATCACATCGTCGTCTGCGGGCGGCCCGGTGGCATCGCCGATCGGCCGCATCCCGATCTGGGCCCGCTGGGGGGCATCAATGCGGCCCTGCATCATGCACGGGATCGGGGGTTCGAGGCCGTTCTCACGGTGCCTTGCGACGTGCCCATATTACCGTCCGGTACGATGCGACGACTGGCGGATGCGCCATCGCAAGCCTTTCTCCGGAGCTTGCCCGTCGTCGCGCGCTGGGATGCAAGCTTCGCGGATCAACTCGACCGGCATCTGGAAGGGGAGGAGCGATCGGTGGCGCGATGGGCGCGCCGGATCGGAAGCCTGCCGATTTCAGCGGACGACGACATCGATAATGTGAACACACCCGCCGATCTGGAACGGTTGTCGACGCGCCGCGCGGGATTGAGACGGTAGGGTGGACGCTTTGGGGAGCGGGCGCCGATCGGTCGGCGCCCGCTCCCGACGCAGGATTATTGAGGAGTGTAGCCGCCGCTGGCCGTCGGGGTGGGCGCTTCGCGGACCGCGCGATTGCCGGCCTCCGAAATCGCCTTCCACTCGGCATTGGTGTGGCATTCCTTTTGGCGGCTGACGAGAGAGCCAGTCGCCTGAAGCTTGACGCAACGAACATAATCAGGAGCATTCTTGTTCGCGGGCTCCATCGTCTTGGGAGCCGCGATCGCGATGGTTGCCGTTGTTGTCGAGAGGACGGCCACGGCAAGGATCAACCTGTTCATGCAAACTCCTTCATGCGGGCGCGCAGATGAATCGCCCGGTTGCAGGACGGAGCCGAGGAGCAGGAGCCTTGATCCATTTGCGTCAATTGCGAGGTGCGACGACGCGACAAGCCATCATGGTGATCCCGAAAGATGAAAAGACCGGAAACTCTTCGGTCGTCTTCTCGGGCAAGATCATTTTGGGACCGTTTCCAGCGAGAAGGTCAGTTGTCCGCTTGCCCGACTGCGATCGGCCTTGCTCGCGATGGTCCAGTCCAGACGATAGGTGCCGGCCGGGAAGGGCGCCTTGGCGCCGATGTCCAGCGATCTCCCATCCTTGCCGGGCTTCACGTCGATCGCCGCCATTCGCATCGCGCCGTGATGCGGCATGCCCGGCATGTCGGTCATGACGAGTTGAACGGTCGAGGCCCTGGCGTCGATCGGCTCGCTGAAGAGAAGCCGCAGGCGATCCGTGCGCGGCGTGGTGCTGCCGGCGCTGGGGTTCGAGCCTGTCAGGCTGGGCTGGCCGATCGCCGGTCCGGCGACGAACAGGGACAGAATGGCGGCAGGCATCAGAATTTTCCGCATGACGAACTCCAGCAATCGAACCTAGGCGATACGCGGGCCGTCATCGCGGCCCTCGCCGGCGGAAATTCCTTCGCGGTGATGAGGGGCGCGGGCGGTGGCTGCGTACCGAGGCAGGAAAGGATGTTGCGGATGATCGATGATCCGGTCTCGGCCCGGCTGGAGGAAGCGGCGCACGCGCCCGTGCCGTTGCGCCTGCACGCGATGGACGATGCGATCCTGGCGCGGATGGGCGAAATCCGCGACGGGCGGCGGCAGGCCGCCGTCGTCGGTAGCGGCATTGCCGTCGCGCTGTTCGCGCTGTCCGTCGGCCTCTTCGGGGGAATGCTGCCCGCCGCATCCGCTCCGTCGCGCGCTTTCGATCCGGGACTGGCCTATGCGCCCTCCACCTTGCTGGCAGGCCGGGGCTGATGCGCTGGCGGGCGCTGGTGGCGGTCGCGCTGATCGCTTTCGCGGCGGCGCTGGCGGGCGTCGCCTTGGGGCGCATGCTGCTGCCTGCTGCGCCCGCACCGCGCGATGATCTGCACGAGATCGTCCATCGCCGGCTGGACCTGAGCGACGATCAGCAGGCGACGATCGCCGGGCTGGAACAGAGCTATCATCGCCGCCGCGCCATGCTGGAGGCGGCGATGCGCGCGCAGAACGGCGTGTTGGCCGAGGCGATCCAGCGCGAGCACGGCAATGGCCCTGCCGTACTGGGGGCGGTCGACCGATCGCACCGGATCATGGGCGATCTGCAGAAGGAGACGATCGCGCACGTCTTCGCCATGCGCCGCGTGCTTCGGCCCGATCAGGCCGCGCGCTATGACCAGTTGGTCTCGCAGACGCTCACGACCGGGCTGAGGTGACCTCGTCCCCGTCGTCGGACGAGGACGACGCATCCTTCATCGCTGCCGCGCTGCGGGGCGAGCCGGCCGGCTTTTCCGGGCTCTTCGCGCGCCACCGGGCTCCGCTCTATCGGTTGATCCGCGCGCAGGTCCGCGACGAGCAGGAGGCGCTGGACCTCGTGCAGGAAGCGTTCGCCTCGGCCTTCGCGGCACTCGGCCGGTATGATCCCGCGCTGCCGTTCCGCCCCTGGCTCAGCCGGATCGCGCTCAACAAATGTCGCGACGCCGCGCGCCGTCGGATGGTGCGACGGCTGTTCGCCTTCGCGCTGCCGATCGGGGAGGCTGCGAGCCTGCCGGACCCGCAGCCCGACACGGAGGGGGTTCTGGTCGCGCGCGATACGCTGCAGCGGACGATGGCGGCGATCGCGTCGTTGCCGGCATCGCTGCGCGAACCGCTGACGCTCTGTACGCTCGACGAATTGAGCCAGCGCGAGGCGGCGGGGGTGCTGGGCATCAGCGAGAAAGCGGTGGAACTCCGCATCCGCCGCGCCCGCGCCCGCCTGTCCGAAATTCTTGGCGGGTAGCGGGCGCTGCGAAAAGCGCTTCACCCCTCTCTCCGTTCGTTCTGAGCGAAGTCGAAGAACGTGCTGCGGACATCGCGCGTGATGCGCGTGCTTCGACTTCGCTCGGCACGAACGGAAGGTTGGCCGACATCGAGACGTTTATCGCCAGCCATTGAGGGCCGGCCGGCTGCGGTGCGTATCTTCCCCGTGAACAATGGGCCCTCGAACCCCATCGAGGCGGAGAAGCAAGATGACGATCAGGCGGCGCGATCTTCTGCGCCACGGGGCGGGTGCCGTAGGTGCCCTCGGCGCGGCGGGGCTCCTGCCGTTCTGGGCGTCGTCGTTCGCGCATGGCGTGCAGGCCGCGCCCGACACGCTGACCGGGACCGATATCCTGCTGCGCGCCGAGCATGGCAGCTGGGCGATCGACGGGCGGCATGGCCATGCGACGATGCTCAACGGCACCGTGCCGGGTCCGCTGATCCGGCTGCGCGAGGGCGACGATGTCCGCCTGACGATCGACAACCGGCTGGACGAGGACACCTCGGTCCACTGGCACGGTCTGCTGGTGCCGCCGGAATTTGACGGCGTGCCCGGCGTGAGCTTTCCGGGCATCAGGCCGGGCGAGCGCTTCACCTATCGCTTCCCGCTGATCCAGTCCGGCACCTATTGGTATCACAGCCATTCCGGCCTGCAGGAGCAGATCGGGCTGTTCGGCCCGCTGATCATCGATCCCAAGGGCCCCGATCCGATCGCGTCCGATCGCGAGCATGTGATCCTGCTGTCCGACTGGAGCTTCCTCCACCCGCACAGGCTGCTGATGAAGCTGAAGCAGCAGAGCGGCTATTTCAACCGCCAGAAGCAGACACTGGCCGGATTGGCCTCGGGGCGGGACCAGCCCGCAAAGGATCGGCTCGACTGGGGGCGGATGCGGATGGACCCGACCGACATTTCGGACGTGACCGGCTCCACCTACACCTTCCTCGTCAACGGCCATGGCCCGGCCGACACCTGGACCGGCCTGTTCCGGCCCGGCGAGCGGGTGCGGCTGCGCATCATCAATGCGGCGGCGATGACGGTGTTCAACGTGCGCCTGCCGGGCCTGAAGGTGACGGTGGTGGCGGCCGATGGCCAGCCCGTGCGCCCCGTCACGGTCGACGAATTGCAGATCGCCAATGCCGAAACCTATGACGTGATCGTCACGCCCGACGAGGACAAGGCCTATGCGCTGGTGGCGGAGGCGGTCGACCGCTCCGGCATCGCGCGGGCGACGCTGGCGCCGCGTGCCGGGATGGTCGCCCCGCTGCCCCCGCGTCGCCGCCGCCCGCTCGCCACGATGCGCGACATGGGCATGGATATGGGCGGCATGTCCATGAAGGAGATGGGGGACATGGGTGGCATGTCGATGGCGATGCGCGACCAACGCAACGCGCCGTCCGTGCCGCTCAACCCCGGCGTCCAGACGATCGCCCCGATGCCGGCCGATCGCACCGGCGATCCGGGGCAGGGGCTGATCGGGCTCGACCACAAGGTGCTCGCCTATCAGGATCTCGTCGCGCTCGTCCCCAATCCGGATGCGCGCGCGCCCTCGCGATCGATGGAGATCCACCTCACCGGCAATATGGAACGCTATATGTGGGCGTTCGACGGGAAGGCCTTCAGCGCCGTGACCGCGCCGATCCCGTTTCGAGAAAACGAGCGGGTGCGCGTCACGCTCGTCAACGATACGATGATGACGCACCCTATCCACCTGCACGGCCATTTCTTCGAGCTGGTGACGGGCAAGGGCGATCATGCTCCGCGCAAACATACGGTGGCGGTGCTGCCCGGCGGCAAGGTGACGTTCGATCTGACCGCGAATGCGGTGGGCGACTGGGCATTCCACTGCCACATGTTGCTCCACATGCATGCCGGCATGTTTCAGGTGGTGGGCGTGCGGCCCGATCCGGCCCCTGAATCTGCCGGCGAGGCGAGCGCGTGATCGCTCTGCTCCTCGCCGCAGCGCTCGCCGCCGATCCGCAGGCGCATGATCATCACGCGATGGACATGCCGATGCCGGTGACCGCGCCCGCCTCTGAACGGGCGGCCACGCCATCGCAGCCGGCCGAGGTGCCGGTGGGCGATGCGCCGCCGCCGAAGGCTCCCGCCGATCACTATGCCGATCGCACCTACGATCCCGCCGCGATGGCGGCGGCGCGCGATCTGCTCCGGCGCGAGCATGGCGGCGGCACCTATTCGCTCGTCTCGCTGCCGATCGCGGAATGGCGGCAGGGCAAGGGGCGCGAGTCCTTCCGCTGGAATGGCGAGGCCTGGTATGGCAGCGATGTTCGGCGCGCCGTGTTCAAGACGGAAGGCGAGGCCGAGCGCGGCCGCGCCCCGGACGAGGCGGAGGTCCAGCTTCTCGCCTCGCGGCCGATCGACGCCTATTGGGATCTGCAGGCCGGTGTGCGGCAGGATGTGGGGCGCGGCGCGAAGCGGACCTATGCGACCGTCGCCGTGGAAGGACTGGCGCCTTACTGGTTCGATGTCGAGGCGGCCTTGTTCCTGTCGACGCGGGGCGATCTGCTGGGGCGGGTGGAGGCCTCCTACGACCAGCGCCTGACCCAATATGCGATCCTGCAGCCCCGGATCGAACTGGAAGCGGCCGCGCAGGACGTGCGCCGCAGCGGCATCGGCCGGGGCCTGAGCGACGTGAAGGCCGACCTGCGGCTGCGTTACACGATCGTCCCCGAATTCGCGCCTTATGTGGGCGTGGGCTATGAAACGAGGGTGGGCCGCACGCGTCGCTTCGCCGAGCAGGCGGGGGAGAAAGCGCGCGGCACCTATCTGCTGGTCGGCATCGCCAGCTTCTTCTGAGGCAAAGTCAGCGACGCCCGCCCGGATCGTGCACGCCTAGGGGCGATGCGCGAGGCGAAACCGATGCGCGAAGCGATTGCAGGGCACTTCCACGAGCTTGAAGCTGGAAAAAGCCACTGCGGTGGAGGCCGCCAGCGTCAGAATGACGAAGAGCGGCTCCGGAAGATAGGCGAGCCCGGACTGGCGCATGCCATAATAGCACAGGGCGAGGACCGGCATGTGAAACAGATAGAAACTGTAGCTGATGTCGCCGAAGAATTTGCCGGTGCGGGAGTGGCCAAGATACTGAAGGCCGCCAAAGAACAGGACGAAGGCGAGCGAATAGGATCCGAGGGCGCGGACGGAATGCACATCGAGCCCGGCCCTCGCCTTCAGGATCGTATAGGCTGCGAGGAAGGCCAGGATGGCGGCAAAGAAGGCCTTCAGATCCAGCGGCATGCTTCCGATGAAGCCGGTTTGCCGCCCCTCTCTGGAATCCCAATATTGCCGGGTTCGCGCTCCGGCGAACATGATCGACAGGTGGAGCAGGCCCAGGAAGACCTTGTCCTCCGAAAGCGAGGCGGCGTGATGCGTAACCGTCATGATCGCCGCATAGGCGAGGCTTGAGAAAAAGAGAAAGAATGCCATCGCCATGTAGGCATGGCTGTTCTTGTACGCGACTTTGTAGATCGCGCTTATCATGAGATAGAAGATGATCTCGATCTGCAAAGTCCAGAATACGCCGATCGCATCGTTATATCCGAGCAGATTTTGGAACATGGTGGCGTTGGCGGCGATCTGTTGGGCGTGCAGATGATTCGCCATGTTCGATATGTCGGGTATTTTTGTGATGGCGATCACAGAGGCGACGGCCAATGCGAGCCAATAGGCCGGATACAAACGGAAAAGACGGTGGATCCAGAACAGCCGGATGCCCTCGATCGTGGGAGTCCGGATCGCTCGGGCGATCACAAATCCGCTGATGAGAAAGAAGATGACGACCCCGATCCGCCCGAAATCGATCACTTCCGCGAAGATGGGATCGTCGCCCATGCCGTTCGAATAGGATTTCAGGCAGTGGTGGAGAAACACCAGCAGGACGGCGGTGCCGCGCAGCGTATCCAGTTGAAGGATGCGGGCGCCGGCTTTTCGGGTTTGCAAATCCGCTCGCAGACTTTCCTCGACACCCATGGCACGCCCCTCCCAATCCGTCCCAAGGGCGCTTCGAAAGCGCCGCAATCGATCCCATGTTGCCCGCATCGGCCCTTAGGGGCAATCCCGGCGGCCGGGCGCTGGCCCCCGGAAATCTGTGGCGGAGAGGGGGGGGCTGCGCAAACCAGCGTTTGCCGGGCTTGCTGGGGAAGGCCACGCATTACCGATGCATCAAGATCGCATCAGGAACGAAGCGCCGGGCCGCCCTCGGAAATCGTCGCAGATGCGAACCTGGACGCAAAATCCGTCTGAATTCAACGATTTCAGACGGATTTTTGCGATGGTCGGGGAGAGAGGATTCGAACCTCCGGCCCCTGCCTCCCGAAGACAGTGCTCTACCAGGCTGAGCTACTCCCCGACGGAGTCCGAAACCCGTAAATGCCTGTGGGTCAGGCGGGTCCGGCGAGCCAAGATGGCGCCCTTTAGCGACCACCTTTCGCGGCGGCAAGGCCCTAATCCGCATTGGCGCGACGGAAGCGTCATTCCCTGGGGATAAGCCTAGAAGCGATAGCCCAGCCGTGCCTGGACGAGCGCGGTGCCGCGCACCCTGTCGGCGCCCCGTATGTCGGGCAGGGAGGTGCGGGCGAGCCCGGCGATGGGCGTGGTGAGCAGACGGCTGCGGAGCAGCATCCCGCCTTCCAGCGCGAAATTCAGCCCGCGCACCGGGCTCTTGCCGTAGCCGAGCATCAGAGCGGGCGCGAATTTGCGGACGATCCGGCGGCCGCTCAGCGATTCGAGGCCGCCGACGAAGCTCATGCCCCGGACCGATCCGGCGTGCAGCGAGGTCCAGTTGCGCGCGCCGCCGCGATCCGGGCGATCACGGGCCGAGAGACTGAAGCCCTCCCCGAACGGCGCCAGCGCGATCATCCCGCCGCCGGCATGGAGCAAGGCGTCGGTCTGGTCGATCAGTCCGAAGGCGCGGCAGCAACGAAGCGTAGAGGCGCGGGCTCGGCGAGGATCGGTCGGTCAGCAGGCGATCGAGCGACGTCGCCTCCGGTGCCGCTGCCGGGGCAGGGGAGGGCGCGAAGAACAGTGCCCCCGCACCGATCCCCGAGCCGATCGCGCTCCTGATCATGCCGTGTCCCCCCGGACGTCCATTGCGAACCACCCGGGACAGACTCTATCGCGCCTTTCGGTGAAACTTGCGCCACATTATGATGACAACTCGTTGAATCCCGTGGGTTCCTATGGGTTTACGGATCGTTACTGGTTTGATCCCGGGCCTTGCGGTAGGCTTGCGCATCGTGAGTTGGCTCGAGATCACTGCCGCCACCCTCGGGGTGATCAACATGGTGCTGCTCGTCCGCCGCAGCATCTGGAATTATGCGTTCGGCATCGCGATGGTGGCGATGTACGTGCCGATCTTCTTCCAGCAGCGGCTCTATAGCGACGCGCTGCTCCAGATCTTCTTCATCGTCGTCCAGCTCTACGGCTGGTGGGAATGGCGCCGGTCATCCGGCCGCGCGGGCGAGGTGGTGGTCGAAAGGCTCGGCTGGCGCGCGCGCACCGTGTGGGCGGCCTGCGGGACCGTCGCCTGGTTCGCCTGGAGCAGCATGATGCATCGCTATACGGACGCGGTGAATCCCTATTGGGACGGTGCCGTCGCGGCGATGAGCGTGGCCGCGCAGATGCTGCAGGCGCGCCGTCTGGTCGAGACATGGCCGTTGTGGGTGACGGTCGATGTCGTGGCGATCGCGCTTTACTGGAGCCGGGACTTGAGGGTGACGGCCTTGCTCTACGTCTTGTTTCTGCTCATGTCGGTGTGGGGGTGGCTCGCCTGGCTGCGGGCGGAGCGTGGGAACAAGGACATGCGGGCGTGAGGGTGACGGGGGCGTGACGCACGGCCTGATCTTCGGTCGCTTCGATCCGCCGCACGAGGGGCAGATCATGCTGGCGCGGACGGCGCGCGAGCTGGTCGATCGCCTGACGATCGTGGCGCTGGGAGAGCCGGGCGGCACGGTGCCGCTGGGCCTGCGCGTCGCGTGGCTGAAGGAATTGCTGCCGCAGGTGGATGTGGTCGCGCTCGATTTGCCCGAAGGGCCGCCGCGCGCGGCGGGCTTCGCCGATCTGCTGCGATCGATCGTGGCCGAGCCGATCGACGTGATGTTCGCCGGCAGCAGCCAGGGCGAGGCCACGGCCGCCCGTCTGGGCGCGCGCTTCGTCGAGCTGGATCACGACCAGCGCGTGGTGCCGATTTCCGGCGCCGAGATACGCGAGGATCCGTTCGCGGCGTGGGGCTTCCTGCCGCCGCCGGTGAAGCCTTATTTCGCCAAGACGATCTGCCTGCACGGGCCGGAAAGCACGGGCAAATCCACGCTGGCGCCGCGCCTCGCGCGCCATTTCGAAACGCTCTATCTGCCCGAATATGGGCGCACCTATTGCGAGGCGTTCGGCCTGGCGCTGACGATGGCCGATCTGCTGGCGATCGGGCGCACCCACGCGGCGATGACGCGGGCGACCCTGCGCGTGTGCAACCGCCGCCTGATCCTTGATACCGATCCGCTGATGACGGCGGCTTGGGCCGAGATGCTGTTCGAGCGCAGCGATCCCTGGTTCGACAGCTTCGACGAGACGGCCGATCTGTACCTGCTGCTGGATATCGACATGCCGTGGGTGGACGATGGCACGCGCTTCTTCGGCGATGCCGAGCGGCGGCGGAAATTCTTCGATTGCTCGCGCGATCAGCTGGAGCGGCGCGGCCTGCCCTATGCGATCGTCTCCGGCGCGCCGGAGGAACGGTTCGAACGATCTTTGGCGGCGATCCGCGAGGCCGGGCTGGGCTGAGACGAGGCTGCGCGGACGCCGAAAGTCACACGAAGGTCACGCCTCCACGTGCCCGTGCGTGAAGGTCGCCACAGCGCGGGCGGCAGACGCGAAATCGGAATGGACGGGGGCATGAGGTCCGACTCTTTGGCGGGTGGCGGACCGACTAAGTGTCACGGCAAATCCTGCATCGCAAAGGGCGGCGCGGGCTCTTGAGGACCGGCTGCTTCACGTGGCCGCGCAAGAGGATTGGTTTCACGCAGAGGCGCAGAGACGCGGAGAGAAAAGTGGGAGGGGGCTGCTTTCTGGTGGAAAGCGGACTGTCTGCTGGCGAGCGGGAAATGCAACGAGCTATGCTTCCGCGTAGCCATACGAAAGCTGCACTTCGCCGCTTCTGATCTCGACATTGAAAACCCCATCGAGCGTCGCGTGGCGCGGCGAGAGATAGGCAGTCGCTCCGGAAAACTCGTGTTCTCCCAACACGATCCCTTCCGTCGCGTTGGGAGTGTCACAGCCGAGCCGGAAAGGCTCTGGAACATCGCGGGTCGCGCCTTCAGCGTCCACCCACCCGTTGCCGTAGATCGGGGTTATTTCACGGACCCAATTTATCATGCTCGACAGATGCGGCATCCCCTAAATGTCCGCAACGGGGCGGGAGCCGCCATTCGCCTGCCTCCTCGGAAGCCCGGCCGGTCAGTTCGCCTTGGGCGGGCGGGTGCTGGCGTCGGTCAGGTCGACGATTTCGAGGCGGCCGGGGCCGGCGCGTCTCCGGATCAGGCTGCCCTTGGGCACCATGTAGGTCGCGCGCATCGTGAAGCGTTCGATCCGGTAGACTCCGGGGGCGGCGCTGTCTTCGTTCAGGCGGGCATAGCGGCGTGCGGTGATCTGGTTCAGCACCGGATTGGCCCAGGCGCGGGCGGGAGAGCCGCGCAGGATCTCGACCTCGTCGGTGTGGCCGTCCGGGCGGACCCAGAAGCCGACATCGGCCCACTTGATCGGGTCGTTATCCGTGGAGCGTGTGTCGGTAGGATCGAACACGCCCAGTCTGCGCGCGCTATCCTGGGCCGCGGCATCCGCGCCCTGCTCATAGGGAGGCGCCCAGACGAGAACGGGTTTGTCCGCGGTGCCTTTGCCG
Organism: Sphingomonas sp. AP4-R1; assembly: GCF_013113735.1. Lineage (NCBI taxonomy): Bacteria > Pseudomonadati > Pseudomonadota > Alphaproteobacteria > Sphingomonadales > Sphingomonadaceae > Sphingomonas > Sphingomonas sp. AP4-R1. The sequence goes on from NZ_CP053346.1 coordinate 2,805,256, forward strand.
CCCAGCGTATCGACGGCGCGGGTGATCTCGGCGTCGTTCGAATTGCGGATGGCGAGCCGCAGGCGGAGTGCCGGAAGGATCGCCTGAATGGCGGGATCCTGCGCGATGGGATCGCGGGCGATTTCCTCCAGCAGGTGGGCGGCGCGATCATGCTGATCCATCGAACTGGCCAGCCAGACGCGGCGCAGCGCCGCCGACAAAGCGATATTGGTCTGCCCCTGCTCCCGTGCCTTTCGCTCCGCCGCCTGATAGGCCGCATCGGCGTCGCGCGGACTCTGCAGCTTCACCCACATGTCGCCCAGCGCCAGCGCCGTATCGGTCACGGCGGGATCGTCTGCCGGGAGATTGTCGCGCAGCGTCTGCACCTGATTGCTGACCGCGCGGCGATAGACGTCCTTGTCGCCCTCGTGCAGCGCGACCGTGGCATAGGCCTCGTAGATCGCGGCCACGGGGCGGGGATCGCTCCGGGCGAAGCGGCTGTTGCGATCCACCGCCTTCGACAGCGAAACCTTGGCCTTCATATAGTCGCCGTCGCGAAACAGCTTCTCGGCCCAGGCGATCGAGATCTGTGCATCGCGCAGCGGCGTGCAGCCGCCGGCGATGCATTCGGCATAGGCCTTATCCAGCGACTTGCCCGTCACCACGATCTGCGGGGGAGCGGCGATGGCCTGGGCCAGAGCGAAGGCGAAAAGGGCGATCATGCGCGCATCTGCATCGGGCAGCCTCCTGGCGGCGAGCCCCATCGGTTCGCGCCGATGGGGAAATATCCGTGATCGGCGGGGTCCTGTCCATGGCGGGCGCGCAGCTTCCCCTCCATTCTGGCTGGTTTCGGAACGGCATATCGCGACGAACGGTTGATGGAGATATTGATAATGAGTTGCAATACCTCGTCGGATTGCTATCGGGCCGGTCCGGAATAATCAAAGGGAAGCTCGTTACATGAACCTGTTGCTCGCGCTGATGGCCGCCGCCCCCGAAGCGGCCGTCGAACCGCGGACCGACGATATCGTCGTCACCGCCCAGCGCACCGAGGGCAGCGAGGATTATACGACCACCGTGCAGTCCACCGCCGTGCGCCTGCCGCTGTCCAAGCGCGAGACGCCGCAATCGATGAGCATCGTCACGAACGCGCAGATGCGCGATTTCAAGCTGACCGACGTGAACCAGCTGCTGGCGACGGTGCCGGGCGTGAACGTGCTCGCGGTGGAGACGGACCGCGTTTATTATTCGGCGCGCGGCTTCGACATCCAGACCTTCCAGATCGACGGCGTCGGCCTGCCCTTCGCGTTCCAGATCCAGACCGGATCGATCGACACCTCGATCTACGATCATATCGAGGTGATCCGCGGCGCGCCGGGCCTGCTCTCCTCCACCGGCAATCCTTCCGCCGTGGTGAACTTCATCCGCAAGCGCCCGACCAAGGACCTGCAGGCGACCTTCAGCGCGCAATATGGCTCGTACAACGATCTGCGGCTCGATGCGGACGTGAGCGCGCCGCTGACCGGCAACGGGGCGCTGCGCGCGCGCGTCGTCGGCGCGTTCGTCGACAAGGATTCCTATCTCGATCGCTATCATCTGCGCCGCTGGACCGGATACGGCATCGTCGAGGGCGATCTGGGCCCGGATACGACGGTGAGCGTCGGCTATGGTCATCAGGACCATAAGAGCAACGGCGCGATGTGGGGCTCGATCCCGCTTTACTATACGGATGGGGGACGCATCCCGCTGGATCGCTCCTCCAGCACCGCGCCGGACTGGTCGAGCTGGAATGTGATCGACCGCCAGATCTTCGGCGACGTGACGCACCAGTTCGGCAATGGCTGGATCGGCAAGGTGACGGCGGTGCGGCGCGCGATCAGCGAGAAGGACCAGCTGTTCTACGTCTATCAGAATCCGGATCGGGCGACGGGTCTGGGCGTCGTTACCTATCCGGGTGCGTTCGACGGGCCGACGCGCAACCTGACGCTGGACGCCTATGTCGGCGGCCCCGTCACCCTGTTCGGGCGGACGCATGACCTGATGTTCGGCGTGAACCGCAGCGCGCAGCAGTACAAGCAATATTCGTCCTACGATACCAGCGCGATCGGCGTGTCCGTGCCGCTCTCGCAGCTGTTCGATGGCAGCTTTCCGCGCCCGAACTTCCCAAGCAATTATACGCTCAGCCTGAACCAGCATACGCGCCGCGAGACGGCCTATGGCCTCGTCCGCCTGAGCTTGGCGGATCCGCTGAAGCTGATGGTGGGGGTGAACGTGACCCGCGCTATTAGCGACGGCGAATCCTATAGCGTCCCGAGTAATTACAAGAAGACGCGCGCACTGCCTTACGCGGGCGTCACGCTGGACCTGACCAAGAATATCAGCGCCTATGCGAGCTATACCACCATCTTCAATCCGCAGACCCAGTCGGGCGCGGACCGGCGGGTGCTGGCGCCGATCCAGGGCAAGAATCTGGAAGGCGGCGTGAAGGGCGAGTGGCTGGGCGGTCGCGCGACCGCGAGCCTCGCCATCTTCCAGACGCGGCAGGACAATACGGCCGAATCGGCAGGTTTCGATCCCACGATCGGCCAGACCATCTATCGCGGCGTGGACGCCAAGTCCGAAGGCATCGAACTGGAATTCGGGGGCCGCGTGACCGACGAGATCCAGGCGACCGGCGGCTACACGATCATGCGCGTGCGCGGCGAGAATGACGCGCCCGTCCGCACCTTCGTGCCGCGCCAGACGGGGCGCCTGAACCTGACCTATGCGCCGCATGCGCTGGACGGGCTGAAGCTGGGTGCGTCGCTCCAGTATCAGAGCAAGATCTACACGGTGTCGGCCTCGCCGCTGACCGCCGGGCCGAACACCGGCCAGTTGGGCAAGCTGACGCAGAGCGGTTACGCCGTGGTCGATCTGCTCGCGCGCTATGCGCTCAACGATCACTGGGAAGTCAGCGCGAACCTGAAGAACGTGGGCAATCGCAAATATCTGACGTCGCTCGTCGTCGATCAGGGATATTACGCCGCGCCGCGCACGATCCTGGGCACGATCACGTGGAAATATTGAGGCGGGTGCCGGGGGCGGCGGCGTAGGAGCCTCGCGATGGCGATGTCCCAGAGCAGGGTGAAGGCGTGGTATCTGGTCCACAAGTGGACCAGCCTCGTCTGCACACTCTTCCTCCTGATGTTCTGCATCACCGGCCTGCCGCTGATCTTTGCGCACGAGATCGACGAGGCCACACGCGCGCCGCAACTGGCGCAAGGCGTGGCTCCGGATGCGCGCGCGAATCTCGATGTGGTGCAGAAAGCGTCCGTGGCCGATCATCCCGGCTGGAAGACGCTCTACATGACGTGGGACGAGGACAAGCCTCTGCTCTACGTGACGGTCGCGCCCAGCTACGGCGCGTCGGCCACCGACATGAAGTATAAATTGTTCGACGCGCGGACGGGGGCGGAGGTGCAGGCCGCGCCGCTGGACGAGGGCGTAATGGCCTTCCTGCTCGATCTGCACGCGCATCTGCTGCTGGGGCTTCCGGGCGAATTGTTCCTCGGTGGGATCGGGCTGGTATTCCTCGTCTCGATCGTCTCGGGCGTGGTCGTCTACGCGCCCTTCATGCGAAAACTGCGCTTCGGCACGGTGCGCAAGGATCGCAGCCGCCGGCTCAAATGGCTGGATACGCACAATATGATCGGCATCGTCACGCTCGGCTGGGTGACGGTGGTGGGGCTGACGGGCTTCATCCTCACAATGTCGCTGCCGATCACGATGATCTGGCAGGCGGACGAGCTGGCCGAGATGGCGGCACCCTATAAGGGGGCGAAACTGCCCAACACGCTCGCTTCGGTGGACAAGGCGGTGGCGACGGTGCGCGCGGCCGCGCCCGCGGCGCGGGTGAGCTTCATCGCGTTTCCGGGCACGGGCTACAGTACCCCGCATCATTATATGGTGGCGCTGGCGGGGGCGACGCCGCTGACCGAGCGGCTCGTGAACCCGGCGATGGTGGATGCCGAAACCGGGCGCCTGACCGACCTGCGCCAGATGCCCTGGTATGTGAAGGCGGTTTTCCTGTCCGCGCCTTTGCACTTTGGCGATTATGGCGGGCTGCCGCTGAAGATCATCTGGGCGCTGCTGGATGTCGCGGCGATCATCGTGCTGGGTACGGGCCTCTATCTCTGGCTGGGCAAAAGGCGCGCGTCGCTCGACCGGCGCGTGCTGGAGGTGCGGACGGGCGGGCTCGTGGTGCCGGAGCCGGCGGAATGAAAATGTCCAGGGCGCCGTCGCCGGGCGCGCAGAGCAACTGGCGCATCTTCCGCTGGCCGATCGTGATGGCCTTCGCCAGCGCGGTGGGGCTGATCGCGGCGCTGGTGGGCGACGGGGTCTACGATCTCGTCTCGTGGCTGACCTTGGGACTGACGATCGTGGTGATGATCGCGGCGTGGCGGGGATGGTCGGCGGGGTAGGGGCTGCGTTTACTTCCCCCGCCAGTCCGGAGATGGCAGGCAAAAAACTCCGTTCGTGCTTCGACTTCGCTCAGCACGAATGGGTAGGGGCGCTCGCTGTGACGCTCCCTCATGCAAGCGGGCTTGGGCTCTTCCTCACTCCCTGCTAGGCGCACGCGATGACCCCGCTCGACAAGATCCGCAATTTCTCGATCATCGCCCATATCGATCATGGCAAGTCCACGCTTGCCGATCGCCTGATCCAGCGCACCGGCGGCCTCGCCGAGCGCGAGATGAGCGCGCAGGTGCTCGATAATATGGATATCGAGAAGGAGCGCGGCATCACGATCAAGGCGCAGACCGTGCGCCTCGACTGGAAGGGCCATGTCCTCAACCTGATGGACACGCCGGGCCATGTCGACTTCGCCTATGAGGTCAGCCGCAGCCTCGCCGCGTGCGAGGGCGCACTGCTGGTGGTGGATGCGGCGCAGGGCGTGGAGGCGCAGACGCTCGCCAACGTCTATCAGTCGATCGAGCATGATCATGAGATCGTGCCCGTCATCAACAAGATCGATCTGCCCGCCGCCGAGCCGGAGAAGGTCCGGCAGGAGATCGAGGATGTGATCGGCCTCGATGCCTCGCAGGCGATCATGGCCTCGGCCAAGTCGGGCATCGGCATCGACGACATTCTGGACGCGATCGTCGAGCGCATTCCGGCGCCGAAGGGCGATGCGACCGCGCCGCTGAAGGCGATGCTCGTCGACAGCTGGTATGACCCCTATCTGGGCGTCGTCATCCTCGTGCGCGTGATGGCGGGCGTGCTGAAGAAGGGGCAGGAAATCGCCTTCATGGCGGGCGGCACGCGCCATCTGGTGGACCGGGTCGGCTGTTTCCGCCCGAAGATCGAGCAACTGGCCGAACTGGGGCCGGGCGAGATCGGCTTCATCACCGCGCAGATCAAGGAAATCACCGAGACGCGCGTGGGCGACACGATCACCGACGCCAAGAAGCCCGCCGCCGAGCCGCTGCCGGGCTTCAAGGAAGTGCAGCCGGTGGTGTTCTGCGGCCTCTTCCCGACCGACGCGAACGATTTCGAGAAACTGCGCGAGAGCATCTCGAAGCTGCGCCTGAACGATGCCAGCTTCTCGTTCGAGATGGAGACGTCGGCCGCGCTCGGCTTCGGCTTCCGCTGCGGTTTCCTCGGCCTCTTGCACCTGGAGATCATCCAGGAGCGGCTGATGCGCGAATATGATCTGGACCTGATCACGACCGCGCCGTCGGTGGTCTATCACCTGCACCTCACGCATACGAAGAATGAGGATGCGAAGACGATCGAGCTGCACAATCCGGCGGACATGCCCGATCCCAACCGGATCGAGACGATCGAGGAGCCGTGGATCGAGGCGACCATCTATTGCCCGGATGAGTATCTCGGTTCGCTGCTGAAGCTGTGCCAGGACCGGCGCGGCATCCAGAAGAACCTGACCTATGTGGGCGGGCGCGCGCAGCTTGTTTACGAACTGCCGCTCAACGAAGTGGTGTTCGATTTCTACGATCGTCTGAAGTCGATCTCGCGCGGCTATGCGAGCTTCGATTATCACCAGATCGGCTATCGCGAGGGCGATCTCGTGAAGATGTCGATCCTCGTGAACGAGGAGCCGGTCGATGCGCTCAGCATGATCGTCCACCGCACCGGCGCCGAGGCGCGCGGCCGGGGCATGTGCGAGCGGCTGAAGGATCTGATCCCGCGGCATCTGTTCAAGATCCCGATCCAGGCGGCGATCGGCGGCAAGGTGATCGCGCGCGAGACGATCGCGGCAATGCGCAAGGACGTGACCGCCAAATGCTATGGCGGCGACGCGAGCCGCAAGCGCAAGCTTCTCGACAAGCAGAAGGAAGGCAAGAAGCGCATGCGGGAATATGGCTCGGTCCAGATCCCGCAGGAGGCCTTCATCGCGGCGCTGCGTATGGGCGACGAGGGGTAGGGGATCTTTCCCCGTCCTCCCCCGCCAGGGGGAGGTGTCAGGCTTTAGCCTGACGGAGGGGGAGGACGCGGGCGGGTCGCTAACCTCCCCCTCCGTCGCCTTCGGCGCCACCTCCCCCTGGCGGGGGAGGACGGGACGCTCGATCTATTCGTTAGGCGCCGCCCTCAGCGCGCCGAATTGGAAATGGTGTTGCCGGCGTTGCTGAGCGCGTGGCCGGTCGCGTCGGCGGCGTTGTCGATCGCGTTGCCGGCAGCGGTGGCGCCGTTGGCCAGCGCGTCGCCCGCATTGTTCAGCGCGGGCGTGGCGCTGTCGGCCGCATTGTCGGCGGTGCTGCTCAACTCGTTGAGATTGGCCTCGGTATCGTTGGCGGCCCCGTTCAGCGTGGCGCTCGCGGCATTCTCGGTCGACGAGCTGCAGGCGGCGAGGCCCAGCAGGGCGGTGACGGCGAGGGCGGCAAGCGGCTTGTTACGCATCTATAGTCTCCTGCGATGATGGCAGGTCGAACGAAGCGGGACCGAGGAGGTTTCACGTCCGGTCCGATCGATGCGGCGGGCGGAATTTGGGCGCGCTTCCCCTCGCTCTCCTCCAGTCATGCTGAACTCGTTTCAGCATCCATGACCTGACGGGCCGGCTTGGCTCGACGGTTCGGGTCATGGACCCTGAAACAAGTTCAGGGTGACGGTCTCCTTTGACCCTGAGCGGGCGCTTGCGATCCCGCGCACGCACAAAAAAACCGCCGGAGCAGCCCGCCTTTCGGCGAACGGCTCCGGCGGCCAGATCGGGGATATTAGAAGGAGACGGTGCCTTCGACGCCGAAGGTGCGCGGCATGTTAAAGTTGCCGTAGTCGCCCATGATGTTGCCGATGCTGCCGGTGGTCGCGCTCGTGGTCGGCGTGCCGGGCAGGCTGTTCGACGGATCACGACGATAGACGTAATCCTTGTCGAAGATGTTCCGGCCCCAGACGGAGACGGTCAGCTTCTGGCCGCCATCGCCCATCCGGATATCGGCCAGCGCGATGCGGCCGTTGAAGATGGTCGAGGAGTCGGCCTTCGTGGCGAACTGGTCGAAGGCCTGCGTGGCCTGCGCATAGTTGCCGTCGAAGTGGAAGCGCAGCTTGGCGCCCGCGCCGCCGACCGGCAGATCATAATCGATCGAGGCGTTGGCCGCGTTGCGCGGCGTGAACACGATGAAGAAGCGCTGGTTGACGGTCGTGGTGGCGCCACCGGTGCTCACCGTGATCGGGACCAGCGGGATCTTCGTGTAGGTGTAGGCATAGCCCGCATTCAGCGTCAGCCCGGCGAGCGGACGGACCGTCATGTCGACCTCGACGCCGCGGATCTTGGTCTTGCCGGGCGCATTGATCGTGACGAGATTGTTGAAGCTCGACGACCCCAGGAACTGGATGTTGCTGATGTCGACCTGGCTATCCTTGCGATCCATGATGTACGCCGCGACGTTCAGGCGCGCCTTGTGATCGAAGAAGTCGGTCTTGGCGCCGATTTCGTAGGACTTCACGTCCTCCGGATCGAACGCCTGATAGTTGATCGTGCGCGAGCTGGCGCCGCCGGCGCGGTAGCCGGTGGCATACTTCGCATAGAGATGGATGTTGTCCGTCGCGTCGAACGCCACGGTCGCCATCGGGTTGAAGCGGTTCCAGCTCTCGTCCAGCGGCTTGTAGCCGGCGTTCGTGGCGGCCGTCGGGTTCAGGGCGTAGGTGGTGCCGCGCGAGATGAGCAGCTGGCCCTTCTTCTTGTCGTTCGTGTAGCGGCCGCCGGCCGTGATGTGGATGCGGTCGGTCGCGTTCCAGGTGACCTGACCGTAAGCGGCGTAGCTCTTGGTCTTCACGGCCGAGGCGCGGTCGATATTGCGGCAGCCGAGCTCCGAGCCGAAGCCACCCGAACCGCGGCAGGAGTCGAGCACCAGATACTGGGCGACGCCGTTGACGAGGGCGACGCCGCTGGAGTTCGGCGTGGCGGCGTCATCCGTCACATGCTCGTTGAAGTAGAACAGGCCGGCGACATAATCGAAATTGCCGACCGAGCCGACCGCCTGCAGTTCCTGGCTGAACTGATCCTGGTGCAGCGAGGCGAGGCTGTAGCGGCTGAACTGGCAGGGCGAGGCGACGGTGCAGGCCGTGGTGAGGTTCACGACCGGCGGACGATGCGCGCCACCGGAGTTATCCCACTGGGTGACGTCCACGCCGCGCCATGCGGTGATCGCGCGCAGCTCGACCCAGTCGGCGGCCTTCCACTTCAGCTGGTTGGTGAAGCCATGCGTCTTGTCGACGCTGGGCTGCTGCGGCACGCCGATGTCGGCGGTGCGCATGCGCTTGTTGCCCTCGACCACGACGCCCGGAAGCGTCGGGCGCACGGTGCCCGTCAGCGTGGTGTAGGCGGTGCCGGGCAGGTAGCAGTTCGGCGCGGCGGACTGAGCGCCGGCGGCGCAGCCGTTCGGGTTGTAGTTCAGCAGCTGGCTGTAGAACGGACTGTTCTTGTCCTTGGCGTAATCGACCGAGAAATCGTCGGTAATGTCCAGCTCGGACGGCTTCCAGCGGACGGCGGCGCGGCCACCGACGCGGTCATAATAGCCCCAGCCGGTCTGGCCGGCCATCGGGTTCTTGGTGACGGCGCCCTGATACTGCTTGATCGCGTCGACCTTCAGCGCGAAATCGTGGAAGGCCGGCAGATCGATGTGGAGGTCGCCATTATAGGCGCCGAGATTGCCGATGCCGGCGGTCACGCGGCCGCCGAATTCGCCGGTCGGGGCCTTCGAGACGATGCTGAGCGCGCCGCCTTCGGTGTTACGACCGAAGAGGGTGCCCTGCGGACCCTTCAGGACTTCGATGCGCTCGATGTCGAACAGGCCGGCGTTCAGGCCGTGCTGACGGCCGAGATAGACGCCGTCGATGTAGATGCCGACGCCCTGTTCGCGGGCGGGCTGGTTGGCGTCGAGCGGCACGATGCCGCGGATGCCGATCGTGAGCGCCGACTGGCGGGCTTCGAAGGTGGCGACGCGGAGCGACGGCACCGAGCCGTCGGCCATGTCGTAGAGGCTCTGGATGTGGCGATCCTCGATCGCGGCCGCGTTCACGACGCTGATCGAGATCGGGGTCTGCTGGAGGTTCGTCTCACGCTTGGTCGCGGTCACGACGATGTCGCCGAGCGCCTGATCTTCCGCTGCCGGTGCTTCGGCCGGAGCCGCATCGGCCGCTGCCGCCATGGCGGGCATCGCCAGAAGAATCGTCCCGCCGAGCATGAGCCCCGAGCGGAATCCTGCGCCAAATCGCATGTGTAACCCCCATTTGAAATTTCGTGATTGTCGGGGCGCGCTCTAGGGAAGGCCGATGACGCTTATGTGACAAGCGGCCCCGAAGTGTGACAGGGGATGAACGATATTGCAGGGCGTGCCAGGGCGGCGGAGGGCGCTTATTTTCCTGTTCCGGGAAGGCATTGGGCGGCGAGCGAGCGGTGGAATCGGCGGCAATCCCAATAGGGTGCCGCCGTCTGGAGGATGCTGCTGCGGCGATAGAGGAAAGCCAGTGATCGCAACGCGATAGGCGTGATCGGGAAGGCGCGGGGAACCTCGTCCACACTGGTCCATCCCATCACGATGCAATCGGGTTTTCGAGTGCAGATGGTGAAGCCCAGCACGGCATAGCTGCCCGGATTGGCGGACGGATTCAGCTGCAGGATATACTGGCCTGCCTCCTCGTCCTTGAGGCGGACGACCGCGCCGTGCAGGGCCGATTCGGGCACGCCTGTAACGAAATGTTGCTGGAGCGGGGGCTGCGGGAGAGGCGCCCCGTCATCATCGCGCGGCACGAACGGCGCGGTGCCGGGGACGAGGCCGGCGAAAGCGGCGACTCGCGGATCGATCGACTCGCTGCCCCGTCCGGCCGCGACGAAACTGGCGGGCAGGCCCCAGCGGCCGGGCCAGCGATAGAAGATATGCGGCGCCACCACCGCGATCTTGGCCAGGCTCGGCCCCCAATAGGGCACGACATAATCGGCATGATAATGGGTGGCGGTGCCGACCTCTTTCACGACACGCCCGTCGAGCGCGTGGGCGGCGATCGCGGTGGCGCGCGCCCAGGCTGCGGGCGCGGGCGTGCGGGCGAGCGCGCCATCGCAGGTGAAGGTGAACTGGCAGCCGGTGTGCCGTTCCGATCCCTGGAACACGACGCCGCAGACCGTCTTCGGGAAGGCCGGGTGGCGCAGGCGATTGAGCACGACCTGTGCGACCGCCGCCTCGCCCGCAGGATCATCGCCGGCTTCGAAGAGGACGGCGGCGGCGAGGCAGGCGGTGGCGCGCGCCCGATCGGCCGGATCGCCCGCAAAGCGGAAGGGCGGGGCGGGGACGAGCCGGCCGGCGACAAGCGGCACGGTGGCGTTGAAGGCGCGGGCTTCGTCGGCACTCATGTCCGCATATTCGATCGGTTCGACCGGAGGCGGCGCGGTGGTGGGGACGATGCGCTTGCCCGGCAGGCTCCGCGCGATCGGCACCGGCTTGCGGGGGAGCGGGGCGGAGCTGCCGAAGCCGATGCTCAGCGCCACGATCGCGATCAGGATCGCCAGGCCGAGCAGCAGGAAGCCGCCGAGCGCCAGCCTGTCTACGCGCGTCGTCATGCGGGGCGGCTCATGTTTGGGAGGGATAAGCGGGCGCCGAGGCGGCCTCGGCCAGCGCGAGGATGGTGGCGGCGTGACGCGCGCCGAGGGCGTGCATGTCGGGTCCGTAGCCGCCGCCGAGCGTACTCGCGAGCGGGATGCCGCGGTGCAGCGCATGGTTCATCACCATCCGGTCGCGCGCCAGCAATCCTTCCGAAGACAAAGCGAGGCGGCCGAGTCGATCGTCGCCATGCGGATCGACGCCGGCTTGATAGAGCAGCAAATCCGCTGAAAATCTGTCGAGAACCTTGTTCAAGGTTTCGGAAAGAATTGCGAGATAGGTTTCGTCGCCGGTTCGGTCGGGAAGTGGGACGTCGAGCGATGACCGGGCCTTGCGGACAGGAAAATTTCTTTCGGCGTGGAGCGATACGGTGAAAATATCATCGCGCCCGGCCGTCAATACAGCCGTTCCGTCGCCCTGATGAACATCCAGATCCACAATGAGGATGCGCTGCGCATCGCCCTCGGCGATCAGCCGGTTGGCGGCGATGGCGAGATCGTTCAGCACGCAATAGCCCGCGCCCGTATCGGGCAGCGCATGATGGCTGCCGCCCGCGATATTGGCGGCATAGCCGTAATGGAGCGCGAGGCGTGCGGCGAGGAAGGTGCCGCCGACCGTGAGCTGCGAGCGGCGGGCGATGGCGGGCGTGACGGCATAGCCGATCCGGCGCTCCTTTTCGGGCGGCACGGACGCGGTGAGGACCTGTTCGGCATAGAGGGGATCGTGGACGGCGGCGATCCATTCGGCGGCCATCGGCTCCGGCGCATGGACCCGCATCGGCACGGCGCTTTCGCGCAAAGCCGCCAGCACGCACGCATATTTATCCGGCAAAAGCGCGCCGTTCTGGAAGCGCGGCACGAAATAGTCCGGATGGTGACAGATGTTGAGCGGAACGATCGCGTGCCTCTTTACTTGGACTGTTGGCGCGTACGATCCGCGCGCCGCCGGGCTGAACCCGCACGATCGGGGATGGTTGCGCGCTGCTCCTGTACAGCAGGTGCGGCATCGGCGAGAATAGAGAGATAGTATGGAAAGCGCCCCTGGCCTCGTGATCACCGGATCGCACGATCCGATCCTCGTGACGATCTCGCTGCTGATCGCGGTGGTGACGTCCTTCACCGCGCTGGATCTGGCCGGTCGCGTGCGCGCGGCGGACGGCTGGACGCGGCGGCTGTGGCTGGCCGCCGCCGCCGTGGCGATGGGCGGTGGCATCTGGGCGATGCATTTCGTGGCGATGCTCGCGCTCGTGATGCCGGGCATGGCGCTAAGCTACGATGTCGGGCTGACCCTGCTCTCGCTGCTGGTGGCGATCGGGGCGACGGGGATCGCCTTCGTCGCGCGGGATCGTCTGGGCATCCGATATGGCGGGCTGGTCCTCGCCGGCCTGTTGATGGGCGGCGGCGTTGCTGCGATGCACTATATCGGCATGGCCGCGATGCGGATGGAGATGAGCCTGCGTTACGATCCCCCGCTGGTGATCCTGTCGGTTCTCATCGCGGTGGGCGCGGCATCGGCGGCGCTCTGGCTGTCGGACCGGCGCAGCGCGCTGTATGAGCGGATCGGGGCGGCGCTGCTGATGGGCGTCTCGATCGCGGGCATGCATTATACCGGCATGGCCGCCGCGACGTTCGTGGCGGCGCCCTCGATGGCGATGAAGATCGGGGTGCCCGGCGTCGGCCAGCCCGGCCTCGCTCTGTCCGTATCGGCGGCGGCTTTCCTGATCCTGTTCATGGCGCTGGTGGCGGCGATGTTCGACCGGCGGTTCGTCTCGATGGCCGAGCGCGAGGCGGATGCGCTGCGCGAGAGCGAGGAGCGCTTCCGCACGCTGTATCTCGGCACGCCGCTGCCGCTCCATTCGCTCGACGAACAGGGCAATATCGAGCGCGTCAGCGACATGTGGCTCCAGCTGATGGGTTATACGGCGGACGAGGTGATCGGCCGGCCCTTCATCAATTTCATGACGGAGGCGTCCGCGCGCCAGCGGCGGCTGCAGGATTGGCCGGAGCTGCTGGAGAAGGGCGAACTCAGCCCGCGTGAATATCGCATCGTCACCAAGGAAGGGCGCTTCCTCGATATCGTCTGCACGGCCCGCGTCGAATATGACGCGAACGGGAATGTGCGCCACGTTCTGGGCGGCATCACCGACGTGACCGAGCGCAAGCGCGCCGAAGAGGCGCTGCGGCAGGCGCAGAAGATCGAGGCGATCGGCCAGCTCACGGGCGGCGTCGCCCATGATTTCAACAATCTGCTGGCCGTCATCACCGGCAATCTGGAGTTGCTGCAAAAGCGGACGGACGGCGATCCGCGCGCCGCCCGGCATGTCGCGAGCGCGCTGGAGGGCGCGCATCGCGGCGCCGCGCTGACGCAGCGCCTGCTGGCCTTCGCGCGCCGGCAGGATTTGCGGCCGGAGCCGGTCGACGTGCCCGAACTGGTGCGTGGCATGACGGACATGCTCCAGCGGTCGCTCGGGCCGATGGTGCGGGTGGAGACGCATTTTCCGCTGCGCCTGCCCACCGCCAAGGTGGACGCGCACCAGCTGGAAATGGCGTTGCTCAATCTGGCGGTGAATGCGCGCGACGCGATGCCGGACGGCGGCCTGCTGGACATCACGGCGTCCGAGGAACTCGCGCCGGGCGGCGAAAACGGTCTGGTCGCGGGCCGCTACGTCAAGCTGACGCTGGCGGACAGCGGCCAGGGGATGGATGCCGAGACGCTGGCGCGCGCGGTGGATCCCTTCTTCACCACGAAGGGCGTCGGCAAGGGGACCGGGCTGGGCCTGTCGATGGTGCAGGGGCTGGCCGCGCAATCGGGCGGGCGCCTGCTGCTCAAGAGCAAGGTGGGGCAGGGCACCGTCGCCTCGCTTTACCTGCCCGTGGCGACCGATGCCGTGGCGACGGCCGCCCCGCCCGAGGAAGAGGGCGAGGTTCCGCCGATGCCCGCGCTCACCATCCTCGTGGTGGATGACGATCCGCTGGTGCTGGGCAATACGGTCGCGCTGCTGGAAGATCTAGGCCACCGGGTCATCACCGCCTCGTCGGGACCGGAGGCGCTGGACCGGCTGACCTTCGACGCGGCGCCGGACATGATCGTCACCGACCAGCTAATGCCGGGCATGACCGGGATGGAACTGATCAAGCGGATCGAGGTGGAGCGACCCGGCCTGCCGGTGCTGCTGGTGAGCGGCTATGCCGACATGGCGCCGTCGATGGCGCCGCACGTCCACTTTCTCTCCAAACCCTTCACGCAGCGCCTGCTGGCGCGTGCGGTCCGGCTGGCGGCGGGATCGGCCGAGGTGATCCCGCTGCGTCGACGCAGGGCGCGACCGAGCAAGATCTGACGATCGGGCATCACGGCACCAGGATCGTGTCCTTCGCCTCCGGCAGCATCTCCGGATAATCGAGCGTGTAGTGGAGCCCGCGGCTTTCCTTGCGGTGGAGCGCGGAGCGGACGATCAGGTCGGCCACGTCGACGAGGTTGCGCAGCTCGATCAGGTCGGCCGTCACGCGATAATTGCCGTAATAATCGGCGACTTCGTGGCGCAGCATGTCGACGCGGTGCTTGGCGCGTTCCAGCCGCTTGGTGGTGCGGACGATGCCGACATAATCCCACATGAAGCGGCGGATCTCGCGCCAGTTGTGCTGGACGACGACGTCCTCGTCGGCCTCCGACACGCGGCTTTCGTCCCACGCGCGGATCGGCGGCGGGGCCGGGAAGCGATCCCACTGCGCGAGGATGTCGCGCGCGGCCGCCTCACCGAAGACGAGGCATTCGAGCAGCGAATTGCTGGCGAGGCGGTTCGCGCCGTGCAGGCCGGACTGGGTGCATTCGCCCGCCGCATAGAGGCCGGGCAGATCGGTGCGGCCGTCGAGGTCCACGACGATGCCGCCGCAGGTGTAATGCTGGGCGGGGACGACCGGGATCGGCTCGCGCGTCATGTCGATGCCGAGCGAGATCAGCCGCGCGTCGATATTGGGGAAATGCTCGCGGATGAAGGCCGAGGGCATGTGGCTGATATCAAGATGCACGTAATCGAGGCCGAAGCGCTTGATCTCGTGATCGATCGCGCGGGCGACGATATCGCGCGGGGCCAGCTCCGCGCGGGGATCGAAATCGGGCATGAAGCGGTGGCCGCCATTGGGCACGCCCGGCGGCAGCTTCAGGTGGCCGCCTTCGCCCCGCACCGCCTCTGTGATCAGGAAGTTCTTCACGTCCAGATTCCATAGGCAGGTCGGATGGAATTGCATGAATTCCATATTCGAGACGCGGCAGCCCGCGCGCCACGCCATCGCGATGCCGTCGCCGGTGGCACCCCGGGGCGCGGTGGAATAGAGATAGGTACGGCCGGCGCCGCCGGTGGCGAGGATCGTGGCGCGCGCGGTGAAGAGCTCCACCCGGCCCGTCTCGCGATCCAGCGCATAGACGCCCCAGACATGGCCCTCGGCCGAATAGCGTTCGCCGTGGCGGCCGGTGACGAGATCGACGGCGGCATGATTGGCGACGAGCGTGATGTTCGGATGTGCGGTGGCGGCGGCCTCCAGCGAGCGCTGGACGGCGGCGCCGGTGGCGTCATCCACATGGACGATGCGACGGTGGCTGTGCCCGCCCTCGCGCGTGAGATGCAGCGCGCCATGATCGACGGTGAAGGGGACGCCGAGCCTGGCGAGCCGCTCGATCGCGATCGGCGCGTTCTCGACCACATATTCCACGGTACGGCGATCGTTCAGGCCCGCGCCCGCGACCATCGTATCCTCGATATGGCTTTCGAACGTGTCGCCTTCTTCCAGCACGGCGGCGATGCCGCCCTGTGCCCAGGCGGTGGAGCCTTCGGACAGCCCGCCCTTGGCGAGAACGCCTACCCTGACGTGATCCGCAAGATGGAGGGCGGCGGTGAGCCCGGCCGCGCCGGAACCGACGATGAGAACGTCGAAATCGTGAGGAACGCTCAACCCGGAACCCTCTTCTGTCTTCCCGGAAGAGTGAGCCGCTAGGCCTGCCGAAGGCCGGTTGCAAGCCGTGCATGTGGGGAACAAGCGGTTCGCCGCGCGTTCCATGTCACAGGACGCGGTTTCGTCGCGGAGTCAGCGGGTGTTCAAGCGCCCCGTTCCGGGATGGTCCCGACCAGCAGAGTGAGCGTGAGCATGACACCGGCCGACACCAGACAGAGACAGCATTATTGGGACGTGACGCGCGCGTTCCTGATGCTGCTCGGCCTGCCTTATCATGTGGCGATGCTCTACCATCCGGGCGGCTGGATCGTCGCGGTGGATCAGGAATCGGGCGCGCTGGGCTGGCTGGCCGCCTTCATCCATCTGTTCCGCATGCCGGCCTTCTTCGTGGTGGCGGGCTATTTCGCGGCTTTGCTGCTGGCGCGCCGCCCCGCTCTGCCGTGGCTGGGATCGCGCGCCTTCCGGCTGGGCATCCCGCTCGTCACCAGTCTGTTCGTTCTGGTGCCGGTGCTGAACATGCTGGGCGAGCTTTCGGGGCGCGGCGTGCATGCGGCCTTCGCCGAATGGCGATACCAGACGGCGACCTCGGGCGGCTATTGGGTGCGCCATCTCTGGTTCTTGATCGTGCTGCTCTATCTGAGCGCCCTGGGGGCGGGCGCGGTCGCCCTGTTTCCGGCGCTCGGCCGCTGGCGGCTTTCGGCCGGGTGGGATGATCGCATGGCGCGTGCTTTGCCGCTGACCTTGCTCGTCATCGGCGCGGCGATCGGCCTGTTCGAGGGCGCCGCGATCGAGCTGTTCTACAAGGCCGGGCTCAACACCAATCTGATCCAGGAGATCTTGCGTCTCGACGATCTGATCGGCTTTGCGCCTTATTTCCTGCTGGGCGCCTTTCTCCAGCGCAGCCCGCAGCTGACGGAGGCGCTCGGGCGGCCTTCGCCGACGATCATCGCCGCCACGGTCGGCCTGGTCGCGGTCAGCCTGCTGTATTCGGAGAAAGTCTGGCCGCCGCTCGGTCGCTTCCTCGTCACGCTGACGGCGGTGGCGCTCACGCAGGTGACCGTGTCGCTGGCGCGGGCGCTGTTCGATCGGCCGAGCCGGATCGTGCAGAATCTCGTGGCGGGATCGTTCGTGATCTATCTGTTCCACATGCCGATCCTGATCGGCCTTTACGATGTGGTGAAGCGGATCGGCCTGCAGCCCGGCATCGGCTTCGCGGTCATTCTCGCGCTGACCTTCGCGCTGTCGTGGGGCATGTGGCTGCTGGTGCGGCGCACGCCCGCGCTGAACCTGCTCTTCAACGGGATCGCGCCGGGGGCGGAGCCGGTCCGCCCCAAGGCGCAGGTGGCGAAGGTGACGGCGAACCGCCCTTGCTGAGAATGGCTTGAGCCTGAACCGTCCTTGCGACCCCGCTCAAGGCCGGGGTCGCCATGACGCGTGTTATGCGGCCGGATCGCGGGTGAGGTTCAGGAAGATATCTTCCAGATCGGCTTCGTGCGTGGAGACATCGACCACGCCGAGGCCGGCTTCCTGCAGCGCGGTCAGCACGTCGCCCGCATTCACCTTGTCCTTCGAATAGGTGATCTTCAGCGTGCGCTCGCCCATGATCTGGGTGCGCTCGAAGCAGGGGGCCTGCGGCAGCTCGACCAGATCGCGATCGACGATCACGGTGACGGCCTTTTCCTGTGCGAGCTGGAGCAGCTGGCGCGTCGGCTGGTTGGTGACGACGCGGCCGTGATTGATGATCGCGATGCGATCGCACAATTCCTCGGCCTCCTCCAGATAATGGGTGGTGAGGATCACGGTCGTGCCGCGCTCGTTCAGTTCACGCACATAGGCCCAGAGCTGCTGGCGCAGCTCGACATCCACGCCGGCGGTCGGCTCGTCCAGCACCAGCACGGGCGGATTGTGGACGAGCGCCTTGGCGACGAGCAGGCGCCGCTTCATGCCGCCCGAAAGCGTGCGGGCATAGGCGTTGGCCTTGTCCTCCAGATGCACCGCGCGCAGCAGTTCCATCGTGCGGCGCTGGCCCTTGGGCACGCCATAGAGGCCGGCATAGATTTCCAGCATCTCGAACGGCGTGAAGAAGGGATCGAACACGATCTCCTGCGGCACGATGCCGATCGAGGCCTTGGCGTTGCGCGGATGCGCGTCGATGTCGAAGCCCCAGATCGAGGCGCTGCCCGACGTCTTGGTGACGAGCCCGGCGAGAATGTTGATCGTGGTCGATTTGCCGGCGCCATTGGGGCCGAGCAGACCGAAGATGCTGCCGCGCGGCACGTCCAGCGTCACGTCGGTGAGCGCCTGCTTGCCGCCCTTGTACGTCTTGCTGAGGCCCTGGATCGAAATGGCTGCGTCGCTCATGGCGCGCGCCATAGAAGCAGCCGCGCGCGCGGGCAATTGCCCTTGGCCGGGCAGTTCGCTATCGAGCGCAACCATGCTGCCCGCACCCGAAACCACCAAGGTCCACAGCCACCGCGTCGCCTGTGACGGCGCCACCGAGATTCCGGGGGGCGCGGCGCTTGGCCATCCGCGCGTCTTCCTCGAAATCGACGAGAAGGGCTTCGTGGATTGCGGCTATTGCGATCGGCGCTTCATCCTCGAGGGCGGCCCCGCCGACCATTGAGTCGCGGGTGGCCCGTGGCCGCCCGCATGACCCGGCCTTCCGGCCAATCCTGACAGGCCCCGATCGGGGCGAGGCGCGCACCGCAGCGGTGACGCGCCTTTTCCATATGCGGCATCGATCCATTCCGTAATTCTTTTATGGAACGGTATTGGAGTGCTTTTGGAATCGTCAAAGTCGTGTTAACCATCTGTTGCCGGCCATTTCTGGCAGGCCTTTGGTTCGTAGGCTTTGGGGGTGTACATGGTTGCGTGGAAGGTTTTGCCGCTTCTGGCGGTGCTTGTCGCCGCGTGCCCGGCGGAGGCGACGGTCACGTTCGACGTGGCCCGCACGTCGTTTCAGGTGCGCGCCGGCGCCGGCGCGCTGGACACGATCCGGACGTCGAACGATCAGTTGCTCAATCTCGGGACAGACACGCAGACCACCGCATCCTCCGATCTGACGGAGGAGCGTTTTCTCGCACAGGTGAAAACGTCAGCCGCGGGGGCCATCAGTTTCGATCGCCCGGACAGTGCCGATTTCTTTCTGAGAACGCAGGTCGTCACGGATGCGCTGGCGTCTCAACCCGCAACGCATGGCTTGGCGAGCGCGAGCGCCTATTACCGCTTTTCGATCGATACGGAATCGACCCTGTCGTTCACGCTCTTCTCGGCGCTGGCGAACACGAGCGCGGCGACCAATCTGACGCTGGGCCTGTTTGGGCTCGATGCTTTCGGACGGACGGAAACCACGTATCGGGACGGCTTCGTCTCCGGCACCGTGAATGCGGTCTATACGCTGCAGCCGGGTGACTACAGCCTGATGATCGCGGCATTTTCGGAGGACAGCACGCCGGAGAACGCCCCGGTTGCGACGGGGGCCAGCCGCAGCGCGGGCGCCAATCTGTCGCTGACGATCTCGTCACCGCCACCGCCGACCTCGCCGGTGCCCGAGCCCGCGACCTGGGCGACGATGCTCGTCGGCTTCGGCGCGATCGGCGCGGTGCGCCGGCGTACGCGGCGGATCGCGCAGAAGGTCGCTTAACGCGGCCGGGCGGAGCGCCTATATCCGTGGCATGACCCATGCCGCAGACCCCCGCCGCTTCCTTTATCGCGATCTCGATCCGGAGACGGCGATCCGGCTGACGGGCGATGCGCTCCGCAATTGCGACGACGGCGAACTCTATCTCCAATATATCGCCAGCGAGAGCTTCGGCTTCGACGACGGGCGGCTGAAGACGGCGGATTTCAACACGCAGGGCGGCTTCGGCCTGCGCGGGCTTTCCGGCGAGACGACCGCCTTCGCGCATGCCAACGACGTGAGCGAGGCGGCGATCCGCCGCGCGGCCGAGACGATGACGCTGCTGGATCCGACCAAGGCGGGCCTCGCGCCGGCGCCGCGCAAGACCAACGCCGCGCTCTATACGGGCGAGGATCCGCTGTCGGCGATCCCGTTCGCGCGCAAGGTGGCGCTGTGCCAGCAGATCGATGCGGCGGCGCGCGCGCGCGATCCGCGCATCGTGCAGGCGACCGTCGGCCTGTCGGGATCGTGGAGCGTCGTCGAGATCGTGCGCGCGGACGGCTTCGTCGCGACCGACGTGCGGCCGCTGGTGCGCCTGAACGTCAGCCTCGTGGTCGAGCAGAATGGGCGGCGGGAGACGGGCTTCTTCGGGCTGGGTGGCCGCTATCTCTATGACCGGCTGTTCGAGCCGGCGACGTGGAACCGCGCGATCGACGAGGCGCTGCGGCAGGCGATCGTCAATCTGGACAGCGTGCCGGCCCCGGCGGGCGAGATGACGGTGGTGTGCGGGCCGGGCTGGCCGGGCGTGCTGCTGCACGAGGCGGTCGGCCACGGGCTGGAGGGCGATTTCAACCGCAAGGGCTCCTCCGCCTTCGCGGGCCGCATCGGCGAGCGCGTGGCGGCGCCGGGCGTGACGGTGGTGGACGACGGATCGATCGCGGACCGGCGCGGCAGCCTCACCATCGACGACGAGGGCACGCCGACGCAGACCAACGTGCTGATCGAGGACGGCATCCTGAAGGGCTATATCCAGGACCGGCTCAATGCGCGGCTGATGGGCGTGGCGCCCACCGGCAATGGCCGCCGCGAGAGCTTCGCCCACGCGCCGATGCCGCGCATGACCAACACCTTCATGCATGGCGGCAAGGACGATCCGGCCGAGATCCTCAGCCGCGTGAAGAACGGCATCTATGCGCGCAGCTTCGGCGGCGGGCAGGTGGACATCACCAGCGGCAAGTTCGTCTTTTCCTGCACCGAGGCCTATCGCATCGAGAACGGCAAGCTCGGCGCGCCGATCAAGGGCGCGACCCTGATCGGTGACGGGCCGACCGTGCTGACCAAGGTGGCCGCGATCGGCAACGACATGGCGCTGGACGAAGGCGTCGGCATCTGCGGCAAGGGCGGGCAGTCCGTGCCGGCGGGCGTCGGCCAGCCGACCCTGCTGATCGAGGGCCTGACGGTGGGCGGCACCGCCGCCTGAGGCGGTCTTCGGCCGCACGTCTTTCCCCGCCATCCTGACCACGTTTCAGGATCCATGAGGTAACCTATCTGCACGCGACCCGCCTGAGGCGGTGTCGGTCGATGGATCCTGACGCGCATTCAGGGTGGCGGTGAAACGCGGTTTCGCGGAACCGTTTTCGCGTCTTCCGGTTGTTTCCCGGCGTCATCCGGCTGCCCTCCCGTCGTCACATCCGCGTAACGACGATGCACGCTTTTTGTGCATTCCTTCAAACTTGCCTAAGCTTCGGGCTGATTTCAGGCGATTCCTGCGCGCTGAACGGGCTGACCGCCTTCCTGCTCTGGCTTATTGTGGCTGGCACGCTTTTTGCGTCGTGATTTTCCACAATAGGCAGGGAGGCCCGATGAAACTCGTCATTGCCATCATAAAGCCGTTCAAGCTCGACGAGGTGCGCGAGGCTCTGTCCGCGCTCGGCGTCCAGGGCATGACGGTCACGGAGGTCAAGGGGTTCGGCCGTCAGAAGGGCCAGACCGAGATCTATCGTGGTGCCGAGTACAGCACCAACATGGTGCCGAAGATCAAGGTGGAGGTGGCCTGCGCGGCCGAACTCGCGCCGCGGGTCGTGGAGGCGATCCAGCAGGCGGCCAACACCGGCGCCATCGGCGACGGCAAGATCTTCGTGCTCGATCTCGGCCAGGTGGTGCGCATCCGCACCGGCGAGACCGACGAGACGGCTCTCTGAGAGCGAAGGGGGACACATGAAGCTTATCAACAAGATCGGAGGCATGGCCGCGACTGCGGGCATCGCCGCCTTCGCCGCGCTTCCCGCCTGGGCGCAGGATGCCGCCGCGACCCCGGCGCCGACCGTCAACAAGGGCGACACCGCCTGGATGATGGTTTCGACGCTGCTCGTTCTCATGATGATCGTGCCGGGCCTCGCCCTGTTCTACGGCGGCCTCACGCGATCGAAAAACATGCTCTCGACGATGACGCAGGTGGGCGCCGTCGCCTGCTTCGCGATGCTCATCTGGGTGATGTGGGGTTATACCGAGGCCTTCGGTGACGGCGGCAACGGCTTCATCGCCGGCTTCGGCAAGCTCTTCCTGAAGGGCATCACGCCGGATTCGACCGCCGCGACCTTCACGCCCGGCGTCGCCATTCCCGAATATGTGTTCATCTGCTTCCAGATGACCTTCGCCGCGATCACCGTGGCGCTGGTGCTGGGTTCGGTGGTCGAGCGCATGAAGTTCTCGGCCGTGATGGTGTTCGCGCTCGTGTGGCTCACGATCGTTTATTTCCCGGTCGCGCACATGGTGTGGGCGTCGAACGGCATCTTCTTCACGATGGGCGCGCTGGATTTCGCCGGCGGCACCGTCGTCCATATCAATGCGGGCGTCTCGGCGCTGGTCGCGTCGATCATCCTGGGCAAGCGCATCGGCTATCCGGGCACCCCGATGCCGCCGCACTCGCTGACGCTGACCGGCGTCGGCACTGGCCTGCTGTGGGTGGGCTGGTTCGGCTTCAACGCGGGCTCCGCGCTGGAAGCGAACGGCTCGGCCGCTCTCGCCATGATCAACACGTTCGTCGCCACCGCCTCGGCGGGCCTGTTCTGGATGCTCGCGGAGCGTCTGGTCGGCCACAAGGGTTCGGCGCTGGGCTTCTGCTCGGGTATCGTCGCCGGTCTCGTCGCCGTCACGCCGGCCGCGGGCAATTCCGGTCCGTTCGGCGCGATCGTGCTGGGTGCGGTCGCTTCGATCATCTGCTTCTTCGCGGTGTCGAAGCTCAAGCCGATGCTCGGTTATGACGACGCGCTCGATGCCTTCGGCGTTCATGGCATCGGCGGCATGATCGGCGCGATCGGCACCGGCATCGTCTATGCCCCGTCGCTCGGCGGGCCGGGCAAGCCGGACTTCAACATGTCGCACCAGCTGATCGTACAGATCGAAGCCGTCGTCACCACGATCGTGTGGGCGACGATCGGCACGATCATCGCGATCTTCATCGCCAAGGCCCTGACCGGCCTGCGCGTCTCCCCCGAAGTCGAGCAGGAAGGCCTCGATCTCGGCGAGCATGGCGAGCGCGCCTACAATTGATGACGGAGGCGGGGCGGCCCGCGAGAAGGCCGCCCCGCCCCGAGAGTTCGGGATGGTCATGCCATCCCTCCCGACGTTCCTCCTGCGAACGTACTGGCCGGCGGGGCAACCCGTCGGCCTTTTTTTGTGCGCGAGGCACGCATTCGCCCGTCATCTCCGCGAAGGCGGGGATCGCTCCCGGTGTCGCGGCGCCGGTGCTGGCGATGTTCTCCGCCTTGGGAGATCCCCGCTTTCACTGGGATGACGAGAAGGATCGGCGCGGGCTTCGGGCATGCAGCCCATTGGTGGGGCCGCAACGGCCGGTTGCCACCGGACGCGCCGCCCGCTAGAGGCGCCGCCAAATCCCCCACCCTTATATGGAGACCGCTCGGCCATGACGACCGAACGCACCTTTTCGATCATCAAGCCCGACGCCACGCGTCGCAACCTGACCGGCGCCGTCACCAAGATGCTGGAGGAGGCCGGCCTGCGCGTCGTCGCGTCCAAGCGCATCCACATGACGAAGGAGCAGGCCGAGGGCTTCTACGGCGTCCACAAGGAGCGCCCCTTCTTCAACGATCTCGTCAGCTTCATGATCTCGGGCCCCGTGGTCGTGCAGGTGCTCGAGGGTGAGGACGCCGTCGCCGCCAACCGCAAGGTGATGGGCGCGACGAACCCGGCCAATGCCGACGCCGGCACGATCCGCAAGGAACTGGCCGAGTCGATCGAGGCGAACTCGGTCCACGGTTCGGACAGCGCCGAGAATGCGGCGATCGAGATCGCCTTCTTCTTCAAGCCGGAAGAAATCGTCGGCTGACGACATATCCTCCCCACGCACGCGTGGGGAGGGCATCCATGTATCGGATGGCGAAGGGCGGCGCGCGAGCGTCGCCTTTTTCATTGTCTGCGGCACGTCTCGATCGATTGCCGTGTCACGCAGCGCCATTCCTCCTTTTCTTCTCCGCGCCTCCGCGTCTCTGCGTGGAAAAGAGAATCACGCAGAGGCGCGGAGACGCGGAGAAGAAAAGAGAATGGGCCTTCGGCTTGAACAGTGCGGATATAGAGCGGCTGGGCTGATCAGATCGTCATTGCGAGCGCAGCGAAGCAATCCAGTGCCGCACTGTCGGAACTGGATTGCTTCGCTGCGCTCGCAATGACGGGTGTTTTTTAGCCCAGCACCTTCTTCGCGGCGGCCTCCAGCGCCGCATCGCCGGCCGAGCCGGGGGCCGCGACACCGACGCGCGAGATGCCACGCATCTTCACGGTCGTGCCCGCCAGGAAGCCGTGGCCGAGCGTGTAGGCGACCGAATAGATGGCGCTGTCCTCATGCTCGATCCCGCCGACGAGGAACCGGGTGGTGATCTGCACGGGCAGGCGCTGGTCGCCGGGGGCGCGCTTCGTCGCCTTGGCTTTCTCCAGCGCGTCGGTCAGGCCGCGTTCGAACCAGACGCGCTCGATCCGCGCATCGCCGCTCGTCTCGATCGGGGACAGGCCGAGGGCGGCGGGGAAGCGGATCGTCTGCGCCTGGATCGTCTGATCGGGATCGCGCGGCGCGAGGCTGAGCAGATTGCCGTCCTTCTCCACGGTCGCACGCAGCACGAGAGTTTCAGCCGCCTTGGTGGTGCGCGCCTCGGCATTGGCCTGCTCGGCCTCGGCATGGGTGCGTTCGCGATAGCTGTTCCAGAGCGCGGCGCCGGAGATGACCACACCCGCGATCGCGAGCAATTCGCCGAGGTTCAGCCAGCGGCGGCGGACGCGCGCGGCTTCCTTCTTCTCTTCGGACGCCTCGTTCATTCCGGCACCATCTCCCTGAGTTTCGCCGGTGCTGCCAGGCGCCAGCTCGCCACCACCTGCGCGGCGAGCTGGTCCCAGTCCGACCGCGAATGATCGGTGCGTATAGCGATCCAGCCTGAATGGCCGATGTAGGCGGGGCGATAGTGAAGGTCGGGATCGGCCTCGATCAGCAGCGCCTGCCATTCGGGGCCGCTGGTCTTCACCATCACCGCGCTGCGGCCATCGCCATGATGATCGTGCCAATATTGCGCGAAGAGCTTGCCGCCCTCGATCAGGAAGACGGGCATGCCGTGGCTGATCTTCTCGGCCGCGCGGGGCAGCGCCAGCGCGATGGCGCGCAATTTTTCCAGATCCCCGGTGGGATCCGGGCTCATCGCGCGGGCGGGCCCGATCGGATCAGGGCGGCGAGGGCGGCCGGATAGAGCTTATGCTCCTCCAGCAGGACGCGCGTGGCGAGCGCATCGGCATCGTCGCCATCGAGGATCGGCACCTCGGCCTGGGCGAGGATCGGGCCGTCGTCCAGTTCCTCGGTGACGAGGTGGACGCTGCAGCCGTGGCGCGCATCGCCCGCGTCCAGCGCGCGCTGGTGCGTGTCGAGCCCCTTGTAGAGCGGCAGCAGCGAGGGATGGATATTCACCATGCGACCGGCCCAGCCCGCGACGAACCCCGGCGAGAGCAGGCGCATATAGCCCGCCAGTGCGACATAATCGACGCCGGCATCGCGCAACGCGCCATCGACGAGCGCATCGAATTCGGCGCGCTTCATGCCCTTGTGGCTGACCGCGAAGGTGGGGATGCCATTGGCGGCGGCGAAGGCGAGGCCGGGCGCATCGGGCACGTTCGAGACGACCAATGCCACGTCATAGGGCGAATCGGGGAGGTGCGAGGCCTCGACCAGAGAGGCCATGTTCGAGCCGCGCCCGGAGATGAGGATGCCGACGCGGGCGCGGGTCATCGCTCCCCTCCCGCATGCGGGAGGGGTTGGGGGTGGGCAACCCAAGCCGGAAGCGTGCGCGATCGATCGAGGGCGCGGATGCCCACCCCCGGCCCCTCCCGCAGGCGGGAGGGGCGAGTCACGTCACGCCTCATGCGTGGCGCGCCAGGGGGCTTTCGCGCTCCACGTCTCGACCGAGCCGGAGACGGTGCAGCCGCGCGTGCCCTCCACGATACGGCCGACGGTGAAGACCGTTTCGCCCGCCGATTCGAGATTGTGGATCACGTCTGCCGCGACATCCGGGCGGACGGCGGCGATCATGCCGATGCCGCAGTTGAAGGTGCGCGCCATTTCCTCGGGCTCGATCGCGCCCTGCGCCTGCAGGAACGCCATCAGGCGCGGCTGGGGCCAGGCATCCGCGTCGATCTCGGCATGCAGGCCCTCGGGCAGCACGCGCGGGACATTTTCCAGCAGGCCGCCGCCCGTGATGTGCGCGAGCGCGCCGATCTGGCGTGCGCGCACCATCGGCAGCACGCTCTTCACGTAGATTCGGGTGGGCTCCATCAGCGCATCGATCAGCAGGCGATCCTGATCGAACAAAGCGGGGCGGTCGAGCTTCCAGCCCTTGTCGGCCGCGAGGCGGCGGACGAGCGAATAGCCGTTGGAATGCACGCCCGACGAGGCGAGGCCGAGCAGGATATCGCCCGACTGCACGCGATCGCCGACCAGCACGTTGGCCCGCTCGACCGCGCCGACCGCGAAGCCGGCCAGATCATAGTCGCCATCGACGTACATGCCCGGCATCTCGGCCGTCTCGCCGCCGATCAGAGCGGCGCCGGCGATGCGGCAGCCCTCGGCGATGCCCGCGATCACCTTTTCGGCGACGCCGTTGTCGAGCTTTCCGGTCGCGAAATAATCGAGGAAGAACAAGGGCTCGGCGCCCTGCACGATCAAATCGTTCACGCACATGGCGACCAGATCGATGCCGACCGTATCGTGGCGGCCGCTGTCGATCGCGAGCTTCAGCTTGGTGCCGACGCCGTCATTGGCGGCGACGAGGAGCGGATCGTCATAGCCCGCCGCCTTCAGATCGAAGAAACCGCCGAAGCCGCCCAGCTCCGCATCGGCGCCGGGGCGGCGCGTGGCGCGGGCGAGGGGGGCGATGGCTTTCACCAGCGCGTTGCCGCCGGCGATGGAAACGCCGGCCTTGGCGTAGGTGTAGCTGTCGTCGGCCATTCAAGCTCCGTGGGTGCGGAATGTCTCCCGTTCGCTTCGAGCGAAGATCGAGCTTGTCGAGATCGAAGTCGAGAAGTTCTCGACGGTCGCATCTCGGCAGGCTCGATGCTGCTCGAACCAAACGGATGGGTGGGGTCGCCCCTAGCGGGCGCAGTCAATTAACGCCATCGCCTCTTGGCAGGCGGCCGGCAACTCGCCAGAAGGCGAAACGTGACGATCGTCCGCCGAAATCCTTTGCTTGCGGGTCTGGTCGCGGCGCTGCTTGTCGTGATGCTGGGAATGGCCACGCTGTTGCGCGCCCAGATCGAGGGCGGCGATCGCGGCGTGCCGCCGATCGACAGCTCCGCCAATTACGAGGTGGGCGGCGTCCAGGTGGACGTGACCGCCAAGACCTCCGATCTCGCCCGCAGCTTTGGCTGGCGGCTGGCGCAGCGCAAGGCCTGGAAGCAATTGTGGGCGCGCGTGAACGGTCAACCGGCCGAGGCGGCGCCGGGCCTGCCCGACGGCACGCTCGATTCGATCACCGCCGGTATCGCGGTGGAGGACGAGGAGATCGGCGCGCACCGCTATATCGCGCGGCTGGGCGTGCTGTTCGATCGCAATCGCACGGGCGAGTTGCTGGGCGCGCGCGCCGGCGGCCCGCGCTCGGCGCCGATGCTGGTGATCCCGGTGATGTGGTCCGGCGGCGTCGCGCAGAGTTTCGAGAAACGCACCGAATGGCAGCGGGCTTGGGCGCGCTTCCGCTCGGGCGGGAGCCCGATCGATTATGTGCGGCCGGTGGGTTCGGGCGTCGATCCGCTGGTGCTGAACGTCGCGCAGGCCGGGCGGCCGGGGCGTGGCCAGTGGCGCGCCGTGCTGGAGCAATATGGCGCGGCCGACGTGGTGGTGCCCGTCGTGCAGATCGTGCGGCGCTGGCCGGGCGGGCCGGTACTGGCCCACTTCAGGGCGATCCACGGGCCGGACGGGACGGTGATCGCGCGCTTCGATCTCGCCGCCGCCGACAGTCGCGGCGTGCCAGTGATGCTGGACGAGGGCGTGCGCCGGATCGACGAGGCCTTGTCCGCAGCCCTGCGCGCGGGCGGCCTGATCAGCGATCCTTCGCTGGTGGCGGAGCCGGCGGCGGTGGAGGAACTGCCCGAGGATCAGGCGGTGATGGAGGGCGACGTGGCGCCCGCCGCCACCGGGCCGACATCGCTGGCGCCGGTGCAGGCGCTCTCGCTGCAGGTGGACACGCCCGATGATGGCGCGCGTGCCGCGATCGAGGCGCAGCTTCGTGGCGTGCTGGGGGTGCGATCGGTGACGACCACCAGCCTCGCTTTGGGGGGCGTATCGGTGATGCGCGTGGACTATGAAGGGGATGCGGCGGCGCTGAGGGCGGCGCTGTCTCCCCGGGGCCTGACGCTGGACGAGGGCCTCAGACTGCGACGGGCCGTCCCGTGAGCCAGATCGCGCTCCCGCTCGACTGGCCCGAGGGCAGCGAGGAGCGTGATTTCATCGTTACTCCCGCGAACGAAGCCGTCGTCCGTCACTTCCGCCACTGGTCGCTCTGGCCGGTGATGGCGACGATCCTGACGGGGCCGCGCAAATCGGGCCGCTCGCTGCTCGGCCGGATCGTGGCCCTGCGGACGGGAGGCGAATTGATCGATCCGGGCGAGGATGCGGACGAGGAGGCGGTGTTCCACGCCTGGAACCGGGCGCAGGGCATCAGGCGGCCGCTGATCATCGTGGTGGATGCGCCGCCGCCCGCATGGGATATCGCATTGCCCGATCTCAAGTCGCGGATGCTGGCGACGCCGGTGATCGCGATGCCGGAGCCGGACGAGGAACTGACGGGCGCGCTGATCGAGAAGCTGTGTCATGTGCGCGGCCTGCCCGCCTCACCCGAACTGATCCGCTATCTGGTGCCGCGTATCGAGCGCAGTTTCATGGGCATTCACCGGACGGTCGATGCGCTGGACGAACTGGCGCTGCAAAGACGGCAGGCGCTGACCGTGCCGCTCGCCCGGCGGGCGCTGATGACGATGGGCGTCATCGACGAGTCGCACGACGCTGGTTAAGAAGAGGGCATGGATCAGCCCGGAAGCCTCGTCAGTGTCAGCGCCAGCGAAGATCGCGGCGAAATGCCCCACGCGCCGATCGGCCTGAGGGATCGCTATTTCAACCGCGAGCTTTCGTGGATCGCCTTCAACGAGCGCGTGCTGGAGGAAAGCTGCAACCCGGCCCATCCGCTGCTGGAGCGGCTGCGTTTCCTCTCCATCTCGGGCAACAATCTGGATGAGTTCTTCATGGTCCGCGTGGCGGGCCTGAAGGGCCAGCAATTGCAGGCGATCGAGGATCGCTCGCCGGATGGCCTCACCCCCGGTCAGCAACTCGCCGCCGCGGCCGAGGCGGCCGACAAGCTGACCGACGTGCAGCAGACGGTGTGGATCGCGCTGCGCGAGCAACTGAGCAACGCCGGCATCAGCCTGCTGAACGTCGAGGATATCGAGGGCGACGTGGCGGAGGTGTGCGAGGCGCATTTCCGCGAGCAGATCTTCCCGATCCTGACGCCGCAGGCGCTGGACCCGTCGCATCCCTTTCCGTTCGTGCCGAACAAGGGCTTCGTGCTGCTGTTCGATTTGAAGCGGCTGTCGGACGGGGAGCCGACGCGCGAACTGCTGATGCTGCCGACCACGGCCAGGCGCTTCTTCCGCGTGCCGGGCGAGGGCGCGCGCTACGTGGCGATCGAGACGTTGATCCGCCGCTTCACGGGAATCATCTTTCCGGGCTTCGAACTGCTGGGCGAAACCTCGTTCCGCGTGATCCGCGACAGCGACATCGAGGTGGAGGAAGAGGCCGAGGATCTCGTGCTGTTCTTCAAGACCGCGATCAAGCGCCGTCGCCGTGGCCGCGTGATCCGGCTGGAGCCGAACCCGAACATGCCCGAGGCGCTGGCCGAACTGGTGCGCGAGGAATTTGGCGAGATCGATCAGGTGATCGTCGACACGCAGGAATTTCTGGGCGTCGCGGACCTGGCCGAATTGTGCGACGAGGATCGGCCCGATCTGAAATGGCCGCCCTTCACGCCGCGCTTTCCCGAGCGGATCCGCGAGCAGGGCGGAGATTGCTTCGCCGCGATCCGGTCCAAGGATCTGATCGTCCACCACCCCTATGAGACGTTCGACGTCGTCCTCGCCTTCCTGAAGCAGGCGGCGGCCGATCCGGACGTGGTGGCGATCAAGCAGACGCTGTATCGCGCGGGCAAGCAGTCCGCGGTGATCCGCGCGCTGATCGATGCGGCCGAGGCGGGCAAGTCCGTCACCGCCGTGGTCGAGCTGAAGGCGCGCTTCGACGAGGAGCAGAATCTCGCCTGGGCCGACCAGCTGGAGCGCGCGGGCGTGCAGGTGGTCTACGGCTTCATCGACTGGAAGACGCACGCCAAGGTTTCGATGGTCGTGCGGCGCGAGGGCGACAGCTTCCGCACTTACTGCCATTTCGGCACGGGCAATTATCACCCGATCACGGCGCGCATCTACACCGACCTGAGCTTCTTCACCGCCGACCCCCGCACGGGCAAGGATGCGGCGCAGCTGTTCAATTACGTGACCGGCTATGTCGAGCCGACCGATCTGCAGATGCTGACGCTCTCGCCCCACGGGCTGCGCGACCGGCTTTCGGACTGTATCGACGAGGAGATCGATCATGCCCGCGAGGGGCGTGAGGCCGCGATCTGGGCGAAGCTGAACAGCCTCGTCGATCCGGCGATCATCGAGAAGCTCTACCGCGCCAGTGCGGCGGGCGTGCAGGTGGATCTGGTCGTGCGCGGCATCTGCTGCCTGCGGCCGGGCGTGCCGGGGCTCTCCGAGAATATCCGCGTGAAATCGGTGGTGGGCCGCTTCCTGGAGCATAGCCGCATCATCTGCTTCGGCAACGGCGCAGACCTGCCCAATCCGAACGCGAAGGTGTTCATCTCCTCGGCCGACTGGATGCCGCGCAACTTCGACCGGCGCGTGGAATATCTGATGCCGATCGTGAACGACACGGTGCACGCCCAGATCCTGGACCAAGTGATGGTCGCCAACCTGATCGACGACGAGCAGAGCTGGCACCTGCTTCCCGACGGCCGCTACGAGCGCGTGCTGCCGGGCGATCGGCCGTTCAACCTGCACCGCTATTTCATGACCAATCCGTCGCTCTCCGGGCGGGGCGCGTCGCTCAAACGATCGGGCAAGGTGCCCAAGCTCACCCTCCGTCGCCAGTGATCCCCGCGATGTTCCGGCTTGCCGGGGCCGCGCGAGCCGCTAATCCTGCCCTCGCATGACGTCGATTCCCTTCTTCCGGGCCGCGGCGTCGCGGACGCAGGGGCCTGTCGGTATTATCGACATCGGCTCGAACAGCGTTCGTCTCGTCATTTATGAGGGGGCAAACCGGATCCCCTCGATCCTGTTCAACGAGAAGATCATGGCCGGGCTCGGCCGTGGCCTCGGCAAGTCGGGCGCGCTCGACGCGCAGGCGGTGGAGCGCACGTTGGTGGCGCTCGCCCGCTTCAAGCGGCTGGCCGAGGATATGGGCGCGGCTTCGTTGCGCACCGTCGCCACCGCCGCCGTGCGCGATGCGAGCAACGGCGCCGATTTCATGGCGCGGCTGGCGGCGATCGGCCTGCCGGTGGATCTGCTGCCGGGGCGCGAGGAAGCGTCGCTCGCGGGGCATGGCGTGCTGGCGGCCATTCCCGAGGCGGACGGTATCGTCGGCGATCTGGGTGGCGGCAGTCTCGAACTGGCGCCGGTCGCGCAGGGCGAGGTGGGCGAGGGCGTCTCGATCCCGTTCGGCGTGCTGCGCATCGCGGCGATGAAGGCGCGCACGGCGCGCGATCTGGAGCGGGCCACCGCGAGCGCGCTCAAGAAAGCGGGCTGGACGGGCACGACGGCGGGCAAGCCTTTCTACATGGTCGGCGGATCGTGGCGGGCGCTCGCCCGGTTGCACATGACGCTCTCGGCCTTTCCGCTGCCGATCATCCACCAATATGGGCTGGAGCCGGCCGAGGCGGCGCGCCTCGTCCGCGCGCTGGGCCAACTCGATCCGAAGCGGGTGAAGGCGGTGGCGGGCATCTCCTCCTCACGCGTGCCGGCGCTGCCCCATGCGGCGCAATTGCTGGCGGTGCTGGTGCGGATGCTGAAGCCCTCGCGGCTGATCGTCTCGGCATATGGCCTGCGCGAGGGGCTGCTGCACCGCAGTCTGCCGAAGGACGTGCGCGCGCTGGACCCCCTGATCTGCGCCGCGCGCGAGGAAGGCGTGCGGCAGGGCCGCTTTCCCGAGCATGGCGACGTGCTGGACCGCTGGATCGCGCCCTTGTTCGTGGGGGAGACGGCGGGCGCCGCGCGGCTGCGTCACGCGGCCTGCCTGCTCGCGGACGTGGGCTGGCGCGCGCATCCCGAGTTTCGCGCCGAGCGCGGGCTGGAGACAGCCCTGCACGGCCATTGGGTCGCGATCGACGCGACCGAGCGCGCCATGCTGGGGCAGGCTTTGTTCACCCATTTCGGTGGCGAGGGCGTGCCCGAACTGGTCGGCCGCCTGATCGACGCGGACGCGGTGGAGACGGCGCGACGCTGGGGCCTTGCGATGCGGCTGGGGCAGCGGCTTTCGGGCGGCGTGGCCGGGCCGCTGGAGACGAGCC
Source organism: Sphingomonas sp. AP4-R1 (assembly GCF_013113735.1). Taxonomy (NCBI): domain Bacteria; kingdom Pseudomonadati; phylum Pseudomonadota; class Alphaproteobacteria; order Sphingomonadales; family Sphingomonadaceae; genus Sphingomonas; species Sphingomonas sp. AP4-R1. Next base: position 2,838,038 of record NZ_CP053346.1, read on the forward strand.
GCCTGCTGACCGATGGCCCCGCGCTCCGACTGGAACTGGCGGGCGGCGATACGGCGCTTTATGGCGAGGCGGTCGAGCGGCGGCATCGCCTTCTGGCCGAGGCGCTGGGACGCAAGGCGACGCTGACGACCAACTGAGGCTAGAAGTGGGGCGAGACCACGCTCCACGTTTCCGTTCGTCCCGAGCGACGTCGAAGGACGGGCCGCAAGCGACATATCCGACGCACGTCCTTCGACGTCGCCCAGGACGAACGGTTTTTGGTAAGGAACGGTTTTGGTGGGGAATGTGGAGGCTGAGCCACGGCCGTCTCCCCACATAAATTGACAATATATCATCGCAATGAGAGCCTTCCTCCCAGAGGCGCTCGTATCGGGGTCGTACTCGATATCCGAACGGTGCCCGGGAGAGAGGTGCCATGTCGTATTCGGATGAACGGAAAGGCTTCAGTCCCGCGTCCATCGGCACGGTCGTCGCGGTGCATGTCGCGATCGGCTATGCCTTCATCAGCGGCCTTGCGTATCAAGTGATCCACAGCGGTCCTGTCGTGACGACGGCGCAATTGCTCCCGGCCGATCCCGTGCCGCCGGAACATATGCCGCCACCTCCGCCACAGGCGCATCGCTCCAGCACGCCCCCCGTCGCCGTCGAGCGGATCGTGCAGGTGCCGCTGACCCAGATCGATCCGGTGAAGATCGACAATGCCCCGCTTGTCCGCCCCGTGTTCGAGGATACGCCGCCCGCGCCGTCACAGATCCAGCCCACGCCGCCTTCCGCGCTTGCGCGGGGCGCGGTGCCGGCGGGCAATCGCGCGGAATGGGTGACGAACGACGATTATCCGACCGCCGCGCTGCGTGCCGAAGTGGAGGGATCGGTCGGCATCGACGTGACGATCGATGCGCGCGGCCGGGTGAGCGACTGCATAGTCACCGCCAGCAGCGGAAGCGACCTGCTCGATCAGGCGACGTGCCGGATCTACGCCCGTCGCGCGCGCTTCACGCCCGCGCTGAATGAGGCTGGGCAGCCGGTGGCGGCGCATCGCGCGGATCGGGTCCGCTGGCAGATACCGCGCTGACTCGAGGAAAATCCGTTTGTCCCGAGTGTGTCGAAGGACCGTCCTTCACTGTTCCCTTCCCAAGGAAGGAGGACGGGGCTTCGACAGGCTCAGCCCGAACGGGAGAGACGGACGAGCGAGCCTAGCGCGGGCAGGGGGTGAAGAGGCCCTTGTTGTCCGTGCAGAGGTGGGCCTTGCGCGTGCCCGCCATCAGCATCTGGCGCTGGGCGATGGCCGTGGCGGCCGAAGAGCTGCGTGCGGGCGAACTGTCGGGCTCGCGCGTCGCCACCGATTCGCGGGCCGGTGAAGGGTCGCGGGGCGATGTCGGTGCCGTCTCCTTCGGGGCCGACATGGTGGTCGTCCGCGCGGGTGCCTTGCTGAGGATCGCGCGCGCGGTGCTGTTGGCGGCGCGGGGACAGGGCGTGAAGAGGCCCTTGCTATCGCGGCAGAGCGATGCGGCCAGCGACGGCTGCACGAGCAGCAGGGCGGCGATCAGGCCGGCCATGCCGCGCACGCGCATCAGCTGCCGACCTCGCTCATCACCATCTTGCCTGCCTTCACGCTGAAGCCCAGCCGGCCTTCGACCAGCGCCAGGGCGTCCTTGCCGAACACATCGTTGCGCCAGCCCTCGAGAATCGCAAGGCCGTTTCGCTGTCCTGCGGCGAGCGCATCTATTTCGTCGGTGCGTGCAATGAGACGGGGGGCGACATCGGCGTCACGCGCGCGCACCTTGAGCAAAAGCTTCAGCAGATCGGCGACGAGCGCACCGTCCTTGCTGAGCCCCGGACGGCGATCCTCGCGCGCGGGCATCTCCTCATCGGGCATCACGGTGGCGCCCTCGATCGCGCCCATCAGGCGCGCGCCGATATCGTTGCCGGCCCAGCTGGCCGCAAGCCCGCGGACCTTGGCGAGATCGCCCTGCGTGCGCGGCGGATGCACCGCCAGATCAGCGATGGTCTCGTCCTTCACCAGACGGCCGCGCGGCAGATTCTTCTTGCGCGCCTCGCGCTCACGGAAGGCCGCGATCGCCTTGAGGCGGCCCAGCACCTCGGCCTTGCGGCTGGGCACCTTGATCCGCTGCCACGCCAGATCGGGATCGTTCACGTAATTGGCGGGATCGGCGATGCGCTCCATCTCCTGATCCAGCCACGCGCCACGACCCGTCTTGCGGAGCTTGTCCAGCATGCGCGGGAAGATTTCGGAGAGATAGGTGACGTCGCCGATCGCATAATCGATCTGGCGCTTGTCGAGCGGGCGGCGGCTCCAGTCGGTGAAGCGCGCGCCCTTGTCGAGCTTCACGCCCGTCATGCTCTCGACGAGGTTCGAATAGCCGACCTGCTCGCCCATCCCCATCGCCATCGCCGCGATCTGCGTGTCGAACAGGGGGTGCGGGCACTTGCCGGTGAGGTTGTAGACGATCTCGATATCCTGCCCGCCCGCATGGACGACCTTCAGCACATCCTCATTGTCCACCAGCAGATCAAGCAGGGGCTTCAGATCGATCCCCGGCGCCAGCGGATCGATCGCGGCGGCTTCCTTCTGGTCGGCGATCTGCACGAGGCAGAGCTCCGGCCAATAGGTGTTTTCGCGCATGAACTCCGTATCGACCGCGACGAAATCGCTTTGGGCGAGGCGCTCGCAAAGAGCAGCAAGAGTGGCCGTGTCGGTAATCAGCGGAAGAATCTTCATCGGCAGGCCTTATCGCAACCTTCTCGCAACACAAAGCGTCCGCGCGTTTCCCTAAGGTGCAGCGGCTTGACAATATGGGGGTCGCCCGCGAAGCGCACGCCATCAGCCCCATCGCCAGTCCAAAGGCCCGAACCATGCACGCCTACCGTACCCATAGCTGCGCCGAGCTGTTTGCCGAGCATGTCGGCGAGAGCGTCCGCCTCTCCGGCTGGGTTCATCGCAAGCGGGATCATGGCGGCGTGCTGTTCGTCGATCTGCGCGATCATTACGGTATCACGCAGGTGGTGGCCGATGCGGACAGCCCCGCGCTGCCGATTCTGGAAAGCCTGCGTGTGGAGTCGGTCGTCACGATCGACGGCGTTGTGAAGGCGCGCGCCGAGGGCACGGCCAACACCAATCTCGCGACGGGCGAGATCGAGGTGTTCGCCAAGAGCGTGACCGTGCAGTCGGCCGCGCAGGAACTGCCGCTGCCGGTGGCGGGCGAGGCCGACTATCCGGAGGAGATTCGCCTCCGCAACCGCTTCCTCGATCTCCGCCGCGAGACGCTGCATGCGAACATCGTGCTGCGCTCGGGCGTGATCGCCAGCCTGCGCCGCCGGATGATCGACCAGGGCTTCACCGAATTCCAGACGCCGATCCTGACCGCCTCCAGCCCCGAGGGCGCGCGCGACTATCTTGTCCCGTCGCGTGTCCACCCCGGCAAGTTCTACGCGCTTCCGCAGGCGCCGCAGATGTTCAAGCAGCTGCTGATGGTGGCGGGCTTCGATCGCTATTTCCAGATCGCGCCCTGTTTCCGCGACGAGGATGCGCGCGCGGATCGCAGCCCGGGCGAATTCTACCAGCTCGATTTCGAGATGAGCTTCGTCACGCAGGAAGACGTGTTCCACGCGATCGAGCCCGTGCTGCACGGCGTGTTCGAGGAATATGCGAACTGGCAGGGCAAGGGCCGCACCGTCAGCCCGCTGCCGTTCCAGCGCATCCCCTATCGCGAATCGATGCTGAAGTATGGCAACGACAAGCCGGACCTGCGCAACCCGATCCTGATCTCGGACGTGTCCGAGGCGTTCAAGGGTTCGGGCTTCGGCCGCTTCGCCTCGATCGTGGAGACGGGTGACGTCGTGCGCGCGATCCCGGCGCCGAACACCGCTGACAAGAGCCGCAAATTCTTCGACGACATGAACAGCTGGGCGCAGAGCGAAGGCTTTGCCGGCCTCGGCTACGCCACGCGCAAGGGCGGCGAATGGGGCGGCCCGATCGCCAAGAATCATGGCGAGGACAAGATGACGGCGCTGGCCGACAGCCTCGGCCTCGGGCCCGACGACGGCCTGTTCTTCGCGGCGGGCAAGGAGGCGCAGGCCGCCAAGCTCGCCGGCCTCGCGCGTACCCGCGTGGGCGAGCAGCTGGGCCTGATCGACGAAAAGCGCTTCGAATTCTGCTGGATCGTCGACTTTCCGATGTTCGAATATGACGAGGACAACAAGAAGGTCGATTTCAGCCACAACCCCTTCTCGATGCCGCAGGGCGAGCTGGAGGCGCTGGAGACCAAGGATCCGCTGGATATCCTCGCTTATCAGTATGACATCGTCTGCAACGGCGTGGAGCTGTCGTCGGGCGCGATCCGGAACCACAAGCCCGAGATCATGTACAAGGCGTTCGAGATCGCGGGCTACAGCCAGCAGGACGTGGACACCAATTTCGCGGGCATGATCAATGCGTTCAAATATGGCGCGCCGCCGCATGGCGGCTCGGCGCCGGGCGTGGACCGCATCGTGATGCTGCTGGCCGACCAGCCGAACATCCGCGAAGTGATCGTCTTCCCGATGACGCAGAAGGCGGAAGACCTGATGATGGGCGCGCCGGCCCCGGCCACGCCCAAGCAACTGCGCGAGCTGCACATCCGCACGATCGATACGGGCGGCACCAAGCCGGCGGCGTGAGGCTGCATTCCCTATCGTCATTCCCGCGCAAGCGGGAACCCAGCCAAGACTGTTGAAACTGGGTTCCCGCGTTCGCGGGAATGACGAAAGAAGAGCGGGGATCGCTCGCCCGTCATGTTCGTTACGTGTGCATGACGATCGATCTCAGCGATTACGAAGCCGGCCATCGCTATCATGGCCATTATCAGCACGATCTGGCGGCCCTGCAGCAGCGGCTGGATCGCATCCTCGTCGCCCATATCCTGCATGGCCGCCGCGCGGTGATCATGTTCGAGGGGTGGGATGCCGCCGGCAAGGGCGGCATCATCCAGCGCCTCTCGGCCGAGTGGGATCCACGCCATTACGAGGTGTGGCCGATCTCCGCGCCGACCGCCAAGGAGAAGGCGCACCATTTCCTGTGGCGTTTCCGCGAACGTCTGCCCGATCCGGGCGAAATCGCGGTGTTCGATCGCAGCTGGTATGGCCGCGTGCTGGTGGAGCGGGTCGAGGCCTTCGCGACCGAGGCGGAGTGGCGCGCCGGCTATGACGAGATCAACACGTTCGAGGATCAGCTGGCCGAGGACGGCATCACGCTGGTGAAGCTGTTCGTCCACGTCACGCAGAAGACGCAGGACAAGCGCCTGCGCGATCGGGTGCGCGATCCGTGGAAACGCTGGAAGACGGGCGCGGAGGATTTCCGCAACCGCGCGCGCCGCGCCGATTATCTCGCGGCGATGGCGGAGATGTTCGTCCGCACCGATCGCCCGAAGGCGCGCTGGCATGCGATCGACGGCAACGACAAGAAGGCGGCGCGCATCGCGGCGCTGACGATCATCGCGGATTGCCTGGAGCGCGCCGTGCCGATGGCGCCGCCCGCGCTGGATCCGGATGTCGCGGCGTTGGCCAAGGACGTGCTGGGGATGAAGGTGGCGAAGCTGCTGTGAACCTTGTTCCTCCCCACGTTCGTGGGGAGGAACAGGAGGTCACACCGGATAGGCGATCGCCATCACCTCATATTCCTTCGCCCCGGCCGGAAGCTGGACGGTGCGCAGATCGCCCACCGCCGCCCCGCGCAGCGCGCGGGCGAGGGGAGAGCGCCAGCTGATGCGGCCCGCAGAGGCATCGGCCTCGTCCTCGCCCACCAACGTCAGGATGCGCCGATTGTCATCCTCGTCGGCGATCGTGACGGTGGCGCCGAACCAGGCGCGGGCGCGATCCTCCTGCTGGGCGGGATCGATCACGCGCACCGCTTTCATCCGGCGGGCGAGGAATGACAGCTCGCGATCGATCTCGCGCAATTTCTTGCGGCCGTAGATGTAATCGCCGTTTTCGGAGCGGTCGCCATTGCCCGCCGCCCACGAAATCACCTCGACCAGCTTGGGCCGGTCGTCCGAGAAGAGCTGGTGGTAACGCGCCTTCAGCGTAGCCATGCCGGTCGGCGTGATCGGTGCCTCGTCGGCCATCCTATCCGGCGCTCTTCTTGCCGAGATAATAGCTCAGACGGTCCTTTTCGGGGGTCTTCGCGCGCTCGGGATTGAACAGGTCGTAGACGACCGCATTTTCCAGCACCTTCTGGACATAGCCGCGCGTCTCGCTGAGCGGGATCGCCTCGATCCAGTCGACCACGTCGACGCCGGGCATGCGCGGATCGCCATTGGCGCGCACGAACTTGTTCACGTTGCCGGGACCGGCATTGTAGCTCGCGACCGCCAGCACGTAGCTGCCGTTATAATAGGTCAGCATCCGATCGAAGAAGCTGGAGCCGAGCATTACGTTATAGCCCGGATCGGCCGTCAGGCGCGCCGGATCCCATGGCATGCCGAGCTTGCCCGCCTGCTCCTTGGCGGTGGGGTTCATCAGCTGCATCAGGCCCTTGGCGTTCGCATGGCTGAGCGCCTCGCGATCGAACTGGCTTTCCTGGCGCGAGATGGCGTGGATCATCGTCCAGTGGCTCTCCATCACCGGCGGCACCGGGATGGTGGGGAAGCCGATGCGGATCGGATCGCGCGCGCCGGAGGTGCGGGCCTGACGCGAGACGATCACGCCGAGATCGGGTCGGGCGATCTCGCGCGCCAGTTCGCCGGCGAGAACATGATCCTGATCGGTCTTCGCATTCAGTGCGATCGTGCGGACGAACTGCGTCTGATCCTGCCAGCGGCGCTGCTTGCCGAGCAAACGGGCGGCACGGACGATCTCGCTCTGGAAGAAGGCCGAGCGCGTCGCGGTGGGGACGGCGACGGCGGGCGGATCGGCCGGCACCGCGATCGATTTCCCCAACCGCTCGGTGGCGAGCTGGCCGTAGAATTGGTCCACGTTGCGCGCGGCATTGGCATAATGGGCCTGCGCGCCGGGGCGGTCGCCCGCCGCTTCGGCGGCGCGGCCCGCCCAATATTCGCCCTTGGTCTGGCTGCCCGACGTCTGCGAGGCGGTGGCGTAGCGGACGAACATCGCCTCGGCATCGCGCGGCCGGTTGAGCTTCTTCAGCGCGGTCTGCCCGGCCAGCCAGACGAGGCTGGTGTAGGGATCGCGCTCGGACAGCGGCCGGTCGCGAACCAGAGTGCCGGTGGCGAAGGCCGCATCGGCATTGCCGGCAATGTCGTAGGCGAGCGTCGACTGATTGTCGGTCGCGGCGCCCTGCGCGGCGGTGAGCAGGGTCTTGAGATAGATTTCCGGATCGAAGGGCGCGGCATCCCAGCTGCGCGTCTGCGACAGGTACGCCCGCATCGCCGGGCTCTGCGCGGTGTTCCGCAGCCAGTTGGCACGGTCGATCGCATAGCCGGGATCGCGATCGGCGCCGCTGACCGTGATCGATCCGGCATCGGGCGCGCGCGTCTGGAAGGCGAGGCGGGCGGCATAAAGCGGCTGGCGGGCGGGGCTGACGAGCGCGATCTGGCGCTGGGCGGCGGCGGTGGCGTTGCTCCACAGCAGGCGCTCCATGCGCTTGTCCTGATCGGCCTGCGTGAAGCCGGGGCCGAACTTCGCGGTGAGTCGCGCCTCGTCGTCGGGCGACAGCGTGCCGCCGATCCAGGCGGCGGCGGCGGCGGCGCGCGCTTCCTCCATCCGCCCGGACGCGGCGAGCGCTTCGGCCAGCCGCACGCGCCCGGCGCCCGTCTGCGGCGGGAAGGTGGTGAGGAAGGTCGCGACGAGGCGCGGATCGGTGACGTCCGGCTGGATCGCGCGCTCGGCAGCGCGGCGCAGCGCCATCTCGCCCGGCCAGCCGCGATGCGCGAGCAGGAAGCTCGCATAATCGGCGAAGGGCAGGCTGTCGCTCTGCCGCAGACGATCCCAGCTGTTGATCGCGCCCCACAGCGGATCCGTCTCGGGCGGCAGCGGCGGGATGGTGGATTGCGGCGGCGCCGGGGGCGTGCCGAGTCCCTCCGGGGCCACGCCCGGCTGGCGCATCGTCAGCGCCGTGGCGGCGGTGCCGATCGACAGCAGCAAGGCTGCGGGAATGACATAGCGACCTACCACGCTGGACAGGGAGGCCCTTGCATCCCTATCTGGCGGCGATCGATCGAGCTCGGGAGAGCGGTGGTCGCGGTTCGGCTCCATGGTCCCCATATGGGCCAGCCGATCAGCGAGGTGAAGGGAGCCAAATGTTCAGCGGGTCGATTCCTGCGCTTGTGACGCCTATCCGCGACGGGCGGATCGATGAGGCGACGTTCCGTGGGTTCGTCGATTGGCAGATCGAAAATGGCTCGTCCGCGCTCGTGCCCTGCGGCACGACGGGCGAGAGCGCGACCATGTCGATCGAGGAGCATGACCGTGTCGTCGCCATCTGCGTGGAGCAGGCGGCGGGGCGCGTGCCGGTGATCGCCGGCTGCGGATCGAACCAGACGACGGTGGCCGCCTCGCATATGGATCGCGCCAAGGCGGCGGGTGCCGATGCGGCCTTGGTGGTGCTGCCTTATTACAACCGTCCCAATCAGGACGGGATCGAGGCGCATTTCCGCCATCTGGCGGCGCATAACGATCTGCCGATCATCATCTACAACGTGCCCGGCCGCACCGTGACCGACATTACGGTGGAGACGATGGCGAAGCTCGCCGCGCTGCCGACGATCGTGGGCGTGAAGGATGCGAGCGGCAAGGCCGAGCGGGTGACGGCGCAGCGCCTCGCCTGCGGTCCCGATTTCTGCCAGCTTTCCGGCAATGACGACATGGCGCTCGGCTTCATGGCGATGGGCGGCAAGGGCTGCATCTCGGTGACGGCCAATGTCGCGCCGCGCCTGTGCGCCGATTTCCAGGCGGCCTGCGCCGAAGGGCGCTGGGGCGATGCGCTGGCGCTGCAGGATCGCCTGTTCCCGCTCCATGCCGCTTTGTTCAGCGATGCCTCGCCAGGGCCGACCAAATATGCGCTCACGAAGGTGCGCCCCGGTTTCCCGGAGGAACTGCGCCTGCCGATGACGTGGCCGAGCGAGGCGAGCCGCAAGGCGGTGGACGCCGCGCTGGCGCATGCGGGGCTTCTGTAAGGTGCAGTCCCCTTTTCCGTTCGTCCTGAGCGCAGTCGAAGGACGTGCTTCGAGCGGCATCGCTTGCAGCCCGTGCTTCGACTGCGCTCAGCACGAACGGGTTTGAGATCGACGTTTAAAATGGCCCGTCCGCATCCCCCCGAATTCGAGAAGAAGAAGATCGTCGCCGAGAACCGGCGCGCGCGCTTCGAATATTTCCTCGAGGAGTTTTTCGAGGCCGGCATCGCCCTCACCGGCACCGAGGTGAAATCGCTGCGCTTCGGCGAGGGGACGATCGCCGAGGCCTATGCCGAGGTGAAGAATGGCGAGGTCAGTCTGATCAACGCCAACATTCCCGAATATAATTTCGGCAATCGCTTCAATCACGAGCCCAAGCGGCCGCGCAAATTGCTGCTGCGCGCGCGCCAGATCGAGAGGATGGAAAAGAGCATCGGCCGCGAAGGGATGACGCTGATCCCGATGTCGGTCTATTTCAACGGGCGAGGCCGCGCGAAGGTGGAACTGGCGCTGGCCAAGGGCAAGAAGCTGCACGACAAGCGCGAGACCGTGAAGGCGCGTGACTGGAAGCGCGACCAGCAACGGCTGATGCGCGAGCGGGGCTGAAGCAGGAGAGAGGACGCCGATGGCCTCACTGAGTCCGATCGCGCCGCGTGCGCCGCGCATGTCTCGCCCCGGCCTGTTGATCGGCCTCGCGCTCGCGGTGGCCGTCGCGGCCTCGCTGGCTTTGGGCTGGCAATATCTCGGCGGCTCTCCCTTCCTTCTCTATGCCGGTGCGCTGATGGCGGGCTTCGGCGCGGCCTTCGTATTGTGGCGGCTGGACGTGGCGGGAGAGGGTGTCTCCGCGGCGCTCACCGCCGACTGGGGGCTGATGCGGGCCGCCTTCGCCGATTCGCAGGATGCGGTGGCGGTGACCAACCGGGCGGGCAAACTGGTCTGCGCCAGCCCGCGCTACGAGGAACTGGGCGGGCATCTGATGCTGCCGCGCGAACTGCCCTTCGAAGGGCAGGGGCTGGAGCGGCTGACGGAGGCATGTCGCGCGGCATGGCGCGACGGCGAGGCCGCGATCGATCAACTGGTGCTGGGCGACACGCGCTTCTGGGCGCTGCTGCGGCGCTGCGGCCAGCACGAAGACCATATCGTATGGCGTTTCCGCGTGATCCTCGACGAGACGCCGCTGGATCGGGCCCGCGCGATCACGATCGGCAGCGGCGGGCGCCGCCTTGGCGAAGCCGGCGTGATGATGGTGGTCGTCGACCATGGCGGCGTGCTGATCGCCGCCAACGACGTCTTCACCCGCCGGGCGTTGGGATCGGAATCCGAATCGCTCGAGGGGATACCGTTGATCGATCTGCTCCGAACGGACGCGGACGGCACGATCCGGCTGGCGCGCGACGGGGACGAGGCGCCCGCACTCCGTATCGTGCCCATTCCGCTCGGGACCGAGCGCGAGGATGAGGAGGGGCCGACCGCCTTCCTGATCCTGGACGAGGACCCCGAAGCGATCACCGCCGCCGCGGCGCGCGGCGCCGCCACGCACCATCTGCACGGCCTGCTCGCGATGCTGCCGCTGGGCCTCGCGCTGGTGGAGCGCGACGGGCGCTTCCTGTTCTTCAACGAGGCGTTCGCGCGTGCGGCCGGCATCAGCGGCACCGAGCATGTCGTCTATCCCAGCGACCTCGTCGTGGAGGAGGACAAGGGCACCGTCTCCGATGCGGTGCGCCGCTTCGCGGGCGGGCGGGCGCTGCCAGGCGATCTGGCGGTGCGATTGAAGAGCCGGTCCGAGGATCCGGTGGCGCTCACCATCGCCAATGCCAAGGGGCTGGGCGATGCGGCCGTGCTGCTGAGCCTGAAGGACGATAGCGAGCAATCGACGCTCAAGCGCCAGATCGCTCAGGCGACGAAGATGCAGGCGGTGGGCCAGCTCGCCGGCGGCGTCGCCCACGATTTCAACAACATATTGACCGCCATCATCGGCCATTGCGATCTGATGGCGATGCGCCACACGCCCGGCGACATCGATTATGACGACATCCAGCAGATCAAGCATAACAGCAATCGCGCCGCCGCGCTGACGCGCCAGTTGCTGGCCTTCTCGCGCCAGCAGACGTTGAGGCCGCAGGTGCTGCAGCTGCCCGAGGTCATTTCCGAAATCTCGCAGCTGATCCGTCGCCTGATCGGCGAGACGATCAAGCTGGAGGTGAAGCATGGCCGCAATCTCGGCCTGATCCGCGCCGATCCGGGCCAGCTGGAGCAGGTGATCGTCAATCTCTGCGTGAATGCGCGGGATGCGATGCCGGACGGCGGGCGGCTGACGCTGCAGACCTATGCGGTGTCCGCCGCCGAGGTGCGGCGGATGCGCAGCGATATCATGCCGATCGCGGATTATACGGCGCTCAAGGTGTCCGACATGGGCGTCGGCATCCCGCAGGAGAATCTCAACAAGATCTTCGAGCCCTTCTTCACCACCAAGGAAGTGGGCAAGGGCACGGGGCTGGGGCTTTCCACCGTCTACGGTATCGTCAAGCAGACCGACGGCTTCATCTTCGCCACCTCCGAAGTGGGGCACGGCACCAGCTTCACCATCTATCTGCCCGTCACGCAGGCGGCAGCACCCGTGCCGCAGGCGCCGGTGCGCGTGGAGGCGAGCGGCGAATTGTGGGGCACGGGCACGATCCTGCTGGTGGAGGACGAGGCGATGGTGCGCGCGGTGGCGGAGCGCGCGCTGACGCGCCAGGGCTACAAGGTGCTCGTCGCCGGCAATGGCGAGGAGGCGCTGGAGATATTGGAGCGCGAGGATGTCGCGATCGATCTGCTGATCTCCGACGTCGTGATGCCGGCGATGGACGGCCCTACCCTCGTGCGCCATGCGCGCGAGAGCATGCCCGATCTGAAGGTGCTGTTCATGTCCGGCTATGCCGAGGAGCAGCTCCGCAAATCGATCGCGATCGATCGGGTGAGCTTCCTGTCCAAGCCCTTCTCGGTCCAGCAATTGGGGCAGGCCGCGCGGGATACTCTGGCCGAGGGGTGAAGAGGTGGCCTCGCTCCGAAAGGGGCCCGGGCGTATTTCCAACCAGAGTGGCATCATCCTGCAAAAGCGATTTGCGCGGAACGGCTGCGAAATTTATAGTGGCCCGCGATGACAGACCGTCTTTCCGTGCTCGTGATCGAAGACGAGCCGCTGATCGCCATGATGCTCGAGGATTTTGTCGACGTTCTGGGGCATGAAATTGCCGGAACGGTGGACACGATCGCGGGCGCGCTGGACGCCGTGGGGGCTGGCGGCTTCGACGTGGCGATCCTCGACGTGCATCTGCGCGACGGCGTGTGCTGGCCCGTGGCCGACGCGCTGACGGCCGCGAACAAGCCGTTCCTGATCGCCTCGGGGGGCTTCGTCGAGGCCCCGCCGGCGCATCATGCGAGCGCGCGCCAGCTGGCCAAGCCATTCACGCTGGACGGCGTGCGCGTGGCGCTGGAGGAAGTCAGCCGCGTCTGACGGCGTTTCGGGCGTATCCGCGCCCTGATCGTTCCGCTCTTGTTCTTGTGGAACATGTCATGTACATCATGCCGCATGCATCGCACAGGCGATGGACATCAGCGGCACGAAAGGGCATCGACATGGCGGCTTCCCTGAAGGTGATTGACGGCAACATGGCGAGTGCGAACGAACGGCAGAAGGCGCTGGATGCGGCGCTGGCGCAGATAGACCGGGCTTTCGGAAAGGGCTCGGCGATGAAGCTGGGCAGCCGCGAGAAGGTGGAGATCGAGGCGATCTCGACGGGATCGCTGGGTCTGGATATCGCGCTCGGCATCGGCGGTCTGCCGCGCGGGCGCATCATCGAAGTGTATGGGCCGGAATCGTCGGGCAAGACGACGCTGGCGCTCCACGCCATCGCCGAGGCGCAGCGCGCCGGCGGCACGGCGGCCTTCGTCGATGCCGAACATGCGCTCGATCCGGTCTACGCCAAGAAACTGGGCGTCGATATCGACGAGCTGATCGTCTCGCAGCCCGACACGGGCGAGCAGGCGCTGGAAATCACCGATACGCTGATCCGCTCGAACGCGATCGACGTGCTGGTGGTCGATTCGGTGGCCGCGCTGGTGCCGCGCGCCGAAATCGAGGGCGAGATGGGCGACAGCCATGTCGGCCTGCAGGCGCGCCTGATGAGCCAGGCGCTCCGCAAGATCACCGGATCGATCAGCCGCAGCCGCACGCTCGTCATCTTCATCAATCAGCTGCGCATGAAGATCGGCGTGATGTACGGCAATCCGGAGACGACGACGGGCGGCAACGCGCTGAAATTCTACGCGTCGGTCCGTCTCGACATCCGCCGCACCGGCCAGATCAAGGATCGCGACGATATCGTCGGCAACACGACCCGCGTGAAGGTCGTGAAGAACAAGGTCGCGCCGCCGTTCAAGCAGGTCGAATTCGACATCATGTATGGCGAAGGCATCTCGAAGGTCGGCGAGATCCTCGATCTCGGCGTGAAGGCCGGCGTGGTCGAGAAGTCCGGCGCGTGGTTCAGCTATGACAGCATCCGCATCGGCCAGGGCCGCGAGAATGCGAAGACCTATCTGCGGGAAAATCCCGAGGTCTGCGCGCGGCTGGAGCGTGCGATCCGGGGCAATGCCTCGGAGGTGGCGGACCAGATGATGAGCGGACCGGAGCCTGACGACGATCTGTAGGATCGGCCCGGCGCGGAGCCGTGTCGCATGATGCAAGGGGCCGGGTTTCCGTAGGGGAGCCCGGCCTTTTTTTGTGGTGGCGATATGCTGGCGATGGGGGCGGGGGCGCTCGATGTCTCCGCCCGTTTCTTAACCCGTCGTCTTGGGCATGTTCAGAATCCGTGGGCGCGTTCAAGACGGTGCGCGGCTCGATTTGTAATATTATTGCTCCGCAGAGCGTCAGAATGAATGCCTCTATCCCCGGGTGGCATCTTTTCCTTCATTTGTAGTCCGCAGCGCTTGTGCCGCCGCGCCCCTGCCGCCAAGAGCGCGGGCGAGGAGTATGACTGTCAGATGACGAAGGTGATGCACAGCGCGGCTTCCACGCGCCGGATATTGGCGGCGAGCCTGGTGGGCACCGCAATCGAATTCTATGATTTCTATGTCTACACCACGGCGGCCGCGCTCGTGTTCGGCCAGCTTTTCTTTCCCGCGACAGATCCCGCCGCGGCCCAGCTTCTCGCCTTCGCCACCATCGCCGTCGCCTTCGTCGCGCGCCCGCTCGGATCGATCTTCTTCGGCCATTTCGGGGACCGGATCGGGCGCAAGTCCACGCTCGTCGCCTCGCTTCTGACGATGGGCCTCTCCACCACGCTCGTCGCGTTCCTGCCGACCTATGCCAGCATCGGCTGGCCCGCCGCGCTGATCCTCTGCATCCTGCGCTTCGGCCAGGGCTTCGGCCTCGGCGGCGAATGGGGCGGCGCGGCCCTGCTGGCGGTGGAGAATGCGCCGCCGGGCTGGCGCGCGCGCTATGGCATGTTCCCGCAGCTCGGCGCGCCCGTCGGTTTCATCGCGGCGAACGGGCTGTTCCTGCTGCTCGGCCTGCTGCTGACCCCGGCGCAATTCCTCGCCTGGGGGTGGCGCGTGCCGTTCGTGATCAGCGCGGCTCTGGTCGCCATCGGCATGTGGATTCGCCTGCGCCTGCACGAGACGCCCGCCTTCGCGCGCGTGCTGGAACAGGGACCGCCGCCGGCCGTGCCTTTGTTCGAACTGCTGACGGGGCATGGTGGGCGCGTCGTGATCGGCACGCTGGGGGCGGTCGCCTGCTTCGTCGCTTATTATATCGGGACGGCCTTCGCGCTCGGTTATGGCGTGAAGACGCTCCATTATCCGATGCAGGTCTTCCTCAGCATCCAGCTGGGCGCGATCCTGTTCATGGCGGTCGGCATCATTCTCGCCGCTTATGCCGCCGATCGCCATTGGGACGAGCGGCGAGTGCTGGCGGGCGGCTGCGTCGCGGCGATCACGCTCGGCTTCTTCACCGGGCCGCTGCTGGGCGGGGGTGAGATGGTGCTGGTGTTCGCCTATCTCAGCGTCCTGCTGTTCATCATGGGCTTCGTCTATGGCCCGCTCGGCGGGTGGCTGCCGCATCTGTTCCCGGCGCGCGTGCGCTATACGGGTGCGAGCATCGCCTTCAACGTGGCGGGCGTGCTGGGCGGCGGGCTCACCCCGCTGGCCGCCCAGTCGCTCGCGGCGGCGGGTGGGCTCACCTATGTGGGTTATTATGTCAGCGGGCTGACCGCGATCAGCCTTCTGGCTCTGCTGAGTCGTGCCGCAAAAGCGTAAGCTGCGCCTTGCCGTGGCGGCGGACGGCATCCACCGTCCAACCGCCTGCCGAGACGTCCTCGCCCACGGCCGTCTCGATGCTGGCCCAGGCCGCCGCGCTCGCCCAGCCAAGCCGCGTCAACCGCTCGATCAGAGCGCCCGCGCCGCCGGTGCCGTAAGGCGGATCGAAGAACAGGATGTCGTGCGCGGTGCGGGCGGGGCCCAGCGCCGTGACGCTCGCTGGCACGACATCCGCTGCCGCGCCCAGCTTCTCGATATTGGCCTTGAGCGCGGTGAGCGCCTTCTTGTCCATCTCGACGAAGGTGGCCTTGGCCGCGCCACGTGACAGCGCCTCGAGCCCGAGCGCGCCCGTGCCCGCGAAAATGTCCGCGACGATCAACCCTTCGAAGCTGCCGACGCGGCTCTGGAGCATCGAGAACAGCCCCTCGCGCGTGCGATCGGCGGTGGGGCGCGTGGCGTCCCCCTGCGGCGCCACGAGCGCGCGGCCGCGCCATTGGCCGGCGATGATCCTCATCGGCGCTTGTCCGGACGCGGCGGGCGCGAGGCTGGACCCCGGCCGGGTGCGCCGGGGCGAGAGGGCGGTGCGCCGTCCTTGCCGCCGGGCCGACCGCGCGCGGGCCGTCCGCCCGGATCGGCGGAGCGCGGTGCGCGCGCCACGGGATCGGCGTTGAAATCCTCGCGCTGGTCGGTCATCGGCCGGTCAGGGCGCTGCATCGGATGCTTGTTGCGGCCGGTCCCGACGCCCACGCGCTTGGTGGGGCGGGACGCCTTGGCCCAGCCCTTGCCCTTGGCCACCTTGGCGGCGCGCGCGCCGCCTGCCTGGTCGAGGGTGGGCGCTTCGGGCTCCGGCTTGCGAATCTCGGCGCGCGCCGGTCGGGCGGGCCTGACCGCATCGCGTGAGCCAGGGCGGGACGCAGGCGTGGGACGCGCATCCGGCGCGGCGCCGATCGGCCGGGGCCTGGGCGCGCGGCCCGGGGCCGGAGCCGCGCGTGTCTTGTCGCCGATGGCGCGCGCAGGGCGGGCGCTGCCGATCGGGCGCGGACCGGCCGTCGCCCGCACAGGCCGGGCCGAACGCGATGCGCCGCGTTCCGGGCCGGTCGCGGCGATCACGGGCGTGGTGCGGGGAATGCCGACCTCGCTCGCGCTCCGCATGCGGGGATCGTTCTTCAGATCCTTGAGGAAGGCGACCAGATCATGCTGCAGGACCT
Source organism: Sphingomonas sp. AP4-R1 (assembly GCF_013113735.1). Lineage (NCBI taxonomy): Bacteria > Pseudomonadati > Pseudomonadota > Alphaproteobacteria > Sphingomonadales > Sphingomonadaceae > Sphingomonas > Sphingomonas sp. AP4-R1. The sequence continues at coordinate 2,854,665 of NZ_CP053346.1, forward strand.
CGACCACGCCACCCACCGGCAGATCGGCCAGCACGAACGGCCCGTAGGAGACGCGGATCAGGCGGTTCACCTCCAGCCCGAAATATTCGAGAACGCGGCGCACCTCGCGATTCTTGCCCTCGCGCAGGCGCATCTCGATCCACTGGTTGGCGCCGGTGCGCCGCTCCAGATTGGCGTCGATCGATCCGTAGCGGATGCCGTCTATCTCGATGCCTTCGCTCAGCGATTCCAGCTGTTCCTGCGTGATCCCGCCATAGCAGCGCGCGCGGTAGGTGCGTTCCACGCCGGTCGCGGGCAGCTCCAGCTGGCGCTTGAGGCCGCCGTCCGTGGTCAGCAGCAGCAGCCCCTCGGTGTTGAGATCGAGGCGGCCGACGGGGACCACGCGCGGCAGGCCTTCCGGCATCCGATCATAGATGGTCTTGCGCCCGGCCGGATCGTTGGCGGCGGTCAGCACGCCGGTCGGCTTGTGATAGAGGAACAGGCGCGCATGATCCGGCTCGTCCACCGGCTTGCCGTCGACCGTGACGCCCGCGAGCGAGCGCACGATCGTGGCGGGCGTCTCGATCGGCACGCCATCGATCGCGATGCGGCGTTGCTCGATCATCCGCTCGATCTCGCGGCGGCTGGCCACGCCCGCGCGGGCGAGCAGTTTGGCGATGCGTTGCGGCTCGGCCATCAGTCGATCCGGGCGAAGCGCATGTCGAAGGCGCGGGGAATGGAAATGGCCAGGCTTTCTATCTTGCCCGCCGGATTGCGGCGGAAGCGCATCATAGCACCTCGCGCCTCGAACAGGTCCGCGCCGACGGGCCGCGCGCGAAGCTCGATCTGGGGGCGATTCTCCAGGCGGAGCCGCAGCTCGCCGTCGCCCGCGATCACGCGGTACGTAGCGCCGACTTCCTCGCTCGTATAGCGGCCCGCATAATCCGTATAGGCGACGCCGGTGATCGGCGCCACGCGGCGATAGCGCGCGGGGCCGTCCGGCGAGGACAGGCGGACCTCGCCCGGCGCCGACAGGGTCATCTCGCTATCGTCGCCCAGGCGGAAGCGATCGGTGGAAAGCGGGAAGAGCGCGCCGCCGCCCGCGATCCGCAATTTGCCCTTGTCATCCACGATCGTCAGCGGCTGATCGTGCGCGTTCAGATAGAGGCCCGCCACCTGTCCCGCCGTGGTCGGCACGCCGACATCGGCGGGGCGGGCCGGCGCGGGCGTGGGGCCGAGCAGGACCGAAGCGACCGCGCGGCCGAGATCGGGCGCGTTGGCGTCGCTGGTGCTGCACAGGAGCGTCACCGTCATGGCGCGGGTGGGATAGACGGCCAGCCACGCGCGATAGCCGGCGGTGGAACCCGAGTGCGAGATTTCGGGTAGCCCGGCGAAGCGCGTGACGAACAGGCCGCGCGCATATTGGATCGCGGATCCGTCGGTCAGCTGGCCGCGCACCTGCAGGTCGGCCGCGACATTGCGGCCGATCTTCCCGGCCATCAGCGCCTCGGCCCAGCGCGTGAGATCGCCCACCGTGGTGAGCAGGCCGCCATTCCCGTAGGCGCTCTCGAACGGCATATCCTGCTCGTAGAGCACGCCCTTGGCCGAATAGGCCACGGCCCGGCCGGGAAGGACGCGGCGGAAATCGTCACGCCAGCCGGTGCTGCTCATGCCCAGCGGGCGGAAGATCCGCTCCGCCGTGAAGCGCGGGAAGCTCATGCCCGAGACGCGCGAGACGATCAGCGCGGCGAGCGTATAGCCGCTGTTCGTATAGCTATATTCGGCGCCGGGCTCGAAATTCAGCTGCTTCTGGCGGGCGATGATCGCGAGCGCATCGTCCATCGTGTAGGCGGCCGTGCCGCGCGGCCAGCCGCCCAGCTCCGCAACCGACCCCCAGTCGCGCAGCCCGCTCGTATGATTGAGCAGGTTGATGATGCGGATCGGCGTGGCGCGCTCGGGCAGTTCGGGCACATATTTGCGGACGTCGTCGTCCAGCTTCAGCTTGCCGTCTTCCGCCAGCAGCAGGATCGCGGCCGCCGTGAACTGCTTGGAGACGGAGCCCGCCTCGAACACCGTGGCGGGCTGGATCGGGAACGGATGCTCCAGATCGGTGGAGCCATAGCCGCGCACCGCGATCGGCACGCCCTTTTCCGTCACCTCCAGCGCGCAGCCGGGGGTGGTGGGGCGGTTCCAGCGCGCGAACAGGCCATCGATTCGCTGCAATTGCTGGGCGAACGGCACCGGCTTGGTCGGCAGCGGCACGGGGGGCGCGAGCTTGGGCACCGGCTGCTTGACGGCGGGCATCTTCGGCGGAGCGGGCGGCGTCGCGGCCGCCCCGATCAGGGCGAGCGCGAGCGGCAACAGGACGAGGTTACGCATCAGCGGTTGGGATCGAGATCCAGCCCGGCCTTGCCGCCGTGCATCGTGTGAGCGGGGGTGGGAAGTGGCTCCATCTCGTCGCTCTCGATCGTCTCGAACGCGCCCTCCCACTTGGTGACGAGGACGGTGGCCACCGCATTGCCCAGCACGTTGGTGGCGGTGCGCCCCATGTCGAGGAAATGATCGACCGCGAGGATCAGCAGCAGGCCCGCTTCCGGAATGTCGAAGAAGGCGAGCGTGGAGGCGATCACGACGAGGCTGGCGCGCGGCACGCTGGCAATGCCCTTCGACGTCACCATCAGCAGCAGCATCATGATGATCTGCTGGGGGAAGGAGATGTGGATGCCGTAGGCCTGCGCGATGAACATCGTCGCGAAGCTGCAATACATCATCGAGCCGTCGAGATTGAACGAATAGCCGAGCGGCAGCACGAAGCTGGCGATGCGCTTCGGCACGCCGAATTTGTCGAGCGCTTCCAGCAGGCGCGGGAAGGCCGCTTCGGACGAGGCCGTCGAGAAGGCGATCATGAAGGGCTCGCGCACGTAGCGGATCAGCACGTGCGTCTGCCGGCCGATCAGGGCGTAGCTGACCGCATAGAAGAAGCTCCACAGCACCAGCAGCGCCAGGAAGAAGCCGCCCATGAACCAGCCATAGGTGACGAGGATCGCGATTCCCTGATGCGCGACGGCGTTGGCGACGGCGGCGAACACCGCGATCGGCGCGGCCTTCATCACATAATCCGTCACCTGCAGCATCACGTGGACCAGCGATTCCAGCCCCTGCACGATCGGCTTGGCCTTATCGCCCACCGCCGTGATCGCGATGCCGAAGAAGACCGAGAAGATCACGATCGGCAGCACGTCATTCTTCGCCATCGCGTCGATGATCGAGGTCGGCACCAGATGGACGAAGAAGTCGTGCAGCGAGAATTCGGGTTTCGCGATCCCGCTCGCCTCGTTCACCGGAGGCAGCGGCAGGCCGAGCCCCACGCCGGGATGGAACAGGTTCACGAAGACGAGGCCGAGCGACAGCGAGACGAGGCTGGCGAGGACGAACCAGCCGACCGAGCGCGCGCCGATGCGCCCCAGCGCGGAGGAATCGCCCATGTGGGCGATGCCCGCGACGAGCGTGCCGAAGATCAGCGGCGCGATGATCATCTTGATCAGCCGCAGAAAAATGTCGGTCAGGATCGAAAAACCGGTCGTGATCGTTGCGAGGTGCGCTGGATCAGATACGGTCTGGTTCAGAACGAATCCCGTCAGGATGCCGACGAGCATCGCCAGGAGGATGAAAAGGGTAAGTCGCCGGGCCATGCAGGTTCCGTTCAAGTGGAAGCCTGTTGGTCGGGCCAAAGCCGGAGGTCGTCAAGCCCGCTTGGGGCGGGACGGCGAGGGTAGGCGTAGGGAGCGATCGGCGTGGCGTTGTTCGGCAGGCGGGAGAAGGCTGTAGCGGGCATAAACCGCATCTTGATCGTCGAGGACGAGCCCCTCGTGGCATTCGACAATGAATATGTCTTGCGCGATGCGGGCTACCGGGTGGTGGCCTCGGTCGACACGGTCGATGCCGCGGTCGAGACCATCCACGCGGGCAGCCCCGATCTTGTCCTGGCCGATCTGCATTTGTCAGGCGGCGGCACGGGGGTCGACGTGGCGCAGGCGGCGCATGATGCTGGCGTGCCGGTGATCTTCGTGACCGGCGCCTGCCCAGAGGCGGCGCGGGCGCTGGCGATCGGCTGCCTCGCCAAGCCTTATTCGCAGCGCGACCTGCTGGCGGCGATCGATGCGGTCGATGCGAAGATTGCGGGGCGGGCACCCAAGCGGCTGCCGCGAGGCTTCACGCTTTTTTGAGCCGACCGTCGCCTCAGCGAAGGCTGGGATCTCGTGAGGGTGCCCAAAGCCGTTTGTGCTGAGCCTGTCGCAGCACCGCCCTTCCTTTGGCACGGCTGATAAGAAGAACGGCACCCTTCGACTGCCTGCGAAGGCAGGCGCTCAGGACAGGCTTCGACAGGCTCAGTGCAAACGGCGTTTTCTGACGATGATGGCCATCTCGACAAGGCCCCCGTTCCGGTTACACCTGCGACATGATCGCCGACACCGACGCCCACGCCCCGTCCTTCCTCTCCGGTATCCGCCCTTATTTCGAGAAGGCGCCGCTCGCCGCGCTGTTCCTCGGCATCTCGTCGGGCTTTCCCTATGCGATGATCGCGGCGACGCTGACGACGCGGCTGGCGCAATCGGGGATCGACAAGAAGTCGGTCACTTATTTTGCGCTCGCGATCCTGGTCTATAATTTCAAGCCGCTGTGGGCGTGGATCGTCGATGGCGTGCGGCTGCCGGTGATCGGCCGGCTGGGGCAGCGTGTGTCGTGGATGCTGTTCGTCGGGCTGCTGGTGATGGCGGCGGTGGTGAACCTGGCCGTCACCGATCCCGAGGCGAGCCTGATGCGGATGGCGATGGCCGCGATCCTCGTGGGTGGCGCGGGCGCCACCTTCGATATCGTGATCGACGCCTACCGTATCGAGCTGCTGGAGCCGCGCCAGCTGGGCGTCGGCTCGGGCATGTCGCAATATGGCTATCGTATCGGCAATGTCGCGGCGGGCGCGCTTGCGCTGGTGCTGTCGACGCGGCTGGGCTGGAGCGGGGCCTATGCGGCCTGCGCCTTGTTCGCGCTGCCCGCCATGCTGACCGCGATCGTGATGGGCGAGCCCGAGCGACGGCGCGCGGCGGTGGGGCGCAAGGGGCTCGGCTCGGTCGTCACCGCGATCGTCGGCCCGTTCGAGGAATTCTTCCGGCGGCAGGGCACGAAGGCCGCCTTGCTGATCCTGGGCTTCATCCTGTTCCACAAGATCGGCGACACGCTGAGCCAGCTGACGGTGCGGTTGCTCTATAACGATCTCGGTTATTCGACCGACCAGATCGCGCTCTACGATGTGGGCTTCGGTTTCTGGGCCTATCTGGCGGGCGTGTTCCTCGGCGGCGTGATCTACACCCGGCTCGGCCTCCGGCGATCGGTGATGCTCAGCCTGTGGCTGATGGCGCTGACCAATGTGGGCTTCGCGGCGCTGGCGGCGACGCATGCCCATTCCAACTGGGCGATGGCGTTGGTCCAGTGCCTCGAGAATGTGGCGAGCGGCATCGGCGGCGTGACGGTGGGCGCCTATTTTGCGGCCCTGTGCGACCTGCGCTTCACCGCCGCGCAATTCGCCTTGATCTCGTCGGCGGCCAGCATCGTCGGCCGGCTCTTCACCGGCACCAGCGCCGGCGCGCTGATCGAGGCGATCGGCTATGTCGAATTCTATCTGCTGACCACCGTGGTCGCGCTGCCGGGCATCTTCCTGTTTTGGCTGATGACCCGCGCCGGACTGGTCGAGCATTCGATCGGCAGCGCCGGCGTCGAGACGGGCGAAGAGAAAGGCCCGATTTCCGCGTGATTCCCGCGATGAGATGATTGTTGACAAAGGATTTGTGGCATTTTGACTGCAGCAGGATCAAAGGCTGCGTCAGTTGATCATGTGCTTAAGAGTAAAGTTGAAATGCCACCCGTCGATATTGACCGCTGCCTTCTTGCCTTGAGGGAGGCCGAATTGATTTTGATCGAACATGGCGAAAGCATCCTTGCGGCGCAGCTGTCGATCGTGACTGGGCGTCTTCTGCTCCGTTATCCGTCGGATCTCCAGACCGAGCATTGATGGACGTTCTCCCGCGTAAGCGGGGGCCCTGGGCCGATCGGCAGATGCCCCTGCCGTCGCCCTGGACTCCCGCTTTCGCGGGAGATTTCCCGTTCTCTCGCGACATGCGCGGAAGAGCGCACGTCGAGGCGGCACCGGCCCGCTCTCCACGCATGCCCCCGCAGGTCGGGTGGGGGCGCGGGCCGGTGCCGCAATGCGCCCGAGGGGCGCGGCCTCGAGCGAGCCCTCAGTTCCGGCCGAACACGCGCGCGAAGATCGTGTCGACGTGCTTGTAATGATAGCCGAGGTCGAATTCCGCTTCGAGCGCGGCGTCGGTCAGCGTGACCTCTGGATCGGCCTTGAGCAGTTCGAGCAGCGACAAAGTGCCGTCCGATTCCCATACCTTCATCGCGTTGCGCTGGACGAGCGCATAGGCCGCCTCGCGGCTGAAGCCGGCCTGCGTCAGCGCCAGCAGCACGCGCTGCGAATGGACGAGGCCGCCCATCCGATCGAGATTCTTCTGCATCCGCTCCGGATAGACGAGCAGCTTGTCGATGACGCCGGTCAGGCGGGCGAGCGCGAAATCCAGCGTGATCGTGGCATCCGGGCCGATGTAACGCTCGACCGACGAGTGACTGATATCGCGCTCATGCCACAGCGCGACATTTTCCAGCGCTGGGGTCACATAGCCGCGCACCATGCGGGCGAGGCCGGTGAGATTCTCGGTCAGCACCGGATTGCGCTTGTGCGGCATGGCCGACGAGCCCTTCTGGCCGGGCGAGAAATATTCCTCCGCCTCCAGCACTTCGGTGCGCTGCAGATGGCGCACCTCGACCGCGACGCGCTCGATCGACGAGGCAATCACGCCGAGCGTGGCGAAATACATCGCATGGCGATCGCGCGGAATGACCTGCGTCGAAACGGGCTCGACCGTAAGGCCCATCTTCGCGGCGACATGCTCTTCCACGCGCGGATCGATATTGGCGAAGGTGCCGACCGCGCCCGAGATGGCGCAGGTGGCGATGTCCGCACGCGCGGCGAGCAGGCGGATCTTGTTGCGCTGGAACTCGGCATGCGCCTCGGCCAGCTTGAGGCCGAACGTGACCGGCTCGGCATGGATGCCGTGGCTGCGGCCGATCGTCGGCGTCATCTTATGCTCGAACGCGCGGCGCTCGATCGCGCCGAGCAGCGCGTCCAGATCGGCCAGCAGCAGATCGGTCGCCTCTGCCAGCTGGACGGACAGGCAGGTGTCGAGCACGTCGGACGACGTCATGCCCTGGTGCATGAAGCGGGCCTGCTCGCCCACCTGTTCGGAGACCCAGGTGAGGAAGGCGATCACGTCATGCTTGGTGACGGCCTCGATCGCGTCGATCGCGGCGACGTCGATCACGGGCTTGGTCGCCCACCAGTCCCACAGCGCCTTGGCGGCGGAAGCGGGCACCACGCCCAGCTCGCCGAGCTTCTCGGTGGCGTGCGCCTCGATCTCGAACCAGATGCGGAACTTGTTCTCGGGCGTCCAGATGGCCGTCATCTGCGGGCGTGAATAGCGGGGGATCATGGATGGCTCGCTTGCGCTGGGGGGAATGTCGCGGGGGCGGGTAGCAGCGGGGGGGGCGGGGTTCAATCGGCGCGTCCCGATCGGGCGAAGGCGACCGGGGGACGATGCGGGGCGCAGGGGCTTCGGCGCGGACGTGTCCGGAGCGACACGATCAGGTGGGAATTGGGCCGAACCTTTGTTAGCAGGCCTCTCTTGGGGGAGCGCTTATGCATCGTGGTCAGTCTCGGCTTCGTTACCTGGACGGCCTCCGCGGGCTGGCCGCCCTGATGGTGGTGCTGTGGCACTATCTCGGGCCGACCTACACCGCCTATCTCCCCTACGGCGATCGGTATGCGGGCCTCCCTCTCGTCGGCGAGCTGTGGATGGGGGTGGAGATATTCTTTCTCATCTCCGGCTTCGTCATCTTCATGACGATCGAGCGGTGCTCCGGCTTCGTGGATTTCATGCTGAGGCGCTGGCTTCGCCTGTTTCCGACGATGCTGGTCGCCTCCTGCCTGTTGTTCCTGATCGATCGCTTGTTCCACTGGCCGGGGCCGGAAGCGGGGGCGCGGTGGATCGATCTCATCCCCGGCCTCACCTTCATTCCGCCCGCAATCTATCATGCGGTGCTGCACCGGCCGATCGATTCCATCGATGGCGTCTTCTGGACGCTCTACGTGGAGATGGCCTTCTATGTCGTGTTCGGGCTGCTCTATTTCCGGTTCGGCTGGAAGCGCGCGATCGCCGGGCTGGTCCTGCTCTTCGTCGCGGTCCGCCTGTGGCGCATCGGCCTGTCCTACGTGCACCTGCCGTTGATTCTGGCGCGGGCGGTCGAGCCGTTCGAATGGTGGGGGGTCGACAATTTCGGTTGGTTCGCGGCCGGCGCCCTGTTCTACAAGGCCCATCAGGCCGACGACAGGCGCCTGTTCGCGCTGGCGGTTTCCGTCAGCCTGCTTTCCGTGGCCTTGTTTAATCTCGCCGTGGGAATGAGCCTGCCGGTCTATGTCGGTCTGATCGTTGTCGCGTTGTTCTTCGCCGCCGTGCAACGCAGCCATGCGCTCCAGTCGCTGTTCGCGATCGGACCGATGATCTTTCTCGGCTTCGTCAGCTATCCGCTCTATCTTCTCCACAACAATCTGGGGATCGGGGCGCTCGCCATATTCGGTCCCGCTTTGTTTCCACACAGGCCGGACCTGGTGATCCCGCTCGTCATGGCGATGGCGATCCTGCTGGCCTGGGTGACGGCGCGTTTCGCGGAACCGTGGCTCACCGCCCGTTTGCGTCCTGTGACGGATGCCATCCGCGATCGATTGGGCGCGAAATCCTCCTGAACATCGCAGGCGGTTTCCCTTTTGGGGAGCGGCGTCCTAAATCGCCGGGGTGAGCGAGCGTCCCGACAGTCCTGATCGATTTTCCGAAGAGAAGCAGACCTATGCCGTGCGCGGCGAGGGGGCCGCGCCGGATATCGAGGCGGGCGTGGCCGCGATCCGCAACGTGCTGAAGACGCTGCCGCAGCGGCCGGGCGTCTATCGGATGACCGACGTGCGCGGCGACGTTCTCTATGTGGGCAAGGCGCGCTCGCTGAAGAATCGCGTGACCAACTATACGCAGGTGGCGCGCCTGCCGAAGCGCCTCTCGCGCATGGTGGCGCAGACGCGCGGGCTGACGGTGGTGACCACCAACACCGAGGCCGAGGCGCTGCTGCTGGAAGCGCAACTGATCAAGCGCTTCCGTCCGCCTTACAATGTGCTGCTGCGCGACGACAAAAGCTTCCCCTTCATCCTACTGCGCGAGGATCATGCCTTTCCGCGCGTGCAGCTCCATCGCGGCGCGCGGCGGGCGAAGGGGCAATATTTCGGGCCGTTCGCGGGGGCGGGGGCGGTGCGCCAGACGCTGACCGCGCTGCAGAAACTGTTCCTGCTGCGCTCCTGCACGGACAGTTTCTTTTCCAATCGTACGCGGCCGTGCCTGCTCCACCAGATCAAGCGCTGCTCGGCGCCGTGCGTCGATCGGATCAGTGCGGAGGATTATGCCGAGCTGGTGGCGGATGCGGCCGATTTCCTCGCGGGCAAGTCTACCAAGGTGCAGCAGAAGCTGGGCCAGCAGATGGCGGTGGCGGCCGAGGCGATGGATTATGAGCTGGCCGCCGTTTACCGCGACCGGCTCAAGTCGCTCACCTTCATCCAGGGTACGCAGGCGATCAACGCCGAGGGCGTCGAGGATGCGGACGTGTTCGCGCTGGCGGGCAAGCAGGGCCATATCGGCATCCAGGCCTTCTTCATCCGGGGTGGCCAGAATTGGGGGCATCGCGCCTTCTTCCCGACGCACACCGCCGACGTGCCGGAGGAGGAAGTGCTGACCGCCTTCATGATGCAATTCTATGAGGAGGTGCCGCCGCCGCGCCTCGTGCTGGTCGATCGCGCACTGGCCGAGGCGGAGCTGGTGACCGAGGCGCTGAGCGAGAAGGCCGGGCGCAAGGTGGTGGTGAAGACGCCGCAGCGGGGCGAGCAGAAGCGCCTGTTGGCGCAGGCGACGCGCAATGCGGAGGAGGCGCTCGATCGCCGGCTGGCCGAGGGCGCGACGCAGAACCGCCTGCTCAAGGAAGTGGGCGAGCTGTTCGAGCTGGACGGGCCGCCCAACCGGATCGAGATTTACGACAACAGCCATATCATGGGCACGAACATGGTGGGCGCGATGGTGGTGGCCGGGCCGGAAGGCTTCCGCAGCGGCCAGTATCGCAAGTTCAACATCAAGCGACCGGAGACGGCGCCGGGCGACGATTTCGCGATGATGCGCGAAGTGCTGGAGCGGCGTTTCTCGCGGCTGGAGAGCGAGGATCCCGATCGCACCTCGGGCGAATGGCCCGATCTGCTGCTGATCGACGGCGGCAAGGGGCAGGTGTCGGCCGTGTACAAGGTGATGGAGGAGATGGGCGTGCAGGACGTGCCGATCGTCGGTATCTCCAAGGGCCCCGATCGCAACGCCGGGCGCGAGCATTTCCATCTGCCCGACGGGCGCGAATCGATGCTGCCGCCGGGATCGCCGGTACTCTTCTATCTGCAGCGGCTGCGCGACGAGGCGCATCGCTTCGCGATCGGCGCGCATCGGGCGAAGCGATCCGCCTCGACCATCAAGAGCGCGCTGGACGACGTGCCCGGCATCGGCCCGGCGCGGAAGAAGGCGCTGCTCATGCATTTCGGCACCGCGAAGTCCGTGCGGGGCGCGGGGCTGGAGGATCTGCAGCGCGCGCCCGGAATATCGGAGGCGATGGCGCGGCACATATATGACCATTTTCACCCGAGCGGGTGAGGCGGCCCCGAAAAAATCATGGCTTTCGCTTTTTTAACCTTCGCTCTTTGCACGCTGGTCACCAGCGGTGCGCCAAACAGGACCTGCGATCTGAACGGTCGCGTGTACCAGTAGCGTGTAGCATGTGCTTCGAGGCGTCGTCCCGGGCCTGGCCCGCCTAGGATCGCCCCCGCTGATCAGCGGAGGGTCACCCGGGACGGCGTACTATTTTCTCCCTTGTTCGCCCTCCCCCGCCAGGGGGAGGTGTCAGGCTTCAGCCTGACGGAGGGGGAGGAAGCCGGCCGGTCGCTGGCCGCCCCCTCCGTCGCCTTCGGCGCCACAGTGTCGGGTCGCCCATGCCCCCGGCATGGGCTTGGATTGCCGGGGGCAATCCAAGCCGACACTCCCTGGCGGGAGAGGATGTAAGAGCCGCCGTTTCGGCTTTTCCGTTTCATCCGCTACATCGCCCGCATGCATATCGAGGCGGAGGCGATCGTCTGTGCGGTGCGGGCGCATGGCGAACATGGCGCGATCGTGCGCGCGCTGACGCCGGAGGACGGGCTGATCGCGGGCTATGTGCGCGGCGGCCGATCGCGGCGGCTGCGGCCGGTGCTGATCCCCGGCAATCGCATCCGGGGTGACTGGCGCGCGCGATCGGAGGATCAGCTGCCCGCATTGGTGGCGGAACTGGTCGAAAGCCGCGCGGGCCTGCTGGGCGAGCCGCTGGCGGCAATGGCGATCGACTGGGTGACGGCGCTGACCACCGCTACCCTGCCCGAAGGGCAACCTTATCCACGCCTGTACAGCGCACTGGAGGCGGTGCTGGCGGCCGTTGCCGCCGCTCCCTCCGCGCGGGGCTGGACGTCGGCGCTGGCGCGGTACGAACTGCTGCTGCTGGCCGAACTCGGCTTCGGGCTGGATCTCACCGAATGCGTGGCGACCGGCGCGCATGCCGATCTGGCCTATGTGAGCCCCAAGAGCGGCGGCGCCGTCTCACGCGCGGCGGGCGAGCCCTATCGCGAACGGCTGCTGCCCCTGCCGGAATTCCTGATCGCGGGCGGGGCGGGGGAGTGGCCGGATCTGATGGCGGGGCTGGCGCTGACGGGCCATTTCCTCGCGCGCGATCTGCTCCACGGCAAAGCGGCGGACACGCTCGCGGCGCGGGAGCGGCTGGTGACGAGCCTGCGCAGAATTTCCGGATAAGAGGCCGGTTCGGCCAAAAAAAATCGTTATCCCCGTCCGGTCACGGGGCCTGCGGAAACGGATTGTTTGCGATTGACCGTTACGGCTCCGGCCAACGATCCATACCCACACCCATGGAGGGTTTCTTATGTTGGCGCGCCGCGTACCCAGCTCCCCGAGCCCCGCGACCGCCGTGGTCTCGGAAGACGTCGGGCCCAATGTCCTCGCCTTCCTCTCCCGGCAGAATTTGCCCGCGACCCCGATCAATTATTCGTTCGGCTATCTGATCGTCACGAATGGCGACGGGCTGGCGGCGCGCGCGGCCGATGCCGTGCTGATGAACGGCGATCGACTGACGGACGACGATGTCGCCCGGATCCTCGCCGCGCACGGCCCCAAGCCGGAGGAGCCGCAGGGCGAGAGCGAGGATGCGGCCAAGGTGCGCCGCCATACGCTGCGCCTGGCCGAACTGACGCAGACCGCCGTGACCGAGACGGGCGATTTCGGCCGCGCGCTGGAAGCCGAGCAGACGTTGCTCGCGGGCACGGTGGCGATCGCGGAACTGGTCGCCACGATGATCGAGCGCTCCACCCGCACCGAGACGCAGCTGGCCAAGGCGGCCAAGCAGATCGAGGATCTCCGCCAGGAAGTGGAGACCGCCAAGGGCGACGCGCATCACGACTCGCTCACCGGCCTGCACAATCGCCGCGGCGTGCTGGCGCGGCTGCAGGGGCTCTCGCCCGCGCAGCGCCCGCTGCTGGCGATCTGCGATGTGGATCGCTTCAAGACGGTCAATGATCGCTACGGCCATGTCGTGGGCGATCGCGTGCTGAAGCTGGTCGCCAAATCGCTGGTGGAAAGCTGCGGCCAGAATTTCGTCGCGCGCTGGGGCGGCGAGGAATTCGTGGTGATCTTCAACGGCGCGACGACGCGCGACGAGGCCTTCACCATTCTGGATCGCGCGCGCGAGGACCTGGCCAATCGCAAGGTGAAGCTGCGCGCGACGGACCAGCCGCTCGGCCTGCTCAGCTTCTCGGCCGGTATCGCCACGTTCGGCGATTGCACGCTGGACCAGGCGATCGCCGCGGCTGACGTGGCGATGTACAAGGCCAAGGAAAATGGCCGCAATCAGGTGGTTCTGGCGGACTGACCGGGCCGTTCGGGACTGGCCCGAAAGTCACAGTCCCGCTTTATATTCCTTGCGGTACAAAAACCGTTTGACCCTGCGAGGCGGCCGGCATACCGAGCGGCCTCGCAGGGCGAACGTCGGGCGACGCCGCCTTTCGTCTCCAGAAGTGCGCGGCGCGCCGACGATCGCCAGATGACACCGAGCGTGACATCTTACGTTCACCCGCAGCGCGCGAGATGGGGGCGAACGGCAATCGCACGGCGTGAAGGAGGCGAGGCATGGGATATCTCGATCTGAACGCGGCTTACGCGCAGACGCCGCCGCTGGACGCCTTCACCGGCCATGCCGCGGCGCGCGGCGAGGTGGCCGAATTTTCCCCGCTGGAATGGACCACCATCCTGATGTCGCGGCGCGATGGCCTGTCGAGCCTCGGCACGCCCGGCCGCTTCGCGCGCTTCCTGGGGCGCCTGTTCGGGATCGATCACAAGCCCCGCCTGGCAGATGCCCGGCTGGAGGCGCTGCGGCGCTTCGCGGTGCTCTCCTGGGTGCATGGCTATAATGTGCCCAAGTCCGAATTCGGCGTGTTTAAGGCGGCGGGCTATTCGATGTCGCAGGCCGAGACCTTGCTGGCCAGCGTCGCGATCACGCGGGCTGATCGCGGCCGATAAGCCGATAATCGGCCGAGGCCCTCTGGCCGAAGGCATGATCGCGCTTCCGGACTCTTTCTTCTATGGCGGGCGGCGATAGGGCCGGGAACCGGCAAGAAAGATAAGAGGGGCGAGCTTGAAGACGATCATGTGGATGGGCGCGATCGCGTCGGGCCTGGGCGGTTCGGCGGCGATGGCGGAGGCTGCGGACGCTCCGGCGGATATCATCGTCCTGGGATCGGGGCTCGCGCGGCCGCAATCCGACGCGGCCTATGACAATGTCGTCATCGATCGCGCGCGCCTGACCGGCGATGCGTCGGGCAAGGTGGAGAATGTGCTGGCCGATGTGGCGGGGCTCCAGCAGTTCCGCCGGTCGGACAGTCGATCGGCCAACCCCTCCGCACAGGGCCTCACGCTGCGCGCGCTGGGCGGCAACGCCTCAAGCCGGACATTGGTGCTGCTGGACGGCGTGCCGATCGTGGATCCCTTCTTCGGCTATGTCCCGTTCAACGCGCTCTCGGCCGACCGGCTTTCGGAGGTGCGCGTCACGCGCGGCGGCGGGACGGGCGCGTTCGGCGTCGGCGCGCTCTCGGGCACGATCGAACTGGTGAGCGCGGGGCGGAGCGAATTGCCGCCCGTCTCCGCCTCGGCTTTCTACGGCAGCTTCGATTCCGTGCAGCTGGCCGCGACGGCCGCGCCCGACGTGGGCAAGGGCTATGTGGCGGTGTCGGGGCGCTATGATCGCAGCGACGGCTTCTACACCACGCCGGACTCTCAGCGCGTGTCCGCTACGGCGCGGGCGCGCTATCGCGACTGGTCGACCGCGATCCGCGCGGTGGCGCCGATCGACGAACTGACCGAATTGCAGACGAGCGTCTCCGTGCTGCGCGACAATCGCACTTTGCGCTTCCAGGGCGCGGACAGCAGCACGAGCGGCGAGGATGCGAGCGTCCGCCTGATCCATCGCGGTGACTGGGCGGTGGATGCGGTCGGCTATGTGCAGGTCCGCAACTTCACCAACAAGGTGATCAGCGCCACCAGCTTCCGCCTGTCGTTGGACCAGCGCGATACGCCCGCTCTGGGCGTGGGTGGCAAGATCGAGCTGCGCCCGCCGGTGGGCGACCGCCACATGCTGCGCGTGGGCGCGGACTTCCGCCGCTCCTCGGGCGAATTGTTCGAGGACAGCTACAATGCGACGACCGGCGCGCTGACGCTCCGCCGCAATGCGGGCGGCAACCAGACGACGGCCGGCCTGTTCGCCGAGGATGAGTGGACGCTGGGCGACCTGATCCTGACGGGCGGCGGGCGCGTCGATCGCTGGAGCATCGACGACGGCTTCCTGCGAGAGCGGACGGCGGCGGGCGTGCTGAGCACGAACAACAGCTATGCCAACCATGACGGCACGCGCGCCACGGGCCGCGTCGGCGCGCACTGGCAGATCGCGCCGATCGTGGCGGTGCGCGCGGCGGCCTATACCGGCTTCCGCCTGCCGACGCTGAACGAATTGTATCGCCCGTTCGTGGTGTTCCCGATCACGACGCAGGCCAATGCCGACCTGAAGATGGAGCGGCTGCGCGGCGCCGAGGCCGGGATCGACCTCACGCCGCTTCCGGGCGTGGCGCTGAACGTGACGGCGTTCACCAACCGGCTGGAGGATGCGATCGCCAACGTGACGGTGGCGACCAATACGCGCCGGCGCATGAATGTGGATGCGATCGTCGCCAAGGGGATCGAGGCGTCGGCCTCGGTGAAGCAGGGGCCTTTCTCGCTGGTGGCGAGCTACGCATTCAACGCCTCGCGCGTCCATGCCTCGGGCGTGGCGGCGGGGCTCGACGGCTTCATCCCCGCGCAGAGCCCGCGCCAGAACGTCGCGGCGACGGTGGCGTGGGCGCCGACCGGCGGGCCGTCGCTCTCGGCCACGGTCCGCCATATCGGCAAGCAATATGAGGATGATCTGCAGACCGACGTGCTGCGCGCGGTGACCACGGTGGATGGGGTGGCGACGCTGCCGCTGGGGCACAAGCTCACGCTCGTCGGGCGGGTGGAGAATATGGCCAACGTGCATGTGGTGACCCGCAATGCGGGCGGATCGATGGATTATGGGACGCCACGGACGTTCTGGATCGGCGTGAAATACGGGGGGTGATCCTCACCCGGCATCCCTCCAAGCGCCCGTCATTGCGAGCGCAGCGAAGCAATCCAGTCCCGCACCGTCGGGACTGGATTGCCGCGGGGCTATGCCCCTCGCAATGACGAGAGGGAAGGGGCCTTCCACCCGTTCGCCCTGAGCGCAGTCGAAGGGCGTGCTGCCAGCGGAGCGCGTGCGGACCGTGCTTCGACTTCGCTCAGCACGAACGGAGGGGAGGGGTGAAGGCGGTCAGGGTCTCGCCGGAATCTCCAGCCCGCGCTGCACCGCCGGCCTCGCGAGGCAGCGCTGATACCAGGCGTCCACCGCGCCGAACTGCTCGTAGCCCACCAGCTCGCTCGCTTTGTAGAAGCCGGTCAGCGTGCGGATCCAGCCGACGATCGCCATGTCCGCGATCGTATAGTCGTCGCCCATGATCCAGGTGCGATCCTTCAGGCGCGTGTCCAGTACGCCCAGCAGGCGCTTGGTTTCATTGAGATACCGATCGCGCGGACGCTTGTCCTCAAACTCGCGGCCGGCGAATTTATGGAAGAAGCCGAGCTGGCCGAACATCGGGCCGATGCCGCCCATCTGCAGCATCAGCCAGGCGATCGTCTCGTAGCGGCGCGCGGGATCGGCGGGGAGGAACTGGCCGCTTTTCTCGGCCAGATAGATCAGGATCGCGCCGCTTTCGAACAGGGCCAGCGGTTTTCCGTCGGGACCGTTGGGATCCAGGATGGCGGGAATCTTGCCGTTCGGATTCAGCGAGAGATATTCGGGCGTCCACGTTTCGTTCGCGCCGATATTGATCGCGTGCGGCTCATAAGCGAGGCCGGTCTCTTCCAGCATGATCGAGACCTTCACGCCGTTGGGCGTAGGCAGAGAGTAGAGCTGGATGCGATCGGGGTGCTGCGCGGGCCAGCGGGTGGTGATCGGGAAAGAAGAAAGATCGGCCATGGTTGCTCCTGTGGACGAAGCCGCCATCTAGGTATCGGCCCCACGCGGCGCCAGACGGCAGGAGATTTCGCACGCCATGACCGACACCCGCATCGAAACCGACAGCTTCGGCCCCATCGACGTTCCGGCCGACGCCTATTGGGGCGCGCAGACCCAGCGATCGATCGCGAACTTCCCGTTCGGCGAGCGCGAGCGGATGCCGATCGGTATCGTGCACGCGCTGGCGGTGGTGAAGCAGGCGGCGGCGCGGGTGAACCGCGCGCATGGTCTGGCGGCGGACAAGGCCGATGCGATCGAGGCGGCGGCGGCCGAGGTGATCGCGGGCCAGCATGACGATCAGTTCCCGCTCGTCATCTGGCAGACGGGCTCGGGCACGCAGAGCAACATGAACGTCAACGAAGTGATCGCCGGGCGCGCGAACGAGATGCTGACCGGCACACGCGGCGGAAAGTCACCCGTCCACCCCAATGACGACGTCAATCGCGGCCAGTCCTCGAACGACAGTTTCCCCACCGCGATGCACATCGCGGCGGCGCTGGCGGCGCGTGATAAACTGATCCCGGCGATGGAGCGGCTGGAAGGCACGCTGCTGGAGAAGGCCAGGGCGTGGGACGATATCGTCAAGATCGGCCGCACCCATTTGCAGGACGCGACGCCGCTGACGCTGGGTGACGAATTCTCCGGCTATTATGCGCAGATCCGCCTCGCCCGCACGCGCACTGAGCCGCTGGTGGAGCATGGCCTTTCCAAACTGGCGCAGGGCGGCACGGCGGTGGGGACGGGGCTGAACGCGCCCAAGGGCTTCGCCGAGGATATTGCGCGCGAGATCAGCGCGATCACCGGCTTCGCGTTCGAGACCGCGCCCAACAAGTTCGAGGCGCTGGCGACGCATGACACGCTCGTGGATTTCTCCGGGCGGCTGAACAGCCTCGCCGTGTCGCTTACGAAGATCGCGAACGACATCCGCTTGCTGGGATCGGGGCCGCGTTGCGGGCTGGGCGAGCTTTCGTTGCCGGAGAATGAGCCGGGCAGCTCGATCATGCCGGGCAAGGTGAACCCCACCCAGTGCGAGATGCTGACGATGGTGGCGGCGCAGGTGATGGGCAATCATGTCGCCGTCACGGTCGGCGGCATGCAGGGGCATATGGAGCTGAACGTGTTCAAGCCCCTGATCGGCGCGACCGTGTTGCGCTCGATCGATCTGCTGAGCGTGGGCATGGACAGCTTCCGCGCGCGCGCATTGGAGGGGCTGGAGCCCAATCGCGCGCGCATCTCCGAACTGCTCGATCGCTCGCTGATGCTGGTGACGGCGCTGGCGCCCGAGATCGGCTACGACAATGCCGCCAGGATCGCCAAGCACGCGCACCACGAGGGGCTGACGCTGCGCGAGGCGGGCAAGGCGCTGGGGCTGGTGGACGACGTGACGTTCGACCGGCTGGTGGTGCCGGAGACGATGCTGGGGCGGTGAGCGGTTCCCCTTCCCGAAAAGAATTCACCTTCGTTTGCACTGAGCTTGTCGAAGTGCCGTTCTTTCTTCGTGTTCGAGAGAAGAAGGACGGTGCTTCGACAGGCTCAGCACGAACGGAATAGTGTTGGACCGACTTCCCAACTCTCTTCCCGGGAGGCGAGGATTCGCTAAAAACTCGTCACGGGGGCGGAACCGATGGCCGGTTCACGCGCTCCTTTGCCGAGACATATCGGAGGTTTTTCGACGTGAGTGCGACGACGATTGGAGCCCTTGTCGGCGGTGCGATCGACGGGATGAGTGGCGATGACAGCGCGGCCGATGGCGCGCTGGTCGGCGCGATCACCGCCAACGTGCTGAAGGTCGCGATCCCGGTGGTGATCACCTATGCGATCGGCTGGGCGGTGCTGCGCGGGCTCGGCGCGGCCAAGGATGCGGTATTCGGTGAACAGAAGGACGTGAACGCATGATCGGCAAGCTCCTCGGCGCCCTCGTGGGCCGCGAAATCGATCGCCGCGACGGCGACAGCGGCGTGAAGGGCGCGGTGATCGGCGCGGTGGCGCCCAGCGTGATCAAGCGGCTGGGCTCGTTCGGCCTGCTGCTCGGCGGCGCGTATGTCGCGAAGAAGGCCTATGATCGCCGCAAGGCGAAGAAGGCCGGCCCGGCAGCTTGAAGATGCGCCTGATCGGCGCATCTCGCATCCAGACTTTCAGGCCGCCTTCACGACGGCCTTGACGATCGCGACCAGCCGGTCGCGTTCCCACAATTCGACATCGCCGCCGCGTACATGATCGGCCAGCATCATGAGCGCGGCGCGATCGTCCGTGCATTCCCCCAGCACTTCGCTGGCGGTGAAGCGTTCGCCCTCCGCGCTGCGATAGAATAATCGATAGCAAGGCATGGCGCCGGTCCCTCCGCGTGCCCTGTCCGTATCCCGTTCGCGGATCGCGCGCCGATTGCAGGTCTGTTTCGGCGGGGAAACATGACGCGCCCGGTTATCAGAGCCCGGCCTGCCATGTCCGGATGGCCTCGATCGGCCAGACCAGCATCAGCACGTTCAGCGTCAGATTGTCGCGGATCACCGCGAGAGTGAGCAACTCGAACCCGATCGCGAGTATGATCGAGGCCGGCACGGGCAGGCGGCGCGCCAGCCAGAAGCCGAGCGACATGAAGCCGATGTCGCAGAGCGAATTGAGGACGCTGTCGCCCTCATAACCCAGCGCCATCGTGGCGGTACGATAGCGATCGATGATGACGGGACTGTTCTCGACGATCTCCCACATCGCCTCGATCAGCAGCGCCGGCAGATAGCGCGCAGGCATCGGCCAGCGGGGGAGCAGCGCCCAGGCGGCCGCATAGAAGAGCAGGCCGTGGATCAGGTGACTGGGCGAATACCAGTCGGCGATGTGCTGGCTGTTCCCGGCATCGATCGCGCCATGCCACAGCGCGACACGGCCGCAGGTGCAGATGGGCGGCCGCCCCATGGCGAGCAGGATGGCCGCCGTCGCGATCAGGATCAGGCACGCGACGATCGCGGCACGTCGTCCCGTCATGCGGTGCGATCCTCGGTGACATTTTCGGGGCCGTCCGCAGCATCTCTCATCGATGCGATGTTGACGAAGGCGCTGTGGGACGACAAGAGCCCCCATGCCCCGTCACGGCCTCGATCATCGCGGCGTTCTCTTCGTTCTGTCCTCGCCCTCGGGCGCCGGCAAATCGACGATTGCGCGTATGCTGCTCGCCAGCGATCCCGAAATCTCCATGTCCGTCTCGGTCACGACCCGGCCTCCGCGTCCGGGCGAGGTCGACGGCAAGGATTATCACTTCACCGACGTGCCCCGCTTCAAGGAGATGGTGGCCGAGGGCGAACTGATCGAATGGGCGCACGTTTTCGACAATCGCTACGGCACGCCCGAAAAGCCGGTGCTGGAGGCGCTGGCCGCCGGGCAGGACGTGCTGTTCGATATCGACTGGCAGGGCGCGCAGCAGCTGTTCCAGAAGGCCGGCGGCGATGTCGTGCGCGTCTTCATCCTGCCGCCCTCGGTGGAGGAACTGGGCCGTCGCCTCGCCTCGCGCGGCACGGACAATGACGAGGTGATCGCCGCCCGCATGCAGCGCGCCGCCGCCGAGATCAGCCACTGGGACGGCTATGATTATGTGCTGATCAACGACGATGTCGATCAGTGCTTCGCCGAAGTGAGAACGATCCTGCAGGCCGAGCGTTTGCGTCGTTCGCGCCAGACCGGATTGATCGGTTTCGCGCGGAAATTGATGAGCGCGGCTGGCTGACATAGTCTTCGCCTCGAACGTTGGGAGGCGAATACATGATCCGGGTTCTGCTGGGCAGCATCGCAGGCGGCATCGCGATGTTCATCGTGGGGTTTCTTTTCTGGGCGACCCCGCTCAACCGCATCGGCATATCGAGCGCGACCGAGGCGCAGGGCGCGACCGTGCAACTGGCGCTCGCGCAGAATCTGCCGGCGAGCGGCTATTATCTGATCCCCAATCCCGAAACGCCGAACGGATCGGTGCTGTACGGCAAGGGGCCGACCGCGCTCGTGAATTTCAACACCGCCGGTTTCTCGACCGCCGATCCCTCCGCGATGATCGGCGGCTTCATCCAGGAAGTGATCGTGTCGCTGCTGATCGGGCTCAGCCTGTATGCGGTGGCGGGGCGCGTGACCGACTTCGCCTCGCGCGCGCGGCTGGTGGTGGGTTTCTCGGCGGCGACGGTGGTGATGATCACGACCAGCGATCCGATCTGGATGCACGGTTCCTGGCGCTATGCGATTTACGGCCTCTTCGCCGACCTGGCGATGATGTGCGCCGCCGGGCTCGTCATCGCGCGCTGGTTCATCCCCGCTCGCACCGCCTGAACAAAAAAAGGCCCCGGATCGCGGTGCGATCCGGGGCCACCTCCCTTACGAGGGAGACGTCATGCGGGGGTGGCGACCGCCGTCCGCTTGTGGCGGCGGAGCATGGCGCCGATCATCCCGAAGCCCAGGATCATCATCGCCCAGGTCGCCGGTTCCGGCACCGGCTGCGTGGCGATGACCTGGCTCTGGCCGACGATCACGTCGCCGTTCAGGAGGCCGCCGCCGAACGCGAAATCGTTATAGGAGACGTGGAGCGCGTTGGTCGTCAGCGAACGGGTGTTGATGCCGTTGCTGGTCGTGTCCGAGGCGATCTGTTCGTTGAGCGTGATCTTCAGGCCGAGAATATCGACCAGCGTCCGATTGGCCGCCGTCGAGACCAGCGCGCTGGCGTTGAGCGGCAGCGTCAGCACCGCGCTGTTCACGGCGAGATTGGCGATGCTGCTGACGCCGAGGAAGCTGGAGCCGTCGAACGTCGTCGTCGACGAGATGACGCCCGAGCTGACCGAGAGGAAGCTGGTGAACAGGGCGTTGAGGCCCAGCGTCAGCCCGTTGACCGTGGCATTGGCCTGCCCGGTCGTGCCGTCGGACGAGGCGGACGCGCTCAGCAGGCCCGTGGAGACGCTCTGGCCAAGCAGCGTGCCCAGGCCCAGCGTCGTATTGACCGTCGTGGGGCTGTTGCTGTTGCTATACGCGCCCGGACCGCTGCCGCTGGCCGTGCCAACCGTCAGCGACGGCGTGATCCCCAGCAGGGACAGCGAGACCTGCAGGTCCGTCGCATTGCTGGAAATCGTGGAGGCCGCCCAGGCGGAGCCGCTGGTCGCCAGCGCGAACGCGGCCGTGACGGCGACGCGAGCGCCCTTCTTCGTGATCGAACCAAAAACGTTACGCATACATACACCCCTGTCTACGCGAATAGGTTACTGAAGAAGTTTTACTTTGATCTTAAAACGGTTTTCCTTAGAAAACTGCGAAATATCGTCAGATCGATTGCTCGATGAGCAATAATTATCCTGTTAACAGATAATTACAAAGAAGATTGATGGTTAACAGTTCGAATTTATACTGTTAACTTTATATCGTGGCTGTTTTCTGCTGACGTTTCATTTGCGGAATAATGCAGTTCAAATAACTGAGAGTCTGGATTAGTTCATCTTTGCTGCAATGCGGCAAATGACGGGCGCATGCGATCAAGCAAAGCGCATCGCGGAAAAAACGCCATATTCCGCCAGAAATGAGGAAACCTGCGAGCGAGAATCGGCCGGGACCGCCGAGTCTCGGCGACGCGCGCTCCGATGACGTCGAATCCGCCCCTCAGGGTGCGATCGTCTTTGACGGGCCTGTCTTCGCGAGGGCGCGCGACCTCGCGGTCATGCGGCTTTTACAGTGCAGGACTGGATGGCTCTGCTGGGTTCGGAACCATCGCCGTTTCTTTTCACACGCGATCGGAGTCCCGCGGGGCGTTGGGCCGCGATGTCCGGGGGCAGCAGGCGAGTGTGCCCGCTGCCGAAACGCCTAACGGGCGAGCAGGATGAAGCGCGCGGCGTTCAGGAAATCCTGGCGGCGGCGGTCGCGCGTTTCGGTCGCCAGCGCATCCTCACCCCACTGGCGCGCCTGCCACAGCTCGTCGAGATGCGCGGCGTCGAACGCATCGCCCGCGTCGATCCCGCCTTCGGCCACGGCCAGCGCCACGACCAGGGATCCGCCGATCGTGACGAGCGGGGACATGGCCGCCAGCGCGAACGCATCGCGCGCGGCGAGCGCCTCGCCCAGCCGCGCGATCGTCGCGGGCGGCTGGGCGGTGTGGACGATGCCGGACGTGGTGACGAAGTGGATGTCGTATCGCTCGCGCGCCCAGTCGAGCAGCGGATCCCACGCCACCGCTTCCTCCGCGATCAGCTCGGGCGGGCTGTCGGCGCGGTAGCAGAGAAGGTCGGTCGCGGCATAAGCCGCCAGCGGGCGTGCGAAGGCGACCGGATCGGGCGCGACGCGGTCGATCGCGGCATTGGCGAGGCCGGTCATCGGCATGGCGCGCGGATCGATCTCCTCGCCCTGCGCGCGCCACTCATCCGCAATCGCCTCGGCCAACGCGGGGAAGGGCACTGCGAGCGCGGCCCGCGCGGGGGTCTTCACGCCGCGCCCGTCGAGCAGGATCGTGCCCTCCGCGACCGAAACCTCCTTGTAGAAGCGCTTCACGGCATCGCCTCGATCAGCGCGATCAGTTCGGACGCGTGGGTGGCGACGGCATCGGCGCCGGCCTCACGCAGCATGTCGGCCGAGTGGTAGCCCCACGCCACGCCGATCGCGCGGCAGCCGGCGGCCTTGGCCATCTCCATATCGTAGCTGGTGTCGCCGATCATCGCGGTGGTGCCGGGGCCCGAGCCCGCATCGGCCATCGCCTGCCACAGCATCGAGGGGTGCGGCTTGGAGGGGTGGCGGTCGGCGGTCTGCAGCGTCACGAAGCGGCGATGCAGGCCATGCTTCTCCAGCACGTGGCCGAGCCCGCGATCGGACTTGCCGGTGGCGACGCCGAGCAGCCAGCCGCGCGCGTCCAGTCCTTCGATCGCCTCGACGATGCCGTCATAAAGCGGCTCGTCGGCGAGGCCCTGCTGGCGCAGGCCGGCGAAGCTGGTCTTATAGGTGGTGCCGAGCGCCTCATGCTCCTCGGGCGAACCCTCCGGATGCAGCACCGCCATCGCCTGCACCACGGACAGGCCGATGATCGACCGCGAGGCGGCGCGCGTCGGCGCCACCAGACCGTGGCCGGTGAAGGCCAGCTCGATCGACTGGCAGATCACGCCCTGCGAATCCACGAGCGTCCCGTCACAATCGAAGACGGCGAGGCGGTTCATCGGGCATTCTCCATGGATGACGCGAGATCGTCGCGGCCGATCGCGCGCAGGGCGGCGATGGCGCCGGCCGCTTCGGCCTCGCTCTTGTTCTGGCCGAACTTGGCCGTGCCGCGGATCGCGGCGTCGGTGATGGCGAAGCCCGTGATCGCCTTGGTCATGGCGGCGAAGCGGGTGGGGTTCATCTTGTCGCGCGTCCACGGCGCCTTGGGGGCGAGCAGGGCTTCCTGCGCGGCGCTCAGGCGATCGAGCTGATCGACGAGGGCGGCGTCATCCAGCCTGCGGGCCATGCCCTCGATCTCGGCGAGGCGGTAATTCCAGGTGGGGACCTGATCGTCCGTCCCATACCAGTCCGGGCTGATATAGCCCTGCTCGCCCAGCACGGTGGCGATGACGGGGCGGCCGTCGAGATGCGGGACGATCGCATTGTTGCGGGCGAGGTGAAAGGCGAGGGCGCCCGTCGCATCGAAGGCGAGCGGCGCCTGCGCGGTCATCACCCTGCCCTCGACCGCCACCGCGATCAGCGCGAACGAAGCGTGCGCGATGAAGTCGCGCAGCGCGGGCTCGTCGGTCCAGCGGAAGGCGGGGTGAGGGATCATGGGACTTCTATACGGCGAGAAACGTCATCCTGAACTTGTTTCAGGATCCATGTCCTGCGCTGTCTTCACGCGAGCCGCGTAGGGGCAGGTCGGTCCATGGATCCTGAAACAGGTTCAGGATGACAGGGTGGCTTTTTGAATGGCGATGAGAAGTGATGATCCGGGGAGCGTCACTTCGTGCCGCTGCGCGACCGCCTCTCGCCCTTGCGCTCCTTGCGGCGGGCCTTAGCGGCGGCGTTGGCGGCCTTCTTCTTGCCTTCGGCAGTCTCGCTGAACTTGGGCTCGTCGATCGGCAGCGCGTCGCCCAGCGACATGTCGAAGCCCAGATGCTGGAGGCTTTCGAGGAAATGCCTCGGCGGCTCGGCCGTCACGTCCAGCTTGCCGCCGTCCGGATGATCGATGCGGATGCGGCGCGCGTGCAGATGCAGTTTGCGGCTCACCCCGCCGGAGACGAACGCATCCTGCCCGCCATATTTGCCGTCGCCCACGATCGGGTGGCCTATCGCGGCCATGTGGACGCGCAACTGGTGCGTGCGCCCGGTGAAGGGCTGCAACTCGACCCAGGCGGCGGCGTTGCCGGCGCGTTCGACGACGCGATAGCGGGTGCGCGCGGGCAGGCCCTCTTTCTCGTCGACATACATCTTCTCGCCGCCCGTGCCCGGCTGCTTGCCGATCGGCAGTTCGATCGTGCCGTCCTCGATCGAGGGCACGCCGACGATCAGCGCCCAGTAGAGCTTCTTGGCGGTGCGGCTGGAAAAGGCCTTGGCGAAATGCGCGGCCGTGCCCGCCGAGCGCGCGAGCAGCAGGGCGCCGGACGTATCCTTGTCGAGTCGGTGGACGAGCTTGGGTCGCCCCTCCGCCTCGAAGCGCAGGCCATCGAGCAGGCCGTCGACATGGCGATCCGTCTTGGTGCCGCCCTGCGTGGCGAGGCCGGGCGGCTTGTTGATCACGATCGCGGCGCGATCCCGGTGGATCACGAGGCTCTCGATAAACTCCTGATCCTCGGCCGACAGCGGCGGCCGTTCCTTCTTCGTGCGCGGCGCGGGCTCGGGCAGGGCTTCCAGCGGCGGCACGCGCAGGACCTGTCCGGCGGCGATCCGGTCGCCGGGCGCGACCCGCTTGCCGTCCAGTCGCAACTGGCCGGTACGCGCCCAGCGCGAGACGATGTTGAAGCTCGCATCCGGCATGTGCCGCTTGAACCAGCGATCCAGGCGGATGTCGTGATCGTCGTCCGCGATCGTGAAGCTGCGCGCCTCGTCGGCGGGGAGGGGCTTGTCCGCGCTCATCCGATCGCTCGCGTCGCGACCATGCCGACGAGCAGCATCAGAACCGATCCGGCCACCGACGACACGGCATAGGCCGCCGCCTGCACGGGTTGCCCTCGCATCAGCATGTTCGCCGTCTCCAGGCTGAAGGCGGAAAAGGTGGTGAAGCCGCCCAGCACGCCCACGCCCAGGAACAGGCGCAGCGGCTCGCCCTGCAGCGCGGGACCCTTGGCGAGGGTAGCTGCGAGCACGCCCATCAGCAGGCCGCCGAGCAGGTTGATGATCCATGTTCCCCATGGGAAATGCGGCCCCAGATTGCGGAGCGCGACATTGCCGATGTGGAAGCGGAAACCGGCGCCGATGGCGCCGCCGATCATGACGAGGAAAAGCGGGGGCATAGATGCCGTCTAGAGAGTCCCGGCAGGTTGGCAACCGGTAACCCTCGCGCAGGGGCGCTCGGAGTCTGTTTGAGATGCGCCTTCCGGCGCATGGCGGCACCGGCCCGCTCCCTCACCCGGCCTCCCCTCTAGGATACTCTGTTTGGGAGGCCGTCGGGTTCCCAGCAAAGTAATACTTTGCTGGGCCCATGCGTGGGGGAGCGGGCCGGTGCCGCCTCGAAATGCGATCGTCCTCGCATTTCGACAAATACCTCTCAGCCGAACAGCAGCGCCCACAGGATCAGCACTATGCCGACCGAAGACGCCATCCAGACGAGCGTGCGGATCACGGGCACGCCCGCCGCATAGAGCGGAACATAAAGAACGCGGCCGCCGAAATAGAGGCCGGCGCCGATCGCGGTCAGGTCGCCCAGCTTGCCCGCATAGGCCGCGCCGAGCAGGGCGCCGATGAAGAGCGGCAGCGTCTCGAACAGATTGGCCTGTGCGCGCACGAGGCGGCCGGCGAGCGGATTGAGCGGCGGCAGATCCTCGTCGCGCGCGCCCATGTTCCACTTCGTGCCATATTGCATCGTCTTGGCCTGCGCGGCGAGCAGCACCTGTACGATCGCGAGAATGATCGTCGCGCCCAGCAATGTCATCTCGATCCGCATCGTCATGCTCCTGTTCCGTGACTCCGCGCAGGCGCCGGAGACGATGTTTCGCTGTCGTAATGATAGTCGAACTGTATTAGGCTCGCAATACGGATCGGTGTCAGGGCGAGCAAGATTGGCCGAAGACTGGACAAAATGCGCCGGGCCACCGATGGGCGCCGCCCATGACGGATAAGGTTCGCACCAAATGGGGATGGCTGCGCCGGATGGGCACGGCCCTGCTGTTCCTTCTCATCCTGCTGGTGCTGGCGCCCGTGGTGGTGCCGCCGTTTCTGGATCGCATCTATTATAGAGGGCCGGTGAGCGGCCATTATGACGGCGCGCATTTCTTCAATCCCGACGGCGAATTCGGCACGGGCGGCACGCAGAAGCGCGTTCCGGCGGCGATGCTGGTCCGCTTCCTTTCGGGCAAGGATCGCAGCGCATGGCCGGTTCATGTCGCGACGAAGCCGGGGCATCCGGTGGCCCAGGTCGATCCGCGCCGCATGGTCGTCACCTGGATCGGTCACGCCACCGTGCTGGTGCAGGCGGGCGGGATCAATATCCTGACAGACCCCATCTATGCGCAGCATTCCGGCCCGTTCGGCATCACCGGCCCGTCGCGCGTGCGCGATCCGGGCATCCGCTTCGAGGATCTGCCGAAGATCGATCTGGTCCTGATCAGCCACGATCACTGGGATCATCTGGATACCGTGACGTTGACGCGGCTGTGGGAGCGGGATCGCCCCCTGATCGTGACGAGCCTCGGCAACGATACGGTGATCGCGCAGGCGGGCGGCGCCAAAGCGGTGGCGAAGGACTGGGGCGAGCCTGTGCAGGTGCGCCCCGGGCGGACGCTGGCCGATGGCACGCGCATCGAGCCGATCGAGGTGATCCCCGAGCGCGTCCACCATTGGGGATCGCGCTGGATGGCGGATCGGAATCGCGCGCTGTGGTCCGGTTTCACGGTGACGCTGCCGGGCGGCAATCTGTTCTTCGCGGGCGACACCGGCTGGGGTGACGGCAGCTGGCCGAAGGACGCCGCGCATGACGGACCCTATCGCCTCGCTCTGCTGCCGATCGGCGCCTATCAGCCGCGCGAGATGATGTCCGGCAACCATATCGGCCCGGTCGAGGCGGTAGCGGCGTTCAAGGCGCTGGGTGCGGCGAACGCGCTGGCGGTCCATTGGGGCACGTTCCGACTCTCGAACGAGGGCATGGACGAGCCGCCGGCCCTGCTGCGCAAGACGCTGGCCGCACAACATATAGCCCCCGATCGCTTCCGCGCGCTGGAGGTGGGGCGGAATTGGGACGTCCCGTCGCTTCCGTAACGTCCCGTCATGCCGGACTTGCTCCGGCATCCGCCCCTCGGCTCGCCGCGTCCACCGCCCGATGGCCCCGGAACCAGTCCGGCGTGACGATAGTAGACGTGGCGAGCGATGCGGTCGTCCGACTTCCGATTCGATCCGCACCATTTCGCTTGAACCCTTGAGTCGATTGTGATTCTGTCGCCTGCAATGTCCCGCCGTTCCGCCCTGTCCCTGATGAAATCGGCCGCTCTGCCGGCGGTGGCTCTGTTCGTCATCGTGCATTTTGCAGGATTCGCCGTGTTCGGAGAGAACGGATTGCTGCAACTCGCCGGCTATCGCGAGCAGAAGGCGGACCATCTCGCGACGCTGGCGTCGCTGAAGGCGGAGAAGGCGCGGCTGGAGCATCACGCCGCTTTGCTGGATCCGCATCATGTCGATCCCGATTATGCGGACGAGCTGGTGCGCCGGCAGACCGGGCAGGTGCGCCCCGACGAAGTGATCATCACGCGCAACTGAGTGAGAATTTTGCCGATGCGGTTGCGTTTATGGCAATCGCGTCTTGCAAAAGACGGCTTTGCTGCATTCTGCTGCAGGGAATCCGGCATCTGCCGGAAACGGCAGGGAAACACGCGCGCTTCGTGCTGAAAGGCAATGCAACAGGTCATTGCCGTTCGCCGTTGCTCGCGCCTATACGAGCCCACCAATCGTCCCCCGAGAGGAGCCGTAATCCTTGGCGAAGGCAGCATCACCACGTAGCCCGCGCGCGAACAACGCCGCGCCCGCAGCATCCGCGACCAAGGTTGCGACGCCGGCCGGCATCGGCAATCGCGAACGTCCCGAAGAACCCAAGCCGTATGAAGCCTCCAAGGAGGAAATGCTTGAATTCTATCGGCAAATGCTTCTCATCCGCCGCTTCGAGGAGAAGGCGGGCCAGCTGTATGGCCTCGGCCTGATCGGCGGCTTCTGCCACCTCTATATCGGCCAGGAAGCGGTCGCCGTCGGCCTCCAGTCGGCGCTCACCGTCGGCCGGGACTCGGTGGTAACCGGTTACCGTGACCACGGGCACATGCTGGCCTACGGCATCGATCCGAACGTCATCATGGCCGAGCTGACCGGCCGCGCCGCCGGCATTTCGCGCGGCAAGGGCGGCTCGATGCACATGTTCTCCGTCGAGCATGGCTTCTACGGCGGCCACGGCATCGTCGGCGCGCAGGTGTCGATCGGCGCCGGCCTCGGCTTCAAGCACAAATATGCCGAAGATGGCGGCCTCGCGCTCGTCTACTTCGGTGACGGTGCGGCCAACCAGGGCCAGGTCTACGAGAGCTTCAACATGGCGGAGCTGTGGAAGCTTCCCGTGATCTTCGTGATCGAGAACAACCAGTATGCGATGGGCACCTCGGTGAACCGCGCATCGGCCGAGGACCAGCTGTATCGCCGCGGCGAGAGCTTCCGCATCCCCGGCATCCAGGTGGACGGCATGGACGTGCTCGCGGTGCGCGGCGCGGCCGAAGAGGCCAAGGCGTGGGTGCAGGCCGGCAAGGGCCCGATCCTGCTGGAGCTGAAGACCTATCGCTATCGCGGCCACTCGATGTCCGATCCGGCCAAGTATCGCTCGCGTGAGGAAGTGCAGTCGGTTCGCGACAAGAGCGATCCGATCGATCATCTCGCCCGGCTGCTGGAAGGCGCCGGCGTCTCCGCCGACGATCTGAAGACGCTCGACAAGGACATCCGCAAGATCGTGGCCGACAGCGCCGCCTTCGCGGAGGAGAGCCCTCAGCCGGATCCGTCCGAACTGTACACCGACGTTCTCGTCGACACCTATTGAGATAGGGTCCAGATGCCGATCGAACTGAAGATGCCCGCGCTTTCCCCGACGATGGAGGAAGGCACGCTCGCCAAATGGCTCGTCAAGGAAGGCGACACGGTCAAGTCCGGCGATGTCATCGCCGAGATCGAAACCGACAAGGCCACGATGGAATTCGAGGCCGTCGACGAAGGCACGGTCGCCAAGATCCTCGTCTCCGAAGGGACGGACGGGGTGAAGGTGGGCACCGTGATCGCGATGATCGCCGGCGAGGATGAGGATGCGTCCGCCGTGTCCGCGCCCGCCGCCGCTCCCAAGACCGAGCCGGAAGCCGCCGCCCCCAAGGAAGCCGCCAAGGCCGCGGCCCCCGAGGGTGGCGCGCCGCAGAAGGCGGAATCGGGCGCGCACGCGCTTGTCGCCGCCGTGGCCGACACCAAGGAAGATCCCGAGGTTCCCGTCGGCACCGAACTCGTCAAGATGACGGTGCGCGAGGCGCTGAAGGACGCGATGGCCGAAGAGATGCGCGCCGACGAGCGCATCTTCGTGATGGGCGAGGAAGTCGCCGAATATCAGGGCGCCTACAAGGTCACGCAGGGGCTGCTCGACGAGTTCGGCCCGAAGCGCGTGATCGATACGCCGATCACCGAATATGGCTTTGCCGGCATCGGCACGGGCGCCGCGATGGCGGGCCTGCGCCCGATCGTCGAATTCATGACGTTCAACTTCGCCATGCAGGCGATCGATCACATCATCAATTCGGCCGCCAAGACCAATTACATGTCCGGCGGCCAGATGCGCTGCCCGATCGTGTTCCGTGGTCCGAACGGTGCCGCCTCCCGCGTGGGCGCGCAGCACTCGCAGAATTACGGCCCGTGGTATGCGGCGGTGCCGGGCCTGATTGTGATCGCGCCCTATTCGGCGGCCGATGCGAAGGGCCTGCTGAAGGCGGCGATCCGCTCGAACGATCCGGTCGTCTTCCTTGAGAACGAGCTGATGTACGGTCAGTCGTTCGAGGTGCCGAAGCTGGACGATTATGTCCTGCCGATCGGCAAGGCGCGCATCGCCAAGGAAGGCAAGGGCGTCACGCTCGTCAGCTATTCGATCGGCGTGGGCGTGGCCCTCGAAGCCGCGAAGCAGCTGGCCGAGAGCGGCATCGATGCCGAGGTGATCGATCTGCGCACGCTGCGCCCGCTCGACCGCACCACGGTGCTGAAGAGCCTCGCCAAGACCAACCGCATGGTCGTGGTGGAAGAGGGCTGGCCGACCTGCTCGATCGCGTCCGAGATCATGGCGATCGCGATGGAAGAGGGCTTCGACGATCTCGACGCTCCCGTCCTGCGCGTCACCAACATCGATGTGCCGCTGCCTTACGCGGCGAACCTCGAGAGCATGGCGCTGATCAAGGTCGACGACGTCGTCGCGGCCGCCAAGAAGGTCTGCTACAAGTAAGCCGCATTCGTTTGCGGTCTTGATCGGACGAAGTTGGGAGCCCAGAGCTTCGGGTGCATCACCCGTCGCTCTGGGCTTCCGCTTTTTGGGGCCACGGCAAGGAAGATCCTGATGGCCGATATTCCTGCGGCCGGCGCCACGTTTCCCGATCTCGCCGATCCCGAACGCGCGCTGGCGATCACCTATGCGCCGGCTGCGGCGCGTCCGGGCCTTGCCGCCCTGTTCGCGCTGGACGAGCGTCTCGGCACCATTGTCGGCACCACCACCGAGCCCATGATCGGCCTGATGCGCCTCGCCTGGTGGCGGGAGGCGCTGGAGCGGCTGGATCATGGCCCCGTGCCGGCCGAGCCGCTGATGGCGGCGCTGGCCGAGCATGTTTTGTCCCACGGTGTCACCGGCGCGGACCTGTCTCAGATCGAGGATGGCTGGACGGCCTTGCTGGATGACGAGGATGTCGTGACGCGGCATGGGCGTGAGCGGGGCGCGAACCTGTTCCGGATCGCCGGGCGCGTGCTGGGCGATGCCGATGCGCGCTTCCCGGCGGCGGGCGAGGGCTGGGCCCTGGCCGATCTCGCGCATCGCCATTCCGATCCCGCGATCCGGCAGGCGGCGCGCGAGCGTGCCGGGGCTGTACTGGGCGGGATGTCCGGTGGCGCTTGGGCAAAGGCCGGGCGGGTGCTGGGCGCGCTGGCCGTGCTGGCCCGGCGCGACGTGGCCGAGGATGCGCCGCGCCGACAAGGTTCGCCCGGCCGTCTCGCCCGGATGCTGGCGCTACGCCTGACCGGACGATAATCTCCCGTCTCAGGGGGGAATCTTTGCGAAATCGGCCACAGCCCTCATTCCGTTCGTGCTGAGCCTGTCGAAGCACCGTCCTTCTTCTCGGAACCGCCAGAGAAAGAAGAACGGCACTTCGACAGGCTCAGTGCAAGCGGAAGCAGGAAGTGAATTTCGCAACGATTCCTCCGGGGCAGGGGGAGACATTCCATGTGGCGCTATCTGGTGGGGGCGGTGGCGGCGTTGCTGCTGGCGGGTGGCGGCGTCTTGCTGTGGCGCGGGGGATCCGCGACGCAATCGAGCCTGTCGGCGGCCGCGCCTGCGGCCGGTGCCGTGGCCGCAGGCGGCGAGGCTCTCCCCGAACCGCCCGCCGCCAGCGAGAAG
This sequence comes from Sphingomonas sp. AP4-R1, assembly GCF_013113735.1. NCBI lineage: Bacteria > Pseudomonadati > Pseudomonadota > Alphaproteobacteria > Sphingomonadales > Sphingomonadaceae > Sphingomonas > Sphingomonas sp. AP4-R1. Next base: position 2,887,354 of record NZ_CP053346.1, read on the forward strand.
ACGCGCGAGGAGCGCCGCTTCGCCCGCTACGACAAGGACAAGGACGGCAGCGTCGGCCGCGAGGAATATCTGGCCTCGCGCCGCAAGGCCTTCGCCAGGCTGGACGTGAATGGCGACGGGCGCCTGACCTTCGACGAATGGGCGATCAAGACGACCGACAAGTTCGCCGGTGCCGACAGCGACAAGGACGGTAAGCTGACCCCGGTGGAGTTCGCCACGACGAAGGTAGTGCGGAAGGTGAAGCCGGCGGTGAAATGCCCGCCGGCTCAAGTCGCGGGAGAGGATGTGGAGAGCTGAGCCGGGATCTCCCCTCTCGCAGGCGGGAGGGGCTTACTGGCCCCCTGGAGCCAATCGCTACCGGCTGAAAGTCCCCGCCTCCGCCAGATCGGCCGGCGCCGATGAGGTGCCGATCAGCACCGTGTAGCGTCCCTTCGGCGTCACCCATGTCTTGTCGGCCTTGCTCCACACGCCGAGCGGATGGTTGCTGGCGGCCGGATCGATCGGGATCGTCACGCTGCGCGTTTCGCCCGGCGCCAGATCGACGCGCGCGAAGCCGATGAGGCGCTTGGGCGGTTGCTTCGCGCCAAGCTGGTCGGCGCTTGCCGGGAGCGTGAGATAGGTCTGGACCACCTCGCTACCGGCGGTCGCGCCGACATTCTTGACCGTGACGGTCGCGCTGTAGCCACCGCCCAGCGTCGCCAGTTTGGGCGCCGAGGTCGTGAAGCGCGTGTAGGACAGGCCGTGGCCGAACGGGAAGGCGACGCAGGGATTGTGCCCCTTCACCGGCGCGCACCGGCCGCCGGCATTGCCGTCATACCAGCGATAGCCGATGGCGAGTTTCTCGCTGTAGGTGACGGACTGGGTCTTGCCGTCGCTGGCGGGCACGCCGGGGAATTGCTCCGCCGTGATCGTGTCGAGGAAGCCGCGCCCTGCGACCGGGAAGGTCACCGGCAGCTTGCCGCCGGGATTGGCGCGGCCGAGCAGCAGATCGGCGACGATCGCGCCGTCCTCCTGTCCCGGAAACCACACCTCCAGGATCGAGGGACCCTGTGTGCCGATCAGGCGGGGATCCATCGCCGCGCTGGCATTGTCCTTCAGGACCAGAGCCGTCTTCTGCGCCATCGTCCTGCCGCTGGTGGAGCGGGTGGACAGGATCGCGGCCAGCATCGCGACGGTCTGGCTGTCATGCGCGGTATTGCCCGCCGGATCGGTGGTCGCGATCATGCTGGGCTTGCCCGCATACCAGTCGAGTGAGTTGCCGGCGGCCGCGCTGGCGGCGAGGCGATGGCCTGTCGCATCGGTGAAGGTCGCGCGATCGGCGCCTTCCTCGGAATTGGTGCCGGCCATCACCACCACCGCGTCGGCGGCGGCGATGTCCTTGAGCGCGGCGGCGAAGGTGACGGCCTGCCCGTCGATCGTCGCCGCGCCATTGGCATCGTCGACCAGCACCATCTTCATCTGACCCGTGCGACCATCGGCGCGGAGCGCGTCGCGCAGGCCGTCCAGCGGGGCGACCGTCTCGTGCGGCACGACATCCGAACTGCCGCCGCCCGCGCCCATATGCTTGCCGAGGATCGATCCGCCGGCGATCGCCTGCTGCGCGTAGACCTGCGAAGCCTTGCCGACGAGCAGGATCGTCCGCGCCGTGTGTGCCAGCGGCAGCGCGCCGTTATTCTGGAGCAGCACCGCCGCCCGCTCGCCGATCATGCGCGCTTTGGCGCCACCGGCGGCGAAGTCGATCGGAGTCTGCTTCAGCGGGCGATCGAAGATGCCGGCCTTGAACATCTGCGTGTAGCGGCGCTCCAGCGCGCTATCGATCCGGGCGAGATCGACCTCCTTGGCCGCCAGCGCCGCGCGCATCTTGGCGGGCGCCCAGTGGAGCGGCGTCGGCATCTCGTGATCCATGCCGGCGTTGATCGTGGGCGCTGTGCTCTTCATCGCGAAGAAATCGGACTGGACGTAGCCGGTGAAGCCCCAGTCGCCGCGCAGCACGTCGGTCAGCATCGGCGTATTCTCACACGCGTGGAGCCCGTTCACATAATTGTACGAGCACATGATGCTCGCCACCTTGCCGTCCTTCACGCTCATCTCGAACGGGATCAGATAGAGTTCGCGCAGCGCCTGCTCGTCGACCGTCTCCCGGATCGTCATCCGGTTGGTCTCCTGTTCGTTGGCGACGAAATGCTTGGCCATCGCGATCAGGCCGCTGGCCTGCACCGCCTTCGTCTCGGCCACCGCCATCGTGCCGGAGAGATAGGGATCCTCGCCGAAATATTCGAAGTTGCGGCCCAGCACGGGCAGGCGGGCGAGATTCATGCCCGGCGCCTCGAACACGTGCAGCGCCAGATGGTGCATCTCGGCGGCGATCACCTCGCCGAAGAGGGTGGCGGCCTGCGGATCGAACGAGGCGGCGACCGCCATGCCGGAGGGCAGGGCCGTGGCCTCCGCCGAGGAGGGATCGGTATAGGCCGCCTTCAATTTCTCCATGCCCTCGGGCGCGGCCTCGTACGCCGCGCGCGACACGCAATCATTCTGGCCGACGCCGACCGGGCCGTTGGTGATGCGGAAGGTGGGGATGGCGAGATCGGCGATGCCGCTGACATGGCGCCCGCCGAAGCAGTTCGGCAGTTCGCGCACGACGGAGGGCATGTCGCCCGTCAGCTGCTGGAGCTTCTGGTCCAGCGACATCGCGGCGATCAGCTGGAGCGCGCGCTGGTGGGCGATCGCTTCCTTCGCGGTGTCCGACGCGGCCGCCTGCTGTCGTGCGACGATGGCGGGATCCATCCAGGGGAGGGCTGCGGCGCCGAGGGGGGAATTGGACAGGCCAGCGATCGCCGTGGCCGTCAGGATCGATCTCGCAAGGAATCGCCGCGCACGCATGCCCATATTGCCCTCTCCATCCTCTGTATTTGGAGAGATGATAGGCAGAGGCTGCTAAAGCCGTCAACCAATCCTGAAATATTGGCCGGACCACTTCTTGCCCGATGATTGCGGATCGGTAAGCGCGCTAGCGGGCGCCCGACAGGTCCCGTGCCAGCGCGACATAATCGGCGACGGCCAACGTCTCGGCGCGCCGTGTCGCCTCGATGCCCAGCCGCTCCAGCGCCTCCAGCGCGCCCGGCACGGCCTTGAGGCTCTGGCGCAGCATCTTGCGGCGCTGGCCGAAGGCGGCGGCGGTGAGCCGCTCCAGCACGGGCAGCTTCACGCCCTCGGGCGCCTCGGTCGGCACGATATGGACGATCGCCGACGTCACCTTGGGCGGCGGCACGAACGCGGCGCGATTGACGGTGAAGGCGATGCGCGGCGCCGCGCGCCACTGGGCCAGCACCGCGAGGCGGCCATAATGATCGGTGTCGGGCTTCGCCACGATCCGCTCCGCCACTTCCTTCTGGAACATGAGCGTGAGCGAGGCCCACCACGGCGCCCAGCTGTCGTCGCTCAGCCAGCGGACGAGCAGGGGCGTGCCGACATTGTAGGGCAGGTTCGCCACGATATGCGCGCCGCGCCCGACCAGAGCCGCTTCGTCCTGCTCCAGCGCGTCGCCCTCGATCACGGTGAGGCGGCCTTCGAAGGCGTTGGTCAGCTCGATCAGGGGGACGAGGCAGCGCCGGTCGCGCTCCACCGCCACCACATGCGCGCCCGCACCCAGCAGCGCGCGCGTGAGCCCGCCGGGGCCGGGGCCGACCTCGTAGACGGAGGCATCGCGCAGATCGCCCGGCACGCGCGCGATCCGATCGAGCAACTGGCCGTCGAACAGGAAATTCTGCCCGAGCGCCTTCTCCGCGCTCAGCCCATATTTGGCGATCACCTCGCGCAGGGGTGGGAGAGTGGGCAGCATCGTCAAATCTCCGTGCTCCTGCGAACGCAGGAGCCCAGAGCTTCAGGCGGACCGTTTGCGGCCCTGGGCTCCTGCGTTCGCAGGAGCACGGTGAAGAGGCGTGTCATCCGGCCGCCCTCAGGCGGCGCGCAGGCGATTCGCCGCGCAGCTGCCGGCCAGCGCGATCGCCGCGATCATCGCGCCGGGATGGGCGATGTCCTTGCCCGCAATGTCGAACGCCGTGCCGTGATCGGGCGAGGTGCGGACGATCGGCAGACCGAGCGTGACGTTCACGCCCTCGTCGAAATGGAGCGTCTTGATCGGGACCAGCGCCTGATCGTGATAGAGACAGAGGGCCGCATCGTAATGGGCGCGGGCACGGGCGTGGAACATCGTGTCGGCGGGCATGGGGCCGATAATGTCGATGCCCTCGGCACGGAGCTTCTCGATCGCCGGCGCGATCAGATCGATCTCCTCGCGCCCGATCGTACCGGCCTCGCCCGCATGCGGATTGAGGCCGGCGATGGCGAGGCGGGGGCGCTCGATCCCGAAATCGCGGATCAGCCCGCGCTCCACCGTCCGCGCGCGCGCCACGATCAGATCGATCGAGAGCGCCTCCGGCACGTCCTTCAGCGGAATGTGGATCGTGATCGGCACGGTGCGCAGCGTGGGCCCGGCGAGCATCATCGCGACATTGCCGCGCCCCACGCCGCAGCGTTCGGCGATGAATTCGGTCTGGCCGGGATGGGTGAAGCCGATGCTGTAGAGATGCCCCTTGGCGACGGGGGCGGTGACGATGCCCGCCACCGCGCTGTTGCGCGCGAGGCCCACCGCCATCTCGAGGGAATCGAGCGAGCAGCGCGCGCCCGCCGGATTGGGCACGCCGGGCACGATTTCGCCCGGATCGTCCACCTGCAGCAGCGGCAGTGCGTGATCGAAGCGGGCGACCGCATCCGTCGGATCGGAAATACGCTCGATCGGCCCGCGCCACACGCTCTCGATCGATCGGGCATCGCCGATCGCGAAGAAAGGCGGCAGGCCATGCTCGCCGCGCGCGTCCCAGGCCTTGGCGACGATTTCCGGGCCGATGCCGGCCGGATCGCCGATTGCGATCGCCAGAGGCGCCGGTACGCCTCCGGGACCAGCCTCAGCGATAGTCGATCACCGCGTCACGGCGCAGATCGCGCAGATAGCGGCGGGCGCGCAGGTTCACGCGCTGCTCTTCCATCTGGCTCTGCACCTGCTCGAAGGTGGGGAGCGTGGCGTCCTGCGGTTCGTCGCGGCCGCAGACGACCAGCGCGCGGATGATGCCGTCCTGGCTGGAGCCGAAGGGCGGGGTCGCCTCGCCGACGCGCAGGTTGAGCATCACCTCCTGCAGCTGGGGCGGAAGCTCGCGCACGCGCAGATTGTCATTGTCGATCACTTCGCCGCCGACCTTGGCGGCCAGCGCGGCGACATCGCCGCAGCCCTTCAGCTGCTTGAGCGCGTCCCCGAAGGCGGTGACCTTGGGCTGGGCCTGCTCCTTGGAGGCGTTCGGATCGACGTGGATCGACACCTGCTTCAGCGCCAGCACCGTATCGCGCGGATCGACCGTCAGCACCTGCCTTTTGTCGATCAGCGCGATGATCGAGATGCCGCCGGGCACGCCGATCGGATCGCTGACCGAGCTGGTCGGCATCTGCTCCACGGCCGCGGCGAGCGAATCCGGCAGCTGCTCGGCGCGCACCCAGCCGAGATCGCCGCCGACCGCCTTGGTGGAGGCTTCCGAATATTCGTGGGCATAGGCCACGAACGAACCGCCCTGGCGGATCTGCTGCACGATCCGGTCGGCATTGGCGCGGACCTGCGCCTCGGTGCCGATCGGCGCCTGAAGATAGATTTCGCCGACATGATATTCGGCGGCGCCCTTCGAGTTCTTCAGGCGATCGATCACCTGCTTCACCTCTTCGTCGCTGACGCTGACGAACGGCTCCACCTGACGGCCGAGCAGGCGGCGCCAGGCCACTTCGCCCTCGATCTGCCGCTTCATGCTCGCTTCGGACGAGCCCTTTTCCTTGAGGAACACGCCGAAATCGGCGGGGCTCTTCTTGAACTGGCCGCCGACGCGGCGATAGGTCTGCTCGATCTCGGCCTTGTCGATCGTGATCTTGTTGGCCGCGGCCTCCTGGATTTCCAGCGCCTCGTCGATCAGGTTGCTCAGCACCTGCAGGCGCAGACGCTGGCGTTCCTCCGTGGAGATGGTCTGCGGGCTGGCGGCCAGCACCAGACCCAGACGCTGATCGACATCCGTATCGGTGATGATCGTGCCGTTCACGATCGCCGTCGCCTTGCGGACCGACGGATCGTTATGGCCGAGCAAAGCGATGTTCTCGGGCAGGTTCAGCGGATCATTATCCGGCACGTCGGCCTGATCCTGCGCCTGGGCCTGAACCGCGCTCATCACGAGGGGAGTGGCACCTGCCATCAGCATGGCCATCATTGCGGCGGCCACGCGCCTTCCTGCACCTATCACGCCATCCAGTCCGTTCAACCTATCGGGGAACGCCGCCCTTGCACGCGGCGACTGAACGCCTGCTTAGCGTCCGATATTCTTGAGCGCCAGTCGCAAGGCGAACGTGCTGCCGCGACGCCCGTCGATCGTAGGATCGTAATCGCGCTGCCACGACAGGCCGAGCGACAGGCATTCGTCCTCGTAGACGAGGCCCAGGCGCTGGCGGACGGGCTGGTAGCCGTTGCTCGTGGAGGTGGGATCCTCCTGCTTGCTGGTCAGATCGATGACGCTGGAGCCGTAGATCGACCAGAAGCGCGCGATCTGGATCCGGCCGCCGACGCGGATTTCCTCGCGATCGCGAAGATCCTCGATCGACGTGTCGATGTCGCGATTGAGGCGCAGATAGCCGACGAGGAAATAGGTCTTGCTCGTTCCGATCTGGGCATCGACCTCGTTCCGCCGGATCGCGAGGCTGTGCTTGTCGAGGCGGAAACGCTCGGTGACTTCCAGCCATTTGCCGTATTTCACGTTCAGGCGGCCGACGATGTCGGAGAAGCGGTCGGACAGGCCGGTGCCCTGCGGCAGCAGGTCGCTCTCGTCGGTCAGGCGATAGCTCTGGCCGACCACCGCACTCATCTCGAGCCGCGGGCGCTGGTAATTCCATTCGCCGCCATAGGTGATGCGGCTGCCCTCTTCCCAGCGATCATAGCCGGAGAAGCGGTTGAGCGCGAAGAGGTTGCTGTCCTCCAGATCGATCGCGCGCGAATCCTCGTTGGGGATCTGCATGTTGCGGATGTGCGGGCTGGCGACCACCTGCACGCGCGGCGTGATCTGCTGGGTGCCGCCCAGGAAATTGCCGATGAACGGCCAGCGCACGTCCACCGCGCCCGCCACGATCCCGCGCCCCTGCCAGCCCTGCGTGCCGCGATAGACGACGGTGCTGGTCTTATCGATCTGGTCGGTGTGATAGACGTCCGCGCGGGTATAAGCGGTGAAGGTCACCTGCTGGCCCAGCGGGGTGATCTTCCGCAGATCCCACTCGGCGCCCGCAAAGGCGCGCTGCGTGTCCTGCCCCTCGGTGCGGATCAGCGAGAGGCTGTTCGCCTGCAACTGGATGACGCCACCCAGCAGCGGATCGTCGATCCGGCGGCGATAATCGATCGCGGGCAGGGCGAACGGCTGCTGCCCCTGGCTGTCGACCGAGGTACCGGTGATCGTGGTGCGGACGGTCTGCACGAACCAGCCGGCGATCGAGAGATAGGATTTGTCGTCGATCCGCTCGGCCTGCAGCGTGGAGCGCAGCCGGTCGTCATTGTTGATATTGTAGCGCCGCATGAAGGTGCGGTCGGTTTCCAGGCGGAGCTGGCCGCTCAGCGTCCAGTCGGGGCCGAGCTGATAGGTGCCGTTCGCGTCGATGAAGCCGCGAACGCCCTTGTCCTTGTCCAGGCTCGTCGCCTCGACATTGGCGGGCAGGCGCGAGCCGTAGGTGAGCATGCCGCGCACCTGATAGGCGCCCAGCCCGTTCAACCCGCGATATTGCAGCTCCAGCCCCGGCGCGACCTTCGAATAGAGGTGCGGCGTGACGGTCAGATCGCGATTGGGCGCGAGCTGGAAATAATAGGGCATCGAGAGATCGAGGCCGAGCGACTTCGAAACCTCGAAATTGGGCAGCAGGAAGCCCGAATTGCCGTTGGCCTGATCCGATCCGTCCGGATGCGAGAAGCCGGGCAGCCAGAGAACGGTGCGGCCGAGCAGGCTGATCCGCGCATCCTTGTAATAGATGCGATGGCGATTCTCGTCATGGACGATGCGGACGGCGGAGACCTTCCACGAAGGCTCCTTCGCGCACCCGTCCGATCCCTCGACCGCGCAGGGCGTGTAGGCGGCGCGGTCCAGCGTCGTGATCGCATCCTTGCGCACGCCGTGGCGCGCCACCAGCCGGCCGCCATTGGCGAGCACGATCAGCAGATTGTCGATCACGCCGTCCTTCACGTCATCGGACAGTTCGGCGTCGTCGCCATAAGCGGTGTCGCCGCTGGGATTGATGGTCGCGACGCTGCCGGTGGCGTGGACCTGCCCGGTGCGGCGGTTCCAGACGATCTTGTCGGCGCGCAGGCGGCTGCCCGCGCGCAGCATCCGCACGTCGCCGGTGGCCGTGACGATATCGTTATCGTCATCATAATCGAGCGCGTCGGCCGCGAAGCTCACCTGATCGTCATTGTCGGTGGCCGGCAGGCTGGCCGCATCCGGCGGCGGCGGGCCGGCATGATCCTGAAAATCCTGCGCGTGCGCGGGCCAGGCGGCCGACAGCGCCAGAATGGCCAGCGGCGCGAGCGCACGTCCCCCGATACTTCTCACGCCCCGCGTCATCGGCCGGGCCCTATCTCACCACTCTCGCGCCTGCAATCGGCACTCGTCGATCCGCGACAGGCTGTGTTCGCCGTGCCATCCGCCCGGCCCGCATGTCTTGGGCGCGGGGCGGGCGTGAGGAGGGCGGTCTTTTCCTCGCCGGGTGACGCCCCTAGATAGGCGCCTCGTTTCAGAAAGGCCGTCACCTTGATCACCGTCGCCATCACCGCCGAAAGGCCGGCAGAGCCCCATGTTCTCGTCATTCCCGTCGCGAGCGGCGACGGCATCGAGGCGCGGCTTCCGGCGGGGCTGGCGGGCGCGGCGGCGGTCGCCAAGGCCGCCGCGACGGCGGCCCGCTTCGAGGGCAAGGCCGGATCGCTCGTCGAATTCCACTCGCCGGAGGGCGATGCGGTGCGCCGCGTGCTGATCGTCGGGCTTTCGACCGCCAAGGATGGCGAGAGCGCGGGCAGCGCGATCACGGCGCGCCTGCTCACGTCGGGCGAGACGCGCGTGGTGGTGGATCTGGGCGGTTTCGCCTCGGCCGATCGCCCGGCGATCGCGGCGGCGATCGCGGAAGGGGCCACGCTCCGCAGCTGGCGCCACGACATCTACCGCACGAAGCTTCCGGCCAAGCAGCGCCCGAGCCTGGAGAAGATCGTGATCGTCGCGGGTGACGCGGTGGCGGCGTCCGAGGAGGCCTGGGCGCCGCGCGCGGCCGTGGCGGAAGGCGTGGCCTTCACCCGCACGCTCGTCGCCGAGCCCGCCAACATCCTCTATCCCGAGACGTTCGTGGAGCGCGCGAAGGCACTCGCCGATCTCGGCGTGGAGATCGAGGTGCTGGGTGAGGCCGAGATGCGCGCGGCCGGCATGGGCTCGCTGCTCGGCGTGTCGCAGGGATCGGAGCGCGAGGCCAAGCTGCTCGTGATGCGCTGGGACGGCACGAACGGCGCCGTCACCACCCCCACCGCCTTCGTCGGCAAGGGCGTCACCTTCGACACCGGCGGCATCAGCCTGAAGCCGCCGGCCGGCATGGAGGACATGAAGTGGGACATGGGCGGCGCGGGTGCCGTCACCGGCCTGATGAAGGCGCTGGCGGGCCGCAAGGCCAAGGCGCATGTCGTCGGCATCTGCGGCCTCGTCGAGAATATGCCCGACGGCAAGGCGCAGCGCCCCGGTGACGTCGTCACCTCCATGTCCGGCCAGACGATCGAGGTGATCAACACCGATGCCGAGGGGCGTCTGGTGTTGTGCGACGCGATCACCTGGGTCCAGCAGCGCTTCAACCCGAAGACGATCGTGGACCTCGCGACGCTGACGGGCGCGATGATCATCAGCCTGGGCCACGAATATGGCGGCATCTTCGCCAATGACGACACGCTGGCCGAAGGGCTGGCGGCGGCGGGCAAAGCAACCGGCGAGAAGCTGTGGCGGATGCCGATGGGCGATGCCTACGACAAGCTGATCGACTCGCCGATCGCGGACATGAAGAATGTCGGCCCGCGCGAGGGCGGATCGATCACGGCGGCGCAGTTCATCGCCCGCTTCGTGAACGAGGGCGTGGCCTGGGCCCATCTGGATATCGCCGGGATGGTCTGGTCGTCGAAGCCCGGCACGCTGCATGAGAAGGGCGCGACCGGATATGGCGTGCGCCTGCTCGACCGCTTCGTCAGCGATACGCTGGAGGGCTGATCCTAAACGCTGAGTGCCGTTCGTGCTGAGCCTGTCGAAGCACCGTTCTTCTTCTCTCGACGCGGGAAGAAGAACGGCACCCTTCGACTGCCTGCCAAGGCAGGCGCTCAGGACAGGCTTCGACAGGCTCAGTGCAAACGGGTGTGAAAATCGGGAAGGCTCAGCCCAGCAGGTGGGCGAGCAGGTAGGAAAGGGGGGCGGCCACGGCGATCATCGCTGCGGCGATGCCGGCCATCCAGAAACGGCCGCGCGCCGGCTGATCCTCGATCATGCGGAGCAGTTCGGCGGTCTGGTCGTCCATCTGCGGCGCGGCGGCCGTCGGGCGCCGTCCGAACTGGTGGAGGCTCACGACCGGCGATCCCTGGAACGCGTTGCTCGCCTCCTCGCTGCTCAGCGGCTTTTCGAACTGGCAGCCATATTCGTTGCCGTGCTTCCAGACGACGCGCGCGCGCGTGGCGCCCGCACCCGCGAGGCCGACCGTGATCTCCTCGCCGACCGTCAGTTCGGCACGGCTCTCGATCCGCATGCCGGTGCTGGACACGTCGTGCACCCAGCTGTCCTGCGGCTCGCTATTGCCGGTGCCGCGCAGCGTGCTCGGCTGATCGGCCGCGCGACGCGCGGCGCGGCGCGTTTCCTGGGTTTCTTGCGTATCCTGCGATTCCATGCCGGGCTCCATGGCGCCCGACATAACGCGACATGGTTTCCAGAGAGCTAACGGCTCTTCAGAAGATCGGTCGACCCGGCCATCACGCGATCGAAGGTGGCGGCGGGGCAGAGATGGTCCGCGCGCTTGCCGCAGCCGGGCATGTCCAGAACGACCGTGGTCGTCCCGGCGCGGAGTGCGCGGATCGAATCGAGCGGCTGCGCGCGATAGGTGGCGCGGACGAAGCGGGCGCCCTTCGCATCGCGCAACAACGTCAGCAGGATCGCGCCGCCGGGGGCCGGATCGTCGGTGGCGAAGCCGGGGATCGTCCAGTGCAGATCGAGCAGCCCGCCGAGATTGGCGACGTTCGTGTCATGGCCGACGACGACGGTGACTGTCGCATCGCCCGCCTTGGGCGCGGCCAGCGCATCGCGCAGGATCTTCGCGATCGGCGCCACGTTGCGCGCGGCGACATATTTGGGGCGTGCCAGCACCGCGAATTCGGTGGCGTGGAGCGATCCGAGCGCGGTGACGTCCGCCGCCGTGGCGCGACCCCAGCCCACGTCCGCCATCGGCTTGCCGTTCGCATATTCGAGCAGGAGGATCTGGGCGGCGGTCGATCCGCGATCGAGCGCACCGGTCAGCTTCGGGCGCTGGCCCGCCTGCGCCGGCGCGACCGCACTGCGCTCGGCGGCCACGCCGCAGGAGGCGGTGGCGGGGCCGCACAGGATCGAATCGACACGCTGGAGATGGGCGCGCTCCAGCGCCTCGACCGCGCCGATGCCGCCCTTGGGCAAAGCGGCGGCGATGGCGGCGTCGGCGGCCTTGGGATCATAGTCCACCAGCCCCTGCTGGATCGCGCCGAACAGGGGATCGGCCTCGTCCTGCGATTTGTGGACATTGGTGACGGCACATCCGGGCGCGAAGCCCTTCGCCCAGGCGTCGCCGGTGGCGATCGTGCGCTGGTCGCTGTCCGAGAGCAAGGCGATCGTGCCGGTCGCGGGGCATCCGGTGGCGGGCAGCAGGCCTTCGCGGGCAAAGGCCGCGCGATCGGCCTGACCGACCAGTTCCACCGCCTTCGCGCCGCGATCCGTGAGATAGCCGGGCCGGGTTTCCCATGTCGGCCAGGGTTGCGCCGCGACGCCCCTGGGCATCGCCGGATCTTTGGTCGGCGGCCGGACGCCGTGGCGCATCAGGACCGCCACGCGCTCGACGGTGTAGCCGCCCGCGGCGGCCGACGGGCTGGCGGCGGTGAGGACGAGCGCCAGCGCCGTCGCGGCAATGGCCGTCTTTGGCGCGATCCTAGAAATGGAGCTGCGCCCCGCCGCGAACCGTATAATCATAGCGTTCCCGTTCCACGAGCTGATCCCGGTTGCCGATAAAGCGGCGCCACGGGGCATCGGTGAGGTTGGTGGCATTGGCGAAGAAGGTCAGCTGCGGCGTCACCTGATAGCTGGCATTCACGTCCAGCTGGCCATTCTTGTCGGTATACTGATCCGTCGCCGCCGAGGTGCCGAGCGTATCCAGATATTTCGAGCGATAGGTATAGGCCACGCGGACGGCGACGCCATACTTCTCGTAGAAGACCTGCGCCGTGCCGCTGTCGCGCGACTGGTTGAACAGCGGGATGTCGCCCGCGCGCGCCGCCACGCCGGGGATCGAGCCCATATTGGCGTGGCCGGTGACGTGCGTGAAGTTGGCGGCGATGCCGAAGCCGTTGAGCGCGCCCGGCAGGAAATCGAAGCGCTTCTGGAAATTCGCCTCGATGCCGCGCAGCGTCGCGCGATCGGCGTTGAGCGGCTGGACCAGATCGGCCGCCGCGAAGGTCTGCCCGGCATAGGTGCCGGGCGTGTTGATGACCGACTGGGTGTAGATCGGGTTGTCGAGATGCTTGTAGAAGATGCCGACCGAGATCAGGCCCTGACCCGGCAGATATAGTTCGGCGGCGAGATCCGCGCCCCACGCCTTGTACGGCTTCAGGCCGGGATTGCCGAGCGTGATCGTCGGGCGCGGCGTCGTGGTCGTGTCGACCGAGACGTAGGGCGCGAGATCCGGATAGTTCGGGCGGCCGATCGAGGTGGTGACGGCGCCGCGCAGCATGAAGGCCTGCGTAATCTTCCAACGGGCCGACAGGCTCGGGAAGAAATCGGTGTAGTTCTTCGAACCGAAGCTGTTGAAATCCTGCGTCAGCGTCGAGGCGGCGGTGATCAGCTTCGCCTTGGACTTGTCGCGCGTATTTTCCACGCGGACGCCGGGCAGCAGGGTCAGGCCCCCGAAGTTCAGCGTCGCCATCGCATAGCCGGCGACGATGCGCTCCTTCACGTCATAATCGTTGGCGAGCGCATTGTTGAGCGAGCTGGCCGCATTGAGCGCGATCGTGCCCGGATTGGCGGCGAGATAGGCCTGGGCCGTATCGTAGCCGATGCGCGGGCCGAACGGATAGGCGCCGTCATAGAAGGTCTGCGCGCCGACATAGGAGACGTTGGCGAGCGTGAAGGTGCGGCCCGAGGCGAGGCCGTACGTCTCGTAAGCGCGATCGTTGGTCTTGTGGCGATCGAGATATTTGCCGCCGAACTTGATGCTGCTGTCGTCGCCGATGCCGATCGGGAGCGTGTAATCCGCGCGGCCCTGCCACAGCGTCTCCACGGCATTGCGGCGATCGTAATTGACGCTGTTCAGCGCATAGGCCGACTGGGCGACGGTGTTGGTGACGGTTTCGTTATAGGGCAGCTGGCCGACATCGTAATTGACGGTGAGCGCGGTGCCGCCGGTACGGAAATTATATTCGGAGCGCAGCGGATCGCGCTTCTGCGCGCGCGTCCAGCCGCCGGCCAGATCCAGCGTGCCGCCGCCGAGCTGGAAGCTGCCGCCGGTCGCGATCGACTTGGTGTTGTCCTTCTCCTCGCGGCGGCGGACGCGGACGCTGCCACGGCCCCGGAAGGTGCCGGTGGTGGCGGTCTGGTTCGTGAAGGCGGACTGGTTGTCGATGATGAACTGGTCGCGCGTCTCATTGTCCTTGAACTGCGAATAGCTGGTCCGCAGCCAGAGTTTGGACGTGTCGCTCAGGCGCCAGTCGAAATTGCCGACCGCGCCGATGCGCGTGCGGACGAGATTGTAATCGCGCAGGCCATAGCTGTCCGGCACGACGAAGCCGTTGGCGGCGACGGGCGCGCGCCAGTTGGTCGAGGCCTGGAAATTCTCGGACTCGATCGGGCGGCGCGAATAGTTGAACGAGAGAACGGCGCCGAACTGCTCGTCCGAACCGAACCGGCCGCCGGCCTGCGCATCCGCCTCATAGGGATGCTTCTCGCCGAGCTTCGCCCAGCCATAAGCGGCGCGTGCGTCGAAGAAGCGCTTCTCCTTGCGCTCGAAGGCGGAGAGCGTGCGGATGTCGACGGCACCGCCGATGGCGTTGGCATCCTGATCGGCGGTGATCGCCTTGGTGACGACGACCGACGAGATCAGAGCGGAGGGGATGTCGTCCAGCTTCACCTGGCGGCCGTCCGGCTCGGGGGCGGGGAGAGTGAGGCCGTTCAGCGTGACGTTGACGAGGTTCGGATTGATGCCGCGGATCACGACATAGCGGCCCTCGCCCTGATCGTTGGCGACGGTGACGCCCGGCAGGCGCTTCACCGCCTCGGCCACGTTCTGGTCGGGCAGCTTGCCCACGTCGTTGGCATAGAGCGCTTCGACGATGTTGAGCGACTCGCGCTTCGTCTCGATCGCCTTGGCCTCGCCCTGGCGCGTGCCGGTGACGACGATGTCGGCGCCCGTTTCGGCGGCAGCATCCGCGGCGGGGGCCGGATCCGCCGCGAAAGCCGGCGTGGCGATGGCGAGATCGGCGACGATCAGCGCCGCAAGGCAGGCGCCCGCCTTCAAAGTTTGCAACATTTCCAACTTTCCCCGTTTTGTTGGGGCGCGCTAGGAGCGTTCGGAGACAGTGATGTGACGTTCTTCCGATTCATTTCTGGTGCGAGACGAAACGTGAGACGGGGCAGAGGCTTGCGATTTTAGGGTGATCGGCCGGCGGGCGCCGCATTTGCGGCCCTGGGGGCCAGCGTTCGCAGGACCACGCAAACCACGTGGATGACGAACGGAAGCGGGCGCGCTAGCACGTCTCCATGACGCATCGCATCGCCCTTCTCCTCGCCCCGCTCCTTGCCACCGCCGCGACCGCGCAGGCGCCCGATCCGTGGGTGGCGAAGGGGCGCACGATGCTGGAGCATGCGATCAACATCCCGACCGTCGCCGGGCGCGAGAAGGTGCCGGAGCTGGCGACCTATATCGCGGGCGAATTCCGCAAGGCGGGCTGGGCCGACAGCGACCTGCATATCCAGCCTTATGAGGGCGAGGATCACAACAAGACGGCGGCGCTCATCATGCGCTGGCCCGCCGTGGGGGCGCCGAAGGGCAAGCCGATCCTGCTGATGGGCCATATGGACGTGGTGGAGGCCAAGCGCGAGGACTGGACGATCGATCCGTTCACCTTCGTCGAGAAGGACGGCTATTATTACGGGCGCGGCACCAGCGACATCAAAGGCCCGACCGTGGCGATGCTGACCGCTTTGCTCAAGCTGAAGGCGGCCGGCTTCAAGCCGAAGCGCGACATCATCGTGCTGCTGACCGGCGACGAGGAAACGGCCGAGGTGGGCGCCAAGCTCGCCGCGACCGAATGGCGCAAATGGACCGACGCCGATTACGGGCTGAATGCCGATGCGGGCGGCGGCGCGTTCAAGCCGGACGGCACGCCGCTCGGTTTCGGGCTGCAGACGGCCGAGAAGACGTTCGCCGATTATACGCTGACCGTGCGCAACAAGGGCGGCCATTCCTCGCGCCCCCGGCCGGACAATGCGATCTACGAACTGGCGCACGCGCTGGAGAAGATCGAGGCCTATCGCTTCGAGCCCGCGCTGAACGAGACGACGCGCGCTTATTATCAGGTTCGCCAGCAGGACGAGAAGGGCGCGCTGGGCGATGCGATGCGCGCCTGGCTGAAGAACCCGAATGACGGCCGGGCGGCCGACGTGATCGAGGCGGATCCGCTGGAAGTGGGATCGACCCGCACGCGCTGCGTCGCAACACTTTTGTCGGGCGGGCATGCCGATAACGCGCTGCCGCAGCTTGCCACCGCCAACATCAATTGCCGGATCCTGCCCGGCGTTTCGCCCGATGCGATCCGCGCCGAGCTGGAAAAAGTGGTGGCGGATCCCGGCGTGGCCGTCACCCGGCGCGACGACAATGTGAGCACGCCCGCCTCGCCGTTGCGTGCCGACGTCGTCAGCGCCTTCACCGATTCCGTCCATGCGCGCTTCCCCCATTCCAAGATCCTGCCGCAGATGTCGGCGGGGGCTACGGACGGCGCGAAATTCCGTGCGGTGGGCATTCCCGTCTACGGTGCCGACGGTGCCTGGATCGTGTCGCCGGATGACGAACGCGCACATGGCCGTGACGAAAGATTGCCGGTGAAAGCCTTCGCCGACGACATCGCCCATTGGGACAGAATGCTGTCGCGGCTGGCAGCGCAATAAAGTGTCACAATTCGCTTTTCGCAAACACGCAATAAGCTTTTCGCAAACGCACCAAAGGCGGTTGCCCCGCGAGTGAGTCGGGTCTAAGCCGCCCCCGCTGATCCGCGGCCGCGTCCTCGTGGTCGCATCCTGGCAGCGCCTCAATGGCTGGCAAGCGGGAAAGGGAGCTTAAGTGGCTCGTAAGAAGATTGCGCTGATCGGCGCAGGTAATATCGGCGGAACGCTGGCACATCTCGCCGCGCTCAAGGGTCTCGGCGACATCGTTCTGTTCGACGTTGTCGAGGGCGTGCCTCAGGGCAAGGCGCTCGATCTGTCGCAGTGCGGCCCGGTCGAGGGTTTCGACGCCAAGATCACCGGCACCAACGATTATGCCGACATTGCCGGCGCGGACGTGATCATCGTCACGGCCGGTGTCGCCCGCAAGCCCGGCATGAGCCGTGACGACCTGCTCGGCATCAACCTGAAGGTGATGAAGGCCGTGGGCGAGGGCATCAAGGCCAACGCGCCCGACGCCTTCGTGATCTGCATCACCAACCCGCTCGACGCGATGGTGTGGGCGCTGCGCGAATTCTCCGGCCTGCCCGCTGAGAAGGTCGTCGGCATGGCCGGCGTGCTCGACTCGGCGCGCTTCAGCCACTTCCTCGCCGACGAGTTCAACGTCTCGGTGAAGGACGTGAACACGTTCGTGCTGGGCGGCCATGGCGACACGATGGTGCCGGTCCTCGAATATTCGACCGTCTCGGGCATCCCCGTTTCGGACCTGATCGCGATGGGCCTCTCCACCCAGGAGAAGATCGACGCGATCATCAAGCGCACGCGCGGCGGCGG
Organism: Sphingomonas sp. AP4-R1; assembly: GCF_013113735.1. Lineage (NCBI taxonomy): Bacteria > Pseudomonadati > Pseudomonadota > Alphaproteobacteria > Sphingomonadales > Sphingomonadaceae > Sphingomonas > Sphingomonas sp. AP4-R1. Next base: position 2,904,699 of record NZ_CP053346.1, read on the forward strand.
CGGCGAGATCGTCGCCCTGCTGAAGACGGGTTCGGCTTTCTATGCGCCCGCCACCTCGGCGATCGCGATGGCCGAAGCCTATCTGTTCGACCAGAAGCGTATCCTGCCGGCCGCGGCGAACCTGACCGGCCAGTATGGCGTCGACAATCTCTATGTCGGCGTGCCGGTTCTCTTCGGCGCCGGCGGCGTCGAGAAGATCATCGAGGTGTCGCTCTCGGATGAGGCCAAGGCCAATCTGCAGGTCTCGGTGGATGCGGTGAAGGAACTGCTGGTCGCCTGCAAGGGCATCGATAGCTCTTTGGCATAAGTCTTTCGCGGGGTTGGCCGCTAGGCTGGCCCCGCATCACAGGAATCGTTCGGAGCGCCTATGTCGATCCTCGTCGATAAGAATACCAAGGTCATTACCCAGGGTATGACCGGCAATACCGGCACCTTCCATACCGAGCAGGCGCTGGCCTACGGTACGCAGATGGTCGGCGGCGTGACGCCCGGTAAGGGTGGCACCACCCATATCGGCCTTCCCAATTTCAACACGGTCCACGAAGCCGTCGCCGCCACCGGCGCGACTGCGTCGGTCGTGTATGTGCCGCCGCCCTTCGCGGCCGACTCGATCCTCGAGGCGATCGATGCCGAGGTTCCGCTGATCGTGGCGATCACGGAAGGCATTCCGGTTCTCGACATGGTGCGCGTGAAGCGCGCGCTCTCGGGCTCCAAGTCGCGCCTGATCGGCCCGAACTGCCCGGGCGTGCTGACGCCGAACCAGTGCAAGATCGGCATCATGCCGGGCTCCATCTTCAAGGAAGGCTCGGTCGGCGTCGTCTCGCGCTCCGGCACGCTGACCTATGAGGCGGTGTTCCAGACCTCGAACGCCGGCCTCGGCCAGACCACGGCCGTCGGCATCGGCGGCGATCCCGTCAACGGCACGAACTTCATCGACGTGCTGGAGCTGTTCCTGGCCGACGAGGCGACCAAGTCGATCATCATGATCGGCGAGATCGGCGGCGACGCCGAGGAGCAGGCCGCGCAGTTCCTGATCGACGAGGCCAAGAAGGGCCGCAAGAAGCCGATGGCCGGCTTCATCGCGGGCCGCACGGCGCCTCCGGGCCGTCGCATGGGCCATGCCGGCGCGATCGTGTCGGGCGGCAAGGGCGACGCCGAGAGCAAGATCGCGGCGATGGAAGCCGCCGGCATCCGCGTTGCGGCGAGCCCCTCGGAGCTCGGCACGACGCTGGTGGAAGTCCTGAAGGGCTGATGAAAGCAACCCCGGTCGTTCGCGGCCGGGGTTGATTAATATTTGGGCAATGCTCACCTCGCTAGGCGAGCGACGAAACGACCGATTTGGTCGACAGAGCGAATGACAGGCGGTGCATAATGGGCTTCGAGGGATCGAACTTCGATGAGCTGGAGGGTGTAAGTCCCAGCTTTGCCGAGGCGCTGTACAAGAAGTATCGGCAGGATCCCGCGAGCGTCGACGAGAATTGGCGCAGCTATTTCGGCGCGCTGGAGGCGAGCGTCTCCGGGCCGAGCTGGGCCAATCCGCGCTGGCCGCTGTCCGAGACGGACTCTCTCACCGCCGGTCTCGACCCCACCCAGATGGAGCCCGCGCCCAAGCCCGCCAAGGGCGGCAAGCCCGCTCCCGCCGCCGCCCCGGCGCCGGCCGCTCCGAGCAGCCAAGCCGATATCGAGGCCGCCGCGCGCGACTCGATCCGCGCCTCGATCCTGATCCGCACCTATCGCGTGCGCGGCCACCTGCTCGCGCAGCTCGATCCGCTCGGCCTCTGGCATCAGGAGATGCCGGAAGATCTTCAGCCCGAATTCCACGGCTTCACCGAGGCCGACATGGATCGGCCGATCTTCCTCGGCGGCCTGCTGGGTTTCCAGCACGCGACCGTGCGCCAGATCATCGCGACGCTCCGCAAGAATTACTGCGGCAAGGTCGGCCTCGAATATATGCACATCCAGGATACGGAGGAACGCCGCTTCCTCCAAGACCGGATGGAAGGCACGGACAAGGAAATCAGCTTCACGCCGGAAGGCAAGAAGGCGATCCTCGCGAAGGTGGTCGAGGGCGAGCAGTGGGAGAAGTTCCTGGCTCGCAAATATGTCGGCACCAAGCGCTTCGGCCTCGACGGCGGCGAGAGCATGATCCCCGCGCTGGAGGCCGTGCTGAAATATGCGGGCGCGGCCGGCGTGCAGGAAGTCGTGCTCGGCATGGCGCATCGCGGCCGCCTCAACGTTCTGACGAACGTGATGCAGAAGCCCTATCGCATCCTGTTCCATGAATTTGCGGGCGGATCGGCCAACCCCGAGGATGTCGGCGGTTCGGGCGACGTGAAGTACCACCTCGGTACGTCGGCGGACCGCGAGTTCGACGGCAACATGATCCACCTGAGCCTCGCGCCGAACCCGTCGCATCTCGAGTGCGTCGATCCGGTCGTGCTGGGCAAGGCGCGCGCGAAGCAGACCAAGCTGGACGATCTGGAGCGCGCCAAGGTGCTGCCGATCCTGATCCACGGCGATGCGGCCTTCGCGGGCCAGGGCGTGATCATGGAGTGCTTCGGCTTCTCCGGCCTCGTCGGCTACAATACCGGCGGCACCGTCCACTTCGTGATCAACAACCAGGTGGGCTTCACCACCTCGCCGCAGTTCGCGCGTTCGTCGCCTTATCCGAGCGACATCGCGAAGATGGTGCAGGCGCCGATCCTGCACGTGAACGGCGATGATCCCGAGGCCGTCACCTTCGCCTGCAAGCTGGCGACCGAATATCGCGCGAAGTTCCGCCGCGATGTCGTCATCGACATGTGGTGCTATCGCCGCTTCGGCCATAACGAGGGCGACGAGCCCGGCTTCACCCAGCCGCTGATGTATGACGAGATCCGCAAGCATCCGCCGGTTTCGCAGCTCTATGCCGATCGCCTGATCGCCGAGGGCCAGATCGATGCCGAGTGGCTCGGCGCGCAGGAAGCGGCTTTCATAGCCCGTCTGGAAGACGAGTTCGAGGCCGGCAAGAGCTACAAGGCCAATCGCGCCGACTGGTTCGGCGGCGAGTGGGAAGGCTTTGCGCTCCCGCGCGAGCCGATCACCGAGCGCCGCGCGGCCGCCAGCGGCGTCACGCCCGATCTCTTCAACGAAATCGGCACGCAGATCACCACTGTTCCCGACAGCATCGTCGTCCACAAGACGCTGACCCGCATTCTCGACGCCAAGAAGGCGATGTTCGAGACCGGCGAGGGCTTCGACTGGGCGACCGCCGAGGCGCTCGCCTTCGGCACCCTGCTGAAGGAAGATTATGGTGTCCGCCTGTCCGGTCAGGACGTCGGCCGCGGCACGTTCAGCCAGCGCCACGCCGTGTGGGTCGATCAGAAGGATGGCCACAAGTACATCCCGCTTTCGGCGATGAACCGGCAGTTCCAGGTGCTGGACAGCCCGCTCTCCGAATTCGGCGTGCTGGGCTTCGAATATGGCTATGCCGGCCAGGCGCCGAACACGCTTGTCATGTGGGAAGCGCAGTTCGGCGATTTCGCCAACGGCGCGCAGGTCATCATCGATCAGTTCATCGCGGCGGGCGAAGCCAAGTGGCTGCGCGCCAATGGCCTCGTGATGCTGCTGCCGCATGGCTATGAAGGGCAGGGACCGGAGCATAGCTCGGCTCGTCTGGAGCGGTATCTCCAGCTCTGCGCCGAAGATAATATGCAGGTGGCGAACTGCACGACGCCGGCGAACTACTTCCACATCCTGCGCCGCCAGATGCTGCGCAAGTTCCGCAAGCCGCTGATCATCATGACGCCCAAGTCGCTGCTGCGCCACAAGGCGGCGGTGTCGAAGGCGGAGGATTTCCTCGGCGACAGCTACTTCCACCGCGTCCTGTGGGACAATCGCCCGGTTGTGGCCGAGAAGATCAAGCGCGTCGTGCTCTGCACCGGCAAGGTCTATTACGATCTGGCCGAAGCGCGCGATGCGGCCGAGGACGACAGTGTCGAGATCCTGCGCGTCGAGCAGATCTATCCGTTCCCGGCGGATGCGCTGGTCGAGGTATTGAAGGATCGTCCGAACGTCGAGACCGTGGTCTGGGCGCAGGAAGAGCCGAAGAATAACGGGGCGTGGTTCTTCGTCGAGCCCTTGATCGAGGAGGTGCTGGCCACGGCCAAAACCAAGCCGACCCGTCCCGTTTACGCCGGCCGCAAGGCCTCTGCGGCGACCGCCACCGGCCTCGCCAAGAACCACACCAAGCAACAGGCGGCCCTGGTCGCTGAAGCGCTTGGCTATCAAGCCTAATAGGAAGATCGAATGGCGACCGATGTTACCGTACCGACGCTCGGTGAATCCATCACGGAGGCGACCCTCGGCCAGTGGCTGAAGAAGCCCGGCGAAACGGTGAAGGCCGATGAGCCGATCGCCAGCCTGGAGACCGACAAGGTCGCGGTGGAGGTTCCGGCCCCCGTCGCCGGCGTGATCGGCGAGCTGGTGGTGGCCGAAGGCGACACCGTCTCGGTGGGCGCGGTGATCGCGCGCATCACGGAAGGCGCCTCGGCGCCGACCAGCGCGACGCCCGCCGTCGAGAACCGCACCGCCGTCGGCCAGGCCGAAGCCGCCGCTCGACCCGAGCCGGCCGCCGCCCCCGCCGACGAGGATACGTCGGGCGATCCGCTCACGCTGTCGCCGGCCGTGCGCCGCGCGGTGCTGGAGCTGCATGTCGATCCCTCGAAGATCAAGGGCACCGGCAAGGACGGCCGCATCACCAAGGATGACGTGCTGCTCGCCGCCAAGTCCGGCGCTGCCGCCGCGGCTCCGGCCGCCGCCGCTTCGGCTCCCGCCGCTGCCGCGCCGGCCGCGACGGGCGGGCGCAAGGAAGAGCGCGTGAAGATGACGCGCCTGCGCCAGACGGTCGCCAAGCGCCTGAAGGAAGCGCAGAACACCGCGGCCATGCTCACCACGTTCAACGACGTGGACATGACCGCCGTGATCGAGGCGCGCGCCAAGTATAAGGATCTGTTCGAGAAGAAGCATGGCGTCCGCCTGGGCTTCATGGGCTTCTTCGTGAAGGCCGCCTGCATGGCGCTGAAGGACATTCCCGGCGTCAACGGCTCGATCGAGGGCGACGAGATCGTCTATCACGATTATTGCGACATCTCGGTCGCGGTCTCGGCCCCGAACGGCCTGGTCGTGCCGGTGATCCGCGACGCCGAGACGCTCTCCGTCTCCGGGATCGAGAAGACGATCGGCGATTTCGGCAAACGCGCCAAGGACGGCACGCTGAAGATGGAAGAGATGAAGGGCGGCACCTTCACCATTTCCAACGGCGGCGTGTTCGGCTCGCTGATGTCGACCCCGATCATCAACCCACCGCAGTCGGCCGTGCTGGGCCTGCACCGCATCGAGGAGCGCCCGGTCGTCCGTGACGGCCAGGTCGTCGTCCGCCCGATGATGTATCTGGCGCTCAGCTACGATCACCGCCTGGTCGATGGCCGCGAAGCCGTGACCTTCCTCGTCGCGCTGAAGAATGCGATCGAGGATCCGACGCGGCTTCTGATCGACCTGTAAGGCAGGGCAGGAGGAGCGCGGCGATGGGAATGGTGATGTACCTCCGACGCGCTACCTCTGCTCAAATCGAAGCGCTCAAGGCCGATCCACGCACGGCGGAAGCGTTCATGTTTCCGGAAGAGAGTGACGACGACCTAAGCTTATCTCTGATCGAGTTCGATAAGGCATGGCACGCCCTGCATTTCACCTTGTCGGGGCAAGCCTACGGTACGGTTCGCCCGCTGGGCATCATTGCTGGCGAGGATGTCGAAACGCTCGGCGAGCCGGCGCTTGGTGATATTTCGTGCTGGGTAATCGAACCGGACGTGATGGCCGCGTTCGCCGACGCGATCGACAAAATCAGCGATGAGGAAATCGCGGCGAGCGTCGATCCGGAGGCGATGATCGATGCGGATATCTATCTGGCGGATGTCTTTGCGGACGAGAAAGACACGTCGATCGATTACTTGATGCAGGGCGTCCCGATGTTGCGGCGTTTCGCGGCGATCTGCGGGCAGAACGGCGAGGGCGCGATCCGTTGCCTCGCATGATTCAAGGTGAGAAGGCAGACAATGGCTGACTATGATTTCGACGTTCTGGTGATCGGTTCCGGCCCCGGCGGCTATGTCGCGGCGATCCGCGCGGCGCAGCTGGGCCTGAAGACGGCGTGCGCCGAGGGCCGTGCCACGCTGGGCGGCACCTGCCTCAATGTCGGCTGCATCCCCTCCAAGGCGCTGCTGCACGCGTCCGAACTCTATGAGGAGGCCGCCGGCGGCGCGCTCGCCAAGCTGGGCGTGAAGATCGACGCGATGAGCCTCGATCTCGATGCGATGCAGGCACAGCGCATCGATGCCGTGAAGGGCCTGACCGGCGGCGTCGAATTCCTGTTCAAGAAGAACAAGATCGAATGGCTCAAGGGCTATGCGACGTTCGAGAGCAAGGACACGGTGACGGTCGCCGGTCGCACCGTGCGCGCCAAGAACATCATCATCGCCACCGGCTCGTCGGTCACCCCGCTGCCGGGCGTGACGGTCGACAATGAGGCGATCGTCGACAGCACCTCGGCGCTGGAGCTGACCAAGGTTCCCGGCCACATGGTCGTGATCGGTGGCGGCGTGATCGGGCTCGAACTGGGCTCGGTGTGGCGCCGCGTCGGCGCGAAGGTGACGGTCGTCGAATTCCTCGACCAGATCCTGCCGGGCATGGACGGCGAGGTCCGCAAGGAAGCCAACAAGATCTTCAAGAAGCAGGGCTTCGAGTTCAAGCTCTCGACCAAGGTGACCAAGGCCGAGCGCAAGGGCGAGGGCGTCGTCCTCACCGTCGAGCCCGCCGCCGGTGGCGCGGCCGAGACGATCGAGGCGGACGTCGTCCTCGTCTCGATCGGCCGCAAGCCCAACACCGATGGCCTCGGCCTCGACAAGGCGGGCCTCACGGTCAACAAGCGCGGCCAGATCGAGACCGATCATGACTTCGCCACGTCCGTGCCCGGCATCTGGGCGATCGGCGACGTGATCCCCGGCCCGATGCTCGCGCACAAGGCCGAGGACGAGGGTATCGCGGTGGCCGAGAATATCGCGGGCCTCACCGGCATCGTGAACCACGACGTGATCCCGTCGGTCGTCTACACGATGCCCGAGATCGCCGGCGTCGGCCTCACCGAGGAAGCGGCGAAGGAAAAGGGCGAGATCAAGGTCGGCAAGTTCCCGATGCTCGCCAACAGCCGCGCCAAGACCAATCACGAGCCCTGGGGCTTCGTGAAGGTGATCACCGATGCGAAGACGGACCGCGTCGTCGGCGTGTGGATGATCGCGTCGGTCGCCGGCACGATGATCGCGCAGGCCGCGCAGGCAATGGAATTCGGCGCCACCTCCGAAGACATCGCCTACACCTGCCATGCGCACCCGACCCACGCCGAAGCCTTCAAGGAAGCGGCGATGGCGGTGCTGGGCAAGCCGATCCACGTTTGATCCACGTTCCACCCCTCCCGCGTGCGGGAGGGGCAAGGCTGGGCAGGCGCAAAGGCGCCGTGCCCGGTCGCTACGCCTTTCGGCCCCTCCCGTTCGCGGGAGGGGTTTTTTATTGCCCTGATCGCACGAGCCCTGATCGGGCGAGAGGCAACCCCAGCGCGCCCCGCGCGTAGTTTACGCATCTGTAACGACTTGGAGAGGTCGGGATGCGTTTGGTTCTGGTGGCGTCCGTCGCAATGGCTCTGGTTCTTCCCGGTTGCGGGGAAAAGGTGCCGACGCTTCCCGAGGAGGCCGTCGATCGCGCCGCGACCTGCGGCGTCGTCACCGCCGCCACCTTGCGCGAGAAAGCGGGCGTGAAGGGCGACCTTCCCGCCGAGGCGCAGGAGCGGATCTTCCATTATGCGCTGCTCGCCGGATCCGAAGGGCCGGTGTTCGACAATGAGCGCGCCAATGCGGTGTTCCAGCGGATGCCGGGCCTGTTCGACACCACGATCAAGGGCAAGTGGCAGGTGCTGCAGCCGGCCTGCGCCACCGCCTATCCCGCGACCGCACAGGACAAGCCGGCGCTGCCCGACAGCAAGCTCGACAGCGCGCTGCAATGCTATGTGCTGACCGACTTTCTGCGGAAGGCGTTCGGCGGGCAGGGCGCCTCCTATGGCGACGCCACGATCAAGCTGGGCGTGCTGAACACCAAGCTGGATGCGAAGGTTTCGCCGCTGCTGAAAAGCGCGGGCGTGGCGCCCGGCGATGCGCTCCAGAAGAAGCGTGGCGAGGCGCTGGCGGCCGTGGCCAAGCTCGGCCAGCCGCAGGCAGTGGTGAAGGCCTGCGAGGCGAAATATGAGTGAGGGGACAAGCCGCTCCCCTCAGCGCAGCAGATAATCGCTCACGACGGCGGCGATCCTCTCCCCGGCCCGGCCATCGCCATAGGGGGAGGGGATGTTCGTCATCCGGGCGTGGGCCGCTCCGTCCTCGATCAGTTCGATGGCGGCACGGACGATGAGGTGGGGATCGGTGCCGACGAGGCGCGAGGCACCGGCCAGCACCGCTTCGGGCCGCTCCGTTTCCGTCCGCAAAACCAGTACAGGCGTGCCCAGCGTCGGCGCTTCCTCCTGCACGCCGCCGCTGTCGGTCAGGATCAGGCGCGCGTCGCGCATCGCGTGGACGAAGGCGCGATAGGGCAAAGGCGGCCCCAGTTCCACGCGCGGATGGCGGCCGAGAGCGGCATGGATCGCCGGTGCAAGGCGTGGGTTGGGGTGGATCGGCCAGCGGACGCGCAGCCCGGGCAGGCAATCCAGCAAAGCGGTGATGGCGGCGGCGATGGCGGGCAGCGCGCCGACATTTTCGCGGCGGTGAACCGTCACCAGCACCGTCCTGTCCGCCTCGGTCGCGCGCGGGGGCAGCGTGGCCGCCATGCCGATCAGCGTATCGATCACCGTATTGCCGGTGACGTGGACATGATCGGCCGGCACGCTTTCCCGTCGCAAATTCGCGGCGGCCGCAACCGTTGGGCAGAAATGATGGCGCGCGATCAGGCTGATGATGCGGCGGTTCATCTCCTCGGGAAAGGGCGTGTCATGCGCGCCGCTGCGCAGGCCGGCCTCGACATGGCCGAACGGGATGCGGATCAGGTGCGCCGCCTGGGCCGCTGCCCATGCGCTGGTGGTGTCGCCCTGTCCGATCACATAATCGGGCCGCTCGCGCGCGAAACTCTCGCTCAGCGCGATCAGGCAGCGGCCGGCCAGTTCGGGTAGCGCCTGGCCGGGCGACATCAGATCGAGATCCTCATCGGCGACGAGGTTCACTTCGGCCATCGCCTGATCGAGCAGCTCGCGATGCTGCCCGGTCACGATGATGCGGATAGCGAGCCCCGGAAAAGGACGGAGCGCGTGGACGACGGACGCGAGCTTGATCGCTTCGGGCCGCGTTCCGATGATGACCGCCACCCGCGTCACGGACGCGGCCCTCGCACGCCAGACGCGATCGGATCATGCCATCCCGGCCCGAGCATCGTTTCCCTCCCCCACGCAGGAAAAACGCACCGTCACCTGACTAACAGCGATTTATGGCTATTCGGCGTGCGCCGCGTGCGCGCCTCCGCTTTCCGGCCGGTCGGCCAGAGCCGCCTCCAGCCTGCGCGTCACGTCCAGCGGCGATCGAGACGCCGAACAGGATCCAGATCGCACGCACGGCAGCTCGTTCGCCCGCGTCGTGCCGACCGTTTCGATCCGATCGACGAACACCGGCAGCGTCGGATTCGCGGCGGTGACGAGCGGTGCCTGTTTCTTCGCCGCGGCGATCCCTTTGCCGCCGCCGGCCGTCAATGCGAGCAGCTCGAATGCGAGCGCCCGTAGCGTCTTCAGGTGCGTCGGGCGACTCAACCGAGAGCTGCGGGCTGGCGGATTCGATCGGCCGACAGCGCGACCTTCAACGCCGACACATAGCCGAAAAAATGGCGAAAAACGGCCCGCGCGGCCGCCGCCGACGCGCAGCGCGCGCGCTCCCCAAAACTCATGCTGCCCCCGTTTTCTTTCGGCCCGTCCCGACACGACGGTGACGCTAGCATGTTTCCTGCTTGTGCATCTCTTCAATTTTCGACAGGAATATGCCCAACGATGCAGGATTTCGAAGTAGGAAAAGCAAACTCATGGACGAATCTGGTAGCTATTCGATCGATGCGACAGACTTTCGCATTCTGCGAGAGCTGAGCGCGGATGGACGCGCTTCCGATGTCAATCTCGGCGAGCGCGTGCACCTTTCCAGCACCGCCGCGGCGCGCCGCCGCAAGATCCTCGAAGAACGCGGCGCCATCGCAGGATATACGGCCAAACTGGATTTGCCGAGACTGGGTTTCGGCATCGTCGTGATGGTCGCGATCGAGCTTTCCAGCCAGGCCGAACAGGCGCTGATGGAATTCGAGACGGCGGTCGTGAAGTGCCCGTCCATGTCCTATTGCAGCTTCGTCTCGGGCGATACGGACTTCCTCATGATGGTCCACGTCCGCAGTCTTGAGGATTATGATCGCGTCTATCGCAGCGAGCTTTCCACGCTGCCGCACGTCGCCAAGATCCGCTCCAGCTTCGTCATGCGCGAAGTGATGCACCGCACCGTGGCGCCGATCGTGTTTAACGGGCCGATCGAAGCGCGCTGATTTCGGCGGTGAATTTTGACGCGCATTTCACTGTGTGCGCCTGAAAGCGGAGGTAGGAAAGCTCGCCTTAGCGGATTCCCAATCAATCGACCCCCGAATGTATGAAGATTGATTGGATCGAATGCGGCGCTTCTGTTACATCTTTGTTCATCGCAGGAGAATCGGACGACCGGGGCGGAGCATGTATTCCGCCCCGGCGCCAGATCCGGTCCCCAGTAGAGAACTTAGTGTGATTTCAGGGTGAGCACTAAAATATAAAAAATGGGAGAAGATTGCTTGGGGGCCTTTCAATTGAAGGGGGCAATCGATGACGACTCTTCTTGGCGCAGTCGCGACCAGTGAACGAAATTCTCCGTCCGCAACGAAGCGGGCGGTCCTCGCAACTGTCGGCGTGATGGCGCTCTGCCTTGGTGTCGAAGCTGCGTACGCCCAGCAGGCGGCCGCTCCGACCACGCTGGCCGCCGAGGAGCCGACGCCCGCCAACGAGGGCGAGATCACCGTCACCGGCACGCGCATCGTGCGCGACGGCTACAGCTCGCCGACGCCGGTCTCCGTCATCAGCACGGAGGAAATCAATCGCGAAGCGCCGGCCAACATCAACGATTTCGTGAACACGCTGCCGGCCGTGCGCGGCTCCGCCACGGCGGCCAATTCGAACGGTGCGCTTTCGAATGGCCAGGCGGGCGTGGCGACCGTCAACCTCCGCAACCTCGGCGCGAACCGCACGCTGGTGCTGCTCGACGGCCAGCGCTCGGTTTCGTCCACGGTCGACGGCACGGTCGACGTCAACACCATTCCGCAGGCGCTGATCCAGCGCGTGGAAGTCGTGACCGGCGGCGCTTCGTCCGCTTACGGTTCGGACGCCGTCTCGGGCGTCGTCAACTTCATCCTCGACAAGGAATATAAGGGCCTCAAGGCCGAGTATGAATATGGCGTCACCACCTATGGCGACGGCGCCAACCACAAGGCCTCGCTCACGGGCGGCATGACCTTCGGTGACGGTCGCGGCCACCTGATCGCGTCCGGTGAATATTTCCACCAGAAGGGCATCCAGACGATCAACCGCGACTGGAACGACAGCGGCTTCTTCACGATCAACAACCCGTCGTACAGCGCGGCGGCCTGCACCGACAACAATGCGGCCACGATCTGCACCAGCGAATATCTGGTCCGCAGCGGCGTCGGCTCGGGCAACTTCACGCCGGGCGGCCTTGTTCTGGGCGCGCGTAACTCGGCCGGTGCGATCGTCGGCCTGACCAGCGCCACGCTGGGAGCGGCTGGCGCTGCGCTGACCAACACCTATTTCGGCACGATCAATCCTGCCACCGGTCGCGCCACGACCGGCACGCTCGCGGTGGGACCCCGCTCGGGCCAGTGGATGACGGGCGGCGACTATGTCTATTCCAGCTCCAGCCATGTCGGCTCGGCGACGTTGCAGCCTTCGGAGGATCGCCGCAGCGCCTTCGGCCGTGCCAGCTATGAAGTGGCGCCCTGGCTCAACGTGTACGGCCAGTTCGGCTACAGCTATTATCAGGGCCTGAGCTTCTATCAGGCGACGCCTTCGCAAACCACGCCGGGCGCGCCAGGCGCCGGTACGACCAGCGGCGTCGAAATCTTCTCCGGCAATCCGTTCCTGCCGGCCGCGACGCAGGCGCTGATGACCGCCAACAACCTTCAGTCGATCGTCATCAGCACCGGCAATGCCGGCCTGCCCGCGCAGGGCAGCAAGATGAAGCGCGAAGTGTTCCGCTACGTGGCGGGCGCGGATGGCGACTTCTCGGTGCTGAAGCGCGACTGGCACTGGAGCGGTTACTACCAGAAGGGCATCACCAAGACGCACGAGTTGCTGGTGAACGCCTGGAACTATGATCGCATGACGAAGGCGACGAACGCGGTTACCGCCGCGAACGGCACCATCCAGTGCGCCGTCAACGCCGACAGCATCACCACCAACGACGACCCGGCCTGCGTTCCGCTCAACCGGATCGGCGTGGGCGGCATGAGCCAGGCGGCGATCGATTACGTAACCGGCAACGGCCGCAATCCCGCCCGCGATCAGCGGATCACGCAGGATATCGGCGCGGTCAGCTTCTCGACCAACAACCTGTTCGAAGTCTGGGCCGGCCCGGTCAGCATCGCGTTCGGTGCTGAAGCGCGCAAGGAGAAGGTCAGCGGCTTCGTCGACAGCTTCTTCGCGCCGATCGGAACGGGCAGCACGATCAACCCGACGTGGCGCTATGGCAATTTCATCCCTGTGGTTGGCCATTACAGCGTGAAGGAAGCCTTCGTCGAAACGGTGATCCCGATCATCAAGAACATGGACTTCAACGGCGCGCTGCGCGTGACCGATTACTCGACATCGGGTCGGGTGGAGACGTGGAAGACGGGCCTGACCTATCAGCCGATCCCGGACGTCAAGTTCCGCGGCACGATCAGCCGCGACATCCGCGCGCCCAACCTGGGCGAACTGTTCAACCCCGGCGGCGGCGCGACCAACTCGGTCAATCGCCCGGCGGTTGCTGGCGGTGCGAACACTGTTTCGGACACGTACATCAACTCGATCGTCGGCAATACGGCGCTGAAGCCGGAAATCGCCAAGACCTACGGCGGCGGCGTGGTGCTGACGCCGACCTTCCTGCCGGGCTTCGCCGCCTCGGTCGACTATTACAAGATCAAGCTGACCGGCGCGATCTCGACCTACACGGCGCAGAACCTGGTGGATCTCTGCTACGGCAACCTGCAGGACGCCTCGTCGTGCAGCTACATCAACCTCGCTTCCGGCGGCACGGCGACGCCGACCAACCCGAATGCCGACATCCAGAGCGTCACGATCAAGCCGCTCAACTTCGTCGGCATCAAGACGGAAGGTATCGACTTCGAGGGCAGCTATCGCCGTCATGTCGGCCCCGGCACGATCAGCCTGCGCGCGCTTGCGACGCACGCGATCAAGCTGGAAACCAACAACGGCATCGCCGCGATCACGGACTCGGCCGGCCAGAATACGGGCAGCCTGCCGAAGTGGACCTTCCGCTTCTCGACCGCCTATAATCTGGACAATGGCCTGTCGTTCCAGGCGGTCGCCCGCGGTGTTTCGCCCGGAAAGTACAACAACAACTACATCGTTTGCGATACCAACTGCCCGGTTTCGACGAGTGACTATCGCACCGTCAATTACAATCACATCAACGGTGCGTGGTATTTCGACGTGAACGCGGACTACAAGTTCGTGGTGATGAACACGAAGGCTTCGGTCTTCCTTTCGATCAAGAACATCCTGAACAAGGATCCGGTTCTGGTCGCCAACGGTCCGAACGGCGACAATACGGAAGCGTATCCGCAGACCAACCGCCAATTGTATGACGTGTTGGGCCGTGTGTTCCGGATGGGCATCCGCGTAGATTATTGATCCGACGACTGCCGGGCGGGTTCCTCCAGGAGCCCGCCCGGTTTCTTTTTGATCGTGTAACGCGCGCGATGAAAGGCCCCCGGCGGGCAGATCGATCGCGACCGGAGTGAATGTGATGGTTTCTTCCCGTTCCACTTTGCCCGTGACCCCGCTTCCGATGGGTGCGGCATGCTGGAGACGGGTGCGCCTTCCTCGCTGAAAGCGCGCATGGCCGACGACCGGCCCGGTGCCCCGGACCTGGACCCGGGAATAATCCGATCGCCAATTTTCCCAGATAGTGGATAAGGATTACGGCGCACTTTTGAATAAATTTGCATAAATGCTGCGCTTAGAAAGAATGCGACGATCAGAGTTTGAATCGAGACGAAAGTTCATTGCTAAAAACGTGATATGAAATAATACAGAAATATAGGGAGAGGATTACCCAGGGTGTAGGTTTGTTAAGGGGTAATTGATGATGAATGTGCTTGACCATATGGCGGTCGGCGATCGGAAGATCTTGTCCAAATCGAAGCGGTACGTTCTTGCAACTGTTGGAATGATGGCGCTCTGCATGGGCGCCGAAGCTGCCCACGCACAGGAGGCTGCCCCCGCAGCACCTGCCTCTCTCGCCCAGGCCCCCGAGGCCGCTCCCCCAGAGGGCGAGATCACGGTCACCGGCTCGCGCATCGTCCGTGACGGTTACAGCGCGCCGACCCCGGTTTCGGTGATCAGCACCGAGGAAATCAACCGCGAAGCGCCGGCCAACATCTCGGACTTCGTGAACACCCTGCCGTCGGTTCGTGGCTCAAGCACGGCGGCCAGCACGAACGGGTCCTTGTCGAACGGTGGTGCGGGCGTCGCTTCGGTCAACCTCCGCAGCCTGGGCGCGAACCGTACGCTCGTGCTGATCGATGGCCAGCGCTCGGTCGCATCCGACACCAGCGGCACGGTCGACACCAATCTCATCCCGCAGGCGCTGATCGAGCGCGTCGAAGTGGTGACGGGCGGTGCGTCGTCACAATATGGTTCGGACGCCGTCTCGGGTGTCGTGAACTTCATCCTGAACAAGAAGTTCACCGGCGTTAAGGCCGAATATAGCTATGGCGTCACCGATTATGGCGATGGTCAGAACCACAAGGCTTCGATCACGGCCGGCACCGATTTCGCCGAGCATCGCGGTCATGTGATCGTCAGCGGCGAATATTTTCATCAGGACGGCATCGACACGGTCGATCGTGACTGGAACAATTCGGGCTTCTTCCAGATCGACAACCCGAATTACAGCGCGGCGGCCTGCGCGGCGTCGGCGGCCTCGTGCGTCAATGCGCGCACCATCGCCACCGGCATCGGCTCCGGCAACTTCACGCCGGGCGGCCTGATCCTCGGCGCGCGCGCCAATGGCTCGACCAGCGTGCTTCCCGTTACCGGCACCGCCTTGGCCAACACCTATTTCGGCACGATCGATCCCGCGACCGGCCGCGCCGTCACGGGCACCCTCGCCGTCGGCCAGCGCAGCGGCCAGTGGATGCAGGGCGGCGATTATCAATATGCCAGCTCCAGCCACGTCAATTCGTCGAGCCTGCTGCCGTCCGAGAAGCGCAAGAGCGCGTTCGGTCGCCTGAGCTGGGATTTCTCGTCCGCGCTCAAGGTGTTCGGCCAGTTTGGCTACAACAGCTATCAGGGCCGCAGCTATTATCAGCTGACTCCCTCGCAGACGACGGCCGGCGCGCCCGGGGCCAGCACCACCAGCGGCGTCGAGATCATGGCGGATAATCCCTATCTGCCGTCGAACATCCGGACGCTGATGCAGGCGAACAACCTGCAGTCGATCATCATGAGCACCGGCAATGCCGGCCTGCCCGCGCAGGGCAGCAACATGAAGCGCGAAATCTACCGCTACGTCGCGGGTGCCGAAGGCGATTTCACGGTGCTGAACCGCGACTTCCACTGGAGCGGTTACTATCAGAAGGGCATCACCAAGACGCACGAGCAGCTGATCAACGCGTGGAATTATGATCGCATGGCGAAGGCGACGGATGCCGTCACCGCCGCCAACGGCACGATCCAGTGCCGCGTCAACGCCGACAGCATCACCACCAACGACGATCCGGCCTGCGTTCCGCTGAACCGCATCGGCGTGGGCGGGATGAGCCCGGCGGCGATCGCCTACGTTACGGGCAACGGCCAGAACCCGCTGCGCGAACAGACGATCAAGCAGGATTCCGCCGCGCTGAACGCCTCGACCAACAATCTGTTCGAGCTGCCGGCGGGTCCCGTCTCGATCGGTTTCGGCATCGAGCATCGCCGCGAAGCGGTGAAGGGCTCGGTCGATGCATTCTATGCGCCGATCGGCACCGGCAGCGCGATCGTTCCGACGTGGCGCTACGGCAACTTCATCCCCGTCTTCGGTCATTACAGCGTGACGGAAGGTTATGTCGAAACCATCGTTCCGATCATCAAGGGCATGGATTTCCAGGGCGCGGTCCGCGTGACCGACTATTCCACTTCGGGGCGCGTCACCACCTGGAAGACGGGCCTGACCTATCAGGTGATCCCCGACATCAAGCTGCGTGGCACGTACAGCCGTGACATCCGCGCGCCCAACCTGAGCGAGCTGTTCAACCCCGGCGGTGGCTTCACCAACGCGGTTGTTCACCAGACCGCGCAGGGCAGCACGACCACCGTGTCCGACACGATGATCGCGTCGCAGATCGGCAATCGCAACCTGACGCCGGAAGTCGCCAAGACGCTGGGTGTCGGCGGCGTGTTCACGCCGCGCTTCCTGCCGGGCTTCGCGGCGTCGGTCGATTACTACCGGATCAAGCTGTCCAACGCGATTTCGACGTACACCGCGCAGAATCTCACCGATCTCTGCTACGGCGAACGTCAGAGCGCCACGGCCTGCTCGTTCATCAACCTGACGGGGGGTGGCACGGCGTCGCCGACCAACCCCGGTGCGGACATCCAGAGCATCACCATCCAGCCGCTGAACTTCGTCGGCATCAAGGATGAGGGCATCGATTTCGAGGCGAGCTATCGTCGTCGCATCGGCCCTGGCGTGAGCATGTTCCGTGCGCTCGCTACCCGCGCGCTCACCTACATTGCGGACAGCGGCGTGGCGCTGGCCTATAATACGGTCGGTCAGAACACGGGCAATCTGCCCAAGTGGACCTACCGCATGACGGCGGCCTACAATATGGACAATGGTCTCGCGTTCGAGATGGTTGGCCGTGGTGTCTCCGGCGGAACCTATGACAACAGCTACATCGTCTGCACGACGAGCTGCCCCGTCTCGACCGTCGATCACCGCACCATCAACAACAACCATATTGCCGGTGCCTGGTATTTCGACCTGAACGCCGACTATAAGTTCACGGTCGCCAATACGAAGGCGGATCTGTTCATCTCGATCCGGAACGTCTTCAACAAGGATCCCGTCCTCACGGCCACCGGCCCGACCGGTGACAGCACGGAGGCTTATCCGCAGACGAACCGCAGCCTCTATGACGTTCTGGGCCGCGTGTATCGCATGGGTATCCGCGTCGAATATTGATCCGACCCCTGCCGGGCGGCCTCTTCGGAGGTCGCCCGGTATTTTTGTTGTCTCTATTTCGTGCCTACAAAGTGGCCCGGCCAAAGCCGGAGCCGATCATCGTTGGGAGATGAATTCGATGCGTGTTTCCCGCTTCACCCTGCTGGCGACGGCGCTGCTTGCGGGCACCGCGCCGCTCGCTGCCGCGCAGGCCGCAGCCCCCGCCGCGATGAAGGCCGCCGCCGCCGCCGATATCGATGCCCACGCCAAGCTCGTCCAGGAAATGGTCGACAGCGTGTTCAGCTTCGCCGAGCCGGGCTTTCAGGAATTCAAGACGCAGGAATATCTGACCGCCATTCTCGAGAAGAACGGCTTCAAGATCACCAAGGGCGTCGCCGGCATCCCCAGCGCCTGGACGGCGACGTGGGGCGAGGGCGGGCCGCTGATCGCGCTCGGCTCCGACGAGGATTGCCTGCTCGGCGTCTCGCAATATCCGGGCACGCCCTATCTGAAGCCGATGGTCGACGGGGCTCCGGGGCACGGCGAAGGGCATAATGCCGGCATGCCGCTGATGATCGCGGCCGCCATCGCGACCAAGGACGTGATGGAGAAGAACCACATCAAGGGCCGCCTGATGCTGTGGCCCGGCATTGCCGAAGAGCTGCTCGCGTCGAAGGCCTATTATGTGAAGGCCGGCCTGTTCAAGGGCGTGGATGCGAACATCTTCACGCACGTCTCCAGCGATTTCTCTACCTCGTGGGGCATGGGCGGATCGAACGCGCTCGTCTCGGTGGAATATACGTTTCACGGCAAGACCGCGCATGCGGCGGGCGATCCCTGGGACGGCCGCTCGGCTCTCGACGCGGTCGAGATCATGGACACGGCCTGGAATTTCCGGCGTGAACATCTGCCGATCAGCCAGCGCTCGCATTACGTGATCACCAATGGCGGCGGTCAGCCCAACGTCGTGCCCGACAAGGCCTCGGTCTGGTATTATTTCCGCGATTTCGGCTTCAAGCCGGTGCGCGAGCTGTACGAGACGGGCAACGAGATTTCGGAAGCCGCCGCCAAGGCGACCGACACCACCGTCGAGCACAAGATCCTCGGTTATGCCGCGCCGAACTATGGCAACAAGCCGATGGCCGAAGCCGCCTGGGCGAACATCAAGGCGGTCGGCATGCCCAAGTGGACGGCCGACGATCAGGCCTTCACCAAGGCCGTGCAGACCTCGCTCAAGCGACCGGTCAAGCCGCTGGTGACCGAAATCAGCCCGCTCGGCGGACCATATGAGGCGCGCGTGCCCACCGGCGGCGGCTCGGACGATATCGGCGACATCATGTGGACCGTGCCGACCATCACGATCCGCTTCCCCTCGAACATCCCGAGCATGATCGGCCACAACAAGACCAGCGCGATCGCGATGGCCACGCCGATCGCCCACAAGGGCGCGGTCGCGGGTGCCAAGGCGGTGGCGTTCACGGTGCTGGACATGATGACCACGCCGAAGCTGATCGCGGACGCCAAGGAGTTCCAGACCAACGTCCAGCTCAAGGATCAGAAGTATGATCCGGTCGTCGGCCCGAACGATCCGCCGGCGATCTGGCTCAACAAGGACGTGATGGACAAGCTCCGCCCGGAGATGACGAAGTTCTATTACGATCCGGCCAAATATCCGAGCTATCTCGACCAGCTCGGCATCAAATATCCGAACCTGAACACGACGGGCGGCTGACCGCCCGCCGGTCCCCGGCCCGTTGCGCCGTCCCTGCGGCGGGCCGGGGTATAGACGGACGGATGAAAAAGGGCGCTCCGCAGTCTGCGGGGCGCCCTTTTTCTTAAAGGTTGTTGAGGAAGGCCAGCACGTCGGGGAAGCGGCCTTCGGCTTCCGCCGTGCGCAACGGCAGGACATTCTTCACGAGAATTTCCGGCGGCGTCGGCACCTGCTGGAACAGGCCCATCACCTCGTCCGCGAATTCGTCGAGGGGCATATAGCCTTCGCGGGTCGACTGGCCGGGCGTGAGGTCGGTGCGGACGGCCGGCGGCGCCAGTTCGATCACCTCGATCTTGCCCTTCAACTGCTCGCGCAGCGAAACGGTGTAGCTGTGGATCGCCGCCTTGGTGGCCGAATAGGTCGGCGCGCCCGGTAGCGGCACGAAGCCGAGGCCGGAAGAGAGGTTCACGATCACGGCGTCCGGGGCGGCGGCGAGATGATCGACCAGCGCGTCGATCAGCCGGATTGGCCCGAGCAGGTTGGTGACGATCGTCGCTTCCGCCACGGAGAGATCGCGCCGCGCGGTCAGATCCTCGCGCGCCATGATGCCGGCATTGTTCACGATCACGTTGAGCGCTGGGTGCGCCGTGATCAGCCGGGTGGCGAAATCCTCGATCGCCTCGACGCTTTCCACGTCGAGCGTCATCGCCGCCATGTTGGCGCGGCCGGCGATCGTCTCGTTCAGCGCGTCCTGTCGGCGGCCCGCCACGATCACGTGATTGCCCAGATCATGCCAGCGCTGCGCGAGCGCGCGGCCGATACCGGAGCCGCCGCCGGTGACGAGGATGGTGTTGCCGCTGATCTTCATGGGATCGCTCCTGTTGATTGTCCCGATGGAGGGCTCCATCTAGCGCGGCACTGTGGTTTCGAAAGAAGGCACCGGAAAGTTTTATACCCACCAAAAGGAGAGTGTGGGATGGCCACGACGATCGAGCCGGCGAACGAACTGGCGGAACGGGCGCCCGTTCCCGAACGGACATGTGCCGCGCCGGAGGTGGATCCACGCGTGGAGGCCCTGGTCAACGACCTGATCGGCCGCGTTGCCGACAAGTGGACGATGCTGGTGCTGGAGGTTCTGGAAGAGCAGGGCGAATTGCGCTTCACGCAGCTGGCGAAGGCCGTGACGGGAGTGAGCCAGAAGATGCTGACGCAAACGTTGCGTGCGATGGAGCGCGACGGGCTCGTCATCCGCACCGTGCATGCCGTGGTCCCGCCGAAGGTGGAATATCGGCTGACGCCGCTGGGCCGCAGCCTCGGCGAGGCCTTCTGCGGTGTCTGGATCTGGGCCGAAAAGAACCTGACCGCTGTGGACGAAGCCCGCGCGGCGTTCGATGAGGGAAAGTGAAGTCCGGTTGAGCATTGCCCCGGCGGGCGGCTGAGCTAAGCTGGCCGGCGGGGAGATTCGCGTGTTGGGGGCTCTGTTTTCGCCGGAGGTGGTGACCTTCACGGCGGCGCTTGTTTTGATGGTGCTGATCGGTCTGGTCGAGGCTGTCGGGCTCGGCATAGCCGGGCTCGATCTCGATTTCGGCGTGGATTTCGATCATGGCGGTATGCTCGGCTGGCTCGGCTTCGGTCGCGTACCCCTGCTGGTGCTACTGATCGCGTTTCTGGCCAGCTTCGGCATTCTCGGGTTCGCCATTCAGCAGGCGGCGCAAGGCGTGTCGGGCGTCATGCTGCCGGTGTGGGGCGCGACGCCATTGGCGGCCATCCTTTCCCTGCCCGTGACCAAGATCCTCGCGCGCGGCCTTGGCCGCGTCATGCCGCATGACCAGACGACCGCCTATCCGCTGGAAGGCCTTGTCGGCTTGGCGGCCTCGATCACGATCGGTCGTGCCGTCTATGGTTCCCCGGCGCGAGCCCGTGTCGTCGATCCGCACGGGCAGGCGCATCATGTGATGGTCGAGCCCGATAACGGCGCGGCCGTCTTCAACGAGGGCGATACCGTCCTGCTCGTCCGACGCGAGAAGGATGTCTTCCGCGCAATCTCCCACGGCGCACCGCCTTTCTCCAACTGGATACAAAGATGAACGAGATTGTCCCTTCGGGCCTGGTGAACGTCGTGCTTTTTGCCGGAGTGCCGTTCGTCGCGCTGATCGTGATCGGCATCATCATGGCGCGGCTGTACAAGCGCGCTTCGAAGGAAGTGGCGTTCGTTCGCACGGGCTTCGGTGGCGAAAAGGTGGTGATGAACGGCGGCGCGATCGTGTTGCCGGTGCTGCACGAGACGATGCCGGTGAACATGAACACGGTTCGCCTCGCGGTGGAGCGGCGCAATACCGATGCGCTGATCACGCTCGATCGGTTGCGGATCGACGTCCGCGCCGAATTCTATGTGCGCGTGCGCCCGGATCGGGAGGCGCTGGCAACGGCAGCGCAGACGCTCGGCCAGCGGACGATGCATCCGGAGGCGCTGAAGGAATTGGTGGAAGGCAAGTTCGTCGATGCGCTGCGTTCGGTCGCAGCAGGCATGACGATGAACCAGTTGCACGAGCAGCGGTCCGAATTCGTGCAGAAGGTGCAGCAGGTGTCGTCCGCCGATCTGGCGATGAACGGTCTGGAACTGGAGAGCGTGTCGCTGACCGGCCTCGACCAGACCTCGATCGAGCATTTCAACGCGAACAACGCCTTCGATGCCGAGGGCCTGACCAAGCTTACCGAACAGATCGAATTGCGGAAGAAGGCCCGCAACGACATCGAGCAGGATACGCGGGTCCAGATCGAGGCGAAAAATCTGGAAGCCTCGCGCCAATCCTTCCTGATCGCGCGCGACAATGAGTTCGCTCGGCTTGAGCAGGAGCGGGAACTAGAGATGCGCCGGGCGGAGCAGTCCTCCGAGGTTGCCCGGCAGCAGTCCGAGCGCCAGCGCGAAGCCGATCAGGCGCGCATTCTGGCCAAGCAGCAGACGGACGCCGCCCAGATCGAGGCGGATCGCGCCATCCAGGAGGCACGGATCGCGCAGGCACAGGCGATCGAGATCGCCCGGCAGGAGCAGCAGATCGCGGTCCAGAACAAGAGTCGGGAGGAAAGCCAGGCCAAGGCCGAGGCGGACAATGCGCGTGCGGAAGCGGTTGCGGCGGAGGAGCGTGTCGGCACGGCACGCGAGACCGAAGTGGCCGAGCGGGCCAAGCGGATCGAATTGATCGACGCCGCGAGAGAGGCCGAACGTGCGGCGATCGCCGTCAAGGTGCAGGCCGAGGCGGAGAAGCAGGCCGCGGCCGATCGCGCGGCGGCGTTGCGCGCGTCGGCGGAAGGCGAGGCGGAGGCGGAGAAGTTGCGGGCCGAGGCGGCGCGGGTGCGCTTCGAAGTCGAGGCGGCCGGCCAGCGCGCCGTCAACGAGGCGGCGAACCTGCTTTCGTCCGATCAGGTTTCGCTGCAGACCAAGATCGCTTTGCTCAAGGTGCTGCCAGAACTGATCCGCGAGGCTGCCAAGCCGATGGAGTCGATCGACAGCATCAGGATCGTCCAGGTCGAGGGGTTGGGCGGTAAGGTCGATGGTGTCGTGGGTGGCGCAGGTGACGGCAATCTCGCCAACTCGGCGGTGAGCGCGGCGTTGCGCTATCGCGCGCAGGCACCGGTGATCGATGGGCTGATGAAGGAATTGGGGTTCGAGGGCGGCACGCTGGACGGTCTGGTGGCGGGGGCGCTGCGACCTCAGCCTGACGCCGACTCCTGACGAGCCCATCGCCATCACTCGTTGCGGGATCATGTGACAAGGCTGAAATATGCGCTGGAATATCGCGTCTGTTTCGCTGTGTGCGGCATATTCCCAAGCCTGGAGCGAATGTTTCTGCAAGATTGATGAGAACCGCAGCCCGCGTGTCTGCTAGGCTGGTGGCGCCGGCCCTCCGCGAGAGAGGGCCGATCAGGGATCACCTCGGAGCCAGTCGCCATGATGCCAAGCGAAACCGTGAACGCCGCCCATAAGGGACGGCGCGCCATCCATCTGTTGCGGGCGGGCTGCGCGGCCATCGCGCTGCTGGGGCTCGGCGGCGCGACGCTGGCCGCCGCTCCGGCACCGGCAAAGGCAGGGGCGGAGGCACCTGCGCGCACCGGTCCCGCGCCGGTCCATGCCGACGGCTACGTGCCGTTCACCTTCGATGCCGCGAAGAACAAGGTGTCGCTGGAGGTGCCCGTCTTCGATCAGGACGTGCTGTATTTCGTCTCGGCCGCGACGGGCGGCGGCGAAGTGGAACTGCCGTTCGATCGCGGCGTACACGACACGAGCGTGATCCACTTCGTTCGCGCGGGGCAGAAGGTGCTGGTCGTCGAGCAGAACATGGCGTTCCGCGCGCCGAACGCGGCGCCGGCCGAGAAGCAGAATGTGGAGGACAGCTTCCCCACGTCCGTTCTCGCCGCGCTGCCGATCGAAAGCGAGGCGGGCGGCAAGGTGATCGTCGATGCGACGCCTCTGTTCAACCGCGATGCCGCCAATGTCGAGGCGGGGCTGCGCCGCAGCAATCAGGGCAATTATCGCTTCGATCCTCAGCGCTTCGCTTTCTATCCGAAGCGGATGAAGGCGTTTCCCGACAATACCGAGATCGAGACGGTCGCCACCTTCGCATCGGACAGCCCGGGCACGCTTGTCCGTGCCGTCACGCCCGATCCGCGCAGCCTGACCTTCCGCATCCACCACAGCTTCCTGCGCGCGCCGGCGCCGGGCTTTCATCCGCGTGACGCCGACCCGCGCATCGGCGTCGGGCTGGGCGGTGCCATGTACAAGGATTTCAGCAAGCTGCCGGACGACGCGCCGGTCGGCCAGATCATCGGCCGCTATCGTCTGGAGAAGAAGGATCCGAGCGCCGCGCTGAGCGAGCCGGTGAAGCCGATCACCTTCTATTTCGACACGGCCATCCCCGATCCGATCCGCTTCGCGATGAAGCAGGGCCTGTTGTGGTGGAACAAGGCGTTCGAGGCGGCGGGCTTCAAGAATGCGATCGTGGCGCTGGATCTTCCGGCCGATGTCGATCCGATGGACATCCGCTACCCGACGGTGCTGTGGATCGATCGCGACGAGCGCGGCTTCTCGTCGGGCGGCAGCTATCGCGATCCGCGCACGGGCGAACTGCTCGGCACCAAGACGCACATGGACAGCCACCGCATCCGCACGATCGGCAATTTCTACGATGCCTATTCGGGCGGTCT
Organism: Sphingomonas sp. AP4-R1; assembly: GCF_013113735.1. Taxonomy (NCBI): domain Bacteria; kingdom Pseudomonadati; phylum Pseudomonadota; class Alphaproteobacteria; order Sphingomonadales; family Sphingomonadaceae; genus Sphingomonas; species Sphingomonas sp. AP4-R1. Next base: position 2,929,167 of record NZ_CP053346.1, read on the forward strand.
GCCCGAGGATGGCAGCGGCATCGACGTGGCCGATCCCTCGATCCTGCAGAGCCCGGATGTGTGGAATGCGATGCCCAAGGGCCAGCGCGACATGATCCTGGAGCGCCAGGCGCTTCTGACCGCACACGAACTGGGCCACACGCTGGGCTTCAACCACAATTTCGCGTCGAGCCTGAACAATCAGGCTTCGGTGATGGAATATCCCAGCCCGCGCGTGAAGGTGACGAACGGCAAGCTCGATCTGTCCGAAGCATTCGAGAAGCAGATCGGCGCCTATGACGTCTATATGGCGCGCTACGCCTATACGCCGTTCGCGCCCGCGCAGGAGAAGGCCGGGCTGGACGGGATCATCGCCGACATGCGCGCGCACGGCATCATCTACACGCCGTCCGACGATCCGCGCTGGACGGCCTATGACGATCGCGCGACCCCGACCGAATATCTCCGCGAGACGCTGGATGCGCGCAAGATCATGCTCGCCACGTATGGGCAGGGCATGCTCAAGGCCGACGAGCCGATCGGCGATCTGCGCGATGCGCGGCTGTGGATGGTCTATCTCCACCATCGCTGGGCGATCGACAGCGGCGTGAAATATATTGGCGGCATTTTCACCAACATCGTGGTGAAAGGCGAGACGCTGCCGCCGACCGAGTTCATCCCGACCAAATTGCAGCACGACACGCTCGGCCTGCTGATGGAGGCGATCGATCCCAAGACGCTGGAACTGCCGGAAAGCCTGCTCGTGCAGTTGACTCCGTCGCCGGGCCGCAATCTGGAGGATCTGTCGAAGGACGACATGTTCGATCAGCTGCGCGCCGCGCGGATCGCGGCGGCCATGGTGCTGGAGCCGCTGTTCAATCCGGAGCGGGCGGCGCGCCTCGTCGCCCTGGCTCCGCGTCAGGCGGGGGCGGTGACGCTGCCCGACGTGTTCGACGCGGTGATGGCCAAGACGTGGCATGCCAGCGCCACCGGCACGGCCGAGGAGCGCGCGATCCTGCGCTCGACGCAGGCGGCGGCTTTGGATTCGATGATGATCCTGGGCGCGGCCAAGGATACGGCGCCGGAGGCGAAGGCCTATGCGCTGGATCGTCTGGCGTCGCTGGCGGCCGAGCTGAAGAGCAAGAAGGACAGCGATCCGCTGACGACCGGCTTCTATCGCCAGAGCGCGCGCGACATCGAGCGCTATCTGGAGGAGCCGGCCAAGTGGGCGCCCAAGACGGCGGTGCCGGACTGGGGCGGCAATCCGCGCTCGCGCTACACGGTGAACCCGGGCGCTCCGCTCTGATCCTTCCCATCTCGAAGGGGGAGGGCGCAAAGTGCACCTTCTCCCGTTCGTGCTGAGCCTGTCGAAGCACCGTTCTTTCTCTTGAATAAGAGAGAGCAGGAAGAACGGCCCCCTTCGACAAGCTCAGGGCAAACGGGGTGGGACGTCAGTTTCGCGGCTGTCCCGATCGGGGTCGCGATGAAGTTACGCGGTGAAGAAAGGGAAATCGTCGCCGGCTGCATGCCCGGCGGCGGTTTCCCTTCGCACATCCGGCCGAAACATTTCGGTTGTCGCTTTTCGTGAACGAGGGGAGCATAGGGCCGCCCGCCCGCGTTGTGCGGGTGCGAAACAGGTTTTGAGAACGTGCCTCCCGCAGATCATGCTGCTCCCGGCGATCCCGGCGCCCATCATCGTGGCGACCGAAAGACGCTTCCCCTCGCGGTCGGCGCGATCGGAGTGGTGTTCGGCGATATCGGCACCTCGCCGCTCTACGCGCTGAAGGAAAGCTTCATCGGCCATCATCCGCTGGCCGTGGATCCGCAGCATCTGTTCGGCGTGCTCAGCCTCGTCTTCTGGACGATGATGCTGATCGTCACGATCAAATATGTGCTGATCATCCTGCGCGCGGACAATGACGGGGAGGGCGGCAGCCTCGCCTTGCTGGCGCTGATCGCGCGATCGTCCGGCGCGCGGAAGCTGACCCCGATCATCGCGGTACTGGGCGTGGTGGCGACCGCGCTCTTCTATGGCGATGCGATCATCACGCCGGCCATCTCCGTGCTGTCCGCCGTCGAGGGCCTCGCCACGGTGGAGCCCGCGTTCGTGCATCTGGTGATGCCGATCTCCATCCTGATCCTGATCGGCCTGTTCGCGATCCAGTCGCACGGCACGGCGCGCGTCGGCGCGCTGTTCGGCCCGGTCATGATCTTCTACTTCCTGGTGATCGCGGCGCTCGGTCTTCTCAGCATCGTCGCGCGGCCCGACATTCTCTGGAGCCTCAACCCGGTCTGGGCGGTGCGCTTCTTCGCGCTCGATCCGAAGGTCGCTTTCCTTGCGCTCGGCTCCGTGGTGCTGGCGGTGACGGGCGCGGAGGCGCTGTATGCCGACATGGGCCATTTCGGGCGCAAGGCGATCAGCATCTCGTGGCTGTACGTGGCCTTTCCCTGCCTGATGCTCAATTATCTGGGGCAGGGGGCGCTGCTGCTGGGTCAGCCCGATGCGATCGAAAACCCCTTCTTCCTGATGGCGCCGGAGCAGGTTCGCCTGCCGCTCGTGATCCTCGCCACGCTCGCGACGGTCATCGCCAGCCAGGCGGTGATCTCGGGGGCTTTCTCGGTCACGCAGCAGGCGATCCAGCTCGGCTTCCTGCCGCGCCTGCGGATCGTCTACACCAGTGCGCGCGAAGCCGGGCAGATCTATGTGCCGCTGGTCAACGGCATGCTGCTCGTCTTCGTGGTGCTGATCACGATCGGCTTCCGCAGTTCGTCCAACCTCGCCGCCGCTTATGGCATCGCGGTGACGGGCACGATGTTCATCACGGCCTGCATGCTGGGCGTGCTGACCTTCCGGGTCTGGCGCTGGCACCCCGCGCTGGCCGCGCTCGTGACGGGCGTGGCCCTGCTGGTCGACGGGCTTTATCTCGCCTCGAACATGACCAAGCTGACCGATGGCGGCTGGTTTCCGCTGGCGGTGGCGGTGGTGGTGTTCACGCTGCTGACGACCTGGTCGAAGGGCCAGAAGCTGATGCGCGCACGCGTGGCCGAGGACATGATGGCTGCCGAATTGTTCATCGCCTCCGCCTCGCCCAAGCTGGAACGCGTCCCCGGCACGGCCATCTTCCTGTCCGCCGCCAAGGAGGGCATCCCGGCCGCGCTGCTGCACAATGTGAAGCACAACAAGGTGCTGCACGAGCGCAACCTGATCCTGACGCTGATCATCGAACAGGTGCCGTTCGTGGGCGAGGCGCGCCGGCTGGAAGTGGCCGATCTGGGCGAGGGCTTCTTCCGCGTCTTCCTCCGTTATGGCTTCATGGAGGAGATGAACGTGCCGGCCGCGCTCGACATACGCGAGATTTGCGGTGGCCCGTTCAAGCAGATGGAAACCAGCTATTTCCTGAGCCGGCAGACGCTCATCCCGTCGCCCCGGCCGGGCATGGCGCTGTGGCGGGAGCATCTGTTCGCCTGGATGGTCCGCAACGCGGAAAGCGCGATGGAATTCTTCCGCCTGCCCACCAATCGCGTGGTGGAACTGGGCAGCCAGGTCGAGATCTGATTTTCTGATTGAGATGCGCCTGTCGGCGCCTCGAAATGCGCGCCTCGCGCATTTCCCAACAGCCTTATGACGCCGGGCTATCGGGCGGGGGCAGGGCGCGTTATCCCGTCCGCTCGCTCCACCGCACAAGGATCCCCATGGCCTCCGGTCTCGTAGCCCTGCTCGACGATATTGCCGGCATCACCAAGCTCGCCGCCGCGAGCCTCGATGATGTGGGCGCGGCCGCCGGCAAGGCGGGCAGCAAGGCGGTGGGCGTGGTGGTCGACGATACGGCGGTGACGCCGCGTTACGTCACCGGCCTCGCCCCCGAGCGCGAACTGCCGATCATCGGCAAGATCGCGCTGGGATCGATCCGCAACAAATTGCTGATCCTGCTGCCGGTGGCGCTGCTGCTGAGCGCGTTCGCACCCTGGGCGATCACGCCGCTGCTGATGGCGGGCGGTGCCTTCCTCTGCTTCGAGGGCGCCGAGAAGCTGATCGAGGCGCTGGGCGGCGAAGCGCATGGCGACGACGACGAGAAGGCCGCCAATGCGGCCGATCTGGAAAAGCAGAAGGTGTCCGGCGCGATCCGCACCGACCTGATCCTGTCGGCCGAGATCATGGCGATCGCGCTCAGCAGCGTGTCCCATGCGCCGTTCCTCACGCAGGCGGTGGCGCTGGTGCTGGTGGCGATCGGGATCACGGCGGGCGTTTACGGTGTGGTCGGGCTGATCGTGAAGATGGACGATATCGGCCTCTATCTGGCGCGCCGCGGCGGCAGCGCCACCAAGGCGATCGGGCGCGGGCTGGTGAAGGGCATGCCGGTGGTGATGTCCGCGCTCGCCACGATCGGCACGGCGGCGATGCTGTGGGTGGGCGGCGGCATCCTCGTCCACGGCATGGAGGTGCTGGGTTTTGCCGCGCCTGCCCATCTGATCCACACGGCGGGCGAAACGGCGGCCGGGATAGCGCCTGCGATCGGGAGCCTCATCGCCTGGATCGTCGGTGCGATCGGATCGGCGATCGTCGGCATCGTGATCGGCGGGATCATCGCGCTGGCGCTGCACATGGCGCGCCCCGCCCACTGATCGGGGCCCTGCTTCCGCCGACCCTCGATCCATGGTATTTCGTTGCCGAAGCGTGACGAAATGCGGCGGGGGCGGCATCGGGCATGACAACGATCGCGGGACTATGGCCGACAGGGGCGCCGCCGCGCTCGCCCCGCTTTGCGCCGCGCCATCCCGCCGACGCTTATATATTCGCGATCCTCACCTTTTATGTGTGGCTGGGCATCGTCATGGGCTTCGGTGGCGAGATCCTCGCCCATTATGCGCAGCACAAGCCCGCTTATCCGCTGATCGTCCATGTCCATGCCATCGCGTTCGTCGGCTGGCTGCTGCTGTTCACCACGCAGGTCGCGCTGGTGCGGAGCCGCCGTCTCGCGCTGCATCGCAGGGTGGGCATCGGGATGATCGGTCTCGCGATCGTGATGATGGTCCTCGGGCCGGTGACGGCGATCATCATCGATCGGGCGCGGATGGCGGTGCCGGGCGGGGACGGTCCGTCCTTCCTCTACATCCAGTTCGCCGACATGCTGGCCTTTGGCGGTCTCGTCGCGGCTGGCGTCAGGCTGCGCTGGCGCGCGGCGGATCACAAGCGGTTGATGATCCTGTCGCTGCTGGCGATCAGCGATGCGGGCTTCGCGCGCTGGCTGTTCGCGCCGATCGGCCACGTGATCACCGATCCCTTCTGGCTGAACCTCGTCGGTGGATATGGCGGCAATGACGTCGGCATCGTCGCGCTGGGCCTCTATGATCTCGTGACCAGGCGACGGCTGAATGGGGCCTATGTGGGAGGCGTGGCCTTCCTCGCCGCAATTCAGCTGATCGCGGTGTGGGCCTATCTCGAGCCCGCCGCCCGGCCGCTGGTGCTGCGCCTGCTGGGCGCGTGAGGCGCCGTCCGTCGCCCTTTGTTACGAACGGGCCCTTGCGTTCGACACGCTAGCTCGCGAAACCTGCCCGCACCGGGGGTAAAGCCATGTTCGTGTCGTTGTTTCTCGCCGCTGCAGCCGCAGGGCATCGCCCGCCACGCGTGGCGCCCATGCCCGATCGCGACACCGCCGCATGGTGGCAGGCGACCCAGCAGCTTTCGGGCGACGACATGGAAGGGCGCGATGTCGGATCGCCCGGTTATGACCGCGCGGCGCAACTGGTGGCGGCCGCCTTCGCCAAGGCCGGGCTGAAGCCGGCGGGCGAGAACGGCTCCTTCTTCCAGACGCTGAAGCTCACCGACGTGACGATCGACAAGGAGGGGACGCATCTCGCCATCGATGGTCGTCCGCTGCGCTTCCTGCAGGACCTCACCCTGCGCGCCTCATCGGACCTGCCGGCCGAACTGGGCGGTACGATCGCCTTCCGCGGCTATTGCGGGCGCGAGGCGATGGGGGATGTGAAGGGCAAGATCATACTCTGCTACGGCACGCGCAAGCCGGGGTTTCCGACACCGGCCGAGCGGACCGAGGCGGCGCGGGCAGGCGGCGCGATCGGCGTGCTGACGATCGCGGACCCGTCCTTCACGGTCGAGCCGCCGCGCTGGCCCGCCGCTTATGCCCGCACCGTCACCTTCGAGGATGCGAAGCCGGTGGCGGTGGACCGGATGCTGCTCGGCACCGTCAATGTCGATGCGCTGGCGAACATGATCGAGGGCAGCGGGCGGGATCCAGCCGCGATCGTGACGGAGGGAAGCGCCGGGCGGCCGTTGCCGAGCTTCGATGCCGGGCGTTTCACGGCGCGGATCGCACTGTCGCATCGTGCGATCCGATCGGACAATGTGCTGGCGATGCTGCCGGGCACGGATCCGGTGCTGAAGGACGAGGTGATCGTCCTCTCCGCGCATCTCGACGGCTATGGCTTCGGCGAGCCGGTCGATGGCGATGCGCTGTATAATGGCGCGTTCGACGATGCGGCCTATGTCGCCCTGCTGGAACGGCTGGCGGAGCGGCGCGCGGGCAAGGGCTATCGCCGTTCGGTGCTGTTCGCGGCCTTTACGGGCGAGGAGAAAGGGCTGCTGGGCGCCACCTATTTCACCAGCCGCCCGACCGTGCCGATCAGGGCGATCGTGGCGGACATCAATCTGGACCAGTTGCGGCCGATCTTTCCGCTCGATCTGCTGACGGTCCATGCGCTCAACGACAGCACGCTGGGCGATGCTGTGCGCGACGTGGCCGCGCGGCAGAAGATCGCGGTACGGATCGATCCGGAGCCGGAGCGCAACCTGCTCACCCGCGCCGACCATTGGCCGTTCATCCGCAAGGGTATCCCCGCGACGGGTTTCGTCTTCGGCTATCGCCCCGGATCGCCCGCCGAGAAGATCTATCGGGGATGGTACGATACCCGTTACCACCGGCCGCAGGACGATTTGACCCAGCCGATCGACTGGGCGGCGGCGGGCAAGTTCAACCGCTTCTTCTACGACCTGACGGCGCAGGTCGCCGACGCGCCCGATCGCCCGCGCTGGAAGCCCGGCAGCGCCTACGCCAAGCCTTAAAGCACCATACCAGTGCGGTCTGGCATCGCAGGCTGATCGAAGCGCGCGTCTGCCGGAGATGCCGGCTTTCGCCGGGATGACGAGGACGGTAGCGTCGGGGGCATGCGAACCACCTCCGACAGCGACGCCGTACGCCTCTACCATCTCGACGCCGACAGTGGCGCAGCGACGACCCTGCTCTACGGCACGATGGCGGAAGCCCTGCGCGCCGCCGAGGCCGAGCCGGAGGATGTGCAGCAAGGCCTATTCCTCCAGACCAGCAACGACGTGGCCGCCTATCTCGACCTGATCGGCGAATAAGCGGGCAGGGGCTCAGTCGCGCAGGAGCAGGCCCAGCGGCCAGAGCGGGCCGATCGGGATCAGCTCGAACACCATCATCCCCGCCTGCCCCAGCGGGAGTGCCTCCAGCAGCGCATGCGCCTCGGCCGGATCGGTCAGGTTCATCAGGAAGACGGCGCCCTCGCCATCGGAGCGGGCGAACCACTGATCGATCTTGCCCGCCAATTGCAGCGCCATCGTCTCCCGCGCCTCGAACGGCATGACGGGCGTCCGCGCTGCCGGTGTGGCCTTTTCGGTCCAGCGACCGAGCGCGAGGATGCGGGTGACGGGAACGCGCGACAGGGCCTTCATCGCTTCCAGGCTCGGAGGCTCGGTATTCATGACAGGATCTCCCTGGCGACCTGCGCCGGTTCGTCGGATTGAAGCCAATGGCCGGCAGCGACGGGATGAAAGGTGCCGCGCCGGAAGCGGGCGGCACGCTCGCGGCCCATGGCCGTCGTGAGATAAGGATCGGCGATGCCCCAGATGACCTTTACGGGCATGTCGAGCGCCTGCAGCAGATCCAGCCGTCCGCTGTTCAGCTGAAGCTCGGCATAAAAAGCGGCGGTCATCTGCGCAAAGGCGGGGCCGGCGCCGGGCTGACGGATGAAATTGTCCGCGATGAGCGGACCGATCACGCTTTCGAAGCGGGCACCTTGCGTCGGGGGCAAACTCGCGGCGAACCGGCCCTGCTGCCACCGCAGGAGCCAGCCGAATTGGGTCGTGTCCGTCGCGATCGCATGGGCCAGTGCCGTCAGGTCCGGATCTGCGAACAGGATGATCATTTCCGGCCAGTGCGCGAGCGGCGACGCGTCGAAAGCGGAATTGAGGATGTACAGCCCGGCGACCTGCTCGGGATGCGCGATCGCGAAGTTGATGCCCACGATTCCGGAGGAATCGTGCGGCACCAGCGCGACCGTGCCGAGGTTTAGCGCGCGGACTACGGTTTTGAGATCGCCGAGCTGCTGCGCGAAACTGTATTGCGCGCCCGCCGGCTTGTCCGAAGCGCCGAAGCCGAGAAAGTCGAACAGCACCACCCGGCGACCTGCGGCGACGAGATAGGGCACGAGATCGTCATAGATGCCGAGATGATCCGGAAAGCCGTGCATCAGGACCAGCGCAGGGCCTGCGCCGGCATAGTCACGGACGTAGATCTCGCCCGCGCCGCTGGGGATGCGATGCGCGTCATAGGGGATCGGATCGGCCATCGCGTCCTCCGTGGGGCCGCTATGGGGCGGCCTCTCGGACGCGACTATCGATCGGAACGACGGCCGGGTATTGGATAAAGCGGACGCGCCCTCTGGCTAATTCCGATGGTGGCGACGCCAGCGGCCGGGGCTTTCGCCTTCGAGACGCGTGAACACCCGGCTGAAGTGACTCTGGTCCACGAAACCGCAGGCCGCCGCGATCAATGCCAGCTCCAGCGAGCCGTGCAGCAAAAGCTCCCGCGCGCGCTCGACGCGGCGGCGCATCAGCCATTGATGGGGCGTCACCCCTGCCGTCTGGCGAAAGGCGCGCGCGAAATGTCCGGCCGAGAGGCCGCACTCGATCGCCAGCTGGGCGATGGTGGGATCGCCGTCCAGATGGGCGACCATATGATCGATCGCGCGACGCAACTGCCAGGGCGCCAGCCGGCCCGTCGCGCGGCGCGCGGGCGGGCCCACCACGGCATAGGTTTCGGTGAGGTGGGCGTGGAAGGCGAGGCCGATATGGTCGACGAACAGCGCACTGCGCTCGCTGGGCCGTTCGACGCGATCGAGCAGCGCGTGCGCCAGCCCCAGCATCACCGGATCGGGCGCGCCCAGCCGATCCGTTTCAAGGCGGACGGCCTGTCGCCAGCCCCGTTCCGCCGCCAACTCGTCGAGGCTGTCCTGCGAGATATAGAAACGCAGGATATCGAAGCCGCCATCCAGTTCCGAGACCGGATTGCAGCGCAGGTCGAACAGGAACGCGTCACCCGCGGAGGCCGCCTTGCCCAGCCTGTGCCGCCCATCGATCCACAGGTTCACCGCCGTCGGCTGGAGCGCGACATGCAGCGAATAGGCCGCCTCCGGCGGCACGTCCTTCGCGCGGACATGGCGGGCGTCGCTCCTCAGCCGGGAAAAGCCGATGGGGGCGATCGATGCGGTGCGGGTCAGCAATGTCGGCGCGGGGGTCAGCCGAAACCGATCTCCGATGATTGCGCCGTCATAGCTGCCTGCCACGCTCAGCTCCCCCCGCGCGTGGCGCCATCCTAGCACGATTGTTGCTGCAACGTTGGCCTTATCCGCGAACGGGACCGGGCTGGCAGGGCATCGGGCGTGCCGTGCCGCGCGGACTCAGCCGCGCTCGGGCAGGCTTCCCACGAACAGGCGGGAGCGGGGCTTGCGCGAATAGCGCTCCGGATTGCGGCGGATGCCGAGTTCGAGGCGATAGCCCTTGCGGTAGATCGTCCGCAGCGGAAACAGCTCACCTTTCTGTTCGAACGCGCGCCGTACCGTCGTCAGCACGTTCGAGATGTTCGAGGGCTGGCATTTGCCCACGCCCGTTTCGGTCAGCCGGTTCGCGAAATCCTCCAGCGAGTGGATCGCCAGCGGGTTTTCCAGCATCATCTGGTAAAGTGCGAACGGCACCGGCTGCATGGCGATAGCCTGGCCGCTGCTGGCGGCTTTCTTGTCGCGGGCGTTGACGGCCATCCAGCCGAAGATCGTCCAGGGCCCGCGCGTGCGGGGATTTTCGAGCAGTTCCATCGCCCGCGTCGCCACGAATGCGGGCGTTTCGGACGCGGAGAGCACGAGATCGGCGGAGGAGGAGCGGGCGAAGCTCGCGATCATCTCGTCATCGTCCGGGATCAGGAGGATCACGGGCAGGAAGAAGCCGCGCGCGCTCGATCGGATTTCGTCGCAGATGCGGAGCGCCGCCACGTCGCGGCCGTCGCAATGCACGATCGCGACATCGATCGCATGATCTTTCGCAAATCCGGTGAAGTAAGCGGCGTCGCTGAGGTGCAGCGCCTCGGAGCCGTGGCGCTCCAGCGCGGAGACGAGGCCGCCGAGTGTAAGGGCGCGATCATAGATGGCCGCCATCGGCCAGAAATTCTGCTGCTGGTCGCCGGCCGCGAGCGCGAGATAATCTTCCGTCTTCATCCCTGCTTTCCACCATGGGCCCCCACGGCCCACCCGGCTGCGTCGGTCATTCGGTGTGCACGGCGTTGGTCGGTACGGTCCTGTGCCGGCGATGTGCGATGCACGGGGGTAATCGAAACTCGGGGAAACGATCCGTGGCCGGGATCGCCGCGCCTGCGCGCGGGCCACCCGGCCACGTTTCGCCGATTAGAAGTTGATGCCCGCTTCGACGCCGAAGGTACGCGGCGGATTGAAGTTGGCGTAGCTGCCCAGCACCGCATCGTTGGCGCGCGACATGCGATAGATGTGCGTCTCGTTGAACAGGTTGCGGGTCCAGACCGAGACGGTCAGCTTGGCGTTGGCATAGTTCATCGGGATCTGCGCCAGCGCGAGGCGGCCGTTCACGATGAAGCTGGAGTCCGTCATCACGCTTTCGTTCTGGAAGCTGTGCTGCGGGCTCGCATAGTTCGCATCCAGATGGAGGCGAAGGGCGGCGCCCTCGGCGACGACCGGCATCGGCAGCTCATAATCGAGCGTACCCGAGGCCGCATGCTTCGGCGTGTACACCGTGAACACCTGCGTCAGCACACCGAACGTCGGGCCCGGGTTCGGGTTCGCCGTCCGCGGGATCTTCGTGTAGGTGTAGGCGTAGGAGCCGCCCAGCGTCAGGCCCTCGATCGGGCGCACGGTCAGGTCCGCTTCCACGCCGCGGATCTTCGAGGTGCCCGGCGCATTGGCCGTATTCTCGGTGTGCAGGTTGAAGTTCGGGTTGGCCGTGGTGGTGCCGGGCAGGAACGCGTTCGTGTCGACGAAGTCGAAGTCGATCTGCGTGCCGGTGCGGTCCATGATGTAGCCCGCCACGTTGAAGCGGACCTTATGGTCGAGGAAGTCGGTCTTGGCGCCGATTTCGTACGACTTGACCTTTTCCGGACCGAAGGAACCGAAGTTCGACGAGCGATCGTTCGCACCGCCAGCGCGATAGCCGGTGGAGAACTTGCCGTAGAGGTTCATGTTCTCGGTCGCGTCGAACGCCAGCGTCACCATCGGATCGAAGCGATCCTTGTTATAGTTGAACTGGTAGTTCGTGGAGACGCCCGACACCGTGTAAAGCGTGCCGTCGCGCTTGTCCTTGGTCCAGCGACCGCCGACCGTCAGGTGGACCTGCTCGAGGGCAGCCGGGGTGTAGGTCGCCTGGGCGAAGGCCGCGTAGCTCTTCGTCACGGCGCGGCTGGCGCGCTGGTAGAACCAGTAGCGACGATCCCAGCCCTGGTTGGACGAGGTGATCGGCGCGTTCGGGTTCGGCGCGATTTCCGACACGATCGTGTAGGCGGTGCCGTCGGCGTTGAACTTGTTGGTGGTCGGCGTCGCGGCCGATTCCATCACATGTTCGTTGAAGTAATAGAGGCCGGCGACGTAATCGATGTTACCGCCCAGCGCGTTGACGTTGCCGACAGCCTGGAATTCCTGGCTGAACTGGTTCTGGTGCAGCGCGGAGAGGCTGTAGCGGTTGAAGCTGCCGTTCGGCACGTAGACCTGGCGGTGCAGACCGCCCGAGCTGTCCCACTGATCGGTCTGGACGCCACGCCATGCGGTGATCGAGCGCAGCGTCAGGCCCGGAACCACGTCATAGGACAGGTTGGCCGAGATGCCGTGCGTCTTGTCGATGCTCGCCTGCTGCGGCACGCCGATGTCGGCGGTCGACATGCGCTTGTCGCCGCTGACCTGAACCAGCGGGGAGAGCGGCGCGATACAGGCCGAGCAGGCCGTGCCGGTCGCCGGGTTGAGCAGGGTGGTGCCGGTGGCGCCGCCGTAGATGCCGACGGTGCGGCCCTGCGGGTTGTAGTTCACCAGCTGGCTGTAATATGGCGTGTTGTTGTCCTGCGCCATGTCGCCGGAGATGACGGCCTTGAAGCCGTCGAACGGCGTCCACTTGGCCGACACGCGGCCGCCCTTGCGGTTGTAGTAGTTCCAGCCGAGCTGGCCATCGAGCGGGTTCTTGGTGGTCGCATCCTGATGCTGGATCACGCCGTCGAACTTGAACGCCAGATTGTCGAAAGCCGGAATGTTGATGTGGCCTTCGGTCGTGTACGCGCCGTAATTGCCGTAGCCGGCCGAGATGCGGCCGCCGAACTCGCCGGTCGGCTCCGCGGTGACGATGCTGACGGCGCCGCCTTCGGTGTTACGGCCGAAGAGCGTGCCCTGCGGGCCCTTCAGCACTTCGATGCGCTGCACGTCGAACAAAGCGGCGTTCAGGCCCTGCGAGCGGCCGAGATAGACGCCGTCGATATAGACGCCCACGCCGATGTCGCGCGCGGTCTGGTTCTGGTCGAACGGCACGATGCCGCGGATGCCGACCGTCAGCGCCGACTGGCGGGCTTCGAAGGTGGCGACGCGGAGCGAGGGGACGCCGCCGTCGGCGAGATCGAGCAGGCTCTGGACGTGGCGATCCTGAATCATCTGGCTGCTGACGACCGAGATCGAGATCGGGGTCTTCTGAAGGTTCGTCTCGCGCTTGGTCGCGGTGACGACGATGTCGTTCAGCCCGCCGGAATCGGCATCGGCGGCGGGTGCGTCGGCCGGCGCCGGATCGGCCGCCATCGCCATTGCAGGCGCGCTCGTCACGACCAAAGCCGCACCGATCATGAGCCCCTTACGGAACCCTGCATCGAATCGCATTATTCTGACCCCTTCGTTGAAAACTCTTATCTGGGCGGGGCCACTACGCAGGCTGCATGACACTTAGGTTACATGCGATAGTATAGAGAGAATCTACATTTCGTAATAAATGGAATGATCAATTAATACCGCATCGGACTGATCTAAAGTTTGAGACTAGTCTGTAAATTAATCCAAGGTGAACAAAATTTCACTTTAAAGTCGAGCGAGGTTGATCATTTTTTATTTAAATAGATGATCGCGCGAGAGGGCCGTATTGGCGGGTTTATCATCATGGATCGACTTTCGTGACGAAACATTGCTGGAGAGTGTTTCAAGGTAAAATCGCGCGATATTCAGTGGTTTGGATGGCCGGAGGCTCTGCGGGGAAAGGGCGAACGCCTACGTGCCCCGCGCGGATAGGCACGGGGTGGGGCGATCCGGCAACATGTCCGGGCGGTTTAGCCGGCGATATCGATGGCGACGCCGGCAGGCGCTGCTCAGGCGTCGATCGTCCAGGTCAGGGACAACAGGACCGGATCGGCCGAGACGAGGCGGGTGGCGAAGCCCATGCGGTGCGCCAGATTGATCGCATCGTGATCGGCGCCGATTTCCGTGGCGGTCACGCGCCGGAAACCGGCCTGTCGCGCGAGATCCAGCGTGGTTTCCAGCAGCGACCAGCTCAGCCCGCGCGCCTTCCAGGGCTCCAGCACCGAGACCGCCACATCCGCCGTTCCCTCGCGCTCGATCGGGGTGAGCGTCGACGAGGCGACGAGGAGGCCGTCGTCATTATAGGCGACGAGGCTGGTGGCGGGCGCCTCCAGCGACGCGAGTTCAAGGCTGCCCACCTCCCCCTCCGTATCCGGGAAACGGAAGGTACGATCGGCGGCGGCGACGCCCTGGAAGAAGGCGAACATCGCCTCCTTGTCCCCCGCCTGATACCGGCGGATGTGGAGCGCGACACCGCTATGGGTGGTCACGTCGACCGATTTTCCCTCGGTCCAGTCCGCTGCGATCATCGTCACGACCTCGTCGTTATCGTTGCAGTTCCGATATGGTGTCGCCCCACAAAGCCGCAATATGTGACGGTGCGGCGTCAGGGGGCGGCGTGGGTGTGATGCGGCCCGGTGGCGCGGATCTGCGCGACGAGGGTGTTGAGGCGGGTGCGCGCGTCGGCCGTGTCGGCTTCGGGATAGGCGGCCGCCACGCGCCCGGCCCAGGCGCCCATGTCCAGCGTCGAGAGGCTGAGCATGTAGGGTTGGTCGCCGCGCGAGGCGGAGAAATGGCCCTGCCACGCGTCGCGCGGCGCCACCCCGGGAAGGCTGAGCGGCCCATCCGACAGGGGCTTCACCTGATCGAACGTCAGGCCCGGAAAATAGGTGCCGATGCGCGGCGCCATCGCGGCATAATGTTCGAGTGCGGTCATGTCGCGGATCTGCACGAGCGCGATCTGCGCGACGATCCGCTTGGCGCCCTTGCCGCTTTCATAGGTGATGGTCGCATAGTCGCCCGCCGGATCGAGCGAGACGGTGGCGGTGCGGGTGAAGCCTTCCGCCGTGCGCGGGAAGCGCAGACCGGTGGGCGTATGGACGAGGCTGCCATCCGGGCCGGGCTTGAAATCAGTCGTGGAGGCCGCCGCCAGGGCGCGCTGGGGAGCCAGACCCGAAACCGCCGCGACCGCGATCGCCGCCGCCACACACGCACCGCCAAACCGTACCATTCATGCCTCCCACCACCGGCCGGGCGCTGACGAGGATCAGCGCCCGGTTTCCGGCATGCGCCTGCTCTAGGCCGGGAGGGGGCGGGGGCTCAAGCCGCCGCTTTCTCCCGCTCGCGCATTTCCTGGTTCAGCATCTCGGCCAGCAGGAAGGCCAGCTCGATGCTCTGGCCCGCATTGAGGCGCGGATCGCAATGCGTGTGATAGCGATCGGCCAGACCCTGCTCGGTCACCGCGATCGCGCCGCCCGTGCATTCGGTGACGTTCTGGCCGGTCATCTCGGCATGAATGCCACCGCCATGCGTGCCCTCGGCGCGATGCACGGCGAAGAAGCCGCGCACCTCGGCGAGGATCCGCTCGAACGGGCGCGTCTTGTAGCCGTTGGCGGCCTTCACGACATTGCCGTGCATCGGGTCGCACGACCACACGACCGGGCGCCCCTCGCGCTTCACCGCGCGCACGAGCTTCGGCAGATGCTTCTCGATCTGATCGTGACCGTAGCGCGTGATCAAAGTGATGCGGCCGGGCTCGCGCGCCGGGTCCAGCGTGTCCAGCATGCGCAGCAGCGCGTCCGGCTCCAGGCTGGGGCCGCACTTCAGGCCGATCGGATTGCCGACGCCGCGCAGAAACTCGACATGCGCCGATCCCTCGAAGCGCGTGCGATCGCCGATCCACACCATATGCGCGCTGGTGTCATACCAGTCGCCGGTCAGGCTGTCCTGCCGGGTCAGCGCCTGCTCATACTGGAGCAGCAGCGCCTCGTGGCTGGTGTAGAAACTGGTGCCGGAGAGCTGCGGCACGGTCTGCGGATTGACGCCGCAGGCCGCCATGAAGGCCAGCGCGTCGCCGATGCGATCGGCCAGCTGCTGATATTGCGTGGCCCAGGGGCTGCGGCCCATGAAATCCAGCGTCCAGCGGTGGACCTGCTGCAAATTCGCATAGCCGCCCTGCGCGAAGGCGCGCAGCAGGTTGAGCGTCGCCGCCGACTGCGAATAAGCGCGCACCATCCGCTGCGGATCGGGGCGGCGCGCCTCGGGCGTGAAGGCGATGTCGTTGACATTGTCGCCGCGATAGGAGGGCAGTTCCACGCCGTTGATCGTCTCGGTATCGGCCGAGCGCGGCTTGGCGAACTGGCCCGCCATGCGGCCGACCTTCACGATCGGCATCTTCGACGCATAGGTGAGGACGACCGCCATCTGCAGGATCACGCGGAACGTGTCGCGGATATTGTCCGGATGGAATTCGGCGAAGCTCTCCGCGCAATCGCCGCCTTGCAGCAGGAAGGCCTTGCCCTCCGACACCTGCGCCAGATCGGCCTTCAGCGAACGCGCCTCGCCCGCAAAGACGAGCGGCGGCGACCGGCGCAATTCCTTCTCCGCGGCCTCCACGGCCGCGATGTCGGGATATTTGGGGAGCTGCTTTGCCTCGTACCCGCGCCAGCTATCGGGCGTCCAATTCGTCGCCATCATTCGTCCTTTCGAGCGAGCGCCCTTAGGGGAAACGCGGCCGATCCTCAATGCAGCGGAGATTGGAGCGAGCGAGGGAAATGTTTGAGCGACGGGATCGGCCGGGCACGATCCTCCTCAGCCCGCGCGCTCGGCCAGCATCGAGGCGATCATCGGCTGGAGCTTGGGCGTGTAGGCCGCCAGCACGGTGGGCGGGCAGCCGCCGAAGAGGGTGGTGAGGCGGCCTTCCTCCCAGCTGTGGAGCGCGAAGCCGGGATCGCCATCCTCGATCAGCGCGCGATCGTCGGGCGTGGCGGGATCGAGGGGGGTGAGCACCAAGCCCACTTCGGGCGCGGTGGAGGGGCAGATGGTGAGCGGCACGTTCGCCCAGCTCGTGTGGCTGGAGCGGTGGACGTGGCCGGAGACGAGGCCCATCACCTGGGCGTGGCCTGCGAGGGCGCCGTGCAGGCGGGCGATCCACGGCTCGTTGGGGGCCGGATCCATCCAGGGGATGCCCACGCCTTGCGGCGGATGGTGGAGGAAGATCAAAGTCGGCGTGTCCGGCGCTTCGGACAGGCGGGCGGCGAGCCAGCCGGCGCGGACCTCGCAGAAGGCGCCGCCATGACGGCCTTCCTCCAGCGTATCGAGCAGGATCAGGCGCAGGCCGGGGCCCTCGATCACCTGCTGGATAAAGCCCTCGCTCACCGGCGTATTCGGGAAGATGCGTGCCATCGGCCCGCGCAGATCGTGATTGCCGGTCATCAGATGGACCGGCATCGGGCAGCGGGCGAGGGCCGCGGCGAGGACGGCATAGCTTTCCTCGTCGCCATATTCGGTAAGATCGCCCGAGGCGATCAGCAGATCGGGCAGGGGGTTCAACGCGAGGATACGATCAAGGACGCGATGAAGGCGCTGCAGATTGGGCTCGTCCGGGTTTGATCGCTCAAAACCGATGTGCAAATCGGAAATCTGCGCGATCAGCATCGGTGTTGGCCCCCCATTCACCTTCCTACTCACTATTCCTTACGGAAGTGGTGGCCGAAGGTTGCGTGAACTTTCTTTTCTCTTCTCGATTGGCTGCCGTCGCCGCGCGCCGATCATCCTTATGATAGACGTGACACATCGCGCAGCCCGACGCCACCTGCGCTTTCTTTGCGATTCCGCCACCATTTTCGCCGACATGGCAGGTGCGGCAATTGGCGATGCCGGGGATCAGCACGTCGCGCGCATCCTTCGATTTCGGCGCCGCATGGCAGGAGGCGCAATCCTCGGTCGTGTGCGCGCGATGATCGAACCAGCCGTTCACGAAGTAGTGATCGGGCAGGGTGACGGCGGCGATCTTGTAATCCAGTGCGCCGGGACGCGACGGGCCGGTGATGCGGTGGCAATCGGCGCAGGTGCCATCCGGCGCGAACATCGCGCGGATCGCCTGGCCCGCGGTGCCGCTGATGCCCTGCAGGCTCGCGACCTGAGCGGCGGCGAAATCGCCGGGGCGCTTGCGCATATAGCCGGCGAGAGGCTGGACCGGCGTACCGCCGCCCGCGCCATAGAAATCGCGGACCTGCGCGATCGCCTGATCCACCTCGCCATGGCGCAAGGTGCGGATCTGGCCGTCACGTCGGCCGAAGGCGAGGCTGTGGCAGGACTGGCAATCCTTCTCCATCGTCACCGGCAGGAAGCCCGCGCCGTTGCGATTGGGCGTGTGGCAGCCCGCGCAATCGAGCCCGCCGCTCTTCACCTGACCCAAAGCCTGCGCCATGCGCGCGACGCCGTTGGTAGCGGACAGATGCAGATCGTGCGGGAAGATCAGGCCGGTCTCCTGTTTCGGATGCGCATCCAGCGACGTGCGCTGGAAGATCGGCTGGTCGCCGGGCTTGATCAGGATGGCGGGCTGGAATTCGGGATGGCCGGAGCCGAAATCCTTCGTGTCGCCCAGCTTCGTCTCGGGCAGCTTTTCCTTCAGATCGGCGTGGCAATCCGCGCAGAATTTCTGGTTGGGCACGGCGATCCGGGTGTCGTTGCCCTTATGCTCGGTGTGGCAATCCACGCAGCGCCCGGCGGGGCGATTGAAGGCGTGGGCGACGGCGAGGCTGAGCTTGCCGCCGATCGTGTCCGGCGCCAGCGCGACGCGCAGCTTTTCCGGATCGGCATGATCGTGGACGGTGGTGTGGCAGGTCTTGCAACTCTCGTCCCGCACCGAGACGAAGGCCTTGGCGTGGCAGGCGGTGCAATCGTTGGTGAGCCCGGCGTGGGCCGACGAGAGCGGCCCGGCCGACCAGCTGCGATCGCCATGGAAGCCGGCCGTGCCCGCCGCCATCTGCTCGGCCGTGAGCGTCTTGTGGCCGGCATTCACATAAGAGGCGATCGGCCAGGCGAGGAACAGCAGCAGGACGAGCAGCGCGCCGCCCCACGCCATCAGGCGGCGCGAGGGGGCGACGCCCGCGAGCGTGAACAATTGCCGTTCGTCGCGCTCCTCATCGGCGGCGGAGGCGGCGACCGCGCCGAAGCGCTCGACGGTGACGCCGATCGCCTGCTCGGCCTCGTCCCATGCGATTTCGAGGCGGAAGCCCGCGATGCGGACCTCGGCGCCGGCGCGCGCATCGACCTCGGCCTCCTGCGTCGAGCGGCCGTCGACCGTGAAGGGCACGCCCTTCAGCGAGCGGACGATCAGGCGGTGCGGCCCGGTCTGGACGAGCGTGGCATGCTCGAGCGTGACCTCGAGATCGGTGAGGACGATATCGGAGCCGGGATCGCGGCCGATCGAGACGCGCTCGCCTTCCACGCGGCGGCTGCGGCGGATCTCGCGGCCTGTGGCGGATGCCGAGACGGCATGGATCAGAAACGCCATCCCGCCCTCACCAGTAGAAGAAGACAGACACGACATGCGCGATCAGAGCGGCGATCAACGCGATCGTCGTCGGCACATGCACGTAGAGCCAGATTTCGAGGATCGCGCGCAGCCGCAGGTGACGGCGCAATTGCGCGACGAGGCTGTGCTTCTGCCCCAGCAGCGCCTTCAGCCGCTCCATCGCGTCGGGCGGGATTTCGCCCTTCATCTCGCGCAGGCCATGCTCGGCCTCGGTCGTGGCATTCTCCAGCGCGCCCGAGCGCAGGCGCGCGCGCAGCCCGCCACCGAACGCATCCTCGTCCAGCGAGGCCTGGATCAGCGCGGCGGCGCGCGGACCCAGCGGCTGGGCGGCGGAATGAAGCTGGCGATCGAGCGAGCGCAGGCCTTCCAGCATCTGCGTCTCGGTCAGCTCACCGCGATTTTCGGAAAGCTTGGAGGGCAAAGCCGCATAGACGCCGATCCCGAACAGGCCGGAGGCGATGACGAGCATCATCAGCGCATAAGCGAGCGTGTGGACGTTCCAGCCGAAATGGAAGCCGGTGTGGAGCGTGCCGATCACGATCAGCGACAGGCCCAGCCACACATGTGCGGAGGTCCACGCCTTCAGCGACCAGACGCCCGGCGACATGCGCCGCTTGCGGATGCCGAGCGCCGTCAGCCACAGGATCAGCGCGAAGCCGATCGTGCCGAGCGTATAGCCATAGACGGTGTCGCCCTCGGGCCGGGGCACCGGATTGTCGAACGCGTAGATCAGGATCAGGACGAGGCAGAGCGCGCTTGCGATCTTCGCCCAGCGCCAGTTGCGATGGCGCAGGAAGCTTTCGTGCAGGAGCGCGGCCGAGCGGCGGACCTGCTTGCGGGGGGAGGAGCGGCTGGCCATCAGCGCGCGCTCTCTTCAACACCGTTTGGTTCGAGCAGCATCGAGCTTGCCGAGATGCGACCGTCGAGAACCTTCTCGACTGCGGTTCTCGACAGGCTCAAACCTTCGCTCGAAGCAAACGGCTGGGGAGGGTGGGCGGGGAGCATGCTCACCGCTCCGCCCCCAGGCGCGAGATGGTCAGGAATTCCTCCGGCGCGACGCGGATCGCGGCGCCGGTGGGGCAGGCGCGGACGCAGGCGGGGCCGCCGTCGATGCCCGAGCACATGTCGCACTTGATCGCCTTCTTGGGCTTCTCGACGCCCGCCGGCATATTGTCGTGCACCCATTTGTGGGACGGTTCGCCGGGGCCGGGGCCGCGCCCGAACAACAGCCAGGAGAGCAGGCCCGGCTTCTTCGGCGGCACCTTGTCCAGCCGGATCACGCCATACGGGCAGTTACGCTGGCAATTGCCGCAGCCGATGCAGCTGTCGTCGACGAACACCTCGCCGTCCGGCCCGCGATGGATCGCGTTGGGCGGGCAATCGGCCATGCAGTGCGGATGCTCGCAATGGCGGCAGGAGGTGGGGACGTGGAGGTGCGCATAGGTGCGCCCCGCCTCGCGATCGAGCCGCGACAGGCCTTCGTGGCTGTCCGCGCAGGCCTTCTCGCAATTGTCGCAGCCGACGCAGAGCTTCTCGTCGATCAGCAGAACGTCGGTCGCCTCGCCGATGCCGTTCTCGATCAGGAAGCCCGCAACCGAGGAATAAAGATCGACGGCGCCGCCGAAATCCTCCTTGCGCTCCTCGATGAAGCTGTTGACCTGCCGGCGCGAGGCCATGTCCTTCTTGGCGCGCTCCAGCAGTTTGGGATGTTTCTGGAGGAGGGCAGCGAAGGCGTCGCCGTCGATCCGCAGCACTTCGGACTTGATCGCCGCGCGCACGGTGGCGGTGCGCGTGCCGCCGTCGATCAGCGCCATCTCGCCCACGTAGGAGCCGGCGGGGAGATAGGAGAGGAAGATGGGCTTGGAGCCGACCTTCTTCTCCACGATCATCGAGCCCGAGCGGATCACGTAGATGTCACGGCCCTCGTCGCCCTCGACGAGGATCGATTCACCGGCCTTGATCTGCTTGATCTCCGAATGCTCCATCACATCCGCCAGATCGGCGGGGGTGAGGCCGGAGCCGAACATCTGGAGAAGCTGGCGCTCGGTGGAGATGCGCGTGATCGCGCGTTTCACGGCGGGTACCTGGCTCATCAGCTTGAGCGTGGCGGAGCGGGGGATTTCCAGGAGGACGCAGGGCTTGGCGGCGCTGACGGTGGAGCCGCGACGACGGCCCGAAATCAGGCCGACCTCGCCGAAGATCGAGCCCTTGTCGATCATCACATCCACGCCCGGCGCGACCTCGACCGCGACCGAGCCCGAGGCGACCGCGAACAGCGAGGAGCCGGGATCGTTGCGGCGGAAGATCACCTCGCCCGCCGCGAACGCCGCAATCTCGCTGTCCAGCATGAATTCGCGCATCTGCAGCGGCGAGAGATCGTGCAGGATCTCCACATTCTCGCGCAGATAGTCGAGCCAGCCGGAGACGCTGTTCTCGCGTGCGACGCCCGAGGGAAGGCCGGAGAATTTCCGCTCCAGGATCGGCTCGTCGGCGGGCTTCAGGCTCGTGTTGCCGGCGATGAACTCGACGACGTCATAGCCCTGGTTCATGCAATGCTTGATCAGCGGATAGCCTGCCAGCGCGCCGATCACGTAGATGCCGGGCACGGTCGATTCGAACGTCGGCGACAACTTGGGATAGGAGATGCGATCCTGGCTGGCGAACTGGACGCCGGTGCCGGGGACGACGCTCTTGCGCCCGTCCTTCTCCTCGAAGCTGGCGCAGCACGCTTCCACGAAGGCGCGGGGCGGGGCGGAGCCGATGCGGGCGATCGTGCGGTTGCACGGGATCGTCACCGCGCCGTCGCGCGTGTCGAAGCTGATCGTGTCCGGGCCGATCGCGGACGTGCTCGTCTCGCACATCACGGTGATGCGGCCTTCGGCCTCGGCCGCGCGCAGCAGCTTGACGTTGGCATCCTTGGCGGTCGGGAATTCGGCGCCGAGATTGACGAGGGTGACGGTGTTGCGCTGCTCGGGATCGGCGGCGAGGCCCAGCGCATTCTCGATGCCCGCGTCGCCGCCGCCGATCACGGTGATATGCTCGTCGATATATTCGGCGGGGTCGTCCAGCGTGTACTGGACGATCGCGGCATCATCGACGGGGCAGCGCATCCGGTTCGGATTGCCCTGCGTGCCGATGCCGAGGATGATCGTCTCGGCCTTGACGTCCGGCTTGCCCTTGATCGAGATGGTGAAGTCGCCGATCTGGCCGGTGACGGCGGTGACCTCCGCCTCCATCAGCACGTTGACCTTGTGGCCGGCTGTGCCCTCGTTCCAGTTACCGAGGATCGCCTCGCGCTTGCCCGCCTCGAACGGCAGGTCCGAGCGCAGCACGAGCTGGCTCGGCGTGGCCATCACGTGCTTGCCCTTCTGGTATTTGTAGATCGTATCGGAGAGGTGGTCCGTCTTCTCGATCAATATATGATCGAGGCCCAGAGACGCGGCGTGCGCGGCCGCGCTCAGGCCAGCAGGCCCGGACCCGATAATGGCGACGCGATGCATCGTCATGGAGCATTCCCCCTTCCCCAACGCCTGCTCTAGCATCCCTGACGCAAGAGGCTAGACCTTGATCGTTACGGGCTGCAAATCAGCCGGCAACGTGAAACACGGTTTCGACACGGTACGGAGCCTGGTTCGCATCCGTTGCAGGCGTGCGGCGCGCGCCGATATCTCGGACGATCGAGGTCCGGGCGCGCAAGTATTTGGGGGAGTGAGGAATTTGGCGAGCCAGGGTGGGATCGGCGCCAGCCGGATCGGGATTTACGCTCTGGTTCTGGCGGGGGTGGCGGCGGTCGTCGCGCTCGGCCTGCGCTATCGTGAAAGCCGCGGGCAGGGGGCTGCGCCCAGCGCCGCCACGGCTCCGAAGGCGCCGCAGGGCGACGTCAATCAGATGGTGCAGGCGCTGGAAGCGCGGCTGAAGGCGAATCCGAAGGATGCCGAAGGCTGGCGGATGCTGGGCTGGTCCTACTTCAACATGAACCGCTTCGACGATGCGGCCAGGGCCTATGCGCGCGGGGCCGAGCAGGCGCCGAACGATTCGGGGCTGTGGTCGGCGCTGGGCGAAACCCTGGTCTATGCCCACAAGAAGGGCGTGGACGAGGATGCGGCCCACGCCTTCGGCCGCGCGCTGCAAATCGATCCCAAGGATGCGCGCGCGCGCTACTTCATGGCCGTCCGCAAGGATCTGGCGGGCGATCACAAGGGCGCGATCGACGACTGGATCGCGGTGCTGCGCGATGCGCCGGCCGACGCGCCGTATGCCGACTCGATCCGCACGCTGGTGACGCAGGTGGCCAAGCGCGAGAAGATCGACGTTGCGGGCCGCATGCCGACCGCGCCGGCGCCGCGCACCGTGGCGAGCGACGGCATACCGGGGCCGACGCCCGGCCAGATGCAGGATGCGGCGCGGATGAGCCCGTCCGAACAGGATGCGATGGCGCGCGGCATGGTCGATCGGCTGGCCTCGCGCCTTTCGCAGCAGCCGCGCGACGAGGAGGGCTGGATCCGTCTGATGCGCGCGCGGCTGGTGCTGGGTGACAAGGTGGCGGCGAAAGAGGCGCATGCCAAGGCGCGCGGCGTGTTCTCGGACGACAAGGGCGCGCTCGGCCGGATCGATGCGGCCGCCAAAGAGTTGGGAGTCGAATGAGCGGCGTGGTCGATTTTCTGCCTGAGGGAGCGGCGGCCGACTGGACGATCCCGCAGGACTGGCAGCGTTATACGGCGGCCGACCATGCGATGTGGGACACGCTTTTCGCGCGGCAGGCGGGGATGCTGCGTGGCCGCGTGGCACCTGAATTTCTCGCCGGGCTCGATCTGCTGCGGATGGACAAGCCCGGCATTCCCGATTTCGAGGCTTTGTCCGAACGGCTGATGAATGCGACGGGGTGGCAGGTGGTGGCGGTGCCGGGGCTGGTGCCCGATGCCGTCTTCTTCGATCATCTCGCCAATCGGCGCTTCGTGGCCGGCAATTTCATCCGCACGCCCGATCAACTGGATTATCTGGAGGAGCCGGACGTCTTCCACGACGTGTTCGGCCATGTGCCGCTGCTCGCCCACCCGATGTTTGCCGATTACATGCAGGCCTATGGGCGCGGCGGGCAGCGCGCGGCCGGGATGGGCGCGATCGAGCGGCTCTCCCGTCTCTATTGGTATACGGTGGAGTTCGGGCTGATCGC
The DNA here is from genome assembly GCF_013113735.1 of Sphingomonas sp. AP4-R1. Taxonomy (NCBI): domain Bacteria; kingdom Pseudomonadati; phylum Pseudomonadota; class Alphaproteobacteria; order Sphingomonadales; family Sphingomonadaceae; genus Sphingomonas; species Sphingomonas sp. AP4-R1. The sequence continues at coordinate 2,953,508 of NZ_CP053346.1, forward strand.
GGGTGCGGACGGGCTGCGGCTTTATGGCGCGGGGATCGTCTCGTCCTTCGGCGAGAGCCATTTCGCGCTGGAGGATGCGTCGCCCAACCGGATCGGCTTCGATCTGAAGCGGATCATGCGGACGCGCTACCGGATCGACGATTATCAGCAGAGCTATTTCGTGATCGACAGTTTCGAGGATCTGCTGCGCCAGACGCTCGAAACCGATTTCGCCCCGCTTTACGATGCGCTGGAGGCCGAGCCGGATCACGCGCCCGACGCGGTGCTGGCATCGGATCGGGTGATCACGCGCGGCACGCAGGCCCATGCCGCCGCGCAGGCGGACTGAACGAACGAGAGAGAAGGAGCGGATGATGAGGATGACGACGCAGACTCTGGCCCTATGGGCCTCCCTCTCGCTGGCCGGATCGGCCTCCGCGCAACTGCCCTCGGGGCTGCTGGGCGGGATGCTGCCCAATGTCGCCTCCACCAGCGCGGGCAATGCGGCGGGGCTCCTGTCCTTCTGCGTGAAGAACAAGCTGCTGGGCGGGCAGGATGCCTCGTCCGTGATCGGTTCGCTCACCGGCCAGCCCGGCGTGACGACCTCGAAGGATTTCGCGCAGGGGCAGGCGGGTGTGGTGCAGACCGGCAACGGATCGGGCCTGTCGCTGGCGAACCTGAAAGGGCAGATGAAGACCAAGCTGTGCGATATGGTGCTGCAGCACGGGAAATCGCTGGCGGGGCTGTAGGCGTGGACCGATCGCCCTCAAAAACCGTTCGTGCTGAGCCTGTCGAAGCACCGTCCTGCTTTCCGTCAGCGTTGAAAGAGGAACGGCCCCCTTCGACTGCCTGCCAAGGCAGGCGCTCAGGACAGGCTTAGACAGTCTCAGTGCAAACGGGATGGGGGGGCTTTAGGCCGTCCCGCGGATTATGTACCGGTCGGTTATGGAAATTCGTCGCCTGAGCGACTAAGTGCCGCCGTCAGGGAGTGACGAACTGATGAAGCGGGACATCATCCGATATCTGGATTCCGTGAAGGCGCGCGATCCCGCGCCGCGTTCGCGGTGGGAGATCCTGCTTTATCCGGGCGTGTGGGCGTTGGTCTTCCACCGCGCCGCGCATTGGCTGTTCGAGGCGGAATTGTGGTTCCTGGCCCGGCTGGTGAACCATATCGGCCGGATGGTCTCCGCGATCGACATCCACCCCGGTGCCAAGATCGGCGACAATTTCTTCATCGATCATGGCTTCACCGTGATCGGCGAGACCGCCGCGATCGGCGACAATGTGACGATCTACCAGTGCGTCACGCTGGGCGGCACCAATCCCGCCAATGGCGTGGCCGGCAAGCGCCATCCGACGATCGAGGATGACGTGATCATCGGATCGGGCGCGCAGGTGCTGGGCCCGATCACGGTGGGCAAGGGCGCGCGCATCGGCGCGAATGCCGTCGTCACGCGTGACGTGCCGCCGGGCGCGACGATGACGGGCATTCCCGCACGACCCACCTTGGTGGACGCGCAGAATTATAATAGCTTCATCCCCTATGGCACGCCCTGCAGCGAACGCTTCGATCCGCAGACACAGCAGCTGGAGTTGCTGAAGTGCGAGGTGGAGACGCTGCGCGCCAAGCTGGCCCAATTGATCGAGCAGCGCGACGAGACGAGCGCGCCGGATCGCGAGCGCGCCTGACGCACGCGTGCATGGCCGGATCGTGCGGGACGACGGGATGCGGTTTCTGAGCGGGGTGCGCGCCTGATGGGGGTGGTGACGCCCTTTCCCGTGCCCGATGCGGCGCAGGTGATCTTCGTCCGGGCTGAATTGCAGCGCATCCTCGATCTCTACGGACGGATGGTCGCGGCCGGGCACTGGCGCGATTATGCGATCCAGTTCGGGCGCGACGCGGCCTCCTTCGCCTGCTTCCGCCGATCGTCCGAGCGGCCCGAATATCGGATCGAGAAGCGCCCGGCACTGCGCAACCGTCAGGGCGAATGGGCGCTGATCGGGGAGGGCGGTGCCGTCCTCAAGCGCGGGCACGAACTGGGCCCGGTGCTGGCGCCGGTGGAGCGCAAGCTGATGAAGCTCGTCGAGGAGTGATCCTCTTGCGGCGATCCGTTGCGCTGGTGCATCGGCGTGCCTATCTGCACGCACGAACGCCACGGGAGCCGACATGAAAGAATTCTCAGATCGCGAGCGCGCCGAGGAAGGCAAGTTCGCGCGCGACGAAGAGATGGCCTTCCGGATCACCGCCCGCCGCAACCGGCTGGTGGGAACCTGGGCCGCCGGCCTGATGGGCCTGACCCCCGAAGAGACCGATGCTTATGCCAAGGCCGTCGTCCAGGCCGATTTCGAGGAAGCCGGCGACGAGGACGTGATCCGCAAGGTGCTGGGCGATCTGGTCGGCGCCAATGTGGACATGGACGATCGCCGTGTGCGATCCGCGCTGCACGACGCGACCGTCGAGGCGCGCCGCCAACTGATCGAAAGCCAGTGAGCCCTTATCGATGCCGATGACCGCCGACGAGATCGAGACGATGATCCGGGATGCGATCCCCGACGCGCAGATCGAGATTACCGATCTGGCCGGGGATGGCGACCATTATGCGGCGCGCGTCGTCGCCGAGAGCTTCCGGGGTATGCCCCGCGTCCGCCAGCACCAGCGCGTCTATGATGCGCTGGGCGGGCGGATGGGCGGCGTGCTCCATGCCCTGCAACTGACCACAGCCCTTCCCGCCTGAAGGCTCCAGAGGAAACCGACCATGACCACCGCCACCACGGACGCGCAGGCCCGCATCGACGCTGCCGTCAAAGGCAATGACGTGCTGCTGTTCATGAAGGGCACGCCGCTCTTCCCGCAGTGCGGCTTTTCCAGCCGCGCGATCGCGATCCTCGAGCATCTCGGTGTCGAGTTCGAGTCGATCGACGTGTTGCAGGATCAGGCGGTGCGCCAGGGCATCAAGGATTATTCCAACTGGCCGACCATTCCCCAGCTCTATGTGAAGGGCGAGTTCGTCGGCGGCTCCGACATCATGATGGAAATGTATGAGAGCGGCGAGCTGGCCGAACTCATGCGCGAAAAGGGCGTCGCCGCCGCGTAAGCGCGCCGAGCGTTCGCTTTTAGTGTGGCGCGCTCCTGCGGAGGCGGGAGCGCGGAGCTGCAAACGTTTTACCGGATAGCCCCGTGCTCCTTTCGCAGGAGTGCGGGGCTTTTCTTTTGGGCTGACCGGTTTTGACGGAGTCTCCCCGTGTCTCGGTCGGCGTGCCAGCCGGTCGATGTGTCTGTCCGCCTGTCATCTCCCGTTCAGCATTCCGGCGTCATTCCCGCGTTGACGACCACATGTGTAATCGTTATGATTACGTCTGTAATCGGAGGTGGTGGATGTCCGAACGGATCAGCGAAGGCGAGCATGTGCTGATGGAGGTGCTGTGGGCGGATTCGCCCCTCACCGCCGTCGAGGTGACCGAGCGGATCGATCCCGCGCGGGGCTGGAGCGACCGCACCGTCAAGACGATGCTGGGCCGCCTGCTCGCCAAGGGCGCGCTCTCCCATGAGGAGGATGGCCGGCGTTACCTGTATCGCCCGGCCGTGGAGCGCGGCGATTATGTCGCGCGCGAATCCAGCCGCCTCGTCGATCGCCTGTTCGGTGGTCGCGCGGCGCCGCTGGTGGCGCATCTCGCCGAGCGTCAGGCGCTCAGCGAGGCCGATATCGCGGAACTCGAAGCCCTGCTGAAGGAGTTGCGGCCATGAACCAGTGGATCGTCGAAACGCTCTCCATGTCGAGCCTGCTGATGCTGCTCGTCCTCATAGTGCGTCGCCCCGTGAGCCGCTGGTTCGGCGCGCGCGTCGCTTATGCATTGTGGCTGATCCCGCTCGTGCGGATGGTGCTGCCGCCGGTGCCGGGGCATCATATGCTGCTGAAGCCGTTCGCGGTCTTGACGGCGACGGCCGAAATGACGGCGCCTGCGAACGTCAATCTGGACCTCGGCCTGGCCGCTCCCGAACCGCTCGGGCTGCCGCCAGAACTGCAGGCCGCGCTCGACACGGGCCCCGTGCCCGCCGGACCGGACTGGATCTCGTTGCTGATCGGCGCGTGGCTGGCGGGGGCGGCTTTGTTCTTCGGCTGGCAGATGCTGCGCTACCGCCTGTTCGTGGCGCGGGCGATGCGAGGTGCCACCCACCTTTCGACCAGCGCGGGCGTCGAGATCTTCGTCAGCGATGGCGTGGAGGGGCCGATCGCCTCGGGTGTGATGCGGCGGCGCATCTTCCTGCCGCGTGACTTCCTCGATCGTTATTCCTCCAGCGAGCGGCGCCAGGCGCTGCTGCACGAGGGCGCGCATCACGATCGCAAGGATCTGCTCGCCAATGTCGCCGCGATCGGAATCGTCGCGCTCCACTGGTGGAACCCGATCGCGCACATCGCCTATCGCTGCTTCCGCGCCGATCAGGAGCTGGCGTGCGACGCCACCGTGCTGGCCGATGCCGCGCCCGAGGAGCTGTATGCCTATGGCAGCGCGCTCGTGAAATCGACCGTGGGCCGTGCGCCTGCCGCTGCCTGCGCCTTCAATCGCACCGACGAGATCAAGAGGAGGCTGACGATGATCAAGCGTGGTCGACTGGGTTTCGGGCGCCGCGCCGCGGGCGTGATGCTGGCGACCGTCGCGACGGTCGCGGGGCTGGGGGCCACGGCGTCGGGTGGCCGTGCCGCGGTTCGGATCGAGACAGGGGCGGCGACGCCGGCTGCCGCTGTGGCGCCCGCATCGCCGGATATGTCGCTTGCCGAGGATATGGCCGCACCCGTCCGGGCGAAGGCCACGCAGTCTGTCGCAATGGCCGATCCGGTGGGCATGCCGGCGCCGCCCGCGCCACCCGCCGATCCGGCTTCGCCTGTGCCGCCTGCGCCTCCCGCAGCGCCGGTCGCGCCCCAGGCGCCGATGCAGGTGACGCACATCCATCATCAGGCGGACGGCTCGGTCACGGTGGATCGCCGCCCTGAAACGCGGGCCGAGGCGCGGGCTCGCGCGCTGGCGGAGGCGCAGGCGATGCGTGACCGGGCACAGGCCCGTCGCGACTCGGCAATGGCCGAGCGCGATCGGAAGTGGGCCGAACGGGATCGGCAGCAGGCCGATCGGGACAGGGCGCAGGCCGACCGGGATCGGGCGCAGGCCGCGCGTGATCGGGATCTGGCCGCGCAGGATCCGATCCGCATGTCGAATGTCCGCGTAATCTTCGGCCAGTCGCTGGATCAGGCGCGCGCCGAGATGGTGTCGACCTGTGCGGCACGGGGCACGCCGGTGGCGGCGGGCGAGCGCGACTGGCGCAAGCTCGCTCTGTGCGACAAGGCCGCGTTCAACACGCAGGTGATCCGATCGATGGAGGAGGCGCGTGACGATATCGCCCGTGATCGTGCCATGGCCAAAGACGAGCGCACCCGCACGATCGACGCCCTCGACGGGGCCATCGCCCGGATGAAGGCGCGCGGCATCAGCTAGGGATGTTCGTGGGGAGACGGAAAAAGAGGCCGCTGGGTCCTAGCCGCGCCCTCCGTCAATCCGCTAGGCAAAGGCGATGCACATGTCCCCCGCCGTCCTCGCCCCCGCCCGCCCCGATCGCTCTTGGATCGACGAGGCGGTGCGGCGGATCGAGGCGGACTATAACCGCTCGGCGGATACGCATCTGGTGCCCGTGCCGATGCCGGCCTTTCCGGGCATCCACCTGTATCTGAAGGACGAATCCAGCCACCCCACCGGGAGCCTCAAGCATCGTCTGGCGCGCTCGCTCTTCCTCTATGCGCTGTGCAACGGGCGGATCGGGCCGGGCACCACGATCGTCGAGGCGTCCAGCGGATCGACCGCCGTGTCGGAGGCCTATTTCGCGCGGATGCTGGGTTTGCCGTTCGTGGCGGTCGTGCCCCGGAATACGGCGGCGGAGAAGATCGAGGCGATCGCCTTCCATGGCGGCCGCAGCCATTTCGTCGATCGGCCGGGCGATGCCTATGGCGAGGCGGAGCGGCTCGCCCGCGAACTGGGCGGCGTCTATCTCGACCAGTTCACCTATGCCGAGCGCGCGACCGACTGGCGCGGCAACAACAATATCGCCGAATCCATCTATGCGCAGATGGCCAAGGAGCCGCATCCCATTCCCGCCTGGGTGGTGTGCGGGGCGGGGACGGGGGGCACCTCCGCCACGATTGGTCGCTTCGTGCGCTACCGGCGGCTGGCCACGCAGCTGTGCGTGGCCGATCCGGCGGGATCGGTCTTTCATCGCCACTGGGCGGATCGCTCGATCACGGAACTGGAATCGTGTGGCAGCCGGATCGAGGGGATCGGCCGCGCGCGCGTCGAGCCCAGTTTCCTGCCCGATCTGGTGGACGAGATGATCGCCGTGGCGGATCCCCAGAGCGTCGCCGCCGCGCGCCTGCTGAGCGAGCGGCTGGGACGGCGCTGTGGTGGATCGACCGGCACGAACCTGTGGGCCTGCGCCACGATCGCGGCGCGGATGGCGGCGGCGGGCCAGACGGGATCGATCGTCTCGATCCTGTGCGACGACGGCAACCGCTATGCCTCCACCTATTTCGACGATGCCTGGCTGGCGACGGCGGGAATCGATCCGACCGGGCCCCGCGCCGAGCTTGCGGAGCGGCTGGGCTGGTAGCGGACAGCGCCTTTCGTCGCGTCACCGCTGAAATCTGCGTGCAACATCGTGGTCCGATGGAGCATGCTGGAGGGGCGCCCGATCGCGCCCGCGCGCGCTTTGGTATAAGATGAGGGCATGAACAGGGTTCGCTGGCCGCGCTGGCGGGGGCCGCCGCTGGCATTGCAGATCATGGCGCTGCTCGTGGGCGGTCTGTTCGTCGCGCAGATCGTGACGCTGATGCTCACGCTGTTGCTGCCGCCCGCGCCCGCCCCGCAATATGGGCTCGACGATATCGCCGAGGCGCTGGTCAACGATCCGGAGGCGGATCTGCACGGCAATGGGCTGCAGCGCATCGTCCAGCCCGGCCCGCCGGACGTGAACGGATCGGGCTGGCTGGTGTCCGAGCGGTCGCGCAGCGAACTGGCCAAGCTGATCGGGGTCGATCCCCGGCGCGTGACGCTGGCTTTCTATACGCCGCTGCCCTTCGCCGGCACCGCCGCCGCGCGCACGATGGCGATGGCCAATGACGGCTTCGCCCCGCCGTTCAAGGCGGCGGCGAACGAGGCGTTCCAGCCGCCCTTCAAGCCGGCCGCGTTCACGGCGGACGCGCCGCAGGCGCATCTCATCCTCGCCCAGTTCGCGCCGGGATTGGCGACGCTGCCGGGCGGGCATCGGCTGGAAGGGGCCGCCGTCTCGCGCGATATGCTGCCGCCGGGCCTGATGGCGCGCGGGGCGATGATCGGCCAGATGGGGTCGGCGGGGCAGACCGGACAGCCGGGGCAGGCGCCGGTGCCCGGCATGCAGCCCGGGCAGATGGGCCAGATCGCGCCGCCCGGTCGAGCGCGTGTCGCCGAACTGCGCGGGCAGATGCTGTCGCGTCAGGATAGCACGCACCCGCTCGTCAGCATCGATCCGCGTTTCGCCGGGAACGGCCTGTTCATCCCCGGCGACAATGGCGCGGCGGTGCCGGGCCTGCTGCGCGGGGGGCAGGCCGCCGCCGACGCCGTTCCGGCCGCCGTCTCGGCCTTGCCCGTGGTCAGTGGGGCGATCAACGCCGCCGCGACGGCTGCGGCCACCGGGCAGGCTACCACGCAGGTGCCGATCGGTGGCGTCGCGGCGGCCCGGCCCGGTGCGAACACGCCGGGCTTCGCGCCGCCGCTGGGTGGACGGCCGCTCGGCCAATTGTTCATGGGCAATGCGGGGCGCGTGCTGTCCGATCGGGCGCTGATCGCGCAGGCGCAGGTGCAATCGGTGGCGCCGCAGCGCGTGGCGCCGCCGCTTCTGATAGAGCCGCTGCAGGGCGCGCAGCCCCGCTCCGGCCCGAGCCTGCACGTGCAGGAAACCGCGCCGCAGACGATCTCGCCGAACTTTCCCGCGCCGTTCGCCCAGGCCCCCGTCATCCCGCCGCTGAGGGCTCCGGGGTTCGAGGAGGGGCCGCAGATGCTGCCCTATGAGGAGCCGGCCGGCCCGCCGATCCAGATCACGCCCACGCGGCGTAGTCTCTTCGGTCTCGCGCAGGCGCCGTTCGTGGAGGGCGATTTCGTCGCCTCGCTGAAGCTGCCCGACGGGCGCTGGGCCGTGGTGCAGCCCGCCCCGCCGCCCTTCCTGAACAGCTGGCAGAAGCGCGTGCTGCTGTGGTTCGCGATCGCGCTCGGCGTGGTGCTGCCGCTCGGCTGGCTGTTCGCGCGGCGGCTGGTGACTCCGCTGCAGAGCTTCGCGCGCGCCGCCGAGCAATTGGGCCGTGAGCCCTCCGCCGCGATCGTCCCGCTGGACGGGCCGGCCGAGATCGGTCGCGCCGCGCACGCCTTCAATCTGATGCAGGGCCGCCTGCGCGCCTTCGTCGACGATCGGACGGCGATGGTCGGCGCGATCAGCCACGATCTGCGCACCCCGCTCACCCGGATGCGCTTCCGTATCGAGGATGTGGGCGACGACGACGTGCGCGATGGCCTGCTGGAAGAGGTCGAGGAAATGGAGGCGATGATCGCGCAGGTCATCGAATTCATCCGCGATGCCTCCACCCCCGGCGCGCGCGAGCGGCTGGATCTGCGGACTTTGGTGGACGACGTGGTGGAGGATGCGCGCCTCGTGGGTGGCGACGTGACGGTCGAACAGGCGGATCGCGCGCCGGTCGAGGTGGACGTGCTCGGCATGCGGCGGCTGCTCGATAACCTGCTGGAAAACGCCGTGAAATACGGCACCCGCGCCCGCGTGCGGCTGCGCACCGAGGCCGAGGATGTGGTCGCCGAGATCATCGACGAGGGGCCGGGGCTTCCCGAGGAGGAGCTGGAGCGCGTGTTCGAGCCTTTCTATCGCAGCGACGAGGCGATCGCCTCCGACAAGAAGGGATCGGGCCTGGGGCTGGCCGTCTGCCGCTCGATCGCGCGCGCCCATGGTGGCGATGTGCGCCTGATACGCGGGCCGGACGGCTTCCGCGCCGAGGTGCGCCTGCCGCAGGCGTTCGGCGGAGCGGCGATCGCCTGATCGTGCCTGCGCGCCCTCAGCCGCGGTAGCGCAGCGCCTCCAGCAACAGGCGGAAGGCCGGGGTCGGCTGACGACGGCTGGGATAATAGAGATGATAGCCGGGGAAGGGATCGCACCAATCCTCCAGCACGCGGATCAGCTCGCCGCTCTCCACATGCGGCTTCACCTGCCCCTCGGTGAGATAGGCGAGACCCAGCCCCGCCACCGCCGCCCTCAGCATCAGCGCGCTGTTGTTGAACACCATCTGCCCGTCCACGCGCACGTTCAGCTCGCGCCCGTCCTGTTCGAATTCCCACACATAGATGCCGCCATGCGTGGGCAGGCGCAGATTGATGCAGTTGTGGTGCGTCAGATCGTGCGGGCTCAGTGGCGCGGCGCGGCCCGCGAAATAAGCGGGTGAGCCGACCACGGCCATGCGCAGATGCGGACCGATCGGCATCGCGATCATATCCCGGGCGATGATGTCCCCCGGCCGGACGCCGGCATCGAAGCGTTCGTTGACGATGTCGGTCAGGCCGATGTCGGTGCTGATCTCCACCTTGATGTCCGGATAATCGGGCAGCAGCCGCGCGATGGCGGGCAGCAATACCGATGTCGCGGCATGCTCGGTCGCGGTGATGCGGACGGTGCCCGCAGGCTTGTCGCGCAGCGCCGTCAGCGCATCCAGCTCGGCATCGATTTCGTCGAGGCGCGGTCCGATCCCGGCGAGCAGCCGGGCGCCCGCCTCGGTCAGCGCGACGCTGCGCGTGGTGCGGGTGAGCAGCCGTACGCCCAGCCTTTCCTCCAGCGCGCGCATCGAATGGCTGAGCGCCGAGGGCGAGACGCCGAGCTGGGCGGCCGCGCGCGTGAAGGTCCCCGTCCGCGCGATCGAGACGAACGCGGCCAGCTCATGGATGCTCGCGCGGCCCATTACTGAATTTTCCTCATAACCACATGCGCGTTTGCCGCTCTAACCGGATGATCCCGGCGGGCATAGATCGGGTGCTTCGCAGGAGACACGATCATGGAATTGAAGCGTGCGGGATCGCAGCCGTCGCAAAAGGGCCCGTCGGATTTCTTCACGGGCGTCGTGAGGATCGATCCGCTCAACGCGCCGCCGGCCCCGGCGCGCCATTCCTGCGCGGCGGTGACGTTCGAGCCCGGCGCGCGCAGCCACTGGCACACCCACCCGCTCGGCCAGACGCTGATCGTGACGGCCGGCTGCGGCTGGACGCAGTGCGAGGGCGAGCCGATCGTGGAGATCCGCGCCGGCGACGTGATCTGGTGCCCGCCCGGCCACAAGCATTGGCACGGCGCCAGCCCGACGACCGCGATGACGCACATCGCCGTGCAGGAGTCGCTCGACGGCAGGAATGTCGAATGGCTCGAACCCGTGACCGATGCCCAATATGCGGAAGGACCGACCCGGTGACCGACGAACCCACCAACGCGCGCAAGGCCTTCGGCGATCTCGCGCCGCAGCTGGCCGAGATCACGGACAAGATCCTGTTCGGCACGGTCTGGGCGGACGAGAGCCTGTCGCCACGCGATCGCAGCCTCGTGACGATCACCAATCTTGCCGCGCTTTACCGGGTCAACGAACTGCCTTTCCATCTCGGCAAGGGCATCGACAATGGGCTGACGAAGGAAGAGATCGTCGCCGCGATCACGCAGACCGCTTTCTACGCGGGGTGGCCTCCGGCGATGACGGCGCTGCAAATCGCCCGGAAGGTCTTCGACGAACGCGGCTTGTGATGCGCGGCGCGGCTTTGATCGGCGCGCTGGCGGCGCTGCAGGGAGGTGCGGCCATGGCGCAGACTGGAGCGCGGATTGCGATGCCGATCGTGCGACTGGCCGAGCTGCGGATCGATCCCACCCGGCTGGATGCCTATCGAGTGCTGCTGCGCGAGGAAATCGAGACGTCGATCCGAACCGAGCCGGGCGTACTGATGCTCTATGCGGTCGCCGTCAAAGGACAGCCCGACCGCATCCGGCTGACCGAGGTCTATGCCGACCAGGCCGCCTATGAGGCGCATCTCGCCTCGCCGCACTTCCAGACATACAAGGCGGGAACGGCGGCGATGGTGCGATCGCTGGACCTGCTGGAAACGGATCCGATCGCGCTGTGCGACAAGGCCGGGCTCGCAGCCTGCGTATCGACCCCGGCTCAGCCGAAATAATAGCTGAGCTTCACCGTGATCGCCTGATCCTCGCCGTCATGCGTGAAGGCATAATCGCTGAAACGGGGCGGCAGGCGGGGGACGTGCTCCATGCGCGAAAAGCCGAAATCCTCGCGTGGCAGCGCAAAACGCTTGTCGAGCACGCCATTGTCGTTGCGATCATGGAAGGCCATCGCGGCATAGGTGCCCGGTGGCACGTCGGCGAAGCGGACGACGACCTTGCCGATCCGTGCGGGCACTTTCTGGCCGATCGCGCAGGTGCCGAGAAACTGCTTCTGCGGGCAGATCTGGACAAAGATCATGCCCTCCGTCGACCGCACATTCTCGACGGTCACCTCGATCGCGCGTGCTGTCGCGGGGGATGCCATTGCGGGTGTCAGGACGGCGACGGACAAAAGAAAGAATCGGCGCAAGCTGGGTTCCGGTGGACAGAGGCGGCCGGGCCGTAGCCGAGGTATGCGGAGCGGACAAATCGGCGCTTCCCCGCTCGTCCCAAACTCCGCTACGCCCGTCGCGTGTCCGACACCGTCCACCCCCGCATCTATACGATCCCCCCGCATCGCGCCTTCGCCGATGCTCTGGCGGCCGGGCTGCTCGCGCGGTTCGGCAAGGAGCCGCTGGGGCTGGCCCGTGGCGTGGTGCTGCTGCCCAACAACCGCGCCCGCCGTGCGATCCGCGACGCGTTCGTGCGGGCGAGCGGTGGAGCGCTGCTGCTGCCCAGGCTGGTTTCGATCGGTGATCCGGCGCTGGATGAGGCGATCGGCGCGGCGCTGGAGACGGTGGAGGCGCCGTTCATCCCGCCCGCGATCGATCCAGTCGCGCGCCAGCTGATCCTCGCCCGCCTGATCGAGGCGGCGCGGGCGAGCGCCGGCGAAGAGGTGGATGCGGGCGAGGCGATGCGCTTCGCCGCCGATCTGGGGCGCACGCTGGATCAGCTGATCGTCGAGGGGATCGATCCGGGCGCGCTGCGCGAGGCGGTGCCCGACGAACTGGCCGCGCACTGGCAGGCGAGCCTGACCGCGCTCTCCGTGGTGCTGGATCGCTGGCCGGAGGAACTGAAGCGGCGCGGGCGGATCGATCTGGCGGACCGGCGCAACCGGCTGATCGCGGCGACGGCGGCGCGGTGGCGGGTGACGCCGCCCGAGGGCTTCGTGGTGGCGGCGGGCGTCAGCGCGGCGGGCCCGGCGGTGGGAGATCTGCTGCGGACCATTTCGCGGATGGAGAAGGGGCTGGTCGTGCTGGCTGGGCTCGATCGCGCGATGCCCGACGCGGAATGGGAGGCGCTGCGCGGCGCCGAGGGCGTCGACGGGATCGAGACGCATCCGCAATTCGGCCTGTCGCGCCTGCTCGACCGGATCGGCGTGGCGCGCGAGGAGGTGCGGCTGTGGCGCCCGGCCGGAGCGGAGGGCGCGCGCTCGGTGCGCACCGTCGCGATCGGCCATGCGATGACGCCCGCCGCCTTTACCGACAAATGGCAGATTCTGAAGCCGCACCAGCGTCGTCTCTCCAACGTGCGTTCGGTGGAGCTGGCTCATCCGGCGGCCGAGGCGCAGGCGATCGCGCTGGCGCTGCGCGAGGCGCTGGAGGTGCCGGGGCGGACGGCGGCGCTGGTGACGCCCGATCGCGCGCTGGCGGTCCGCGTTGTCCAGCATCTGAAGCGCTGGGGGATCGACGCGGACGACAGCGCCGGGCGGCCGCTCGCGCTGATGGCGCCGGGCACGTTGCTGCTGGCGATCGCCGAGGCGGTGGCGGCCGATTTCGCGCCGGTGCCGCTGCTGGCCCTGCTCAAGCATCCGCTGGTGATGGCGACGGATCGCGCGCCGTGGCTGGAGGGCGTGCGTGCGCTGGATCGGGCGCTGCGGGGGCCGAGGCCGGGGCCAGGGCTGGAGGGCATCACCCGATTTCTTTCGCCCACGGGCAACTCTCAAGAACCGTTCGGGCTGAGCCTGTCGAAGCCCCGTCCTTCTTCTGACGACGGGCAAGGGGAAGGACAGCCCTTCGACAAGCTCAGGGCAAACGGGAGTCGGGATTGGGCTGAGCGCGAGAAGGCTGAAGCATTCGAGGCCTGGAAGCGGATCGAGCCTCTGCTCGCGCCCTTCTCCCGGCCTGCGCGTCCCACGCTCGCGGGGCTGATGGCGTTGGTGCGCGAGGCCGCCACCGCGCTGGCGGAGGATGCCGCGTGGAGCCGCCCCGCCGGGCGCGCCGCCGCCGATCTGGTGGCGGGATTGGAAGAGGGCGCGCATGAGGGGCCGCAGAAGATCGAGGTGGCGACCTTCCCGGCGCTGCTCCGCGCCGCGCTGGAGCAGGTGGCGGTGCGGCCGCCGCAGGGCGGGCATCCGCGTCTGTTCATCTGGGGCCTGATCGACGCCCGCCTGCAGCGCGCCGACCTGATGGTGCTGGGCGGGCTCAACGAGGGCGTTTGGCCGTCACTTCCGTCGCCCGATCCGTGGCTGGCGCCCGCGATCCGCCGCGCGCTCGGCCTGCCGGGGCTGGAGCGGCGCATCGGCGCGGAGGCTGAGGAGTTCGCCGCCGCGCTCGGCGCGCCCGAAGTGCTGCTGACGCGATCCCGCCGCGATGCGCGCGCGCCCGCCATCGCCTCGCGCTTCTGGCTGCGGCTGGACGCGATGACCGGGCGCCTGCCGCGCGCCCATGCGCTGGCCCGCTGGGGCGACGCGCTCGACAAGCCTGCGCTCTATGCGCCCGCCGAGCAGCCCGCGCCCGTCCCGCCGGTCGCGGATCGGCCGCGCCGGATCGCCGTCACCAAGCTCGACCGGCTCAAGGCGGATCCCTTCGCTTTCTATGCCGATGCGATGCTGAAGCTGCGCGCGATGGACGCGGTGGATGCCGATCCGACACCGGCGTGGCGCGGCAATGCGGTCCACGCAATCCTGGAGGAATGGCTGAAGCAGGATCAATGCGATCCGGCTCTCCTCAGGGCGCGTGCGGAAAAACTGCTGGCGGAGGCCGCAGCGCATCCGGTGCTGCGCGCCTTGTGGAGCCCGCGCCTGATGGAGGCGATCGACTGGATCGCCGAGACGACGGGCGACGATCTCGTCGCGGGACGCGTGCCCGTCAGAGCCGAGATCAAGGGCCGCATCGACGTGCAGGGCATCACGCTGGAGGGCACGGCCGACCGGATCGATCGCGATCGGGAAGGGCATCTCGCCATCGTCGACTACAAGACGGGCAAGCCGCCCTCGAAGAAAGCTGTGATCGAGGGCTATTCGATGCAGCTCGGCCTGCTCGGGCTGATCGCGCAGAAGGGCGGCTTTCCGGATGTGACGGGCGTGCCGGGCATCTTCGAATATTGGTCGCTGGCGGCGAAGGGATCGACGCTCGGTTATCGCGACAGCCCGGTGGGGCTGAACAAGAAAGGCGAGGGGATCGCGCCCGAGGAGTTCGCGCACCGCGCCGAAGAGGTGCTGGGCGAGGCGGTGCGGCGCTGGCTGACGGGCGGGGAGCCGTTCGTGGCCAAGCTCCATCCCGAATATGCGCCGTACGGGGATTATGACCAGTTGATGCGGCTCGACGAATGGTATGGCCGCGTCGCGCGGAGGAGCGAGGCATGAGCGCGCGGATAGAGCCGCTCCGCCGCCTGGCCGGCGCGCAGGCCGATGCTTCCGATCCGAAGCGGCAGGTGTGGCTGTCCGCCTCGGCCGGCACGGGCAAGACGCATGTGCTGACGGCGCGGGTGCTGCGCCTGTTGCTCTCCGGCGCGCGGCCGTCCTCGATCCTGTGCCTCACCTTCACCAAGGCGGGCGCGGCCGAGATGGCGGAGCGCATCCAGTCCCGCTTGGCCAGCTGGGTGCGGCTGGACGAGAAGAAGCTGGAAAAGGAATTGTTCGCGCTGGGCGAGCCGAACGATGCCGAAGCGATCCGCAAGGCACGCCGCCTGTTCGCGCGCGTGCTGGATGCGCCGGGCGGCGGGCTCCGCATCCAGACGATCCACGCTTTCTCGCAGACCTTGCTCGCCTCCTTCCCGACCGAGGCGGGGCTGGCGCCGGGCTTCAAGCCGCTCGACGGGCGGGCCGAGGCGGCGTTGGCACGCGAGACTCTGGCGCGACTGCTGGCGGATGCCGAGAGCGGCGGCGATCTGGGGCTGGTGCGCGACGTGCAGGTGCTGAGCCGGCGCCTCGGCGAGCAGGCGGCCGAGCGCTATCTGCGCCTGTGTGCGCGATCGCCCCGCGCGATGGCGGAGCTGGGCAGCCGCGAAGGGCTGGAGCCGCGCATCCGCACCGGGCTCGGCATCTGGCTGGGCGATATCGAGGCGCGCATCGTCGGCTATCTGGACGATGATACGTTCGACAGCAGTCTCCTGCGCGCGATCGGCGATGCCTATGCCGCGTGGGGCACGAAGACGGGGCTGGAGCGCGCGGCCGTGGCCGGGGCGTTCCTCGAGGCCGATGCCGGGGCGCGGGCGGGAATGCTGGGCGATCTGCTCCGTATCGCCGTCACCGCTGCGGGCGCGCCTTATGCCCATTCGCAGAAATTGCTCGATTGCGATCCGGCGCATGGCGACAATTGCGAGTCCCTCGCCGAGGCGATCGGCATGCTGCTGGAGCAGAGGCGCGGTGCCGAGCTGGCCGCCTTGCTGGCGGCCGGGCTGCGCGCGGGGCAATCCTATGCCGCCGCCTATGAGCGGGCGAAGCGCGCGGCGGGGGCGGTGGATTTCGACGATCTGATCCGGCTGGTGCTGGATCTGCTGGAAGAGCCCGGCGTGGGCGACTGGATCCGCTTCAAGCTGGACCGCCGCGTCGATCATTTGCTGATCGACGAGGGGCAGGATACCAATGTCGCCCAGTGGCGCATCGTGCGCGCGCTGGCGGACGATTTCTTCACCGTCGATCCGGACGAGGCGGAGCGCGAGCGCCTCCACCGCACGATCTTCTCGGTCGGCGATTTCAAGCAGGCGATCTTCGGCTTTCAGGGCACCGATCCGCAGGCCTTCGCGGCCGCGCGCGCCTTTTTCGGACGGCGGATCGAGGAGGGGGACCGGCAGCTCGATCGCCTCTCGCTCGATCGCTCCTTCCGTTCGACGCCTCCCATTCTCGCTCTGGTCGATCGGCTGAATGCCGATCTCGGCAAGGATGCGCTGGGACTGGCCGACGAACTGGAGCCGCACCAGAGCGCCAAAGACGGCAAGCTCGGCACCGTCACCCTGCTCGCGCCGATGTCGGTGGCGGGCGGCGATGCGGGCGAGGATGAGGGCGACGAGAGCTGGCTGGACGATGCCACGCGCGGCTTCGCCCAGCGGCTGGCGCAGCAGGTGAGCGAATGGCTGGCGCAGCCGCTCTGGCTGCCCGGCAAGGGGCGGGCGCTGCGGCCGGAGGATATCTTGATCCTCGTCCGCCGTCGGGGCGAACTCGCCTCGCTGATCGTGGCGCGGCTGCATGCGGAAAGCGTGCCGGTGGCGGGTGTCGATCGGCTGCGGCTGGATGCGCCGCTGGCGGTGCGCGATCTGATGGCGGCGATCCGCTTCGTGCTGCAGCCGGGCGACGATCTCAGCCTCGCCAGCCTGCTCGTCTCGCCTTTGTTCGGCCTGTCGCAGGACGATCTCTACGCGGTCGGTTTCCGGCGCGAGGGGAGCCTGTGGGCCGCGCTCCAGCGCCACCCCGATCAAGCCGCCGCGACCGAACATCTGCGCGAGCTGCTGCGCCTGACCGATTTCACCACGCCTTATGCGTTTCTCGAAACGATCCTGACGGGCGCGCTCGACGGGCGGCGCAAGCTGCTGTCGCGGCTGGGCGACGAGGCGCGCGACCCGATCGAGGAATTGCTGAACGCGGCGATGCTGTTCGAGAGCGAGGCGACGCCGACGCTGCAGCGCTTCCTCGACTGGTTCGATCGGGGCGAGGTGGAGGTGACGCGCGATCCCTCCGCCCCGCTGGATGCGGTGCGCGTGATGACGGTGCATGGCGCCAAGGGGCTGCAGGCGCCGCTGGTGATCCTGGCGGACGCGACCGGCGACCCCGCGCGCCAGCCCGCGCGCGACGTGAACTGGGCGATCGAGGAGGAGAGCGCGCCCGTGCCGATCGTGCGCCCGCGCAAGGCCGAGCGGATCGGGCCGCTGGAGGATCGCATCGCCGAGATCGAGCGGCGCGAGCGCGAGGAGCATTGGCGCCTGCTGTATGTGGCCGTCACCCGTGCCGAGGAGCATCTGGTGATCGGCGGCGCGCTGGGGCCGGCGGCGCGCGGCGTGCCGCCCGCCGAAAGCTGGTATGCGGCGATCGAGCGCGCGATGGAGGGGCTGGGCGCCGAGCCGGTCGACGATCCGCTCTGGGCGCATGCGCGCCATTATCGCGGCGATCGGCCCGCCGTGGCGCCGGTTCGCGCCGAGCGGGTGGCGCGGCCCGAACGCGCGCCGTCGCCGCTCCCGCATTGGGCGAAGCGCCCCGCGCCGCTCGAGGCGCTGCCGCCGCGCCCGCTCGCGCCGTCGTCTCTGGGCGACGATCTCGCCGCCAGCCCGCCGCCGAGCCCGGCGATGCGCGCGGCCGCCGAACGTGGGCGCCTGCTTCATGCCCTGTTCGAGCGTCTGCCGGCGCTCGCGCCCGACCAGCGCCTCGCCGCCGCCGAACGCTGGCTGACGGGGGCGGGGGGCGTCACCGATGCGGAGGCCGCGCGCACGCTGGCGACCGATGCCTGCCGCATCCTCGCCGATCCGGCGCTGGCCGAGATCTTCTCGCCCGAGGCGCTGGCCGAGGCGCCGATCGCGGCGGTGCTGGAAAGTGGCCATGTGGTGGCGGGCACGGTCGATCGCCTGCTGGTGACCGACGATCGCGTGCTGCTGCTGGATTACAAGACCGGCCGCGCCATTCCCCCGAGCGCGGAGGAGGCGCCGGTGATGCATCTGCGCCAGATGTCCGCTTATGTGGACGCGCTCGCCCGCATCTTTCCGGGGCGCACGATCGAGGCGGCCTTGCTGTATACGGCGGGGCCGCGCCTGTTTCCGCTCGCGCCCGACCTGTTGGCGCGGCACAAGCCGGACTATGCAGGGGCGCAGCAAAAGCTTGGCGCAAAGAGTTGAGGGAGCGGCCCGCCCTGCCTACATCCGGTCCAACTCACAGGAGCATACAAGATGGCGACCAAGAAGATCACCGACACGTCCTTTGAAAGCGACGTGCTGAAGGCGGACGGCCCGGTGCTGGTCGATTTCTGGGCCGAGTGGTGCGGGCCGTGCCGGATGATCGGCCCGGCGCTGGAAGAGCTGTCCGACGAGCTGGGCGAAAAGGTGACCATCACCAAGATCAACATCGACGAGAATCCCGAAACGCCCGGCAAATATGGCGTGCGCGGCATTCCGACGATGATCCTGTTCAAGGACGGTGCCCCGGCCGCGACCAAGGTGGGCGCCGCCCCCAAGAGCGCGCTCAAGGGCTGGCTCGAACAGTCGATCTAATTCGTTACGGGCGCGGCGAAACGGCATTCACGCTGTTTCGCCGCTGTCGTGCCGCGCGGGCGCGGACCATTTCTCTATTCACCTCGTTCGGTAACACCCCGCGCTCTCGTCTGTGGCATGATCGCTGCGGGGAGCGATTCGGACGATGAACAACACGGCCTTCGGGGGCACCACACTCGCCGCGCGGCTGGTGGACGCGCTCTATACGGAAGCGATGCTTCTGGCCGACGAGACGCGCGGTTATTTCGACGATGCGGGGGCCGAGGAGCGCGAGGCGCTGCCCCCCAAGCTGCGCGTGGAATTTGCGTGCGAAGCGCTGAAGGGCACCACCCGCCTGATGCAGGTGATCGGCTGGCTGCTGATGCGAAAGGCCGTGCATGCAGGCGAGCTGCCCGTGGGCGCCGGCACCTCCGAAAATCGCCGGCTGGGCGAGGCTCCGCCGCTGGACCCGGCCGTGATCGCGCGCCTGCCGCAGACGGCGCGCCGCCTGCTGGCGAGCGGCGACGACCTCTACCAGCGCGTGCGCCGCATGGACGAGGGCATCGACATGCCGCCCCCGGCCGTAACGGCGAGCCCGGCGCTGTCGCTGCTCCACAGGCTGGAACAGTCGCTTTAGGCGGTGTCGGTGCCCGTCGGTGGCGACGGGAAGGGGCTGGCGCTCGCGGCTTGGGCGGATCGATATTCAGCGATGGGAAACGGCAGCTTTCGAGACATCGTCACCCTGAATGTGTTTGGCTGATGTCCCTTCGAACATAGAGACTTCGTCATGCCGGACTTGTTCCGGCATCCACCCGTCTGCTCATACCTCGGATCGCTGTTCTCGTCGCCCAGTGGACCCCGGAGCAAACCTGTCCTGAGCCTGTCGAAGGGGCCGGGGTGACGGGTACGTGTTCTGACGAGATACCCACCAGACAAGTTCAGGGTCCATGACCCGACCGTTGAGCCTGGCCTACCCGTCAGGGTCATGGATGCTGAAACGAGTTCAGCATGACAGGCTGGAATGATGCCAGCTCAGTCTTTCACATTATCGGAATGTCGATCTGGGCATCCAGCCTCAGTAAAACGCCCCGTAGATAACGTCGACGATCCGGCGCGTGCTGATCTGCACCAGCAGCAGATCCGGCCCGTAGCGCACCCAGCGATAGCCCGGCGGGGGCGCGCCGACGCCGAGCGGCGCATAATCGTCGAAATAATAAGCCGAGGAGAAGAACAGGCCGGGCAGGAGCAGCCCGATCGACCAGCGGCGATACCGATAGCCGGCGGGGTAGCGGAACGGACGGCCGTGTATCGGGCGGAAGCCGGGCGGGCGGCCAAGGCCGGGGCGATGGACCGGCGGGCGACCCGCGCCGGGGCGTCCGGGAACGGGATGGGGAAGAGGCGTCACGCCCGGACGGCCGGGGCGCGGCGGCTGGATTGCGGGACCGCCGGGGCGATCCGGGCGACCGACATGGCCGCCGGGCCTGCCGGGCTCGGGCCTTCCGGCGCCGGGTCCCGTCGGTGGGCGACCCGGTGACGGGCGCATGCCCTGACCGCTGCCGCCGGGCCTGCTGGAGCCTGCACCCTGCTGCGGCGGGCGTCCGCCACCGCCACCCGGCTGGGGCGGACGCGGCTGGCCGTTCTGGGCCATGGCGATATCGGGGAGGATGACGAGCATGGCCGCCATCCAAAGGAGCGACTTCTTCATCGGCGATCCCCTGTTCTGTCGTCACCGGGCTAGGCCGCCCGCAGCCGGATCGCAAGACGCGCGCAGGCGCCCAAACGAACAGCGCCCGCCTCTCGGGTGAGAGGCGGGCGCCAGTCTCGTGTCAGCCCTCGATCGGGCTGAGATCAGTTGGCGCGCTGGCCCAGACCCGCGATCGTGCGATCGACGAGACCCTTGTCGCTGCCCGCATCCAGCTTCTCGCCGATGATCTGCGCGGCGGCGGCGGCGGCGGCGTTGGCGGCCTTGGCGCGCAACTCGGCGATCGCGCCCCGCTCGGCGGCGGCGATCTTGTCCTCGGCCATCTTGCTGCGGCGTGCGATCAGCGTTTCCGCATCGCTCTTCGCCTTCTCGACGATCAGCGCCGCCTCGGCATGCGCGTGCTCGACGATCGAGGCGGCCTCGCCCGCGGCGGCGGCGGCCTTCTTCGCATATTCGGCCTTCAGCGCTTCCGCTTCGGCGCGCAGCTTGGAGGCCTCGTCCAACTGGGTGCGGATGCCCGCAATCTTCTTGTCCAGCGACGCGGCGATCGCGGTGGGGACCTTCTTCCACAGGATGATCGCGATCACGACGAGCATCGACAGCGCGACCCAGCCGCCCGGCGGCAGGCCCAGCGCGGTCATCTCGCCATGTTCGATCGTCTCGGGATTGGCGAGCGTGGTGGCGTTGAGTTCGGTGCCGGCGACTTCGGCCATTCTCTGATCCTTATGCCGCCAGCGCGGACTTGACCGCGCGAGCGGCCTCGGCGCGATCCACGTTCAGGCCGGACACGCGCGCCACGATCTCCTGCGCCGCCTCGGTGGCGACGGTTTCGATCCCGGCAGCGGCGTCGGCGAGCTGCGCGGCCAGAACCGCTTCGGCTTCGGCCGCCTTGGCCTGGACGGCCGCGTCGGCCGCCTTCACCTTGGCTTCGGCATCCAGCGTCGCCTTATGCTTGGCGGCGGCCGTTTCCGCCAAGGCGGCGGCACGGCTTTCGGCCAGCTTGGCGAGATAGGCTTCCTCGGCCGCATCGGCCTCGGCCCGCGCGGCTTCCGCCGCGGCGAGATCGCCCTGGATGCGCGCGTCGCGATCCTCGATCGTCTTCTCGATCTTCGGCAGCATCCCCTTGCCGATCCCGAAATAGAGGAGCGCGAAAACGATCACGAGCCAGAAGAGCTGGGACGCGTAGATTTCGGCGATCTGATCTATCTGAGGCATCGGCTGGAAACGGCCTTACGAAAGGTGGACGACAGGAGTTTCGCCGGGGGTGCCCCCGGCGAAGACCTTACTTGACGACGAACAGGATCAGGATCGCGATGACGAACGCGATCAGGCCCAGAAGCTCGGCGGCGGCGAAGCCGATGAACAGGCGGCCCTGCTGGCCGTCAGCGGCGCCCGGATTGCGGAGCGCGCCCTCGAGGAACGAACCGAACACGTTGCCCACGCCCAGCGCGGCCATGCCGACGCCGATGGCTGCGAGACCGGCACCGATGACCTTGGCAGATGCGAGATCCATTTGATATTCCCTTCTGTGAACTATGGTTCGTTAAATAACTGAAATCAGTGAAGATTGATCGCGTCGTTGAGGTACAGCGACGTGAGCAGGGCAAAGACGTAGGCCTGGATCGCCGAAACCAGCAGCTCCAGCGCGGACACGCCGATGATCATGATGAAGGAGAGGATGCTGACGCCGTAGCCGATGCCGCCGGCATTCAGGCCCTGCACCACGAAGCTCGCGAACACGTCTAGCAGGATGTGGCCCGCCGTCATCGCCACGAACAGTCGCAGGCCCAGGCTGAACGGACGCACCAGGAAGCTCGCCAGCTCGATCACGAAGATCAAGGGGATCATCACCTTGGGCGTGCCGTGCGGCACGAACAGCGAGAAGAAGTGGAAGCCGTGCTTGGCGAAGCCCACGACCAGCACGATCGCGAAGCTGAAGAAAGCGAGGATCGCGGTGAGCGTGATGTGGCTCGTCACCGTGAACGGATGCACGCCCGGCACCACGCCCAGCGGGATCAGCCCGATCAGGTTGGCGAACAGGATGAACATGAAGAGCGAGAAGACGTAGGGCGTGAATGCCCTACCCTTCGGCCCGATATTGGCGTCCATCATGTTCGTGACGAAGCTCGTCATGCCCTCGACGGCGGCCTGCCAGCGGCCGGGGACGAGCTGACGCTTCATCCCGCCCAGCATGAACAGCCACAGGCCGGCGAGCGTGATCACCATGAACAGGGCGCTGTTCGTGAACGCGATATTGTGGCCCGCAACGGACCAGTCGGCGCCGAACAGCGGCTCGACCTTGAACTGATGCATCGGATCGATGCCGGAGCCCTCAGCGGCCACTCTCTTCAACCCCTGTTATGGGCAACAGCGCCCGGATCACTCCGCGCGCTGGCCCGAAATTCGCATGATATTCCGGAAGGCGACCGCGATCCCAAGGACCATCAGCACCAACAGGAGCCAGGGCGACGTGCCCAGCCAGCGATCGAACAGCCAGCCAATGAGCGCACCGCCTGCCGGACCCGCGATCAATTCCGTCAACACACGGCTGCCCTGGCTGTAGCCCTTGCCCGGCTTGCGATGTGCTGTGTCGGTCCTGATCTTCTCGGCATGAGCGGCCGCTTTGAGCCGCTGATCCAGCGACGAAAGCCGGATATCTCCTCCGATCGGATCCTGCCCGGTCCCGTCCTCCGCCACGGCCATCCTCCTCCATATCGTCCTGATCGGAAAAGCATGCCGCACCGGCGGGCGTTCCCGTCAGGCGCGCACCCTCTAGGAAAGGGGTTCTCCTGAGTCAACCAAGCGCTGACCTTGGGGGGACAATGTCCGCTTCGGCCTCTCCCAAATTCCCGGTTCACACCCAACTTCAGCCCAACGGGAGAAGGGGCCGTACAGAAGGTCGATTGAGAGAGTCAGGTTGTAACCGGCCAAAGGCCCGCTAGCCTCCCGTCCATGAGCGACATCGATCCCGCGCATGATACGAGCGGCCACCGCGCCCGCCTCCGCAGCCGCCTGATCGAAGGCGGGCCGGACGCGCTGCTGGATCACGAGCTGGTCGAATATCTGCTCACGTTCACCATTCGCCGCATCGACACCAAGCCGATCGCGCGGCGCCTGATCGACGAATTCGGCGGCGTCGGCCCGTTGCTGAGCGCGGATCCGGAATCGCTGGCGCACGCGAACGTCAGCGAAGCCGCGAGGGGCGCGATCCTGATCGCGCGGGCGGCGGCGCTCCGCTTGCTGAAGAGCGAGGTGAAGGACCGCCCGATCCTGGGCAGCTGGCAGGCGCTCACCGATTATCTCCACGCCGCCATGGCGCACCGCGCGACCGAATCCGCGCGCGTGCTGCATCTGGACGTGAAGAACGTGCTGATCCGCGACGAGCTGGTTTCGGAAGGCTCGGTGGACCAGGCGGCCATCTATGTGCGCGAGGTGGTGCGCCGGGCGATCGAGCTGCACGCTTCGGCGCTGATCCTCGTCCACAATCATCCGAGCGGCGATCCGTCACCCTCGAAACAGGATATCGCGCTGACCCGCGAAATCATCGCCGCCTGCCGCCCGCTGGGGATCGCCGTCCACGATCATGTGATCGTGGGCAGCAAGGGCCACGCCAGCCTGCGTTCGATGGGGCTGATGTAGACAGTCCCCAAAAGCAGGGCGGGACGGTCAGGCAGACACAATTCAGTTCGTCCTGAGCGAAGTCGAAGGACGGGCTTCAAACGTTCCCGCTTGGGGCACGTGCTTCGACTTCGCTCAGCACGAACGGGATCGGGGAGGAAGCGCGTTTCCTCCCCTCCAACCCTTACTTTTTCACGGCGCCCGGTGCCGGCTTGGCTGCGGCGGCCGTCATTTCCTTGCCGATCTGCTGCATCATGGCGCGGCGCTGCTGCACGCGCTGCACGCAGGCGTTCATCGCCGGCGCCATCATCGGCGGGGTCAGCGTCTTGGCGATCGTCATCACCTGCGCCTTGAGCTGCGCGGGCGTAAGCCGGGCGTCGACGCGCCCGAAATAATATTGTGCGGATTCGATCGCGAAGCGCTTCTTGGGCTCATCCTTTTCGGTCGTCGCGAAGGCGTTGGCCACCATCATGCAGCGCACGTCGGAGGCGGCATCCTGCGCGAAAGCGGGCGCGGCGAGCGTCGCGGCGAAGGAAAGAGCCACCGGGAACAGGAAAAGAGAGCGCATGAAAGACAGGAAAAGAGAGCGCATGAAAGAAGGCCTCATGATCGAAGGACGCCGCCAACTGCCACAAAGGCGGCCTGAACGCGACCGCCATGACGGATTCGCGCTTTTTCAACGCACCGCCGCCTTCGCCGTTGCAGCGCGAAGGCCCCCGATTACACTCCGATAGGCAAGACAGGCTGACCCACCGCCTTATTCCCGCCCATCGCGAGGCGCCGACCGGCCCTCGCGCATCCTTTCAGGAGTCCGTGACGTGAAGCGCATGACGATGTCGACCGGCCTCGCCCTGATTTCCGCCATCTTCGCCAGTGCACTCGCGGCCCCGGCCCTGGCCGCGCCCGCCCGATCGAGCGGCGATTTCGAGGAGGTCCACGCTTACTGGAGCAACGGCCAGCTCCCCGCGACCTTCCATCTCGCGATCACGATGACGGTCGATGGCGACACGGTCAGCTATCGCGGCGTCAACTCCACCGACAAGGATCACCCCCATCTCGCCACCTGGTCCGGCGTGACAGACGGCAAGCGCACTGCCTTCGACGGCGGCTATTTCGATCATATGGCGCTGATGAAGACCGGCCCCGACGAATTCATGATCGAGAAGTATCGCAACGGCGATCTCGTGGTCGGCGAATTCTGGCGCTACGACGCGGCCGGTGATGAATGGGTCCGCCACGGCGTCGTCGCGCGCGCGGCCGCCGATGGCACGTCGAAATCATATATCGAGGTCTTCAAGCGCAAGAAGTGAGGCGCGACGCAGCCCCGCCGACGGCGATCGGCATGACCCGGGCGCCCTGAACGCCTGCCCGGCTCCGCGGGCGACCACGACGGCGCGGAGGTGCCGCCGCCGCGCCACGTGTCCGGCATGCGTCTGGCGAGGCTTTTCCATTTCACCTTTGCAATCTTGTGGAAGAGCCGGCGGCTAGTAAGCGTGGCATCCATGATTTTCGCCCGCCGCATCCTCCTCCTGCTCGCGCTTTCGGCGGCCCCCGCCTGGGCGGCGAAGGGGCCGAAGATTCCCGACGACGCGCCCTATTGCGCGCCGCCGGGGACGAAGCCCGTCTTCCTCTCTCCGATGGGGGAGCCGTTCCGGGGTGTCGCGGGGCAGGCCTATCCGGCGGTGATCTGGTTCGCGGGCGCGGACGGCGATCATGACGGGAGCGTCTCGCGCGGCGAGTTCGTCCGGGATGCCGAGCGCTTCTTCAAGACGATCGATCTGGATCGTGACGGCAGGATCACGCCCGAGGAGGTGATCGCCTACGAGCGCGATGTCGCCCCCGAAATCGCGCTCTACAGCCGCTCGCGCGATTATGTGGAGGTGCCGTCGCGCGGGCGCGCGCAGCGCGGCTATGGCGGCGCGATCGGGGCGGGGCGCTATGCCTGGCTCAACGTGCCGGAGCCGGTCGTCTCGGCCGATAGCGATTTCAATCGCGTGATCGATGCGGACGAATTCCGGCAGGCGGCCTCGCGCCGCTTCGACGCGCTGGCCAAGGGGCAGGACAGGCTGACTCTTGCCGCGATGCCGCGCACGCCGATCCAGATCGCGATCGAGGGGCTCTGCCGGCCTCGCCCGACGCCCAAGAAACCCAAGAACGGGGACCATCGCGACGCCCCCGACGACCAGGATGACCATGCCCGCGGGGAGGGGCAGCCCAAATGAACGATCCGACCGCACGCCTTCTCGTCGTGGATGACGATGCCGAGCTTCGCACCCTGATCGCCGATTTCCTCGCGGCGAGTGGCTATGAGGTGACCGCCGCGGCCAACGCCGTCGAGATGGACGAGGCGCTGGCCAAGGAAACCTATGACCTGATCGTGCTGGATCTGATGATGCCCGGCGAGGATGGCCTGTCGGTGCTGCGGCGGATGCGGGGCGGCGGCGGCCCCGGCATCATCATGCTTTCCGCGATGGGCGAGGATACGGACCGGATCGTCGGGCTCGAGGTGGGCGCGGACGATTATCTGGCCAAGCCTTGCAATCCGCGCGAGCTGCTGGCGCGGGTGCGGGCGCTGCTGCGCAGGCGGGCCGAGCTGCCGGCCTCGGGCAGCGGCGCCAAGGTGCGGCGCTTCGGCGTATGGGCGCTGGATATCGTCCAGCGGCGCATCTCGCGCACCGGCATCGCGCCCGTGCAGTTGACCGACGCCGAATTCCGTACGCTCACCGCCTTTCTCGATCGGCCGCAGCGCGTGCTGACGCGCGATCAGCTGATCGAACATGCCAAGGGCCTGTCCAGCGACGTGTTCGATCGCGCGATCGACGTGACGATCAGCCGGCTGCGCAAGAAATTGGCGCCGGAGGATCCGATCCGCACCGTGCGGAACGAAGGCTATATGTTCATGCAGAAGGTCGAGGGATGATCCGTCGCCTGCGGGGGCTGCCGCTCTTCTGGCAGACCCTGATCCTGTTGTTCATGTCGGTCGCCGTCGCGCAGGCGGCGGGGGTGCTGGTGCTGATCATCTCGCCGCCGCCGCGCCCCGATTTCAACCGGATGGGCGATATCGTCGCGGCGCTGACAGGCAATGCCCCGGCGCGCGAGCGGCGCGACCATGACGATCGCGGCGATCGCGAGCGCGAATTGCATGTCCACCGCGAGGCGGCGGCGCCGAGCCCGCGCCCCGACATGGTGTCCGATCCCGCGCTCGTCCGCGCGCTGGCGGAGCGGCTGCATGTCAGCGATGCGAGCGTGCGGCTGTGGTATGAGCCGGATCGGCCGGCACGCGCGGCGCTGGGCGAGCGACGCGGTCGCCGGTCCGTCTTCATCAAGGATGGCGAGCCCTTGTTCTTCGCGCCGATCGTGGTCGGCGTGAAATCGGGCGACGGCTGGACGGTGGCCGAAACCAAGCTGCCGCCGCTGATCGCGCCGTGGCAGCGGCGGATGGCGTTGTGGTTCGCGTTGAGCTCGATCCTGCTGCTTCCGCTCGCCTGGGTGTTCGCGCGGGCCCTGACCCGGCCGATCTCCAGTCTGGCCGATGCCGCCAATCGGCTCGGCACCGATCCCACCGCGCCGCCCGTGGCGGAGGAGGAAGGGCCGGCCGAGCTGCGCGTGACGGCGCATGCGCTCAACCGGATGCAGAGCCGTATGGCGGATTATGTGGGCGAGCGGACCGCGATGATCGGCGCGATCGCGCACGATCTCCGCACGCCGCTCGCGCGCATCGCCTTCCGCATCGAGGGCGCGCCGGAGCCGACGCGTGAGAAGGTGCTGGCCGATGTCGAGCAGATGCGCGCGATGCTGGCCGCCACGATCGGGTTCGTCCGCAATCTGGATACGAGCGGTGCGCGCGTGCCGGTGGATCTTGCGGCGCTGGCGAGCGCGCTGACCGACCAGGAGGCCGATCTCGGCCGTCCGGTGAAGGCCGGTGAGACGGTGCGGGCCACCGTGCTGGGCGATCCGATCGCGCTGGAGCGGCTGTTCCAGAATCTGATCGACAACGGCATCGCCTATGGCGAGCGTGTCACCGTGTCGGTGCGGCCCGATCAGGGCATGGCGCTCGTCTCGGTCGCGGACGAGGGACCGGGCATGGAGGAGGGGCTGCTGCAGCGCGCCTTCCAGCCGTTCGTGCGCGGCGATCCCTCGCGCAATCGCGATACGGGCGGGATCGGCCTGGGCCTCACGATCGCGCGCACGATCGCGGAAAATCATGGCGGCACGCTGGCGCTGGCCAATCGCAAAGGCGGCGGGCTGGAGGCGCTGCTGCGGCTGCCCCTGGTGGCTTGAGGCCGGGAACCTGTTCCGTTCGCATTGAGCGTGTCGAAGTGCCGTTCTTTCTTGATGCTGTCGATAACCAAGAAGGACGGTGCTTCGACAGGCTCGGCACAACCGGGCTTCAGGAGTGGTTATTTCTCTGATGCCCTGCCCAGTCGCCGGTCGAGCAGCACCATCAGGTGGCCGAAGAGGAGGAATACCGCCGAGATCGTGACGACATAGGCGGACACGCCCGCCCAGCCGATCCGGCCCGGATCGATGAAGGGATAGGGATAGAAGCCGCCCGTCGCCCCCCGGATCAATGCATAGCCCAGATAGACGATCGGGAAGATCGCGATCAGCCAGGGATCGCGCGCCCGCAGCTTGCCCTTTTCGGCGAGGAACAGCCACGCCGCCACCGTCAGCAGCGGCACCGCATCGTGCAGCAGCGCATTGGTGACGAGCCGCCAGCCCGTCGGGTGGACGATCCGGCGCAGCATCAGTTCGAACACCGCGCCGACCAGCGCCATCGTCATGGCCAGCCCGGCGAGGACGAGGGGATGGCGCAGCTTCACCGATCCCAGCGCGATGCCGGTGAAGACGATCGCCGTCGTCAGGTTCGACAGGATCGTGAAGAAGATGGAGAGGCGCCAGAGCGCGGGGGCGAGGCCGTGGACGCGAAGCGCCGCCAGCACCACCTGCAGGATCAGCCCGCTCCACCCGCAGGTCGCGATGGCCGCAGCCCAGAGACGCCAGCGCCGTTCACTCATCCGCTTGGGTCCTCCCAGAAGCTTGTGGATCTGCTATTCTTTTGTTACGTCAGCGTGAAACATAATAACCCAGGCAACGGGCGATAGCCCGGATGCGTTGGGGAGAGGATGAATGAGATGGCCGAGCCGCGTCCACCGCGCAATCTGCCGCCGCTGTCGCTGCACGTGCCGGAGCCTCGCTTCCGGCCGGGTGACGCTGTGGATTTCGCCCAGTTCGATCGCGGGGCGGCGGGCGCCGTCGCCCGGCCGGATACCGCCGTCGCCGCCGCCGACATACGCGACCTGCCATATGCACTGATCCGCGTGCTGGACGATGAGGGGCGGGCCAAAGGGCCTTGGGATCCGCGTCTCGATCCCGATCGGCTGCGCGCGATGCTGCGCCATATGGCGCTCACCCGCGCGTTCGACGATCGCATGTATCGCGCCCAGCGGCAGGGCAAGACCAGCTTCTACATGAAATGCACCGGCGAGGAGGCGACCTCGGTGGGCGCGGCGCACGCGCTGGACCAGGAGGATATGTGCTTCCCCTCCTATCGCCAGCAGGGGCTGCTGATCGCGCGGGGCTGGCCGATCGGCGACATGATGTGCCAGATCTATTCGAACAGCGGCGATCGGCTGAAGGGCCGGCAGATGCCGATCATGTATTCGGCGCGCGAGGCCGGCTTCTTCTCGATCAGCGGCAATCTGGCGACGCAATATCCGCAGGCGGTGGGCTTCGCGATGGCGAGTGCGGCCAAGGGCGACAGCCGGATCGCGGCGAGCTGGGTGGGCGAGGGATCGACCGCCGAGGGCGACTTCCATTCGGCCTGCACCTTCGCCAGCGTCTATCGCGCGCCCGTCATCCTCAACATCATCAACAATCAGTGGGCGATCTCGTCCTTTTCCGGCTTCGCGGGGGCGGAGGCGACGACCTTCGCGGCGCGCGCGATCGGGTACGGCATCGCCGGGCTCCGGGTGGACGGGAACGACATCCTCGCCGTTTACGCCGCGACCTTGTGGGCGGCCGAGCGGGCACGGGGCAATTTCGGGCCGACGATCATCGAGCATTTCACCTATCGTGCCGAGGGCCATTCCACCTCGGACGATCCCAGCAAATATCGCTCCGCCGACGAGCGCGCGGCCTGGCCATTGGGCGATCCGGTCGCGCGGCTGAAGCAGCATCTGATCGGCTTGAGCGAATGGGACGAGGAACGCCACGCGGCGATGGATCGCGAGGTGGCCGAACATGTGCGCGACGAGGGGCGCAAGGCCGAGGCGCTGGGCACGCTCCACGACGGATTGAGCCAGCCTTTCACGACGATGTTCGAGGATGTGTTCGAAGAGCAGCCCTGGCACCTGAAGGAGCAATCCGAGCAGATGCAGGCCGAGCGCAAGGCGGCGGGGATATGAAGGCGAGCCCTCTGATGTCCCCGTGCGTCCTGAGCCTGTCGAAGGACGGGCTTCGGGCGGTGCCTTTTGCCTCCCGTGCTTCGACTTCGCTCAGCACGAACGGAGTGGGGGGCGACGGAGATGAGTGAGGCCATATCTCAAACCCGCACCATGAACATGATCCAGGCGATCAATTCCGCTCTGGATATCGTGATGGGTCGCGATCCCGATATCGTCGTGCTGGGCGAGGATGTCGGCTATTTCGGCGGCGTCTTCAAGGCGACCGAGGGCCTGCAGGCGCGTCACGGCAAGGCGCGCGTGTTCGATACGCCGATCAGCGAATGCGGGATCATCGGCGTGGCGGTGGGGATGGCCACCTATGGCCTGCGGCCCGTGCCCGAGATCCAGTTCGCCGATTATATCTATCCGGCGCTGGACCAGCTCGTCTCCGAGGCGGCGCGGCTGCGCTATCGATCGGCGGGGGAATATACCGCGCCGATCACGGTGCGGACGCCGTTCGGCGGCGGCATCTTCGGCGGGCAGACCCACAGCCAGAGCCCCGAGGGGATCTTCACGCATGTGGCGGGGCTGAAGACGGTGATCCCGTCCAATCCCTATGACGCCAAGGGGCTACTGATCGCGGCGATCGAGGACAATGATCCCGTGATCTTCTTCGAGCCCAAGCGCATCTACAATGGCCCGTTCGACGGCCATTATGATCGGCCCGTCACGCCCTGGTCCAAGCATCCGCAGAGCGCGGTGCCGGAGGATTATTATCGCATCCCGCTGGGGCAGGCGAAGGTGGTGCGCGAGGGTGAGGCCGTCACTCTGCTCTGCTACGGCACGATGGTGCACGTCGCGCTCGGCGTGGCCGAGGAGACGGGCGCCGACGTAGAGATCATCGATCTTCGCACGCTGGTGCCGCTGGATATCGCGACGATCGAGGAGTCGGTCCGCAAGACCGGGCGCTGTATCGTGCTGCACGAGGCGACGCGCACCGGCGGCTTCGGAGCCGAGCTGGCCGCCCTCGTGCAGGAGCGCTGTTTCTATGCGCTGGAGGCGCCTGTCGAGCGCGTGACGGGTTGGGATACGCCGTATCCCCACAGCCTGGAATGGGCCTATTTCCCCGGCCCGGTGCGGCTGACGCAGGCGCTGAAGCGCGTGATGGAGAGCTGAAAAATGGCGCGCACGACATTCCGGTTGCCGGATATCGGCGAGGGTATCGCCGAGGCGGAGATCGTCGCCTGGCATGTGAAGGTGGGCGACCGGATCGAGGAGGATGATCCGCTCTGCGACATGATGACCGACAAGGCGACGGTGGAGATGACCGCGCCGGTTTCGGGCGTCGTGGTGGAGGTGGCCGGCGCGGTCGGCGACCAGATCGCGATCGGGGCGATGCTGGCGGTGTTCGAGGGGGAGGAGATTGCGGGCGAGGCGACGGTGGTGGAGGCGCCAGCGGAGGCGAGCGCCGTGGCCTTGAGCGAACCGATCGAGCAGGATGCGATCCGTTCGGTTCGAGCAGCGTCGAGTGAAGTCGAGACGCGCCCGTCGAGAACTCCTGACCAAGACGGTGTTCTCGACAAGCTCGAACCAGACGGGCGTGGAGATCAGGCGGAGCGCCGCGTCCTGGCGTCTCCCGCTGTCCGAGCGCGGGCCAAGGATCTGGGTATCGATCTTTCACAGATCCAGGCGCAGGGCGGCCGCGTCCGTCATTCCGATCTGGATGCCTATCTTGGCTATCACGGCGCCTATCGCCCGGCGGGGGGCGCGGCCCGGCCGGATGAGGCGATCAAGGTGGTCGGGCTGCGCCGCCGGATCGCGGAGAATATGGCGGCCGCCAAGCGCGCCATCCCGCATTTCTCCTATGTCGAGGAACTGGACGTCACGAAGCTGGAGGCGCTCCGGGCGGACCTGAACGAAACGCGTGGGGACAAGCCCCGGCTGACCCTGCTGCCGCTGCTGATCGTGGCGATCTGCAAGGCGCTGCCCGATTTCCCGATGATCAACGCTCGCTATGACGATGCGGCGGGGATCGTGACGCGGCACGGCGCGGTCCATCTCGGTATCGCGACGCAGACCGATGCGGGGCTGATGGTGCCCGTGCTCCGCGACGCGCACAGCCTCAACATCTGGCAGCTGGCGGGCGAGATCGTGCGGCTGGCGGAGGCGGCGCGCAGCGGGAAGGCGAAGAGCGAGGAGCTTTCGGGATCGACGCTCACGATCACCTCGCTGGGGCCGCTCGGCGGGATCGCCACCACGCCGGTCATCAACCGGCCGGAGGTTGCGATCATCGGGCCGAACCGGATCGTGGAGCGGCCGGTGTTCCGTGATGGTCAGGTGGTGGCGGCGAAGCTGATGAATCTGTCCCTGTCGTGCGACCATCGCGTGGTCGACGGATGGGATGCGGCCAGCTTCGTGCAGGCCGTCCGGCGGCTGATCGAGACCCCGGCTCTGCTGTTCGTCGACTGAGTCAGATCAGGACGAGCAGCAGCAGCGTCAGTCCGAGAAATCCGCAGGTGCCTGTGCACCAGGAAACTAGGCAGGCGGAATCGAAATTCACGAACGTTTCCGGTGGGATAATATGCATGGCATCCTCTCCCGACTTCGTGCGAATCGGCACAGAGAGAATGACTCAAATCCCCAATATTGGAAAGAGCCCGAGACGGTCCTTTTTTTGTGTGATCCGCTAACGCGGAGTGCCGCACCAGCCCGCTCCCCCACCCGGCCTCCCAACGGCAGTATCATATGGGAGGCCGGGTGGGGGAGCGGGCTGGTGCGGCCTCTGGCTCAGCAACGCTGAACCAGTATCAAAGCCGCCGCAGCCACAATTCCTTCACCGCGTGCCGTGCGCCCTTGCGGATCACGACGTCGGCGCGGCTGCGCGAGGGTAGGATATTCTCGCACAGGTTGATCGCGTTCACGCTCGCCCAGATATCCCGTGCCGCGACCAAGGCCTGCTCGCGCGTGAGATGCGCGAAGTGATGGAAATAGGATTTGGGATCCTGGAAGGCCGTGCGCTGGAGCAGCAGGAAGCGCTCCTCATACCAGCGCTCGATATCGTCCGGATCGGCATCAATATAGATCGAAAGATCGAAGAAATCGCTGGCCGTATAGGGATAATAAGCGTCGTGGCCGGTGCCGATCTGGAGGACGTTGAGCCCCTCGAAGATCAGGATATCCGGCTGATCGACCGTCTGCACCTGTCCCGGCACGATATCATAGGCATGGTGCGAATAGACCGGAGTCTCGCCGCGTCCGGTGGAGCGCACGTCGGCGAGGAAATCGATCATCCGGCGCACGTCATAGCTTTCGGGAAAGCCCTTCCGCGACATAAGCCCACGCTCTTCCAACGTCCGCGTGGGATAGAGGAAGCCGTCCGTCGTCACGAGATCGACGGAGGGATGATCCGGCCAGCGCGAGAGCAGAGCGCGCAACACGCGCGCCATCGTGCTCTTGCCGACCGCGACGGAGCCCGCGATCGCGACGATATAGGGCCGGCGGCTGGCGGGGCGGCCGAGAAAATCGTCGGTGACGCGGGAAAGGCCGCGCGAGGCGCCGACGTGCAGATTGATCAGGCGCGTGAGCGGCAGATAGACCTGCTCCACCTCGGCCAGCGAGATGGGCTCGTTCGCGCCGCGCAGACGCGCCAGATCGCCTTCGTCCAGCGTGAGCGGCACGGCCGAGCGCAGCCGCGCCCAGGCGGCCCGATCGAAGCGCGTATGGCTGGACGTGCCGATCGGGGCGTCGGGCGCGAACGACGACCAACTCGGCCGCCGGGCGGTTCCTTCTACAGGAATGACGCCACTTCCCGCTTGGGATGCTCCACCAGATGGCGAATCAGGCGATTGGCCTTGTCGACGAGGATCACATGCGGCGTGATCGGCTCGGCCGTCAGCTCGAAGCCCATGATGATGACCTCCTCGCCCTCGCCGATCAGATGCGCGGCGGCGCCATTCATGCAGATCTCGCCCGAACCGCGTTCGCCCGCGATCACATAGGTTTCGAGGCGCGAGCCGCTGGTGTTCGAGACGACCAGCACCTTCTCGCCCGCCCACAGGCCGACCGCGTCCAGCAGATCGCTGTCGATCGTGATCGATCCGACATAGGCCAGATTCGCCTCCGTAACGGTGGCATTGTGGATCTTGGAGCGCATCACCCAACGCACGATAGACATCCTCCCGCCGCTCAACCGGCTCAGGCCGCATATAGTGCGTGAATCCGCGTTCGCGAAGATGTCGCATTTGCGAGGGGGCACCTCGCGGGCTAGAGCCGCCGCCCGAACCATGAACTTGAAGTCCCCCTCTCATCGTGAGGACAGGCTCAGCCTCTCTTCAGGGCGAGCGGACGGCTGGAGCAGGAGCCAGTTAAGATGCGGCTGACCGTCGCCGGGATCGCCCGGATGAAGGCCAAGGGCGAGCGGATCGCGATGCTCACCTGTTACGATCACGCCTCCGCGCTGATCGCGGAGCGGGCGGGGCTGCGCTTCCTGCTGGTGGGCGATTCGCTCGGGCAGGTGATGCTGGGCCACGGATCGACCATCCCGGTGACGCTGGACGACATGATCCACCACAGCGCCGCCGTGGCGCGCGGCGCGCCGGAGTCGCTGATCGTCGCGGACCTGCCGTTCCTCACCTATGCGAGCGCAGATCAGGCCGTGCTGTCCGCGCGGCGGCTGATGCAGGAAGGGCGCTGCCACGCGGTCAAGCTGGAGGGCGGGGCGCCCGTGCTGGGCGTCGTGGAGCATCTGGTGTCGCTGGGCGTGCCGGTGATGGGCCATCTGGGTTTCACCCCGCAGGCGGCCAACCAGATCGGCGTGCGGGTGCAGGCCAAGACGGCGGCACCGGCGGCGGAACTGATCCGCGACGCGCTGGCGCTGGAGCGCGCGGGCGCGTTCGCGATCGTGCTGGAACTGGTGCCGATCGAACTCGCGGCCGAAGTCTCGAAGCGGCTGACCATCCCCACGATCGGCATCGGCGCGGGGCCGGGCTGCGATGGGCAGGTGCAGGTGTGGCATGACGTGCTGGGCCTCCACGATCATCCGCCGTTCCGCCATGCGGGCCGCTATGGCGAGATCGGCAAGGCGATCGAGACGGCGCTGGCCGGATATGCGGGCGACGTGGTGAGCGGCGCCTTCCCGACCGAGGCCAATGGCGCCTCGATCGACGCGAGCGTGATCGCGGAAGCGGCGGCGCTGGTGGACGGGCAGGCGAGCGCGAGCGCGCTCGTGGACGACCGCGCATGAAGATCGCCCGCACCGTGGCGGAGGTGCGCGCGGCGCGCGCGACGCTCGGCCGGCTCGGCTTCGTGCCGACGATGGGGGCGCTGCACGACGGGCATATGAGCCTGATGGCGGCGGCGCGCGACGGCTGCGACGCGGTGGCGGCGAGCATCTTCGTGAATCCCACCCAGTTCGGCCCGAACGAGGATCTGTCTCGCTATCCGCGCCCGATCGAGGCGGACATCGCCCGGCTGGAGGCGGCGGGAGTGGAGATGTTGTTCCTGCCCACGGTGGACATCGTCTATCCCCATGGTTTCGACACGCGGATCGAGGTGGGTGCGATCGCCAACCGGCTGGAAGGCGCGGTGCGGCCCGGCCATTTTTCCGGCGTGGCAACGGTGGTGAACAAGCTTTTCAATATCGTGGCGCCCGATGTGGCGTGGTTCGGCCAGAAGGACGTGCAGCAGACGCGCGTGATCCTGCAGATGGTGCGCGATCTGGACCTGCCGGTGGAGATCAGGATCGGCGCGACCTTGCGCGAGGCGGACGGGCTCGCTCTGTCCAGCCGCAACGTCTATCTTTCGGCCGGGGACCGTGCGGAGGCGGTGGCGCTGTATCGCGGGCTTGCGGCGGCCGAGGCGGCATGGGCCGGGGGCGAGGCGCGCACGGCGACGCTCCGTAGCCTGATCGCCACCGAGATCGCGACGACCGGCGGCGTGGTCGATTATATCAGCATCGCGGATGGCGACACGCTGGAGGAACTGGACGCGGTGCCCGATGCGGGCGCGGTGATGTCGCTGGCGGTGCGCTACGGCACGACACGATTGATCGACAATCTGGTGCTGGCGCCGCGCGCCGCGCGCTAAATGCGCATTGTGAACGCGCCGATTGGCGCGCTGCGATTTCGGCGAAGCTGAAACCGGGCACGCGGCGCGGCTTCGGGCGAAAGGCGCCGGGACAGGCTGGCCGTTGTCGAAAGCAGCGGGATTGATGACTTGGTCATGACGTCAGCTCCGCGCGCCAAGTAAGGCATGTCGGGAGCTGTAGGACAGAGGGATTTTTGACATCCCCTGCGAGCAATTAGTTAATCCAAGAATCAATTACACCTTGGATATCGGTGGGCTGAAGTGCCCATCGATAGGCAGGATGGACCTCCATGTCGAAGCCAAAATCGATTGTAGGGTTTATCAAAAATCGACTTTGATCGAAATTCCTTCGAACGATAGACCCATCTTCTTCTTCAGCCCTAGCTTGCAAAAAATCAATCTTGTACAAAAAAGTAAGAAGCTCAATATCGGACGATGGTTTTCCGCTAGTGAAGCTGGCTGAGACGTGTTGTTTGATATTTTTTATTTTTACAATAATCTGATCTCTTGAGAAAAGGAAGCTATCAGAGGTCCGTCGTTGGCGTTTTGCTGGTCTGAATTGCAATAGGACATTTTGAATTTGTGGTAATTCGGATTTAAACTCGTTCACTAAGTCTTGGAGTCGTTCCTCGGAATATCGAGGGAAAGATGACTCGAGGTCGTGAGTGGTTATGATTTTGTGTCCCCGAAGGTAGGCAGCTTTCGCTGCGCCGTGAAACATTTTAATTAAATCTCGCGGCCTTGCTCTGCAAAGTGACAGCAATACCCGGTGTATAGGGGCCTTTGACCAGTGACCTTCTCCAGTGAATTTTTCTTCAATAACAAGAGACAATATATCTCGTGATATGGAGGACTGCGACATCGATTTTATTTGCTGATATGTGTCCAGTTTTCCAAATGATCGAGAAATTCTATAGGCGGCGAGGCAGAGGATTTCGTGATTGGTCCAAGTAAGTTGGATTATATTTCGTTCTATTTTGTCAGTCGATTCGTCGGATGTTCTTACGAGGTAATAAACATCTGTGCGCAATGCGATTCTGCAGCGCATATTCTCATCTGCGTTTCCAAGGTCCCGAATTGCATTAAGAAGTGCTGAAATGCTGTTAATGTCAGAATTTGACGCTTTCCACCCTCGGTCAATATCGTCTATATATACAAAAATATTCATTGTCTTTGAGAAGCGATCGAAAAGTGACTTCTCTACTTGACCGGCTATTTCTGGTTTTATAAGCGATAAAAAATCAAAGATCGTAGCTGAAAGGCCTTTTGTAAGGTTGGCTGCCCAGCCAGACATAGTCTTCTCTATAGAAGACGCTCCAAGTCGTTCTGCTGCTTTTTTTGCGATGACTCGAACAATGCCCCTTTTCCAGCCTTCAATCAATCTATTGAAGTCTTGACTCTTTATTTCATGCGCGATTTCTTCGATATCTCCCGGTTGGATGAATACAGCAAGTCGTCCGCTCTCTTCATCGTCGAGATATGCTCGTCGCAGCAGTGCGCTCTTTCCAACCCCTTTATGTCCAACAAGTATTCTTATTGGTAAATCTTCGGTGAGTTTTTCGTAAGATTTGTTTGCGACGAAGTACTCTTTAAAACGCTCCTTGCGTTCCCCTTCGGCATCTTCTGCGCCGAAGAGGTTCTCAATTTCGCGGTCTGTAAAGCCGTTCTTCGATAAAGACATCTCTTACTCCGCCGCCACGCCCGGGCCGAACAGGCCGCCGTCACCCGCATCCTCGTTCGCCACGGGCGCATCGACCTTTGCGGCCTTGCGACGGTCGAACGCGTCCCACACGTCGTTCCACTGGCCCTTGGTGGCGCCCTTCGAATATTCGGTCGCGCGCGTTTCGAAGAAGTTCGCATGCTCCACGCCGTTCAGCAGCGGGGCGAGCCAGGGGAGGGGATGCTCCTCGATCATGTAGATCGGCTTCAGGCCCAGCTGGCCCAGGCGCCAGTCGGCGATGAAGCGGACATATTTCTTGATGTCCTTGGGCGTCATGCCGTTGACCGGGCCCATCTCGAACACGAGATCGATGAACGCATCCTCGATGCGGACCGTCTTCTGGCACATGTCCAGAATGTCGTCGCGCACGGACGGCGTCATGCAGTTCCGCTCCTTGCAGAAGGCGTGGAACAGGCGGACGATGCCCTCGCAATGGAGTGTCTCGTCCCGCACGGACCAGGTGACGATCTGGCCCATGCCCTTCATCTTGTTGAAGCGCGGGAAGTTCATCAGCATCGCGAAGCTGGCGAAGAGCTGCAGCCCCTCGGTGAAGCCACCGAACATGGCGAGCGTCTTGGCGATGTCTTCGTCCGTATCGACGCCGAACGTGCTCAGATAGTCATGCTTGTCCTTCATCTCCTTATACTGGAGGAAGGCGCTATACTCGGTCTCGGGCATGCCGATCGTATCGAGCAGGTGGCTGTAGGCCGCGATATGGACCGTCTCCATGTTGGAGAAGGCGGTCAGCATCATCTTCACCTCGGTGGGCTTGAAGACGCGGCCATATTTCTCGTGGTAGCAATCCTGCACCTCGACGTCCGCCTGCGTGAAGAAGCGGAAGATCTGCGTCAGCAGGTTGCGCTCATGATCGGTGAGCTTCTGTGCCCAGTCGCGGCAATCCTCGCCCAGCGGCACCTCTTCGGGCAGCCAGTGCAGCTGCTGCTGGCGCTTCCAGAACTCATAGGCCCACGGATATTCGAAGGGCTTGTAAACGCGGCTGGCCTGAAGAAGCGGCATGACAGAAACCCTTGCGACTCGTGAGGTGAATGGTCGCCGGAACGAAACGGGAACCGGTCGATATATGGGTGAGGCTACGCCGATCCGCCACAATGTCTAGACTTGACGGGGCGCTTTTCCACAGGGGATTTTCGGGTGAATCGGGCTTGGGAGGGATGGCCGTTCCGTCATCCCGGCGCAGGCCGGGATCTCGATCGGAGGAGCGCCGCGCCCGCCTCGGGCAATCCCGGCCTGCACCGGGATGACGCTTGGGTGGGGCGCGTGGTGCGACGCTCTTCCGTTGGGTTCGAGCCTGTCGAGAACCGCGGTCAGAGAAGGGGTTCTCGACAAGCTCGAACCAAACGGGAGGAGAGGCGGAGAGGATAGGCGCGACAAAGCGAGCCTTTCGCGGGGCTTGTGGGGCAACGGCTTCGCAGGTGCAGCGTTGGCCGGATATGGCGACGTTTGCTGGAAATCCGGGGCGCGGAGGGCGCTCCTCAGGCGAAGACGCGCGGGCCGGCGGCGTGGGTGCGAAGACACGTGAGAAGGCGCCGGCCATGCACTTCCCGCTGCTGGACGCCGGGCGTGGGCTCGCGGCATTGGTGGTGGTGGCGCATCATGTCGGCAACACGTCCGGCATGGTGATCGCCAAGCACGGCCATCTGGCGGTCGACTATTTCCTGATGCTGTCGGGCTTCGTCGTGGCGATGAGCTATGAGGGGCGGCTGCGCGGCGAGGGGGGGCGTGACGCGATGGCGTTTCGCGATTTCCTGGGGATGCGCGCCAAGCGGCTCTATCCGATGATCTTCCTCGGCGCCGCGCTGGCGACGATTGCCTTCGCGCTGGCACCCAATCCGGATGTGCGCCCCGCGTGGATCGCGCTGCAATTCCTGCTGATCCCGGCCATGGCCTGCTGGGTGATCTTCCCGCTCAACGCGCCGCTCTGGTCGCTCTTCTACGAGGGGATCGCCAACGTGGCGCATGGCGGCGTGATCGCCTTCGCGCGCGATCGGACGATCGCGATCGCAGTGGGCGTGCTGGGGCTGGCCGCGATGGGGATCGCGCTGACGCATGCCGATTACAATATGGGTTTCCGGCCCGGCGAGGAATGGATCGCGCTGGTGCGGATCTTCGGCGCCTATCTGGCGGGCGTGCTGCTGTGGCGGCTGCACGCGGCCGGGCGGCTGCCGCGGATCGAGCTGCCCGCGTTCGTCGCGCCCCATGTTCCGATGGGGCTGGTGCTGGCGCCTCTGCTCGCGCCGGCGTTCGTGCCCGACAAGGCGGTGACGCTGGCGGCCCTGTTCCTGTGCTTTCCGGCGAGCCTCGTCTGCTCGCTGGTGGGGCGCGAGCGGCCGGGGAGCGTGGCGGCGTGGCTGGGTGGCATCTCCTATCCGCTCTACGCGATCCACATGCCGATCCTGCTCGGCGCGCAGGCGCTGGGGCTGGTGGAGACGCCGTTTGCGTGGCTGGTGGCAGGGCTGTTCGCCGTGGCGGCGGCGTGGGGCGTGGAGCGCTTCGTGGATGCGCCGATCCGGGGCTGGCTCAAGCAGAAAAAGCGGGGCCGTTCCGCCCGTCCGCGCGTTGTGGCCCTGCAGAGCTAGAGGAGATGCAGGCGATGTTCGAGAAGAGCCAGATCAAGGAGCATATGGAGGTCATCGGTGCCGATGGCGTGCATGTCGGCACGGTCGACCATCTCGACGGCGAGCGAATCAAGCTGACCAAGAAGGACAGCGGCGCCGGCTTCGAGGGCGGTACGCATGAGGGCCATCACCATTTTATCTCGCTGGGCCTCGTGGCCGAGGTGGAGGGCGACACGGTGCGCCTGTCCGCCAACGGCGACGTGGCCGTGACGTTCGAGGAAGAGGCGTAAACGGATCGGGTGCGGCGCCTGGTGCGTCGATGCCCGGCGTGTTGGAGGGGGCGGAGCCGGGTGGCTCCGCCCCCTTTCTCATTTCGCGGCGACGGTGGCCGCAGTGGCGGGGGTGACGCCGTAGCTGGCGAACTCTTCACGCACTTTCGGGCTGGATTTCAGGGCGGCGGCGATGTCCGCATCCGACTTCGCCTTGTCGCCCTTCCGTGCCCAGGCGACGCCACGTCCATATAACGAAGCGGCGCGTCCGGGCGTCTGGGCGATCGCCTTGTCATAGTCCGCAATGGCCTCGTCGATCCGGCCGAGACGGAGCAGAACGAAGGCGCGGCTGTCGAGGATCTGGCCAGACGTCGGCAGTTTGGCGAGCGCCGCATCGCAATCGGCGAGGGCGGAGTCCAGCGCCACACCGGCGGTCGCTTTTTCCCAGCACATATTGTTCAACGCCATCGGATGGGTGGCGAGCGTACGAGCGGCCGCGAACTCCTTCTCGGCGCGGACGGCGTCCCCCATCGCCGCATAGGTTATTCCGCGCCGGGTGAGCGGCGAAAAATCCTTGGGCGCGAGCGCGGCCGCCTGGCCATAAAGCGCAATGGCCTCCGCATAATGCTTCTCGTCCGTTTCGAGATTGCCCTTCGCGATGATGGTGTTGACCAGTTTCGGATTGAGCTTGAGCGATGCATCCAGATCGGCGCGGCGCCCGGTAAAGTCGGTCCTGTCGCGAATGTCTGAGCGATTGAGGTAGGTGTAGGCCTCCGGCTTGATCGCGAGCGCCTGATCCAGCGCGCGCATCGCATCCGTCCTGCGGCCGATATTGTCGTAGATTCTCGCCGCGGCAACGAGGGGATAGGCATCGTCGCGCGGGAGCTTCTCGAGTGTGGCGGCTTCGGCCGCGACCAGATCCGTCTTGCCCTGCGACGCATAGATGTTGGCGCGCAGAAGGCGCAGATCGACGGGCTGAAAGCCTGCGGCGAGCGCGGTTGTGGCATCAGCCAGCGCGCCCTCCTGATCGCCTGCCGCCGCCTTTGCGCGGGCCATGACGCCGCGTGCGACGAGATTGCCGGGGTTCTTCGCGAGAACGGTCGTCAGAGAGGTGATCGCCTCCTGCGTTCTACCTGCCTGAAGCGCTATTTCGGCCAGCGCGGCGGTGGGACGATCATCGTCCGGCGCGGCCGCCTGTGCGGCCTTGAGATCCTGCTCGGCACCGGCCTTGTCGCCTCGCTGCTCCCGGATCCCCGCGCGCGCCATCAGCGCGTTGGCGCTTCTGGGATCGAGGGCGACGGCGCGTTCGAACGAGGCCACCGCACCATCCTTGTCACCGCGACTGGCGAGGATCGCGCCGCGCTGGAGGAAGCCGTTCACATCGGTGGGCGTGGTGGCGAGGATCGCGTCGCGCTCCGCCTCGGTCGGGAGGTAGCCCTGAGGCTTGTAGATATAGATGGCCTGATCCGCGAGATCGCGCAGCGCCTGCTGCGCGGCGGGCGCGTCCTTGGCCGGAAATTCGGGGGTGAGGCTGCGTTCGGACTTTTCGACCGTCACCACATCGTCCGCCATCCGCGTGGTGCGGACATAGGCGACGCCCGCGACGGTCTGGTTCACGTCGTCCTTGGTCTGCGTCTTTCCTCCGGTGAAACCTTTGGGAAGCAGCACCCGCTCGGTGAGCTTCGAGTAATAGGGATAAGCGACCTGGAATGGCGCGTCCGTGTTCGGGCCGGGCTGGCGCGTGAAATCGGCGCGCCAGCCGAGCGAGGTGCCGTCGGTCTCATACCGGCCCTTGCTCCAGTCCATCTTCGCGGTGCCCTCCAGCACCAGCGTCTCCTCGCCCGTCTTGGGATCGTAGGTGGCGGTGACGTTGGTGGGATCGAGGACGTCGAAACGACCGCGCCAATATTCACGTAAAGCCCGATCGCGCGCGTCGGGGGCAAGATTGGCGAGGCCGAGACTGACGCCGAGCGCGCCATCGCCGCGTAGAATGATGCTGGCCTTGGCAGAGGCCGGTAGCGAGACGCCCTTGTGCGCGTCCAGCTCGATCGAGACGACCTCATTGGGAATGGCGAGCGGCTCCGGCATGATGCGGACGAGCGTGGCGCCGGTGGGCAGGAGCGGGAGGCCCCAGCCGAAGGACGGCGTTTCGATCCGGTCGAGGCTCGCATCCCCCGTCCGCGTGCCATCCAGCCAATAGGTCTTGCCCGCCACCTTCGCGCGGACGAGGACGTGGTTGAACAGGGCGACCATCGGCAGGCGTTGGTCCATGCCGTCGCCATAGACGGTGCTGACGGCAACCGGATCGGCCTCCACGCCCAGCTCGTGCAGGAAGCCCAGCAGCATCGCCGTCTTGGCCTTGCAGTCGCCATAGCGGCGCGACCAGGTCGTCTCGGCATCGGCGGGGGTGAGGCCGCCCACGCCCATCAGCAAGGCGACATAGCGCACGCGCTGCTGGACGAGCGCCAGCGCGGCCTCGGCGCGCGCCTTGGGATCGGCGGAAGCGGCCTTGATCTTCTCCAGTTCGTCGCGAAGCGGACCCTTGGCCGGAATGGCCGAGGCCTTCCCGTAGAGCGGAGCTTCCAGCGCGGCGGCATCGGCCCAGCCGGCGAAATCGCTGATCTCGACAAGGCGGCCGACGCGGTAGCGCAAGGGCGCGCCGGCGGGGACGGGCAACGGCTCGATATTCGACAGCGCCAGATCGACGGTGGTGAACGCGCCCTGCTTCACCGGCTTCAACGCGGGCAGGGCCGAGGTGGCGCGCACCGCCACCTTCATCGTCGAGGGCCAGCGCACGCCGATATGCGCCTGCTGGACGGGCAGCATGTTCCACGAGGCGCCGGCCTGCTCGACATGGCCGCGCAGCACGGGATCGCTCGTCTCGACCGAGAATTCGGTTTCGAGGATATCGCCCACCTCCAGCCCTTCCGGCTGGATATTGGCGGTGAGCACGCCATCAAGCGTGGCGATCTCCATATTCTGTTCGCGCCGGGCGACCGTGAAGGTCTGGCCCGAGGCGAGGACGTCGATCGCCTTGTCACCGCGGCGGATGACGAGCTTGTGGACGGTGAGGATGTCCGTCTCGGGATTCCAGGGCAGCGAGATGTTGCCCACGCCGAGGCCCTGCGGTGTCTGCACCTTCACCGCCGAATGCGAATAGGTGACGCGCTTGCCGGGCTCGAGCGAGATCTGCTGATCGGAGAGCAAGATGCGGACGGCGGCTTCGTCCGGCTTGGCGGGAGCGGGCGGGACGGCGAGCGGCTTCACCCAGGATGGCGCGGGCGCGATGACGGGCTTGTCGGCGGCATGAGCGGCCTGCGCGCCGAACGAGGCGGCGAGCAGCCAGAAGGCTTTGTGCATGTGTGTGATTTCCCCCTGGCGACGATCCTATCGCGGCCCGGGCCGCGAGCGCCAGCCCGATTGGCGGGATTTCGCCTTGGTTCGGCAACAAATTCATGGTTAAAATCGAGGGGATTTTCGGGATCCGCCGCCTGCCAGCGCCGGCCCGACACGATGCTTCGTTTGGCCATTGAGCGTCCGCCAAAATGGCGCCGGCAGCGACGGGAATGATCCGGGGTGAGCCGATGCGGCTTGCCGGCACGATCAGGATTGCAGAGCTTCGGCGCGATGGGCGTCGTTGTGCGGCTGCGGGGCTCCACTGCCCGGAACGTGGGTGTTGGGTAGCGTCGTCGCCCTTTGATGGGGTGTGTTGGCATGGCATACGGATGGGGACGACATCTTCGGGCGGTCGGTGCGTTGCTGGGCATGATCGGTGTGGCGGGCGCGGCCCAGGCCGTGCAGTACAGCGTCACCGATCTGGGGGCGCTGGGTGCTTTCGGTCTCGCGAGGGTACTGAACGA
This sequence comes from Sphingomonas sp. AP4-R1, assembly GCF_013113735.1. Taxonomy (NCBI): domain Bacteria; kingdom Pseudomonadati; phylum Pseudomonadota; class Alphaproteobacteria; order Sphingomonadales; family Sphingomonadaceae; genus Sphingomonas; species Sphingomonas sp. AP4-R1. Next base: position 2,998,351 of record NZ_CP053346.1, read on the forward strand.
CAAGGGGCAGGTGGCCGGTACCATAACCACCGCCGGCGACGGGTCGCAGGCTTTCCTCTGGTCCAATGGCGTGATGACCATATTGCCGCTGCCCGGCGATCCGGGGCCGGGACGCGTCGCCCATACGGACGTATCGGGGATCAACGCGTCCGGGGCGGTGGTCGGCACCACGGTCGGCATCGGCTCCATGGGCTATCAGGGCACGTTATGGTCGGGAGGCAGTGTGACCGGCCTCGGCACACTGCCCAACGACAATGAAAGCTATGCGGACGGGATCAACGATGCGGGCGTGATCGTGGGCGCCGTCGGCTATTTTGGCGGCCTGGAGGTCGCCACCTACGACGGGGCCTGGGCCAAATCACCGGTCCTGCCAGGAACCAGTTACACCGGCTATAATGGCCGCGGTGCGATCAACAATCGCGGCTGGTACGTCGTGAATGTCGAGCACGTCCCTCGGCCACCGGAATGCGGGTGCACCGCCGCCAGCGGAGCTTATCTTTTCAAGGATGGCGAAGTCATCAACCTCGGGCTGTTTCCCGGCCATAATTTTCTGGCGGTATCGGCGATCAACGACGATGGCATGATCACGGGCGCCGCCGACGTCGGCAACCTCGAGACGCATGCCTTTTATTACGATGACGGCGCTCTGGTGGACATGGGCGGCTTTCTGGGAGGGTATAGCAGCGCGGCGGGGATCAACAATCTCGGCCAGATCGTGGGCGCTGGCGGCAACAGCGCGTCTCACCCGTCGGCAGTCGCATTTCTCTGGGAACAGGGCGTCTATACGAATCTCAACGATCTGATCGCGCCGGACAGCGGATGGACGCTGACCGGCGCCTACGACATCAACAATGTCGGCCAGATCGTGGGGGCAGGGATGATCGACGGGGAGCGGCGCGCTTTCCTGCTGACGCCGCTTTCGGACGTGCCGGAGCCGGCCAGTTGGGCGCTGATGCTGCTGGGATTCGGCGCGGTGGGGATGGCGATGCGGCGACAGGGAGCAGTACGCGTCGCGTTCGGCTGACGCGCGAGGAAAGGGCACGCTCCCCAAATACAGACGAGCCCGAATTGACGCTGGGGAGCGTGCCACCTATCTGCCCTGCGGTTCGGATGGCCGCCGTTTCGGTGCGTGGTCGTCACTCGTGTTTCAGGGAATTCGCATGTTCGCCGGCATCGCCAAGGCCATCTTCGGGTCGTCCAACGACCGTTACGTGAAGTCGCTCCAGCCCACGCTGGCGAAGATCGCCTCCTATGAGCCCACGCTGCAGGCTCTGTCCGACGACGAGCTGGCGGGCCAGACGGTGACGTTCCGGGCGCGGCTGGCGGCGGGCGAGACGCTCGACGCGCTGCTGCCGGAAGCGTTCGCTACGGTGCGCGAGGCCTCGCGCCGCGTGATGGGCATGCGCCATTTCGACGTGCAGATGATCGGCGGCATCGTGCTCCATCGCGGCGAGATCGCCGAGATGCGGACGGGCGAGGGCAAGACGCTGGTGGCGACGCTCGCCACCTACCTCAACGCGCTGACCGGCGACGGCGTGCATGTGGTGACGGTGAACGACTATCTCGCCAGCCGCGACGCGGGCTGGATGGGGCAGGTCTATCGCTTTCTGGGCCTGACGGTGGGCGTGATCGTGCCCAACCTTTCGGACGAGCAGCGCCGCGCGGCCTATGCGGCCGACATCACCTACGGCACGAACAACGAGTTCGGCTTCGATTATCTGCGCGACAACATGAAGTATGACCGCGGCCAGATGGTGCAGCGGCCCTTCGCGTTCGCGGTGGTGGACGAAGTGGATTCGGTGCTGATCGACGAGGCGCGCACGCCTTTGATCATCTCGGGTCCGACCGAGGACAAGTCCGAGCTGTACAAGCTGATGGACGCGGTCGTGAAGCAGATCGTGCCGGGCGATTACGAGTTCGACGAGAAGGCCCGTTCGGTGATCCTGACCGAGGACGGCACCGAGCGCGTGGAGCGCGCGCTGGAAGCCGCCGGCATGCTGCAGGGCGACAATCTGTATGATTTCGAGAATACGCAGGTGGTGCACCACCTGAACCAGGCGCTGCGCGCCAATGTCGCCTTCAAGCGCGACATCGATTACATCGTGAAGGACGGGAAGGTCATCATCATCGATGAATTCACCGGCCGCATGATGGACGGCCGGCGCTGGTCCGACGGGCTCCACCAGGCGGTGGAGGCCAAGGAGGGCGCGAATATCGAGCCCGAGAACCAGACGCTCGCCTCGATCACCTTCCAGAATTATTTCCGCATGTACCCGAAGATCGGCGGCATGACGGGCACCGCCGCCACCGAGGCGCACGAATTCTACCAGATCTACAAGATCAACGTCGTCACCATCCCGACCAACCTGCCGATCCGCCGGAAGGACGACGAGGACGAATTCTACAAGAATATCGGTGACAAGTTCGCCGCGATCACACAGGCGATCCGCGACAAGCAGGCGAATGGCGGCCAGCCCGTGCTGGTCGGCACCGTGTCGATCGAGAAGTCCGAACTGCTGAGCGAATTCCTGACCAAGGAAGGCGTGAAGCACAATGTGCTGAACGCGCGCTATCACGAGCAGGAAGCGCATATCGTGGCGCAGGCGGGCCGTCTGGGTGCCGTCACGATCGCGACCAACATGGCCGGGCGCGGCACCGACATCCAGCTGGGCGGCAACCTGGAATTCCGGATGGCGGACGAGCATTCGCAGCTGGAAGCGGGCACGCCCGAATATGAGGCCGCCGCCGAGCGCATCCGGGGCGAGATCGTGCTGGAGAAGGAAGCCGTGCTGAACGCCGGCGGCCTCTTCGTGCTGGGCACCGAGCGCCACGAGAGCCGCCGCATCGACAATCAGCTGCGCGGCCGTTCGGGCCGTCAGGGCGATCCGGGCCTGAGCCGTTTCTATCTGTCGCTGGACGACGATCTGCTCCGCATCTTCGGGCCGCAGACGATGTTCGCCAAGATGATGAACAAGAATCTGGAGGATGGCGAGGCGATCGTCAGCCCCTGGATCTCGAAGGCGATCCAGAATGCGCAGGGCAAGGTGGAGGCCCGCAACTACGACATCCGCAAGCAGGTCGTCGAATATGATGACGTGATGAACGATCAGCGCAAGGTGATCTACGAGCAGCGCTCGGACATCATGGATGCGGGCGCGGTGGACGACGTGGTCGCCGACATGCGCGCCGAGACGATCACCACGATCGTCGGCTCCGCCTGCCCGCCGGGCTCCTATCCCGAGCAGTGGGACGTGCCCGCGCTGAAGGAGACGGTGAAGGACGTGCTGGGCCTCGATCTGCCGATCGAGGACTGGATGCAGGAAGAGCGCGTCGAGCCCGAACTGCTGGTGGAGCGGATCCAGTCCGCCTCCGACGTGCAGATGGAGGCCAAGGCGGGCGATATCGGCCAGGACAGCTGGCGCGATCTGGAGAAGAGCGTGCTGCTCCAGACCCTGGACCAGCATTGGAAGGACCATCTCGCGACGCTCGACGCGCTGCGCCAGGTGATCCACCTGCGCAGCTACGCGCAGAAGACGCCGATCAACGAATATAAGTCCGAGGCGTTCGCTTTGTTCGAGCGGATGCTGGAGGCGATCCGCGAGGACGTGACGCGCACGCTTTCGAACCTGACGTTCCAGATGGCGCCGTCTCCGTTCGAGAACCTACCGCCGATGCCGGACTTCATCACCACGCATATCGATCCGCTGACCGGGCTGGACGACAGCGCGGACGTGGATGCGGGAACGGCGGGTCTGATCTCCACGCGCCTGCCTCCGTTCCAGATCGCACCGCCGACGATGCCGGCGGAACTGAACAGCGATCCCAATTCGCTGGACGGCAAGATCAGCCGCAACGCTCCGTGCCCGTGTGGATCGGGGCAGAAGTACAAGCACTGCCACGGGCAGCTGTAAGGCTGGGGGACAGCATTTTCTAACCCGTTTGCACTGAGCTTGTCGAAGGCCCGTCCTTCCCCCTTAGCTTCGGCCCATGCGCTTCTGGGTCTATATGCTGCATTGTCGGGGCGGGGCGTTTTACATCGGACATACCGACGATCTGGATCGGCGCATCGCCGAGCATCAGGCGGGTGCGATTGCGGGGTTCACCGCCGAGCGTTTGCCGGTCGAACTGGTCCGGTCCGAAAATTTGGACATACGGATCGAGGCGCTTCAGGCCGAGCGCAGGCTCAAAGGGTGGAGCCGCGCCAAGAAAATGGCTCTGATCCGGGGCGATTGGGATGCTGTCGCGCGGCTCGCGCGCAGCAAGAAGGACGGGCCTTCGACAAGCTCAGGCCAAACGGAGGAGGTTTAGCTCCTCCTTTCGACGTAGCTTAGCGGAAGCCCTTGAGGGGCTTCAGCGCGTACCAGACATAGGCCACGGTCGCGACAAGAACGACGATCGCCGCCACGTCGTGATAGGGAATATCCTCGTGATTGCCGAGATAGTTGGCGACCGCGCAGCCGACGGAGGCGGCCAGATACTGCCAGATGCTGTCTTCCGGTTCGCCCTCGGTGGAGGAACGCTGGAGGAACAGGACGATGAGGCCGGCGAAGATCGCCACCGTCACCCAATCGTAAATCGTTTCCAAGGTCGCTTCCTCCCTGCTGCTGCGCGCGATGCCACGCGGCAGCGGGCCCTGACAATCCTTAGTCCGATAATTGTTGCGTACAGGCTAAGCCGGTCGCGTTAATTTACCAGCTGCGGACGCGCCCCGTGTCGACATGGACGAAGCCGTCCTTTGGATAATAGCCGACGCCGCCCGCCTGCATCGCCATCGCGGCCATCTTCAGCCGCTCCAGCGGAACGCCGGGGACGTGCAGGTCGGTTGCCTTGCCGAGCATGTGCTGGCTCTTGGTGGCCACGCCGGTATGCGCGCCGCCGCGGGCGCGCAACGCCGCGTTCGTGACGGGCGAGCGATAGCCGGAGATCAGATCGATCTTCGTGCGCGGATCGACGCCGAGCGTATCGCGGATGCGCGAGATCAGCAGCATCAGCTGCGGATCCATCTGCGTCTCCTCGTTGTTCCGCCAGTCGCGCAGGCCGAAGTTCAGCTCGGCCAGACCCTGCTTGTCCCAGCCATCCGCGCCGAAGAAACGGGCATCGACCGTATCGTTGGTGTGAATGTTGCGGAACGCGATGCGCCGCTCCGGCAAGGCCGCGAAGGCGCCCTTGGTGGCGATGGTCGAAGCTGCACCCAGTGCAAGCGCTCCGCCGAGAAGCCGGCGGCGGCCGATATTCATATCCAGCATTCAGATCCCGCTCTGGAAATTACGCCCCAGCGGCGCGTTGAACTTTTGCCCGAAAGCAAAATAGGGGATGCCACGCGTGCGTAAAACTTTGGTTTCCGTCATTTACCTTACGATTCTAACGTCTTGTCCTCTTTCCCTCGCGGGGGCCGCCCCACCGGCCGCCGCGCCCTCCCCGGAAACGTTGCGGATTCAGGTGCTTCTCGATCGGCTGGGCTTCTCGCCGGGCGTGCTGGACGGGCAGGCGGGGCTCTCGCTGGAGCGCGCGCTGAAGGGCTATCAGGCGGCGAACGACCTGCCCGAAAGCGGCAAGCCGGACGAAAAGACGCTGGCCGCGCTCGACGTGCACAAGGATGTCGCCGCGACCGTGGACGTCACGCTGGGCGACGGCGATTTCCGGGGGCCGTTCGTGGGGCCGATTCCCCGGAGCGAGGCGAAGCAGGCGGCATTACCCGCCATGGGCTATGCCGATCCGACCGAGGCGCTGGCCGAGCGCTTTCACACCACGCCGGCGCTGCTGCGCTCGCTCAACGGGGCGGACATGAAGGTGGTGCAGGGCGTGACGCTGAAGGTGCCCAACGTGCTGCCCGCCAGCACGGCCTATCCCGCCAGCTTCAAGCCCGAATGGAGCGCGACGTTGGCTTCGCTCAGCGTCTCTGCGGATCAGCCCAGGGCGGCGAAGCTGGTGGTCGACAAATCGGACGGCGTGCTGCGCGCCTATGACGAGGCGGGCAAGCTGATCGCGCAATTCCCGGTGACGACGGGCAGCCAGCATGATCCGCTGCCGATCGGCAATTGGAAGATCCAGGGGACGAGCTTCCTGCCGCCCTTCCACTTCAATCCGAAGCTGTTCTGGGACGCCAAGGCGGGCGAGCAGAAGCAGGTGCTGAAGCCGGGCCCGAACGGGCCGGTGGGCGTCGTCTGGATGGATCTGGACAAACCGCATTACGGCATCCACGGAACCCCGATGCCTGAAAATATCGGCCGCACCGAAAGCCATGGCTGCATCCGCTTGACCAACTGGGATGCGGCGCGCCTTTCGATGATGGTGAAGCCGGGCACGCCCGCTATCTTCCAGCCATGACGCGCACCGGCGCCTGGATCCTGCTGTTCATCCTCGCGGTGGTCGGCGGGGTGTGGTGGCTGGCGAGCCGGAGCGGGCCGGTGACGGAGGTGACGGCGGAACCGGCATCCGCGAAAAGCGCGTCCGCCGCCCCGGCGCGCCTGCCGCCGTCGCCTTATGCGCCGTCGCGGGCGAGCGGGCTGATCATCCCGGTTAACGGCGTCTGGCAGGCGGGGCTGACCGACACGTGGGGTGATGCGCGCGGCGACGGCACGCGCGAACATCATGCGATCGACATCATGGCGCCGAAGGGCACGGCCGTCGTCGCGGCGGCGGCGGGGACGGTGGAGAAGATCTTCGAGAGCCAGAATGGCGGCCACACCGTCTATGTGCGGAGGACCGATCCTGCGTGGGTGGATTATTACGCCCATCTCGATGCTTATGCGCCGAATTTGAAAGAAGGTCAGAAGCTGGGGCAGGGAGATCTGATCGGCGCGGTGGGATCGACCGGCGATGCGAGCGAGGAGGCTCCGCACCTCCATTACGAGATCAAGAGGATGGGGCCGGGGGACAAGTGGTGGCAGGGGACGGAGGTGAATCCCTATCCGCTGCTGGCCCGATAAAGGGCGTGGTATCGCGCGCGGTGGACCACCAGATTCGATCGATGCTTGCGCCCCGGTTGGCCGCCGCCAGCGGCGTGAGTGTCGCCCGTTCCTTCGTGTCGTGAACCGGGCTGCGCGCGGTGTCGATCGCGCCTAGCGTCGCGCTTTATCCCCGAAGCATTCGGGCGGAAATGATGACACGGGATCGCTAGACGGATCCTGCGGATTGACGATGGGGATGATGCTGCGGATCTCGTCGGGATGGAGGAAGGCGATCGAAGAGGGCGTGGCGAGCGCGATACCCTTCTCGCCTTCCATCACGATGTTTCCGCAAAAGATGCCCTGCGGTGTGACATATTCGAAATTGGCAGGGAGCCGCGGAAACAAGAGGCTGAATATCGTTCGCTCACTGAAAAAAGATGCATAGCCGCTGGATGACGCAACCAGAAGGCTGATGGGAATGAAGAGCAGCACGAAAAACAGCGATACGGACGATATGCAGGCATAACTGACCTGCCGCACGATCTGCTCGGGTGCGGGGAGGCGTCCCGTCCGGGCAAGGTCCAGAAGCTGCCGCCGCCGCCGCTGCTCTTTCGCGGAGCCGGCATGGATCAGATCGGGGTTCGCCATCAGTTCTGCTGCCAGACGGGACCGGCCGTTTAAGACGCGAAGGCCAGCCACTCCGACCAGAAAACAAACCCCGATGCTGCCGGCTAGGAAGATCGCCGCCAATACGAAGAAGCCAAGAGCGCCGGATTGGGTGCCCCGCAGCAAGATCAGGTAAAGGTTTGGCTGGATCGCGCTCAGGGGTATGCCAAAACTATCCTGAAAATATTTGTAGGAATATATTCCGGAGACATAAGCGAAGGCCGACATGGCGGCGATCAGCATGCTGGCGAGCGGCAGGACGCCGGTAATGCCTGATCGGGCAAGGCGTATTGTTTCGGCGCGGACCATCAATCCGGTGGCTGGGCCAGAAACATGACTCTCGGGATTGTCCGGCTGCTCCATTGGCAAACAATAGCAGGGCCTGGAAGCGATAGAAATGATGGTGCGTTTCTACGCCGTAACGTAGGATCACAGATCGACGGAGCGGGAGATCTGAATGCTGAGAGCGATATTGCTGGGGCTGATCCTTGCCGCCCCTGCCTCCGCGCAGGTGGAGCCTTATCCACTCGCCTTCCGCATTCAGCCCGTCGCCACGAGCGGCACGACCTTGCACGTCCGCATCGGCGGCACGGGGCCGGCGGTGGTGCTGCTCCACGGCTATGGCGAGACGGGCGACATGTGGGCGCCGCTGGCGGCCGATCTGATGCGCGATCACACCGTGATCGTGCCCGATCTGCGCGGCATGGGCCTCTCCGGCCAGCCGGCGGGCGGCTATGACAAGAAGACCGAGGGCCAGGATATCGCCGGCGTGCTGGACGCGCTGAAGATCGGCAAGGTCGATGTCGTCGCGCACGATATCGGCAACATGGTGGCCTTCGCGTTCGTGTTCGAGCATCCGGAGCGGGCGACGCGGCTGGTGCTGATGGATGCGCCGATCCCCGGCATCGGGCCGTGGGAGGAGATCCTCAAGAGCCCGCTGCTCTGGCATTTCCGCTTCGGGGGACCGGACATGGAGCGGCTGGTGGCGGGGCGCGAGCGCATCTACCTCGACCGCTTCTGGAACGAATTTTCGGCGACGCCCGCCAAGTTCAGCGAGGCATCCCGCCGGCATTATGCCGAGCTGTATGCGCGGCCGGGCGCGATGCATGCGGGCTTCGCGCAGTTCGCGGCGTTCGATCAGGACGTGATCGACGACCGCGCTTTTCTGGCGGCGAAGGGCAAATTGCCGCTGCCGGTGCTGGCGATCGGGGGCGACAAGAGCTTCGGCCCGATGATGGCGATCGTGGCGGGCGCGGCCTTCACCAACGTGACCGGGCTGGTGGTGCCGGAGTCGGGCCACTGGCTGATGGAGGAGCAGCCCGCGGCGACGGTGAAGGCGATCCGCGCGTTTCTGGACAAGCCGCTTTAGGCAATTCGATATCGGGATTTCTCGTGCGGTGATCCCGATCCCGCTCATTCTGGGAAACCGGCCGAAAAGTCGGCACCCACCCCGACCCGTTCGTGCTGAGCGCAGTCGAAGCACGGGCTGCTGGTGGCGCATTCGGAGCACGTTCTTCGACTGCGCTCAGAACGAACGGAAAATGTGAGGCGTTCGAGGGCCCCTTCGATCGGCGCTCAGGATGAGCGAAGATGGCGGATGTCGCTCCGCCTTGGGGTAAGCAGACCGGCAAAAAAAGCGGGCCGGCGAGAGGGGCGCGGCACTGGCAGGCGGGCCTTGGGGTGGCGCCCATCTTGCCCGAAACGCGCTCGGCGGCTAAGGGCGCGCGCCTGCCCCTCGTGGGCCAGCTCTTTCCAAATGCGAGACGCACATGAAGATCAGCGGCGTGGACATCCGTCCCGGCAACATCATCGAATATGAGGGCGGCATCTGGAAGGCCGTCAAGATTCAGCACACCCAGCCGGGCAAGGGTGGCGCCTACATGCAGGTCGAGATGAAGAACCTCATCGACGGCCGCAAGAACAATGTCCGCTTCCGCTCGGCCGAGACGGTGGAGCGCGTGCGCCTCGACACGAAGGACTTCCAGTTCCTGTTCGCCGACGGCGACCTGCTGACCTTCATGGACAAGGAAAGCTATGAGCAGATCACGCTTTCGCGCGACCTGCTCGGCGACTCCGCCGCCTTCCTGCAGGAGAGCGCGGACGTGGTGATGGAGCTTTACGACGAGCGCCCGATCTCGGTGCAGCTGCCCGACACGATCGAAGCGATGATCGTGGAGGCCGATGCCGTGGTGAAGGGGCAGACCGCCTCGTCCAGCTACAAGCCGGCGATCCTTGACAATGGCGTGCGCGTGATGGTGCCGCCGCATATCGCCAGCGGCACCCGCATCGTGGTGGATACCGCGACCGGAGAATATGTCCGCCGCGCGGATTGATGCCTGAACTCCCCTCCCGCTTGCGGGAGGGGCCGGGGGTGGGCATTCCACCCCTGACGCGATCGCGCACGCCGATGGCGCGCTGCCCACCCCCAGCCCCTCCCGCACGCGGGAGGGGGGAGTTTTGTCTATGGTTGCCCATTCTGGCCTCATCACTGTCATGGAGCGCGCGGCGCGCAAGGCCGCGCCGAAGCTGCGGCGTGACTTCAACGAGGTCCAGCAGCTGCAGGTCAGCCGCAAGGGGCCGGCCGACTTCGTCAGCCAGGCGGATCGCCAGTCCGAGCAGACGCTCTATGAGGAACTGAAGAAGGCCCGGCCCGACTGGGGCTTCCTGGGCGAGGAAGGCGGCACGCGCGAGGGCGATCCGACCAAGCCGCGCTGGATCGTCGATCCGCTCGACGGGACGACCAACTTCCTCCACGGCATCCCGCACTTCGCGATCTCGATCGCGGTGGAAGAGCCGCGTCCGGACGGGCGGGGCGAGATCACGCAGGGCCTCGTCTATCAGCCGCTGACCGACGAGAGCTTCTGGGCCGAGAAGGGCCGGGGCGCGTGGCTGCAGGACAAGCGCCTGCGGGTTTCGGCGCGGCGCGAGCTGCCGGATTCGCTGATCGCGACGGGCATTCCCTTCATGGGGCACGGCGATTTCGAGCAGTGGACCAAGATCTTCGCGATGGTCGGCCCGCAGGTTTCGGGCATCCGCCGGTATGGCGCGGCCGCGCTGGACCTCGCCTGGGTGGCGGCGGGCCGGGTCGATGCCTTCTGGGAGAGCGATCTCGCCCCGTGGGATGTCGCGGCGGGCGTGCTGCTGGTGAAGGAAGCGGGCGGCTTCGTCACCGATTTCCGGGGCGCCGATCAGGCGATGGAGCGCAACCAGTTCCTCGCCGCCAGCGACGGCATCCATTCCAAGCTGCTGAAGCTGGTCGCGACCGCGCTGCGGAAGAACTGACGCCCGAGTCTTTTTGCGCTGTGGGGCGGGGGGACTCGGGCCTTCCGCCCCACATCCGCATGCGGGCCGGCTGCTTCGGCGGGATGGAAATCCGTCCCGTCACGCGAGTGTGACGCCCGAACTCTTTCACATTCATGTCTGACAGACACGATCCGGCAGCGATGCGGCGGGGCGTGCCTGTTATCGCCCGGAAGTGGGCTTTTTGCGAATGATTCTCACATCCTCGGCGGCTTGCTTCGCAGATGCGGCAAGCTTAGGGGGTTCGTGTGAACGGACAGCTAGCCTGTCCCGTACGGAGTAGGGAATCGATGGCTGCAGTCGCTGCCGGATATCTGCCGATCCTGATGTTTCTCGGCATTGCCGTGCTTCTTTCGACGGCCTTCGTCGTGCTGCCGATCCTCGCTTCGAAGCTGACCGGATCGTCCAAGCCGACGCCGGAGAAGCTGGCGGAATATGAATGCGGTTTCCCCGCATTCGAAGACAGCCGCGCGCAATTCGACGTGCGATTCTATCTCGTGGCGATTCTGTTCATCGTGTTCGATCTGGAAGCGGCGTTCCTGTATCCGTGGGCGGTCGCGCTGGGCGGGATCGGCTTCGTCGGCTGGGGCGCCATGATGGTGTTCCTGATCGAACTCGCGGTGGGCTTCGCATACGCGTGGAAAAAGGGAGCTTTGGAATGGGAGTGACGCTGCCAGCGGCGCTCGACCCGCACTTTCCCGAAGGCAAGGCGCCGGATCAGGCCTTCTTCACCGACCTCAGCGCCGAGGTGATGGACAAGGGCTTCCTCGTCACTTCGACCGAGGAGTTGTTCCAGTGGGCGCGCACCGGCTCGCTGTGGTGGATGACCTTCGGCCTCGCCTGCTGCGCGGTGGAGATGATCCACGTCAACATGCCGCGTTATGACATGGAGCGCTTCGGCGCCGCGCCGCGCGCGTCGCCGCGCCAGTCGGACGTGATGATCGTGGCCGGCACGCTCTGCAACAAGATGGCTCCGGCGCTGCGCCGCGTCTATGATCAGATGTCGAACCCGAAGTATGTGATCTCGATGGGATCCTGCGCCAACGGCGGCGGCTATTATCACTATAGCTATTCCGTGGTGCGCGGCTGCGACCGGATCGTGCCGATCGACATCTATGTGCCGGGTTGCCCGCCGACCGCCGAGGCTCTGCTCTACGGCCTGATGCAGCTGCAGCGGAAGATCCGCCGCGTGGGGACGATCGAACGGTGAGCTTTCCGCGCTACGCATCCAACGAAGGCGTGATCGAGGCGGCGCAGGCCGCTCTCGGCGACATGCTGCTTTCCGCATCCGAGCATGTGGGCGAGATCCGGCTGGACATCGCGCGCGACAAGGTGGCCGAGGCGCTGCGCGTGCTGCGCGACGATCTGGCCTATCAGCAGCTGATGGAGATTGCCGGCGTCGACTATCCGGAGCGCGCCGAGCGCTTCGAGGTGGTCTACATGCTGCTCTCGGTGACGAAGAACCACCGGCTGCGCGTGCATGTCTCCACCGACGAGATGATGCCGGTGCCGTCCGTGACGGGCGTGTACCGTGTCGCGGGCTGGCTGGAGCGCGAAGTGTACGACATGTACGGCGTGCTGTTCGACGGCAATCCGGACCTGCGCCGCATCCTGACCGACTATGGCTTTCGCGGCCATCCGCAGCGCAAGGACTTCCCGCTCTCCGGCTTCGTCGAGCTGCGTTACTCCGAGGAAGAGAAGCGCGTCGTCTACCAGCCGGTGAAGCTGGCGCAGGATTTCCGCACCTTCGATTTCACGAGCCCGTGGGAAGGCGCCGATTATGTGCTGCCCGGCGACGAGAAGGCCCACGCGCCGCAGGCGCCCGGCGCCCCGACGCCGCTGAAGGCCGATGAGGTGAAGAAATGAGCGATCCCGCAACGATCGTGGCCGATCCGCACGCCGGCGAGATCCTCGCGGCCGAAGGATTCGCCGTGCCGGCGCATGCCGATACGGGTGAGGTTTCGATCGCCAATTACACGATCAATTTCGGCCCGCAGCATCCGGCCGCGCACGGCGTGCTCCGCCTCGTGATGGAGCTGGACGGCGAGATCGTCGAGCGCTGCGATCCGCATATCGGCCTGCTGCACCGCGGCACCGAGAAGCTGATCGAGTACAAGACCTATCTGCAGGCGCTGCCGTATTTCGACCGGCTGGATTACTGCTCGCCGCTGAACATGGAGCACAGCTATGTGCTCGCGGTGGAGAAGCTGCTGGGCATCGAGGTGCCGCTGCGCGCGCAATATCTGCGCGTGCTGTTCGCCGAGGTCAGCCGCATCTGCAATCACATGCTGAACCTCGGCAGCCACATCATGGACGTCGGCGCGATGACGCCGAACCTGTGGCTGTTCGAAATCCGCGAGGATTGCCTCAATTTCTTCGAGCGGGCCTCCGGCGCGCGCATGCACTCGGCCTATTTCCGGCCGGGCGGCGTGCATCAGGACGTGCCGCTGAAGCTGCTGACCGACATCGGCGACTGGGTGGATAACCGCTTCGGCATCTTCGAGGATGCGATCAGCCTGGTGGCGGACAACCGCATCTGGAAGCAGCGCAACGTCGACATCGGCATCGTCTCCAAGGAAGACGCGCTGGCATGGGGCTTCTCCGGCCCGATGATCCGGGGCGCGGGCATTCCGTGGGACATCCGCAAGAGCCAGCCCTACGACGTCTATGATCGCATGGACTTCGAGGTGCCGGTCGGCACCAACGGCGACTGCTATGATCGCTTCATGGTGCGCGTGGAGGAGGTCCGCCAGTCGATGCGGATCATCAAGCAGTGCCTGAACGAGATGCCGGAAGGCCCGATCGCCAGTCTCGACCGCAAGGTCGTGCCGCCCAAGCGCGGCGAGATGAAGCAGTCGATGGAAGCGCTGATCCATCACTTCAAGCTCTACACGGAAGGTTTCCACGTTCCGGCGGGCGACGTGTATGTCGCGACCGAGAGCCCGAAGGGCGAGTTCGGCGTCTATCTGGTGAGCGACGGGACCAACAAGCCCTATCGCTGCAAGATCCGCCCGACCGCGTTCAGCCATCTGCAGGCGATGGACTTCATGATGAAGGGCCACATGCTGGCGGACACGACCGCGATCCTCTCCGCGATCGACATCGTGTTCGGCGAGTGCGACCGGTGAGCAAGACCCGCTTCGACCTGCTCGACCAGATGATCGAGCGCTACAATGCGGGCGACGCCGAGGGCTATTCGGCCTTCTTCGCCAAGGACGGCGTGGAGGCGATGTATCGCGGCGCGGACCTGCGCGTGGGCCGGGACGGCGTGCGCGACGGCAACGCCAAGACCTTCGCCGATTTCCCGCAGAACCGGGCGATCGTGCTGGAGCGGCAGGCGTTCGGCGAGTTCGTGACGCTGCACGAGCGCGTGTGGCGGACGCCCGAGGGCGATCCGTTCGAGGTGATGTCCATCTATTCCTTCGATGGCGACGACAAGATTTCGCGCGTGGAGTTCGTGCGCTGATGGCTGACGCAGTTCAAATCCCCGACGAGGCAGAAACCCGCGCGCGCTGGGGCAATTTCGCGTGGACCGAGGCCAATGCGGCCAAGGCCAAGGAAGTGTTCGGCCGCTACCCCAAGGGTCGCGAGCATTCGGCGATCATGCCGCTGCTCGATCTGGCGCAGCGCCAGGTGGGCGCCGAGACGCAGACGCAGGGCTGGCTGCCCGTGCCGGTGATCGAATATGTCGCGGCCCAGTGCGGCATGCCGTATATTCGCGCCCTGGAAGTCGTCAGCTTCTACACGATGTACAATATGGCGCCGGTCGGTCGCTATCATGTGCAGGTGTGCGGGACGACGCCGTGCATGCTGCGCGGCTCGGACGACGTGCTGGACGCCTGCTACAAGAAGGGCCTGAAGAAGGGCGCGACGACGCCCGACGGCCTGTTCACGCTGACCGAGGTGGAATGCCTGGGCGCGTGCGTGAATGCGCCGATGGTGCAGATCAACGACGACAATTACGAAGACCTGACCTTCGAGAGCACGACCGCGATCCTCGAGGCGCTGGCGCGCGGCGAGACGCCGAAGCCCGGCCCGCAGGTTTCGGACCGGTTCCTGTCCTCGCCGAAGGGCGGGCCGACCGTGCTGAAGGAGTTCACCTCCTGATGCCTTTGATCCTTTCGATCATTCTGGCCGTCGTGGTGCTCGTGCTGGTCATCAAGCTGGCGCTGAGCGTGATCTTCGCCGCTGTGGGCATCGCGCTGGCGGTGGCCGTCTATTTTATCGCTGAGAAGCTTGTGGGGCAGGGCCGATGATCGCCTCGATCGACGACAAGGACCGGATCTTCACCAACATCTACGGCTTCCAGGATTGGGGCGTAGAGGGTGCGATCAAGCGGGGTGACTGGGACAATACCAAGGACCTGATGGTTCGCGGGCAGGACCAGATCATCGAGGACATCAAGGCGAGCGGCCTGCGCGGCCGTGGTGGCGCGGGCTTCCCGACCGGCATGAAGTGGAGCTTCATGCCCAAGGAACACAAGCCCGGTAAGCCGAGCTTCCTGCTGATCAACGCCGACGAATCCGAGCCGGGCTCGTGCAAGGATCGCGAGATCCTGCGCCACGATCCGCACAAGCTGCTGGAAGGCGCGCTGATCGCGGGCTTCGCGATGCGCGCGCGCGCCGCCTACATCTACATTCGCGGCGAGTTCATCCGCGAGGCGGAGAATCTCTTCGCCGCCGTGGAGCAGGCCTATGCCAAGGGCTTCCTGGGCAAGAACGCGGCCGGCTCCGGCTACGATTTCGACGTGTTCGTCCACCGCGGCGCCGGCGCCTACATCTGCGGCGAGGAAACCGCGCAGATCGAGAGCATCGAGGGCAAGAAGGGCCAGCCGCGCCTGAAGCCGCCCTTCCCGGCGGGCGTGGGCCTGTTCGGCTGCCCGACGACCGTGAACAACGTGGAATCGATCGCGGTGGTCCCCACGATCCTGCGGCGCGGGCCGAGCTGGTTCGCCGGCATCGGCCGCGAGAAGAACCAGGGCACCAAGCTCTTCCAGATCAGCGGCCACGTGAACAATCCGTGCGTCGTGGAAGAGGCGATGGGCATCAGCTTCCGCGAACTGATCGAGAAGCATTGCGGCGGCATTCGCGGCGGCTGGGACAATCTCCTCGCCGTGATCCCCGGTGGCTCTTCGGTGCCGCTCGTCCCGGCGGCGCAGATCATGGACGCGCCGATGGATTTCGACGGCCTGCGCGAACTGGGCTCGGGCCTCGGCACGGCGGCGGTGATCGTGATGGACAAGTCCACCGACATCGTCCGCGCGATCAGCCGGATCAGCTATTTCTACAAGCATGAGAGCTGCGGCCAGTGCACGCCGTGCCGCGAGGGCACCGGCTGGATGTGGCGCGTGATGGAGCGTCTGCGCACCGGCGAGGCCGATCTGCGCGAGATCGACATGCTGCAGGAAGTGACCAAGCAGGTGGAAGGCCACACGATCTGCGCGCTGGGCGATGCCGCCGCGTGGCCGATCCAGGGCCTGATCCGCCATTTCCGCCCCGAGATCGAAAAGCGGATCGCCGACTATCGCGCGACCGACACGCTCGCCGTGGCGGCGGAGTAAGAGATATGCCGAAGCTCACAGTCGACGGAATCGAAGTGGAGGTGCCCGCCGGCGCCACCGTGCTGCAGGCCTGCGAGGCCGCGGGCAAGGAAGTGCCGCGCTTCTGCTATCATGAGCGCCTGAGCATCGCCGGCAATTGCCGGATGTGCCTGGTGGAAGTGAAGCCGGGACCGCCCAAGCCGCAGGCTTCGTGCGCGCTGCCCGCCGCCGACAATCAGGAAATCCGCACCGACACCGCGATGGTGAAGAAGGCGCGCGAAGGCGTGATGGAGTTCCTGCTCATCAATCACCCGCTCGACTGCCCGATCTGCGATCAGGGCGGCGAATGCGACCTGCAGGATCAGTCGATCGCGTATGGGCGTGGCCACAGCCGCTACCATGAGAACAAGCGCGCGGTGACCGAGAAGTATATGGGTCCGATCGTGAAGACGGTCATGACCCGCTGCATCCAGTGCACGCGCTGCGTGCGCTTCGCAGAAGAGGTTGCGGGCGTCGAGGAAGTCGGCGCGCTGTATCGCGGCGAGAATATGCAGATCACCTCCTATCTGGAGAAGGCGTTCACGTCCGAGCTTTCGGGCAATATCGTCGATCTCTGCCCGGTGGGTGCGCTGACCTCCAAGCCTTACGCGTTCGAGGCGCGGCCGTGGGAGCTGAAGAAGAGCTTCGCGATCGACGTGATGGACGGCGTGGGCACGAACATCCGCCTCGACAGCCGCGGCCGTCAGGTGCTGCGCGCCCTGCCGCGCGTGAACGAGGACGTGAACGAGGAGTGGGCGTCGGACAAGACGCGCCATGCCGTGGACGGCCTCGTGCGCAAGCGCCTCGACAAGCCCTTCGTGAAGAAGGACGGCAAGCTCGTCCCCGCGACCTGGGGCGAGGCATTCGCGTCGATCAAGGCCGTGGGTGCAGGCTCTTCGGTGGCGGCGATCGCGGGCGACATCGTCGACTGCGAGACGATGTATGCCGCCAAGACGCTGCTCGGCGCGATGGGCTCCACGCTGCTGGAAGGCCGTCAGACCGGCCTCGCCTATGACGTTTCCAGCCTGGCGGCGGTGAACTTCAACACCACGATCGCCGGCATCGAGACGGCGGATGCGATCCTGCTGGTCGGCTCGAACGTCCGCTGGGAAGCGCCGCTGGTCAACACGCGCATCCGCAAGGCGATCAAGCGCGGCGCCAAGGTGTTCGCGATCGGCGAAGAGATCGACCTGACCTATCCGGTGACGTGGCTCGGCAACGACCTGAACCTCGTCGGCAATCTGCCGGCCGAAGTGACGGATCTGTTCGCCAAGGCGGCGCGCCCGGCGGTGATCGTCGGCGGCGGCGCGCTCAACAAGGGGCAGGGCGCGAGCCTGGGCCTGATCGAGACGCTCGGCCTCGTGAAGGACGGCTGGAACGGTTATAACGTGCTGCACATGGCGGCGTCGCGCATGGGCGGGCTGATGCTCGGCTATGCGCAGGACGGCGGCATCGCGGCAGTGGCGGCGAAGAGCCCCAAGCTCGTCTTCCTGCTCGGCGCGGACGAAGTGGCGGACGATCGCTTCGCGGGCGCGTTCAAGGTCTATGTCGGCCATCATGGCGACAAGGGCGCGGCGCAGGCGGACGTGATCCTGCCGGCTGCGGCCTATACCGAGAAGAGCGGCACCTATGTGAACATCGAGGGCCGGGTGCAGCGCGGCGACCGCGCCGTCTTCCCGCCGGGCGATGCGCGCGAGGATTGGGCGATCTTCCGGGCGCTGTCCGACGTACTGGGCACGACCCTGCCGTTCGACACGCTGGAGGCCCTGCGCGCCAAGATGATCGCGGACGTGCCGGCGCTCGGCAATGTCGGTGAACTGGCACCCTATGCCTGGACCGTGCCGAGCCTGGATGCGTCCACCGCGACCGGCCCGATCGGCTATCCGATCAAGGATTTCTACCTGACCAACGCCATCGCGCGCGCCAGCGACACGATGCTGCGCTGCTCGGCCGAACTGATCCACGGCGTTTCCTATGCGGAGGCCGCGGAATGATCTCCTGGTTCACCGGTATCCTGCCCTATGAGGGCGCGTACGCCGTCGCGACGATCATCGACATCCTCGTGATCGCACTGCCGCTGATGCTGGCGGTGGCGATGATCATCTATGCCGATCGCAAGATCTGGGCGGCGATGGCGCTGCGTCGCGGCCCGAACGTGGTCGGCCCGTTCGGTCTGCTCCAGTCCTTCGCGGACGGCCTCAAGGTCTTCCTGCAGGAGACGATCATCCCGGCGGCCGCCAATCGCGGCCTCTTCCTGATCGCCCCGGTCATCACCTTCACGGTGGCGCTGGCGGCGTGGGCGGTGATCCCGTTCGGTCCGAAGGCGGTGGTGGCCAACATCAATGTCGGCCTGCTCTACCTGCTCGCGATCAGCTCGATGGGCGTGTACGGCATCATCCTCTCCGGCTGGGCGTCCAACTCCAAATATCCGTTCTACTCCGCGATCCGCGCCGCCGCGCAGATGGTGAGTTACGAAGTGTCGATCGGCTTCGTGCTGATCTCTGTCGTGCTGTGGACCGGCAGCTTCCGCATGAACGATATCGTCATGGCGCAGCGCGGCCACATCTTCGGCTTCATCAACTTCTACGGGCTGAACCCGCTGCTGTTCCCGATGGCGGTGGTGTTCTTCATCTCGTCGCTGGCGGAGACGCAGCGCGCGCCGTTCGACCTGACCGAGGCGGAGAGCGAGATCGTCGCCGGTTACCAGACCGAATATTCGTCGATGGCGTTCGCGCTGTTCTGGCTGGGCGAATATGGCAACGTGCTGCTGATGAGCGCGCTGAACGCCACGCTCTTCTGGGGTGGCTGGCTGCCGCCGTTCGACATTCCGTTCCTCTACTGGATCCCGGGCGTCGTCTGGCTGCTCGCCAAGATCCTGTTCGGCTTCTTCGTCTTCTCTTGGGTGAAGGCGACGGTGCCCCGTTATCGCTACGACCAGCTGATGCGGCTGGGCTGGAAGATCTTCCTGCCCATGTCCCTGATCTGGGTGTTCCTCGTCTCGGGGTGGCTGATGCTCACCCGCTACGGAGTTTGAGCCTGTGAGCCTCGGCTATTACGTCAAGTCGTTCACGCTCTGGGAGTTCGTGAAGGCGCACTGGAAGACATTGCGCTATTTCTTCAAGCCCAAGGCGACGATCAACTATCCGTTCGAGAAGAACCCGCTGAGCCCGCGCTTCCGCGGCGAGCATGCCCTGCGCCGCTACCCCAACGGGGAAGAGCGCTGCATCGCGTGCAAGCTGTGCGAGGCGGTGTGCCCGGCGCAGGCGATCACGATCGAGGCGGAGCCCCGCGACGACGGCAGCCGCCGCACGACGCGCTACGACATCGACATGACCAAGTGCATCTTCTGCGGCTTCTGCCAGGAAGCCTGCCCGGTGGATGCGGTCGTCGAAGGGCCGAACTTCGAATATTCGACCGAGACGCGCGAAGAGCTGATCTACGACAAGGCCAAGCTTCTCGCGAACGGCGACCGGTGGGAGAGGGCGATCGCCCAGAACCTTGCCGCTGACGCACCCTATCGTTAATCGCCGCCACGCTTTCCCGAGGGATTTACCCTTATCGTGATCCAGACGATCGCCTTTTACCTCTTCGCCACGATCGTGGTGCTTTCGGGCATATTGTGCGTCACCGCGCGCAATCCCGTGCATTCCGTGATGTGGCTGATCCTGGCCTTCTTCAACGCGGCAGGGCTGATGCTGCTGGTCGGCGCCGAATTCATCGCGATGCTGCTTGTCATCGTCTATGTCGGCGCGGTCGCGGTGCTGTTCCTGTTCGTCGTGATGATGCTCGACATCGACTTTTCGGAGATGCGCGAGGGCTTCGCCAAATATCTGCCGTTCGGCATCGCGCTGGTGGCCGTATTGGCGGGCGAGATCATCTTCGCGACGGGCGCCTGGAATGCGGGCGCCATCGCGCTGGTCGACGCACCGACGCCGGATCCGGACACGATCCCGAACATCACCGCGCTCGGCCTGCTGATCTACACGCGCTACCTCTTCATCTTCGAAGTGGCCGGCCTGGTGCTGACCGTCGCGCTGATCGGCGCGATCGTGCTGACCCACCGCAAGCGTGGCGACGTGCATCACCAGAATATCGGCAAGCAGAATCGTCGCCGTCCGGAGGACGCCACCGTGAACATGAATCCGCCCGTCGGGCAGGGAGTGGAGCTGTGATCGGGCTCCAGCACTATCTCACCGTTTCGGCGATCCTGTTCGTCACGGGCGTGTTCGGGATCTTCCTCAACCGGAAGAACCTGATCATCATCCTGATGGCGATTGAGCTGATCCTGCTGAGCGTGAACATCAATCTCGTCGCTTTTTCCGCCTTCCTCCACGATCTGGTGGGGCAGGTGTTCGCGATGTTCGTGCTGACGGTGGCGGCGGGCGAGGCGGCGATCGGCCTTGCCATTCTCGTCATCTATTTCCGTGGCCGCGGCACGATCGCGGTCGACGACGTCAACCGGATGAAGGGGTGAACCCGGAGTGATCGTTCCCCTCGTATTCCTGCCGCTGCTGGCGGCCATCATCGCCGGCCTAGGCAATCGCGCGATCGGCAATGTCGCGGCGAAGGTCGTGACGACCGGATCGCTGTTCGTCTCCTGCGCGCTCGCCTGGCCGATCTTCATCGGCTTCCTGACGGGCAGCGACAGCGCGCATGTCGAGACGGTGCTGACCTTCATCAACTCGGGCAGCCTGCAGGTCGCCTGGGAGCTGCGCGTCGATACGCTGACGGCGGTAATGCTGGTGGTGGTGACGAGCGTGTCGAGCCTCGTCCACCTCTACAGCTGGGGCTATATGAGCGAGGATCCCTCGCAGCCCCGCTTCTTCGCCTATCTCTCGCTGTTCACCTTCGCGATGCTGATGCTGGTGACGAGCAACAGCCTGATCCAGATGTTCTTCGGCTGGGAAGGCGTGGGTCTCGCCTCCTATCTGCTGATCGGCTTCTGGTATGAGAAGCCCTCGGCGCAGGCCGCCGCGATCAAGGCGTTCGTGGTCAACCGCGTCGGCGACTTCGGCTTCTCGCTTGGCATCTTCGGCACCTTCCTGGTGTTCGGCACCGTCTCCATCCCCGCGATCCTGGCGGCGGCGCCCGGCATGGCCGGCTCGACGATCGGCTTCCTCGGCGGCCGCGTCGATACGATGACCCTGCTCTGCCTGCTGCTGTTCGTCGGCGCGATGGGCAAGTCGGCCCAGCTCGGCCTGCACGTCTGGTTGCCGGACGCGATGGAAGGCCCGACGCCGGTGTCCGCGCTGATCCACGCCGCGACGATGGTCACGGCCGGCGTCTTCATGGTGTGCCGCCTCTCGCCGATGTTCGAAGTGAGCCCGACGGCGCTGACCGTCGTCACCTATGTGGGCGCGGCGACGGCATTGTTCGCGGCGACGGTGGGTACGGTCCAGACCGACATCAAGCGCGTGATCGCCTATTCGACCTGTTCGCAGCTGGGCTACATGTTCTTCGCGGCAGGCGTGGGCGCCTATAACAGCGCGATGTTCCACCTGTTCACGCACGCTTTCTTCAAGGCGCTGCTGTTCCTGGGCGCCGGCTCGGTGATCCACGCGATGCACCACGAGCAGGACATGCGTTACTATGGCGGCCTCGCGAAGAAGATCCCGCTGACCTTCCTCGCGATGACGGCGGGCACGCTCGCCATCACCGGCGTGGGCATCGAGGACGTGTTCGGCTTCGCCGGCTTCTACTCGAAGGATTCGATCATCGAGGCGGCCTACGCCAAGGGCACGACCGCGGGCGGCGTCGCTTACTTCGTCGGCATCTCGGCGGCCTTGTTGACCAGCTTCTATTCGTGGCGCCTGGTGTTCCTCACCTTCTTCGGCAAGCCGCGCTGGGAGCAGTCCAAGCATATCCAGCATGCCGTGCATGACGCGCACGGCCATGGCGATCATGGCCACGGCCATGAGGATCACGACCATGGGCATGGCCACGATCATGCCCACGGGCATGCGGCGCACGATCATGGCCACGATCACGCGCACGATCATGGCCATGCGAGCGACGGCACGGCGGGTTATCACCCGCACGAGAGCCCGATCGTGATGCTGCTGCCGCTGGTGATCCTGTCGATCGGCGCGATCTTCGCGGGCTTCGTGTTCGCGGTGCCGTTCATCGGCGCGGGCGCGGAAGCCTTCTGGCATGGCAGCCTGCACGTGAACGAGCATCTGTCGCACGCGATGCACGAGATTCCGGAGCTGGCGAAGCTGGCACCGTCGATCGTGATGATCCTGGGCCTCGCCATCGCTTACTGGGCCTACATGCTCAGCCCGAGCATTCCGGGCCGCTTCGTCGCCACGTTCGGGGGGCTGTACCGCTTCCTGCTCAACAAGTGGTATTTCGACGAGCTGTACGACCTGATCTTCGTCCGCCCGGCCTTCGCGCTCGGCCGCTTCCTCTGGAAGCGCGGCGATCAGCAGACGATCGATCGCTTCGGCCCGAACGGCGCCGCCGCGGTGGTGAAGTTCAGCTCGGTCGCGAGCGGCAAGCTCCAGTCCGGTTATGTCTACACCTACGCGCTGGTGATGCTGCTCGGCCTGGCCGCAGCCGCCACCTGGGCGATGGCGGCATGATCACAGCGTTCGTCATCCCCGCGCAAGTGGGGATCCATTCTTCCAAGGGCATGATCTTGATCGCTATGGCAGCGCCAATGGAGTCCCGCCTTCGCGGGAATGACGGGGGGGCGGAATGACCGGCTTCCCTATTCTCACCATCCTGATCGCGCTGCCTCTGGCGGCGGCCATCGCCTGCCTGTTCGCGGATGCGAAGGCGGCGCGGGTGATCGCGCTGGCCGCCACCGTCGTGGATTTCGTACTCGGCATCCTGCTCTGGTCGAACTACCAGATCGGTGGTCCGCAGTGGCAGTTCCAGGAGAATATCGGCCTGTTCGGCAGCTTCGGCTGGGCGCTGGGCATCGACGGCATCGCGCTGATGCTGATCATGCTCTCCGTCTTCCTGATGCCGCTCTGCGTGCTGTCGAGCTGGAAGGCGATCGAGAAGCGCGTTCCGGAATATATGGCTGCGCTGCTGTTGACCGAAGCGCTGATGCTCGGCGTGTTCATGGCGCAGGACCTGTTCCTGTTCTACATCTTCTTCGAAGCCGGCCTGATCCCGATGTATCTGATCATCGGCATCTGGGGCGGTGCGGATCGCATCTACGCGAGCTACAAATTCTTCCTCTACACGCTGCTCGGCTCCATGCTGATGCTGATCGCGATGCTGTGGATGGTGAATTTCGCGCACACGAGCAGCATTCCGGTGCTGATGAACACCGATTTCCCGGTGAAGGTGCAGACCTGGCTGTTCCTGGCCTTCTTCGCGAGCTTCGCGGTGAAGATGCCAATGTGGCCGGTCCACACCTGGCTGCCCGACGCCCACGTGCAGGCGCCGACCGCCGGGTCGGTCATTCTGGCGGGCGTGCTGCTTAAGATGGGTGGCTACGGCTTCATCCGCTTCTCGCTGCCGATGTTCCCGGAAGCCTCGGTCCAGCTCTTCTGGCTGGTGATGACGCTGTCGAGCATCGGCATCGTCTACACCTCGCTCGTCGCGCTCGTGCAGAGCGACATGAAGAAGCTGATCGCTTATTCGTCCGTCGCGCACATGGCGTTCGTCACCTTCGGCCTGTTCGCCTTCAACCGTCAGGGTATCGAGGGCGCGCTGATGGTGATGCTGGGCCACGGTATCGTGTCGGGCGCGCTCTTCCTGTGCGTCGGCGTCGTCTATGATCGCCTGCACACCCGCGAGATCGCGCGCTACGGCGGCGTTTCGACGAACATGCCGCGTTACGCGATGCTGTTCCTGCTGTTCACGATGGCCTCGATCGGTCTGCCGGGTCTGTCCAACTTCGTCGGCGAATTCCTGTCGATGATGGGCACCTATGAGGCCTCGTCGACGGCGGCCTTCATCATGACGACAGGCATCATCACCGGCGCGGCCTACATGCTCTATCTGTATCGCCGCGTGGCCTATGGCCCGCTCGACAAGCCCGACGTCGCCGCGATGAAGGATCTGTCGGCGCGCGAGCTGGCGATCCTCGTCCCGCTGGCGCTGGTGACGATCTGGATGGGCGTCTATCCGGAAAGCTTCATGGCGCCGATGCGGAAGGACGTGGCCGTCGTTCTCGCACGCACCGATCGCGCCTGGCATGGCGGCGATTCCAAGCTGGCCATGGGTGTTCCTGCCACTCCTGCCGAAGCGCACGGGGAGGCGCATTGATGACCGGGTCCGTCACTCTCGCGGCGAGCGTGCCCGAGCTTATCCTTTCGATCGGCGCGCTGTTGCTGCTCCTCGTCGCCGGCTGGCGCGGGGATGGCGGGGCCCGCGCGATCAGCTGGGCCGCGGTCGCGCTGCTCGCCGCCGCCACATATTCGCTGTGCGGTACGCCGAGCCATGCGGGCAGCGCCTATGGCGGCCTGTATCGCGCGGATGCCTTTGCGGGTTACGCCAAGCTGCTGATCTACATCACCTCGGCGGTGGCGATTATGGCGGCGCCGGGCTGGTTCAGTCGGACGGGCGCGATGCGCTCCGAATATCCGATCCTGATCCTGTTCTCGGCGACGGGCATGGGCATCATGGCTTCGGCCGGCGATCTGCTGACGCTCTATGTCGGCCTCGAACTGCAGAGCCTTGCGGCCTATGTTCTCGCCAGCTTCATGCGGCGTGACACGCGCTCGGCCGAAGCGGGTCTGAAATATTTCGTGCTGGGCGCGCTGGCGAGCGGCATCCTGCTCTACGGCATCTCGCTGCTCTACGGCTTTGCGGGCACCACCCAGTTCACCGGCCTGCGCACCGCTTTCGGCGGCGGCGTTTCGACCGGTCTGCTGTTCGGCCTCGTCTTCGTGCTGGCGGGCCTGTCCTTCAAGATCTCGGCCGTGCCGTTCCACATGTGGACGCCGGACGTGTATGAAGGCGCGCCGACGCCGGTGACGGCCTTCTTCGCCTCGGCGCCGAAGGTGGCGGCGATGGCGCTGCTGGTGCGCGTGGTGGTGGAAGCGATGGGCCCGGCGACCGATGCGTGGCGCCAGATCATCATCTTCACCAGCCTCGCCTCGATCGTGCTGGGCGCGGTGGCGGCGATCGGCCAGACGAATATCAAGCGTCTGCTGGCCTATTCGTCGATCAACAATGTCGGCTTCGCGCTGATCGGTCTCGCGGCGGGCACGCCCGAGGGCGTCTCGGCCGTGATGATCTACATGACCGTCTATGTTGCGATGACGCTGGGCAGCTTCCTGTGCATCCTGCGGATGCGCGACCAGAATGGTGCGCCGGTGGAATCGATCGCGGCGCTGTCCGGCCTGTCGCGCTCGCGTCCGGCTCTGGCGGCGGCGCTGGCGATGTTCATGTTCAGCCTCGCGGGCATCCCGCCGCTGTTCGGCTTCTATCCGAAGCTGGCGGTGTTCGGTGCCGCGACCAACAACGGTCTGTTCTGGCTGGCGCTGGTGGGTGCGGTCGGCTCAGTGATCGGCGCCTTCTATTATCTGAAGATCGTCAAGACGATGTACTTCGACGAGCCGGCGGCACCGCTGGCGTCGTCGGACGACAAGCTGGAGGGTGGCCTGATCGCCATCTCGGCGGTGATCATCTCGCCGCTCGGCTATCTCGCCATCCCGGCGCTGAGCGCCGTGACGCTGGCGGCGGCCAAGGCCCTCTTCTGAGAGTCTGTTCGATGCGCCTCTCGGCGCATGGCCGCACCGGCCCGCTCCCCCACCCGACCTCCCATAGCATACAGCCGTTGGGAGATCGGGCGGCGGAGCGGGCCGGTGCCGGCGCGAAGTGCGGTTCCATACGCAGGTTACATCCATGATCCGGACCGTCGCGGAGACGGGATCGACCAACGCCGATCTGCTGGCCACCGCAGCCACGCTTCCGGAAGGTACGTGGCTGCGCGCCGAGCGGCAGACGCAGGGGCGCGGGCGCCTCGGCCGGGTGTGGGCCTCCGAGCCCGGCAATCTCTATACGAGTACGCTGGTGCGCGTGGGGCCGGGCGATCCGGCCGCGCCGACGCTGGCCTTGGTGGCGGGGGTGGCGCTGCATGCGACGGCATGCGCGTGGACGGGCGAGCGTGCGTCCGCGCTCCAGCTGAAGTGGCCCAACGATCTGCTGGCCGATGGCGCGAAGCTGGCGGGCATCCTGCTGGAGCGGAACGGCGACGCGATCGTCGCGGGCTTCGGTGTCAATCTGGCGGCGGCGCCCGAGGGGCTGGGCCGGGCGACGGCGAGCTTCGCAGGGCTGACAGGTGCTGCCCCCGATCCGGCGCTGTTTCTGGAGGATCTGGCGCGGGAGTTCGCCACATGGCTGGGCCGCTGGCGCGCGCAGGGCATCGACGCGGTGCGCGCGGCCTGGCAGGAGCGCGCGCATCCGATCGGCACGGCCCTGGTGACGCGCGGGCCGGAGGGCGAGCGCGAGGGGCTGTTCGAGGGGCTGGATGGCGAAGGCGCGCTGCGGCTCCGGCGCGCGGACGGGACGATCGAGACGATCCGCGCGGGGGACGTGTTTCTGATGTGAACGGGGCGACGGGCGGCGTGCCTGCCGTTCCGCTCTCATGAGCGGTTGGCGGAGCTTCCCGCTGCCGGTAGGCGGGGCGCGAAGGCAGGCGGCGCGGGTAAGGACTTATGGCTATCATCGGGCCGAACGCGGTGTCGCCCGTTCTGCATCTGCTCAGCATTGCCGGCCTCACGGTCTTCGCGATTTCCGGCGCGCTCGCGGCGGCACGGCAGCGGCTCGACATCATCGCGGGGGGCTTCTTCGCCGTCGTGACCGCCACCGGCGGCGGGACGGTGCGCGATGTGCTGATCGACGAGCCGGTCTTCTGGATCCGGGACTGGTCGCCCGTCGTCATCTGTGCGCTGGCGACCGTCGCCGTGTGGCTGGTTCCGCTGCATCGCTGGCCGGCCAAGGCGCTCGACTGGTTCGACGCGGCGGGATTGTCCGCCTTCGCCGTGTTCGGCACGGCCAAGGCCCTCGGCGTCGGCGTGTCGCCGTTGCCGGCGGTGGTGATGGGGGTCGTCACGGCCTGTCTGGGCGGCATCATCCGCGACATGGTGGCGGGCGTGCCGTCGATCATGCTCCGCAACGAGCTCTATGTCACCGCCGCGCTGGCGGCGGGGCTGGCGTTCGTGGGCCTGCTTCATACCGGGATGGGGTATGGCTGGGCGTCCCTGATCTCCGCCGCCGTCGGTTTCGCGCTGCGCGGCGCGGGCATTCGCTGGAAGCTGGCGCTGCCCCGCCATCGCGGCTGACCCTCGGACGACAGAACACTCTTCCGGGCGACGCGATCGCCGGACCCGGAGGGACTCAATAGCCCGTATAGCGCCCCGGCCGATGCCAGACGATCATGATGCCGTTGAGCGCGACGGCGCTGACAATCGACCAGCCGAGCCGATCCCAGGGAACGACGAAGGCGGAGGCGGCCAGCACGCAGGCGTCGAGCGTCATCTGCGTGCGGCCCGCATTCAGGCCGCGCGAGCGATAGAGCCAGAGCGCCACCACGCCGAAGCCGCCGACGCCCGACTGGTGCCGGGCGAGGGCGAGGACGCCCATGCCGATCGCGGAGCCGCCGACGAGCGCGGCGAAGGCGGGGTTGATCGTCAGCACCTGCATCATCTGCGGCGCGAAGCCGGACAGGCCGGCGAGCGCGACGTTCAGCAGGATCGTCTTGATCGTGAACTCAGCCCCCATCGTGCGCGCGGCGAGGATCAGGAAGGGCAGGTTGGCACCGGCCAGCAGCAGGCCGACGGGTAGCGGCACCAGATAGCGCAGCAGCAACGCCACGCCCGCGACGCCACCCGTGACGAGCTTCGCCGCCTGCAGCAGCATCAGCCCGACCATCACGAGCGACCAGCCGACGGCGAGCGCATAGACATCCTCGCCCCAATGATGCTCCTGCGGCACGACGGCGCGCTCGGACGGGGGCGGGGCAGGGGACTCGCTCAGGGGGTGGTTCCTCATCGGGTGATGCGGCGGCTCTAAGCGGGCGGGGGGGAAGAGGGAAGCGGCGCCTCGGCGCGTCCGGATGCTTTCCGTGCTCCAGCGAACGCCGGAGCCCAGGGCTTCAGATCATGCGCTGGCAGCCCTGTGTTCCTGCGTTCGCAGGAACACAGGGCAGGATCGGGTCAGGCCCAGCCGAGGCCGAGTGCCTTTTCCACGCTGATGAAGGCGGCCGTCAGCGCGGCTTCCTCGGCGGCGAGGCTGGCTTCGGCGGAGAGGCGGCGGCGTTCGGCCTCGGCGGCGTCGATCTTGGTGGCGGTGCCGGCGCGCTCGCGCTGGGCGGCGAGATCGGCGGCGGTGCGCGCGGCGACGAGCGCACGGGCGCGATCCGCGACGATCGCGCGCTGATCGCGGAAGCGGGCGAGCGCGCCTTCGGCATCGCGCAGGCCGGACAGGACGGCGGCACGATATTTGGCTTCGGCCTCGTCGCGCACGGCCTCGGCCTGCGCGACCCGGGCGCGGTTGCGGCCGAAATCGAGGAAGCTCCAGCTGATCTGCGGGGCGAGCAGGGCCGTGAAACTGCTGGGATCGACCAGATCGGACGGGCTGGTGCCGCCGAGGCCGAAAATGCCCATGAACTTCACCTTCGGGAAACGGGCCGCCTCGGCATTGCCGATCTTGGCGGTCTGCATCGCCAGTTCGCGTTCGGCGGCGCGGATGTCCGGACGCTTTTGCAGCAGGGCGGCGGGATCGCCGATCGCCACTTCGGCGGGGGGCAGGGGCACGGCGGCGCCAGCAGAGGCAGGGGCCTGCAGCTCCGCATCCAGCGCGCCGGGGGCGAGCGCGAGCAGGGTGGCGAGTTCGTCGCAATAGGAATCGCGCTGCGTGGCGAGGGGAACGAGCTGCGCGCGCGCCTCCTCCAGCTGCTGCCGCGCCTGCTCCAGTTCGGCGCGGGGCGCGGTGCCGCCGTCGAAGCGCTGCTGCGTGAGCGCGAGCGCCTGTTCGCCGAGCGCTACCGAGCGCTGGCCGAGCGCGATGCGGCGCTGGCGATCGCGCAGATTGACATAGGCCTGCGCGACCTCGGCGGTAAGCGTCACCTGCGCGTCCGCGAGCTTCGCCTCCGCCTGCTCGGCCTGCGCGCGCGAGGCTTCCACGGAGCGGCGATTGGCGCCGAACAGGTCCAGCTCCCAGCTGGCATCGAAACCGGCATTGTAGAAATCGAAGCTGCTGGATCCGTTGCTGTCGCTGCTGCCGGAACTGCCGGAGCCGCTATCCTGCTGGACGTTCAGGCCCGGCAGCGACGCATGGGCATAAGCGCCGGTCGCGCTGACCGACGGCAGTGCGTTGGCGCGCTGGGCCCGGAGGGCGGCGCGCGCCTGGCGGATGCGCGCCTGTGCGGCGGCGAGATCGGCATTGGCGGCGAGCGCGCGATCCTGAAGGCTGTTCAGCACGGGATCGCCCAGCGCGGTCCACCATTTGCCGGCGAGGGGCGCCGTGGCCGGGGAGGCGCCGGCGCGCGCGAAGGCGGCCGGAGGGGCACCGGCGCCCAGAGCGGGCGGCCCCTTGTAATCCGGGCCGACCGTGCAGCCGGCGAGCGCGGTGGCGGCGATCAGGAGCGGAGCGGCCAGTGGAGAGAGGGGGGAGCGGGCATATCGCATGTCAGTGACCCATTTCGGCGGGCTTGAACCGCTTGGGCAGCGGCCGGAGCAGCAAGGCGAGCGGCAGCGTGGCGATCACGCCGACGGTGAGGATCCAGAACATGTCGACATAGGTGAGCGTCAGCGCCTGCGTCTGGATCGTGCCGGCGAGCGAGCGATAGGCGCTGGGCATGCCGCCGAGCGTCATCGCCTGACCGTTCATATAATCCTGAACGGTGAGCGAGTTGGCGGGCAGGGCTTCCTCCAGCCGGCGCTGGTGAAGCCACATGCGCTCATCCTGCACGACCGAAATGCCGGCGAGCGCGAGGCTGCCGCCGAGATTGCGCGCCGTGCTGAACAGGCCCGCCGCATCGCGCGCATATTCCACCGGCACGGAGGAGACCGCCGCCTGATTGAGGAACATCATCGCCATCGTCTGGCCGAGGCCGCGGATGAGCTGGGAGTGGGTGAAGCTGTCACCGGCGGAGAAAGCGGTGAGATCGGTTTCCAGCCAGCAGCTGAAGGCGAGCAGACCGAGCCCGCCCATCACCATCACGCGCACGTCGATATTCCGCAGCAGCCACGGCACGCACAGCATCAGCAAAGCGGCGGGAATGCCGGCGAGGAAGACGACGCCGCCCGACTGGAGGGCGTTGTAGCCGGCGATCGCGGTGAGGAACTGGGGGATGATGAAGGAGGTGCCGTAAAGCGCCATGCCGACGACGATCGCCATGATGATCACCGCGCCGAACTGACGATCCAGCAGCAGCCTCAGGCGCAGCACGGGCCGTTCCGCCACGGCCTGCCCGATCATCAGCGAGACGAAGCCCGTCAGCGAGACGCCCGCCATGATCACGATCAGCGTGGAATCGAACCACTGCTCGCGCTCGCCCTCCTCCAGGAAGACGGTGAGGCCGCCGAGGAAGAAGACGATGCCGGCGATGCCGAACCAGTCCGCCTCGCGCAGCAGATGCAATTGCGAGCGGATGGCGGGCAGGCCGAAGGTCAGCAGGCACAGCAGCACGACGCCGACGGGAAGATTGAGGAAGAAGGCATAATGCCAGGAAACATTCTCGGCGAGCCAGCCGCCGATGACGGGGCCGAAGACCGGGCCGGTGATCGCGGTGAAGCCGAAGGCGGCGATGCCGACCGGCTGCTGGTGCGGCGGCAGGCGCGTGGCGATGATCGACATGGCCGTCGGGATCAGCGCGCCGCCGGTGAAGCCCTGCCCGACGCGGCCGACGATCATCATCGGCAGCGTGGTGGAGAAACCGCACATCATGGAGAAGGCCGTGAACAGGCTGACCATGATCATCAGGAAGGTGCGCAGGCCCACCAGCCGCTCCAGCCAGCCGGCGAGCGGGATCATGATGATCTCCGCCACCAGATAGGCGGTCGCGATCCAGGTGCCCTCGGTGCCGCTCGCGCCGATCTCGCCCTGGATGGTGGGGAGGGCCGAGTTCACGATCGAGATGTCGAGCGTCGCCATGAAGGCGCCGATCGTGCCGGCCGCCACCGCCAGCCATGCGGCGAAATCGGCGCGGGCGGGCGGGGCGGGGGGAGAGGCGGGCGCGGCGCCGGCCGCCGCTCCGCTCATCGCGCGCCAGCCCGCGTATCGACCGTGACGCGCACGGACAGGCCGGCGATCAGGCGGCGGCGGACCTCCGGCGCGGCATCGATCGCGATGCGGACGGGCACGCGCTGGACGATCTTCGTGAAGTTGCCGGTCGCGTTCTGCGGCGGCAGCAGCGAGAATTCGGCGCCGGTGCCGGGCGAGAGGCTCTCGACATGGCCGCGCACGTCGGCATCCGGCAGCGCATCGATGCTGACCGTCACCGACTGGCCGGGACGCATATGGCCGATCTGCGTTTCCTTGAAATTGGCGACCACATACAGCGCATCGACCGGCACGATCGACATCAGGCGCATGCCCGGCTGCACATATTGGCCGATCCGCACGCTGCGATCGCCGATCTTGCCCGTGATGCTGGCGCGGATCAGCGCCGAGTTCAGATTGACGTTGGCGGCGGCGAGCTGGGCCTGTGCCGCCTTGCCCTGCGCTTCGGCCTGGCGGATCTGGGCGGTGAGGGATCCGATGCGGCGCTGGGCGGTCTCAAGCCCGGCGCGGCGCTGGGCGACATCGGCATGCGCTTCCTCGGACTGACGACGCAGGCTGGCGAGCTTCTCGCGCGTTTCCGCACCGGAGGCGGCGAGGGGCGTGTAGCGGGCCAGCTCGCCATCGGCGAAGCGCTGCGTGGCGAGCGCGCTGGTGAGCTGGGCGCGCGACTGATCGATCGTGGCTTCCTGCTCGCGGATCTGCGCGCGGATATTGTCGGCATTGGCGGAGGAGACGCCCTGCTGCGCCACATATTGGGCGGATTGGGCGCGATAGTCGCGCGCATCGAGGCGAACGAGCGGGGTGCCGGCGCGGACGTCCTGATTGTCCGCGACGAACAATTGCTCGACATAACCCGACACCTTCGAGGAGACGGTGACGCTGTCGCCGCGGACATAAGCGTCGTTCGTTTCCTCGAAATAGCGGCCGACCAGCAGATGATAGACGAGCCAGCCGCCGCCGCCGATCAGCGCGGCCGCCGCGATGATCGCGATCACCCGCCGCATGCGCCCGTTGCGCTTCTCCGCCTCGGTGCCTGCCCGCTCCGCTTCCGATGCCGTCGCCATATCTTCCAGCCCTAGTTTGCGGGGGGCGCTCTTGCCGCTTGCCGCAAGATATGGCAATACCATTCATTATGGGATTGCGAAATAAGTTTGATGTGGGGGGATTGGGTCACGCCCTGCGGGATTTCTATGTGAAATCGCAGCTGGAGATGGACCGGATGCTCAAGGCGCAGGGGCATGGCCTGTCGCTGCCGCGCCTGCGCCTGCTGGGGTTCATCGCCGAAAAGGGGCAGACCCGATCGGTGGATGTGGCCGAGGCGTTCGGCTTCGCGCCGCGCACCGTGACGGAGGCGCTGGACGGGCTGGAGAAAGCCGGGCTGATCGGGCGCACGGCCTCCGCCACCGATCGGCGGGCCAAATTGATCGCGCTGACCGATGCGGGGCGTGCGGCACTGGATGCGTCGGAGCCGGCGGTGAAGCGCTTCGTGGACCAGGTGTTCACTGCGCTGGACGCCAGCGAGAAGAGCGCGCTCGCCGGGCTGCTGACGAAACTGACGGACCGGCTCGATACGCTCGCGGCGGAGCGGGAGCCCGCCTGACCCTCGGGCCGCGACCGACCTTATTCACCGTGGCGATTGCGGAGAGGCCGCAACGCGCGCTATGCCTGCCGATAACGATAAGTAGATGACGTATATGATAGGCTGGCCATGAAGACGCGTTTCACCGAATTGTGCGGCATCGCGCATCCCGTGATGATGGGCGGCATGATGTGGGTGGGGCGCGCGGGGCTGGCGGCGGCGGTGTCCGAAGCGGGCGGGCTCGGCACGATCACCGCGCTGACGCAGCCGACGCCCGAGGATCTGACCAAGGAGATCGCCCGCGTCCGCGAGCTGACCGACAAGCCCTTTGCGGTGAACCTCACACTGCTGCCCTCGATGCGCGATACGCCATATGCCGAATATCGACGCGCGATCATCGAAGGCGGGGTGAGGATCGTCGAGACGGCGGGCAACAAGCCCGAGGAGCATATCGGCGAGCTGAAGGCGCACGGCATCGTCGTGATCCACAAATGCACGTCGGTGCGGCACGCGCTGTCGGCCGAGCGGTGGGGTGTGGACGCGATCTCGATCGACGGTTTCGAATGCGCGGGTCATCCGGGCGAGGACGATATTCCCGGCCTCGTGCTGATCCCGGCGGCGGCGGACAAGGTGACGATCCCGATGATCGCCAGCGGCGGCTTCGGCGATGGACGCGGGCTGGCGGCGGCGCTGGCGCTGGGGGCCGAAGGGATCAACATGGGCACGCGTTTCTGCGCGACGCGGGAGGCGCAGATCCACGAAAACTGCAAGCAGGCGTTCGTGGCCAATGACGAGCGCAGCACCAACCTGATCTTCCGCAATCTCCACAACACTGCGCGCGTGGCGAAGACGCCTTTGTCGGACGAGGTGGTGAGGCTGCTCGCGCAGCCCGGCGCCAAGTTCGAGGATGTGGCGGAGCTGGTGCGCGGCGTGAAGGGGCGCCAGCTGCTGGAGACGGGCGACATGGAGGCCGGCCTGTTCTGGGGCGGGCAGGTGCAGGGCCTCATCCGCGACGTGCCGACGGCGGGCGAACTGGTGATGCGGATCGTGCGTGAGGCGGAGGGGATCATCCGCGAACGGCTGGCGGGGATGGTGGGGTAAGGGCTCACCCTCCCCGTGAGGGGGGAGATGGCGCCGAAGGAGACGGAGGGGGAGGTCGGCGACCGGCTGGCTTCCTCCCCCTCCGTCAGGCTGAAGCCTGACACCTCCCCCTGGCGGGGGAGGATCAAGGAAGGGGCCGCATTCTTACTCCTCGATCAGCGCGCGCAGCGCCGCGATCGTCGCGTCCACGCCATGCTCGAAGATGGCGCGGCGCCGGTCGGTGTCGGCGTGATCGAGCAGTTCCTGGGCCAATGCGCGCTCCTGCGGAGGGATCTCGCCCAGAAAGGCGTCCGTGACGAGGCAGGTCGGCGCGCGAAACTGGCCGACCATCAGCGACATCGCCATG
This sequence comes from Sphingomonas sp. AP4-R1, assembly GCF_013113735.1. Lineage (NCBI taxonomy): Bacteria > Pseudomonadati > Pseudomonadota > Alphaproteobacteria > Sphingomonadales > Sphingomonadaceae > Sphingomonas > Sphingomonas sp. AP4-R1. The sequence continues at coordinate 3,033,000 of NZ_CP053346.1, forward strand.
TCTCCGAACCAGGAGGTGGCGAAGGCGAGCCGTTCGCCACGCAAGCCGGCCTCGCGGAGGATATGCGCCATCGGCAGCCAGATGCGAACGCAGGCGGGCACCAGTTGTTCGTCCCACTTGATCAGCTTCAGGGCGACCGGCCAGCGCCGGAACAAATGTTCGAGCCCGTCCAGCCAGGCGCGGATCGCGGGCTCCCAGCCCCCCGTGGATCCGCCCATTTCGAACTGGCCGAAGATCGTCTCCGAGGCCGCTTCCAGCAGCGCGTCGCGGCCGGAGAAATAGGTGTAGAGCGCCATCGGCGAGGCATCCACGCGCGCGGCGAGGCGGGCCATGCTGAACGGCTCCAGCCCATCGGCCGCGAGCATCTCCAGCGTCGCTTCGATCAGTTGGTCGCGGGAAATGCGGCTCGGGCGCCCGCGGCCCCGGGTCGAGGCTTTCGCAGTGGTCGCGTCTGGCTTGGGGAGCCGGGCCATGAGGAGCGCAGTGGATCCGCGCGCGGCATCACGCAAGATTTAGCGTGAGCGATAAGGATAATCGGTGAAAGAAAAGGGGTGAACCGCAGCCTGTGGCAGACTGCGGCTCACCCCTTCGAGGATCAGTCGATCAGAGCGCGGCCTTCAGCGCGTCGACCAGATCGGTCTTCTCCCACGGGAAGAAGTCGCCGTCGGGCTTGCGGCCGAAGTGACCATAAGCGGCGGTGCGCTGATAGATCGGCTTGTTGAGCGCCAGATGCTCGCGGATGCCGCGCGGGGTGAGCCCGCCGAGCGCCTCGATCTTGCCGATCGCGGTCTCGATCGCGGCATCGTCCACCGTGCCGGTGCCGTGCGTGTCGACATAGAGCGACAGCGGCTTGGACACGCCGATCGCGTAGGCGAGCTGGATCGTCACGCGCTTGGCGAGGCCGGCGGCGACGATGTTCTTCGCCAGATAGCGCGTGATGTAGGCGGCCGAGCGATCCACCTTGGTGGGATCCTTGCCCGAGAAGGCGCCGCCACCGTGCGGCGAGGCGCCGCCGTAGGTGTCGACGATGATCTTGCGGCCGGTGAGGCCGGCGTCGCCGTCCGGGCCACCGATCTCGAAGCTGCCGGTGGGGTTGATGTGGTATTCGGTCGCGTCCGAGAGCAGCTCGGCCGGCAGGATGTCAGCGACGACCTGCTTCACATAAGCGTGCAACTCGGCCTCCTTGGCGCCCTCGTCATAGCCCTTGGCATGCTGGGTCGAGACGACGATCGCGGTGGCGGCGACGGGCTTGCCGTCCTTGAAGCGCAGGGTCACCTGGCTCTTGGCGTCCGGCTCCAGGAAGGGAGCGGCGCCCGAGTGGCGATCGGCCGCCATCCTGGCGAGGATCTTGTGGCTGTAGTCCAGCGTAGCCGGCATCAGATCCGGCGTCTCGTCGCAGGCGAAGCCGAACATGATGCCCTGGTCGCCGGCGCCTTCGTCCTTGTTGCCCGAGGCATCGACGCCCTGCGCGATGTGCGCGGACTGGGCGTGGAGATTATTCTCGAAGCGGAAGGTCTGCCAGTGGAAGCCATCCTGCTCATAGCCGATGCGCTTCACCGTCTCGCGGACGGTCTTCTCGATTTCTTCCTCGGCGCCGGGCGCCCATTCGCCATTCTCATAGACGCCCTTGCAGCGGATCTCGCCGGCGAGGACGACGAGCTGGGTGGTCGTCAGCGTCTCGCACGCGATGCGCGCATAGGGGTCCTTGGACAGGAACAGATCGACGATGGCGTCGGAAATCTGGTCGGCGACCTTGTCGGGATGGCCTTCGGAAACGCTTTCCGAGGTAAAGAGATAGTCGCTACGCATATGATCGATCGTTCCTTCGTTCGGACCCGCGCCGCCCTCGGCGGTCGCACTTAAAGACATCTTTATGTCTCGACACCGCCCTTAGCGACGGCGGCGCCCGCTGGCAAATCCCCATATGAGCAGTAGGAGTGCACCGGCCGCAGCCAGAACGTTGCCGAAGCGCGCGAACGGGGTGGGCGCCAGCACCGGTGGCAGGCGCGAGTCGATCGCGCCGGCCTGATGCCAGGGCAGCGAGGCGAGCAGGCGGCCGTGCCCGTCGACCACGGCCGAGATGCCGGTGGGGGTCGAGCGGATGACGGGCATGCCTTCCTCGGCGGCGCGCAGCCGGGCCTGCGCCAGATGCTGGGGCGGGCCCCAGCGGCCGAACCACGCATCGTTCGAGGGATTGAACAGGAAGCGCGGGCGATGCGCGGCATCGATCACATGGCCGGAGAAGATGATCTCGTAGCAGATCTGGACGCCGACCAGGCCGATGCCGGGCATCAGGATGCCGCGCGGGCCGGGGCCGGGCTGGAAATCCATGTCGCCGGGGGCGAGGCGGGAGAGGCCGATCGCGGACAGGATCGGGCGCATCGGCAGATATTCGCCGTAGGGGACGAGATGCGACTTGTCGTAGCGGCCGATCAATCGCGCCTCCGGCGTGAGGCCGAACAGGCTGTTCGTGGCGGTGACGGGGTTGCCGGCCTTGTCATAATTGAAGTGGATCGCGCCGGTGAGCAGCAGATCGCGCGGGCCGAGCAGGCTGGCGATCGTCTCGCGCGCCAGCGGATTCTCGTCGAGATACCAGGGCACGGCGACTTCGGGCCACAGGATCAGGCGCGGCGCGCGGCCGGGCTTGCCGGTGAGGCGGACGAGGCGATCATAGTTGCGTGCCTCGGCGCCTTCCTCCCATTTCTCATTCTGGTTGATGTTGGGCTGGATCACGCGGATCGCGATCCCCTCCCGCCCGGCGCCGTCGAAGCTGACGGCGTGGATCGCGGCGGCGACGATCGCGAGCAGCAAGGGCGCGCCCGCCATGAGGAGGGCACGAAGGCCGGTACGGGTGACGGCGAGCCAGATCAGCCCGCCGGTCAGCACCGCGAGGCCGGACAGGACATAGGTGCCGAACAGAGGCGCGAGCGCGGTGGCGCCGGGCACCTCCAGCCAGACCACGCCGAGCGGATTCCAGGCGAAGCCGGTGAAGGCGGTGGCGCGCAGCCATTCGGTGACGATCCAGAGCGCGGCGGCGAACACAGCGAGCGCCTCGGGCCGTTTCACGATCTTGCCGAGCGCCCAGGCGAGGGCCAGGCCGAGCGCGGGATAGATGGCGAGATAGAGTGACAGCAGCAGCACCGCGATCCAGCCGAGCCACGCCGGCATCGCCGCCTGGAAGGTGAAGGCGGTGGCGATCCAGTTCAGCCCGACCGTGAACTGGCCGAGCCCGAACCACCAGCCGAGCCCGAACGCCTGCCCGAAGCGCCGCGCGCGGATCAGCAAGGCGAGCAAGGCCGCGAGGCAGCAGAAGGTGAGCGGCCAGATCGCAAAAGGCTCGAACCCGAAGGCCGAGGCGCAGCCGAGGAGGAAGGCGAGGGGGAGGGCGCGCGTGGCGCTGAGAGGACGCATCGCCGCCTGCTCTAGCGCCGGTTCGTGACGGATGCAGCGATGATGTTGCTGCTTCCTGACGTTCTCGTCCGCGACGGGGAGGAATCGGGTATCTTGCGCTCCCGCCGGTCGCGATTATCCATCCGTCTATGACGCTCCAGCCCTTCCACCTCGCTTTCCCCGTTCACGATCTGGCCGCCGCGCGCGCCTTTTATGGCGGACTGCTGGGCTGCGGGGAGGGGCGGAGTTCGGATCACTGGATCGATTTCGATCTGCGCGGACACCAGATCGTCGCGCATCTGGATCCCGCCGCCAAGCCCGCCGGTGTCACCAATCCGGTCGACGGGCATGACGTGCCCGTGCCGCATTTCGGCGTGGTGCTGGAGTGGGACGACTGGCACGCGCTGGCCGAGCGGCTGAAGGTGGCAGGGGTGCGGTTCGGGATCGAACCATATGTGCGCTTCAAGGGGCAGGCGGGCGAGCAGGCGACGATGTTCTTTCGCGACCCGTCCGGCAATGCGCTCGAGTTCAAGGCGTTTCGCGACATCGGGCAGCTTTTCGCGACGGATTAGGCACGTCGTCGCAACAAAGGCTCGTTACGCCTATGGCCTCTTTGCCCGACTTTCGCTAACCGATGACGGACGGAGCGGGGGCGACGGGTGGGGCTTGAGAAAAACCGGACGGGACGCATCGCGCTGACCACCCTGGTGGTCGCGGCCTTCGCCGTTCTCGCGATCCTCTGTTTCGCAGGTCCCAAAGGCGATCGGGCCGAGGCCGCAACCCGCATTTCCGGCGCCGAACATCTGGGCGTGGCTTCCTGCGCCGGCACCACCTGCCACGGCCGGCAGGAGGCCGATGGCGCCGTCGTACGGCAGGACGAAATCCTGCGCTGGCAGGACGAATCGAGCCAGGCCGGCGCGCACAGCCGCGCGTGGCGCGTGCTGGGCCAGCCGCGCGGGCTCGCGATCGCGGCCAAGCTGGGCATCGGCGATCCGCAGAAGGCGGGCGAATGCCTCGGCTGCCATGCCGATCCGGCGCCGACTCGCGGGCCGCGCTGGACCGTGTCCGACGGGGTCGGCTGCGAATCGTGCCACGGCGGCGCGAATGCGCCGTGGCTGAGCAGCCATTATGCGGTGGGCGCGACGCATGCCTCCAACGTGAAGGGCGGGCTCACCCCGATCGACGAACCTTCGGCGCGCGCGGACCGCTGCCTCGACTGCCATTTCGGCAGCGCGCGCGAAGGCCAGTTCGTCGACCATCGGATCATGGCGGCGGGCCATCCGCGTATCTCGTTCGAGCTCGACCTGTTCACGACGCTGGAGCAGCATTGGAACGAGGATGCGGACTATCTGAAGCGCAAGGGCGCCTCCTCGCCGATCAAGAGCTGGGCGGTGGGCCAGGCGGCGGCGGTGGGCCGCGCGCTCAGCGTCTATTCGGGGCCGCGTGGGGTCGCGGGCGTATTCGCCGAACCCTATTTCTTCGATTGCCACAGCTGCCACCGGCGCATTTCCGACGATGCCGATTTCAAGCCGATCTCGCTGCCCAATCCGGAGCGGCCGACGCCGGTGGGCGTGCCGCCCTTCCAGGACGAGAATATGATCATGCTGTCGGCGGCGGCGAAAGTGGTCGCGCCGGCCGAAGGGCAGCGCTTCGACGCGGCGGCGCGCGGTTTCCATGTCGCGCTGACGCAGGGGCGGCCGCAGGCGCTGGCGGCCGCCGGTCGGCTGAAGTCGGCGGCGGGCGCGCTGGAGAGCGCGATGGCGAGCCGGACCTTCTCGACCGCCGAGACGCGCGCGATCGTGGCGGCGATCGCGGCCGAGGGCGGGCGGCGCTACACCGATTATGAGGCGAGCGCGCAGGCGGTGATGGGCCTCGATACATTGCTCAACGCGCTGGTGAAGCAGGGCGCGGTGACGAAGGAGCAGGCGGGCGGCGCGCGCGGGCCGATCGACGCCGCCTATCGCGCGGTGCGCGATCCCAACGCCTACAAGCCGCTGGAATTCCGGGCCGCTTTCCAGCGCGCCGCATCCGCCGTCGGGGGGCTGCATTGAGCCCAGCCCGTCGCCTGATCGGCGCGTTCGTAGCCTGCGCGTTCCTCCTCTCCTCCTGCGGCGGCGGGGGAAGCGGCAGCGGCGTGCTGGCGAGCGATCCCACCACCGGGACGACCAGCCCGACCACACCCAATTTCACGCCGCCCGCGCAGGAAGCGCTGACGACGGCCGATGTCGGCAAGATCATCGCGCAGGCGGCGGGCGAGGCGACGGCGCGGGGCATGCCTTCCGTGATCGCCATCTCCGATCGCGTGGGCAATATTCTGGCCGTCTATAACATGACCGGCGCCAGGCCGACGGCGATGATCCCGACGCCGCCCTCCGGCACCAATCTCGACGTGCAGGGCGCGACGATCCCGGCGGCGGGCGGCGCGATCGCGAAGGCGGTGACGGCGGCCTATCTGTCGAGCGGCGGCAACGCCTTCACCACGCGCACCGCCAGCCAGATCGTGCAGCAGCATTTCCCGCCCGCGCCGACCACGGTGGGTCTGGAGAGCGGGCCGCTGTTCGGCGTGCAGTTCAGCCAATTGCCCTGCTCGGACCTGTCGGCGCGCTATGTCCCGACCGGCGGCGCGGCGGCCCTGATCGGCCCCAAGCGGTCCCCGCTGGGGCTTTCGGCCGATCCGGGCGGCATCCCGCTCTACAAGAATGGCGTGATCGTCGGCGGCATCGGCGTGATGGGCGACGGCGTCTATGGCCTCGACGCCAACACGCTCGACGTGGATGTCGACGACGAGGAATATATCGCGCTGGCGGGCACGATCGGCTTCCAGCCGCCCGCCGCGATCACCGCCGACAAGATCACGGTCGACGGCACGACGTTGCGCTTCATCGATGCGACGACAAGCGGGCTGAAGAGCAATCCCGCCCAGGCGCCGGCCTTCGCCAGCCTGACCTCGGGCGCGCTCGTCCCGGTGCGCGGCTATTTCGCGGAGACGGGGACGCCCGCTCTGCTGGCCGGGCAGGCTTATGGCACGGAGGCGTCGGGCATCCGCGCCTCGACCACGGCCGAGTTCTCGAACCGCGACGCTTATGTGCTGACGGACGGATCGGGCACCAATCGCTTCCCGGTGATCGCCGCGACCGACGGGGGCGATGTCGCCCAGCCGCTGACGCAGGCCGAGGTCCGCACGATCCTGGAGGAAGCCTTCACGATCATGACGCGGGCGAGGGGGCAGATCCGCCGCCCGCTGGACAGCCGCGCGCAGGTGTCGATCACGGTGGTGGATACGCGCGGCGTGTCGCTGGGGCTGGTGCGCGCGCCCGATGCGCCGATCTTCGGCACGGACGTGGCGCTGCAGAAGGCGCGTACGGCCGCCTTCTTCTCGGGCGCGCAGGCGGGGGCGAACCTGCAGGCCGATCCCTCCGCCGACGTGCGCGGGTTCGTCGCCGCCGATCGCGGCTTTCTGGGTGACCAGACCTCGCTGACGGGCAAGTTCGCGTTTACCGATCGCGCCAACGGCAATCTCTCGCGCCCTTATTTCCCGGACGGCGAAGTGGGGCGGCCCAACGGCCCCTTCTCGCGCCCGATCGCGCAGTGGAGCCCCTTCTCGACCGGGCTGCAGTCCGCGCTGATCGCGACCAATCTGGTCGAGCATCTGACCTATGTGACCGACCGGACGGGCACGGTGCGCGATACGGATCCGCGCTGCACCAAGCTGCCGACGACGGCATCGGGCAAGGCGCGCATCGCCAACGGCATCCAGATCTTCCCCGGATCGGTGCCGATCTATCGCGGCAACGTACTGGTGGGCGGCATTGGCGTATCCGGCGACGGCATCGACCAGGACGACATGATCTCGTTCCTCGGCCTCTACAATGCGGGCAACAAGCTGAACACGGGCGTGGCCAACGCGCCCGCCGCGATCCGCGCGGACCAGATCGTCGTCAATCTCGGCGATAAGAGCGTGCGTCTGCGCTTTATCGGCTGCCCGTTCGCGCCGTTCCTCGACACGAGCGATCAAGATGCCTGCTCGGGCAAATAGGGGCCTTTGGCTCTGGCTGCTGGCGGGGGCGGCGGCTACGCCCGCTTTCGCGCAGACGGCCGGACCGGGCGCCGGCAAGGCCGAGCCCGCGTCCCCGATCCTGTGTGCCGAGCCGGTCGATGGCGTACCCACGCCTTTGATCACGGCGGGGCCGCGAAATTGTCTGACGCAGGCCGAGGTGGATGCCGCGCGGACGGCGGCGCCTTTGCCCAAGCGCTCCGACGTGCCCAATCCGACGCCCGCGGCGCAGCTCGTCCCGGCTCCGCCCGCGCCGGCGGTGGATCATCAGGCGCTCGAGCCGCAGCCGGTCTTCCCCGAGGTCGATCCGATCCTGAAGGGGCGTCGCCGCCCCGGTGCGGCGCGGCCCGCGCTGCCGGATGCGATCGTGCAGGACAATCCGGGCGCGGTCCGCCCGCCACCGCCCAGCGCTTTCCCGACCGAGGAAATCCCGATCCCGGATCGCTGGCGCCTGATCTCGGCGCTCTGCCCGGACCGGAATTACGTGGCCGTGCAGGCCGTGTGCCACAACAAGCGCGACCCCTATCACCAGAATCTGCTGAAGGGCGACAAACCGCTCGATCCGCACAAATTCCCGCTGCCGATCAAGGGCGACGACTGGTTCCTCGTCCTTTCGGGTACGTCCGACACGATCTTCGAGCCGCGCTCCTTCCCGACGCCGGTGGGCGTGCAGACGACGGCCAATCCGGGCAGCCTCGACGTGTTCGGCAAGGGCGACAGCATCGTCTTCGCGCAGACCTTCATCGCCAGCGCCGGGCTGATCAAGGGATCGACGGCGTTCATGCCGCCGCACATCGAATATCGCGTCACGCTCGCCTACAACGTCAATTATGTCGACGTGAACGAGCGGCGTATCCTGAACGTGCGCCCGTCCGCGCCGACGCACCGCACGGACCACTTTCTGGGCGTGCAGGAAGCGTTCTTCGATTATCATCTGCGGAACGTCTCCGACCGCTATGATTTCGACAGCCTGCGCGTCGGCATTCAGGAATTTCAGGCCGATTTCCGTGGCTTCCTGTTCAACGACAGCGCGCTCGCGATTCGCCTGTTCGGCAATCGCGACAATAACCGCTTCCAGTATAATCTCGCCGTCTTCCGCCGGCTGGAGAAGGATACGAACAGCGGGCTGAACGATGTCACCCGGACGCCGCGCAACGATTATGTGTTCCTGGCGAACCTCTATCGGCAGGATCTGCCCGTACCGGGTTTCACGAGCCAGCTGATCGGCGTCTATAATCGCAACCGCGAGGGCAATGACGTCCAGATCGACACGAATGGCTTCCCGGTGCGCCCGGCTCTGCTGGGCGATCTGCGCGGGCACGATTACGACGCTTATTATATCGGCTATAATGGCGACGGCCATTTCGACCGGCTGAACCTGACCGTGTCGGCCTACGGCGTATTCGGGCGCGACAGCCACAATTTCCTGACGGGCGAGCGCAACACGATCCGCGCCTTCTTCGCGGCGGCCGAGCCCTCGATCGATTTTTCCTGGGTGCGCGTGCGCGGGGCGGCGATGTTCGCGAGCGGCGACAGCAATCCCTACGACAAGACCGAGACCGGCTATGACGCCATTCTCGAAAACCCGATCTTCGCGGGCGCGGACACGTCCTACTGGATCCGGCAGACGATCCCGTTCGCGGGCGGCGGGCGCGTGATCGGCGTGAACGGGCGCAACGGCATGCTGGCCGATCTGCGCTCGTCCAAGGATCAGGGCCAGTCCAACTTCATCAATCCCGGCACGGTGCTGGCGGGCGGCGGCGCGGATTTCGACCTGACGCCGACCCTGCGGATCTCGGGCAATGCGAACCATCTGTGGTTCCAGACGACCAAGGTGCTGCAGGCGCTGCGCTCCGAAGGATCGATCCCCCGGTCGATCGGCTGGGATCTGTCGGCGGCCGCGATCTGGCGCCCCAAGATGACGCAGAACATCGTCTTCCGCCTCTCCGGCTCCACGCTCCTGGCGGGCAAGGGCTTTCAGGATCTGTTCGCCCAGCAGAACAAATCGAAGGCCTATTATTCCGTGCTCGCCAACGTGATCCTGAGCTACTGATGCGGCGGCGGCTTTCCTCTCTTCTCCGCCACGGAAAGTGGCTGGGGCTGGCGGCGTTGCTGCTCGCTTTCGCGGCCTTGCTACCCGCCACGCGCTCGCTGGCGTCCGAGAGCGAGAAGCCGCACTTCATCACCTATCCGGTGACGCCGGCCGCGCCGCAGAGCCAGACCAAGGACGAGGCGCACGCCAAGTCCGAAGGCTGTATGGATTGCCATTCGGCTAGCGACACGCTGACGATGCACAAGAATGACGCGGTCGTGCTGGGCTGCACCGATTGCCACGGTGGCAATCCCGCGATCCGCGTGGGGCCGGGGCTGAAGCCGGACGACGCCACCTATGTGGCCGCGCGCGACAAGGCGCATGTGCTGCCGCGCTACCCCGAAAGCTGGGGCTGGCCGAAGTCCGCCAATCCGAAGCGCAGCTACACATTGCTCAATCGCGAGGCGCCCGAATATATCCGCTTCGTCAATCCGTCCGACTATCGCGTGGCGCGGCTGGCGTGCGGCGCGTGCCATCTCGAGACGATCGAGGCGGCCGAGCGCTCGCTGATGTCGACGGGCGCGATGCTGTGGGGCGGGGCCGCCTATAATAACGGCATCCTGCCCTACAAGAATTACATCACGGGCGAGGCCTACACGAAGGCCGGCGAGCCGGCGAAACTGCTGTCTCCGGGCACGCCCGTGGGCACGGTGACGCCGCAGCAGGCCGCGCGCGGCGCGCTGCCTCTGCTCTATCCGCTGCCGACGTGGCAGGTGGTGCCGCCGGCCGACGTGTTCCGGGTGTTCGAGCGGGGCGGCCGCACGATCGGCAGCCAGTTCGCCGAGATCGGCCTGCCCAATCCCTCGGGATCGATCCAGAAGCTGGACGAGAATGGCCGACCCGAACTGAAGCAGTCGAACCGCGGGCCGGGCACCGGCATCCGCGTCGCGATCCCGGTGCTGAACATCCACAAGACGCGCCTCAATGATCCGTACATGTGGTTCATGGGCACGAACGACCAGCCGGGCGACTATCGCAATTCGGGCTGCGCGGGCTGCCATGTCGTCTATGCGAACGATCGCGATCCCAAGCACAGCCTGACCTGGGCCTCCTACGGCCGCGACGGGCAGACCGGCACCAAGGACCCGACGATCGCGAACCTGATGGAGCGCGCGGCGGCGGACTTGCACGGCGCGCATGACAAGCCCGCCGGCCATCCCGTGCTGGACGGCGAGAAGGAGCGCGGCCACCCGATCGAGCACGCCTTCACCCGTGCCATCCCGACCGCCCAGTGCATGAACTGCCACATGCACCAGCCGAACATCTTCCTGAACTCCTACCTCGGCTACACGATGTGGGATTATGAATCCGACGCGCCGTTGATGTGGCCGGAGAAGCAGAAATACCCCACAGCGGCCGAGACGCGCGAAGTGGAGGAGCGCAACCCCGAAGCCGCGAGCCCGCGCGGCAAGTGGAGCGACGTGGAGTTCCTGCGCCGCGTCTATGACGACGTGAACCCGTCCGCCAAGGACACGCAGTTCGCCGATTATCACGGCCATGGCTGGAATTTCCGCGGCATCTTCAAGCGCGATCGCGAGGGCAATTTGCTGGACAAGGACGGCAAGATCGTCTCGCCCGACGATCCCGAGAAGTTCAGCAAGAAGGGCATGCCGGACTTCGCGCCGGTGGGCGAGCAGAAGGGCAAGGCGGTCCACCTGATGGACATCCATGCCGAGAAGGGCCTGCAATGCGCGGACTGCCATTTCGCGCAGGACAGCCACGGCAACGGCCTGATCTACGGCGAAGTCGCCAATGCGGTGGAGATCGGCTGCAAGGATTGCCACGGCACTGCCGATGCCTTCCCGACGCTGAAAACGAGCGGCCCGGCCGCCCGGCCCGGCGGCAACGATCTGAGCGTGCTGCGCAATGGCGATGGCCGCCGCCGGTTCGAATGGACAACGGGCGCCGCCGGTGAGCGCGTCCTGATCCAGCGCTCGATCGTCGACCCGAAGCTCGAGTGGAAAGTGTCGCTGGTCAAGAATTCGGTCGATCGCGCCCTCCCGGAATTCAACGTGAAGGCGGCGCGCGCCAAGCTGATGGGCCGGGAGGGCGTGGAGACGGGCCGCTTCGCCTTCGGCCCCGGCGTGGCGCCCGATGCCCGCGCGCATGATCCGAACAAGATGGCCTGCTTCACCTGCCATCTGTCGTGGACGACGTCGTGCGGCGGCTGCCATCTGCCGATCGAGGCGAACTGGAAGACCAAGGAGCATCACTTCAAGGGTGACGAGGAGACGCGCAACTTCGCGACCTACAACCCGCAGGTGGCGCGCGAGGACATGTTCCAGCTCGGCATCCACATGACGACCAAGGGCAATGAGATCGCGCCGGTGCGATCGACCTCGGCGCTGGTGCTGTCCTCCACCAACATCAATCGCGAACGCATCTATATCCAGCAGGCGCCGATCTCCTCGATCGGCTTCTCGAGCCAGGCGTTCGCGCCGCATTTCCCGCATACGGTGCGGACGACCGAGACGAAGACCTGCTCGGACTGCCACCTGTCCGCCGCGAACGACAATAATGCGATCATGGCGCAGCTGATGCTGACCGGCACGGGCAGCGTGAACTTCATGGGGCTCAACGCCTGGCTCGGGCTGGAAGGCGGCGTGGAGGCCGTGCGCGTGACCGAGTGGCAGGAGCCGCAGGCCGTGATCGGCTCCTATCTGCAGCGTTACGCCTATCCCGACTGGTACAAATTGCACGTCGACCGCAACAAGCGCGAGCTGGTCGACTGGAACCGGGGCGCGACGTTCGACAAGAAGATGTCGGGCGAGACCAATCCGGTCGAATCCTTCCGCAACATCGTCCAGAAGGCGGGCGGCAATGCTGCCTGCGTGCAGTTGCGCGGCGAATATCTGTTCGTGGCCGAGGGCAAGGGGGGCTTCCGCGTCTATGACGTCGCCTCGGTCGCCAACAAGGGCTATTCGGACAAGATCACGAGCGCGCCTTTCTCGCCGCTGGGCCAGCGCGATCATGTCGGTTCCGCCAACGCGACCTGCATGGCGCTGCCGACCAACCAGCCGATCAACCCGCTCCGCAACACCGCCGCGATGCGCGCGATGAACCAGGAGCAGGCCTTCGATCCGATCTATCATTATGCGGCGGTGACGGACGCGAAGGAGGGGCTGATCCTCGTCAATGTCGACACGCTGGCCGATGGCGAGCCGCGCAACAATTTCCTCAAGCGCGCGGTGACGTGGAATGCGGGCAACGTGCTGGCGGGCGCGCGGCATATCCAGCTGGCGGGCCACATCGCCTACATCACGGCGGACGTGGGCCTCGTCGTCGTGGACCTCGCCGATCCGCTGCGGCCGAAGCTGGCCGCGACCGTGCCGCTGAAGGATGCGCGGGCGAGCGCGATCCAGTTCCGGTATCTCTGGGTGACGACGGCCGAGGGGCTGCGCGTGCTGGACGTGACGAAGCTGACGGCGCCGAAGCTGCTGCCCGCGATCGTGCCGCTGGCCGATGCGCGCCGGCTCTATGTCGCGCGCACCTATGCCTATGTCGCGGCGGGGGCGGACGGTCTGGTGATCGTCAACGTCACCAATCCCGAGGCGCCGGTCGTCTACCAGAAGGTGACGTTCGACGGGCGGATGGTGGATGCGTCCGACGTCGTGATCGGCGCGACCAACGCCTCGCTCTTCGCCTATGTGGCGGACGGCAAAGCGGGCCTGAAGGTGATCCAGTTGACGAGCCCGGCGAGCCAGCCCAATTTCTACGGCTTCTCGCCCGCGCCGAAGCCCGAGCTGATCGCCTGGGCGAAGACGCCGGCCCCGGCGCGCGCGCTTTCGCGCGGCCTCGACCGCGATCGCGCGGTGGACGAGACGGGCGGCCAGATCGCGATCTTCGGCCGCGTCGGCTCGCGGCCGTTCACGCGGCCCGAAATGGAGCGGTTCTTCCTCAATTCGCGCGGCGTGCCGTGGAAGGTGATGGATCACGCCGACCTCAAGGATTGGGCGGCGGCGCGATAGGGCGCAGACCGCCGCGGCGCGCCCGATCTGGCGGCACGGCGGCCCGAAATGGCCGGGACGCACGAGGCGCTCGAATGTCCGGCCGCTGTCTGGGGCGCGAGAGACCCGGCGCGATCCCCGCGACGTGGCGGACGGGGCGTTTCGGCACGGCGGCGTCAGCGCTGCGAGATCGACCTCAGGACGGATCGGCAGTCAGCATTTCGATCCTCCCCTGCAAGGGGAGGTGACGGCGCAAGGGTTGACGGAGGGCGCGCGCCGTCAGCGGGAATCCCCGTCCGCCAGCCTCCGGCCGATCCTCAGTTCGGGTTGCCCAGGTCCGGCATGGCCAAGATCGTCCGGGATACGACCCGACCCGGAAGGCTGAAGCATCGCGGGCGGGCAATTGTGCCGCCAAAAAAACTGATCGGATACGGATGGTTTATCTGGCCATTGTCACTGCGGAACGGGTTCGTGCCGATAAAATCGTCGGCCGCCGAGTGATCCACTTGCTGCGGCTGCGAAGTGCAAATGTTAAGGGCCGTGCGTCACGGCCTCTCGCCAATAGAGGGAAATAAGCCCGAATTGTTTCGGCTGTGATCCGCATATTGCGCGGCGCATCATATCCAGTTGGGGCTATTCGCTGGCGAACAACTTGGTTGCCATCTTCCCGCACCGGCGCCCGGCCCCGCATCCTTGCCTGAGTTATCCTTCAGTATCCGTGAGGATTATATAAACCAACTCCGTCTAGTGACGTGGCTGATTCCTCTGGAGGCGTGTCGTGCTCGCGTTCGTTGTTCTGGCTTTGATTCCCTATCTCGTCATCGCCTTCGCCATCGGCCGGGTTCTGGGCGCGGCGGACGACCAGCGTGATCGCGAGCGGACGGAGGCGGGCTTGCCGCCTTATGAGGATGTTCCCGGTCCGGTCGTCACCTCTGCGGGCGAGCCGCAGCCCGCTCCGATCTCCCGCATTCTGCCCCACCGCTGAACCAGCGGGTCCAGAGGCGGATCGACGTTCGGCGATTGGAACGGCCGCTTTCGGGACATCGTCACCCTGAACCCTTCGACAGGCTCAGGACAGGCTCGTTTCAGGGGCCATGACCCGACCGTTGAACCAAGCCGACCCGTCAGGTCATGAATGCTGAAACGAGTTCAGCATGACCGTCTGGAATAATATCCGGCACAGTCTTTCAAGCGATCCGAATGTCCATCCGGTCTGGAGGCGGCCGGGGTCAGGCCAGCCCTTCGGCCATTTCCGCCAGTTCCAGCCAGCGCAGTTCGGCTTCCTCCTTGCGGGCGCGGGCCTTATCCAGCGCGGCCATCAGGCTGTCGAAGCGCTTGGGATCGCGCGCATAGAGATCGGGATCGGCCAGCGCCGCTTCGTCGCGGGTGATGGCGGCTTCCAGCTTCTCGATCTCAGTGGGTAGCAGATCGAGGTCGCGCTGGTCCTTGTAGCTGAGCTTGGCCTTCGCTTTAGGCGGGGCGGCGGGCTCGGCCTTCGGGGCCGCCGCCTTGGCGCGCAGCTCCGGCCTGGGGCCGCGCTGCTTTTCCCAATCGGCATAGCCGCCCGCGACCACATCGATCTTGCCCGATCCGTCGAGGCCGAGCGTGACCGTCACCGTGCGATCGAGGAAGTCGCGATCGTGGCTGACGATCAGGACGGTGCCGTCATAATCGGAGATCACCTCCTGCAGCAGATCGAGCGTCTCGAGGTCGAGATCGTTGGTCGGTTCGTCCAGCACGAGCAGGTTGGAATGGCGGGCGAATTCGCGGGCGAGCAGCAGGCGCGAGCGCTCGCCGCCCGAAAGCGTGCCAACTTTCGCATCGATCATGTTGGGATCGAACAGGAATTCCTTGAGATAGCCGATCACGTGCTTGCGCTCGCCCAGCACGTCGATCCAGTCGCCACCGTCCGCGAGAATGTCGCGGATGCGCTTTTCGGGTGCCATCAGCTTGCGCTGCTGATCGATGACGATGCCATCCAGGGTCTGCGCGCGCTTCACCTTGCCCTCGTCGGGCTCGATCTCGCCGGTCAAAAGCTTGAGCAGGGTCGTCTTGCCCGCGCCGTTCGATCCGACCACGCCGATCCGGTCGCCGCGCGTGATGCGGAGCGAGAAATCCTGGATGATCGTGCGCTCGCCATAGCGCTTCGTCACATGCTCGGCATCGATCACGATCTTGGTGCGGGTGTCGTTGGCGGCGTGGACGATCTTGGCGGTGCCCTGCGGGCCGATCATCGCCGCGCGGGTGGCGCGCATCTCCATCAATTTGGCCTTGCGGCCTTCGTTGCGCGCGCGTCGGGCGGTGACGCCGCGCTGGAGCCAATGCTCCTCCAGCTTGAGCTTGGCATCGAGCCGCTCGGCGTTGCGCGCTTCCTCGGCATAGACCTGCTCGGTCCAGGCATCGAAGCCGCCGAAGCCCACTTCCTTGCGGCGGATCAGCCCGCGATCCAGCCACAAGGTCTGGCGGGTGAGGCGCGTGAGGAAGGTACGATCGTGGCTGATCGCGATGAAGGCGCCGCGATAACGGCCCAGCCATTCCTCCAGCCAGTCGATCGCGGCCAGATCGAGATGGTTGGTCGGCTCATCCAGCAGCAGCACGTCGGGATCCATCGCCAGCGCGCGGGCGATGGCGGCGCGGCGGCGCTCGCCGCCCGAGGCGGTGGCGGCCTCACGCGAGAGATCGATGCCGATCTGGTCGGCGATCGCCTCCACCTCATGCGCGACGGGCGCGTCGGGGCCGTTCAGCGCATAATCGCGGAGCGTGGCCATGCCGGTCATCGCCGGTTCCTGCTCCAGCAGGATCACGCGCGTGCCGGGCACGATCGTGCGGCGGCCCTCGTCCGCCTCGATCTGGCCGGCGAGCAGGCGGAGCAGCGTGGTCTTGCCCGCGCCGTTGCGGCCGATCAGCGCCAGCCGGTCCCGCTCGCCGACGTGGATGTCGAAATTGCGGAACAGCCAGCCGGAACCCTGGACGAGACCGACATTTTCGAAAGCGAGGACGGGGGCAGCCATGCGCCCCCGCTAGTCGATGTGGGCGCGCGCGTCATCCTCCCGTAACCCGAAGGATGGCAGATGCCCCGTCTCTCCTGACCTCTGCCTCTCCTGACAGATGCCCCGAAGCCACACCTGCGGCTTTTGAGCCATTCATGGGCTATTCAAGGCCATAACCCTATGCGACGCTCCATGCCGATGTTGAGGCCTCTTGTTGCCGCCGCCGCGGTTCTCGCCCTTGCGCCTGCCGTTCCGGCGGATGCTGGCCAGCGCCGTCGTGAGCAGGATCAGGTGCTGGATGCGCGGCAATCCGGGCAGGTGATGTCGCTGCGACAGATCGAGCAGCGCGTCGTGCCCCGTATGTCCGGCTTCGATTATCTCGGCCCCGAATTCGATCCGGGAACCGCGAGCTATCGGCTGAAGTTCATGCGGGCCGGATCCGTGGTGTGGATCGATGTCGATGCCCGCACCGGTGCGATCATCGGACGAACGGGAAATTGACCGGCGATTGAACCGCCCTTCCTGAACGACCATAAGCGGCGGCGTAACGAGATACGCCCCTTGGGAGACAATGATGCGCGTCCTGATCGTGGAAGACGAACCGAATCTGGGCCGCCAGTTGCGGGCGACCCTGGAGGGGGCGGGCTATGCGATCGACCTCGCCACCGATGGCGAGGATGGCCATTATCTCGGCTCGACCGAGGATTATGACGCGATCGTGCTGGATCTGGGCCTGCCCGAGGTGGACGGGCTGACGGTGCTGGATCGCTGGCGCAAGGAGGGCAAGGACATGCCCGTTCTGGTGCTGACGGCGCGCGACAGCTGGTCCGACAAGGTCGCCGGGCTCGATGCGGGCGCGGACGATTATCTCGCCAAGCCGTTCCAGACCGAGGAATTGATCGCGCGGCTGCGCGCGCTGATCCGCCGCGCTTCGGGCAACAGCTCGTCCGAACTGATCGCGGGCGACATCCGCCTCGATACGCGTTCGGGCAAGGTGACCAAGGCGGGCGAGCCCGTGAAGCTCACCGCCCAGGAATATAAGCTCCTGTCCTACCTGATGCACCACAAGGGCAAGGTGGTGAGCCGGACCGAGCTGATCGAGCATATTTACGATCAGGATTTCGATCGTGATTCCAACACGATCGAGGTGTTCGTTACGCGCATTCGCAAGAAACTGGGTGCCGAGGTGATCACCACCATCCGCGGGCTCGGCTATTCGCTCGACGAGAATGGCGGCTGAAGGTGGGTGCGGGCGTTGAACCGCCCCCGCCCGAACCATCCCGGCGCATGCCGCGCGGCTGGCGCTGGGTCGAGATGCCGGTCAATTTCCTTCGTATGCTTTTCGGGCGGCCGCTGATGGTCACCAACGGTCAGGATCCGATGCTGCATGTGGCGGCCCGCACGACGGGGTCGCTCACGCGGCGCATGATCGGCATCGCCGCGCTCTGGATCCTGCTGCTGCTGGTGGGCGGGGGCGTGGCGCTGGACCGCGTGCTGAACTCCGCGATCAGCCGCAATTTCGACGACCAGCTCGGCTATGTGCTGAACGCGATGATCGCGTCGGCCGAGCTGGATGCGGACGGCGAGGTGCGCTTCACGCGGCCGCTGGGCGACCAGCGCTTCCTGGAGCCGGCCTCCGGGCTTTATTATCAGGTGTCGGGCGACGGTCATGAGCCGTTCCGCTCGCGGTCCCTGTGGGATCGGACGCTGGAAAGCCCGACCCACCATTCCGATCTCGACACCCATATCTATGACAGCAAGCAGTTCAATTACGAACCGCTGCGCGTGATGGAACGGGATCTGCGCCTGCCGGGATCGCAGACGGTGTGGCGGTTCGAGGTGGCGCAGGGGCGCAATGGCCTCGACGAGCAGATCGCGATCCTCCGGCGGACCCTGGTGCGCTCCTTTGCAATCCTCGGGCTCGGGCTGATCGTGATGTCCGCGCTGCAGGCGACGTTCGGACTGTGGCCGCTCCGCAAGGTGCGGCGCGAGATTGCGGCGGTGCGCGCCGGGCGCAGCGCGCGCGTCAATGCGCGCCTGCCGATCGAGATTGCGCCGATGGTGGAGGAGTTGAACGACCTGCTCGCGCATAATGAGCGGCAGGCGGAAGAGGCGCGGCGCCATGCCGGCAATCTCGCCCACGCGCTGAAGACGCCGCTGACCGTGATCATGAACGAGGCGACGGCGAACAGCTCCGATCTGTGCCGCACCGTGATCCGCGAGGCGACAACGATGCGGCGGCAGGTGGATCACCATCTCGCCCGTGCGCGCGCCGTAGGGCGGCGTGGCGCCGCGCAGAGCGTGGCGGCGGTGTGGCCCTCGCTGGACGCGGTGGAACGCGCGGTGAGCCGGCTCTATCCGCAGGTGACGATCGATCTCGACGGCAACCGCGACGCGCGCGTGCGGATCGAGCGGCAGGATCTGGACGAGATGCTCGGCAATCTGATCGAGAATGCCGCCAAATATGGGGGAGGGCGCGTGTTCGCGACGGTCTGCCCGATCACGCGGGGGGTGAAGGGCGCGGACGGAAGCGTCGACATTCTGATCGAGGATGACGGCGTGGGCATTCCCGAGAGCCAGCGCCTCGCCATCTTCGAGCGCGGCGCGCGGCTGGATACGGGCAAGCCGGGCACGGGCCTCGGCCTCGCCATCGTGCGCGACGTGGCCGAGATTTACGGCGGGACGGTCACGCTGGAAGAGAGCGAGGATCTGGGCGGCCTGCTCGTGCGACTGACGCTGCCGGCGGCGGAATAAAGAGATCCGCCGGCATCCGGTCGGCGTCAGTTATAGTCGCAGCGTATCTCGCCGGGGAGAATGTCGATCTGCTGGAGGCCGAGCTTCGGCACCTCGCCCAGATCGATCGCGCATTCGCTGCCATCCTCATTCGCCTCGCAGCGCTCCTTGAAGCGACGGTTCATCGCGGGAATGAGGCGCGCGCTGTCGTCGTTCAGGAGCATGAAGGACAGGCTGGCCGGGGCATCGCGGATGATCTGAAGATCGCTGTAGAGCAGCCGGATGGCGACCTGGGAGATGCGTTCGCCATAAGCGGTGGCGCCGCCTTCGATGGCAAAGAACGCGTCGGTCGTGTCCCGCGTGCCGTCATTTTCGTGGAACGGCTCCAACTGGCTGACGAACCGCCGGGCGGCGGCGGCATTGGGCGGGCAGACGAGATCGACGGCGGACGCCTGCGTGGCGGCGGCCATCATCAGCCCCGTTGCGATCATCCATTTCATCGAAAGCCCCCCCCAACCATCACGTCGCGGTCTTTTGGCGGGCGGGGACGGGCGCGACAAGGGTGTTGCCGCCGTCATGCCGGGCGTTGCGAAGGAGCAGGAGGAAAAGGAGGCGAGGGGGATGCCCTCGCCTCCGGATGGTCATGGGATCAGAAGGCGGCGGTCAGCGTGGCCACCACCGTGGCGCCCGCAATCTGGCCGGTGCCGTCCTGCCCGCGCGTGAAGCTCGGTGCGAGGTAGGCGGCGTCCTTCTTGGAGATGTTGGTGTCGATATAGGCGACGCCGACCGTGAGCGGCGTGCCCGCGATCGTATAATCCACGCCCGCCAGCCAATCGACATATTCGCCGGTCGGCGCGACCGAGGTGGCGAACGGGCCGAGGCCCTTATTGCCGTTCGAATAGCCGAGATGCGCCTTCACGGTGAGGCCCGTGTTCGGGATCCCGCTGGAGACGTCACCCCAGACATAGACGTTCGCATTCTTGTCGCCGGGCTGGTCATAGACGCCGTTGGCGGCCGACGTGCCGTTCAGATACCAGGCGCCCAGCGCTTCCTGCTTGGGTGCATAAGCGACGCCGCCGAGCAGGTTGACCGGGCCGATCGTGGTGGACACCTTCACATAGGGCTCGAGGAAGTCCGTATTGTCGAAGCCCGACGGGTACATATACCAGGTGACGCCCGCGTCGACCGTGACGGTGTCGAACGTCTTCTTGAACCCGGCGACGAGATCCAGCTCCATATTGGCGCCGCCGAACGTGCCCCAGCCGGCGAGGTTGGAGCCCCATGTCGCGACATAGAGGCCGCTTTCATGTGCGATCGTGATGCCGCCCTGCACCGCCAGATTCCGGTCGCTCTGCGAAACGCCGCGGAAACGATAATCGGACGTGAGGCCGACGCTGCCGGAAATAGTGAAGGGTTTGGAAGGCGCTTCCTGGGCGGACGCGGAGCCGGCCGCGAGGCCGGCGAACGCAAGAGCCGCGAGGGCGGCGATGCGGTTACTCATAGAACATTCCCCTTTTTTTAGGATGAATGTTCCCCTGCAGCCAGAGGCTGTCCGTATCTCGACCGACGTGCGGCGGTACGTGCATCCCTCCGGATGACGTCGGTGCTACGCAGCTATTGCGAACCGCCCGCTTCCCGATCGTGACAAAGTGTGTCTCGATCGGGAGGGGCGAGGAGGTGGCGTCAGACCTCGAGGCGACGGAGCTTGTGGGGCGCGCCGGCCAGTTCGACCTGCAGGCCCGCGCTGCGGCGGCGCTGGAGCCAGTCCGCGAGCATTTCGGCGCAGGTGTGGTCGATGCCCGACATGCGGCGCAGATCGAGGCGCAGCGGGCGATCCGTCGGCGTTTCGTCCAGCACCTTCGACAGCTTGGGCAGGCTCAGGAAGGTGGCGGCACCCGCCAGCGCGATCTCGCGAAGGTCGTCCTGCTCGCTGACGTCGACCCGCAGGCGCAGCTTGTTGATCTGCGGCAGGATTTCCAGCGCCGACAGGCCGATACCCACCAGCACGCCGGTCAGCAGATCGGTGGCGATGACGGTGGCGAAGGTGGCGACCCAGATCGCCGCCGGCAGCGCGCCATAATTGTGGAACAGGTGGCGCACATGGCTGAGGCCGACGAGGCGCCAGCCGGTGACGACGAGGATGCCGCCGAGCGCCGCCATCGGGATCTCGCGCAGCAGCCAGGGCAGCAGGGCCACGAAGCCGAGGATCCAGATGCCGTGGAGGATGGCGGAAAGGCGCGTCTGCGCGCCGGCCTGCACGTTGGCGGACGAACGGACGATCACGCCCGTCATCGGCAGCGCGCCGGCAAAGCCGCAGAGCAGATTGCCGACGCCCTGCGCGCGCAGTTCCTTGTTGTAATCGGTGCGCGGGCCATCGTGCATGCGATCGACGGCCGCCGCTGACAGCAAGGTTTCGGCGCTGGCGATGAAGGCGATGGCGAAGCCGGTGGCGATCAGCGAGGGCGACAGCATCTGCGCGAGGAAGCCCTGGCCGGGCACGTCGACCGCCGCGACGATCGAGGCGGGAACGCTGACGCGCAGCACCTCGAGGCCCCCGAAATAGGCGACGAGCGTGCCCGTCACCACGCCGACGAGCGCGCCGGGGACCAGCTTCATCGACGCGGGACGGAATTTCTCCCACGTCAGCATCGCGGCGATCGTGATCAGGCCGATCAGGAAGGCGATTTCGGTAACGGTGGCGTTGGTGGGCTCCAGGCCGAGCAGGCGGCCGGGCATGGCGGCGAGATTGTCGAGCCCGTGGCTGAGCGGCTTCGCATCGAACAGCACATGGAACTGGCCGAGCACGATCAGCGCGCCGATGCCCGCCAGCATCCCGTGGACGACGGCGGGCGAGATGGCGCGGAACCAGCCGCCGAGCTTCATCACGCCGGCGATGAACTGGAGGATGCCCGCCATGACGAGGATGGGGCCCAGCGCGGCGATGCCATGCTCGCGCACCAGCTCGAACACGATCACGGCGAGGCCCGCCGCGGGGCCGCTCACCTGAAGCGGCGATCCGGCCAGCATGCCGACGACGATGCCGCCGATAATGCCGGTCACCAGTCCCTTCTCGGGCGGAACGCCGGAGGCGACCGCGATGCCCATGCAAAGCGGCATCGCAACCAGGAACACTACGATCGACGCCGTCGCGTCGCGGGCCAGCGTCTTGCCCGAGAAGAGGGACTGGAGGTTGATCATTCGGCAGCCTGTGGGAATGCGTAATCGGCGGCGCGGCGGGGCGAAGCCTTCAGCGCGACGGGCAGGTCTTCGCCTTCCTTGATCGCGATGAAGCGGTTGGTTTCGCCATCGAGCGCGAGCATCTGGCCGTGGCCGATATCGAAGAACCAGCCATGCAGCGAAATCTCGCCGCGGGCGATGCCGGCCGCGACCGACGGATGGGTCCGCAGATTGGCAAGCTGGGCCACGACATTCTCGATAATCACGGCACGGAGGCGCTCCGTACCCTCAAGCTCGGGATAGCCGTCATTCACGACCTTGGCGGCGGCGGCCGAATGGCGCAGCCAGGCGGCGACGTTGGGCATCGCATCGAGGCCGGCCGGATTGGCCACGGCCTTCATCGCGCCGCAATCCGAATGGCCGCAGACGATGATGTCGCGGATGCCCAATGCCATCACGGCATATTCGACCGTGGAGGTCACGCCGCCATTCTGGGTGGCGTAGGGCGGGATGATGTTGCCGGCGTTGCGGCAGACGAAGAGGTCGCCCGGCTGGGCCTGCATGATCTGCTCCGGCACCACGCGGCTGTCCGCGCAGGAGATCATCAGGGCCTTGGGGGTCTGGCCCTGGCTGGCGAGCTGTCCGTAGAGAACGCTCTGATTCGGGAAGACCTGCTTCTCGAAGGAAAAGACGCGTCCGATAAGCTCGTTCATTACTGGCTCCTCTGTGCCCTCAGGGAAGGGGCTGAGCCTAGTTACCGCGCTGCTTTTTCTGCGGCGCAGCGCGCCTGTAAGGAAACGTTGCCGCGCGCTGACATGATGAGTGGCGGTTCAGAAATAGGCCGTTGCGGCCACGAAATGTCTCTTTTCGGCTACTTGTGGCCGATTGCTCATGCGCGCGGCAGGATGATCTCGGCGCGCAGGCCGCCTTCGGGCCGGTTCGACAGACGCAATTCGCCACCGTCCTGTTGCACCGCGCGCAGCACGATCGCGAGGCCGAGGCCGAGGCCCTTGGTGTTGCGCGCCCGCGCCGCATCGAGGCGGGAGAAGGGGCGCAGCACCGCCTCCAGCTGATCCTCGGGAATGCCGGGGCCTTCGTCCTCGATCCGGATGCGGATCGCGTCGGGGGAGGAGTCCAGCGTGAGCGTCGCGGACTGGCCGTAGTGGATCGCATTCTCGACCAGATTCACCAGCGCGCGGCGGAAACCCATGCGGCGCAGATCGATCTCCAGATGATCGGGGCCGACATACTGCGCCTCCTGCCCGCGATCCTGCGCCTCCTCGATCGTGGTGACGGCCATCACGGCGAGGTCGGTGCGCGTCGGCGGCTCGGGATCGCCCTCGCCGCCGAGGAAGGCGAGGAGCGAGGCGACCATCGCCTCCATCTCGCCCACGTCGCGGCCGATCGCCTCGCGCAGCGCATCATTGTCGATCGCCTCGGCGCGCAGCTGCACGCGCGCGATCGGCGTGCGGAGATCGTGACCGACCGCGGCCAGGGCCTGCGTGCGATCGTCGATCAGGCGGTGGATGCGCTCCTGCATCGTATTGAAGGCGCGGATCAGCTGGCGGACCTCGCTCGTACCTTCTTCCTCCAGGTGGATGCCGTCGGCCGAACCGACCTTTTCCGTAGCGCGCGCGAGCAGCCGGATCGGAACCAGCGCGCGGCGGATCAGCAGGCCGCCGAGGATGATGAGCGCGACGGCCGGCGCCAGCGCGAGCGCGATCCGGCCGACCGAGAGGTCCCAGGACTGCACCAACTCATGCGTTTTGAAGAGCAGCCAGCTGCCGTCCGAAAGGCGCAGCTCGCCCTGGACCGAGGCGTTGCGGCCCGGCGAGGACAGCCGGATGCGGAGCATGCTCTGCTCCAGCCGGGGCTCCCACGCGATGATCTGGTTGCGCGTCTGGTCCAGCGCGGGGGCGAAATGGGGTGGAGGCGGGGCGTCGGGGCTCCATCGCACCGCATAGCGATCGGTCGTGAGCTGGATGGCGACGAGCGCGCGATCGCGGCGCGGCGCCTCGTTCATCAGCTTGCGCGCGATGATGAGATGCTCGGCCAGCCGACGCGCTTCGTCCTCGCGCACGGAGAAGTGGCTGGACCGCTCGTACAGATAGGTGCTGGCGCCGAACTCGATGACGATCGTCAGCAGCAGGATCGCGAAGATGCGGCCGAGCAGGCCCAGCGGGCCGCCGATGCGGCGGATCAAGCGCATGGGCCTGTCACGAACGTCCCATCAGGCGCGCGCCACCTCGGCATTCAGCATGTAGCCGACGCCGCGCACGGTGGTGATCGGCGCATTCTTGCCATCGGACGAGAGCTTGCGCCGCAGCCGGCTGACGAGAACGTCGATGCTGCGATCGGAGGCGTCGCCGAGGCGGGTGCGCGACAGCTCGATCAGCCGCTCGCGCGAGATGACGCGCTGGGGCTGGCCGACGAAGGTGGCGAGCAGATCGAATTCGGCGCCGGTAAGATCGATCACGGCGCCGGTCGGGCTGCGCAGCTCGCGGCGCGGGAAATTGAGGATGTTGCCGTCGAAATGCGCCTCGCTCTCGCGCGTGCCGGCCTGCTGGCGCTCCAGCCCGCCGCGACGCAGGACGGCGCGGACGCGGGCGATCAGTTCGCGCGTGGAGAAAGGCTTGGCGAGATAGTCGTCGGCGCCGATCTCGAGGCCGATCACGCGATCCGGCTCGCTGCCCTTGGCGCTGATGAAGATGATCGGCACTTCGGACTGCTTGCGGATCTGGCGGCACAGCTCGATGCCGCTGGTGCCGGGCAGCATGATATCGAGCAAAACGAGATCGACCGGCCCGCCCTCGAACGCGATCCACATTTCGGGCGCGGTGGACGCCGTGCGAACGAAATAGCCATTTTCCTGAAGCGCGCGGGCCGTGAGCGTGCGGAGCGCGGGATCATCCTCGACGATGACGATGGAGGGGGTCATTCGATGGCTCTCAATATGTCCGTTCAGTGTCCCGAGGGACCTAGGAAGGTGCTTTCCGTCGATCAACCATTGTAACGCCGTTTGCGCGGAAACTCCCGGCTAGCAATGATTTGTCACGTACTCGCAACCGCCCGGCAGGTTCCGCGACATGCTTCCTTACGAACGCGCCCGAGGCTGGAAATATGTCTCGATTACGTCTGGATGGAGACGGTCGTCAGGGCCGTTTCCGGTTCAACAGGAGACTATATCGTGCGTCGTTTCTTTGCCACCCTTGCCGCGATCGCGCTGCTTCCGGCGATGCCCGCGCTCGCCCAGAGCGTGCACGACACGCATGTCGAACAGGCCGGAACCTCCGGCAAGACCCCGACCAAAAGCTATCGCCCGCTGGCGCGCGAAACGTGCCGCACCGCGACCAACCACCACCAGACGGGCAAGATTCCGCTGACCCCGCAGGCGGCGGCCAGCAGCACGTGCCAGACCGAACTGGCCGCGCGCGAGACGAACGAGCGCAGGGATTGATGCCGCGCGCGGGCTCGGCACGGATGTCGCCTCAGGCGCTCCCGCCGAGCACGTCGCGGGGAAACCCCGCCGCCAGATGATCGATCAGCGCGCGGACCGCCGGCGGCAGTCCGCGCCGCGTCGTGAAGACCAGATGCACGATGCCCTGCAGCCCGCGCCATGCCGGCAGCACGCGCACCAGCCGCCCCGCCGCCAATGCCTCGCTACAGACATGATCGGGCAGGATGGCGACGCCGAGCCCCTCGATCGCGGCGTCGCGCACCGCCGTCATGCTTTCGCAGCCCAGCCGCGGCGTGACGAGCAGCACGCGCTTGGCACCATCCTCCGCTTCCAGATGCCATTCCAGATCGTCGGCCGCATCGTTCGTCGCCAGAACGGGACAGGCGACGAGCTGATCGACATTGCTGATCTGTGAGGCCAGCCGGGGAGCGGCGACGAGGATGCGCGTCGATCGCCCCAGCGAGCGCATCGTGAGCGCCGCATCGCTGGTGAGGCTGCCGCGTACGCGCAGCGCCAGATCGATCCGCTCCTCGATCAGGTCGACCGCGCGATCGGTGGCGATCAACTGCAACCGCACTTTCGGATAGCGGGAAAGGAAGGACGAGATCAGCCCCGATATGGGCTGCAGCATCCCCGTCGGGCAACTGAAGCGCACGCGGCCATGCGGCTCTGCCTGCGCCTGCACCACCAGCGCCTCGGCCTGCTCCGCCTCCGCCAGCATCGCGCGGCAGCGCTCGTAAAAGGCCTGCCCCGTGTCGGTGACGCGGAAGCGGCGGCTGGAGCGCTCGATCAGGCGCAGCCCCAGCCTCTCCTCCAGCCCGGCAACGCGCCGGCTGAGCTTCGACTTCGGTTCACGCAGCGCGCGGCCCGCCGCCGCGAAGCCGCCATGCGCCACGACCTCGGCGAAATAGGCGTAATCGTTCAGGTCGATGCGCATCAGCGTTCCTCCAATGGAACGCTAAGTGCCATATTTGCCCGCTACAGGCATCATCGTTCTCGCCGCATCTACGAGGGGCACCGGCGATCCGCCGGCTACCCAAGGAGACAGACGATGACGAACAGGTTCAACGGCAAGGTCGTGGTGGTGACCGGCGGCACGAGCGGCATCGGCCTCGCGACGGCCAAGGCCTTCTCGGACGAGGGTGCTTCGGTGTTCATCACCGGCCGGCGCCAGGAAACGCTGGATGCGGCGGTGAAGACGATCGGCGGCAAGGTGACGGGCGTGCGCGGCGACATGGCCAACCTCGCCGACATCGATCGCCTCTACGATGCCGTCCAGCAGAAGCATGCGCAGATCGACGTGGTCTTCGCCAATGCCGGCGGCGGCACGATGCTGCCGATCGGCGCGATCACCGAGGAGCATTATCAGAGCATCTTCGATACGAACGTGAAGGGCGTGCTCTTCACCGTGCAGAAGGCGCTGCCGCTGCTGAAGGACGGCGCCTCGGTGATTCTGACCGGATCGACGACCGGCATTTCGGGTACGCCCGCCTTCAGCGTCTATTCGGCGACCAAGGCGGCGGTGCGCAACTTCGCGCGCAACTGGATCCTCGACCTGAAGGATCGCCACATCCGCGTGAACACGGTGAGCCCCGGCGTGACCGACACGGAAGGCCTCAACGATCTGTTCGGCGGCGGCGATCAGGCGCAGGGCACGAAGGATTATCTCGCCAGCCTGATCCCGCTCGGCCGCGTCGGCCAGCCGGAGGAGATCGCGCGGACCGTGCTGTTCCTGGCATCGGACGAGGCGAGCTTCGTCAACGGCGTCGAACTCTTCGTCGATGGCGGGCAGGCGCAGATCTGATCCGGGCGACGAGGCCGGGACCCGTTCGGGGTTCCGGCCAGCCGCCGGCCGGGACGCGCACTCCATAGCGAAGTATGTAACGACGCCCCGGCGCGCGGCGAATATGATGATCGCAGTTGGGAGATCAGCCGATGCCGTTACCGAAACATGCCCTGCCGAGGCTTGCCGTCATCGGCGTCGTCCTCGCTGCGATCGTGCTGCTGTTCGCCTGGGTCGGCGGCTTCCTCTCGCCCGCCCGGATCAGCGGCGGCAAGGTGGCCGACGCGCTGCAGGCGGCGAACGGCAAGGTCTTTCCGGGCTTCCGTCGCGCCCATGCGAAGGGGCTGTGCGTGAGCGGCCGGTTCGAGGCGAACGGGGCGGGCGTGGCGCTCTCCCGTGCCGCTCTGTTTCCGGCGGGGACGGTGCCCGTGACCGGACGCTTCTCCACCGGCGGCGGCAATCCGCTGGCGACCGACGGGCGCAACGTGTTCCACGCGCTCGGCCTGCGCTTCTCGCTGCCCGGTGGTGAGGAGTGGCGGATGGCGGTGGATCACACGCCGATCTTCATCGTCTCCAACCCTGCGGATTTCGTGGCGCTGCAGAAAGCGGGCATCCCCGATCCCAAAACCGGCAAGCCCGATCCGGACAAGGTGAAGGCGTTCGTGGCGACGCATCCCGAAACCAGGGCCTTCATGGACTATATGAAGACCGCGCCTCTGCCCTCCAGCTTCGCCAACGGCACCTATTACAGCATCAACGCCTTCCGCTTCATCGATGCGAAGGGAAGCGAGCGCTTCGTGCGCTGGCAGTTCGTGCCCGAGGCGCCCTTCGCGGCGCTGGACAAGGCGAAGCTGGACGCGATGCCGCGCGATGTCCTGTTCGACGAACTGATCGGTCGGATCGGCAAGGGGCCGCTGAAGTGGCATCTCGTGATCGTCGAGGCGAACCCCGGCGACCGCACCGACAATGCCACCGTGCGCTGGACCGGCGCGCATCGTCAGGTGGATGTCGGTACGCTCGTGCTGGACAAGGCCGCGACCGAAGAGGCGGGCGGCTGCCGCGACGTCAATTTCGATCCGTTGATCCTGCCGGAGGGCGTGGCCGCCTCGGACGATCCGCTGCTGCCCGCGCGATCGGCCGCTTACTCCGCCTCCTACCGGCGGCGCACGATCGAGGGGCCGCACCCGGATGCGCTGACCCAGGCCAAGAGCGAAGGAGAAGGCAAATGAGCCGCCGCCCGACCGCATTGTTCGCGCTGCCCGCCCGCATTCTCCACTGGACGATGGCGGCGCTGATCCTCGCCATGCTGCTGATCGGCATCGGCATGGTTTCGACCACCACCGCCCGCTATCCCGAGCTGCTCGCCTGGCACCGGCCGATCGGGATCGCGATCCTGCTGCTGGCGCTGGTGCGGCTGGTGGTGCGGATCACGCACCGGCCGCCGCCGCTTCCCGCCGATCTGCCCGCCATCCAGGTGCTGGCCGCGAAGGGATCGCATTATCTGCTCTATGCGCTGATGATCGGCATGCCTCTGATGGGCTGGGCGATGCAGTCGGCGGCGGGCTATCCGGTGACGCTGTGGAAGGGCTTCGTGCTGGTCCCGATCCTGCCGCCGAACGGGATCGTCTATGGCTGGCTGCGGCTGCTCCATGGGGTGATGGCGTTCGGCTTCTTCGGCATCATCCTCGCCCATCTCGGCGCCGCTTTGTTCCATGGCCTGATCCGGCGCGACGGCGTGATGGGGAGCATGACCGGCGTGGCGAAGGATTAGATCGGACGTCGCATGGCGGGGTGGAGCGCGCAGGCGATCGTCCCCAGCAGCACCAGCCCGCCCGCCACCGCCAGCGGCGCCGCCAGCCCGACGTGAAAGAGCAGCCACGCGCCGATCGCGGCACCCGCGAAGATCGCGATCACGGCGGCGATGCGGCGGCCCCAATTGGGGTTGCCGCCGCCGGCCGCGCCGGAATCGGCCGCGATGCCGGTGAGCGTCAGCGTCAGAACGGTGGTGGTGAGATCGGCGACCTTGAGCGAACGGATCGTGGCGTTGCGGAAGCCCATGGCGAGGCCCGTCAGCGCGATGATCGCGAACAGGGCCGGATCGGGCGACTGGCTGGCCACGTCGAAGCCGCGCGCGACGAAGGCTGCGATCCAGAGCAACACCGTCTCGACCAGCGCGGCCGTCAGCAGCCAGCGCCGTTCGCTCAGGCCGGCATATATCCGCGCGGTGCGGCCCGCGATCAGCGCGCCGACGAGAAAGCTCAGGATCGCGATGACGAACGGCGCCACCCTGAAGCCCGGCGTGCCCGCCGCCGCGAAGCCGAGGAACACGACATTGCCCGTCATGTTTGCGGTGAAGACCTTGCCGAGGCCGAGGACGCTCGCCGCATCCACCAGCCCGGTCGTGACCGAGAGCAGCAGGAGCAGAGGTACGCGCGGATCCATCCCGCTCTTGATGTCGTCAGCCATGGGACACTCCCTGAAAATGCGTGATGTCAGAAACGGAAATTGGCCTCGCAGCCCAGCATGCCGATCGTCTTGCCGGAGCCGGTCTGGCGGATGAAGCCGCCCGGCACGAAGGCCGAGAGCGAGGTGGAAAGCTCCAGTTCGGGCGTGGCCTGCCAGGCGATCGTCGCCTCGGCTTCCTTGCCGATGAAGCGCGCCGTGGCATCGCCCGGCGCGCGGATCAGATTGCCGGGGATGTCGTACACGCCGTCCGCCTTGGACTGGCGCCAATAGGCCATGCCGGCGAGGCTGGCGGTGATGCCGCCGCCCAGCGCCATCCCCACGCGCGGATTGACGCTGATGATGTTGGTGGGGCCGACCGGCGACAGCTCGCCGAAATATTTGCCCTTGGGAAAGAGCGCGTTGAACGTGTTCAGCCGATCGTCGCTGCGATGTTTGTCGCCGCTCACCACGTTGACGCGCAGCACCGCATCGGGCGCGAACGGCGCCTGCGGGAAGCGGCGGCCGATTTCCGTGCCCACAGTCCAGGCGGCAATGCGGCTGCCGGCGAACTGGCCGAACTGGCCGATGCCCTCGACATTCCAGTGCCAGTCGCCCGCCGTGCCGAACGAGCGCGCGCCGATGCTGTGGCGCAGCTCGCGGCCGGATTGATCGCCGAATTTGGCGGCCGTGTTGCGATAGCCGAGATAATAGAGATCGAGGCCGATGCCGGGGATCGTGGCATAGGCGCCCCACAGGGATTTGGTGCGCGAGCGGCGATCGTCGAACGTGCCGGGGCCCGGCTGGACCGGGCGCACCGCGAGCAGGCTGACGGTGGCGCCGTTGAGCGAGACGAGCGCGCGGGCGCCGTCGAAGGCCAGCGGAACGTTCGGGCCATAGCGCGTGCCGACCAGCCGCTCGGTGCCGAGCGAGAGCATCTGGCGGCCGGCGCGCAGCGTGATGCCGGTGCCCGCCGCGTCGCCCGTCTTCGCCTCGCCCAGCCGGACATCGACGAAGCCCTGCAGCAGATCCACGCGCGTCTGGTCCACGGGACTGGCGGAGGGCTTCACGCCCACGGCATAGGCCGCGATCGGCTGGACGAAGGCGCGCACCCGGCCGACATGAAGATCGGCATGGGGCACGAAGCGAGCCCAGAGATAGCCGTCGTTCGGAGCGGGGCCGCCTCCCCACTGATTGTCGCGATAGGCCTCGTTGCGCAGGCGCAGTTCGGCGCCGGTGGTGAGATAGGCGTCGTCGCCCAGCGGGATATATTTGAAGTCTTCGGTCCAGCGCCCGGCGCGCGCGGCGGGATCGGCCAGGTTCGACCAGTCCTCGTCATAGCGCGTGGTGGTGAGCGTCGGCGGCTCCCACGGCTCGCCGGACTGGGCGGCGGCGGGCGCCGCTGCCAGCACGGCGAGGAGGGGGGCGAGCTTACGCACGGCGCGGGCGCTCCGCGACGTGGGCCACGAGGGCTACGAGGATGAAGCCGCCGATCAGGCCGAGATGCTCGAAGAAGGCGTTGGTCGCCATGAAGCGCGCCTCGCCGGCGGGCATCGCCCAGAAGGCGTTGGCGGTGATCGCGGCGAGCAGGGTGAACACGCCCAGCATCCCTGCGCCCAGCCACGCCAGCCGGCCGGTGAGGATCAGCAGCGGCCCGACCAGCTCGACCGCGATCGTGAGCGCGGCCCACAGAGCGGGCGGGCTCATGCCGAAATGCGCCTGCTCGGCGACGGCCGCGCTCCAGTCGCTCGCCTTCACGATGCCGCCGAGCAGATAGGCGCCGCACAGCAGCAGGCGGGCGGCGAAGACGGTGGGGCGCCAGTCGAGAATGAAGGCGATGGAGCGCGGCGTGGTCACTTGGCCACCGGCGCGTGGATCTCGGCGATATAGCCGCCGGGGAAGCGGACGAGCGCGGCGGTGCGGTCGCCTTCGTCATGGGCGGGAACGAGCATTTCCACGCCGGCGGCCGCAGCCTTGGCCAGCGTCGCGGTCAGGTCGCTGACCTCATAGCCGGTCATGTCGCGGCCATAGGGCCAGGGCAGCTGACCGTCCGAGACGATCACCGCCATCTTGCCATAGCCGGAGCTGAGGCGGACGCGGCGATAGGTGGTGCCGGGGCGGCCGATCTCGGCGCCGGGCGCGGCCTTGTCGTCGGACAGGACCTTGGCGTGGGCGAAGCCGCTCCACTGGCGCAGGAACGTGTCGGCCACGTCCGAGGTCAGGTAGATGCGGTTTTCGGGCACC
This sequence comes from Sphingomonas sp. AP4-R1, assembly GCF_013113735.1. NCBI lineage: Bacteria > Pseudomonadati > Pseudomonadota > Alphaproteobacteria > Sphingomonadales > Sphingomonadaceae > Sphingomonas > Sphingomonas sp. AP4-R1. The sequence goes on from NZ_CP053346.1 coordinate 3,065,309, forward strand.
GTCGCCAGCGCCGGATAGTTCGGCTTGGTGGTGTGCCAGTAGAGCTGCATGTTCACGCCGCCCGCCCACTGCACGACCACGTCGCGGCCGATCGGATCCAGGAAGGTGGTGATCAGGCGGGCGGCGCCGGCCTTGCGCGCCGAGGCGACGGCGGCGTCCATGTCGTCGACGAGATAGCCGGTCCGCTCGGCACCGAAGGGCACGGGGACGGGCGTGAGGAAGCCGAAGACCGAGAGCGAGCCGGCGGGCGTCAGCACGAGCTGCGACATCGTCTTGCTGGTCGTGGGGGTGACCTGGAACTCGCCTTTCTTCGTGGCGGTGCCGCCGAAGGTGGCGGTGAGGCTGGTGACGAAGCGATCGAAATCGCCCGGCGCTACATAGACATGGGTGGTGTCATATTGCGGGCCGATGGCGTGATCGGCGGTAGCGGTTTCGGGGGCTTCCCGAGCGAAAGAGGTGGCGGGGGTGACGGCGATCAGGGCTGTCGTCAAAATCAGCGTGAGGCGGTTCATGTCCGTTGCTCCGGTTGAGAGGCGTGGGCCCCGTTCGGTGTGAACACAGGTCTAGGGTGCGCGTGACATCGCATCGATCCGAATAAAATCGGCGATGATGTTCGATATTCTTGAATAGTTTCCCGGCCCCGCCGTGATCGGAGGGGCCGGGTGACGGCGTCACACGGCCCAGCAGCCGCAGCCGAGCGCGCCCCAGAAGGTCTGGACATCGGCGGCCGGAACAGTGGCGCCAAGCGAGGCGGCATGATCGTGGCCGTGGACGGAGCAGGCCGAGGCGCAGCCGCAGGCGCTGGCGAGCTTCGCAGCCGTCTCCGGCTCGCGATGATAGCCGCCGAAGGTGGCGACCGGGGACCAGTCGGGCATGGGCCTGGGCAGGGCCGGGGCCAGCGGCGCATAGTCGCCCTCGCCGTACACCACCTTGCCGCCGAGCAGGGTGAGGACCGAGCGGATGTGCGGAATGTCGCTTTCGGCCACGCTGAAATAGTCGGCGGTGAGCAAAGCGAGATCGGCGAGCTGGCCCGCCTTGATCTGCCCCTTCTTGCCGATCTCGTTGGAGAACCACGTATTTTCGTGCGTCCACATGCGCAGCGCCTTCTCGCGGCTCATACGGTTGGCGGAGGGATAAAGGCCGAGGCCGCCGACCGTCTTGCCGGTGACGAGCCAGTTCAGCGACACCCACGGATTGTAGCTGGCGACGCGGGTGGCATCGGTGCCGGCGCCGACGGGAATGCCCGCCGCCAGCATCCGGGCGATGGGCGGCGTGCGCTCGGCCGCCTTGGCGCCGTAACGCTCGACGAAATATTCGCCCTGATAGGCCATGCGATGCTGGACGGCGATGCCGCCGCCGAGCGCGGCGATGCGATCGATATTGCGATCACTGATCGTCTCGGCATGATCGAAGAACCAGTTGATCCCGTGCAGCGGGATGTCGCGGTTGACCTTTTCATAGACGTCCAGCGCGCGGCCGATCGTCTCGTCATAGGTGGCGTGCAGGCGCCACGGCCAGCGATGCTCGGCGAGCAGGCGGATCACCGGCTCCAGATCGCCTTCCATGTTCGGCGGCATGTCCGGACGCGCGACCCGGAAATCCTCGAAATCGGCGGCGGAATAGACGAGCATCTCGCCCGCGCCATTGTGGCGATAGGTGTCGTCGCCCTGGCCCGGCGTCACCTGCTTCACCCAGCCGGAAAAGTCGGCCAGTTCTTCCTTCGGCTTCTGCGTGAAGAGGTTGTAGCTGATGCGGACGGTCAACTGATCGTCGGCGTGGAGCTTCTCGATGATCTGATAATCGTCGGGATAATTCTGGAAGCCGCCGCCCGCATCGATCACGCCGGTGACGCCGAGGCTGTTCACCTCGCGCATGAAGTGGCGGGTGGAGTTGATCTGATAATCGGGGGGCAGCTTCGGCCCCTTGGCGAGCGTTGAATAGAGGATCGTGGCGTTGGGCTGGGCCAGCAGCAGCCCGGTGGGATTGCCGGCGGCATCGCGCACGATCTCGCCGCCGGGCGGGTTGGGCGTGTCCTTCGTATAGCCGACGACGCGCAGGGCGGCGGCGTTGAGCAGGGCGCGGTCATAGAGGTGGAGGATGAAGACGGGCGTGTCGGGCGCGACCGCGTTCAGCTCGGCGATCGTGGGCAGGCGCTTCTCGGCGAACTGATGCTCTGTAAAGCCGCCGACGACGCGCACCCATTGCGGGGCGGGGGTGTTGTCCACCTGCCGCTTCAGCATCGCCATCGCCTCGGCCAGGCTCGGCACGCCTTCCCAGCGCAGCTCCATATTATAGTTCAGCCCGCCGCGGATGATGTGCATGTGGCTGTCGATCAGGCCGGGGATCAGGCGGCGGCGGCCGGCATCGATCACGGTGGCGTGGGGTGCGGCCGCGCGGACCTCCGCCTCGCTGCCGACCGCGAGGAACTTGCCGTCGCGGATCGCGACCGCCTCGGCCTGCGGATTTTCGCGATCGAGCGTCGTCACCTTGGCGTTGATGATGATGGTGTCGGTCATCGGGCGGGTCCGTTGGGCGAGAAGGGAAGAAGAGAGTGCGGCGGTGGCGGCGGCACCCACGAGCGTCTGGCGGCGGGTGAGCGTCATGCGTCGTGGCCCGGCAGGCGGCCGAAGATATGGCGGGCGCTGTGATCGCGCAGATAGGCGACGGCGGTGTCGCGCGAGCCGATCCGCTTGAGCAGAGGCGCGGCCTGTTCGCCGACGAGGATGCCCAGCAGGCCGATGAGGGCGATGGCGGGTGGGGCCGGAGACCGGACCCCGAGGAGACTGTAGATGACGCCGACGAGCAGGCCGGCGGCAAGCGAGAGAAGATAGGGCTTCATCGTTCGTCTCCTCGGGGATCGCGGGATCAGGCCTGGACGAAGGCGAGCAGATCGGCGTTCAGCACGTCCGCATTCACCGTCAGCATGCCGTGGCTGAAGCCGGGATAGATCTTCAGCGTGGCGTTCGGCAGGAGTTCGGCCTGCAGGACGGCGGCATTCTTGTACGGCACCACCTGATCGTCATCGCCCTGCAGGACGAGCGCGGGGACGGTGATCGCCTTCAGATCGTCGGTCTGGTCGGTCTCCGAGAAGGCCTTGATGCCTTCATAATGGGCGAGCGCGCTGCCCATCATGCCCTGGCGCCACCAATTGTCGATCACGCCGGGCTTCACGTCCGCGCCTTCGCGATTGAAGCCATAGAAGGGACCGGCGGCGACATCGCGGAAGAATTGCGCGCGATTGGCGGCGAGCCCGGCGCGCAGGCCATCGAACACCTCGATCGGCAGGCCGCCCGGATACCGCTCCGTCTTCAGCATGATCGGTGGCACCGCGCTCACCAGCACCGCCTTGGCGACGCGGCCCTGCGGAATGCCGTAGCGGGCGACATAGGCCGCGACTTCGCCGCCGCCGGTGGAGTGGCCGATATGGATGGCGTTGCGCAGGTCGAGATGCTCGGCCACCGCCGCCGCATCGGCCGCATAATGATCCATGTCGTGGCCGAAGCCGACCTGCGCCGAGCGGCCATGGCCGCGCCGGTCATGGGCGACGACGCGATAGCCCTTCGACACGAAGAACAGCATCTGCGCGTCCCAATCGTCCGACGAGAGCGGCCAGCCGTGGTGGAACATGATCGGCTGGGCGTCCTTCGAGCCCCAGTCCTTGTAGAAGATCTCGACGCCGTCCTTGGTGGTTACAGTAGCCATGATGAAAATCCTTGATGAGATGAGGTGAAAAGGGACGGGGAGGGCCGGGCCTCCCCATTGGAAGAGGCGATCAGTGCTGGCCCTCGGAGGCGCCGAACATCGACTTGGCGTAGGTGATGCCGATGCCGTAGGCGCCGCCCCACTTGCGGGCGATGCCGGTGGTGGAGTCGTAGGTTTCGGTGCGAGCCCAGTCGCGCTGCAGTTCCAGCAGATATTGCAGCGAGGTCATCGGCTTGGCGCCCAGCTGGATCATGCGCTGCACGGCGCGCTCATGCGCTTCCGGCGAGATGTCGCCGCAGGCATCGGCGATGAAGTAGCAGTCGAAGCCCTGATCGATCGCGGAGGCGACGGGGCCGACGATGCAGACGCTGGTCCAGAGACCGGCGAACACGATGCGCTCCTTGCCGATGCGGTTGACCTCGGCGATCACGCCTTCGTCTTCCCACGTATTCATCGAGGTACGATCGAGCAGGGGCTGGCCCGGGAAGGCCTCGGTGATCTCGTCGAACATCGGGCCGGAGAAGCTCTTTTCGGCCACCGTCGTCAGGATCGTGGACACGCCGAACGACTGGGCGCCGCGGCTGATGAGCGCGGCATTGTTGCGGAGCAGTTCTGGAGCGATCGACTTGGTCGCGAACGACATTTGCGACTGGAAATCGATCAGGACGAGGGTGTGGTCGGTCGGCGAGAGCAGCGACTTGCCCGGGGTTGCAGTTGCAGTAATCGTCATCGTCAGTCTCCCTTTGGTGCGTGGTTCCGTTGGCGTAAGGAAGGTCTAACGGGTCCGGTTTATTCCAGGAACACGGATAAGATTGTCCTCATGTTTCGAAAAAATAGAAAAGCTGGAGAGGTAAGCCGCCATTTGCCCTTATAGCCGCCTAGCGGCGCGGCTCACGGGCGGGCCCCTGCAGGGGCTCCGTTCGGGCGCTTTCAGTTGCATTAAGTGCAACTATCGCGGGCGATTTCGGCGCCGAGGAGCGGCGGCGCGCTGTCGCGGCGGAGCGTCGCGAAACTGAAAGACAAGGCGGCTATCGGTCCTGCCGTCCCTCGCGACGCTCCCGCCATGCAGTTACCTCCCCACCGCTCCGCTTTTCGTGCCCGGCCGGTGGCGCGCCTGCCCGGCATGCTGAAGGAGACGCGTCTCCTCGCTTATTCCTCGGGCAATTTCGGCAAGAATATCGCGTTCGGCGGCGCCGATGCGACCATCCTGTTCCTGCTGACCGACCTGTTCGGCGTCTCCGCAGGCATCGCCGGCGCGCTGATGCTGATCGCGCTGGCGGGCGATCTGGTGTTCGATCTGCTGGCGGCGGCGCTGGTGATCCGGCTGCGGCGATCGGGCCGGGGCTATCGCTGGCTGATCATCGCGGGCGCGGTGCCGGGCGGCGCCGCATTCTCCCTGCTCTATGCCGTGCCGGCGCTGGGCGCGCGGCAGGCGTGGATCATGGCGATCACATTGCTGGTGTTCCGGGGCGCCTATGCGGTGATCGACGTGCCGCACAATGCGCTGATGACACAGATCAGCCCCGACAGCCGCACGCGCGGGCGCATCTCCGGCTATCGCCTGTTCTTCAGCACCACGGCCTCGCTCGCGGTCGCCTCGATCCTCGCCCCGGCGGTGCAGGCGGCGGCGGGCAGCGGGACGTTCGGGCGGCTGGCGCTGATCGGGCTGGCGGGCGGCATCGTCTTCGCGCTGACGCTCACCGCATCGGCGCTGACCTCGCGCGGCTCCGATTCCCCGGAGGCCGCCGCCACGGACGGGCTGGCGGTGCCCGTGCGTGACCGGCTGGTGCTGGCGATGGCGCTGATCGGCATCGTCACCGGCTTCGCCGCGCCGGCCTTCGTGCGGATGCTGCTCTACATCGGCAGCTATGTGCTGGTGCGGCCGGCGGATGTGAGCGCGATGCTGATCGCGCTGACGATCGGCCAGTTCCTCGGCGTGTTCCTGTGGACCGCGCTGACGAGCCGCTACGACAAGAGCGTGCTGCTGGCGGCCGGCCATATGGTCGCGATCGGCGGGATGATGCTGTTCGGCCTGTCGCTGGCGTGGCCGCCCGCTTTGCTGGGCTGCTGCGTCGTGATCGGGATCGGCCTCACCAGCGTCTATATGCTGCCGTGGGGATTGCTGGCGGATCTGGTGGATTTCGTCGCGTGGCGCCACGGGCGGCGGCTGGAGACGGGGCTGTTCGCCGCCTATCTGGTGGTGGTGAAGGCGAGCGGTGCCGCCTCGACGGCGGCGATCGGCTGGTGTCTCGACGGGCTGGGCTATGCGCCCGGCGCGGCCCAGACGATGGCGGTGCGGATCGGCATGCTGGCACTGGGGCTCGGGCTGCCGATCGCGGGCAGCCTCGCCGCGATCCTCGTGCTGCGCCGGCTCGATATGGGGCACGCCCGCCACGGCGCGCTGGTGAAGGCGCTGGCCCGACGACGCGACCGCGCCGCCGGGGTACGCATCCTCAATCCGGGGCCGAACCCGTCTCGGGATTGAAGCGGGGATTTTTCGGATCGAGCGGCGAGGGCTCGACCGGCGCGGGCTTCACGGCGCTTTCCTCCCAGGCGCGGCAGATCATGTCGCGCAGCATCGCGGCGCCTGCCGCCGTCTGGCGATAGACGAGCGCGCGCACGTCCTTGTCCGCATAGTTCGAGAAACCGTCGCGCTTCTCGAGGACATAGACGCTCTCCATCCGGCTGGACGCGTCGTCGAGGAAGGCGAGGACGGCATCGAACATGTCGCCGCTGCGGTGGCCGGGCGCGCCGATGCGCGGGGCGATGTCCCGCGTCGTCAGTTGGATGCTGTCGACGAAGCGGCTCTCGAAGCGGCCGTGGACCGATCCGTCGCGGGTATAGCCCTTGGGGTTATCGCCCCGCCAGCCGTCGCTATGGATGGAATCGTGGAGCGGCTGCGCGCCGTCGCCGATATAATGGCCGAGCCGGATCACCTGGAACGCGCAATGCTGCTCGGGAAAAGCGCTGTCGCGACCTTCCGCTTTCGCCAGCCGCACGTAGCGCATGCAGACGACCAGCCGGTCATAGGCCTCGATCGCGGCATAAGGCAGCGTGCCCGTCCAGCGCACGTTGGTGCGCGCGGCCGTCGCCGGATCCGTATCCTTGATCTGCTCGTAGCGTTTGTAGAGCGCGAGGATGAATTCGTAGCGCGAGCGGGGGATCGGCGTCAGGAACGTGAACTGCTCCTTGAACCAGCCGTGGTTGGGATCCTCCTCGATCTTCGAGAAATTTTCCGACGCGCCCCGCCAGCTGTCCGGCAGCGAGGCCGAGCCGGCGATATAATCGGTGTATTTCCGCAGGAAGACCGGGCCGTCGGCGGGGATCGCGTCCAGAGCGGCGTGATCGATCACCTCATGGGCGCGGCCGCCCCAGGCCGAGGCGGGCGCGGGCAGGCAGGCGAGCGGAAGCGCGGCTAGTGCCGCGAGCAGGGAAAGGCGCATCTCGGTACTCCGGATCAGGGGTCGAGCGGATCGTGCGGATCGACGCGGACGGACGTGGCGGAGGGCGTGAATTCCAGCTCGGTCGGCGACAGGCGCCGGCCGATCCGGCCCGGCTCGTAGCCCAGTTCCTTGCGGTTGCGCTCGGCGAACAGCGCGCTCTCGATATTCGCGCTCTGCAGCGGATTGCTGACGACCAACGTCTCCTTCGCGAGCGGCGCGCCCATCGTCACCAGCAGGCGCGCGGCGTTGCGCATGTTGGTGGTGGTGTGGCGGGCATAAGGCTCGATCACGATCGCGTCGGCGGGCACGCCGTAGCGCTCGATCAGGGCCGCGCGCATCTCGATCGCCTCGGCGAAGCGGGTGGCGCGCGGATGGGCGCGGCCGCCGCTGACGATGATGAACGCCACGTCGCCCCGTGCGAAGCGATTGGCGGCGAGGCGGACGTGCAGCTTGCCGAGCTGGCTGAGCGGCATCTCCGTCACCTCCGGGCCCGAGCCGGGGATGATCATCGCGCTGTAGCGATACGCGCTCCAGTCGATGCCCTTGGCGCGCGCCATGGCCGGGGCGTTATAGCCACCCGCCAGCGGCTCGAAGCCGATCGCGTCGGTGCGATCATGCGCGTCGAGCAAGGCGATGCCGAACTCGATCGAGGGGTCCAGCGCCTGCAGCGATCCGGCGCGCGGCGTCTGCGCGATGGCGAGCGCGGCGCGCAGGCGGGCCTGCGCTTCCACGCCATCGGCGGGGATGCCGGGGCCGTCGATCTGCGGATAGCTAGGCGCGGCACCCAGCGCATAGACGTTCACGATCGTGTTGAAGCCGCTCACCTCGCGCCGAACCTGCGCGGCGAGGCCATCATCGGCCGCGAACCGCTCCAGGCCGGGTACTTTCTGGAGTGCGGCGACCAGTGCCGCCGTCTCGGCATCGCTCCAGAGCATCGCCTGGGCGGCGCAGTTCGGGCCGGCCGCGTCCTTGGGATCGGTGCTGCAGACGGCGCGGCGCTTCGCCCGATCGGCCAGCACGCGCTTCAGCTCGGGCCGGGCGGAGAGCGCCGCGAGACGATCGGGCCGCCCCGCCGCGCTCAGCACCGGGAAGAGCCGGGCCGAGAGCGCGTCGGACAGGCTGTCCGCCACCGCCGCGCTCTGTGGCACGGAGCCTACGCCATCCGCCCCGGCAAAAGCCGTGGCGGTGGCGAAGGTGAAGGCCCCGACGGCCACGCAGGCCATCGCGGCGATGGTCAGGCGAGAAGTCACCAGGACTTGCCGATCACGAAGCGGAAGTTCCGGCCGAAGATCGGGCGACCATAGATGGCCTCGGCGCTGCCCTGGCCGCTCAGCGAGTCGGTGCGGGTATTGCCCTCGGTCAGGCCGTGCGCGTTGAACAGATTGTCCCCCACCACCTGGAACTGCCACCCCTTGCGGCGGAGCGTCACGCCCGCGCCGATCGTGCCGTACGCCGGCAGCGCCGTGTTGTTGTACACGTCGACATAGCGCTTACCCATATAGGTGTAACGGCCATAGACCGACACGTCGGTGCCGTGCGTATTGAAGTCGAAGCTCGGGCGGATATTGCCGTAGATCTTCGGCTCGCGGACGATCTGGTTGCCCTCGGCCAGCGACGGATCGGCGCCCGTCGAGCTCTGGAAATTCTTGTACTTCGGATCGCTCACCGTCAGCGCGCCGTTCAGCGTGAAGTAGGAGGTGAGCGCCAGCGCGCCGTCGAACTCGACGCCCTTCACCTTGGCCTTGCCGATGAAAGGCACGTTCACGTCGTTGCGGCCCGTGGTCGGGTCGAAGGCGAGGAACGAGGCGTTGAGCGGATCGAAGTTCGTGTAGAAGCCCGTGAGGTACAGATACGAACGGCCCTTCGAGAGCTTCAGGCCGATTTCATACTGATCGGCCTTAGTGGTGATGATCGTCGGGTTGATGCTCATCACGGTCTGCACGTTCGGCGGCGTCTCGAGATGCGAGGCGCGGCCATAGACGCCGATATGATTGTTGAGGTCATAATCGGCGCCGACCGTCCAGTTGGTGGCGTGGGTCGCCAGCTTCTGGTTCAGGATCGCGCCGGTGAAGGCGCGGGTGGTGTCGTCGGCCAGCGTGGTGCGGTCGCCGAGGTCCGCCTGCGTGGTGAGCGCCGCCCAGCCGGTGTAGTTATAATGTTCGTAGCGGATGCCGGCGTCGATCTTCAGGCCCGGCACGATCTCCCACGTGTCGTTGCCGTAGAAGGCGAACATCTTCGCGTCGGAATCGCCCTGGTTCAGCGTGGCGGCATAGTTGAGCACGCCATTGTCGGTCACGCGGCCCAGCACCGAACCGGTGGCCGAATAGGCGACCAGATCCAGCGTGCGCGGCTTGCCCGCCACCTCGATCAGGTAATTCTGATAGAGCGACTTGCTGTCCTCGCCATAGAGGCTGCCGTAGAAGCCCACCTTCAGATCGTGGCTGCCGAGGCCGGTATCGAAGCGGCGCGCGACCGTGACGGTGCCCTGGCCCGAATAGAATTTCGAGTGGATGTCGCGATACTGGCCCTGCATCACGAGGCCGGATGCCGAATAGGGATCATAGACGGTGTTGCTGCCCGCCAGCACATAGCCGAGCGAGGTGACGTTGGCGCCGAACGCGGTGCGCGCGCGGGCGAGATAGGAGCTGGCGAAGGTATTGCCGTCGGCCGGATTGGTCGTGGAATAGAAGGCCGTGAAGTCGAGCTTGCCCTGCGTGTAACCGGCCTTCGCCTCGACCAGCCATTCGCCGAAATGGCCCTCATATTGCGCGCCGACATTTACCATCTGCATGTGGCGGCCGTCGGACAGATCGCTGTTGCGGCTCTGAATCTGGCCGTTGCCGTCGCGATACTTGAGGTTCACGTGCCGGAAGGCCGGCGAGTTCATCGTGCCGTCGAAATAGTCGATATACTTGTTCAGCGACACGCTGGGATTGCGCGGATCCGCCGTCGGGATCGGCAGGTAGAAGACGTTGTGATCGTTCACGTAATTGACGTTGAACTTGATCGAACCGTTGGCGAGATCATGCTTGATGTTCGCGCGGATCTGGCCGCCCTTGTCGTTCGGAAAGCCGTTGTCGCGATAGCCGTCGTGATAGCGGAGGAAGCCGCCGATCGCATAATAGGTATCGCTGGAGAGCGGACCCGCCTGATAGGCGTCGAGCCGGTAGAGGCCGGTATCGCCGAGCGTCACCTGCGCCTTGCCGCGCGCCTGATCCTTGCCGGTGACGGTGATGGCGTTGATGATCGCGCCCGAATAGCTGGCGTAGATCGGCGCCGGGCCGCCGCGCACCACTTCGACGCGGTCGGTCATCAGATCCTGCTTCAGGATCGCGTCGCCACGGAAGAAGACGCCGTCATTCTCGTGGAACAGCGGCAGGCCGTCCTGCTGGAAATTCACGAAGCCGCCGTCGTTCGGCAGGCCGCGGATGCGATAGATGTTCTGGACTTCGCCGCCGGTGATCTCGGTCTGGAAGCCGGGGAGCTGGCCGATCAGGTCGGCGAAATTGACGGGCGCGATCTTCTCGATCTGCTCCTGCGAAAGCGTGTTGATCGCATAGGAGGCATCGAACCGGCGCTGCGCGCGGGTCGAGCCGGTGACGATCACGTCCGGGCCCTGCTCGCTCTGGTCGGCCGGAGCGGCATCCGCCGGCGCGGCGGCGGCGTCGGCGGCCGCAGCGCCCGCGTCCGCTGCGAAGGCAGGCGTGGCCAGGCTGACGCACAGCGCGAAAAGCGCCGTGCCGGCGAGAATGGATGTCCGCATATTGCCCCTCTTGAGATTTCGTGGTCGCCGGTCTGGCGACGCGAGAGGCCCCATGGCCGCACAAAATGACGCTTTTAATTATTTTTGTAAAAATAATGATTTTATAAGCGCCCCGGAACGAGGGATCGGGAAGGGACGACGAATGGTACGCGCGCTCGCGCTGGCGAAGGATCAGCGCCGCATCGTGCAGGAGCTGCGCAAGACGGGCGGCCTTTCCCGATCGCTGCTCGCCACGCGGCTGGAGATCAGCAATGCGGCGGTGACGAAGCTGTCGCGCGAGCTGCTCGCGCTCGGCGTGATCGAGGAAGTGGACGGCCCCGAAGCCAGGCAGCGCGGGCGGCCGTCCATCCCGATCCGGATCGCGCCCGGCGGCGGCTATGCGATCGGCGCCACCGCGCACAAGGGCGTGCTGGATATCGTGCTGGTGGATTTCGCCGGGGGCACGATCGCCACGCATCACGAAAACGTGCCGCCGATCGATCCGCGCGAATTCGCGAAACGGGTACGCCGGATCACGCACCGGCTGGCCGATCGCCACCAATTGCTGGGCCAGCGCATGCTGGGGATCGGCGTCGCGGTGCCCGGTCCGGCCCTGTCCAACAAGGGGGATCGCTGGAGCATCGTCGATCAGTTGCCGGGCTGGCGGGGCGCGGACCTGCCCCGGATCATGGGCGACGAGCTGGGCTGGCCGCTCTGGATCGAGAATGACGCCAATGCGGCGGCGCTGGCCGAACATTATCTCGGCGGGCTGATGGACAAGGTCTCGACGCTGGCGGTGATCCTGCTGGGCTATGGCATCGGCGCGGGCGTGATCGTGGACGGGCGGCTGATGCGCGGCGAATATGGCGTGGCGGGCGAAATCGGCTGTCTGTTCCCGATCGACCAGCCCCGGCCGAGCCCGCTGGATCTGCTGTCGCTGCTGCAGGCGGCGGGCTGCCGGGTTTCCTCGGTCGCGGATATCGATCCCGAGGCGCCGGCGCAGGTGCCGACGATCGAGGCCTGGATGGACCGCGCCGCCCACCAGCTGGAACTGGTCTGCAACACCGTCTTCGCCTGGCTCGATCCCGGCGCGATCGTGCTGGCCGGGCCGCTGCCGGCGAAGATCCTGCGCGGGCTGGGCGAACGGCTCGGCCGCGCGGCGCTCGTCTCGACGGTGAACGAGCGGCGGCCGCCCGTCCGCGTGTCGGGGCTGGTGGGATCGCCGATCACGCTGGGCGCGGCCTTGCTGCCGATCCACAGCTTCGCGGGCTGACGGGCTCAGGCGGTGCGGGCCTCGTGCGGCTCGGTGGCGAAGAGGAGCAGCGCCGCCGTGCCGATCGCGGCGCCGACGATCGCGGTGAGCGACCAGCCGCCATGCTCCAGCGTGACGGTGGCGAGCATCGAGCCTGTCGCGCCGGCGAGGAACACGACCGTCATATAGACGGCGTTGATGCGGCCGCGCGCCTCCGGGGCGATCGAATAGAGGATGCGCTGGCCGAGGACCTGATTCATCTGCGTCGCGGCATCCAGCAGGATGGCGGCGGCCGCCAGCACGAGCAGCAGGTGCACCGCCTCGGCCCAGCCCGCCAGCGCGAATGCGGCGATGCAGCCGGCCAGCGCGGCGGCCGTGCCGGTGCGGATATGGCCACGATCGCCGAGCCGCCCCGCAATCGGCGCGGTCAGGGCACCCCCGGCGCCGGCCAGCGCGAACAAGGCGATCCCGCCTTGCCCGAGATGAAAGCGGCTGGCGAGGACGAGGGGCACGGCCGTCCAGAACAGGTTGAACGCGGCGAACATCGCGGCCTGATAGGCCGTCCGCCGCTGGATGATCCGCGTGCGCGCCAGCAGGAGCAGGCCGGAGCGGAGGATCTCGCCATAGCGGATGCGGTGCGGCGGGCGCCGCTCGGGCAGGGTGACGGCCAGCACCGCGAACAGCACGGCCAGCGCGAGCCCGGAGACGCCGAAGATCGTGCGCCATCCCGCCAGCGCGGCGAGCCCGCTCGCCAGCGGCCGGGCGAGCATGATGCCGGCGATCAGGCCGCCCATGATATTGCCGACGACGCGACCCCGGCTGTGTTCGGGCGCGAGATGCGCGGCGAGCGGCACCATGATCTGCGCGCCGACCGAACAGATGCCGGCGAGGCAGGAGAAGATCAGGAAGCTGGTCGCCCCGGTGGAGAAGAAGATGCCGAACTCACTGAGGCAGGCGCCCGCGGTCGTGATCAGGATCAGCCGCCGATTCTCCAGCAGATCCGCCAGCGAGACGACGAAGAACAGGCCGGCGCCATATCCCAATTGGGTGAGCGTGACGATCAGCCCGGCCAGAGCGGGGCTGAGCTGCAGGGCCGGCGCGATCTCGCCCACCAGCGCCTGCGCGAAATAGAGGTTCGCCACCATCATGCCGCAGGCGACGGCCAGGACGATCATCAGGGGCGCGTCGAGGCCCGCCGGCTCGTGAGTCTGCTCCATTCGCTCGCCCTAGCAGCAAAAAGCCGGGGCGAAACGGCCGTACCGGGCGAACGGCGGCGGCGGTCATCACGCGCCCCGCTAGCGGCGGCGCGACTTGATCAGCGCGTAGCCGCCGACGATGGCGACCAGCGTCGCGACGGCCAGGCCGGATACCGTGCCGATCAGGGCGATCCTCGGGCTGTTCAGAAACGCGCCCAGACCGAGGCCGAGCAACGGCAGGACCAGAAACAGAAGGCAACCAAGCGCGGGCATCGTCACACCTTGTCATCGTCGTCATCGTCGTCATCGCCGGGCTGGATCGGCCGTCCCGTCATCCGCACATCCGCCAGCCCATGGCACCGCGCGGCGCCATATCGAGATGGAGATGATCATGATGGGCGGCATTATAGTCCGGCGACAAGGTGGTGGCGAACAGCCGGCATGCGCCGTCGCGCACCCGGTGTAGAAACCGGCCGCGCGCGTCGCCCCGCCAGTCACGGGAGAGCGTGACGAGGCGGCCGTCCGACAATCGGAATCCCGCGATATCGATGGCGTTGGCGAAGGCGTGCTGGCTCCAGCGCCCTGCGGACCGGCCATAGGTTCGGCGACAGGAATAGCTTCCCAGGCTTTCGATCCCCCGAACATCGGCGCCGAGCAGCTCCATCGCGGCCGGCTGCACGACCCGGCGCATCCAGAGATCGAAGGCGGCGGCCAGCGGGCAGCTCAGCGTGGCGTCGGGTCGCGGCGCATCCGCAGTCGATGCCAGGCGGACGGCATCGTTCCAGCCGCACGTTTCGCCGGCGCGGCGCGGCGCGACCGGATCGAACCGGATGCCGGCCTGCCGCAGGAGCCCGGAGCAGAGGGGGGCGTCATCGGCCAGCGCGGCGAGCTTGTAAGGCGTGGCGAGTCCGATCGGCGCGCGCAGATCGAGCGGCGTCCAGGGCAGGTCCTCCGCGGCCGGGGCATGATGGGTGAGCAGGGACTGCACGCCGACGGCCGCCAGAAGACAGAGGAAGACGATCCACAGGAGGCGGGAGAGTCGCACCGCGACCCGACGGTTGAAAGCCTGGTTCGTTGCATGGCGGGCGCGGAATGGCGGCCGGGCTGCGCCGCCGTCCCGGGATCACTCGATCTGCGCGAGCATCGCCACCAGGCCGTCATAGTGCGGGGCTTGCCCCTCCGCGCAGTAAGCGGCGCGGAGGGCACGCGCCAACGGATGCGAAAATCGCTGACCCGCCGCTCCATCGTCCGATGTGTCTTCCGGCGCGCGCGACGCCGGATCCGCGCCCATGGCCGGATCGTCATTGCCGAGATGACTTTGGGCGGCATGGAAACCGTCGAGCCAAAATGTCTGGAGGTTGTGCGCCTCGGCCTTGAACCCGTTCGACGCGCCGAACCCCAGAGACGCGCCGGCACGCCATCCGCTGTCGAAGGCATCGATCATGCGGTCCACCCCGGCATCGTGATCCACGGCCCAACCCCGGCGCTGTTACTGGCGAGCCCATATAGCGGCTGCGGCGAAGCGGTCTATTTCCAGGGTGTAAGCCAGCGTAATTTTTTATGAAGCACGCGGTGCGACGCGGGCGCTGCGGCGCGATCCGAGCGCGGTTTTCCGCCATGCCCTGTTCGTCAGTGGCGCATCTCCGCCCGCGCGGCGTCCCGCTCGGCCGGGCTGGACACGTGGCCGGGGCTGCGGGTGGTGTAGGCGACGATGGCGACGGCGACCGCCGCGGCGATGCTGAGATAGATGATCAGGTTCCGCAGCGGGCGCTTGGCGGTTTTCTTGTCCTGCATGGTCGCTCCTTGATTGTCGGATCAGGAACGCGCCATTCTCCGCTTTCGTGCCCGCCTCAGGCCAGCCAGCTCCATGCCCACCATCCGAGATTGAGCGAAAGGAACGCCGCGAGCGTGAGCGCGGCGATGCGCCCGCGCCCTGGCGGCGGCGGTGGCGCGCGATCCCCGGCATCGCGCATCATGCTTTGGACGATCGCGGTGAGCGATGCCGATTTCGGCGGAGATTCCGTGGCGTCGCTACAGATGAGCAGCAGCTTTCCCGGCGCGACCGAGGGGGCTTCGTAAATCGGATATCCCAGAAGCCAGTCCGGCCTTGTCTCCACCGTTACACCCCGGCGGGCGGCAAGCCGCATCAGATCGCCCACCGTCTCCGGATGCATGCGCCAGCCGATCGGAGATCGGCACCGGCGGTGCGCACCGGACACAAGCTTTCGCGCGTCGTCGAGTAAAGATCCCACCCCTGAACGCCCCCCACAGCGCGACTGGTTACCAAAGCGATAACCTCACTTGCGGCCGACGTCCACGGAGTCGCTGCGAACGATCACACCACCTTTCATGACGAGCGCCACCGTCCGCACCGCGGCGACATCGCGCGTGGGATCGCCTTGTACGGCGATCAGATCGGCCAGCAGGCCGGGCTTCACCGCGCCCACCCGATCGGCGATGTGGAAGATGCGGGCATTGCCGGAGGTCGCGGCGATCAGCACCTGTGCCGGGGCCATGCCGGCCGCCTGCATCAGCACCATCTCCCGCGCATTCGTGCCGTGCGCGAACACGCCGACGTCGCCGCCCATGCAGATCGGCACGCCGGCGGCCATCGCCATGCGGAAGGCGGCACGGTTCTGCGCGACGCTCTCCGGCGCGGGCTCCTGCCCGTTCCACCCGCGATAGCGCGCGACGGCATCGGAGGCGGCGAGGGTGGGGCAGAGCGCCACGCCCTTGTCGTGCATCGCCTTGAAGATCGCCGGGGTGCCGCCATAGCCATGCTCGATCGTGTCGATCCCGGCGGCGATCGCGCGACGCATCCCTTCCGGGGTGGACGTGTGGACGGCGACGACGCGCCCGGCATCGCGGCCGGCCTGCGCGCCGGCGGCGAGTTCGGCCTCGCTCAGCGTGGGGCGGCTCGGCTCGCCGGGGCGGTAGCGATAATCGGCGTACATCTTCACCACGTCCGCGCCGGCGGCGATCTGGTCGCGGGCGGCGCGGGCCATCTCGTCGACACCGCTGACTTCCTCCGCGCCCTGCGGAACCTTCACGCCGGGCTCGAAGCCCTTGGGGCCATAGGCGCCCTCCGCGACGATCGCGCGCGTCGCCACCAGCAGGCGCGGGCCGGGGACGATGCCTTCGTCGATCGCCTGCTTCAGCCCCGCATCGGCATAGCCCGCGCCCTCGGTGCCGAGATCGCGCTCCGTGGTGAAGCCCGCCATCAGCGTGTCGCGCGCGTGGACGACGGCGCGCGCGGTGCGCAGCGCCAGCGGCTCGTGCAGCACCTGATCGTCCCAGCTCGTCTCGTTATAGGGATGGAGGAACAGATGGCCGTGCCCCTCGATCATGCCGGGCATCAGCGTCTGGCCCGGCAACGGGACGAGGCGTGCGCCGGCCGGCGCCGCTAGATGCGGGCCGACCGCCATGATGCGGTCCCCCTCCACCAGCACCTGCCAGCCGGCATGGGGAGCGGGATCGACGCCGTCGAACACGCGATCCGGCTGCAGCAGGATCGGGACCGGGGGCTGGGGCGCGGCGATCGCGGCCTGCGCCAGAACCAGCGCCATCCACCAAGCCATCGTCGATCTCCTTGCTCCCGCCATCGCACGTCGATAGCGCGGATCTCATGGTGAAACCCTCGCGCCGCTTGCGCAACAATCTCGCCTTCGCGGCGCTTTTCCTCCCCGCTTCGCTGCACGCCGCACCGCCCGGCGACATGACCCGCTGGCGGGCCGAGGCGGCGCGGGTGACGATCGCACGCGACGAATGGGGGATCGCCCATGTCACGGGCAAGACGGATGCGGATGCCGTGTTCGGCGCGATCTACGCGCAGGCGGAGGACGATTTCGACCGGGTCGAGGCCAATTATCTGACCGCGCTCGGCCGCACGGCGGAGACCGAGGGGCAGGCTGCGATCTGGCAGGATCTGCGCCAGAGGCTGTATGCCGACCCCGCCACGCTGCGGGCGCAGTATCGCGCCAGCCCGGCTTGGCTGCGGACGCTGATGAATGCCTGGGCGGACGGCCTCAACTTCTATCTCGCCACGCATCCGGAGGTCCGCCCGAAGGTGATCCGCCGGTTCGAGCCGTGGATGGCGCTGTCCTTCACCGAGGGCAGCATCGGTGGGGATATCGAGCGCATCTCGCTCACCAAACTGCAGAATTTCTACGACGGCACGCAGATCCCGCCGACCGCGCTGGAGACGGGCGCGCTGCAGGAGGAACCCAAGGGCTCCAACGGCATCGCCATCGCGCCGAAGAACACGGCCGACGGCCATGCCTTGCTGCTGATCAACCCGCACACCAGCTTCTATTTCCGCGCCGAACTGCAGATGACAAGCGGCGAGGGGCTGAACGCCTATGGCGCCTCCACCTGGGGGCAGTTCTTCATCTATCAGGGCTTCAACCCGCAGATCGGCTGGATGCACACCTCGTCCGGCATCGACAATGTCGACGAGTTCGCCGAGACGATCGTGAAGAAGGGCAAAAGGCTGTTCTATCGCTATGGCACGCAACTGCGCCTGGTGAAGAGCGAGACGATCGCCATCGCCTATCGCACGCCGGAGGGCGGCAGCGCGGTGCGGCGCTTCACCGTCCATCGCACGCATCACGGCCCGATCGTGGCGGCCGACAAGGGCAAGTGGATCGCGGAGGCGCTGATGTGGACGCCGGTGCCCGCGCTGGAACAGAGCTGGCTGCGGACCAAGGCCGGTGATCTCGCGTCCTATCTCAAGGTGGCCGAGCGCAAGGCGAACAGCTCCAACGACACGATCTTCGCGGATGCCAAGGGCGAGATCGCCTATCTTCATCCGCAGTTCGTGCCGGTCCGCGACGATCGGTTCGACTATCGCAAGCCGGTCGACGGTGCCGATCCGGCGACCGACTGGAAGGGGCTGCACGCGCTCGACACCTTGCCCAAGGCGATCGATCCGGCGGTGGGCTGGGTCCACAATACCAATGACTGGCCGTGGGACGCGGCGGGGCCGGACAGTCCGAAGGCGGCGGACTTCCCACGCTATATGGATCAGCTCGGGCCCAACTTCCGAGGCGTCCATGCGGACGAGGTGCTGACCGGGCGGCATGATTTCACGGGCGAGAGCCTGATCGGGGCGGCGTTCGACAGTCATCTACCCGCGTTCGCGCTACTGATCCCGAAGCTGGTGGCCGATTATGACGCGCTGCCCGCCACCGATCCGCAGAAGGCGAAGCTGGCGGGGCCGATCACGCTGCTGCGCGGCTGGGATGCGCGCTGGGGCTATGGCTCGCAGGCGACCACGCTCGCCGTCTTCTGGGGCGATACGCTGGCGGGCGATCTCGGCGCCTTCGCCAAGGCGGAGCGCATGAACGTGCCCGATTATATCGCCACGCGCACGACCGCGTCGGTGCGCCTTGCGGCCCTCTCCCGCGCGGTCGAGCGGCTGACGGCCGATTTCGGGAGCTGGAAGGTGGCCTGGGGCGATGTGAACCGCTTCCAGCGCCTCGACGACAGCATCGTGCCGCATTTCGACGATGCCAAGCCCAGCATCCCGGTGCCGTTCACCTCGGCCCAATGGGGATCGCTCGCGTCGTTCGGGGCCAAGCCTTATCCCGGCACGAAGCGCTATTATGGATCGAGCGGCAACAGCTTCGTCGCGGTGGTGGAATTCGGGCCGCGCGTGAAGGCGTGGGCGGTGACGGCGGGCGGCGAGAGCGGGAATCCGGCCTCGCCCCATTTCGACGATCAGGCCGAACGCTACACGACCGGGGGACTGCGCCCCGTGCATTTCTATCCGGACGAGGTGGCCGGCCACGTGCGGAAATCCTATCATCCGGGGGCGTGATCCCCTGGCCGCGACGGATCGCCTGATGGCGCGATCCGTCGCTCCGGTTCCTCCCGCCCCGCGTCAGTATTTGGCTCTCAGCGTGATGCCGTATCTGGCGGGCTGATTGTAGGTCGCCGTCCGGCCCAGATATGCGGTGACGCCGGCGCCCGACGGCGCCGACAGCAGAGCCTGCGAGATGATGTTCCGCTCGTTGGTCGCGTTGTTGGCGTAGAAAGAGATATCGTATTGGCCGTCTTTCAGCCGCACGCCGGCGCGCAGGTTGAGGTTAAACTGGCTGGGCACCTGCGTATAGATGGACTGGGTTACGCCCGTGCCATACGAACTGGTGTAGGAATATTGCGCGTAGCTGTAGAATTCGGTGCCCGGCCCGATCCTGAAATCCCAGGACGGCGTGACCGAGAGAGCCCATTTGGGCGAGTAAGGCGCTCTCTGCCCCTTGGCGTCGATATTCGCGATTCCGTTATAGCTTAATTCGGCCGGGGCGGGGAGCGACGGCGCCCGCGTGTAGATGCCGTCATTATAATTGCCGTCGAAGGTCAGCCGGACCCCGTGGCCCAGATTGCCGGCCACGCTCCATTCGAAGCCCCGCGCGCGGATATTTCCGACGTTGGTGGCGCCTCTCTGGATCGTGCCGTCGGGCAAGGTGAAGGAAATGGAGGTCTGGAAGCCTTCGAGCTTCTCCTGATAGGCGGAGAGGCTCAGGGTCACGCGGCGATCGAACAAAGAGGCTTTGACGCCCGCTTCGATATTCTTCGTCTTCGTCGGCTGGACATCGGGAGCGGAGGGGGAGAGGGCGCGATTGTTCAGATCCAGTCCGCCCGCCTGGAAGCCCGTGGCATAGGTGACATAGGTCGTGACGTCCGGCGTGATCTTGTAGGACAGGCTCACCGTGCCGGAGACATTGTCGTTGGATGTCCTGCGGCCGAGCGCATAGCCGGTGGTCGCGACCCCCGCCGGATAGCCCGGCACGGCATAGGCCACGCCCGCATTCCTCTGCACGGCATCGATCGCGTTGTAGAATGCGGTCAGCTGCGCGTTCGTGATCCCGGCCGGCAGCGAGGTCGGGAGCAGGCTGGTATCGACCGGGCTGCTGCCGTTCTTGCGATCATAGGTGTAGCGCAGGCCGCCGGTGAGATCCAAGGCGCTGCCGATATGCCAGGTCCCCTGGCCGTAGACGGCCGCGTTCCTGTTTTCGACGCGCGTATCCTCGATGATCTGCGCGCCGGTCAGCTGGGACCGGAAGGACAGAGGGATCGGCGTGAAGGCCGTGCCCGCCAGCGTGTTGTACGCATTGTACCAGGGGATGACGTCGGCGCCGAACTGGTGGACGACATAATGGTCCTTCAGCCTGGAATAATAGAGGAATGCCCCGATCTGCCATTCGATCGGGTGGCGCCCCTGGGAGGCCAGCCGGAATTCCTGGCTGAACTGGTCGCTGTGGCTGATCGCCATATTCTGGTAGATGTCGATCGGCGTGCTGTCGCTGTCCTGCGGCGGATTGAAGGTCCAGAGCCGCCATGCGCTGATGGACGTCAGGTTCGCCCATCCGAAGTCGTAATCTGCGGTCAGCGAGACGCCGGCATTCTTCGTCTTCATGTGATTGTAATTGTTGGTGATGCTGGATTTCGGGTCGACGGTCGGGGTCCAGTCCCGCACGCCGCCGAAGCTGGAAAGCTGGCCCAGCGCCCGCAGCGCGGTCGTGACCCGGGTCTGCTGTGCCGTCGTCGTGTTGATGCCCCAATTGCCGGGGCCAAACAGCTCCGTGATCCCGCCGCCGGAACTGTAACCGGATGAGCTGTCGCTCTCGACATTGAGGTCGCCCGCGAGGTTGATCTTGAGATCGCCGGCGTTGAGCAGGAATTGCTGGCGTATGCCCCAGCGCCCGGTGCCGGCCGTCTTGGAATCGCCGGTCGCGGTCGGCGCGTAGATGCCTTTCTGGAGCGCCGCGTCCCGGAATGCGGGCCTGAAGGGGGTGGAAACCCACCCGTCGGACCGGGTGCCGTACGCCACGGTGCGGTAGGCGATGGTGTCGGTGAGCGGGCCGGTGAGGATCGCCTTGCCCTGCGCGAAATTATACCGGCCGTACGACGCTTCGAACGTATAGCCCGGCGTGAAGCTCGGCTTGTTGAAGGTGACGTTCAGCGCGCCCGCCGCCGCGTTGCGGCCGAACAGCGTGCCCTGCGGCCCGCGCAGCACCTCGAAGCTCTGGACGTCGACCAGATCCTGCAGAACCTGCCCCGGCCGGGCCTGATAGACGCCGTCGAAATAGACGCCGATCGCATTGTCGAGGCCGTCGGCGGCGGTCGGCGCATAGCCGATGCCGCGGATCGTGACCGAGAAGTTGCGCGGATTGCCGCCCGTCGAGTTCAGGCCCGGCGTCTGATCGACCAGGCTTTGCAGATCGATCGTGCCCTTGCGCTGCAGCGTCTCGCCGCTGATCGCCTGCACCGAGATGGGAACATCCTGAATATTCTCGGCGCGACGGCGCGCCGTCACGACCACCTCATTGTCGCGATCCGCATCACCGGCCGGGGCATTCTCCGCCCACGCGATCGACGGAATCGCCAGAGCGGCCGTGGTCGCCAACAGCGCGCGCACGAAAACGATACGGTTCATCCGAGAGACCCCCATTATGGTATGAACAATTCCTACTGAATCGCTATGTTTTGGTAGAAACTACAATTCCTATGGGGTAACTAGAGAATCTGCGGGGGGCGGAAGTTTTTCTGCATCGCGGCGGCGGCCGCTCCGATCCAGACATGCGTCACGAAAGCGGAGGGCAACGTGACGACGACCGGATCGTTCGAATGGAATGGGGAGGGGCGGGGCGCCTCCAGCCTGCGGGCGAACGGGGCGGGCCTGATCCGCGCCGCGGCCTGAGCGATGGCCCTCTCCGGATCCACCTGGCCGAAAGGATCGGGCGTCTTCGCGCTCGTCGTGGTCGCGTCGATCGCGCTGCTTGTCGCCTTCGCCCCGGCGCGACGGGTGGCCGCCGCGAAGCAGGGGCTGGCCCTGACCGCGCCGCTGCCGGACCGGGTGCCGCCCGGCGTGGTGCTGCGGGTCGGCGATCCGGTCACGCGCTGGGTGTTCGAGCATGAGGGCTGGGACAAGAAGCTGCCGTTCCGCATCGAATGGGCGGAAATCACCGGCGGGCCGGAGGTGACGGAGGCCCTTCATGCCGGTGCGCTGGATGTGGGCTTCGGCGCGAGCGTGCCGCCGATCCACGCCGTCTGGATGGGCATTCCCGTGCGGATCATCGCCTTCCGCGAATATGCCGATCGCGCGCGGCGTCAGGCCTATGTCTTCGGTATCGCGCCCAAGGCGAACATCCGGACGCTGGCGGACCTGCGCGGCAAGCGGATCGCGTTCAGCCCGAGCCAGGTTCAGGCGCAGATCGTGATCGAGACGCTGAAGGCGGCGGGCATCCGGCGCGACGAGGTGACGCTGGTCGAATTGTCGTCGAACATCGGCGGCGACGTCTATTCCAACGCGCTCGCCTCCGGCGCGATCGATGCCGCGCCGATCCGGGCCGATCTCGTCGCGCAACGCTATCTCCGCGATTTCGGAGAGCGCGGCGCGCATATCCTGAAGCATCCCCCGTTCCGCGACGACGGCGCCAACGTCTATGTTCCGGAGACCGCGCTGGCCGATCCGGGCAAGGCGGCCGCCCTCCGCATCTTCGCCCGCTACTGGGGGCTCGCCCAGGCGTGGATCAACGCGCATCCCGAGGAGCTGGCGCGCGGCTATTATGGCGAAAAGCGCGGGCTCCCGATCGCCGATGCCCGCGTGATGGCGGCCTATATCTGCAACGTGGCGGTGCCGCGAAACTGGGCGGGCGCGATCGCCTATCAGCAGGCCGCGATCGACACGCTCGGCCCCGAAACGAAGCATCCCCGTTTCGACGCGGCGACGCTCTTCGATCGCCGTTTCGAGGCCATCGCCGGCGACGCCGCATCCGCACCGCAAGGAAATCGGTCATGAACGCCTATCCGGAAGGGCTTCGCGTGCCATCCCCACAACAGGACGCGCCGATCGCGCGTCCTTCCGCAGCACGCCTCGAACCAAGGCGACAACGCCTCAGTCCCGGCAAGCCGGCCCGCTACGGCACGCTGCTCGGGCCGGCCCTGCTGCTGCTCTACTGGTCCGTCCTGTCCGTGACCGGCTGGCTCGATCCGCGCATCCTGCCGGCCCCCTGGACGGCGATCACCACCGCGATCGACCTGATCCGCGAAGGCCGGCTGCAGGAGAATCTGGCCATTTCCGCCTGGCGGGCGATGACCGGGCTGGGCTTCGGCGTGGCGATCGGCGTGGCCCTCGCTTGGCTGTCCGGCCTGTCGCTGCTGGGCGGCTACGTGATCGACGGGCTGGTGCAGATCAAGCGGGGCATCCCGATCCTGGCGCTGATCCCGTTCATGATCCTGTGGCTGGGCATCGGCGAGACGATGAAGATCACGCTGATCGCCACCGCTGTCTTCTTCCCCGTCTACATCAACACGCACAACGCCCTGCGCGCGATCGACATCCGCCATGTCGAACTGGCCGAGACGGTGCGGCTGAGCCGCTGGCAGTTCCTTCGCGCCGTGGTCGTGCCGGGATCGCTGCCGGGTTTCCTCACCGGCCTGCGCTTCGGCGTCACCTCGTCGTGGCTGGCGCTGGTGGTGGTGGAGCAACTGAACGCCACGAGCGGCATCGGCTATATGGTCACGCTCGCCCGCGCATATGCACAGACCGACGTGATGCTGGTCGGGCTGGTCGTCTATGCGTTGCTCGGGTTCGGATCGGACGCTCTCGTTCGACAACTGGAACGACGCCTGCTCTCCTGGCGCCGGACGCTCGGCCGATGAGCGCGTTTCCCGACACCCCGGCCGTCGAGGTTCGCGGCCTCGTGCGGACCTTCACGCTGAAGGGCGTGCTCAACGGGATCGATCTGGATATCGCGCCGGGCGAGTTCGTCGCGCTGCTCGGCCGCAGCGGATCGGGCAAGAGCACGTTGCTGCGCGCGTTGGCGGGCATCGATCACGAAGCCGAGGGCACGGGCGAGATCCGGCTGCCCGAGCGCCTCTCGGTGATCTTTCAGGATGCCCGGCTGCTGCCGTGGATGCGCGTGCTGGACAATGTGCTGCTCGGCATTTCGGGCGGCCGCGCGCGGGGCGTGAAGGCGCTGGCCGAAGTGGGCCTCGCCGGCCGCGAGCATGCCTGGCCGCACGAGCTTTCGGGCGGCGAGCAGCAGCGCGTGGCGCTGGCCCGCGCGCTCGTCCGCGAGCCGAAGCTGCTGCTGGCAGACGAACCCTTCGGCGCACTGGACGCGCTGACCCGCATCCAGATGCACGCGCTCCTCCGGCGCCTGTCCGACGTCCACGATCCGGCGGTGCTGCTCGTCACGCACGATATCGACGAGGCGATCCTGCTCGCCGACCGGATCGTGATGCTCGACGACGGCCGGCTCGCGGCGGATCTGCCGGTCGATCTGCCCGAGAGCGGGATCGCCCGGCGCGAGCGCATCGCCGAATTGCGGGCGCTGCTCCACCGCCTACTCGGCGTGGAGGAGGCCCCCGCCGACTATCACGAAGACCGGCATCCGCCCGAGGCGCGGACCGATCTCCCCGGCCTCATTCCTGGCATCAAGGACGGTGAAGCAGCATGAGCGAGGTGAAACTGGCCTATTCGGCAGCGGCCGAGGCGGAGCGCCTCGGCGCGCGGCTGTTCGATCGCTACCGGCACGATCTGGACCTGCCGGTGGCGTGGAACGAGACGCTCGACACGATCCTCTCCCACCGCTCGGTGCGCGCCTATGCGCCCGATCCCGTGCCGGACGGGGCGATCGAGCTGGCGGTCGCGGCGGCGCAGTCGGCCGCCAGTTCATCCAACCTCCAGCCCTGGAGCGTCGTCGCGGTCGAGGATCCGGCGCGCAAGGCGCGGCTCGCGGCGCTGGCGGGCAACCAGAAGCAGATCCTGCAGGCGCCGCTCTTCCTGCTCTGGATCGTGGATCATCAGCGCTTGACGCGGGTGGGCGAGCAGGTGGGCACGCCCGCCGACGCGCTCCACTATCTGGAGAGCTTCCTGCTCGGCGCGGTGGATACGTCGCTCGCCGCACAGAGCGCGGTCGTCGCGCTGGAATCGCTCGGGCTCGGCACCTGCTATATCGGCGGCATCCGCAACCGGCCCGCCGAGGTGGCGGCCGAACTGGGCCTGCCGCCGCAATCCTTCGCGCTGTTCGGCCTCACGGTCGGCCACCCCGATCCCGCCGCGCCCGCGTCGGTGAAGCCGCGCCTGCCGCAGGAGGCGGTGCTGTTCCGCGAGGCTTATGGTCAGTCCGCGGCACCCGCCGCGCTCGCCGCTTATGATCGCCGCCTGCGCGGCTTCCAGCGCGAGCAGGGGATGATCGAGCGCGACTGGACCGAGCAGGCGTCCCAGCGCGTGCGCGGGGCGGACTCGCTTGCCGGCCGCGACGTGCTGCGCGGGGTCCTCCACCGCCTCGGCTTCAGGCTGAGATAGCGCCGTCCCCTCCCACCTTTCCTCTCGCCGAAGGATCACGTCCATGAGCTCCGAATTCCTCTGGTACATTCCCAATCAGGTCGAACCCGGCCATCGCGGCGATTCCGCGGGCGAGGGGCATCGCAGTCTCGATACGCTGACGCGCCACGCACTCACGCTGGAGCAGCATGGCTGGGACGGCGCGTTGATCGGCACCAGCTGGGGGCGGCCCGACACCTTCATCGTCGCCACCGCGCTCGCCGCACGCACGACGACGTTCCAGCCGCTCATCGCGATCCGCCCCGGTTACTGGCGGCCCGCCAACTTCGCCGCCGCCGCCGCCACGCTGGACGATCTCACGGGCGGGCGCGTCCGCATCAACATCGTCTCGGGGCAAGACAATCTGGCGGCCTATGGCGACAGCGAGGGCGATCAGGCGCATCGCTATGGCCGCACGAAGGAGTTCATGCGCCTCGTCCGGCGGCTGTGGACCGAGGAGGAGGTCACCTTCGCGGGCGAGCATTTCGGCGTGACGAAGTCGACGATCGCGCCGCGCCCCGTCCGCCGGGGTGACCGGCTGCATCCCCGGCTGTATTTCGGGGGCGCATCGGACGCGGCCGAGCGGGTCGCCGCGACCGAGGCCGACGTCCAGCTCTTCTGGGGCGAGCCGCTCGACGGCGTCGCGGATCGGATCGCGCGATTGAAGCGCCTCAGCCGCGATCTCGATCGCGATCTGGCCCCGCTGCAATTCGGCCTCCGCATCACGACTTTGGTGCGCGACACGACCGAGCAGGCCTGGGCGGATGCCGAGGCCAAGGTGGACGAGATGGCGAAGAATCAGGGCACGGTGGACGAACATCGCCGCGCCCCCGCCGTGGGCCAGCAGCGCCTGCTCGACCTTCACGCGCGCGGCGAGGTGCTGGACGACAATCTCTACACGGCGCCCGGCCGCTATGGTGGCGGCGGTGCCGGCACGACCTGGCTGGTGGGTTCGGCGGCCGACGTCGCGAACTCGCTGCGCAAATATCGCGATCTGGGCATCACCCACTTCGTTCTGTCCGACACGCCCTATCTGCCCGAGATACGCCGGCAGGGCGATCAGCTGCTCCCGCTCCTGCGCGACGATGCGGTCCCGGCGGTGGAGCGGCGGCTCGATCCCGAACAGGTGGCCTGAGCCCGCCCGGCCTGCCCGACGAGGAACGCCCGATGGTGACGGACGATGGCGAGCGCGAGGAGCGCATCGCGGGGGGCGGGCTGCTCCATCGCCGCGCGTTGCTCGTCGCGGGCGCCGTTTCGGCGGGCGGCTGGGCGAGCGGGCTGGGCGCCGCGACTGGCGCTCGCTCTCCGGACTCGATGCGGGCGCCGGGCGCGCCTCTGTCGGGATATGGCGCGCCGGCTCCGTCCGCCGCGAAGATCCAGCGCCTCGTGCCGAACCTGCCCTTTCCCGGATCGGGCTCGGCGCGCACGCCGCTGGAGCTGCTGGAGGGGACGATCACGCCCAACGGCCTCCATTTCGAGCGGCATCACAATGGCGTGCCTGCGATCGATCCGGCGACGCACGAATTGCTGATCCACGGGCTCGTCCGGCAGCCGCTGCTGTTCCGGTACGAGGATCTGCTGCGCTACCCGCGCGAGAGCCGGATCCTGTTCCTCGAATGCTCGGGCAACAGCGGCACGATCGCGGCGGCGACGCCGGTGCAGGCGAGCGCGGGACAGCTCAACGGGCTGGTGTCCTGCGCGGAGTGGACCGGGGTGCGCCTCTCGACGCTGCTGGACGAAGCGGGCCTCGATCCCGCGGCGCGCTGGGTGCAGGCGGAGGGGGCCGATGCGGCGGGCATGACGCGCAGCATTCCCCTGTCGATCTGTCTCGACGACGCGATGATCGCGCTGTTCCAGAATGGCGAGCCGCTGCGGCCCCAGCAGGGCTTTCCGATGCGGCTGCTGTTGCCCGGCATCGAGGGCAATGCCTCGATCAAGTGGCTGCGCCGATTGAAGGTGATGGCGACGCCGGCTTTCTCGCGCGAGGAAACGTCGAAATATTCCGATCTGCTGATCGACGGGCGGGCGGAGCTGTTCTCGCTCCGCATGGGCGTGAAGTCGGTCATTCTCGCGCCCTCGTTCGGGCTGGATCTGGCCGGCCCCGGCTTGCGCGAGATCAGCGGCCTCGCCTGGTCGGGGCGCGGTCGCATCCGCCGGGTGGAGGTGTCGGCAGACGGCGGTGCCAGCTGGGCCGAGGCCGCGCTCGGCGAGCCGGTGCTGCCCAAGGCGCTGACGCGGTTCCGCATCCCGTGGCGATGGGAGGGCGGCGTCGCCACGCTGATGAGCCGCGCCGTGGACGAGAGCGGGGCGGAACAGCCCCGGCGCGCCGATTGGATCGCGAAATATGGCCCCGGACAGGGCTATCACAGCAATGCGATCCAGAGCTGGCGCATCGACGGGCAGGGGCATGTGAGCCATGTCTATGCGTAAGCGGGCGATCGTCATGGCCGGCTGCGGCCTGCTGGCTGGGGTGTCCGGCGCGCGGGCGCGCGATGCCGGTGCCGAAACCCCGCATTACGGTCGCCCGGCCTCGTCCGAGGCGATCGAACGGATGGACCTGACCGTGGCGCCGGACGGGACCGGCCTTCCCCGCGGCTCCGGCTCGGTGGTGGAGGGGCGGGCGACTTATGCGGCGAAATGCATGGCGTGCCACGGCCCTGCCGGAAGCGGCGGGGTCGCGGATCGGCTGACCGGCGGGATCGGTTCGCTCGCCTCCGCCAAGCCCGTCCGGACGGTCGCCAGCTACTGGCCCTATGCCACCACGATCTTCGATTATGTCCGCCGGGCGATGCCGCTCACCGCGCCCCAGTCGCTCACCGACGAGGAGGTCTACGGGCTGGTCGCCTATCTGCTGTCCGTCGACGGGATCGTCCGGCCCGACGCGCGGCTGGATGCGGACAGCCTGCCGAAGATCGAAATGCCCAATCGCGCCGGATTCGTGAGCCTCGAGGCGGATCGCTTCGACGGCAATCTCGAACGGCATCGCCAGCCGCGTTGACCCCTCAGCGCGGCGCATCAGGAGAAGACAGGTGAAGACAGCGATCGTTACCGGCGCCACGTCGGGCATCGGGGAGGCCACGGCGCGAGCGCTTGCGGGCGCGGGTTGGCAGGTGATCGTCACCGGACGCCGGGCCGAGCGGCTCGCGCCGCTGACCGAAGCGTTCGGCGACCTCATCCACCCGGCCGTGTTCGACATTCGCGACGAGGCGGCGCTGGCCGCCGCGCTCAATGCCTTGCCCGAGCGGTTTCGCGGCATCGATCTGCTGGTCAACAATGCCGGCCTCGCGCTCGGCACGGCGCCCGCGCAGCGCGCCGACCTCGATCAGTGGCGCACGATGATCGACACCAACGTCACGGCTCTGGTGTCGATCACCCACCGCCTGCTGCCGGGCCTGATCGAACGGCGCGGCGGGATCGTCAACATCGCCTCGGTCGCGGGAACCTACCCTTATGCCGGCGGCAATGTGTACGGCGGGACGAAGGCCTTCGTGCAGCAGTTCACGCTGGGCCTCCGCTCCGATCTGCACGGCACGGGCGTCCGCGTCAGCGCGATCGATCCCGGCATGGTCGAAACCGAATTCACGTTGGTGCGGACCGGCGGCGACCAGGCGGCGTCGGACACGCTCTACGGCGGTGCCGAGCCGATGACCGCCGAGGACATCGCCGCCACCATCCTGTGGATCGCGACCCTGCCGCCGCACCTCAACATCAACCGGCTGGAACTGATGCCGGTCAACCAGTCCTTCGCCGGCTTTCAGGTCGCCCGCACGCCCGCAGCCTGAAACCACGCACCCCGCATTTCCCGCACGGAGCCATTCATGACAGTCACCTATCGCTATCTCGGCCGGTCGGGCCTCAAGGTTTCGCCTCTCTCGCTCGGCACGATGATGTTCGGCGGCCAGACCGACGAGGCGACGTCGCACCGCATCATCGACAAGGCGCACGAGCAGGGCATCAACTTCATCGATACGGCCGACGTCTATAATGGCGGTCAGTCCGAAATCGTCGTCGGCAAGGGCATCAAGGCACGCCGCGACGATTGGGTGCTCGCCACGAAATTCTCGAACCCGATGGCGCCGGGGCCGAACGGCGGCGGGCAATCCCGCAAATGGATCATCCGCAGCGTGGAGGACAGCCTGCGCCGGCTGGGCACGGATTATATCGACCTGCTCTATTTCCACCGTGCCGTGTTCGATGCGCCGCTGGGCGAGGCGGTGCGCGCGATCGGGGACCTCGTCGCTCAGGGCAAGCTGCGCTATTTCGGCGTCTCGAACTTCCGCGCGTGGCGGATCGCCGAGGTCTCCCATCTGGCCGATCAGTTCGGGATCGACCGGCCGATCGCGAGCCAGCCGCTCTACAATATCTTCAATCGCGTGGCCGAGGTGGAGCAGCTGCCGGCGGCGGATTTCTACGGCCTCGGCACCGTCTCCTACAGCCCGCTGGCGCGCGGCGTGCTGACCGGCAAATATGATCCGAACCAGGCGCCGCCGGCCGATACGCGCGCCGGGCGCGGCGACAAGCGGATCCTGGAAACCGAATGGCGCCCGGAATCGATCGAACTCGCCGCCAGGATCGCGGCCCATGCGCGCGAGCGGGGGATCGATCCGACGGCGTTCGCGATCGCCTGGGTGCTGAAGAACCGGCTCGTCACCAGCACGATCACCGGGCCCCGCACGGAGGCGCATTGGGACAGCTATATCCGCGCGCTGGATGTCGCGCTTTCGGCGGAGGATGAGGCGCTGGTCAACGGGCTGGTGACCACGGGCCATGCCTCGACGCACGGCTTCAACGATCCGGGCCATCCGATCGAAGGCCGCATCGTATAAGGGCTGATAACGGGGCGGCGAGGCGCGTCGTCAGCGTGCGGCATTCACGGCGGGAGTGACGGCCTCGCCGGCCGTCCGCCGTGCCGGCGCAGGCGTGCTGTCCCGTCCCAGCGCGGCGGACAGCAAGGCGGCGATCTCGGCCGCAGCTTTCTCCCGCAGCGCGCTATCATTCACCGACAGGCAGTGTCTTGCCCAGGCCGGAGCGGCCAGCAGCAAGGCGGCGATTTCCCTGGTATCGATTGTATTCATACCGGTTCGGTGGGGCATGTTCGGGCGGGGGCCACAAGCGGGTTCTCGACCGGGCGGTTGAAAATCAAGGCGGGGTCGGGATCCGGTTCAGGTTCCGGATACGATGGTTTCGCACGGCTTTACCGTCATTCCCGGTCGCTCCCGGCGACGGCCTTAGGACGGATCGATGTTCGGATAGTTTGAAAACTGAGCTGAGCATCCTTCCAGACTGTCATGCTGAACTCGTTTCAGCATCCATGACCTAACGGGCCGGCCTGGCTCAACGGTCGGGTCATGGACCCTGAAACGAGTTCAGGGTGACGCTTTCTCGAAAGCTGCCGACATCGCGATCCTGATGATCGATCGGCCTCAGCCTGCCCGCATTTTCACGACGGGCGCGGGGGAGGTTGTCAACCGCATCGGTCCGTCGCCATTAGGTGTCTCCGGGCGGAGGTACCGATGCACCCTACAGAATTGTTCGAGCTGGTCGTCGGCATGCTGGTCGCGATCCTGGCGCTGCACTGGATCGCCGAGCGGATGGGATGGCCGCCGTCCATCGCGCTGCTCATCGGCGGAGGGGCGATCGCTTTCATTCCCGGCATCCCTCCGGTGCGCCTCGATCCCGAACTGGTGCTGGTGCTTTTTCTGCCGCCGCTGCTGATGGACGGCGCCTGGTATACCGCGATCGCGCGGTTTCGCCGCCACTTCGCCGGGATCATGTCGCTGGCGGTGGGCGCGGTGCTGTTCACCACGGCGTTCGTCGCGGTGACGGCGCATTGGCTGATGCCGTCCCTTCCCTGGGCGGCCTGCGCGGCGCTGGGCGCGATCGTGGCTCCACCCGATGCGGTTTCGGCGCGCGCGGTGCTGCAGCAGGTGCAGCTGCCGCGCCGTCTGTCGACGCTGCTGGAAGGCGAGAGCCTGCTGAACGATGCCGCCGGCCTCGTGCTGTTCCGCTTCGCCGTCGCGGCGACGATGGGTGGCGTGTTCGATCCGGCCGTCGCGGCGGGACAGTTCCTGATCCTGGCGCTGGGCGGTCTGGCGGTCGGTCTGGCGATCGGGCTGCTCTGCGTGGCCCTCGCGCGGCGCGTGCATGACGAGCTGTCGCTGGTCGTCATGTCGGCCCTGGTCGGCTGGATCGCGTATCTCACGGGCGAGGCGGTCCATGTCTCGGGCGTGATCGCGACGGTCACGACCGGGCTGGTGCTGGGCTGGTATCAGCATGTCGTCTTCTCGGCGGCCGTCCGGGTGCGGGGGACCTCGTTCTGGACGGTGATGGTCTTCCTGTTCGAAGCCTCGGTCTTCATGCTGATCGGCTTCTCGCTGCGCGACGTGCTGGATCGCACCGGTGGGGTGGAAGCGGTGCTGGGCGGGATGGCATGGCCGCTGCTGGCGATCGTCATCGCGTTGACCGCCGCCCGCTTCGTCTGGGTGTTCGGCTCGGACGTCGTGCTGCGCCTGCTGGTGGCGGCGGGCTGGAGCCGGGAGGCGCCGCTGGGCACTCCTAATGCGCTCGTCATGAGCTGGGCGGGCATGCGCGGCGTCGTCACGCTCGCGGTGGCACTGACCTTGCCCGAGGCGATGCCGGGGCGCGATTTCATGCTGCTGGCGGCGTTCGGGGTGATCCTCGTCACGGTCCTCGTCCAGGGTTCGACCCTCGGCCTCGTGATCCGGCTTGCCGGCGTTCGCCAGAGCGAGGCGGATGCGCCGCCGATCGACATGATCGCGGCCGAGACGATGATGCTGAAGGCGCAGCTGCGGGCGGTGGAGCAGCTCTCCCACGGGCCGGACGGGACGCTCCTCCATCCGCGTCTGCTGGAGCAATATTCGCGGCGCGCGCATGTTTCCGAAACCTATGGCGGAACGCCCGCCGAGCGCACGATCGCGATCGCCGAACATTTCGATGTGATCATCGCCGCGGTCGCGGCCGGACGGGAGGAACTCGTCCGCCTGCACCGGGCGAACCGGATCGACGACGAAACCCTTCACAGCCTCGAACGCGATCTCGATCTGGAAGAGCTGGGCGCGATTTCGGCGAAGGCCTGAACCGGGCCGGCCGGTGCCTCGCCGGCCGTGGTTTCGGGGGCGGAGGCGATATATCGGCCCGCCGACACGACAGACGGTATCTTGAAACGGGTGGATTCGGATCCGATTTGCCCGCATGGGGACGCCGTAACAGGGCTCGTTCATTCCCTTACCGGCACATTGCCGCAATAGCCGTTCGCCCTTCCATGGCGGGCCGACGGCCAATTCGATCATCACAGGAGACCGGATGCAGCAAGGCTGATCATCGACGGGCAGGCTACCCCAGCGGCCGGCGCCCGCTCCGTTCGAAGAAAGGGCTTTAGTGCAATCGCAATCTCGGGAACTCCGCTTCCCCGCCACCGGCGCGAAAAAGAAGAAGACCCAGATCGTCATCGTCGGCGGGGGCGCCGCCGGGCTGGAACTCGCGGCCCGGCTGGGGCGGCGTTTCGGCCGACGCGACCATGACGTGATCCTGGTGGAGCGCAATCGCACCCACGTGTGGAAGCCGCTGCTGCACGAAGTGGCGACCGGCGCGCTCGATGCGAATATCGACGAGGTCGGCTATCGCGCGCATTGCAAGCGCTGGGGCTATCGCTTCTTCAACGGCACGCTGGAGTCGGTGGATACCGAGGCGCGGATGATCCATCTCGCCCCGCTCGTCGAAAACGGGCGCGAGCTGATCGGACCGCACTCGCTGCGCTACGATTATCTCGTGCTGGCCTTCGGTTCGATCACGAACGATTTCGGCACGCCGGGCGTGGCCGAACATTGCATGGCGCTGGACAGCCGGGCCGAGGCCGATCGGTTCCGGGATCGGCTGCTGAACCACTGCCTGGCGGTGTCGCGCGCGATGGTCGTCGATCCGGACTCCGATGCGCGCGTGAAAGTCTCGATCGTCGGCGCGGGCGCGACCGGCGTGGAGCTGGCGGCCGAGCTGTTCAACGCGGCCGACGCTCTCGCTTATTACGGCCTGGAGGTGTTCGACAGCCGGCGGCTGGAAGTCACGCTGATCGAGGCCGGCCCGCGCATCCTGCCGGCTTTGTCCGAGCGCCTCTCCGGTGCTGCCCAGCGCGAGCTGGAAGCGCTCGGCGTGCGCGTGCTGACCAACGTCCCGGTGACGGAGGTGACGGCGGATGCGATCGTCACGAAAAGCGGCGAACGGATCGAATCCGACCTGATGGTGTGGGCGGCGGGCGTGCGGGCGACGCCGATCGCGGGCCGGCTCGGCGCGCTGGAACTGACGCGCACCGGCCAGATCCTCACCACGCCGACGCTCCAGTCCGTCTCCGATCCGCGCGTCTTCGCGATCGGCGATTGCGCCTCCTGCACGCTGCCGGGCAGCGAGCGCCCCGTGCCGCCGCGCGCGCAGAGCGCGCACCAGATGGCGGCCAGCGTGTTCGACAATCTCACGCGCATGATGAGCGGCAGGCCGCTGCACGACTTCGTCTACAAGGATCACGGCTCGCTGGTGTCGCTCAGCCGCTATTCCACGATCGGCAGCCTGATGGGCAGCCTGAGCCGGGGATCCCTCGCGATCGAGGGGCGGATCGCGCGCTTCTTCTACACGTCGCTGTATCGCATGCACCTGATCGCGATCCACGGCTGGATCCGGGGCTCGGCGCTGATCGTCACCAGCCATGTCCATGCGATCCTGCGTCCGCGGCTCAAACTGCACTGAGCCGGCAAGGCGGCTGCCGCCCGGCATAAGCCGGGTGGCGGCCTATCGGCGCCGGTAGCGGAAGTACCAGACCTCGTGGCCCAGCCGCCGGGCCTTCGCCTCGTAGCGCGTTTCGGGCCAGTCGTCGGGGCGGACGAGGAAGTCCTGCGGGCCTTCGACCAGCCATTCGAATTCGGGGCGCGCCTTCATCACCATCATCGCCCAGCGGCAATAAATGGGGTGGTCGGTGCCGAAGCGGAATTCGGCGCCGGGCTTCAGCTTCTTCGCGATCAGGGAGATCGGCCCCGCATTCATGAAGCGGCGCTTGGCGTGGCGCGCCTTGGGCCAGGGATCGGGATGGAGCAGGTAGGCGCGGTCGAGGCTCGCGTCGGGCAGCCGCTCGATCACCTCCAGCGCGTCGCCCATGTGCAGGCGGACATTGTCGAGGCCCAGCCGTTCGATATGGCCGAGCGCGCCGACGACGCCGTTGAGGAAGGGCTCGCAGCCGATCAGGCCATGATCGGGGCGCATCGCAGCCTGCCCCGCGAGATGCTCGCCCGCGCCGAAGCCGATCTCCAGCTGGAGCGGGCGATCGTCGCCGAACAGGCGCAGGGCATCCAGCGGACCGTCCGTGGGCACGGACAGGCGGGGCAGCAGATCCTCGACGAGGTTCGCCTGGCCCTCGCGCAGTTTGTGGCCCTGGCGCCGCCCGTAGAGGCGGCGGATGGTGGTGGGATCGCCGGTCGTCGTCATCCGACGCGCCCTTAAAGAGTACCGGGCGGCCGGGAAAGCCGCCCGATGCGATCTTCCCTGATCGGGCTTACTTGATCGGCTTGGCGCCGGGGGCGCTGCACTTCACGAACTTGCCCTTGGCGTCCTTGCAGGGGACGGGCTTGGCCGGCGGGCATTTGACGAACTTGCCCTTGGCATCCTTGCAGGGGGCGGCCTGCGCCGCGGTGGTGCCACCGACGGCGAGGCCGGCGAGGGCGAGCGGGATCAACAGCTTGGACATCTTGGACATGGGAACTTCCTCCTGTGCCGATGCAGGCTAATCCCCTCCGCGTGCCGGTTGAAGCGGTGTGAGACGAACCGAGCGGTGACGTAACCATTTGTGATGATCGTCGGTTTCCGCCGCGTGAGGCTGCACGGCGCGGCGCGGATCCCTATATCGGCGCGGATACCCCGCAGGGACCTTCGCCACGATGCCGCTCACGATCCACCAGTTCCGCTGCCTGTCCGACAATTACGGCTATCTCGTGCGCGACGAGGCGACGGGGCGCGTGGCGGCGATCGATACGCCCGACGCCGATGTCTATGCCGCCGAGCTGGACCGGCTGGGCTGGGGGCTGGACCTGATCCTCAACACGCATTGGCATCGGGATCATGCCGGCGGCAATGCCGCGCTGAAGGCGCGCTATGGTGCGCGGATCGTGGCACCGGGCGAAGTCACCAAGACGTCGCCGATCGATCGCGAGGTGCGGGATGGCGATACGATCGAGTTGGGCGAGACGCGCTTCGCGGTGATCGATACGGGCGGACATACGCTCGGCCATGTGAGCCTGCATGATGCGGCCGATGGCGTGGCGTTCGTGGGCGATACGATGTTCACGCTGGGCTGCGGCCGCATGTTCGAAGGCACGCCGCCGCAATTCTGGGCGAGCCTCGGCCGTCTGGCGGCGCTGCCGGATGCGACGCGCATCTTCTGCGCGCACGAATATACGGGCTCCAACCTGCGCTTCGCCCGATCGGTGGACGAGAGCGCGGCGCTGGCGGCCCGGGCGGTGGGGCTGGAGGCGAAGATCGCGGCGGGCGAGCCGACCGTGCCGACCACGATCGGCGAGGAGAAGGCGACCAACCCCTTCCTGCGCGCGCCGGGGCTTGCGATTGCGGCGGGCGCGAAGGATGCTGCGGACGCCTTCCGGATCGTGCGCGCGGCGAAGGATGACTTTAAGGGTTAGGTTCCGGCGATCGCGAGCGTGCGCGCCGATGAGGAGAGACGATGTCGGAAACCAGGTTCGCGGATACGGCTGCGGAGCTTTCGAACGGGCTGAAATCCGCGATGCGGCGGATGCCGGGCGCGGTCGCCTTGATCACGACGCGCGATCCCGCGACCGATCAGCCCGCCGGGCTGGCGGCGTCCGCGGTGATTCCCGTCTCGATGGAGCCGCCGTCGATGCTGGTGGCGATCAATCGCGCCTCCAGCGCGCATAGCGCGATCGAGCGCGCGCAGCGTTATTGCGTCAATCTGCTGGGCACGACGCACACCGCGTTCGTCAGCCTGTTTTCGAACAGCGCGATGCGCGAACAGCGCTTCGCCTCCGACGAATGGCGCTATCAGGACGGCATTCCCTATCTGCCCAGCGCCTGCTCCAGCATCTTCTGCGAAATCCGCACGACCCTCGTCCACGGCACGCACGAGCTGTTCATCGGCGACGTCTATGACGTGCGGAGCGCGGGCGGAGACGGTGAGCCCGCCGATCCGCTCGGCTGGCTGGAAGGGACGTTCGCGCAACTGGGCCGCCTTCCGATCTGAAGCGAAGCGAGGAACGCCGATGCCGCTGTACGAACTGGACGGGCTGAGCCCGACTTTGCCCGAGGACGGATCCGCCTGGATCGCGCCGAGCGCCGACGTGATCGGCGATGCGCGACTGGGGCAGGGGGCGAGCATCTGGTTCGGCGCGGTCGTGCGATCGGACAATACGCCGATCGTGATCGGCGCGCGCAGCAACGTGCAGGACGGGGCGATGCTCCATTCCGATCCCGGATCGCCGCTCACGATCGGGGAGGATGTGACGGTGGGGCATCACGCGATCCTCCACGGCTGCACGGTGGGCGATGGCGTGCTGGTGGGGATGGGCGCGACCATCCTCAACAATGCGGTGATCGGGGATGGCTGCCTCGTCGGCGCGGGCGCGCTGGTGACGGAAGGCAAGATCTTCCCGCCCGGCAGCCTGATCGTGGGATCGCCCGCGCAGGTGAAGCGCACGCTGTCGCCGGAGGCGGCGGCGGGGCTGCGGGCGTCCGCCGCCAGCTATGTCGCCAATGCGGCGCGCTTCCGGGCAGGGCTGAAGCGGGTGGATTGATAGGTTCGTCCGTCATTGCGAGCGTGCTTCGCTACGCTCACAATGACGGAGAGCTGGATAGCGACCGGACGTACACTGGCGGCCAAAATCAGAGGCAGCTTTCCAGATAGGGCTGATCGAAGCCGAACTGCTTGGCCTTTTCCAGCGTGTACGGGCGCAGGCCCGCCGAGCGATATTCGCCGATGATCTTGCCGTCGCTCGTCTCGTCCAGATATTCGAACTTGAACAGCTCCTGCGTGACGATCACGGGGCCTTCCATGCCGATCACCTCGGTGATGTTCGTGATGCGGCGGGAGCCGTCGCGCAGGCGCTTCACCTGGATGATCAGATCGACCGAATCCGCGATCTGACGGCTGATCGCCTCCTTCGGCACCTTGATGTCCGACATCATCACCATGTTTTCCATACGCGCCAGCGCCTCGCGCGGGCTGTTCGAGTGGAGCGTACACATGGAGCCGTCATGGCCGGTGTTCATGGCCGCGAGCATGTCGAAACATTCGGGCCCACGGATTTCGCCGAGGATGATGCGATCGGGGCGCATACGCAGCGCGTTGACGACGAGATCGCGGATCGTGATCGCGCCGTGGCCCTCCAGATTGGCGGGGCGGGTTTCCAGCGGCAGCCAGTGCGGCTGCTGCAGGCGAAGCTCGGCCGCGTCCTCGATCGTGATCACGCGCTCGCCCGGATCGATCATCTTGGAGAGCGCATTGAGCATCGTCGTCTTGCCCGAGCCCGTGCCGCCCGAAATGACGATGTTGAAGCGGCTGGCGCCCGCGATCTTCAGCGCCGTCGCCATCGCGTTCGACATCGAGCCGCCATTGGCCATCATGTCGAGCGTGATCGGCTTGGCCGAGAATTTACGGATCGAGATGGCCGTGCCGCGCAGCGAGAGCGGCGGCACGATCACGTTGACGCGGCTGCCGTCCTGCAGGCGGGCGTCGGCGAGTGGCGTGGTCTGATCGACGCGGCGGCCGACCTTGGAGACGATGCGCTGCGCGATCTGGAACAGATGCTCCTCGTCGCGGAACTGGACGTTGGCCAGCTCCAGCTTGCCCTTGCGCTCGACATAGGTCTGCTCGGGGCCGTTGACCATGATGTCGGTGATCAGCGGATCGGACAGCAGTTCCTCAAGCGGCCCCAGGCCGAGCAGCTCATCGACCAGCACCTTTTCGAGCGCATATTGCTCGCGCCGGTTCAGCGTGATGCGCAGTTCGGCCAGCACCTCGCCGATGATCGGGCGGAATTCCTCGGCCAGCTCTTCCTTGGAGAGCGTGGCGGCGGCTTCGGCGTCGACCCGCTCCAGCAGGCGGGGAAGCACCTGCTCCTTGATCTTGTGGACAGAGGCCTCGAAGCCGTCGCCGCGCGAATTGCCGGCCTCGGCGCTGGCGGCGACGCGCGCGGCGAGCCGCTCCATCGCATCGCGGGGGGAGGCGCCATCCGTCTCGGGCTCGGCCGGTGCGTCGATCGGAGGAAACTGGGCACCGCCCTCGACGGCGCCGGGCTGGACCGGCCGGGCCGATCCGAATCCGCTGGCGCGACCGCCACCCATTCCACCACGTCGCCCGAAAGCACTCATCAGTCTGTCCCGTCTCCGCCCTGGCGGCGGCTATCACCCAGAGACAGGAGCCTTAGGCAAAAGCCCTTGACGAGGCGTTAAGCAACGAAAGACGCTGAGAAAATCGGAAGCGAGAAAGAAGGGCGCTAGGGACGGCGCGCCCGTGCCGGGATCAGGCGTCGACAGCGCTTTCGGCGAGGACGGTCAGGCCCTTTTCGTTCACCTCGGCAAAGCCGCCGTCGAGGCGGATGCGCGCGGAGACGGTGGTGGCGCTGGAATAGACGGTCAGCTCGCCGGGACGGATCACCGACATGACCGGCGCATGGCCTTCGAGCACGCCGAAATCGCCCTCGGTGCCGGGGACGACCACCATGTGGACCTCCTCGGAGCGGACCAGTTTCTCGGGCGTGACGAGTTCGAAGTGCAGGGCCATCTCAACCTTCTTCCCCCCTCCCGCGTGCGGGAGGGGTCGGGGGTGGGCTTCGCGAGCGCCGTCAGGCGGTTCGCCGGAGGTGGGATATTGCCCACCCCCAACCCCTCCCGCAGGCGGGAGGGGGGTCTTTCAGTTACGCCGCTTCGGCGAGCTTCTTGGCCTTCTCGACGACTTCGTCGATGCCGCCGACCATGTAGAAGGCGGCTTCCGGCAGGTGATCATATTCGCCGTCGACCACGGCCTTGAACGACTTCACCGTGTCCTCGACCTGCACGAACTTGCCGCTGATGCCGGTGAAGACCTCGGCGACGTGGAACGGCTGCGAGAGGAAGCGCTCGATCTTGCGGGCGCGGCTCACCGTCAGGCGATCGTCTTCCGACAGCTCGTCCATGCCGAGGATCGCGATGATGTCCTGCAGCGACTTGTACTTCTGCAGGATCACCTGAACGGCGCGGGCCGTGTCATAATGCTCCTGGCCGACGATGCGCGGCTCCAGCACGCGGCTGGTGGAGTCGAGCGGATCGACCGCCGGATAGATGCCCTTTTCGGAGATGGCGCGGTTCAGCGTCGTCGTCGCGTCCAGGTGGGCGAAGGAGGTGGCCGGCGCCGGATCGGTGAGATCGTCGGCGGGCACGTAGATCGCCTGCACCGAGGTGATCGACCCCTTGTTGGTGGAGGTGATGCGCTCCTGCAGCGCGCCCATGTCGGTCGACAGGGTCGGCTGATAGCCCACGGCCGACGGGATGCGGCCGAGCAGAGCCGACACTTCCGAACCCGCCTGCGTGAAGCGGAAGATGTTGTCGACGAAGAACAGCACGTCCTGGCCCTCGACGTCGCGGAAATATTCCGCGTTGGCGAGACCCGAGAGGGCGACGCGGGCGCGGGCGCCCGGCGGCTCGTTCATCTGGCCGAACACGAGCGCGACCTTCGAGCCCTCCGGCGTCGGATTGCCGTCGGCATCCTTCGCGATGACGCCCGCATCGAGGAATTCGTGGTAGAGATCGTTGCCCTCGCGGGTCCGCTCACCGACGCCCGCGAACACGGACACGCCGCCATGGCCCTTGGCGATGTTGTTGATCAGTTCCTGGATCAGCACGGTCTTGCCCACGCCGGCGCCGCCGAACAGGCCGATCTTGCCGCCCTTCGCATACGGCGCGAGCAGATCGATCACCTTGATGCCCGTGACGAGGATCGAGGCTTCGGTCGACTGGTCGACGAAGTCGGGCGCCTTGTTGTGGATCGGGCCGGTGAGATCGCCGGCGACCGGGCCGCGCTCGTCGATCGGCTCGCCGATCACGTTCAGGATGCGGCCGAGTGTCTGCGGGCCGACCGGCACGCGGATCTGCGAACCCGTATCCTTCACTTCCTGGCCGCGCGTGAGACCCTCGGTGGAGTCCATCGCGATCGTGCGGACGGTGTTCTCGCCCAGATGCTGCGCGACTTCGAGCACGAGGCGATTGTCGCCGTTGCGCGTCTCGAGCGCGGAAAGGATCGCCGGCAGCGTGCCTTCGAAAGCGACGTCGACGACGGCGCCGATCACCTGGCTGATGCGGCCGGTATTGTTCGTACCGAGTGCGGGGGCGGTTGCCATTGCGTTTCTTCCTGCCTGTCGTCTTGCTTACAGCGCTTCCGCGCCAGAGATGATTTCCACCAGTTCGGTCGTGATCGCGGCCTGGCGGGCTCGGTTATACTGGATGCTGAGGCGCTTGATCATGTCACCGGCGTTGCGGGTGGCATTGTCCATCGCGTTCATCTGCGCGCCGTAGAAGCCCGCCTGATTTTCCAGCATCGCGCGGTAGATCTGGATCGCGACGTTGCGCGGCAGCAGCTCGGCGAGGATCGATTCCTCGTCGGGCTCATATTCGATCGCGGCGGACGCCGTCTCGACCGCGCCATCGTTGGCGGGCTTGGTCACGGCGGCGGGGATGATCTGGAT
Organism: Sphingomonas sp. AP4-R1; assembly: GCF_013113735.1. Classification (NCBI taxonomy): domain Bacteria; kingdom Pseudomonadati; phylum Pseudomonadota; class Alphaproteobacteria; order Sphingomonadales; family Sphingomonadaceae; genus Sphingomonas; species Sphingomonas sp. AP4-R1. Next base: position 3,106,718 of record NZ_CP053346.1, read on the forward strand.
CACCTGCGGCGTCTGGACGAGCGCCGACTGGAACTTCGAGAAGATCAGGTGGCACACGTCGAACTCGCCGGCCTCGAACCGCGCGATCAGATCGCGCGCGATCGTGAGCGCCTCGCCGAAGGCGGCGTTCTTCACATGGCTCATGTCATGATCGTGGACGATCATGCCCGGATACATGCGGCGGATCACGGCGCGGCCCTTGCGGCCGGCAATGTAGAAGCGGACCTTCTTGCCGGCGGCGATCAGCGCATCGGCCTTCGCGCGGGCGGCACGGACGATATTCGTGTTGAAGCCGCCGGCGAGGCCGCGCTCGGACGTCGCGACGACGAGCAGGTGGACCTCGTCCTTGCCGGTGCCGGCGAGGAGCTTCGGCGAATTCGGGCCGATCGTCACCTTGGACGCCAGGCTCGCCATCACCGCTTCGAGGCGCTCCGCATAGGGGCGGCCCGCGACGGCGGCGTCGGTCGCGCGGCGCAGCTTGGCGGCCGCGACCGTCTTCATGGCGCGCGTGATCTTCTGGGTCGATTTGACCGAGGCGATCCGGACCTTGAGGCTCTTGAGACTAGGCATTCGTCATCCAAATTGCCCGTTCGGACTGAGCTTGTCGAAGTCCCGTTCTTCTTGAAAGAAAGGACGGACCTTCGACAGGCTCAGGGCGAGCGGGTTTTCCCCAGTATCGATTACGCGAACGTCTTGGCGAAGGCGTCGAGCGCGGCCTTCAGCTTCGCCTTGGTGTCGTCCGAGAGATCCTTGCTGTCGCGGATCGCGCTCAGGACTTCCGGCGCGTCCGAGCGCAGGTAGCCGAGCATCGCGCCCTCGTAGCGCACCACGTCCGACACGCCGACGCTGTCGATATAGCCGTTCGTGCCGGCGAAGATCGACGCGACCTGCTCCTCGAAGGGCAGGGGCGCGAACTGGGCCTGCTTCAGCAGCTCCGTGAGGCGCGCGCCGCGGGCGAGCAGCTTCTGGGTGGAGGCGTCGAGGTCCGAACCGAACTGCGCGAACGCAGCCATTTCGCGATACTGGGCCAGCTCCAGCTTGATCGAACCCGCGACCTTCTTCATCGCCTTGGTCTGCGCGGCGGAGCCGACGCGCGACACCGATAGGCCGACGTTGATGGCGGGGCGGATGCCCTGATAGAACAGCTCGGTCTCGAGGAAGATCTGGCCGTCGGTGATCGAGATCACGTTGGTCGGGATGTAGGCCGACACGTCGCCCGCCTGCGTCTCGATGATCGGCAGCGCGGTGAGCGAGCCGTTGCCATTGTCGTCGTTCATCTTCGCGGCGCGCTCGAGCAGGCGGCTGTGGAGATAGAAGACGTCGCCCGGATAGGCTTCGCGGCCCGGCGGACGGCGCAGCAGCAGCGACATCTGACGGTAGGCGACGGCCTGCTTCGAGAGATCGTCATAGACGATCACGGCGTGCATGCCGTTGTCGCGGAAATATTCGCCCATCGCGCAGCCGGTGTAGGGCGCGAGGAACTGCAGCGGAGCGGGCTCCGACGCGGTCGCGGCGACGACTATGGAATATTCCATCGCGCCATTCTCTTCCAGCGTGCGGACGAGCTGGGCGACGGTCGAGCGCTTCTGACCGACGGCGACATAGACGCAGTAGAGCTTCTTGCTCTCGTCCGTGCCGGCGTTCGCGGTCTTCTGGTTGATGAAGGTGTCGATCGCGATCGCCGACTTGCCGGTCTGACGGTCGCCGATGATCAGCTCGCGCTGGCCACGGCCGACGGGGACGAGCGCGTCGAGCGCCTTGAGGCCGGTCTGCACCGGCTCATGCACCGACTTGCGCGGGATGATGCCGGGCGCCTTCACCTCGACGCGGCTGCGCTGATCGGTGACGATCGGGCCCTTGCCGTCGATCGGATTGCCGAGGCCGTCCACGACGCGGCCGAGCAGGCCCTTGCCGACGGGAACGTCCACGATCGTGCCGGTGCGCTTGACGACGTCACCTTCCTTGATCTCGGAATCGGTGCCGAAGATCACGACGCCGACATTGTCGGCTTCGAGGTTGAGGGCCATGCCCTGCACGCCGTTGGCGAATTCCACCATCTCGCCGGCCTGGACATTGTCGAGGCCGTGGATGCGGGCGATGCCGTCGCCGACGGACAGAACGGTGCCGACCTCGGAGACCTGTGCCTCCGTGCCGAAGCTCGCGATCTGGTCCTTGATGACCTTCGAGATTTCTGCCGCGCGGATATCCATGTTCAGCCTTTCATCGCCTGGGCGAGCGTATTGAGTTTGGTGCGGATCGAGCCGTCGATCTGACGGCTGCCGAGGCGGACGATGAGGCCGCCGAGAATGGAGGGATCGACCTTCAGATCGACCGCGACCTCGCTGCCGACCATCGACTTCAGCCGGGTCTTGAGCGAGGCGACCTGGCCATCATCCAGAGGATGGGCCGACACGATCTCGGCCGAGGCCTCGCCGCGCTGGCGGGCGGCCAGCTGGCGGAAATCGCGGATGATCGCGTCGAGCGAACCAAGGCGGCGATTCTCCGCCAGCACGCCCAGGAATTTGGTGGTGAGCGGATCGACGCCGAGCGACGCCGCGACGGCGGCGATCGCCTTGCCGGCGGCTTCGCGACCGATGAGCGGGCTGGATGCGAGCGCACGAAGATCGGCCGATTCGGCCAGAGCCTGTTTCACGCTGCCCAGGCTCGCCTCTACCGCCGAGAGCTGGTTCTCGTCGCGGGCGAGCTGAAACAGCGCGCTCGCATAACGTCCGCTAAGGCTTGCCTGTATGCCGCCGGACTGCTCCACGCGCTTACTTTCCCCCGAATGATATGGTGCTCCGCCACCAGAAGCGGAGCCAATGACGAGTGCGCCCGGAACCGGGCTGCTCGTCTCAGTCGCGGCCGCCTAGCAAAGGGGGGCAGGCGATGCAAGCGAGGCTCCGACCGGGGCGGACGCATGGGCGGAAATGTCAGGGGGGGGGCTTTGACCGCAAGGCGCGGGATGCGGGCGACGTGGCCTGTGGTACAAGGGCCGCATGATCGAGGATGCGATGCGGATCGATGAGGCGGAGGCGTGGCGGGCCGTGCGGGCCCGCGATCGGACGGCGGACGGGCGCTTCGTCACGGGCGTCCTGTCGACCGGGATCTACTGCCGCCCGTCCTGCGCGGCGCGGCACCCCCGCCGGGAGAATGTGCGCTTCCATCCCGATCCCGCCGCCGCGCGCGCTGCCGGCCTGCGCCCCTGCCTGCGCTGCCGGCCGGACGACGTGGCGGCCGACGAACTGGCCATCGCGCGCGCCATCGCCCTGATCGCCGAGGCGGAGATGCCGCCCTCGCTGACCGAGATGGCGGAGGTGGCGGGCTACAGCCCGCATCATTTCCACCGCCTGTTCCGGCGGGCGACGGGGGTGACGCCCGCCGCCTATGCCCGAGCCGTCCGCGCGCGTCGGGTGGAGCAGGCGCTGGCGGCGGAGCCGGACGTGACGGCGGCGGTCTATGCGGCGGGCTATGCCGCGCCGGCGCGTTTCTATGCCGATGCGGATCGCCGGCTGGGCATGACTCCCGGTGCATGGCGGCGGGGCGGACAGGGGGAAATGATCCGCTGGTGCCGCGTGCCGACGGCTCTGGGCGCGATGCTGTTCGCCGCGACCGGGCGCGGCGTGTGTCGGCTCGCGTTCGACGAAGGCGAGGATGATCTGCGGCGCCGTTTCCCGCTCGCGCGGGTGGAGCATGGCGGCGCCGACATGGTGACGCAGGCGGCGCGCGCGGTCGCCGCCGTGCGGATGCCGGCGGGCGGCCCGGCCGTGTCCGATGCCGTGCGCCGTGCCGCCTTCGAGGAAGCCGCCCGGATGGAACTCGCCCGACCCCCGATAGCAGGCGAGGCCGACCGGGACGCGGCCTGACCGGACGCTCAGCCGTCGTGCGGCGGGGCGAAGACGGAGAGGCCGGGACGCGCCGGGCGCTCCTGCCATCCGCCCGCCGTCCAGGCGGCGTGATGGACAGGGTTCATGTAGAGGATGCGGATCGGCCGGGGATCGGCCTTCCACGAATCCATCGCGGCATCCACCACATCGGTCAGCACCGGCGGATCGAACGGGTTGAACAGGAACAGGACCAGGGGGCCCGGGGGAAGCGGAAAGCGCGTCGCATCGTCCAGATGGAGCGCGACGCGATCGTCGGCCCCATGGAGCGCGGCGCGCTTCGCGAAGTTGGCGACCGCCACGTCGTGCAGTTCCTTGGCGAATTCCACGCCGATGACGCGTTGGAACGGGTGATCGGCGGCCATCAGCACCGCGCGGCCCTTGCCCGAGCCCAGATCGATGAAGGTGGCGCCTTCGACCGGAATGTCGAGCAGGGCGACGGCGGCTTCGAAATCCTCGGTCGGCGTGGCGATGTGATTGCCGCCGGCCGCTCCGTTCTCGCCCACGATCTTCATCGTGTAGAGCGTCTGGATCCCGCCCGTATCGTAACCGGCGGCGTCGAAGCGCGCATCATCCTGCCGCTTCATGCGCCGATAGGCGCGACCGCTCGCGCCCAGCCGAGAACGCACCTTCTCGATCAGCCGGGACGGGCCCTCGGCCGCCAGGATGGTCGACATGCGGGCCACAAAGCGGGCGGCTCTCGACAGAGCGGATCGGTTCATTCGCGGGTTCCTATCGGCTGCGCACATATTGGGACAACGGACCCGCTATCAGGCTGGGGTTTCCAAAAGGATAGCGCCTGCGCACCACTTCGTCCGCAAGGCCCGCCGATGTTTACCAAATGTTGCACACCTCCGCGTAGGTGAACCCTATGACCGGGGGATGCCCGCATCCCTTTGTCGCGGGCAATGGCTGGGAACCAACTGTACCGTGCGTATAGATTTTTCGATGACCAAGCCTGAGATCGGCCCCGCTTATCCCGGGGATCGGCCGGATATTCCGCAGGAGCCGCGCAAGGCCGTGCGGCCGGGCGCCTCGCGCAACCGCGCGATGATGGCGCTGCGGCACGTGGCGCTCGGCCTCCGCCACTGGCCGCTGATGCTGAAGCTGTGGCAGGCGCCGGCCGGCAGCCCCCTGTCCGCGATCGTCCGCTGGCGCCCGGAAATCTGGGGCATGCTGCAGGCCCCGTTCGTCTCCGCCTGGTGGGAGGCGGACGAGCGCTTCGACCGGATCATCGATCATTGCGATCTGGTGGCGACGCTCGGGCGGCCGTTCGATATCCTGCCCAACGAATTCGTCGACCTGATCGACCTGCCCGAACTTGGCGCCGACGTGCGCATCAAGATCGATTCGCCGCGCTGGATGCTGCGCGACGGCCTGCTGGTGATGAGCCTGTGGATCGGGGCGGACCGGGTCTATTCGCTCGCCTTCACGCTCTCCGACGCGCACGGGCAGCGCGTCGCCTATGTCGGCGGCATCCAGGGGCGCCGCAGCGACCATTCGCTGGAGCGCAATCGCCTGCTGACCAAGACGGCGCATGGCATGCGCCCGTCGGACCTGCTGTTCGAGATCTTCCGGATGCTGTGCCACGAGATCGGCGTGGAGCATATCCGCGGCGTATCGGACAGCAATCGCCACCAGCGCAGCGACTATTTCCGCGCGCGCACGGATTTCAGCGATCCCGTCCGCTTCGATTATGACGGCTTCTGGCGCGAGCGGGGCGGCGTGCGCGGCGCGCGCGGCTTCTTCATCCTGCCGGCCATCGCGCGCCAGCGCGCGGAGGAGGAGATTCCGGCACGCAAGCGCAAGCTCTATCGCCAGCGTCACCAGATGCTGGAGAGCATCCGCCAGCATCTGCACATCACGCTGCGCCTGCCGCACCTGATCCAGATCCAGGAGCATGAACCGCGCTGGATGTGAGCTCGTTGAGAGAAATGCGCGAAAGAGCGCATTTCTGAGGCGGCACCGGCCCGCTCCCCCACCCGGCCTCCCACCGGCAGTATCTTATGGGAGGCCGTCGGGTTCCCAGCAAAGTATTACTTTGCTGGGGCCCATGCGTGGGGGAGCGGGCCGGTGCCGCCATGCGCCGACAGGCGCATCTCACAGGAAGCTGTAGGGATCGACGTCGACCGCGACGCGCACGCCGCGCGGCCATTCCAGCGGGCCGAGCCACGCGCGCATCACATCCTGCACGTCGAGCGAGCGGCGGGCGTGGACCAGCAGCCGCTGGCGATGGCGCCCGCGCAGCATGGCGAGCGGCGCGGGGGCGGGGCCGTAGACCTCCATCCCCTCCACCTCGGGCGCGGCGCGGCCGATCAGGCGCGCGGTGGCGACCGCTTCGTCGAGGCTTTCCGACGAGACGATGATGCCTGCGAAGCGCCCGAACGGGGGCGCATTGGCGATGCGGCGGGCGTCCGTCTCGGCCTCGTAGAAACTCTCCCGGTCGCCCGAGACGAGCGCCTGGATGACGGGCGCGCCGGGCTCATAGGTCTGGACGATCACGCGGCCGGGTTTCTCGCCGCGCCCGGCGCGACCCGCCACCTGCGCGATCTGCTGGAAGCTGCGCTCGGCCGCGCGCAGATCGCCGCCCGACAGACCCAGATCGGCATCGACCACGCCCACGAGCGTGAGATTGGGGAAGTGATAGCCCTTCGTGACGAGTTGCGTGCCGATCACGATATCGATTGCGCCATCCTCCATCCGCCCGACGAACTCGGCCGCCTTGGCGGGCGACCAGAGCGTGTCCGACGTGACGATCGCGGTGCGCGCATCGGGCAGGATCGCCGCCACTTCGTCCGCGATGCGCTCCACGCCGGGCCCGCAGGGGACGAGGCTGTCCTCCTCCTTGCACTCCGGGCAGGCCTTGGGCGGGGGCATCACATGGCCGCAATGATGGCAGGCGAGCCGCGCGGTCAGGCGATGCTCGACCATCCACGCCGTGCAGTTCGGGCATTGGAAGCGATGTCCGCAGGTCCGGCACAGCGTGAGCGGGGCATAGCCGCGCCGGTTGAGGAACAGCAGGGACTGCTCGCCACGCGTGATCGTCTCGCGGAGCGCCGCCACCAGAGGGGGGCTCAGCCAGCGGCCGCGATCGGGGCGGTCGTGCGTGAGATCGACCGCTATGATGTCGGGCATCGTCGCGCCGCCGAAGCGATCGGGCAGGGTCAGCTCGGCATAATGGCCGAGCGCGACCTGATGGCGCGTCTCGATCGCGGGCGTGGCGGAGGCGAGGATGATCGGCACATCCTCGAACCGCGCGCGCATCACCGCCGTGTCGCGGGCGTGATAGGCGACGCCTTCCTCCTGCTTGAAGCTGGTCTCGTGCGCCTCGTCGATCACGATCAGGCCGAGATTCGCATAAGGGAGGAACAGGGCCGAACGCGCGCCGACCACCACCTTCGCCTCGCCGCTGGCGATCGCGCGCCACGCGCGGCGGCGCTGCGACTGGCGCAGATCCGAATGCCAGGCGACGGGCGCCACGCCGAAGCGGCCGGCGAAGCGCTTCAGGAACGGCTCGGTCAGCGCGATTTCGGGCAGCAGCACGAGCGTCTGACGGCCCGAGCGGAGCGCGGCGGCGACCGCCTCGAAATACACCTCCGTCTTGCCCGATCCGGTGACGCCGTCGAGCAGCCAGGGCTTGAAGCCCTTCGCCTCGACCGATCCGGCCAGCGCCGATGCGGCCCCGGCCTGCTCCTCGCTGAGCGCGGGCTGGGCATGATCGGGGTCGGGCTCCGGGAAGGGATCGTCGATATGGACCTCGACCGGCTCGATCGCGCCCGCCTTCACGAGACCACGGATCACGGCGTCCGACACATCGGCCACCGTCGCCAGTTCGCGGACGAGGCCCTGCCTTTTCTCGATCCGCTCCAGCGCCTGCGCGCGCTGCGGCGTGAGGCGCGGCGGCACATGGCCGGTGGCGCGATATTCCACGATCGTGCGCCCGCCATCCAGCGCCGAAGCCGACGCCAGCGCCATCCGCAGCACGGCGGCGGGCGGGGCGAGATAATAATCGGCGGTCCACTCGATCAGGCGGCGCAAGGGCGCGGCGAGCGGCGGCAGATCATAGACGCCCGCCAAGGGCCGCAGGCGATTGTCGCCCACCTCGGCGTCGGACGGCATCCGCTCCGGCTCCCACACCACGCCCGCCAGCTGGCGGGGCCCAAGGGGAGCGAGGACGATGCTGCCGGGCTCGACATGCTGGCCCGGATCCACCCGATAATCGAGCGGGCCGAGCGCGGCATTGAGCAGGAGGACGCGGGCGCGTTTATTCACGCCTCGCCACGTAGGAGATGCGGCGGCGCTTTGAAACCGGGTCGATCCGGGGGCGGGCGCTGGGTGGCTCTGAACGAACGGAGAGTTTGAGTCGCTCTGGGACGGGGCGACGCGCAACAGCGCCGTGCTTCTTCGAACGGGCGGCGGTCAGTGGCCTTCGAGCATGCCGTGGGGCACGAAGTCGAAGGCTTCGGCGGGGAGCCAGCCCATCACGTAATTCAGATAGAACAGGCCGAACAGGACCGCCGCGACGATCGTCGTCCAGAAGGCGGTGCGGCCGAAGCTGAAGCTGGGCGGGGCGCCGGGCATGGAGCCGGGGACCGGGAGGTCCGCCTGACCCTTCCGCTGGAGGCGGAAGGGCAGGACGAAGAAGAAGCTCAGCGCCCAGAAGAGCGAATAGATCGCGATGATCGAGCTGAGCTTCATGGATCAGATGATAACCCGAAGCGCGCCGTCACCCCAGCCCTGCTGGCGTGACGGCGGAACCGGTGCGTGCGGCTCAGCGGGCGCTGAGCGGCACGTAATCGCGCTGGGTGGCGCCGGTGTAGAGCTGACGCGGACGGCCGATCTTCTGATCGGGATCCGTGATCATCTCGTTCCACTGCGAGATCCAGCCGGCGGTGCGCGCGAGCGCGAACAGCACGGTGAACATCGAGGTGGGGAAGCCGATCGCGGACAGGATCACGCCCGAATAGAAGTCCACGTTCGGGTAGAGCTTCTTCTCGATGAAGTAATCGTCCTTGAGGGCGATCTGCTCCAGCTCGCGCGCCGTATCCAGCACGGGATCGCTGATGCCCAGCTTGTCGAGCACTTCGGTCGCGGCCTTGGACAGGACCTTCGCGCGCGGATCGAAATTCTTGTACACGCGGTGGCCGAAGCCCATCAGGCGGAACGGATCGTCCTTGTTCTTGGCGCGGGCGATATATTCCGGGATCTTGTCCGGCGTGCCGATCTCGCGGAGCATGTTCAGCGCGGCTTCGTTCGCGCCGCCATGCGCCGGGCCCCACAGGGTGGCGATGCCGGCCGCGATGCACGCGAACGGGTTCGCGCCCGACGAACCGGCGAGACGCACGGTCGAGGTCGAGGCATTCTGCTCATGATCGGCGTGCAGAATGAAGATCTTGTCCATCGCGCTTTCGATGATGGGATCGATCTCATACTCCTCGGCCGGAACGCCGAACGTCATGCGCAGGAAATTGCCTGCATAGGACAGGCTGTTGTCCGGGTAGAGGAAGGGCTGGCCGACCGAATATTTGTAGGCCATCGCCGCCAGCGTCGGGATCTTCGCGATCAGGCGGTGGCTGGCGATCTTGCGCTGCTCGGGATCGCCGATGTCGGTCGAGTCCGGATAGAAAGCGGACAGTGCGCCGACCACGCCGCACATGATCGCCATCGGGTGCGCATCCCGACGGAAGCCACGGTAGAAGGTGGCGATCTGCTCGTGCACCATCGTGTGGCGGTTGATCGTGTAGGTGAACTTGTCGAGTTCGGCCTGGTTCGGCAGCTCGCCGTTCAGCAGGAGGTACGAAACCTCCATGAAGCTGGACTTTTCGGCGAGCTGGTCGATCGGATAGCCGCGGTGGAGCAGGACGCCCTGATCGCCATCGATATAGGTGATCTTCGATTCGCAGCTCGCCGTCGAGGTGAAGCCCGGATCGTAGGTGAACGCGCCGGTATCGGCATAGAATTTGCGGATGTCGACGACGTCCGGGCCCGTACTGCCGGAGCGCACGGTGTAATCGAAGCTTTTGCCATCGATGCCGATAGTGCTCGTTCCGCCCATGCCGATATTCTCCTTAAAATGTTTCCGGCCGGTCGATCTGGTCACCCAGACGGGCCAGACATTCCTCGCGTCCGAGGAGCACGAGGACATCAAAGATCCCCGGTGAAGTCGTCCGGCCGGTCAAGGCTGCGCGCAGAGGCTGCGCGAGCTTGCCGAGGCCGAGTTCCTCCTTTTCCGCAATCTGACGGACGGCGGCTTCGAGCGCTTCCAGGCTCCAGTCGTCAACCGCCGCGAGCGCGTCCCGGGCACGCGCCAGAAGAAGGCGCGCGGGGCCATCTAGCAGCTTGGTTGCGGCTTCGTCCACGTCCAGCGGGCGGGTGCGGAAAAGGAATCCCGCGCTCTCTGCCAACTCATTGAGATTCTTGGCTCTTGGCTTGAGAGACGGCATGGCGCGGCGCAACAGATCGCGCTTTTCCGAGTCGTTTTCGAGGCCGATCCGGGCGCTTATCAGATCGGTCAGCCGATCATCGTCCGCCTCGCGCAGATAATGGCCGTTGAGGTTCTCGAGCTTCTTCAGATCGAAGCGCGAGGCGCTGCGGCCGACGCCCGCCAGATCGAACAATTCGATCGCGCGGTCGCGGGGGATGATCTCCTCGTCGCCATGGCCCCAGCCGAGGCGGAGGAGGTAATTGTTCACCGCCTCCGACAGCAGACCCAGTTCGTCGCGATAGGCGTCCACGCCCAGCGCGCCATGACGCTTCGAAAGCTTGGCGCCGTCCGCGCCGTGGATCAGCGGGATGTGCGCGTAGGTCGGCTCGGGCCAGCCCATCGCCTTGATGATGCCGAGCTGGCGGAAGGCGTTGTTCAGATGATCGTCGCCGCGGATCACGTGGGTCACGCCCATGTCGTGATCGTCGACGACGACCGCGAGCATATAGGTGGGCGTGCCGTCAGACCGGAGCAGGATCATGTCGTCCAGCACGTCGTTGGCGACGGTGACGGCGCCCTGCACCTTGTCGTGGATCGTCGTCTCGCCGCCGCGCTCGGCCTTGATGCGGACGACGAAGGGCTGGCCTGCGGGCGCCTCGGACGGATCGCGGTCCCGCCAGGGGCTGTCGACCTTGAACGGGCGCTTCTCGGCCTGCGCCAGCTCACGGGCGGCGGCCAGCTCCTCCTGCGTCATGTAGCAGCGATAGGCATGGCCGTTGTCGAGCATCGCCTTCGCCACCTCGGCATGGCGCTCCATCCGGGCGAACTGGAAGACTTCCTCGCCATCCCAGTCGAGGTTCAGCCAGCGCATCCCGTCCAGGATCGCCTCGATCGCGGGCTCGGTGGAGCGGGCGCGATCCGTATCCTCGATGCGGAGCAGGAATTTGCCGCCATGGTGGCGGGCGAACAGCCAGTTGAAGAGCGCGGTGCGCGCTCCGCCAATGTGGAGATAGCCGGTCGGCGAGGGGGCAAAGCGGGTGACGACCGCCGTGCCCGTCGCTTCAGGTGCGCTTGCGCTCAACGAATGCCTCTTACAAGCTGGGTCCGCGACATGCGGATCAAGGGGTTGGGGGCCCCTAGCATGGCGCCGGTGGAGGGCAAATGGGGGCGGAGGGCAAATGGGCGCCGCGACGCCTTCCGCCGGTGCGGCCGCGCCCGGATGCCGCGTGGCACACGATCGAACACTGGCTGGAGACGGAGCGCGACCAGATCGGCCTGTGGCTGCCGGTGGCGCTGGGGGTGGGGATCGGGCTTTATTTCGGGCTCGGCCAGCGCGGGATGTGGCTGGCGGCGCTGGCCTTGCTGGGCGGTGCGGGCACGGCGGCGCTGGCGGTCGGCCGGGGCGGGCGGGTGGCGAGCCTCCTGGGGTGGGGCGCGCTGGTGGCCATGCTGGGGCTCGGCCTCGCCTGGGGGCGGAGCGAGCGGGTGGCCGCACCCGTATTGGCGCGGCCGATGGTGGTGCCATTCGACGGCCGGGTGATCGAGGCGGATCGTCTGCCGGCGCGCGGGCAGATCCGCTTACTGATCGCGCCCGATGTCGAGGCGGGGCTGCCGCCGCAGGTGCGGATGTCGCTGGACGAGGAGGGCGCGCCTGCGGGGCTGGAGCCGGGCGCGCGGATTTCGGTGCGCGCGCGCCTGGTGCCGCCGCCCGATGCCGCCGTGCCCGGCGCCTATGATTTCGCGCGGGTGGCGTGGTTCAAGGGGATCGGCGCGACGGGCAAGGCGCTGGGGCCGGTGACGGTGGTGGCGGCCCCGACGGAAAGCGGTTTCTGGCGCTGGCTGGCGATCGAGCGCACGGCGCTGACGCGCCATATCCAGGCGCAGCTGGCGGGCAGCACGGGCGGGGTGGCGGCGGCGTTCGTGACGGGCGATGTCGGCGCGATCGATCAGGCGGATGCGGATGCGATGCGTCGCTCTGGCCTCGCCCATCTGCTTTCGATCAGCGGGCTGCATGTGGCGGCGGCGATCGGCGCGGCGATGTTTCTCACGCTGCGGCTGCTGGCGCTGAGCGAGCGGCTGGCCCTGCACTGGCCGCTCCATCTGATCGCGGCGGGCGTGGGGGCGCTGGCGGGGATCGCCTACACCCTGCTGTCGGGTGCCGAGGTGCCGACGGTACGCTCCTGCGTGGCGGCGCTGGTCGTGCTGGCGGGGCTCGCGCTGGGGCGGGAGGCGATGACGCTGCGGCTGGTGGCGGTCGGCGCGCTGGTGGTGCTGCTGGTCCGGCCCGAGGCGCTGGTGGGGCCGAGCTTCCAGCTGAGCTTCGCCGCCGTCACCGCGATCGTCGCGCTGCACGATCATCCGCGCATCCGGGCGTTCGCGCAGAAGCGGGACGAGGGGCTGGCGCGGCGCCTCGCGCGCGAGATCGCCTCGCTGCTGCTGACCGGCATCGTCGTGGAGGCGACGCTGGCGCCGATCGGGCTCTATCATTTCCACAAGTCCGGGCTTTACGGCGCCTTCGCCAATATCGTCGCGATCCCGCTGACGACCTTCGTGGTGATGCCGGCCGAGGCATTGGCCTTGCTGGCGGACCTCATCGGCCTCGGCGCGCCCGTCTGGTGGGTGGCGGGGCAGGGGCTGGCGCTGTTGCTGTGGCTGGCGCGGACGGTGTCGGCCTTGCCCGGATCGGTGACGGCCCTGCCTTCGATGCCGCCGGGCGCCTTTCTGGCGATGGTCGCGGGCGGGCTGTGGATCCTGCTGTGGCGGACGCGCGCGCGGCGGCTGGGCTTCGTGCCGCTGGCGCTGGGCGCGCTCTGGGCGCTGCTGACCCCCGCGCCCGATCTGCTGGTGACCAGTGACGGCCGCCACCTCGCGATCCGCGCGCCGGACGGCCGCCTCCATCTGCTCCGCCCGAGAGCGGGGGATTATGTGCGCGACGTGCTGGGCACGGGCGCGGGCGTGGAGGAGGAGGCGATCGATCTGGGCGCGATGCCGGGCGCGCGCTGCAGCGTGGATGCCTGCGTCGCCGCGATCCGCCGGAGCGGGCGGACGTGGCATCTGCTGGCGCTTCGCAGCCGCTACCGGCTGGATTGGGCGCGGCTGACGCAGGTGTGCGGCTGGGCCGACATCGTGGTGGCGGATCGGCGGCTGCCGCGCGGCTGCGTGCCGAAATGGCTGAAGCTGGACGCGCCCGCGCTGCGCGCGACGGGCGGCGTGGCGATCCTGCTGTCGGACGGGACGGTGCGGACGACGAGGGCGCAGGATCGCCACCCCTGGGCGCTGACGGCCCGCCAGCCCGCCCCTGCGATCCGCATTCGGTCACGAGGCGGCAATCGAGGCAACACTATTTGACGCTATTCAGCCAAATTTGAAGTCGAATAGATTCGATTTCGTTCGATATGGAAGATATCGAACATCCTCTTCTGTTTTTTCGAAGTACCTAATGATGTGTTAACATCGATTTATTGTTCATATTTCGTAATGTCGTGCTAATTCGGCGTGAGAAGGAGCGCCTATGACGGATATGCATCCCAGCCTTTGGGAAGTGATTGGCCAATCCGATCAATCACCTATCTGCGCCTTCGACCATGAATATCGTCTGATCGGCTTTAATCGCGCGCATAGCGACGAATTCTTCCGCATCTATGATTATCGCGTCCAGATCGGCGATGTGTTTCCCGATCTTTTCCTGCCGGAACAGGCGCCGGTCATTCGCGGTTTCATGACGCGCGCTCTTGCGGGAGAGGTGTTCAACGTCACCGAGGAGTTTGGCGATCCCGATCTCTTCAAGCCGTATTGGGACATCTATTATGCGCCGCTGCGCAACGGCGACGGCACGATCATCGGCGCGTTCCACCACGCCAAGGATATCAGCGCCCGCCTGCGCGCCGAGGCTTCGCTGCGCGGGGCCGAGGATGCGCTGCGCCAGTCGCAGAAGATGGAGGCGGTGGGCCAGCTGACCGGCGGTGTCGCCCACGATTTCAACAATCTGCTGACGGTGGTGAAATCCGCGGTCGAGATGCTGAAGCTGCCCGACCAGAAAGAGGAGAGGCGCGCTCGCTACGTGGCGGCGATCGACGAGGCGGTGGGCCGTGCGGCGAAGCTGACGCAGCAACTGCTCGCCTTCGCCCGGCGCCAGACTCTCCGGCCCGAAACCTTCTCCACCAACGCCAATATCGAGGCGATGGCCGAGATGATGCAGACACTGGTCGGCGCGCGCGTCACGATCGATCGCACCCTGCCGGGCGAGCCGCTGTGCGTGAATGCGGACACGAACCAGTTCGACACGGCGCTCGTCAACATGGCGGTGAATGCACGTGACGCGATGGAGGGCGAGGGGCAACTGACCGTCACGGTGCGCGCGACCGAGGGCATTCCCGCGATCCGCGAGCGCCCCGCCGTGGATGGGCCGTTCGTGGCGATCTCGATCGCGGATACGGGCAGCGGCATCGCGCCGGGCGACCGGGAGCGGATCTTCGAACCTTTCTACACGACCAAGGTGGTGGGAAAGGGGACGGGGCTGGGCCTCAGCCAGGTGTTCGGCTTCGCGCGGCAATCGGGCGGCGAAATCCAGGTGGAGAGCGAGGTCGGGGTGGGCAGCCGCTTCACGCTTTACCTGCCGCGCGTGGCGACGCCGGCCAACATCGCCGAACTGGCGGCACCGGTGGAGGTGGAGACGCTGGAGACGACGCCCTGCGTGCTCGTCGTCGAGGACAATGCCGAGGTGGCGGCGAGCACCGTCGACGCGCTCGACCAGCTGGGCTTCACCACCGTGCTGGCGACCAACGGCAATGAGGGGCTGCGCGAGATCGCGAACGATGCGGAACGGTTCGACGTCGTCTTTTCGGACGTGGTGATGCCGGGGATGACGGGGATCGAGATGGGACGCGAGATCCGCCGCATCCATGGCGGCCTGCCCGTGGTGCTGGCGAGCGGCTACAGCCATGTGCTGGCGGCGGGCGGCACCGAGGGCTTCGAACTGATCCACAAGCCCTATTCGATCGACCAGGTTTCCCGCATCCTGCGCCGCGCGGCGGCCGGGCGCGAGCGGAAGGCGGCGTAGGCGGCGAGAGGGCGCATCAGGGCCCGGCCGTGAAGCGCCGGGCTTCCGCCTTCAGGCAACGACGCGGCCGCGCACGGATTTGCCTGTGTCGCCGCCCTTCACATCGGCGGGGGGCGATGCCACATCGGGGCGATGTCCGATCAGGCCGCCGGCGTCGTCCAGACGCTCCATCCGCTCATCCGGCGCCTGCTCGCGCCCAATCCCTCGCCCTTCACCTATACGGGCACGCAGACCTATATCGTCGGCACAGGCGAGGTGGCGGTGATCGATCCGGGCCCCGACGATGCCGATCATGTCGCGTCGATCCTGCAAGCGGTGGCGGGCGAGCGCGTGGTGGCGATCGTCTGCACGCACACGCATCGCGACCACAGCCCTGCCAGCCGCGCGTTGCGCGCCGCCACGGGCGCGCCGATCGTCGGCTGCCCGCCGCTGGCGCTGACGGATGACGGGCCGCGCTCGGATGCGGCGTTCGACGTGGACTATGCGCCCGATCGCGCGCTGGTCGACGGCGAGGCGATCCGGGGCGAGGGGTGGACGCTGGAGGCGGTGGCGACGCCGGGCCACACGTCCAACCATCTCTGTTTCGCGCTGCCCGAGGCGGGGGCCTTGTTCACCGGCGATCATGTGATGGGCTGGTCCACCAGCGTCGTCTCTCCGCCCGATGGCGACATGGGCGCCTATATGGACAGCCTCGACAAGCTGATGCGGCGCGCGGACCGCATCTATTATCCCGCGCACGGCGAAGGCGTGGAACAGCCGCAGCGCTTCGTTCGTCATCTCGCAGGCCACAGAAAAGGCCGGGAGAATCAGATCTTGAAACTGCTGGGCGACGGGCCGCAGACCATCCCCGACATGGTGGCCCGCATGTATGTCGGCCTCGATCCGCGGCTGATCGGCGCGGCGGGGCGATCGGTGCAGGCGCATCTGCTGCATCTGGAGCAACGCGACGTCGTTTGGCAGGACGGCGATCACTGGCTGCTGGCCGCCTGATGCGCCCGGCCCTGCGCGCCCTCGGCGGCGTCATCCTGATCGTGGCGATCGTCGGCCTGCTCTATGTCGGCGTCGGCTGGCGAATGCGGCACATGTTCGACGGCGATCCCTCCACGGTCGCCCGCGCCAGCCTGCAGGCGGTGCGCCAGCAGAACCGGCTGACGCCGTTCGCCGCGCGCTTCGTGGCGGTGGTGACGGCCGAGGAGAGCCGGTTCGGCTTCTCCGCGCGCAAGACGCTCATCATGCCCGGCCTCGTGCGTTATTCGATCGATCTGG
Source organism: Sphingomonas sp. AP4-R1 (assembly GCF_013113735.1). NCBI lineage: Bacteria > Pseudomonadati > Pseudomonadota > Alphaproteobacteria > Sphingomonadales > Sphingomonadaceae > Sphingomonas > Sphingomonas sp. AP4-R1. Next base: position 3,123,348 of record NZ_CP053346.1, read on the forward strand.
CCAAGCTGCGCGACCGCGATCTGCAGTGGGATGCGGCGACGAAGACGCTGGCCATCAGCCTGCCGCCGATCGAACTGGAAGGGCCCGAAGTCGATCTGACGGCGGTGCGCGAATATGGCGAGGGCGGCGTGCTGATGACGCTCACCAATGCCGAGAAGGAACTGGACGCGGCCAATCGCAAGGCGGGGCAGGCCGAACTGGTGACGCAGGCGCATGATGTGCTGCCGATGCGGCTGGCGGCCGATGCGGCGCGCTCCGCGATCGAGCGCAGCTTCGCGATGCCGCTGAAGGCGGCGGGCATCGACGCGACCGTGACGGCGCGCTTCCGCGACGAACCGCGCTGATGGCGGCGCCTATGGTGCTGCTGGTGGGCGCGTCGCGCGGACTGGGCAAGGCGATGGCCCTGGAATTCGCGGCGCGCGGCTGGGACGTGATCGCCACCGTGCGCGATCCGGGACGGGCCGATTTCGGAGGCGGCGGCATCGAGATCGAGATGCTCGACATCAATGCGCCGGATCAGATCGCGGCTTTGCGCGAGTGCCTGTCCGGACGCCGGATCGATGTGCTGTTCGTGAATGCGGGCGTGGCGCCGGCCACGCCGTTCGCGTCGCTCCATCAGGTGAGCGACGACGAGTTCGCGCAGGTGATGGTGACGAACGCGCTGGGCCCGATGCGCGTGATCGAGGCGCTGGAGGCGCTCGTCCCCGCCGATGGGCTGATCGGTGCGATGTCGTCGGGGCAGGGGAGCATCGCCGGCAATGTGGCGGGCCGCAACGATGCGTATCGCGCCAGCAAGGCGGCGCTGAACATGCTGATGCAGGGCTTCGCCGCGCGGCGGAAGGACGATCCCCGCGCCCTGATGCTGCTGGCGCCCGGCTGGATCCGCACCGAACTGGGCGGCCCCGATGCGCCGTTCACGATCGAGGAAAGCGCGCCGATCCTGGTGGACCTGCTGCTGGAAGCGCGGGCGACGCCCGGGCTGCGCTATGTGGATCGGTTCGGGAAGACCGTGCCCTGGTGACGGGCCGGTGAAGCGGGCTGCCGAGGACGGCAGCCCGACACTCTATCAGCGATAGAAAACGTGATCGCCGACGGCCGCCACGCGCTGGAGCGAGCGGAAGAAGGTGGTCGGCGCGGCATAGGACGCGCGGTAGAAGGTCGCGCCGGGCACGACCTCATCCTCTTCGCCGCTCAGCGTATCGCGGGCGACGTCGACGGCGGCCTCCCACGTCTCGTCCTTGGCGGGACGATAGGCGTGGGTGTTGAAATATTGGCCGGGCTGGTTGGCGACTTCGCAGATCGTGCTGCCGAAGCGGCCGCCGACCTTCATGCGGTTCACCAGCGTCTGGGCGACGGCGACCTGACCCGAGCGCGGCTGATTGGCCGCCTCGTGACGGACGACCTTGGCCAGGCAGGTGACGGAGGCTTCGTCCAGCTTCGCTTCGGTCTGGACCGGGGCGACGGGGGCGGATGCTTCGGCCGGGATGTCCTGCGCACTCGGGGCGGACGAAACCAGACCGGTGAAATCGTAGCTCAGCATCGGGATGCGCTCGGCGGCAAGGCCGGTGCTGGCAGGAAGAATCACGACTGCGGCGGCGATCAACGCGCCGGCAGAAACAACAAGAGTTCGCCGAATGGCGGGCATTGAGGGCTCTTACGCATGCGCGAAGCCGCCCACGCCGCCGGAACTATGGCAACGCTCGCAAGTTTCACGTCTTGTCCAGGTTGCCGAAAAAACGCCCGCCACCTGACCGGATGGCCGCCAAATCGTTAACGACGGCGCGTTCGTCAATTCATCCACGATGAAATGTGACGTTCCCGCGACGAGTTGCGGATCCTCGAAACGCCTTTGTCGCGCAAAAGATGGCAGCATGGGGCGCTTAGCTGTTTATTTTGATCGAAATTTCCCCCGGCCCACGCTAGCGCTGGGGCCAAGGGGAAAAATGGTGGAAGACGGCGGTTCGGGCATCGTCCAGCTGGTGAAGAGCGCGTTGGCCACGCGCGAGTCGGAATCGCTGCGGCGGGATCGGCTCCTCGCCGCGATCGCCTTGTTCCTCGGCCTCGGCTTCTTCCTCGCCCTTCCGTTCGCGCTGCAGGCGGGCGCGCCTTTCTTCCTGCCGATCACCGCCGCTTTGGTCGTCGCGATCGCGCTGGTGCCGATGCTGGAATGGCTGGAGCGTCGCGGCATCCCCTCCGGCCTCGCCGCCTTCCTGTGCATCGCGACCTTCCTCGCCGTCGCCAATGCGGCGATCGTGGCGATCGTGGTGCCGGCGGCGGGGTGGTTCGCGGTGCTGCCGGAGCGGATCGGCCGGATCCGCCACAATCTGCGCCCGATCCTCGATCTCTATGCGAGCCTCGACCGCTTCATCAGCGACACGTCGCAGACCTTCATGCGCACGTCGAGCGGCGCGCGCACGGTGACGGTGCAGACGCCCAACTCGCTGCTCGATATCGTCGCCACCTCGGCGCCGGTCGCGCTGATCGAGGGCTTCTTCGGCATCCTCGTGGTCTTCTTCTTCCTGTCGGGCTGGACGAGCCTCCGGCGGCAGACGATCACCAGCCGCGGCAGTTTCTCCAGCGCGATGGCGACCGCGCGCGTGATCCAGGAGATGGTGGACCGCACCTCGGCCTATCTCTCGACGATCACGATCATCAACATCTCGCTCGGCCTGCTGGTGGCGCTGGGCCTCTGGATCATCGGTTTGCCGACGCCCCTGATGTGGGGCGGGATCGTCGCGCTCTTCAATTACATGCCCTATCTCGGGCCGATCATGGCGGCGTTGCTGCTGGCGCTGGGCGCTCTGATGAGCTTCAAGGACGCCTGGTACGCCTTGTTCCCGCCTTTGATCTTCGTGGTGTGCCACATGATCGAGGCGAACATGATCACGCCGACTTTGGTGGGGCGCAGGCTGACGATCAATCCCCTGCTGATCCTGGTGGCGCTCAGCTTCTGGGGCTGGGTGTGGGGCGCTGCGGGCGCGCTGCTGGCGGTGCCTTTGCTGATCATCACGAAGACGGTGATGGCGTCGGCCGGAAAACCGGACATTGCCGGCTTCCTGTTCGAGGAGGGGACGCTGACCAATCCCCAGCCGGATCCCTCGAATTCGCACTGATCGGCGCGCTTGTCCGGACACATGTGCAAGCGGGGCGGGGCCCTCCGCAATCCATGCCCGACGGCGAAAGTGAGAAAAGCCAAAGCAAAGATCGATATGGCCGTTGACAGTCGGACGGCCGCTCCGTAGTTGGCGCCCTCCGCCGATACGGCCTATCAGCGGGTGTAGCTCAGTTGGTTAGAGCGCCGGCCTGTCACGCCGGAGGTCGCGGGTTCGAGCCCCGTCACTCGCGCCATTCCTTACGGGGAATGGCCTCGAGATAGAGCCAGTAATGCGGAATTCCCCTGTTATTTCGTGGTTGGCGTTTTTCGCCGATGCGGATTGTCAGCGGGTGTAGCTCAGTTGGTTAGAGCGCCGGCCTGTCACGCCGGAGGTCGCGGGTTCGAGCCCCGTCACTCGCGCCATTCCTTGCAGGGAATGGCATGCCCCCGAATGGGGGCTTCCACCGATCCGGTCATGTCCCGCCGATCCCGCCCGGCTTTGTGTCGTCTCCGGACCCGAATGCGCCGTGCGGCGTTTATCCGGGGCAAGATCGCTCAGATCGAGGGAGGGGCCGGTGGCACCGGACGACGCATCCTTTCACATGACCCGAAGACCCGATCGAGAAGCCTATTGCGCCCGCCTCGATCCCGCGCGACACTCCTTCTCGTGAGCGAGTCTGCCTATAAGCCGACCGAAGCCTATGAGGACGAGCTGGACCAGCTGGCCCATTCGATCCGCGATGAGCTGCGCCAGATCGGTTTCGCGCCCGCTTTCGATCCCTTGCCCGAAGAACTGGCGCGAATCCGCAACGCGGAGAAGGTGGCGCACAAGCGCCGCGAGATGGCTCGCCTGATCCTCGTCAGCTACGTGGCGCCCGCTCTGGTGGTGCTCGCGGTGGGATTGGCGCTGAGGCTGCTCGTTCCCGGCATCTGAGTTCGAGGCGAATCGGTTCGCGTCGAGTTTCGCTGTGATGGATATGCGGTACGGGGCTCCAGAGTCCGTCGCGCTCGTAGCTCCGGGCTCCCGCGTTCGCAGGAGCACGGATCGGCTTCAGTCTTCGCTGAGGATGAAGCGGGCGACCACGTCCGGCTGCGTGACCGGCAGCATATGGCCGCCCTCGATCATCTCCAGCCGCGCACCGGGGATGGCCTCCGCCGTCCGCGCGCCATGGATTGCCGGATCCAGCACCTGATCTCCACGCCCGAATAGGATCGAAACCGCCATGTCGATCTGCGGATAGCGCGGCGCCATGCTCGCCAGCTGGATGGCGGCGGTCGAGATTTCCTCGAAGCCGGCCGCGAGCGTCGCCGGGCGCAGCACCAGCGCGCCACCGCCCGCGACGTCGAAATCGGGCGCGATCGGCTCGGGCCAGAAGGTCGCGCGATGCGCGCGGTGCCGGATCGCGGCGCCGAGCGGCACGGCGACGGTGGTGCAGGCCGCCTCCCGAACCCAGGGGCGCGCGGCGAGGAAGGCCTTGAAGGGCTGGTGGACGACCATGTCCGGCTGCGTGAGCGGCGCGATCAGCACCAGCCTGCGCACGAGCCGCAGGTGATCCAGCGCGAGCGCGAGCGCCACCGCGCCACCGAAGGAGTGGCCGACGACGATCGGGCGATCGATGCCCATTTCCTCGATCAGGCGGGCGACGAGCGCGGCATGCTGGGCGATACCGTAACCCGCGATGCGCGGCGAATGGCCGGCACCGGGACGATCGACCAGGATGACGCGATGCGTATCGGCCAGCCTAGCCAGAAGCGCATAGGAGAAATGGCGCAGCTGGCCGCCAAGACCGTGAATGATCAGGATCGGAGGCCCGCTGCCGGCTTCGACGACATGCAGCCGTGCGCCGTCCACGGTGACGAAGCGGCCGGTCGGCGGCGCCACGCGTTCGGACCGGCGGCGTGTCAGCGCCGAAAACAGAAATCCCGCACCCAGCACCGCCCCGACGGCGGCAGCGGCACCGGCCGCGACTTTGCCGACCTTCATCGAGTGGTCGGGCATCGAGCGATCGGGCAAGCGGGGTGAGAGGAGAGGGGGCGGGACGGATCAGGGACGTGCATCACCCCTGATCGCATTTCGCGGCCGCCGTATCCAGAGGCGCGAAAAAGCGCGCCTATCGTTCCGCCATGCGGTTGCGGCGGCTGCTGGCGCGGCACAATTGGGTGAGACGCATGCGGTCCACCAGACCGAACGTCGTCGGCGCCCGCCCGTAGCCGAGCTTGAACAGCGCGAAGATGACCGCGCCGGCATCCTCATATCGGCCGCTTTCTGCGAGCTGCCACGCTTGGTCTCGAACGTCCATGGGACGAACCTACCCCCCTCTTACTAAACAAAGCCTCTACGATACTAACGGAACGATAACCCCTGCGCCCGTGTAACTCATCTCCTGCCCCCAAGTTCCATCCAACGCAACAAGGGCTTGAGCGGCGCGATCCAGGCGATGCCAAGAAACGCGTAAATCGGCGCTTGCGCGAGTGCGGGCAGGCGGCCCAGCAGGACCGAGAGACTCGCGACTCCGACGCACCAGACGAGAATCAGCAGCAGGATCAGGCTCATGCCCACCGGCTTGCGCCAGGACGGCGTCATGCGACGGGGCCCGGCATCGGGATCCATTCCCGCTCGGTGACGACGGCGTGGAGCGGCATGTCCCAGGGATCGTGCGGCAGATGGCCGGGCACCTCCTGCACGCTCCAGGCGAAGCCGATGCGGTGCGCGCCGGGATAGCGGACGAGCGCGCGATCATAATGGCTCTTGCCCTGTCCGATCCGGCCGCCGTGCCGATCGAAGCCGACCAGGGGCATCACGATCAGATCGGGTGTGACGAGCGGGGCCGAGGGGGGCGGCTGGCGCAGGCGGAACGGGCCGCGCTCCAGCGCCTCGCCCGGCATCCAGCGGCGAAAGTCCATCGTCGTCGCGTCATACAGAGCGGGCAGGGCGAGCGGCTGGGCGCGTGCCGCCAGCATGTCAATCAGCGGGGTGGGGTCCATCTCGTCGTGGATGGACAGATACAGCGCGACGATCGCCGTGTGCGGGATATGCGGCAGGATCAGCCGGGAGGCCGCCTCGGCAGCGGCGCGGGTGCCGTCCGGCCCCAGCGTCGCGACATGATCGGCGCGGGCGGCCCGCAGCGCCTCGCGCAGCGCCGGCTTGTCCGGGTGCGATGCGATGTCGGCGGGGGCGGGAGAGTGTGGTGAAACCGCCATGACCGTTTTCCGGAATATCCTCTGACGCCCAAAACGTCAGGTGGGGACCATGTAGTTCGGGCCAGGGCCCTACCAGGGACAGCCCCCTTGGATGATGAATAGCCTCAGGGATGTTCTCAGCAGATCGTATCGGGCAGTTCCACCACGACCCTATCTAGATATCCTGCCCCTGCTTCTCAAGCATGTGCGCGATCTTCTCGATTCTTTCGGCGAGCGCATCGATCTGGCCGGCCGCGGCGCGCATGCTCTCGTCCGTCCGCGCAGGAGCGGGGGCGGGGGGCGCGGGGGGTGGCGGCGGCGGGGCGGGAGCGGCCGCGGCGGGAGCCGGAGCGTTGCCCATCTCGTCGGCCAGCAGGAGCGAGGCCATCAGCAATTGGCGCGCCTCGTTGATCGTGCCCATCGCGCCGGAGACGGCGCGCACCTTGGCATCGACGATCCCGGCGAGCTTGCGGAAATGCGCTTCCTGTCCGTCGCGCACCGTCATCTCATAATGGCGGCCGGCGATATCGAGCGTGACCTGGGCCATCAGTGGGCGGCCCCTTCCTGATCGATCAGCGCATCCAGCCGCTCGATCGTCTCCTGGATCCGCAGGCGGAGCAGATCGTGGCGCTCGTCCAGCTCCGCATAGGCCAGGGCGAGGCCCGGCGTGGCGGGGGCCGGCGGACCGATCCGTTCGAGCCGCGCGACGGCGCGATCGAGTCGCGCCAGTGCGGCGTCGAGGGAAGTTTCGCTCATAAGCAGCAGAGATAGCAGCCCTATCGCGCCCGACAAGCGACCCCCGAGACAGTCCGTGCTTCCGCCCGGTTGACGCTCTGGCCCGGCAAGGCCAAAGAGCGCGCGTCTCGCATCCACGCGAGCCCCGGATGGGGGGGCATCCGGGATCATCACGGCCGCCCCCGGTGGCTATCAGATGCCGCGTCTGCGGCGCGACATAAGGGCCATCATGACGCAGTCCATCCGCAACCTCGCCAACGCGATCAGGGCGCTTTCGATGGATGCGGTGCAGGCGGCCAATAGCGGCCATCCCGGCATGCCGATGGGCATGGCCGATGCGGCCACCGTGCTGTTCCAGCAATTCGTGAAGTTCGATCCGTCCGCGCCGAAATGGCCGGACCGCGATCGCTTCGTGCTGTCCGCCGGCCACGGATCGATGCTGCTCTATTCGATCCTGCATCTGACCGGCTACGCCCGGCCGACGATCGACGACATCCGCACCTTCCGCCAGCTCGATTCGGTCTGCGCGGGCCACCCCGAGAATTTCGAGCTGGAGGGTGTCGAGGCGACGACCGGCCCGCTCGGCCAGGGGCTGGCGATGGCGGTGGGCATGGCATTGGCCGAGCGCCACCTGAACGCGACCTTCGGCGACGATCTGGTCGATCACCGCACCTGGGTGATCGCCGGCGACGGCTGCCTGATGGAAGGCATCAACCATGAGGCGATCGGCCTGGCCGGCCATCTGAAGCTCGGTCGCCTGAATGTGCTGTGGGACGACAATCGCATCACGATCGACGGGCCGACCGACCTTTCGACGAGCGAGGACATCAAGGCGCGCTATCGGGCGACCGGCTGGCATGTCGTGGAGTGCGACGGTCTGGACGGCGCCGACGTGGCGCGCGCGCTGGCCGAGGCGGTGGCGGACGAGCGGCCCTCGCTGGTCGCGTGCCGCACCGTGATCGGCTTCGGTTCGCCCAACAAGGCGGATTCGCACGCCGCGCACGGCTCGCCGCTCGGCGCGGACGAGATCGCGCTGACCCGTGAGGTGCTGGGCTGGACGAGCCCGCCGTTCGAGGTGCCGGGCGAGATCGTCGCGGCGTGGACCGAGATCGGCAAGCGCGGCGGCGCCGTGCGCCACGATTGGGAAAAGCGGCTTGTGGCCGCCGGCGCGCAGGGGCTGGAACTGTCCCGCCGCATGGCCGGCGATCTGCCCGACGGCTTCAGCCTGAAGGCGCATATCGACGGGCTCATCGCCGCGCCGCAGAAGGTGGCCACACGTGTCGCCTCGCAGCTGGCGCTGACCGCGATCAACGATCTGCTGCCCGAGACGGTCGGCGGATCGGCCGATCTGACGCCTTCGAACAACACCGCAACCAAGGGCCTGAAGTCGCTGACGGCGGAGGATTATTCCGGCCGTTACGTCCATTACGGCATCCGCGAATTCGGCATGTCGGCGGCGATGAACGGCATGGCGCTGCACGGCGGCGTGATACCCTATGGCGGCACCTTCCTGGTGTTCGCGGACTATGCCCGCGCCGCGATCCGGCTGGCGGCGATCCAGCGCGCGCGCACCATCTTCGTGATGACGCACGATTCGATCGGCCTGGGCGAGGACGGCCCGACGCACCAGCCGATCGAGCATGTGATGAGCCTGCGCCTGATCCCGAACCTGCAGGTGTTCCGCCCCGCCGATACGGTGGAGACGGCGGAATGCTGGCAGCTCGCGCTGGAAAAGTCGGACGGCCCCTCGCTGCTCGCGCTTTCGCGCCAGAACCTGCCGCAGCTTCGCACCGAGGCGAGCGCCGAGAGCCTTTCGGCCAGGGGCGCCTATCGCCTCGTCGCCGCCAAGGCGGCGCGCAAGGTGGTGCTGCTGGCGACCGGATCCGAAGTGGAGATCGCCGTGAATGTCGCGGCGGCGCTTGAAGCCGAAGGCATTGGCGCCGATGTGGTGTCCATGCCGAGTTGGGAATTGTTCGACGCGCAGGATGATGCCTATCGCGCCGATCTGCTTCCCGACGACGCGCTCCGCGTCTCGATCGAGGCGGGGACGACGATGGGCTGGGAGCGCTACACGAACATTCGCGGCCTGCGCTTCGGCATCGACCGGTTCGGGGCCTCCGCTCCGGCCGGTGACCTCTACAAGAAATTCGGGCTGACGGCGGATCAGATCGCGCCGAAGGTTCTGGCGGCCGTACGCGGCCTTTGAAGGAGACGAAAACCATGGCGAAGGTGGCGATCAATGGTTTCGGGCGGATCGGCCGCCTTGTGGCGCGCGCGATCCTGTCGCGCCCCGACTGCGGGCTTGAGCTGGTCGCGATCAACGATCTGGGCGATGCCAAGTCGAACGCGCTCCTGTTCAAGCGGGACAGCGTTCATGGCGCGTGGCCGGGCTCGGTCGCGGCCGAGGGCACCGATCTCGTCATCGACGGCAAGCGCATCAAGGTGACCGCCGAGCGCGATCCCGCCAACCTGCCGCATGCCGAGCTGGGCGTGGAGATCGCCCTCGAATGCACCGGCATCTTCACCGACAAGGCTGCCTGCGAGAAGCATCTCGCCGCCGGCGCCAAGAAGGTGCTGATCTCGGCCCCGGGCAAGAATGTCGACCTGACGGTCGTGTTCGGCGTGAACCATGACAAGCTGACGGCCGATCACACGATCGTCTCGAACGCGTCGTGCACCACCAACTGCCTCGCGCCGATCGCCAAGGTGCTGAACGACACGATCGGCATCGAGCGCGGCCTGATGACGACGATCCACAGCTACACGAACGACCAGCGCATCCTGGACCAGATCCACAGCGACATGCGCCGCGCGCGCGCCGCCGCCATGTCGATGATCCCGACCACGACCGGCGCCGCCCGCGCCGTGGGCGAGGTGCTGCCGGAGCTGAAGGGCAAGCTGGACGGCTCCTCGATCCGCGTGCCGACCCCGGACGTCTCGGTGGTGGACCTGACCTTCACGCCGAAGCGCGACACGACCAAGGAAGAGGTCAACGAGGTGCTGAAGGCGGCGTCCGAGAACGGCCCGCTCAAGGGCATCCTCGAATATGTGACCGATCCGCTCGTCTCGATCGATTTCATGGGCAATCCGCATTCGTCGTCGGTCGACAGCCTCGAGACGGCCGTGATCGACGGCAAGCTCGTGCGCGTGCTGAGCTGGTACGACAATGAATGGGGCTTCTCGAACCGCATGGTCGATACGGCCGGTGCGATGGCGAAGCTGCTGTAATCGGCTGCTGACATGCCTTACCCGTTTGGTTCGAGCAGCATCGAGCCTGTCGAGATGCGATCGTCGAGAAGCTTTCTTGACTGCGTTCTCGGCAAGCTCGAACTCCGCTCGAAGCAAACGGGGAAGGAATAGCGGGGCGTCGAAATGACCGGCACTCTCCTCGGCATTGCCCGCCATGCGCGTCCGCGTGGGGAAATGGAGACGGTCGAGCATGCCGAGATCGGGCTGGCCACCGGCGTGCACGGCGACTTTCGCGGGGCGCTGAAGCCGGGGCGCAACAAGCGCCAGGTGACGGTGATGACGGCCGACAGCTGGCGCCATGCGATGCGCGATCTGGACGCGAGCATCCCCTGGGAATTGCGCCGGGTGAACCTGCTGGTCGAGGGGATCGAGCTGGAGGACACCAAAGGCGCCAGGCTCATCTTCGCGGGTGGCGTGGTGCTGGAAGTGACCGGCGAGTGCGATCCATGCAGCCGCATGGAGGAGATCGCGCCGGGCCTGAAGGCGGCCCTGCTGCCCCACTGGCGCGGCGGCGTGACGACCATAGTCAGACAAGAGGGCCGCATCGCGGTCGGCGACAGCGTGAGGATCGATCGATGAGCTTCAAGACCCTGGACGACATGGGCGATGTTTCGGGAAAGCGCGTGCTGGTGCGCGAGGATCTGAACGTGCCGATGGACGGCACGCGCGTGACCGACGACACCCGCCTGCGCGCGGCGGCCCCGACCGTGGCCGAGCTTTCGGACAAGGGCGCGATCGTGCTGGTCCTCGCCCATTTCGGCCGGCCCAAGGGCGAGCGCAATCCGGACATGAGCCTGGCGATGGTGACCAAGCCGTTCAGCGACGTGCTGGGCCGTGAGGTGCGCTTCATCGACGATTGCGTGGGCGAGGCGGCGGCTACCGCGATCGCGTCGCTCCAGCCGGGCGATATCGCGCTGCTGGAGAATACCCGCTTCCACAAGGGCGAGGAGAAGAACGATCCCGCGCTCGTCGCGGAGATGGCCAAGCTGGGCGATCTCTATGTGAACGACGCCTTCTCCGCCGCGCATCGCGCCCACGCCTCGACCGAAGGGCTGGCGCATGCGTTGCCCGCCTTCGCCGGCCGATCGATGCAGGCCGAACTGGAAGCGCTGCAGAAGGCGCTGGGCGAGCCCGAGCACCCGGTGGCGGCGGTCGTCGGCGGGGCGAAGGTGTCGACCAAGCTGGACGTACTCAAGCATCTCGTCAGCAAGGTGGATCACCTCATCATCGGTGGCGGCATGGCCAACACCTTCCTCGCCGCGCGCGGCGTGGATGTGGGCAAATCGCTGTGCGAGCATGATCTGAAGGATACGGCGCTCGCCATCCTCGATGCGGCGGACGCGGCGGGCTGCACCGTGCATCTGCCATACGATGTCGTCGTCTCGAAGGAGTTCAAGGCCAACCCGCCGACGCGCACGATCAACGTGCATGAGGTGGAGGCCGACGAGATGATCCTCGATTGCGGGCCGGCCGCCAGCGAGGCGATCTCCGATGCGTTGAAGACCTGCCGCACGCTCGTCTGGAACGGGCCGCTGGGCGCGTTCGAGATCCCGCCGTTCGACACGGCGACGATGGCGCTGGCGCATACAGCGGCGGCGCTGACGAAGTCGGGCGGGCTCGTCTCGGTGGCGGGTGGCGGCGATACGGTGGCGGCTGTGAACGTCGCCGGCGTGGCCGACGACCTGACCTTCATCTCCACGGCCGGCGGCGCCTTCCTCGAATGGATGGAAGGCAAGGAATTGCCCGGAGTTAAAGCGCTCGAACGTTGATTTGTCATATCCGCTCCGTTAGACGTTAAACACGTTTAACGGAGTAGGCGGTGCATGCTGGGCGTCAGGCTCGATAGCGAACTGGAGCAGCGGCTGGCCGCCGTCGCCCGTTCGCAGGGCCGCAGCAAGAGCGACATCGCCCGCGAGGCGGTGCGCCGTTACGTCGATCTGCATGATGAAGCCTTCAGGGCCGAAGCGAAGCGGCAGTCGCTGCGCGCGGGAGCTCGGGAGGCAGCGGGGGCAGGCGAAGGGCCGCTCTTCTGGCAGGCCAGCGATGCCGAGGCCGGCGCGTGGAAATAAGGCGCGGGTCGATCGTGATCGCGGCGGGAGCCGGGGATTTCTCGGGCAAACCGCGGCCGTTTCTGGTAGTCCAGTCCGATCTGTTCAACGAAGCCCATGCCACCCTCACGCTCTGCCCGATGACGAGCATGTTGGGTGGCGAGACGCTGTTCCGCGTCGCCTTCGCGCCGACGCTGGAAACCGGCCTGCTCGCCGAGAGCGAGGTGCAGGTCGACAAGATCCAGATCATCGAACGTACGCAGATTTCCCGCGTGATCGGCCAGGCGCCCGCCACCGCGATGGAGCAGGTGGATCAGGCACTTCGCCGCTGGCTTGAACTTTAAATCGACATTCTCAACCCGAAAGGTGAGCCTATGAACATCGACGACATGACGACCAAGATTGCCGCCGGCCAGGGCTTCATCGCCGCGCTGGACCAGTCGGGCGGCTCCACGCCCAAGGCGCTCGCCGGCTATGGCGTGGACGCCAGCGCCTTCTCCAGCGAGGAGGAGATGTTCGGCCTGATCCACGATATGCGCGTCCGCATCATCACCTCGCCCGCCTTCACCGGCGACAAGGTGATCGGCGCGATCCTGTTCGAGAAGACGATGGACGGGCAGGCGGACGGCAAGCCCGTGCCGACCGCGCTGATCGAGCGCGGCGTGGTGCCCTTCATCAAGATCGACAAGGGGCTGGAGGACGAGAAGGACGGCGTCCAGCTGATGAAGCCGATGCCGACGCTCGACGCGCTGCTGGCCCGCGCCAAGGGACTCGGCGTGTTCGGCACCAAGGAGCGTTCGGTGATCAACCTCGCCAATCCGGCGGGGATCGCGGCGATCGTGACGCAGCAGTTCGAGATCGCCGCCCAGGTGATCGCGGGCGGCCTGATGCCGATCATCGAGCCGGAAGTGAACATCAAGAGCGCCGAGCGCGCCGGCTGCGACCAGATCCTGATGGACGAGATCCTGAAGGCGCTGGACGCGATGCCGGGCACCGACAAGGTGATGCTGAAGCTGTCGCTTCCGGAGAAGGAGGGCCTGTTCCAGCCACTGGTCGATCATCCCCGCGTGCTGCGCGTGGTGGCGCTGTCGGGCGGCTACAAGCGGCCGCAGGCCTGCGTGGAGCTGGCCAAGAATCCCGGCATCATCGCCAGCTTCAGCCGCGCGCTGCTGGAAGACCTGCGCTTCCAGATGACGGCCGATGAATTCGACACGGCCCTCGGCGAGGCGATCGACGAGATTTACGGCGCCTCGGTCAACAAGACGGCCTGATGGAGGTGGACTGCCTTGATCGGTAGTCCGCCCTCCGGCGTAGAGACGCGGTGAGGAGCTTTTCCTATCATCGCAGCCTCGCGCCCATGCTCTGGACGCTGGTCGCCATCTCGCTGGTCGAGATGGCGACCATACATCTGCTGATCGCCTTGTGGCGCCCGTGGGTGGGCGCGATCCTGAGTCTGGCAAGCGTGGCGGTGATCGTCTGGCTCGTGCGGCTGATCCGCTCGTTCCGGCGCCTGCCCGTACTGGTGGGCGAGGGGCATGTGCTGATGCGGGCGGGCACATTGCACCGGATCGACATCCCGGCGGCCCGCATCGCCGGTCTGCGCTCCGAATGGAGTGCCGCCAGCCTGAAGGACAGGAGCATCGCCCGCTTGTCGCTGCTGGCCTATCCGAACGTTATCGTCGAGCTGAACGCGCCGATCCGGGGTCGCCGGGGGCGCCTGATCCATGCCGTCGCGCACAGGCTCGATGATCCTGCCGCTTTCTCCGCCGCGCTGACGGAGCTACAGGGCGCGGATGGACATGGATGACGAAGACGATGCGCTGGCGCTGGACCCCGGTTTTGCGGACCGTTTCGAGCGGGACGAGCGGCGGCCCGCCTGCCAGCTTTACCTGATCTCGCCCCCGGCGATCGATGAGAGCTTCACCGATCGCCTGACGGCCGCGTTCGATGCCGGGCAGGTCGCCGCTTTCCAGCTTCGACTGAAGGGTATCGACGATCACGCGATCGCGCGGCTGGCCGAACCGATCCGGCGGCTGTGCGCGGATCGCGAGGTGACCTTCATCGTCAACGACAGCATCGGACTGGCGAAACGGCTCGGCGCGGACGGCGTGCATCTGGGGCAGGACGATGGCGATCCGCGCGCGGCGCGCGATCTGCTGGGCCCCGACGCACAGATCGGCGTGACCTGCCACGACAGCCGCCACCTGGCGATGGAAGCGGGCGAGGCGGGGGCGGACTATGTCGCGTTCGGCAGCTTCTATCCGACGACCACCAAGGAGGTGAAGCATCGGGCGGACCCCTCCATCCTCGGCTGGTGGACGACGTTGTTCGAGCCGCCCTGCGTGGCGATCGGCGGGATAACGCCCGTTAACGCCCCACCCCTGATCGCGGCCGGTGCGGACTTCATCGCCGTAAGCGGCGCCGTGTGGAACGATCCGCAGGGCGAGGCGGCGGCGATGAAGGCATTCATGGCGGTTCTCGGCCAATAGGACGGCCTTCGGGCGAGCGGAAAAGAGGCGGGAACTTTCGACGGGCCGTGGCATTACGGCATCGCCGGTTGATCTTTGTTAAGGTCGTTCGGTTACGAAGAGGCATGTTCCCTTCGCTTTCCTCCCGCGTCGCCGCCCTCGGCACCGTCGTCATCGTCGCCCTGCTGGTGCTGGTCGCTTCTCTGGCGGACGCCTCCGTCCAGACGCGCGAGAGCTTTCGGTGGGTGACGCATTCGGGGCAGGTGATCGAAGCGCTGGAGACGGCGCTGATCAATCTGCGCGAGGCGGAATCGGGCCAGCGCGGTTTCCTGCTGACGCACAACCCCCAGTTCGTCCGCTCGTTCGAGCAGCGGGTCGCGGCGGCGCAACGCGCGCTGACGCAGGTGGACGCGCTCACGGCGGACAATGACGTGCAGAATGGCCGCGCGCGCGAACTGAAGCAGTTGATGGCGGAGCGCATCCAGGTGCTGCGCACGCCGCTGGACCTGGGCCGGCACGGCGATTTCGCGCAGGCGGAAGCCTATATCGCGACCGGCAAGGGGCGCGATCTGATGATCGCGCTGACGGCGCGCGCAACCGCGCTGCTGGAAGAGGAGCATGCGCTGCAGGCGGGGCGGATCAAGGCGGCCGACGATCGCCTGACGCATGTGAAGGAACTCGCGCTGATCGGTGGTCCGGTGATCGCGCTGATGGTCCTGTCCGTCTGCATCGTGCTGATCCGCAACATCCGTCGTCCGGTGGGGCTGATCGAGGATGCTATGGCGGCGCTGGGCACGGGCGATCGCAACCGGCGCATCGAGGACGAGATGGGATCCGAGGAATTCGCCCATCTCGCCAAGGGCTATAATGCGATGGCCGATCGGCTGGAATTCGCGGTGTCCGATCAGGTCCGCAGCGAGCGCGAGCTGAAGGTGGCGCATGCCGAGCTGATGCAGAGCAGCGAGACGCTGCGCGAGCATGGCGACGTGATCGCTTTGCTGGGCGGCATGGCGCACCGGATGCAGGCGGCCCGCACCGACGACGAACTGGCGCAGGTGATCCGCGTGTTCGTGCCGCGCGTGCTGCCGGGCAGCGGGGGCATGCTGTTCGCCCACAACAATTCGCGCAACCTGCTGGTGCCGATCGCGGGTTGGGGCGGGCAGGAGGCGGCCGAAATGGACGGCTTCGCGCCGGACCAGTGCTGGGCGTTGCGTCGCGGCCAGCCGCATTTCCTGACCGAGCCGGGCTCCGACATCGTCTGCGCGCATGTCCACGACACGGAGGCGAGCTATCATTGCGAGCCGCTGCTGGCCGGCGGCGAAGTGATCGGCACGCTCTACCTGGATGGCGTCGTGAGCGAGGATGCGAGCTTCCGCCTCTCGATCATGGCCGAGAATATCGCCTCCGCGCTCGTCAACCAGCGGCTGCAGCGCGGCCTGCGCGAGCAGACGATCCGCGATCCGCTGACCGGTCTGTTCAACCGCCGCTACATGGAAGAGACCCTGGCGCTGGAAATCGCGCGCGCCAGCCGCTCGGGCGCGCCGCTGAGCGTCGTGATGTGCGACGTGGATCACTTCAAGCGCTTCAACGACGAGTTCGGTCACGACGCGGGCGATGCCGTGCTCCAGGCGGTGGCCGCCGAGATGCAGCGCCTGTTCCGCGACGGCGACGTGGTGTGCCGCTATGGCGGCGAGGAATTCACGATCATCGTGCCGGGCTGCTCGGCCGAGACAGTGGCCGAGCGCGTGGAGCGCGTGCGCCAGGGCATCACCGAACTCAACATCAAGCGCAGCGGCAGCACGCTGGGCGCGACCAGCATGTCCTTCGGCGTGGCGCGCTGGGACGAGAGCATGGCGCGCGACGGATCGACTTTGGTGCAGGCGGCCGACGCCGCGCTCTATCGGGCGAAGCGCGAGGGCCGCAACCGGGCGGTGTTCGATTATCTGAAGGCGGCCTGAGAAGGGCGCGGGCCTGTCCGGGAGCGTCTGCGCTTATAGGGCGCGCGGGCCGGGCCCGGTGTCCCGTCAGAAAATCCGATATCGCGAAGGGAGCGCTCAGCGCGATGGGAGGGCGGCCGCGGCGGGGTCTTCGGCGCGGGCCTTCTCACCGGCCTCCCTGCGCTCCGAATAGCGATCGACAAGCTGCGTCGCATGCGGGCGCATCAGCACCGTGATCCGCACCAGTTCCTCCATCACATCGACGATGCGATCATAATAAGGGGAGGGGCGCATCCGATCGTCGTCGCCGAACTCCTTATAGGCCATCGCGACCGACGATTGGTTGGGGATGGTGAACATCCGCATCCAGCGGCCGAGCAGGCGCAACGTGTTGACGCTGTTGAACGATTGCGAGCCGGCCGACACCTGCATCACCGCCAGCGTGCGCCCTTGCGTCGGCCGCATCCCGCCCAAGGCCAGCGGCAGATGATCGACCTGCGCCTTCATCACGCTGCTGATCTGGCCATGCCGCTCCGGGCTGCACCAGACCTGACCTTCCGACCAGAGCGAAAGCGCGCGCAGTTCGTGGACCGCCGGATGATCGTCGCCCCGTGTCTGATCGGGCAGGGGCAGGTCCGACGGATCGAAGATGCGCGTTTCCGCCCCGAACCGCTGGAGCAGGCGCGCCGCCTCCTCCACGCAGAGCCGCGAGAAGGAACGCCGGCGCAGCGAACCGTAAAGCAGCAGGATACGCGGCGGCGGCTGATCCGCGCCAAGGCCGAGCGCGGGCCGATCGATCACATAAGCGGGATCGAGGGCGGGAAAGCGATCGGGATCGGGCAGAGGGCGGACGCGGCTCATGCCGGAGCCTTCTGCGGGGAGAGGAGGTCGCGCACCGTATCGGATGGGCGGCACAGCTTCACGCCTGACGGCGTCACCACCAGCGGGCGGTTGATCAGGATCGGGTGCGCCATCATCGCGTCGATCAGCGCCTCGTCGGTCAGGCCGGGATCGCCGAGCCCCAGTTCGGCATAAGGCGTGCCGGCCTCGCGCAGCAGCGTGCGTGGGGTGAGGCCCGCGCGGCGGATCAGGTCGACGAGCAGCGCGCGGGCGGGCGGCGTCTTCAGATATTCGATCACGTGCGGCTCCACGCCCGCCGCCCTGATCAACCCGAGGACGTTGCGCGAAGTCCCGCAATCGGGATTATGATAGAGGATGATGTCGGTCATGACCGGCCTCTCAGCAGCAGGTGAGTTCGGCGAGCAAAGGCTCGCACAATTCCGGGCGACCCTGGCAGCAATCCTTCACGAGAAAGGACATCAGCGCGCGGAGGCGATCGATATTCGCGCGCTGGATCTGCTGGCGCCCGCGCTTCTCGGCCGTGACGAGCCCGGCACCGGCCAGCACCGCGAGATGCGTGGACAACGTACTCTGGCTGAGCTTGCTCGCCTCGACCAGTTGCCCGGTGCTGAGGCCCTCGGGTTCGTGCCGGATCAGCAGGCGAAACGCGTCGAGGCGTGTCGGATGAGCGAGCGCCGCGAGGGTGGCGAGGGCGGAGTCGGTTTCCATGCATCGGAAATTGCCGATGTTATCGGGGTCGTCAAGATCGATCGGTATTTCCCGATCATTTGACGTGCCTTGCAGAGGCTCCCCCGCTCGGGCACCTTCCCCGCTTCATCGGCAAGAGGGGGCGGCGCTGGCGGGGATCGGGGCGAACATCGCGGGCGAAGAGGTTTCGCGCGATCAGGGGCTACGGCGCGGCGTGGGGACGTGGGCGCTGGCCGCCAGCATCGTCAACGGCGTGGTCGGCGGTGGCATCTTCACGCTGCCGCGATCGATGGCGGCCTCGGCCGGGCCCTATACGATGCTCGTCTATCTGGGCTGCGCGCTGGCGATGGGCGCGGTGGTGATCTGCTTCGCCGAGGCGGGCAGTCGGGTTCCGACCAGCGGCGGCGCTTATGGCACGGTGGAGGCGGCGTTCGGGCGGCGCTGGGCGTTCCTGTGCGGCATCTACATCTGGCTGGCGAGCGTGCTGGCCTGCGGCGGGATCGCGGCGGCCTTCTGCGACGGGATCGGCACGCTGACGCCCGCATTGGCCGGGCCCGGCGCGCGGATAGTGCTGCTCCTGCTGATGTTCGGCGGGATCATGACGGTGAATCTGCTGGGCGTGGGACTGGCGGCGCGGATCATCGCGTCCGGCACCGTCATCAAGCTGATCCCGCTCGGCCTGTTTCTGGTGGTGGGGACGGTGGCGATCCTTGGCGGACATCGGCCTCCGGAAAGCCATGCGGCGCCGACGCCGCTCGACCTGGCCAGCTTCGGCGCGGCGGTGCAGCTGGCTTTGTTCGCCTTCTGCGGGATGGAGACGCCGCTGGCGGCGAGCGGCGAGGTGGCGGACCCTGCGCGCACCGTGCCCAAGGCGACGATGCTGGCGATGGTGTTCGTGCCCTTCCTCTATATCGCGATCCAGCTGGTGGCGCAGGGGCTGCTGGGCCCGGCGCTGGCCGGATCGGCCGAGCCGCTGGCGGATGCGATGGGCGCGGTGAACCCCACGCTGGGGCTGGTGCTGCTGTTCGGCGCGGCCTTGTCGCGATTGGTGTGGATCGGCAGCGACATTTTCGGGGCGCCGCGCGTGCTGTTCGCCTTCGGGCGGGACGGGCTGCTTCCGGCCGTGTTCGGGCGCGTGCATCCCACGTGGCAGACGCCCTATGTGGCGATCCTCTTCCACACCGTGCTGGCGTTTCTGCTGGCGGCGACGGGGACGTTCGAGGGGCTGGCGATCCTGTCGACGCTGGCGACGGCGGGGATCTACTTTCTGGCCTGCGCGGCGGCCCTGTCGCTGCGGCGGCGGGACGTGGCGATCGGGGGGAGGCCGTTGACGTTTCGCATCCTGGCGCCTGCCGCATGGGTGGGGATGGCGGCGATGGTGCTGCTGGTCGCGATCGGGAAGATGGGGGACATCCTAGGCTTCGTGGGGGTCACGGTGGGGAGCCTGGCGCTGTTCGCGGTGATGCGGCCGCCGCGTCGGTGAGGGCAATATGATCTCGACCCCCTGCTGCGATAGGATGGCCGCCGATTTGAACTCCACCTGCGCAATTCATGCAGATCGAGCGGATTGCCCAGATGCTTTGATCACCGAGCTCAATGGCGGCTACGGCTTGATGATCCACGACGGTGGAAGCAGTGTAATCGATATCGCATTCTGCCCTTGGTGCGGCGCGGGCCTGCCGCCGATCGAAATGCGATGAGCCTCTAGGTGAAGGACGCTTGGGCAATGCCAGATCGGCCTTTGACCTTCGCGGAATGGATACCCTTCGAAGCCGAACGGATTGTCACTCTGGGGCTCATGGCATCTAAAGAGGATCGGGAAGGATGGTGCGCCTTCAGATAGAGGCTGCGCTGAGAAAGGCTGGTGCGCACTTCCGCGACGGCCTCGCGGATAGCGATCCGCCGCGTGCCGTTCATCGCTGAACAAGGGCGTAGCTCCAGGCGAGGCTGGCGGGCCCTCGACAGGCTCGAACTGAACGGAACAGGGCGTGGCGATTAGAGGCGGTGACCATCTCGTCCTCCCCCGTCAGGGGCAGGTGGCGGGCGCAGCCTGACGGAGGGGGAGGATGCTGTGCGGCTGACGGGATCAGAGGACGGCCGCCTCCGGGCAAAGCGATTGCGGGCGGAGATGACTTTACCCGAGGTCCGTCTTTGGCTTGCGCTGCGAGGCAATGACGCCGGCCTGCGCTTCCGCAGGCAATATCCGGCGGGCGATTATGTGCTGGATTTCTATCATGCGCCGTCACGTCTTGCTGTTGAGGTGGACGGCGAGGCACATAATCGAGCCGATCACCCTGCACGCGATGCGAAGCGGGATGTGTGGCTGGCGGAGCGGGGCGTTCTGGTGATCCGTTATTCTGCCGGGGATGTGCTTGCGGAGCTTGAGGATATGGTCCGGCAGATCGTTGCGCTCGCGGTTGAGCGAGGTGCCAAAGTCGAAGGGGATCGCTGACCTCCCCCTCCGTCGCCTTCGGCGCCACCTCCCCCTGGCGGGGGAGGATGAACTACTGGCCTCGTGCGGCGCTGGCGGGTTCTCGACAGGCTCGAACCGAGCGGACGGGGTGTGGCGGGGAAGGGTGAGCGAAGCCCCCAAAAACGAAAAGGGCGGCGCCGTTGCCGGCACCGCCCTTTCGTTGTCTCCCGGAGGATCCGATCAGCGCGAGTAGAACTCGACGACCAGGTTCGGTTCCATCTTCACCGGATAGGGCACCTCATCGAGCGCCGGAACGCGGATGAAGGTGACCTTGGCGCTGCCATCGGCGGCGACGTAATCGGGGATTTCGCGCTCGGAGAGGCCCTGGGCCTCCATCACCAGCGCCATTTCCTGCGCCTTGGTGCCCAGCGTGATCTCGTCGCCCGGCTTCACCAGACGCGACGCAATGTTGCACTTCACGCCGTTGACGCGGATGTGGCCGTGGCTGACGAGCTGGCGCGAGGACCAGATGGTCGGCGCGAACTTGGCGCGATACACGACGGCGTCCAGACGGCGCTCGAGCAGGCCGATCAGGTTCTGGCCGGTGTCGCCCTTCATGCGGTCCGCCTCGGCATAGGCCTTCTTGAACTGCTTCTCGGTGACGTCGCCGTAATAGCCCTTGAGCTTCTGCTTCGCCTTCAGCTGGATGCCGAAGTCGGTGGCCTTGCCCTTGCGGCGCTGACCGTGCTGGCCGGGGCCATATTCGCGCTTGTTCACCGGGGACTTCGGGCGACCCCAGATGTTCTCGCCCATGCGGCGATCGAGCTTGTACTTGGCGCTGGAGCGCTTCGACATATGTCTGTCCTTCAATTGCGTGGTGCGCGGCCGAAACCGCACGGAAATCCCGGGTCCGCGCTGCTGGTCTCGATCCGAGGATGAGGGCAGGGCCACCACTTCACCGGGGTGTGGGGCCAATTGCGAAGCGGCGCCTTTAGAGAGGTGGGTGGCGCGAGTCAATTCTTGCGGGGTCGTGCCGGCCGGGCCAAGGGCAGGCTTCGGAAAACGCCCGCATTTCCGGGCCGGGAATCGCGGAGGCAGGCCCAGTGGACGAACGGCTTTTCTGGCGGAGCGCACGGGCATCGCGGATGAGCGTGATCGTGGATGCCGAGGATTATTTCCGGCACGCCCGCTCCGCCATGCTGAAGGCGCGGAAGCGGATCATGCTGATCGGCTGGGATTTCGACGCGCGCATCCGGCTGATCCATGACGGCGAACGCGAGCCGGGCGAACCCGAGACGGTGGGCGATTTCCTCTACTGGCTGGTGGAGCGCACGCCGGGGCTGGAACTGTTCCTGCTGCGCTGGGACGTGGGCGCCCTGAAGACGCTGTTGCGCGGCACCAATGTGGTGACGATCGCGCACTGGATGATGCATAAGCGCATCCACACCAAGCTGGACAGCTTTCACCCGCCGGCCGGATCGCACCACCAGAAGATCGTGGTGATCGACGATGCGCTGGGATTCTGCGGCGGGATCGACATGACCAGCGAGCGCTGGGACACGCGCTGCCACCGCGATGGCGATCCGGGGCGGACGACCCCGGCGGGCGAGCCCTACAAACCCTGGCATGACGTGACGACCGCGCTGGAAGGGCCGGTGGCGGCGGCTCTGGGCACGCTGGCGCGCGATCGCTGGAAGCGGGCGGGCGGCCACAAGATCATGCCGGTGCGCGCGAGCGGCGATTGCTGGCCGGACGGGCTGGAACCGCAATTCAGCGACGTGGAGGTCGGCATCGCCCGCACCCGGCCGGATATGCCGGGCTGCCGCGCGGTGCATGAGATCGAGGATCTGTTCGTGGCGCAGATCCGGGCGGCGAAGACGGCGATTTATGCCGAGAGCCAGTATTTCGCCTCGCGCCGGATCGCCGAGGCGATCGCCGCGCGGCTGGACGAGGTGGACGGGCCGGAGATCGTGATCGTGAATCCGGAGAGCGCGCAGGGCTGGCTGGAGCCGATCGCGATGGATACGGCGCGCGCGCGGCTGGTGGCGGCGCTGCGACGGCACGACCGGCATGGTCGCTTCCGCATCTATCATCCCTATACGGCGGACGGCGCGCCCATCTACGTCCACGCCAAGGTCATGATCGTGGACGGGCGCACGCTGCGGATCGGCTCCGCGAACATGAACAATCGCTCGCTCGGCCTCGATACCGAATGTGATGTTTCGATCGATCCGGGCGGGGCGGGGGCCGACACGATCTGCGAGATCCGCGACGATCTGATCGCCGAGCATCTGGGCGTGAAGGCCGCGGTGGTGACTGCGGAAATCGCGCGGCGTGGATCGCTGATCGGCGCGATCGAGGCTTTGGCGAAGAAGAGCGCGGCGAAGGGCGGCAACACGCTGCGGCCGTACGAAATCCCCGAACTCAACGAGGTCGAGGCATGGCTGGCCGAGAATGAGGTGCTGGACGCCGAAGGGCCGGGCGCGATGTTCGAGGGGATGACGAACGGCGGCCTGCTGAGGAAGCTGCGCGGGAAATAAGCGGGCTTTTTCCCCTCCTTTCCCGTTTGTGCTGAGCTTGTCGAAGCACGGCTCTTCTCCTGCGACGGGATAGAAGAAAGCAGTACGGTGCTTCGACAGGCTCAGCACGAACGGGGAGAGCTGAGCTCGTTTTTCTCACCCCCGACGCGGGTTTCTCACCCCCGGCGCGGGCGGGGGCGATCGAGCGCGGAGAGGACGCCGCGCACCGTGCGGACCTCCTGCGAATTCCAGCCGGGCTTGGTGAGCAGGGTGCGCAGCGTGCGCTTCACGGTGGCGCGGCGATCGGGCGGGAAGAAATAGCCCGAATCCTCCAGCATCACGTCCAACTGCGCGATCATGCCGTCCAGCTCGGCCTGCGGCGCGGGCGAGCCGAGATCGGTGGTCGGCGGGGAGGCGAGCGCCTCCGCCTTCGACCATTCATAGGCGACGAGGATCACCGCCTGGGCCAGATTGAGCGAGCCGAATTCGGGATTGATCGGCACGGTGAGGATCGTGCGCGCGACGGCGACGTCGTCCGTCTCCAGCCCCGAACGTTCGGGACCGAAGAGGATGGCGGTGCCGCCGGGCTCGGCATGGATCGTGGCGGCGGCCTGCTCGGGCGTGACGACCGGCTTGGTGACGCCGCGCTTGCGAACCGTGGTGGCGAAGACGTGCGCACGATCGGCCACGGCCTCCGCCACGCTGTCGAACACGCGGGCGCGCTCCAGCACGATGTCCGCGCCGGACGCGGCGGGGCCGGCGGACGGATTGGGCCAGCCGTCGCGCGGGGAGACGAGGCGCAGATCCGTGAGCCCGAAATTGAGCATGGCGCGCGCGGCCTTGCCGATGTTCTCCGCCAGCTGGGGGCGGACGAGGACGATGGCGGGGGGAGGGATGATGGCAGACAAGATCGTGTTTGAATCCGTTTGGTTCGAGCGAGCATCGAGCGCAGTCGAGATGCGGGGTCGAGAACGCGCGGCCTCCGATAGAGACTGCCAGTCCGATTGGAAGAGGGCTTCCTTCTTCTTCCGCGACCAATCCTTGATCTGTTTCTCCCGCTCCAGCGCTTCGAGGCGGGTCTGGACGTTCTCTGAGAACATCAGCGTCACCGGGCGGCGATCATGGGTGTAGCCGGGGAGGGCGCCTGCTTCATGTTCGGCTATGCGGCGGTCGAGATCGTCAGTGTGGCCAGTGTAATAGGTGCCGTCGGCGCAGCGGAGGATGTAGATCCAGAAGCTCATATGCCGAAGCTTGCCGCGCGGGCGGGGTTCTCGACAAGCTCGAACCGAACGGGGGAGGGAGCGGGCGGCAGAAGAGAGGAAGAGCCCTATTCCCCTCGCGCCGCCTGCACGGCCCCTACGAATTCCTCGAAATCCTTGGCCTCGCGGAAGTCCTTATAGACGCTGGCGAAGCGGATGTAGGCGACGCTGTCGAGCGCGCGCAGGCCTTCCATCGCGGCCTCACCGATGCGGGTGGCCGAGACTTCGCTGTCGCCGCTCGTCTCGAACTGGCGCTGGATGCGGCTGATCAGGCGTTCGATCTCCTCCTGGGAGATCGGGCGCTTGCGGGCGGCGGTTTCGATCGCGCGTTCCAGCTTGGCGCGGACGAAGGGCTGGCGCTCGCCATCCTTCTTCACGACCGTCAACTCGCGCAACTGCACGCGTTCGAAGGTGGAGAAGCGCGCATCGCACTTCTCGCACTGACGCCGACGACGGATCGCCGCCCCATCTTCCGCGGGGCGGCTGTCCTTCACCTGGCTATCGGCATGTCCGCAGAAAGGGCAGCGCATGGCGCGCCCTTAGGCATGACATCGCGGCAATGTCGAGTAGGCTTGAGCCTGCCGAGAGATCAGCGCGAGATGGCGGCGCCTTCTCGACTGCGATCCCGGCAGGCTCGATCTCCGCTCGAAGCGAGCGGATCGCGTGTTTTACAGGCCCGGATAGATCGGGAACTTGTCGCACAGCGCCTCGACGCGGGCGCGGACATTCTGCTCCACCTGCGCGTCGCCCTGCTCGCCATTCTTGCGCAGGCCATCCAGCACGTCCGCGATCATGTCGCCGATCTCCTGGAATTCGGCCACGCCGAAGCCGCGCGTCGTGCCGGCGGGCGAGCCCACGCGGATGCCGCTCGTCTTCACCGGGGGCAGCGGATCGAACGGGATGCCGTTCTTGTTGCAGGTGATGGCCGAGCGCTCCAGCGCCTCGTCCGCATCCTTGCCGGTCACGCCCAGCGGGGTGAGATCGATCAAAGCGAGATGCGTGTCCGTGCCGCCCGAGACGACGGCGGCGCCGCGCTCCTTGAGGCGGGCGGCGAGCGCCTGCGCATTGTCGATCACGGCCTGGGCATAGAGCTTGAAGCTGGGCTGGAGCGCTTCGCCGAATGCGACCGCCTTGGCGGCGACGACGTGCATCAGCGGGCCGCCCTGCAGGCCCGGGAACACCGCCGAGTTGATCTTCTTGGCGATCGCCTCGTCATTGGTGAAGACCGCGCCGCCGCGCGGGCCGCGCAACGTCTTGTGCGTGGTGGTCGTCACGACATGCGCGTGGCCGAACGGGGTGGGGTGCGTGCCGCCGGCGACGAGGCCGGCGAAGTGCGCCATGTCGACCATGAATTTCGCGCCGACCTCGTCCGCGATCGCGCGGAAGCGGGCGAAATCGATGTGGCGGGGATAGGCCGAGCCGCCCGCGATGATGAGCGTGGGCTTGTGCTCCTTCGCCAGCGCCTCGACCTGATCATAATCGATCAGGTGGGTGTCGCGGGTGACGCCATACTGGATCGCGTTGAACCACTTGCCCGACATGGCCGGGCGCGCGCCGTGCGTGAGGTGGCCGCCGGCATCCAGGCTCATGCCCATGATCGTGTCGCCGGGCTTGGTCAGCGCGAGCATCACCGCGCCGTTCGCCTGCGCGCCCGAATGGGGCTGCACGTTGGCGAAGTCGCAGCCGAACAGCTGCTTGGCGCGATCGATCGCCAGCTGCTCCACCACGTCGGACGGGTGGCAGCCCTGATAGTAACGCTTGCCCGGATAGCCCTCTGCATATTTGTTGGTGAAGACCGAGCCCTGCGCGTCCAGCACCGCCTTGGAGACGATGTTCTCGGAGGCGATCAGCTCGATCTGCTTCTTCTCACGCACGATTTCCTGCGTGATGCCGGCGAACACGGCCGGATCGGAGTCCTTCAGGGACTGGGTGAAATAACCTTCGGGCTTCAGAGCGTCGCTCATAGATAGTCAGGCCTCTTGGACGTGGGAGCCGAGCTCCGGGCTGGACAGCATGGCGACGCGGCGCTGATGCCGGTCGCCTTCGAATTCGGTGGCGAGGAAGGTGCGGACGCAGGCCTTGGCCATCACCTCGCCGATCATGCGGGCGCCGAGCGCGATGATGTTCGCATCATTATGCTGGCGGGCGAGGCCGGCGGAGACGGGCTCCGACACGAGCGCGCAGCGGGCGGCGGGGTGGCGGTTGACGGCGATCGAGATGCCGATGCCCGATCCGCAGAGCGCGATGCCGCGATCGGCGCGGCCTTCCCCGATCGCGCGGGCGAGACGATAGCCGTAATCGGGATAATCGACGGAGGCGGTATCGAAGGGGCCGAGATCCTCGACGCTGTAATCCTGCTCCCGCAACCATGCCACGAGCGCGGCCTTCAGCGCAACGGCGGCGTGATCGGAGGCGATGGCGATGCGCATCGGCAGGAGCTTCCTTATGGTTCGATTCGGAATGGCGGTGCATTAGTGGCGGCGAACGCCCTTCGCCACCCTGCATTCCGGCGCGGGCGTGCCCCGCATGTGTTCAGCGCATTAGCAGGGTGCCGTGAACAATTCTACAATCAAATATCGCAATACCTGATGATATGCATTAATATTCCGACATTATGTGCTGATATCCTGTCACCGATGTGCTGACGTCGATGCATCTCGCGATCCGATGGCCTTTCGCGCTGCGTTGCGGCAATCCGGGGCTTTTCGTCGCCGGTCGTAGCCGCTATCGGCCTTCGCAACGGAAGGATCACGCATGGCCGAATTCGCGCTCCCCAAAAACAGCGTCATCAAGAAGGGTAAGGCGCATAAGGCAGAGGCCGCGGCCAAGCCGCGCTCGTTCAAGATCTATCGCTACGATCCCGACTCCGGCGAAAATCCGCGGTACGACACGTATGAGATCGACCTTGCCGAAACTGGCCCGATGGTCCTCGACGCGCTGATCAAGATCAAGAACGAGGTCGACAGCTCGCTGACGTTCCGCCGTTCCTGTCGCGAAGGCATCTGCGGCTCGTGCTCGATGAACATCGACGGCAAGAACGGCCTCGCCTGCACGACCGCGATCGAGGATTGCAAGAGCGAGGTGCGGATCACGCCGCTGCCGCACATGGACGTGATCAAGGATCTCGTCCCCGATTTCACGCACTTCTACGCGCAATATGCGTCGATACAGCCGTGGCTGCAGACCGTGTCGCCCGCGCCTTCGGGCAAGGAGCGGCTGCAGTCGCCGGAGGATCGCAGCAAGCTGGACGGCCTCTACGAGTGCATCCTGTGTGCCTGCTGCTCGACGTCGTGCCCCAGCTACTGGTGGAACAGCGACAAGTTCCTCGGCCCGGCGATCCTGCTGCAGGCCTATCGCTGGCTGGCCGACAGCCGCGACGAGATGACCGGCGAGCGTCTGGACGAGCTGGAAGATCCGTTCCGCCTCTATCGCTGCCACACGATCATGAACTGCGCGAACGTCTGCCCCAAGGGCCTGAGCCCGGCGCGCGCGATCGCCGAGATCAAGAAGATGGAAGTGGAGCGCCAGGTCTGAGCGACGCTCTGCCCGATGGCCGGGGAAGCGGATCGTACGGCTACGCGCCCGATCCCGAAAATCCCGGCTGGCTGCTCCGTCCCGCGATCGAGACGGGGACGTTCTTCGACATCTTCGGCGCGAGCCGCGTCCGCGTGGAGGCGGCGACCGTCGCGCGGCTGCGGATCGATACGCATCGCGGCCACCAGAATGTCGGCGGATCGCTGCATGGCGGCTTCCTGATGGCGCTGGCCGACCAGGCCCTGTTCATCGTGCCGACCGCGCTCGGCTATAATGTGCTGGGCGGCGTCACGGTGGATACGAGCTGCCAGTTCATCGGGGCGGGGCAGGTCGGCAAGCCGGCGGACGCCGTGGTCGAGGTGCTGCGCGAGACGGGGCGGATGCTGTTCGCGCGCGGGATGATCGAGCAGGACGGCGCGCCCGTGATGGCTTTCTCCGGCACGCTCCGCAAACCGCGCTGAGGAACCGGGCATGGCGGCGGTCCTCGAACGCTATCGGGCGCTGGTCGCGGCCGGCGAGCTGAAGCCCGATCCGGATCAGGCGCGCGCCGTGCAGCGGCTGGACGCGCTGGCGGTGGAGCTGGCCAAACCCGACGAGACGGGCCTGTTCGGGCGACTGCTCGGCCGCAAGAAGGCGGTGCCGCGCGGCCTGTACATGTGGGGCGGCGTGGGGCGCGGCAAATCCATGCTGATGGATCTGTTTTTCGACAGCGCCGAGACCCAGCCCAAGCGCCGCGTCCATTTCCACGAATTCATGCTGGAAGTGCATGATCGCCTGCGCCGCGAGCGCGTGAAGGAAAAAGGCGATCCGATCCCGCCCGTGGCCGACGCGCTGGCGGCGGACGCCAAGCTGCTCTGCTTCGACGAAATGGTCGTCAACAACATGGCCGACGCCGCGATCATGAGCCGGCTGTTCGCGGCCCTGTTCGAGCGCGGCGTGACGGTGGTGACGACCTCCAACCGCGCGCCGACCGACCTCTACAAGGATGGGCTCAACCGCCAGCTTTTCCTGCCCTTCATCGATCTGCTGCAGGAAAAGCTGGACGTGATGACGCTGGACGGCCCGACCGATTACCGGCTGGAGCGTCTGGCGGGTTTCCCGACCTGGTATGTGCCGTTGGGCGATGCGGCGACGCAGGCCGTGTCGCGCGCCTTCTTCCGCCTGACCGACTATCCGCCCGAGGACCGTGCGCATGTGCCGTCCTGCGATCTGGCGGTGCAGGGCGGACGGACGCTGCATGTGCCCAAGGCGCTAAAGGGCGTGGCGGTCTTCTCGTTCAAGCGGCTGTGCGGCGAGGCGCGGGGCGCGGCCGATTATCTGACGATCGCGCGCGCCTTCCACACCGTGATCATCGTCGGCATCCCGATCCTGACGGTGGAGAGGCGCAACGAGGCGGCGCGCTTCAAGGTGCTGATCGATGCGCTGTACGAACATGGCGTGAAGCTGCTGGCGACGGCGGCGGCCGAGGCGGAGAAGCTGTATCCGGCGGGCGAGGACGCGTTCGAATTCGAACGCACCGTTTCGCGCCTGATGGAGATGCAGTCGGCGGACTATCTGGCGCGGGGTCACGGTGTGTCGGGTGAACCGGAGACGGCATCCGTGGACGCTGCGGGGGGATCCAAGGCGCGGTAGGGGCGGCCGCAAACGGCCTAGCTGTTCTTTTCGTCATTCCCGCGAACGCGGGAACCTAGCTGAAACAAGAAAACTGGGTTCCCGCGTTCGCGGGAATGACGAGGAAGAGGGAAAAGTTCAGCCGAACAGCGGGCGGACGTTGTAGCCCTGCGCGTCGGCCTTCGCGACGAGATCGGCGGGGGCGTCGCCCAGTTCGGCGCGGGCGAAGGCCCAGAGGAAGGTGGAGCGCGTGCCCGAGCGGCAGAAGGCCAGCACCGGGCCGGTGGCGGCTTCCAGCGCGGCCTTCATCGCATCCACCTGATCGCGGCGCATGCCCGAATGATCGACCGGGATCGCGACATAGGACAGGCCGGCGGCCTGCGCTGCGGCTTCGATCTCGGCGCCGGTGGGCTGGCCGGGATCCTCGCCTTCGGGGCGATTGTTGATGACGAGCGCGTAGCCGGCGGCGGCGGCCTCGG
The DNA here is from genome assembly GCF_013113735.1 of Sphingomonas sp. AP4-R1. Classification (NCBI taxonomy): domain Bacteria; kingdom Pseudomonadati; phylum Pseudomonadota; class Alphaproteobacteria; order Sphingomonadales; family Sphingomonadaceae; genus Sphingomonas; species Sphingomonas sp. AP4-R1. The sequence goes on from NZ_CP053346.1 coordinate 3,153,422, forward strand.
TCACGTCGGACGGCTGGATCTGGCCGGCGGCGGTGAAGGTGTCGTCCAGCGTGCGGAACGGGGTCGTCGTCATGGCTGTAACTCCTTCGCCAGCACCACCATCGAAAGCGGCGGATCGAGCGGGATCGGGAAGGCCCGCCGCTCGCCCGTGCGCCGATAGCCGCGCCGCTCATAATAAGCGACAAGTTCGTGACGGCTGTCGATCACCGTCATCTCGATCGTGGTGGTGGCGAAGGTGACGCGCGCGTCCGCTTCGGCTGCGGCGATGAGCTGGCGGCCGAGTCCGGCGGCCTGCAGCGCGGGATCGATGCAGAGCAGCCCGAGATAGGTAAGGCCCGCGTCCCGGTCGCTGATCTGCACGCAGCCGATGATCGTGCCGTCCCGCTCCGCGACCAGCAGGCGGCTGTCGGGCGCGGCGAGGATCGCCTCCAGCGTGGCGAGATCGGTGCGCGCGCCCTCGATCAGGTCCGCCTCGTGCGTCCAGCCGCCGCGCGCGGCATCGCCGCGATAGGCGCGCTCGATCACGGGATGGAGGCGGGGAAGGTCGGCGGCGGCGGCGAGGCGGATCATGAGCGGCGATTCGGACATGGCGCCTTATGACATCGGCGGAGAACGGCGCCATCGCTTGACCGGGACCGGGAATCTCCATACCTCACTATATAACATGTTATGAGGTTGGTGATGCGGGATATCGTGACCGAGCGGGCGCAATTGTTCCTCGGCAGCCGGCTCAAGCGGCTGGCGGAGAAGATGCAGGCCGATGTCGTGAAGATCAGCGAGCGGATCGGGCTGGCGGTGCAGCCCGGGCAATATGCGCTGCTGGCGACGCTGGATCTCGATGGGCCGCAGACGATCGGCGAACTGACCGAGGCACTGCAACTGAGCCAGCCGGCGATCACACGCACCGTGGCCAAGCTGTCCGAGATGGGTCTGGTGGAGGTGGCGCGGCGCGGGCGCGACCAGCGGCACAAGACGGTCGCGCTGACGGCGGAGGGCGAGGCGGCGATGGCACGGGCGAAGAGCCTGCTGTGGCCGCAGATCGAGGGCGCGGTGGGGGATATGCTCGGCGATCTGGCCGGGCCGTTTCTGGCGAACCTCGGCCACATCGAGGAGCGGATGAGTGAGCGGCCGCTGCATCGGCGCGCGGTGGAGGCGGCCCAGCAGGGGCTGGTGATCCATGACTATAGCGACGCGCTCGCCCCGCATTTCCGCACCATCAACGGCCAGTGGATCGAGGCCATGTATCGGCTGGAGCAGACCGACATCGACGTGCTGGATCACCCGCGCGAACGGATCATCGACGGCGGCGGGACGATCCTGTTCGTCGAGGCGCCGGGGCTGGGGATCGTCGGCGCCTGCGCGCTGCAGAAGACGGGGCCGGATCAATATGAGCTGACCAAGATGGGCGTGCTGGAAAGCGCGCGCGGGCTGAAGGCGGGGGAGTTCCTGCTGAAGGCGATGATCGCGAAGGCGGGCGAGATGGGCGCGCGCAGGCTCTATCTGCTGAGCAACCGCAAGTCCGAGGCGGCGATCCACCTCTACGAGAAACTGGGCTTCGCGCATGATGCGGGGATAATGGCCGAGTTCGGCGCGCGCTATGCACGGTGCGATGTGGCGATGCTGTATCGGGGGTAGGCCTTTTCCATCCTCCCCCGCCAGGGAGTGTCGGGATGGATTGCCCCCGGCAATCCAAGCCCATGCCGGGGGCATGCGCGACCCGACACTGTGGGGCCGAAGGCGACGGAGGGGGCGGTCAGCGACCGCTCTGCTTCCTCCCCCTCCGTCAGGCTGAAGCCTGACACCTCCCCCTGGGGGGAGGATGTTGGCGATGCCCTACTTCCGGCCGAACAACTTCTCGATGTCGGCGTGGCCGAGCTTCACCAAGGTCGGGGCATGAAACACAATGGCGGCGTCTGGAATGGGTGGGGAGCGGTCCGACCGCTTTTCGCAGTCACGAGGGATTGCGTCGTTAGGGGCGGATGGCCTTGTTGCCAATGAACCCGAGTTCAAGCTTCGGATGCGCAAGGAACCATTCCATCACACAGTTGAGGCGATGATCGCTGAAACTCGCCATCGGCAGTGCGACGACGGTAGCGCCGAAGAAAGCCTTTGTTACTGCCGCTTCATTGTATCCGCACTTACGGGCAGCTTCCGCAAGCTTCCCCAACGAACTCGCTGGGCCGCCAAACATCATTGGGTCCGAAACTGCTCCAGCCGTCGCGGCGAGAAACGCAAGCCAGATCACTCACCATCCTCCAACACAGCAGCTCATCGCTAGCGATGAACGAGCGGCTGCTTTCGAGCAAACAGAAAGGAAGATCTAACGTCCGCTACTGGGGCGTTAGCTACCGTTACGCGGCCACCGGCTTACCGCAACCAGCATGAGAAACGTTGAGGCGATGAAGGCTGCGCCAGACGCATAGACCAGCCAGACCAACACGAGGGCGTCAGACTTCTTGAATGCGATAGAAACACCGAAGCCGACGAGGCTCGCAAGTAGCATCAAACGTATCCACCAATCCAGTCCGCGCCGCATATCTTGCTCCCGATCTCAGGTGTTATGCTCCGTGATCGACACACCCGCTACTGGGCGAAAGCGGTCGCTTGCCAAACCACGGTCGTTCGACCTTCTTGTATCTGACCGATGTTCAGGTAAGTTATTCATTTTCTTCCAAAAAGCTTCTCGATATCGAGATTTGATAGTTTCACCCAGGTCGGGCGGCCGTGGTTGCACTGGCCGCTATGGGGCGTGACCTCCATTTCGCGGAGCAGGGCGTTCATCTCCGCCACCGAGAGCTGGCGGCCGGCGCGGACGGAGCCGTGGCAGGCCATCGTCGCGGCGACGTGATCGAGGCGCTCCTTCAGCGACAGCGCCTCGTCATAGGCGGTGAGTTCGTCGGCCAGATCGGTGACGAGGCCCTGCGCGTCGCTCTTGCCGAGCAAAGCGGGGACGGCGCGGACGAGGACGGCGCGGGGGCCGAAGCGCTCCAGTTCGAGGCCCATTTCGGCCAGTTCGGGGATGCGCGCCTCCAGCCGGTCGCAGGCGGGCTCGTCCAGTTCGACCACTTCGGGCAGCAGCAGCGCCTGGCTGGCGACGCCGCCTTCGGCGACCGCGCGGCGCATCCGTTCGAGGACGAGGCGCTCGTGCGCGGCATGCTGGTCGACGAGGATCAGGCCGTCCTCGGCCTCCGCCACGATATAGGTGAGCGCGACCTGTCCGCGTGCCACGCCCAGCGGGTGGAGGATGGGCGAGGGCGGAGGCTCGATCGCGGATTCGGCGCGGGCGGCGGGGGCGAAATCGCGCGCGGCGTCGTTGACGGTCGACCAGAGCGGGTCGCTCGCGGGAACGGCATAAGATGTGGGGGGCGCTGTCGGGCTGAACAGCGAGCGGGCGGGTGTCGCCGCGCTGGAGGCCCACCCTCCGGCCCCCTCCCGCATGCGGGAGGGGGAGGTGTCCCCCGGCTGCCACAGGCCGAGCGCGCCGGCGGAAGGCTGCTGCGCGCTGCGATGGCCGGCCGAATCGAGCGCGGCGCGCAAGCCACCCACGATCAGGCCGCGCACCAGCGAAGGTTCGCGGAAGCGCACCTCCGTCTTGGCGGGGTGGACGTTCACGTCGACCTCGCTGGCGGGCACATCGAGGAACAGCGCCAGCACGGGATGGCGATCGCGCGCGAGCATCTCCTGATAGGCGCCGCGCACCGCGCCGATCAGCAGGCGATCCTTCACCGGGCGGCCGTTCACGAACAGATATTGGTGATCGGCCACGCCCCGATTGAAGGTAGGCAGACCGGCGACGCCGCCGAGGCGGATGCCCTCGCGTTCATGATCGACCGCGACCGAATTGCGGACCAGTTCGCGATCCGTGAGCGCGGCGACGCGCTCGGGCGCGCTCTCGCCCGGCTGGACGGCGAGCGTGCGGCGGCCGTCATGCTCCAGCGAGAAGCCGATCTCCGGCCGCGCCATGGCGAGGCGGCGGACCGCATCGAGGCAGGCGGCATATTCGGCGCGGGGGGAGCGCAGGAATTTCGCGCGCGCGGGCACGCGGCCGAACAGGGCCTCCACCTTCACGCGCGTGCCGGGCGGAAGGGCAGCGGGGCCTTCCTCGACCACGGCGCCATTGTCGACGGTGCGGCGCCAGCCCTCGGCGCCGCGCACGCGGCTCTCGATCGTGAGGCGGGCGACGCTGGCGATCGAGGGCAAGGCCTCGCCCCGGAAGCCGAGCGTGCCGACCGCCTCGATCGCGTCGTCGGGCAGCTTCGAGGTGGCGTGGCGCTCCAGCGCCAGCGCCATGTCGGCCGGGGCCATGCCGATGCCGTCGTCGGTGACTTCGAGTCCGTCGATGCCGCCCGCCCACAAGCGCACGGCGATGCGGGTCGCGCCCGCGTCGATCGCATTCTCGACCAGTTCTTTCAGCGCGCTGGCGGGGCGTTCCACCACCTCGCCTGCGGCGATCCTGTTGACCAGATGCTCGGGGAGTCGTCTTATTGACACAAGCGGCGGTCTAGCCCAACGGGCGGCCTTCCGCGACCCGTCGAGACATCTTATTGTGCGTTTGCCGCCGCGCGCGGGGGCGGCTTTCACCTATAACGGATATCATCCCTTGATGCGTTGGCTCAAATTCATGTCGCAGGACATGGCGATCGATCTCGGCACCGCCAACACGCTCGTTTACGTGCGGGGACGCGGCATCGTTCTGGACGAACCCTCCGTGGTCGCCATCGAAATGATCAACGGCGTCAAGAAGGTGCGCGCCGTCGGCGACGATGCAAAGATGATGATGGGCAAGACGCCTGAGCATATGGAGGTCATCCGGCCCCTGCGCGACGGCGTGATTGCCGACATCGACATCGCCGAGGACATGATCAAATATTTCATCCGCAAGGTGCACGGCGGCAAGAAGCGCCCCTTCACCTGGCCGGAGATCATCATCTGCGTGCCCTCGGGCTCCACGAAGGTCGAGCGTCGCGCGATCCGCGACGCGGCGAGCAATGCGGGCGCGAGCCAGGTGTTCCTGATCGAGGAGCCGATGGCGGCCGCGATCGGCGCCGACATGCCCGTGACCGAGCCGATCGGATCGATGGTGGTGGATATCGGCGGCGGCACGACCGAGGTGGCGGTGCTGTCGCTGCGCGGCCTGGCCTATACGACCAGCGTGCGCGTGGGCGGTGACAAGATGGACGAGGCGATCGTCTCGTTCGTGCGCCGCAACCACAATCTGCTGATCGGCGATGCGACCGCCGAGCGGATCAAGCAGGATCATGGCGTGGCGCGCATGCCGGCGGACGGCGTGGGCGATCGTATCCAGATCAAGGGCCGCGATCTCGTCAACGGCGTGCCGAAGGAGATCGAGATCACGCAGGCGCAGATCGCCGAGGCGCTGAGCGAGCCGATTTCCGCGATCGTGGAAGGCGTGCGGATCGCGCTGGAGAATACCGCGCCGGAGCTGGCGGCGGACATCGTCGACCAGGGCATCGTGCTGACCGGCGGCGGCGCGCTGCTGTCCGGCCTGGACGACGTGCTGCGCGAGGCGACCGGGCTGCCGGTGTCGGTGGCGGACAATCCGCTGACCTGCGTGGCGCTGGGCACCGGCCGGGCGCTGGAGGATCCGATCTTCCGCGGCGTGCTGCACACCGCCTGATCCGGGCCGTCACGCCGGGGACTTCCGGCAGATTTCTTTACCCGTTCGTGCTGAGCGAAGTCGAAGCACGTGCTACAGGCGGAACGATGCTTAGCCCGTCCTTCGACTTCGCTCAGGACGAACGGAGTTGGACAGTCCTGCCCATCTTGTCGGCAGCCATGCGGCGCGCCGCCCTTGGGCGTGCGCGCCGTTCGTCGGTTGTCGGGGCAGGGATCTAGCGCATGCCCGCTCCCCGCCATCGCACGCGCGGCTTTTCGCGGCGCATCCAGTACAGCCTGTTCGTGGGCTATGTCGTGGCGATCGTCGGGATCGTCGCGGGGCTGGGGCTCGTGCTGGTCGCGCGCTTCGATCCGGTGGCGTTCCAGGGCATTCGCGGCTTCGCGCTCGATCTGACGTCGCCCGCGGCCGTCGCGTTCGGCAATGTCGGGCGCGGAGCGGACGAGATTGGCGGCGGGATCGGCGCCTATATCGATGCGGCGCGGCAGAACCGCCTGCTGCGCGCGCAGCTGGACGCGACCGCCAACCGCCTGATCCAGGCCCGCGCGACCGAATATGAGAATGCGCGCCTGCACCGTCTGCTGAAGATCGTCGAGCGCGGCACGCAGCCGATCGTGGTGGCGCGCGTGATCGGATCGGATGCGAGCGGCCATCGCCGCTATGTGACGCTGGCGGCGGGCACCACCGATGGCGTGAAGGCCGGGCAGCCGGTGCGTGGGCCAGGTGGACTGGTCGGCCGCGTGGCGGAAGCGGGCGCGCGCGTGTCGCGCATCCTGCTGGTGAGCGACGGCGGCAGCTCCGTGCCCGTGCGCGTGATGCGGACGGGGCAGCCCGCTCTGGTCGCCGGGCGCGGCGACGGGACGATCGACATCCGCTCCACCCAGACGGGTGCGCCGCCGCTGCATCGGGGCGACCTGCTCGTCACCTCCGGCACGGGCGGCGTCTATCCGGGGGGCATTCCGGTCGGCGTGGTGCTGTCGGTGAGCGGCGAGCTTTCGAGCGGCCGGCCGTTCGCCAATCCGGCGAAGCTGGATGTGGCGATGGTGCTGCCCGAGGTGGAGCTTGCGCCGCCGCCGCCCGCGCCCGTGGGCACGGCCAACTGATGGCGCGCTCGCCGCTCGCCGCTGCGACCGAGCGGCCGCCCGTGCGGCTGTGGCTGGTGCCGGCCGCCTCTGTGGTGGCGGGATCCCTGCTCTCCATCGGCTGCTACGTCGCCTCGGTGCCGCTGATGCCGCCGCTGGGGCTGATCATGCTGATCGCATGGCGGCTGCTGCGGCCGGAGGCGTGGGGCGCGTGGGTGGCGCTGCCGCTCGGCCTGATCGACGATCTGATCGGGGGGGCGCCGCTGGGCTCGGCCATGGCGATCTGGACGATCGTGATGCTGGGCTTCGACCTCGTCGATCATCGCCTGCTGTGGCGCGATTTCGCGAGCGACTGGGGGCTGGCGATGGTCGCGCTGGTGTTCGCCACCAGCGCCGCCTGGAGCGTGGCGCTCTTCACGGGCGGCGCGGGGCCTTACTGGACGGTGGTGGGGCAGATGCTGCTTTCGGCACTGGCCTTCCCGGCGGTGGCGCGGCTGTGCAGCGCGCTGGACCGCTGGCGTCTGGGCAATCGCGGCGACAGCGGCCGGGTCGCCTGATGGCGACACGCCGCCCCGGACGGTTCATCACCGACCAGAGCCTCGTCTACACCTTCACGCGGCGCGCGCTGGTGCTGGGCGGGCTGCAGGTGGGGCTGGGCGGGCTACTGGCCGGACGGATGGGCTGGCTCGCGATCAGCCAGAAGGACAAATATGACCGGCTGGCCGAGAGCAACCGCGTTCAGAGCCAGCTGATCCCGCCGCGGCGCGGCTGGATCGTCGACCGCTTCGGCAAGCCGATCGCGATCAACCGGACCAGTTTCCGCGTCGACCTGATCCCCGATCGCCTGCAGGATCCCGACCGGATCATCGACGAACTGCGCGCGCTGCTGGACCTGGCGCCCGAGGACATCCGGCGGATCAAGGACGCGCTGGACAAGGCGCCGGGTTATCAGCCCGTGCCCGTCGTCGAAAATCTGGATTACGAGCGCTATGCCGCGATCAGCCTGAAGCAGCCCGATCTGCCGGGCGTGGCGCCCTCCAGCGGCTATGCGCGCGCCTATCCGCTGGGGGCGGGAGTGGCGCATCTGGTGGGCTATGTCGGCCCGGCCTCGATCGAGGATTACAAGAAGAACCGCGATCCCCTGCTGATCACCCCCGGCTTCAAGGTGGGCAAGGAGGGGCTGGAGCGGACGATGGAGCCGTGGCTGCGCGGCAAGCCCGGCGCCAAGCGCACCGAAGTGACGGCGCACGGCAAGCTCGTGGCGGACCTGACGACGCGGCCCGAGCAGATGGGCCATACGCTGCGCCTGACGATCGATGCGGGGCTGCAGGAATATACGGCGCGCAGGCTCGGCCCCAATAGCGGCGCCTGCACCGTGATCGAGGTGGCGACGGGCAACATCCTCGCCATGGCCTCGATGCCCGCTTACGATCCCAACAGCTTCTCCGACGGGATCGGGCAGAGCGAGTGGGCGATGATGTCCGCCGACGATCATCTGCCGCTGATGAACAAGACGCTGCAGGGGCTCTACCCGCCGGGCTCCACGGTGAAGCCGATGGTGGCGCTGGCGCTGTTGCGGGCGGGCGTGCCGGCGACGGATACCGTCGTCTGCTCGGGCGCCTATCGCGTCGGCAACGGGCTGTTCCACTGCTGGCGCCACAGCGGCCACGGCGCGATCGACATGCACCGGGCGATCGCGCAGAGCTGCGACATCTATTTCTATGCGATGGCGCGGCGCATCGGCATCGATCAGATCGCGCGGATGGCCCGGATGCTGGGCATGGGCGAGAAATATGATCTGCCCTTCGCCTCGCAGCGTTACGGCACGGTGCCCGACACCGCCTGGAAGCTCGGCAAATATCACAAGCCCTGGACGGTGGCGGACACCGTGAACAGCGCGATCGGGCAGGGCTATATGCTCGTCAATCCGCTGCAACTGGCGGTGATGGCGAGCCGGATCGCGGGCGGGCAGGTGCTGCAGCCGCGCCTGATCGGCAACAAGCGCTATGGCCCGCAGGGGCCGCCGATCGGCTTCGATCGCGAGCATCTGGATTTCGTCCACCGGGCGATGCGCGATGTGATTTCCGGCGTCGGCACGGCCGGGAGCGCGCGCCTTCAGGTGGCCGGCGTGGAACTGGCCGGCAAGACCGGCAGCGCGCAGGTGCGCCGCATCTCGATGGCTGAGCGGCGCGCGGGCAACACCGCGAGCGAACGGCTGGCATGGAAATATCGCGATCATGGCCATTTTCTGGGCTTCGCGCCGTATGACGCGCCGCGCTACGCGATCGGGGTGACGCTGGAGCATGGAAATCATGGCGCGGCGGCGGCGCAGGTGGCGCGCGACGTGATGACCTATCTGTTCGCGCCAGAGCGCGCGATGGCGACGCTGGCGGCCAACGAGGCGCAGTGGGGCGGCGGCATCACCGAGCGGATGGCGGCCGAGGCGGCCCGCTGGCAGACCGCGCATGTCGCCGGCCCGACGGTGGAGCAGGACGACGCCGAGGCCGATACCGCGCAAGGGCCGCGTACGCCGCCGGGCGAGCGCGGCGATTGACCCGGATGTCGCTCGTCCCCGCGCCGATCGCGAAGCTGCCGTGGGGCGTGCTGGCGCTCGTCTGCGGCATTTGCGGATTCGGGCTCGTCGTCCTCTATTCGGCGGCGGGCGGGAGCTTGCGGCCCTGGGCGCTGAGCCAGGGCGTGCGCTTCTGCGCGTTCCTCGTCGGCGCACTGATCCTGTCGCGGATCCGCGTGGAGACGCTCAAGGGGCTCGCGGTGCCCGGCTATGTGCTGCTGGTGGGGATGCTGGTGGGCGTGGAGGCGCTGGGCGCGGTCGCGGGCGGCAGCCGGCGCTGGCTGGATCTCGGCATCATCCGGCTGCAGCCGTCCGAGCTGATGAAGCCCGTGATCGTGCTGGTGCTCGCCTGGTTCTACGACATGCTGCCGGCCGCCGAGATACGGCGCTGGTCGGCCATCTGGCCCGCCGCCTTGCTGATCGGCGTGCCCTTCCTGCTGGTGATGGCGCAGCCGGATCTTGGCACCTCGCTGATGATCGTGTTCGGCGGGATCGTGGTGATGTTCCTCGCGGGCATCCCGGTGCGGCTGTTCGTGGGCGGGATCGCGGCTCTGGTGGCCTTGATCCCCGTCGCGCTGGGCATGCTGCACGATTACCAGCGCAGCCGCATCGAGATCTTCCTCAATCCCGAGAGCGATCCGCTCGGCACCGGCTATCACATCATCCAGTCCAAGATCGCGATCGGATCGGGCGGGATCCTCGGCAAGGGCTTTCTGGCCGGCACGCAGAGCCACCTCGATTATCTGCCCGAGGGGCATACCGATTTCGTGTTCGCCACCATGGCCGAGGAATGGGGGCTGATGGGCGGTGTGGGGCTCATCGTCGCCTATCTGATGGTGATCCTGTGGGGGATGCGCGTGGCGGGCCGGGCGACGACGCGCTTCGGCCGGCTGGCGGCGGGCGGCCTCTCGACGACGATCTTCTTCTATGTGGCGATCAACATGTCGATGGTGATGGGGCTGGCACCGGTGGTGGGCATTCCGCTGCCGCTGGTTTCGTTCGGTGGCTCCGCGATGATGACGGTGCTGATCTGCCTGGGCCTGCTGATCGCGATCGATCGCGAAGGGCGCGACGCCGCGCGCTGAGCGGACGCGCGGCGCGTTGCCGTGATGCCTGTGGCGGCATGCGGGAAGGGGAGCGTGCTCCGGGCCATTCGCCTCCGATTTTCGCCGATGCGAAATTTTTTGGAATTGGGTGTTTACAGCCCGGGGAGGGGCAGCTATTGGCCGCGCCTCGCCCAAGCGGACCACCCGCAAACGGCGGTTCGCCCCGGCGAATGGACGCATAGCTCAGTTGGTAGAGCAGCTGACTCTTAATCAGCGGGTCCTTGGTTCGAGCCCAAGTGCGTCCACCATTTTCAATGATTTAGCGGGAATGTCGCCCCCCTCCGATGCGAGGCACGAGAGGGGCCGGCCTTTCCAGGCGGTGATCGGCATCCCGCTCTCTCCCTCTCCATTGAGTTCGGCTTTGAGTAGGATTAAATCCTATCGGGCACGGGAGGCCGGCTTTGCGATCGACTCAGCAGTTCAGCGTTACCTTGCCCAATGAGATGGCAGCTTTGGTTCGTGCCAAGGTTGCCTCCGGGGAATATGCGAGCGAGAGCGAAGTCATTCGGGAGGGATTGCGAGCGCTCGGAGCTCGCGAACGTGCGATGGACGACTGGCTCAAGCAGCATGCCCTTCCCGCCTATGACGCTTACCGGGCCGATCCTTCGTGTGGGCTTTCGGTGGATGACGTTCGCGCGTCGATCGGCAAGCGAGATGGTGAAGCCGCGACCGAAATTTGATCGTGAGCCATCGGGTCGTTTTCACGCGCGAGGCGCGCGATGAACTCAATTCGCTTCATGCCTATATCGCGGCGCTGGCCGATCCTGAGACAGCTTCGCGGTTCGTGGATGGAATTATCGATCACGCGGCAACGCTGAGCGCGTTTCCGAAGCGGGGCACGCCGCGAGATGATCTGCGCGTTGGCTTGCGGACAATCCCCTGGCGGCGACGCGTGACGATCGCCTTCATGGTCGAGGAAACCGACGTGGTCGTCATTGGAATCTTCTATGGCGGCCGCGACTTCGAGACTTTGCTGAAATCCGAGTAAGTCCGCGAGACCGGCGTTGGTTCGCGCCGCTTTGCGTATATTTACGGGGCCGCCTCCTCACGCAGGCTTAAATTGCTCTGGCCCATCGCACGGTGCCGATCGTGTGATCGGGCACGGTGAAGGCGAGCATGATGTCCCCTACCCAGCAACTCCCCCCGATCCTGGATACCGCCGCGGCAGGGCCGCTCGCGATCTTCCTGCGCGCGCGTCTGGAGGAGGAGGGGGCGCTGATCCTTGATGCCTCCACCGTTTCGCAGCTCGGACAGGCATGTCTGCAGGTTCTGCTGAGCGCCCGGCGCGATGCCCTGGCACGGGGCAGGTCGTTCACGATCGTCGACCCCAGCGAGCCTTTCCGGGCGCTGGCGACGATGGTCGGTGCCGGGCAGCTCTGCGCGGAGGTCGTGGCATGAGCATGGATCTCGACGCCATCCAGGAGATGTTCTTCCAGGAGAGCGAGGAGGGGCTGCAATCGCTGGAAACCTGCTTCGCGCAATGCGGCGAGGGCGCGGCGGACGGCGAGACGATCAACACGATCTTCCGCGCCGTGCATTCGATCAAGGGCGGCGCCGGCGCGTTCGGCCATGAGGCGCTCCAGACCTTCGCCCACCATTACGAACATGTGCTCGACCAGCTCCGCAGCGGGGGGATCGGGATGACGCCGGCCCTGCTGGACGTGCTGCTGGCGGCGTTCGACATCCTGTCCGATCACGTCGCGGCGGCGCGCGGCGAGCGCGGCGCCCCGGACGATGTCGCCGTCCTGGCACAGCTCGCCGCCGCCACGCACGCGCCGGAAGCGCCGCATGCCGGAGAGAGCATCCCGGACGCGGTCGGTGATGCCGCGCCGGTTCCGTCGAGCGACGATTTCGATGCGCTGCTGTCCCTGTTGGAGCCGGCCGAGGCGCCGGTGCAGCCGGATCCGTTCGACGATCTGATGAATTTGCTGGCGCCACCGACTTCCGTCGCCGATCCAGCCGAATGGTGGGTCAGCGCCACCCCCGGAGCCCATGCCTTCGCCAATGGCGCGGAGCCGCTGCTGCTGCTGCGCGAGCTGTGCAGGATGGGCGCGACGAAGGTGACGCTCGATGCGGCCGGATTGCCGGGCATCGATCGGCTCGACCCCGAGCAATCCTATCTCGGCTGGCAGCTGGCGCTTCCGGGCAGCGTGCCCAAGGACGACATCGAGGCCGTGTTCGAATTCGTCGCGGGGTGGGATGTCCGCATCGACACCGAACCGCATGCGTCGCCGCGGGATCTGCCATCGACCGAGCCGGATCCCCTGCCGGAGCCTGCGGCGATCCCGGTGCAGATCGTGGATGGTCCGTCGCCGGCCATGAAGGCTGCGGCCGCCGTCGAGCGCGTCGAGCCGGCCGAACCCGTCGAGAAGGCCGAACCCGTCGAGAAGGCCGATGCGCCGGCGGCGGCGCAGGCCGCGCCGGCTGCGGGGGCTCAGGCGGCGGCGACGATCCGCGTCGAACTCGAGAAGCTCGATCGGCTGGTAAACCTCGTAGGCGAGCTGGTGATCACGCAGGCGATGCTGGCGCAGCGCCTGAGCGAACATGGCCTGGCCGGATTGCCCGAACTCAACAGTCTCGAAAATCTGACACGCGAGCTTCAGGACAGCGCGATGTCGATCCGCGCGCAGCCGATGAAGGCGGTGTTCAATCGCGTCCCCCGGATCATCCGCGAGCTGGAGGCGGATACCGGCAAGCGGGTGCGCCTCCAACTCGACGGCGAGATGACGGAGGTCGACAAGACCGTCGTCGAGCGGATCGGGGAGCCGCTGACGCACCTGATCCGCAACGCCGTCGATCACGGCATCGAGCGACCGGACGAGCGTGTCGCCACGGGCAAATCGTCCGACGGTTTCCTGCGGGTGGGGGCCGAGCAGCGATCGGGCAAGATCGTGATCACGGTGGCCGACGATGGCCGCGGGATCGATCGCAAGCGCGTCAGGGAAAAGGCGATCGAGCGGGGCATCGTCCCGCCGGACGTCGCGCTCACGGATGAGGATATCGACAATCTCATCTTCGCCCCCGGCTTTTCGACGGCCGAGACCGTATCCAATATTTCGGGGCGGGGCGTCGGCATGGACGTGGTCCGCCGCAACGTTCAGGCGCTGGGCGGGCGGATCGGCGTGTCCTCCAAGCTCGGCCAGGGGACGTGCTTCACGCTCAGCCTGCCGCTGACGCTCGCGGTGCTGGACGGCATGATCGTCCGCGTGGGCGACCAGACCTTCGTCATCCCGCTCGGCAACATCGTCGAGAGTTTGCGCGCGACCGCCAGCCAGCTCAATTATCTGTCGGACGACGCGGCCCTGCTCGACGTCCGGGGATCGCATCTGCCGGTGCTGCCGATCGGCGCTTTGTTGGGAATAGAGGCGCGGTCCGATCCGGAAAACACGGTGATGATCGTGCTCGAAACGGATGCCGGCCCGGCGGTGGTGATGGTCGACGCGATCGAGGACCAGCGCCAGGTCGTCGTCAAAAGCCTGGAGGCCAATTATCAGGCGATACCGGGCGTCAGCGGCGCGACCATTCTGGGCGATGGCCGTGTCGCGCTGATCCTGGACGTCGAAGGCGTGCTGGCGCGCTGCCGCCGCCGCCCGGCACTGGCGGCATGACCGCGCCGATGCTGGTGGCCTATGAGCGGGCGGAACTCCGGCCCGATACGTTCGCCACCATATCCGAAATGGCCTATCGCGAGGCGGGCATCCTGCTGCCGCCTACGAAACGCGAACTGGTCCGCTCCCGCCTGGCGCGGCGGTTGCGCGACAGGCGGCTCAGCCGGTTCGAAGATTATGTGCGCCTGATCGCGACGGATCAGGACGAGCGCGCGATCGCGATCGACGCGCTGACGACCAATCATACGGGCTTCTTCCGCGAGGCGCATCATTTCGATCATTTTGCGGATGGCGTTCGCGACGGCCTGCTCCGTCGCGCCGACGCCGGACAGCGCGTGCGCCTGTGGTCGTCCGCCTGTTCGAGCGGGGAGGAGCCGTATTCCCTCGCGATGACGCTGCTCGGGCCCGATCGCCGCGCGGCGGCCGCGTTTCTCGACGGCGATGTGAGGATCCTCGCGACCGATCTTTCCACGACCGTCATCGCGCGGGCGAAGGCCGCGACCTATCCGGTCAACGGGGTGGCCGCGGTGCCCCGCCCGCTGGCGAGCGTGTGGCTCAAGGACGTCGGCGACGAGGCGCGCGTGGACAAGGCCTGCGCGGCGCTGGTCCATTTTCGCATGCTGAACCTGCTCGGGGACTGGCCGATGACCGGGCAGTTCGACGCGATTTTCTGCCGCAACGTGATGATCTATTTCGACGATCCCACCAAGGCGAAGCTCCAGCGGCGCCTCGTCGAGCGGCTCATTCCGGGCGGGCATCTGTATATCGGGCATTCGGAGCGACTGATCGGCCCGGCGGCCGAGCAATGCCGCCCGATCGGAAACACCATCTACCGGAAGAATCCGGTGTGAGCGTCCGGACCCTCATCGTCGACGATTCACCCGTGATGCGGGCGGTACTCAGCATGATGCTGTCGCGCGATTCCGAGATCGAGGTGGTCGGCACCGCCGATGGCCCGGAAACGGCGCGCGCCATGATCAAGCAGCTGAACCCGGACGTGCTGACGCTCGATATCGAGATGCCGGGTATGGACGGGCTGGATTTCCTCCAGAAGATCATGCGCTTGCGGCCGATGCCCGTCGTGATGGTCTCCTCGCTCACCGAGCGCGGGAGCGAGGCGAGCATCCGCGCCCTGGAGATCGGCGCCTTCGACGCGCATCCGAAGCCGCTGTTCAGGGAAGCGCGCGACGATGGGGGCGTCCTGGCCCGGATCGTGAAGGCGGCGGCCCGATCGCGGGCGAGACGCCTCGAGCCCGCGCACCGCGCACCCGAAAATTATCGCCCGAAGGCGGACAGCCTGATCGCGATCGGTGCCTCGACAGGCGGTGTCGAGGCGCTCCTGAACCTGTTTCAGACCTTTCCCGAACAGTGTCCGCCGACTCTGGTGGTCCAGCACATGCCGGCGGCCTTCACGCGCAGCTTCGCGGCCCGGCTCGATCGTTTCTGCCCACCGCGGATCGTGCTGGCGGAAGAGGGGATGCCGCTCGTGCCCGGGCAGATCGCGATCGCGCCCGGCGGCGACACGCATCTCATCCTCGGCCCCGGACGACAGCGCCGATGCCGGCTGATCGAGGGCGCGCTGGAGAGCGGCCATCGTCCTTCGGTCGATATCCTGCTCGCTTCGGTGGCGAGAGCCGATCTCGCGGTCGCGGCAGGCGCCATCCTCACCGGCATGGGCGCCGATGGAGCCCAGGGGCTCAAGGCGATGCGCGAGGCCGGCGCGAGGACGTTCGGCCAGGATGAATCCAGCTCGGTCGTCTACGGAATGCCGGCCGCCGCCTATCGCGCCGGCGCAGTGGAGACGCAGCTTCCGCTCGGCCGGATCGCCGGTGCCCTGCTCGGGGCCTGCGCCGCGTGATGGCCGCCTCCATCGCTCTTCCGGGCCCGCATCGCCGGATCACCATCGGCCAGGGGGATGCTATGGCCTCCACGGCGCTGGACGTGAGTTTCACGACGGTGCTCGGCAGCTGCATCGCGGTCTGCCTGCACGATCGCGGCGCGGCCGTGGGGGGCATGAACCATTTCCTGCTGGCCGATTATGCGCCGCTGGCGGGCGAGGATCCGCAATTGCTCAGCCGCTACGGCGTGCATGCGATGGAATTGCTCATCAACGCGATGATGCACCGGGGCGGGCGCCGGGATCACCTGAAGGCCCGGATCTATGGGGGGGCCTCCATGCGCGACGGCCTGGGCAATATCGGCGAGAGAAACACCGAATTCGCGCGCACCTTTCTGCGCCGGGAAGGCATTCCTGTCCTAGGCGAGGAGGTGGGCGGCAATGCCGCGCGCCGGATCGAATTCCTGCCGGCGCTGGGGCGCGCGCGTTGCAAGTCGATCGTCGCCGCGCCGCCGATCCCGGTGCGGATTTCGCCGCCCCCGATCACGGGCGAAGTCGAACTCTTTTAATGTTTCAAAGATAAAGAGCCTTGCGAGGTAGCATGATGACCAAACGAATTCTCACGGTGGATGATTCTCCCAGCATGCGGATGCTGCTCAAGGCGGCGCTGACCGAGCAGGGGTTTCAGGTTTTCCAGGCGGAAGACGGCGTCGACGCGCTCGAGAAGCTGGACGCCGCGCAGCCGGACCTGATCATCACCGATATCAACATGCCCCGCATGGACGGGTTTCAGTTGATCGAGACGTTGCGCGGCGAGGCGGCTTCGCGGCTGCCGATCCTGGTCCTCACCACCGAGGCCTCCGACGCGAAGAAAGCGCGCGCGCGCGAGGCGGGCGCCACCGGCTGGATCGTCAAGCCGTTCGATCGCGACAAGCTCGGCGCGGCCATCCGGCGCGTTCTCCACTAGAGCGGATCGACATATAGCGATTGGAAACGGCAGCTTTCGGGAAAGCGTCACCCTGAACTCGTTTCAGGGTCCACGACCCGACAGTCGAGCCAGGCCGACCCGTCAGGTCATGGATGCTGAAACGAGTTCAGCATACAGTCTGGAATAATTTCCAGCTCCGTCTTTCAAAGTATCCGAATGTCGATCCGTCCGAGGGCGGATCACATTCTGCGTCTTCTGCTCTTCTCGCCGTCACCCCGGCCCCTTCGACACGCTCAGGACAGGCTTAGGCCGGGGTCCCGCTGCCTCTGTGAAGGGGGCCGGTGAGCAAAGAAGTGGGATCCCGGCTCAAGGCCGGGATGACGGAATGGATGGAGTTGCGCCCGTCTTTTCAGAGGGCCTGAATATCGATCCGGGTTGAGCGATGCGCTGCCACGCCGGGTTGGTCGGCTCGGTAAGCCGGATCGGGAAAGGGACGCGGGCGGGGCCCGCGCCTTATCACGCCGCTTCGGAGGAGAATTCCACCGCGTCGGACAGGCGCGCCGCGAGCGCTTCGACGGGGATGCGCGCGACCTTCTGTTCCACGCTGTCGGAGCCGCGCAGAACGTCCGCCAGCGCGCGCTGGATCTGCGTCATGAGGTCGATCGACTGGAGCGCGTCGAGATGGCGATCGACGACGCCCATGTCGGTCGCCAGCGTGCAGGCGAGCTTGCACAGGCAATCGGCCAGATCCATCATCTCGACGGCGATGGCCTCGTTCAGGGGCTGGGGCAGGGCGGCGGTCATTTGCCGCACAGCTTGATGATGCCCGCCACCAGATCCGATCGTCCGACCGGCTGCGCGGCGGAGCCCTTCTGGAGCGTGAAGCCGTCCGCAGCCGTGCCCTCGTCGAGCAGGCCCGTCGGCGCGATCGCATAGCCACCGGCGGCGACCATCGCCTTGAGGCCGGCCGGGCCGTCATCGCCGGCGGGCGAAAGGAGCAGGCCGACCGCATCCGCCTTGGACGCGCACAAGGACGCGAACAGCAGCGAGATGGAGGGGCGATGGCCGGCGACGGGATCGCGCTGCAGCGCCCGGATCGTGCCGCCCGGCCATTTGTCGACGACGATGTGATGCTCGTCCGAACGGGCCAGATAGATGCAGCCCGGCTCGACCGCGAGGCCATCCTCCGCGATCAGGACCTTGGGTTGCACATGTTCCCGGAGCTTGACCGCCAGCGTGTCGAGCAACTCCGGCCGCATATGCTGGACGACGATGGTGGGCGGGCAATTGGCGGGAAAGCTGCCCAGCAGGTCGAACAAAGTCTGCGTGCCGGCCTCGTCGCTGCCGATCGCCAATATCCGCCCGTTCCAGTCGAAGTTCGTCGCGACCGCGGGGGTGACGGCGACACGCTGCAGCGGCACGGTCTTGGCCGTCTTCAGGCGCTTGGCGATCTGGCTCAACAGCTTGCCGAATTCGTCCTGCGTCGCGACCTTGGGCTTCGGGAAGCAGTCGATCGCGCCGAGCCGGAGCGCCTCGATCGAGGCTTCGGCGCCGGCCTCGGTGCGCGCGGAGAACATGATCACCGGCATGGGCTGGCGCTGCATCAGTTCCTCGAGATATTCGATCCCGCTCATTCCCGGCATCTCGACGTCCAGCGTCATGACGTCGGGCCGCAGGCGATCGACCTCGGCGCGCGCTTCCGCCGCGCTGTCGGCCGTGCCGACCACCTGGATGCCGCTGATTTTCTCGAGGGCGCCGCTGATGAGCGCGCGCATGGTGATGGAATCGTCCACCACGAGGACTTTGGTTGCCATTTGCGCTTACCTATCGGGTGTTGGGTCAGGCGGCCTGGCCGAGCATGGCGTTCGCCTCGGCGAGGCGGTCCAGGCTCAGCAGCATGATCAGGCGATCGTCGAGCGTGCCGATGCCGTCGAGAAAGACCGAGGCCGAGGCGTCGCCCACGTCCGGCACCGGCTGGATATTCTCCGGCGCCAGCGTGACGATGTCGCTCACCGCATCGACGATGATGCCCTGGAGCTGATCGGCGATGCGGACGACGATGATCACATGACGCGCGCTCGGTTCGGTCGTCCCCCATCCCAGCCGGCGGCGCAGATCGATCACCGGCAGGACGACCCCGCGAAGATTGACCACGCCGCGCACGTGCGCCGGCACGTTGGGCAGGGGGGTCGCGGGAGACCATGCCCGGATTTCCCGAATGGCCATGATGTCGATGCCGAGGCGCCGATCACCGATTTCGAAGGTGATGAGCTGACGATTCATGGGATCGGTCCTCAGAATTCCGACCAGTCATCGTCAGCCAGCGCGACGGCTGCGGACGAGGAGGCGGAGGCGCGGGGCAGGCTGCGCTGGGCGCGGGACGCGCGCGCCTGCAGCTGACGAACGGTGTTGGCGGCCTGCGGATGCTGCCGGGGGGCCGGCTGGCGGCCGAGCGTGAACCGTCCGATCTGGGCGGCGAGCGCATCCGCTTCGGCGGCGAGGCTGCGCGAGGCGGCGGTCGCCTGCTCCACCATGGCCGCATTCTGCTGGGTGACGCCGTCCATTTCGGCGACCGCGCTGTTCACCTGCTGGAGGCCGCTGGCCTGCTGTTCCGACGATGCGGCGATCCCCGCCACCAGGCCATCGATCTCGCCGATGCTGGTGATGATCCGCTGCAGCGCGGCGCCCGTCTCGCTGACCAGCGACACGCCGGCATCGACCTGCTGCGAACTGGCGGTGATGCGCGCCTTGACGTCCTTGGCGGCGTCGGCCGAGCGCTGGGCGAGCGCCCGCACCTCAGACGCGACCACCGCGAAACCCTTGCCGGCATCGCCGGCACGCGCCGCCTCGACACCCGCGTTCAGCGCCAGCAGATTGGTCTGGAACGCGATGCCGTCGATCACGCTGATGATCTCGGAAATTTCGGTGGACGAACGCTCGATCCCGCCCATGGCATCGATCGCGCGGCTGACCACGGTGCCGCTATGCTCGGCTTCCTGACGGGCCTGGATCACCGCCTTGTTGGCGCGGGCCGCGCTCGCCGCGGCCTCGCGCACCGTCGTGGTGATCTCGTCCATCGCCGCAGCGGTTTCCTCGAGGCTGGCCGCCTGCTGCTCGGTGCGCCGCGACAGATCGTTGGAGGCCTGGCTGATCTCGCTCGCGCCGGTATGGACGCCGCCGCTGGCTTCCGACACCGCGCCCAGCGTGGCCGAGAGTTCGTCCATCGCATGGTTGAAGTTGGACCGCAGCGATTCATATTGCGGCGGGAAGGCGATCGAAATCCGGTGGCTCAGATCGCCCTGCGAAAGCTTCTGCAGGCCGGTCGCCAGCGATTCCGCCATCGCCTCCTGATTGGCGGCGACCATCGCTTCTTCCATCTTGGAGCGGAAGATGGACATGGCCTTGGTCATGCGGCCGACGCAGTCGCCGTTCGCCGTGAAAAGGATCGGCGATTCCAGATCTCCGGCCGCCAGCGCTTCCATGCGCAGCACGGTGCCGACATAGGGCCCGCAGACCAGCCTGGATGCCAGCGCGGTGACGCCGATCAGCAGGCAGACGCCGCCGATCGCGATGCCGTCGATCGCCATCGCGTTCACGCCGGCGGCGTGGTTCGCCGCATAGACGGCGGCGGCCGCCATCGCGGCGCCGATGGCACCATAGACCGCCATCAAGGCGCGGAATTTGACGCGGATAGGAGCGCGGTTCCCAAACCAGCTTAGCATAGACCAGTCCTCTCGAAGGGCTGATGGGCCCTGACGGACCGCTTGTGGCTGATGGCCTATTAAACAGGCGTGAGATCCATTCCCCGTATTTTTACCCAAGATCATCTGTAAAAATGAACTTGAAAGGGGGTATGTTAACGTAACAACATACGGTTTTTCTGAAAAAACTCACGAATATACCGATTGAATGAGAGATTAATCAGAAGTGGATCGGCATTATGGTGGGATAGATTGTTTTCTACTAGACGAATCCTGGCTAAAATGATGAGTCTTAGCCCCGAGAATTTGGGTATTTCCGCCCAGCCATGCAGACGACGATGAACCCTGGAAGCGCGAACAAAGCCGCGGAGCGGGCGTCTTTCCTGCCGGAAGGGCTGTTTTCGGTCGCGGCGCTGGCGGCCGTTGCCTCGCTGGCCGGCTGGGTCGAAAACTGGCCGGAACTGCGCGGATTCGGCATACCGGAATATCCCGACTGGCCGTTGACGGCCCTCTCCAACATCCTTCTTTCCATCGCGCTGCTGCTGACCGATCGCGTGCCGCAGAGCGTGCGGCGCGGGTTGCTGGCCGTTCCGATCGGCATCGCCGCGATCGCTCTGCTGGAATATGGCTTCCGCACGTCGTTCGGCCTCGACGCGCTGCTGTTTCCGTCCCAGCTGCGCGGGATCGGATTGCCTCAACCCGGTCGGCCGGGGCTGGTGCCCGTCATCGCCCTGATCTCCATCGGGGTGGCGGCCTGGCGTGTCGGCGATCGCTCCCACCCGGCCGACACCAATGTCTTCCTGCTGGCCTGCGCCATGGTGGGGCTCAGTGCGACGTCGATCGCGCTGCTCATGCTGGAAACGGGCCTGACGGATCAGACCACCCGGCTGGCGGCGTCGCTTCCCGCGTCGGTCGCGTCGCTGGCGCAGGCCGGAGGGATCCTCGTCTGGCTGGGGCTGCGCGGCCGGGGTCTGCCGGCAGCGACCGGCAGGAGCAGGCGGCTCGTCAATCTGGCGTTCGTCGCGGTTCTGATCCTGCCGGCGATCCTGTTGCCGATCCAGGTCAAGCTGGCGCAGATCGCCTTCGCGCCGAAGCTGACGACCGAGATCGTGGCATCGGCGCTGAATCTGCTGATCGTGGTCGGGTTGCTGGGCTGGACGATCGAGCGCCTGTCTCGCGAGCAGAGCGCGCTCCAGCAGTTGAACGCGGAATATGCGCACAGCGCGCGCCTGAACGCGATGGGCGAGATGGCGTCGTCGCTGGCGCACGAGTTGAATCAGCCGCTGGCGGCGACGGCGAATTATCTCGGTGCCGCCAAGATCATGGTGGCGACACGGCCCGACGATCCGGACGTCGCGCAATTGCTGGATGCCGCGAACGCCCAATTGCTCCGCACGGGCGAGATCATCCGGCGCCTGCGCGATTTCATCGCCCGGCGCGATGTGGAACTCCGGGCGGAGGATCTGGCGCAGGTGATCCCGGAGGCCGCCAGCCTCGCGCTGGTCGGGCGGGGCGAAATCCTCACCAACTATCTGATCCGGCCCGCGGCCCGGCGCGTTCTCGTCGACCGGATCCAGATCCAGCAGGTGCTCGTGAACATCATGCGCAACGCCGCCGAAGCGGTGAAAAGCCTGCCGCCCGACGAACGCACGATCGACGTCACGACCCAGAATGCGCAGACGAATTTCGTGGAGGTGGCGGTGTGCGATCACGGGCGCGGCTTTCCGGCGCGCGTCCTCGCCGGCCTGCAGGCGTCTCGGCCATTTCCCGGCGCGGGGTTTCTCGGCGAAAAAGGGAGCGACGGGCTGGGCGTCGGGCTTTCGATCA
Source organism: Sphingomonas sp. AP4-R1 (assembly GCF_013113735.1). NCBI lineage: Bacteria > Pseudomonadati > Pseudomonadota > Alphaproteobacteria > Sphingomonadales > Sphingomonadaceae > Sphingomonas > Sphingomonas sp. AP4-R1. The sequence continues at coordinate 3,175,718 of NZ_CP053346.1, forward strand.
GTCGCCGGATCGTCGAGGCGCATGGCGGCAGGCTGATCGCGTGGAACAATGCCGATCGCGGTGCGACCGTCGCCTTCACGCTGCCTTTGTATCACGCCATGACCGACATCGCGGCGTGATCCGCTACATCTTCATCATCGACGATGACGATGCCATGCGCGCGTCGCTGCTGTCGCTCCTCCGGACCCGGTCCGATCTGATCATCTCTCCCTTCCCGTCGGGAGACGCCTTCCTCGCGGCGCTGGGGGATCTGGAGCCGGGGGTCGCGCTGATCGACGTGAACATGCCGGGCGCCGACGGCGTCGAGGTGCTGCGCCGGTTGCGACAGGCGAAATCGCCGATCCAGAGCATCTTGATCACCGGGCACGGCAACATCGCGATGGCGGTCGAGGCGATGCGGAGCGGAGCCTATGAATTTCTGGAAAAGCCCTTCGATCACAGGGCGCTGCTGGCCGCGATCGACGGTGCCTATGTGCATCTGGACCAGATCAACGCCGATAACGCGCAGGAAAAGCAGGCGAGGGCCAAGTTGCAGGCGCTTTCAGAGCGCGAAAAAACCGTTCTGAACAGCCTCGTCCACGGCATGTCCAATAAACAGATCGCGTTCGATCTGGATATAAGCCCGCGAACCGTCGAATATTATCGCGCCAACGTCATGGAAAAGCTGAACGTCTCCAATCTGTCCGAGGCTTTGAGGGTGGCCTTCAAGGCGGGTATGTTTCATCTGTCGTGAAGGGGATGAGGCCCTGGAGAATGCCGCGTCGGGTGATGCCGTCGGTCATGGCAGGCTGGGCTCCCAAACTGTGAAGAGGCAGATCTGTTGCCGGCGCGTCGGCGCTGCGACCATCGCGGCGATGGCGTGGCTTCAGGCCGGCCTTGGTGGGCCGTGGCCGCACGTTGGCGGCCACGATCCCGTCAGGCGGTGCTGGCGACCCGCGCGTGGCTGCCCGCCTCTGACGGGCTGATCGCGCTGCCGGTGAGGAGCTTGAGCTTGCCGGCGAGCGACAGGTCCGCCTCCCATAGTTCGGCATCGTCGATATCGAAGCGCAGCAGCGCCAGATCGGGATCGTCCTTCCCGCCCGGAAACCAGGCTTCCGCCGGCTTCGACCACAGTCTGTCGATCATCGCCTTGTCCTCATCGATCACGACCGAGCCGGAAAGACAGGCGAAAAAGTCATGTCCCTTGGATACGAACTGCGCCATCGCGCGGCCGCCGGCGGCAAGACGATTGCTCCGGCCGACGAAGAAATAGAGTCGATCGACCTGATCCTCGTCAAGCTGAGCGGTCAGCGGTTCGCTATGGCCGCCACCCTCGGTCAGCCCGATCATCAGGAAGGGGCTCTTCGACATGTATTTCCAGAGATCCTTCTTCAGCTGATGCACGTCCGCCATGTCTCGCTCCTTGTCGTTCACGAGTGCCAACGAACGAGGGATCGCGGGTTTCCGGGGAAAGACGATCTCGGTCCGACAGGCGGGCATTGCGCGGCGAGCAGGGTGTGGGGTCACGCCCGTTCGTGGCGCCCCAACGGTCCGCCGCTGTTCGCGCGCGGGTCGCCCCGTCATTCGCTTTGCGTGCGAAAGTTCGGTCGCTAAGGCGCGCGGATGGAGCGACAGGCCCTCGTTATCGCGTTGATCGGTTTTCTCGGCATCGGCGCCCAGTGGGTTGCGTGGCGGACGGGATGGCCGGCGATCGCGCTGATGCTGGTGGCGGGCGTGGTCGCCGGCCCCGTCACCGGCCTGATCGTGCCCGCGCAGACATTCGGCAATTTGCTGGAGCCGATCGTGTCGATCGCGGTCGCCCTGATCCTGTTCGAAGGCGGGCTCAGTCTCAATTTCCGGGAGTTGCGGCGCACGGACGGCGCGGTCACCCGCCTGTTGATCCTCGGTGTGCCGATCGGCTGGGTGCTGGGTGCGCTGGCCTGCTATTATGTCGGCGGCCTCGTCTGGCCGGTCGCCATCCTGTTCGCGGGCATCATGGTGGTAACGGGTCCGACGGTGGTGCTGCCGCTGTTGCGACAGAATAATATCGCGGCGCGGCCGCGGGCGATCCTGAAATGGGAAGCGATCGTCAACGATCCGATCGGCGCGCTGTGCGGGGTCGTGACGTACGAATATCTGCGGCGCGTGGGCGAGGGGGGAACGCTGGCAAGCGTGGCGGTGTCCCTGCTGGCGGCCAGCGTGATCGCGGGGCTGATCGGCTGGCTTTCGGCCAGGGCGGTGGGCTGGGCATTCCCGCGCGGCCATGTGCCGGAATATCTGAAGGCGCCGGTGCTGCTCGTCTCCGTGATCGGAGCTTTCGTGATTTCCAACCTGATCCAGCAGGAAACCGGATTGCTGGCGGTGACGGTGATGGGCGTGGCGCTGGCCAACATGCAGCTGGATTCGCTGCGCGACATTCATCCGTTCAAGGAGAATGTCACCGTCCTGCTGATCTCGGGCGTGTTCGTTTTGCTGTCGGCATCGCTCAATCTGGAGGTGCTCCGGCTTTTCGAGTGGCGCTTCCTCGCGTTCCTGGCCGCGCTGCTGTTCGTGGTCCGCCCGCTTACGGTGTTGCTCAGCCTCGCCTTCACGCGCGTTCCCTGGAACGAGCGGCTGCTGGTCGCGTGGATCGCGCCGCGCGGCATCGTGGCGGTGGCCATTTCCGGCCTGTTCGCGCTGCGGCTCGATCATCTTGGCTATAATGACGGGTCGATCCTCGTCACCCTGTCCTTCTCCGTCGTCGTCGCCACGATCGGCGCGCACGGTTTCTCGATCGGGCCGGTCGCGCGCCTGCTGAAGGTGACGGGCGCAACCGAGCGCGGCCTGCTCATCGTGGGGAGCACGTCGTGGAGCCTCGCCCTTGCCGCCCAATTGCGCCAGCTCGACGTGCCCGTGACGGTCTGCGACACGAGCTGGCAGCGGCTGGCACCCGCGCGCCACGCCCGCATTCCGACCTATCATGGCGAGATTCTCGCCGAGGCGACGGAAGACCGGCTCGATCTGTCGCAGTTCGAGGTGATGGCGGCGACGACCGACAACGAGGCGTATAACACGCTGGTCTGCAACGAATTCGCGCCGGAGGTGGGGCGCGACAATGTCTACCAGCTGGGAAGCGGATCCGACGAGGAGGATGTTCGCGCCCTGCCGGCATCGCTGCGCGGGCGCGCGCTGTTCGAAAGCGGGCACGGCGTGGAGGAGATCGTCGAGCGGGAGCGGCAGGGCTGGATCTTCCGCAAGACACGCGTGACCGAACAGTTCGATTTCGGCGCCGTGAAGGCGGATCTGCCCGACGAGGCCGACATGCTGTTGCTCGTGCGGAAGGGCGGTGGACTCCGCTTCTTCTCGCATGCCAGCCGGCCGACGCCACAAGCGGGCGACACGATCATTTCCTATGTTCCACCGGGCGACACGAGTGGGCGGGAGAGGGCAGGAGAGAGCCGATGACCAGCTATCGATCCGCGTTCGTTCCGGCGCTGGGACTGGCCCTGACGGCCTGCTCGCCGTCGTCATCCCGGAACGAGGCGGAGCCGGCGCCAGTATCGAACGAGGAGGCTGTTTCCGTCTCCGACAATGCCGTGCGGGAAGACGTGCCCGCGATCGTCGCCGAGGCGCACAAATCCATCCTCCGGCCCGAAATCGTCGAGCCTGTGCCGGAGGCGCCGCCGCTCGTGCCGCTCGATGCCATCGTCGCATTCGGCACCTCCGGCCTGACGCTGGACGAGGAGGGGCGCAAGGTGCTGGACGCCGCGCTGGCGAGCCCGGCCTTCCAGGCCGGCGGCCGGATCATCGTGCGCGGCCACTCCGATACGCGAGGCGCCGACGCCGACAATCTCGTCACATCGCGCAAGCGCGCGGAGGCCGTGCGCGCCTATCTGCTGGCAAAGGGCGTCGCGGCGGATCGGATCGACGTCATCGCCTTGGGCGAGACCAGACCGATCGCCCCCAACGCGCAACCCGACGGACGCGACGATCCCGAAGGCCGGGCGAAGAACCGGCGCGTGGAGGTGTCGATCGCATTGCCCCCCGCCAAGACGACCGCCGTTCCGGCCGTGGCGCCCGCGGCGGGCGACCGGGTGCCATAAGCTCTGTTCCGCAACCCGTGTCGGTTCGAGGGACGCGGCCAGACTTTCCACATTTCCGCCAATCCCCGACGCGTCGGGTCGAGCCGGACGTGCACATTGCGAAACCTTCGCATTATGGTTAGGCGCAGCTTTGCGTCTTATCCTGACGCCAAATCCCGTGGGGGATCTCTTGATTACGCGCCACGCAGCCCGCGCGCTTTGGCCGCTTGCCCTCGGGTTTCTCGTGCTGGTCGCGAGTGCCTCGATATCGATCTGGCTTTCCGAAAAACAGGACGTGGCCACCCGGTGGGTGCGGCATACGCTGGAGGTCGAGAACCGGCTGAACGTCATTCACCGGCTCGTCCTGAGCGCGGAATCGGGTCAGCGCGGCTATCTCCTGTCCGGCCAGCCCGGTTATCTGCGGGCCTATCAGGGGGCGATCGATCAGCTTCCCGGCGAGCTGACGGCGCTTGAGGCCGCGACGCGCGACAATCCCCGCCAGCAGGCAAATTTCATCGACCTGAAGAAAGCCACGCAGGCCAAGCTTTCGGAACTGGGAAGCAGCATCGAGCTGATCAGGCTGGGCCGTCCGAGCGATGCGATCGCCGTCATGCGGTCCGGCGCCGGCGAACGCTATATGGGCCTGCTCGTCGCCTCCCTGCAGCGTATGGCCGGCGAAGAGGAGCATCTGCTGTCCGATCGCGCCGCTTATGCGGGCTGGATCACGATCGCGGTGCGCGCGGCCCTGTTCGTGAGCGCGTTGCTGGTCGTCATCCTCGCCATCTTTGCGGTGTGGGACAGTGCGCGTCGCATGGTGGCGCTCGAAACCAGCAATCGTCTCCTGCGGGAGGAGGCCGCGGCGCGCCAGAGCGCGCAGTCCGAGGTCAGGCAGCTTCAGAAGATGGAGGCCGTCGGCCAGCTTACGGGCGGGATCGCCCACGACTTCAACAATATGCTGGCGATCGTCATCGGCAGCCTGGACATGGCCCGGCGTCGGCTGACGGGAAGCGAGCATGCCAATGTCGCCAAATTCATCGACAATGCGAGCGAGGGGGCCGGGCGTGCCGCGACGCTGACGTCGAAGCTGCTCGCCTTTTCACGACGTCAGCCGCTCGAACCCAAGATTCTGGATCCCAACAAGCTCGTCGCCGGCATGTCCGAGATGTTCCGCCGCACGCTGGGCGACAATATCCGGGTGGAAACGGTCCTGGCCGGGGGGCTCTGGTCGATCTCCGCCGACCCGACGCAGCTGGAAAGCGCGCTGCTCAATCTGGCGGTGAACGCGCGGGACGCGATGCCCGACGGCGGCAATCTGACGATCGAAACGGGCAATGCGGAACTCGACGATGCCTATGCGCGGATGCACGACGAGGTGACGGCGGGACAATATGCGGTGATCTCCGTCACGGATACGGGAAGCGGCATGACGGCGGCGGTGATCGACCGCGCGTTCGATCCCTTCTTCACGACCAAGGAAGTCGGCCGCGGCACGGGGCTGGGCCTGAGCCAGGTGTTCGGTTTCCTCAAGCAATCGCGCGGCCATATCAAGATCTATTCCGAGCTTGGCCATGGCACGACGGTGAAGCTCTATTTCCCCCGCCAGCTCACGGCGACCCTGTCGACGGCGACGATCCCGCATGGGGCGGCCGAGATTCCGGCGGGCGCCCCGGACGAACTCATCCTGGTGGTCGAGGACGAAGCGGCCGTCCGGCGCATGTCGGTCGATGCGCTTCGCGACCTTGGCTATACCGTGATCCACGCCTCCGATGGCCGCGAGGCGCTGGAGAAGATCGAACGCCATCCCGGGATCCAGCTGCTCTTCACCGACATCATGATGCCGGGAATGACGGGACGACAGTTGGCCGATCAGGCGCAGGTCCTGCGCCCGGATCTGAAAGTCCTCTACACCACGGGCTATACGCGCAACGCGATCGTCCACAATGGCATGGTGGATTACGGCATCGCCTTCCTGCAGAAGCCTTTTTCGTTGCAGTCGCTCGCCCGCAAGACCCGGGATGTGCTCGATGCCTGAGCGGGGGAGCGTATCCGCCCCATCGGGCAGGGAATGCCGCACGGGATCGCCAGTCCGCCGCATTGATTTGGCCGGGCAACGCTCGGATAGGTCGGCGATGCACCGGACGCTCCACCTCTGCCTGGCCACGATCCTCGTGATGTCCGGGGTCCCGGCCTTTGGCCAATCTGCGAAGGCGGGATCTTCGACGCTCTATTCCGATGTGACGCTGATCGATGGCAGCGGGAAGCCGGGGCTTCCGCATCGGGATATCCTCGTTCGGGGCGAAAGGATCGTCGCGATCGCGCCGCACGGGGCGATCGCCGAGGCGGATCGCGGGGATGCCGCGCGTGTCGATCTCGCGGGGCGTTTCGTCATGCCGGGATTGATCGACAGCCATGTCCATCTGGCGACCCCGCCCGATGCCCCCAAGGCGCAGGCGACGTTGCGCCGGGATCTGTATGGCGGTGTCACGGCGGTGCGTGACATGGCGGATGATCTCCGCTCGGTCGCCGAGCTGGCGCGCGCTTCGCGCACCGCGGAGATACCGGCGCCCGACATCTATTTCGCGGCGGTGATGGCGGGGCGCCCCTTCTTCGTCGACAAGCGCGTCGCGGCGGTCAGCCAGGGCTATGTTCCCGGCACGGCGCCCTGGGCCCAGGCGATCGACGAGACGACCGATCTGCGCGAAGCCGTCGCTCTGGCGCGCGGCACGGGGGCGACGGCGATCAAGATCTATGCCGATCTTCCGCCCACGCTGGTCAAGGCGATCACGGCCGAGGCGCACCGGCAGCATGTGATGGTCTGGGCGCACAGCGCGATATTTCCCACCCGCCCGGCCGATGTCATCGCCGCCGGGCCGGATGTGGTGAGCCATATCTGCTATCTGGCCTATCAGCTCGAACCCGTGATGCTCGCCTCCTATGAGGATCATACGCCCGTTCATGCGGCATTGCTGAAATCCGGCGACGATCCGGTGATCGCAGGCCTCTATCGCGAGATGCTGACGCGCGGGACGATCATCGATGCGACCGGCAATCTGTTCGTGCGCTCCGATGCCGAGCGCAAGGCGCATCCCGAGCGGCGCCCGCTTCGTTGCGACGGCCCCGAGACGATCCGGCTGACCCGGCAGGCATGGCGCGCGGGCGTGCCGATTTCGACCGGCACCGATCATGGCGCGGGCGTCTCCGATCCCTGGCCGGAAGTGCATGACGAATTGGTCTATCTCGCCCGCGACGTCGGGATGCCGCCGCTGCAGGTGATCCGTTCGGCGACGCTGGTCGGCGCGCAGGCGGCGGGGCAGGCGGAGGACATGGGGACCGTGGAGGCGGGCAAGCTCGCCAATTTCGTCGTGCTGACGCGCGATCCCTCCGCCGACATCGCCAATATCCGGAGCATCGAGATGACGGTGAAGCGCGGCCGCGCCTATCGCCGGGCCGATTACCGGCCGGTGACCAAGGCGGAGATGGGCGATGGCGACGATGATTGATCGACGCGGCTTCATCGGCGGCGCTGCGGGGCTGGCTGCAGTCGCGACGATCTCGGATGCCCGGGCCGCCACGGATCCGCTGGCGGCCATGATCGTCGTGAATGCGCTGGGCGGGCTCGACGATCCGAACCAGCACGGCGAAGGCCTTGTTCCGGGGCTCAGCGCGCGCGTGCTGCGCGAAGCGCATCAGTCAGGCGTCACCGCGATCAACGTCACGCTCGGCTACGTTTCCGGTCCGAAGGAGCCGTTCGAATATTCGGTGCGCGAGATCGCGCAGACCGATGCGCTGGTCCGCCTGCACGATCGCGATCTGCTGAAGATCCTGAGCGCGGCCGACATTCGCCGCGCCAAGCGCGACAACAGGATCGGCCTGATCTACGGATTCCAGAACGGCGCGATGATGGGCGGGGACGCCAGCCGGGTGGACATCTTCGCCGATCTGGGCGTGCGGATCTTCCAGCTGACCTACAATCCCGCCAACCAGTTGGGCGACGGATCGATGGCGCCCGAAAACCGGGGGCTCACCCCGTTCGGGCGCGAGGTGATCGCGCGGCTCAACGCGCGCCGGGTGATGGTCGATCTCTCCCACAGCGGCGAGCGGACGTGCCTGGAGGCGGCGCGCGTCTCGACCCAGCCGATCTCGATCAACCATACGGGCTGTCGTGCGGTCACGGATCTGCCGCGCAACAAGACCGATGCCGAGCTGCGGCTGGTGGCGGAGCGGGGCGGCTTCGTCGGCATCTATTTCATGCCCTTCCTCGACATATCGGGCCATGCCCATGCGCAGGATGTCGTCGCGCATATCGATCATGCGGTGAACATCTGCGGGGAGGATCATGTCGGGATCGGCACCGACGGCACGGTGACCCAGATCGACGATCTGAAAGTCTATGAATCCGCGCTCGCCAAGGAAATCGCGGAGCGCCGCGCGGCGGGGATCAGCGCGGCCGGCGAGCGGCCCGACACCTATCCGTTCGTGATCGACCTGCGCGGGCCGGACCAGTTCCGCAAGCTCGCCCGGCTGCTCGGGGAGAAGGGATATTCGACCACGCGGATCGAAAAGATCCTGGGGCAGAACTTCCTGCGCTACGCCGAAACCGTTTGGGGCGCATGAGGCCAGCGGCGTGATCTGAAGTATCGAATAGGCGCTGGCGACGATCCGCGGGTGTCGCCGCTTATTCTTCCCAGCGCCGCGTGAGTGCGGTCTTCACCAGACCGCGGAAGCGCTTCCCGCGCAGTCCGCCGTGGCGGGAATTGCCGGGCCTTCAGGTGTTGGCGCAGCGCGCGCCGATCGATCGGCGCGCGCTGCGACCATCCTAGGCGTCGGTCCAGCCGCCGACGCCACGCTCCGTCAACGCGGCGCGCGCCCGTTTGCCGGGTCGCGCCTCGAACGCCGCCCGGCGCGGGCCGGGAATGTCGACGAACTCCGCCTCGACGCCCTGCCGCGTCACGCGCACCGCGACGAAGCCGACGGCCACGTGATCGCACCATGCCACGTCGCGATTCTCGTCCACGAAATGCTGTCCCACCGCCGCTTCGTCGAACAGCAGCATGCTGCCCATCGAAGGGCCGGTGAGGGTGGATGTCGACACCTCGACCGCCACGCGGCGCTCGCCGTCATGCAGTTCATTCAGCCAGGCCATGTGGCTGTCTCCGGACAGGACCACCACGTTGGCTCCGCTCTTCTCGAAGATGTCGTAGACACGCTGGCGTTCGGCCGGATAGCCGTCCCAGGAATCGAGGTTGAACAGCGGCAGGCCGAGCCCCGTCATCCGGTAGAGCGCGGATGCGCCGGGCTGCAGCGCCTCGAACCGGGCCTTCGATGCCGCCGGCACCAGCGCGTCGAGATCGGGATAGACATAGCGGCCCATGATCGTGGGGCTGCCGAACAGGAGCCACGGCTGCCGCTTCGCGACCGAGGCTTCGGTCTCGCGGCGGATCCAGTCCAACTGCTCGTCACCCACCATTCGCCGCGCCGGATCCGCCAGCTTCGCCCGGAAGGCGGCGATGTCCGGCTCCATCCTGTATCGCGCTGGCAAGGCCTTGGGATCGAGCGTGGCGAGGATCGTCGGATCGGTGACGGGCACGGGATGCGCGGGATCGGCATGATCCATCATCCGCACCTTCAGATCGTGCGGCAGCGTCAGTTGCGCGTCGCGCGCCTCCAGCCGCGTCTCGGGCAGGATCAGCGTCGCCAGATCACCGAACGAGAAGCTGCGCTGCACCGCATAGGGATGCGCCGGATCTGGATCGCGGATCGGCATCCACTCCAGATAGGCGCGCACGGCCGCCGTCTTGCGGTCCTCCCAGGGGCCCTGCTTCGCCGGATCGTGATGCTGGGCACCACCCATCCAGTCGTCATTCGCGATCTCGTGATCGTCCCACATGCAGATCCACGGCGCGCGCGCGTGGGCGGCCTGCAAGGCGGGATCGGCGCGCCACGCGGCATAGCGGGCGCGATAGTCCGCCAGCGTCACCGTATCATGCGTCGGCACCGGCACGCGGATGTCGGGCGCGGTGGGGAAGCTGTTCGCGCCATATTCGTAGATATAGTCGCCCACGAACAGCACGAGATCGAGATCGGTGCGTTCGGCGATCGCACGATAAGCGTGGAATTCGCCGAGCATGTACATCGCGCAGCAGGCGAGCGCGATATCGAGCTTCTCCGTCCCACCGGTCGGAAGCGTGCGGGCGCGGCCGGTCGGCGAAACATCGTGAGCGGTGCGGAAGCGATACCAATATTCGGTTCCGGGCCGGAGCCCGTCCGCGACGATCTTGGCGACATGGTCGCGTTCGGCGGATGTGGCGAAGTCGCCCTCCGACACGATCCGCCGGAAGCTGCGGTCCGTCGCGACCTGCCAGCGGCCTTCGACCGCAGCGCCGCCCGGCCCCATCGCCCGCGTCCAGAGCAGGAGGCTGTCGGCATGGGGATCGCCGCTGGCGACCCCGTGCGTGAAGACGCTGAACTGCCTGGGGCGGGCGCCGGCACCGGCGGCGAGCATCAGGCTCCCCGCCGATACCGCCCCCAGGACCGACCTGCGATCGAAGTCCGCCATCGTCAGAACTTCACGCCGACGGAGGCGCCGTAGGTGCGCGGGGCGCCACGGAACACGTTGTAGACGGTCGTCGATGCGCCGCCGAGGCCGGTGGAATAACGGACGTTGGTGAAGTTGCGGACATAGCCCGCGATCGACCAGCGCTTGTCGAGGTTCAGTTCCAGCCGCGCGTCGCCGAGGAAATAGCCACCGATCGTGCGGTAATTGTCCAGCTCGGTGAAGTAATTGTCGACGAACCGGCCCGTAATGTACGGGATCAGCGAGACGCGATCGTTGAGCGGCATTTCGTAGCGGATGGATCCGTTGATCGTCATGTGCGGCGCGTTGGGCAGATCGTTGCCGAGCCGGCGTGCGGCCTCGGCGGCGCTGGCCGAGACGATGCTGGTGATCTTTGAGTCGAGCAGCGACACGCCGACGCGCAGATCGAGGCGCTCGATCGGGCGGATCACCGCCGAAGCCTCGCCGCCGAAGATGCGCGCCTTGCCGACGTTCGTGCGGATGTTGGTGAAGACGCCCGGGCTCGGCTGCAGCAGGGTGTTCGCCTGCAGATTGGAGTAATCGTAGTAGAAGCCCGACACTTCCAGCTGCACGGGGCCGCCGCGCGGCAGGAACTTCACGCCGCCTTCATAGGCCCACACATTCTCCGACTTGAAGGGCAGGGCCTCCGGCGTGGAGAAGATGGTCGAGCCGTCGAAGCCGCCCGCCTTGAAGCCGCGCCCGATCGAGACATAGGCCTGTGCGTCGCGGCTGAGCTGGTAGCTGAGCGAGGCCTTGCCCGAGAGGCGGCCGTCCTTGAAATGATTGTCGAAGATGGCGGGCACGCCCGGCAGCGCCACCGAGGCGATCGACAGGCCATACGGATTGAGATCGATCGTCGAGCCGGAGAACTCGCTCGTCTCGCGCGTGTAGCGCAGGCCCGCGCCGATCTTCCAGCGATCGCCCAGCTTGATGCTGCCGTCGGCGAACGTGGCCCAGCTCTGCCGCTTCTGGAGATAGTCCGCGGCGAAGATCGTGCGGAACGCGTCGGATCCGTCGAGGATGCTCTGCATCCGCGTGCGATCCTTGAAATAGGCCCCGCCGACGACCCAGTCGAACCGGCCCTTGTCCTTGTTCTGCAGGCGGGCTTCGAGCGATCCGGCCTTCAGCGTGTCGTGATAGTTGATGTCGAAGGTGCGGGTCGGTGCGCCGTCGCCCCAGTCGAAATGCTGGTCGAGATGCTCATAGGCGCCGATCACCGTGAGCAGCGCCGCGCTGCCGACCTCCTGCGTCAGCGTGGCGGAGCCGCCGTAATTCTTCTTGTCCAGGCGGGGGACGATATTGGAGTCGAACGTATAGGGGGCGTTGGCGGGCAGGGTGGCCGACGGCAGCGTGCGTTCGGCCTGCGCCTGGCCGCCCTTCTCGCGGAAGCCGTGCGCGTTGAACAGCAGGTCCGTGCCCTCGCCGAGATTGACCGACATCAGCGCGCGGCCCGCATAGAATTTGGTGCCGCTGGCCTTGTCGTCCGTGGCCACCTGCGGAATGGCGGGGATTGCGGGGTTCGGCGTGTAGCCCGCATAGCTGCCCGGCCCGACATTGGTCTGGTAGCCGTCGGTGCGGTCATAGACGCCGGACACGCGCACCGCGATCTTCTCGTTGAGCGGCACATTGACCGCCGCCTCGCCGCGCAGGCTGTTGTAATTGCCATATTCGAGGTTCGCATAACCCTCGACCGTCTGGCCCGGCTTGTTCGAGATGACGTTCACGGCGCCGGCGGTCGTGTTCCGGCCGTAGAGCGTGCCCTGCGGCCCCTTCAGTACCTCGACTCGCGCCACGTCGAACATCTGCCCGCCGATCAGCGCGGCGGAGCCTTCATAGACGCCGTCGAAATGGACGGCCGCCGACGGGCTGCCGTTCGGGCGGAAATCGTCATAGCCGATACCGCGGATCGTGAAGGTCTGGATCGTGCGGCCGCCGGCCAGCTGGTTCGAGACGATCACGCCCGGCGTCTGCTGCGAAAGCTGGATGAAGTCGCGCACGCCGCTGTCGCGCAGGCGCTCGCCGCTCAGGGCCAGCACCGAAGACGGCACTTCCAGCAGCGTCTGCGGGCGCTTCTGGGCCGTCACCAGGATTTCATTCTGGTCCGCCGCCGCGGGCGGGGTGGCCGCGTCTTCCGCCATCGCCGGCATGGCGGCGGCGCCGCAGAGCAGGGCGGCGACGAGAAGCGCGGAGCGGCATCGCGAAGAAGGGCGGGCGGCGGACGAGATGATCATGAAACACCCTTTTAGTTCGGCGCCAGGAGTGTGCAGGGCTCATCTGGAGCGATGGCCTGCTTGTCCTGTAACGTCTGTTTGATTTCGACGACGCGCCGATACGGAGATTCTGTTGGGGTTTTATGACAGATGTTTAGCGCGATCCTCGCGCACATGAAGGGAACGCGAAGACAAGGCTTCGGCCCTCCGGCTTAAAATTGTAACGGGTGTTTAAAATGATCAGGAGCGGCCGAAAGCCTGTCCCACCTCCGCGAGGCCGCGCCGGATCATGTCCGCGTCCGTGCGCCCGAGGGCTTCGTTGAGCGTGGCATAGCCCTTGATCCAGATCGCGAATCCGGTCGCGCGGGCCCGGTCCATCGCCAGGCTCTCCGGCCAGGTGGCTCCGCTGGCGTGGTGAATGCCCGAGCCTTCGATCGCCCGCAGATAGCGGACCATCGGCACCAGCGCGGGATCCTGTCGCGCGCGCAGGCACAACTGGCCGACGATGCGCGAATAATTGACGTAGAATCCCTTGGGCGCGTCGCCATCGCCGGGCTGCACGCTCCGTTCCAGGCTGCCGACCCAGTCCTCCATCGTCGGCAGGCGGGCCGCCGGTCGATCTTCGCCGGCATCGTGGAGGAAATCGGGCAGCCCTGCGAACAGGGCATGCCAGATCGCCGCATTGAACAACGTCGCCATGTCGCCGAAATGATAGATGATCATGGCCGCCGACACGCCGGCCTTGGCGGTCAGGCGACGGTGGGTGAGCGCGGTGACGCCGTGTTCGAACACTTCGCGCGCCGCCAGATCCAGGAGCCGGACGCGCAGCGCCGCGTCCCCGCTCTGCTCGGGCTGCCGTGGCGCCGGCGTCGTCGCGGAGAGCCAGGCCGTGACGGGGGCAGGAGCACGCGGCTCCGGCGCCGGCTCGGCCAGCAGGTGCGTCGCCGTCTCGCGCAGCAGGAGGCCATAGGATGTCTCGCCCGCCAACGCGCCGGCATAGACATCTTCCATGGCCGCGAAGGTCGCGATCCGCGCCGAATCGTGGCGCCGTTCCGGTGGCAGGATATCCGTCCAGAAGGAGATCCGCATCGCGTGCCATTCGCGCAGCCTGTGGACGACTTCTGGAGGCTGTTCCGAACTGAACAGCAGCTCGGACCATATCCGCAACGCCGGATCGTCCAGACGGGCGCGACGCTCGATCGTCAGCGCCAGCACGTCCGCCAGAATGGCCGGCGTGGCCCGCAGCCCTTGGAGGTCGGCCGCGAGCGCGGCGTGAAATGCCCGGTCGCGCGCCATCGCCTCGTCGACCGTGGCGAGGAGCAGGCCGTTCTTGTTCCCGAAATTCTGGAACACGGCGGTCGTGCTGCGTCCCGCCTTCGCGGCCAGGACGCGCAGCGAGAGCGCCGTCAGCCCACGCTCCGCAATATCGTGCAGACTCGCGTCGATCAGGACGTCGCGAAGAGAATGTTCGTCGTGCTTGCTCAAACCCGGTTCATCTGGTCGCCGTGCCGATCAGGCCTCCTAACCGCCATGCTTCGGGATGGCGAGCGGATCATGGCTGGTTATACAGCGGATTTTGCGCCCTCTGCCGTTTCCCGGAGACCGATAGTGAGTCCGCCGATCCTGAAAAACGTGGTTATCGTCGGCGGCGGTTTTTCCGGCGCGTTGCAGGCCGTGAATCTCCTGCGGCACGATGGCCCGCGCGCGATCCTGATCGAGCGTCGGCCGGAGGTGGGGCGTGGCCTCGCTTATACGGCGGCCGATCCGAACCTGCTGCTGAACGTGCGCGCCGGGAACATGAGCGCGCTTCCGGACGAGCCCCGTCATTTCGTGGAATGGCTCGATCGGCGCGGTCTGCCGTCGGACGGCTTCGTGCCACGCGTCATCTATGGCGAATATCTGGCCGAGTTGCTCGCCGCCGCGCGTGAGGCCGCTCCCGATCGGCTGGAGATCGTCCGCGGCGATGCCGTGGCGGCCGCTTTCGGAGACGGCGTGACGGTGGCGCTGGCCGACGGCCGGAGCATCGCCGCCGACGCGCTGGTGCTCGCGCTCGGCAATCTGCCGCCGCTCGATCCGGGTGGGCTCGATCCGCGGGGCTGGCCGCCCGGCTGGTATGCGCCCGATCCCTGGAGCGCCTCGATCGCGGACGATCTGGAGGATCAGACGGTGCTGATCGTCGGCACCGGCCTGACGATGATCGATGCGGCGCTGGTGCTGGATGCGCGCGGTTTTCGGGGGCGGATGGTCGCTCTTTCGCGACGGGGGCTGGTGCCGCGCGCCCATGCCGGCGGCAGCGTCGCGCAGGGGCTTCAGGAGCGGCCCCCGATAGAATTGTCCGCGCTGGCGCGACAGGTGCGCGCGCGGGCCCGCGAGACAGGATGGCGTGCCGCCGTGGACGAGCTTCGCCCTTATACGCAGGGCATGTGGCGCGCCGCCTCGCCGGAGCAGCGCGGACGCTTCGTGCGCCATTTGCGGCCGTGGTGGGAGGTGCATCGCCACCGCCTTGCGCCCGCCGTCGCGGATCGTCTCGATGCACTCAGGGCGAGCGGGCGCCTGTCGATCGTGGCCGGCAAGACCCAGGATTTCGCGTTCGACGGCGATCGCATCCGCGTTCGCTGGCGTCCCCGGGGGAACGAACGCAGCGAAGTGCTTTCGGTGCGCCGCGTGATCAACTGCAGCGGACCGCAGATCGATCTCGACCGGACCACGGAGCCGCTGCTGCTGGATCTCCTGCGTCAGGGACGAATCGCCGCGGATTCGATGCGGCTCGGCCTTGCGACCAATGCGAGCGCGCAGGCCCTGAACGCGAAGGGGGAGCCGAGCGACCGGCTCTATGCGCTTGGTCCGCTCACGCGCGGGACCTTCTGGGAGATCACCGCCGTCCCGGACATCCGCCATCAGACATGGTCGCTCGCGCGCCTGCTTTCGAACGCGCATTGGGTGGGAGGCGAGGGGCTGTAGCCCGGGCCGACGCCGATCAGGCTGGCCTGGCCGCACCGCCGCGCAATATGGTGACCCCTACGAGAGTAGAACTTTATTCTCAAGCAATATCAGGGCGTCCCTAAGTCCTTTGTAAAATCAGCGATTTGTCTTGTAGTGTGTTCGCGGTCGGTCGCCCTGATTTGCCTGAATTCCCGACGAAACGTGGGAACGATTGTGGGATCATTTCAGGCCGGGAATAGAACCGATGGCTCTTACTGCGCTTAGAGTGAAGAATGCCAAGCCCGGCCGCCATGTAGATGGCCGGGGCCTGTGCCTGCTGGTCAAGGACAGCGGTGCGCGGACCTGGGTGCTGCGGATGCAGAAGAACGGCAGGCGGCGCGATTATGGCCTAGGATCGGCGCTGGACGTGTCGCTGGCCGAGGCCCGCGACGCGGCGGCGGCATTGCGCCGTCAGGTCCGTCAAGGTGTCGACCCGGTGGCCGAGCGACGCAAGTCGCGCAAGGTGTTGCCGAGTTTCGAAACGGCAGCGCGGGCCTGTTACGAGGCGATGAAAGAGGGATGGAAGAACCAGCGCCATGCGAGCTGGATATCCAGCCTTGAGAATCACGTCTTTCCGTTGATCGGGACGAGGCCGGTGGACGAGGTGGACAGCGCGTGCGTGGTGGAGGTGCTCGCGCCGATCTGGCTCGATATTGCCGACACCTCTCGGCGCATCTTGCAGCGCATCGGCGCAGTATTGGATTTCGCGCACATCAAGGGATGGCGAAAGGAAGAAACCTCGCTGCGGTCCGTCCGCAAAGGCCTTCCCCGTCAGGTAGACAAGGGCGGGCATCTCGAGGCCATGCCCTATGCCGATGTGCCCGCGCTTATGGCGAGGCTGGCGGCAGCGTCGCCGACCACCGGGCGGGACGCGCTGCGCTTCACCATCTACAACGCGGTGCGCTCCAACGAGACGCGTTTTGCCGTCTGGACCGAGTTCGACCTGGATAAGGCCATCTGGACCATTCCAGGCGAGCGGATGAAGGCCGGCGAAACCCATGTCGTGCCACTGTCCGCGCCGGCCGTGGCGTTGCTGCGCAAACGGTGGAAGGAGCGCGCGAGCGATACCGGCCTTGTCTTCTCCGCCGACGGCGAAAAGCCGATCAGCGACATGACCATGACCAAGCTGCTCCGCGATGACGGCATCAAGGGCGTGACCGTTCACGGCTTCCGTTCCGCTTTCACCGACTGGTCATCGGAGCGGACAGATTTCCCGAAGGAGGTTGCCGACAAGGCGCTGGCGCACAAGCTGCCCAACAAGGTGGAAGCCGCCTATCGGCGCACCGACTTCTTTGACAAGCGGCGCAGCCTCATGATGCGCTGGACGGAATTTCTGGAGAAGGTGCCTGCAAGGAGCAGTTCGGACGCCGGCCCCACGGCGTCCGAACCCGTCAGCCTTCGCGTTGCCGCTTGATGAGGTCGTGCAGACTGGCGGTTGTGATGCGGGTAGCCTTGCCGAGTTTCACCGTCTCGACCTCGCCCGCCGCGATCAGCGCGTAGAGTTTGGTGCGGCCGACGCCGATCATGCGAGCCGCGTCGTTGACGCGCAGGCAGATCGGATCAGGAGGGGGAGACGCGATCATTGCACCTGGCTCCCCGCCCGATCGTCGCGATAGCCGACAGGATCGGCCACCCAGCGATTGATGGCGGACTCATGCCAGCCCGCGCCATGGATGCTGATCTTTACTTGGCGCGGGAAGGTGCCTTCGCCTATCTTACGATAGAGCGTTGTGCGGGAAAGGCCGGTGCGGGCCAGAACTGTTTTCAGTCGAATGATACGATCGGGATTGTTCATGGGGCAGTCTCTTCACGTCAAAATGTTGCACGCGCCCCCACCCAAAAGCATTGGATACCTCGTCGTCCCGGGCAAGAGGCGTTACGGGGCCATTGCAGGCCAGTCCGGTTTGCGCGGGTGGGCAGCGGCGGTGAACGGCGTTCAGTGGCGTCCAAGGGCGGTTCGTGGCGTAGCGCTGTCGTAAGGCACGCCCGCCGTAGAAATTTTCCCACTGCGTCCCGAATAACACGCGGCTCAGTGCCTAACGCCGCTGCGCGTGGCTTGGCATCGGTCAGGTCGAATCGTTCATGGCTTCGCTCCAAATCTTGGAGGCCTGCCCGCCAGAGGCCCACGCTGCGCCAGACGATGCCGCGCCGCAAGGGGTGGGGCACTGTAATGCCGATTGGGGGCATTTCAGTGCCGCTCGCTCCGATATCGGCATAACAGGCGCGTTGAAACATCACGCTATGTGTTATATATGAAGCTGAAAACAGGGAGAGCCGCCATCCCGCGCGTCTTCAAGAATGGCTGGTTCGAGCGTTTCGCGCGGAAGGAGCGGATTGCCGATTGGGCGCTGCGGGATGCCGTGGAGCGCGCGGAAAGCGGGCTGGTGGACGCCGACCTTGGCGGCGGCGTCATCAAGCAGCGCGTGGCGCGGCCGGGAAAGGGCAAGTCGGGCGGCTATCGCACGCTGATCCTGTTCCGGCAGGGCGACCGGGCAATATTCGCGTTCGGGTTCGCCAAAAGCGCACAGGCGAACATTTCGAAGGCCGACCTCGCCTTGTTGCGCGATGCGGCCACCGAGGCGCTGGAATGGAAGGACCAGGAACTGGACCGGCTGGTGGCGTCGGGAACGCTGGTGGAGATAGACGATGGGAACGACCGTGAAGGATAAGGGCTATCGCAGCGAGATTGCGGGCGCGATCCATGAGATGATGAGCGACGCGCATGACGCGGGCGTGGTGTCGCTCGCGACACTGCGCACCTTTGACGAGGCGTGCCTTGCCCCCGCCCCGGCGCTGGCGGGCGACGAAATCCGCGCTATTCGCGAGCGCGAGCATGTCTCGCAGCCGGTGTTTGCCGCCTATCTCAACGTCTCGCGCAATCTGGTGTCGGATTGGGAACGGGGCGTGAAGCGCCCCGGCGGGCCTGCCCTCCGGCTGCTGTCGATCATCCAACGCAAGGGGCTGCGGGCGGTCGCGTAGGAAGCACTTGATTGTCGGGCCTTGGGTGGTTTCGAGACAGTCCGGTGTTGAGTGATTTAGATGCCTATATAGACGTCAAAACAGGCGTCGAACCTCCGCCAGCACTCTGTCCAAATCGACCGGGGTCCGTGTATCGACCTCTACGACCGAACCTAAGCCCATCGGACGGTCATATTCGTCAAGCATCTCCGGGGGCATCTCTTTCAGAGGATGCGCAGCATGGTGGCCACCGGTGGCTGCACGTTCCCGAAACCGCTTGGCCGTTTCGGCCCGGCCGCAATCACAATGGACTTCAACGATCATCCCGCCAAGGGCCGTCAGTTTAGCCCGCTCATAGTCGCTGTGCGGCCGGAAATTGGCTTCCAATACTGCTTGCGGAGCGCGGCTTGCCAAGGACCAGATCAGTTCCATCGACGCACCACCGATCTTCCGTGATGCCGCTAAATCGCCACCTGCATCGCCAAACACGTCGATCAAAGTCTCTTTGATGAAGTCCTTGGAGAAAAGCGGAAATCCGAGCCGTAGAGCAAGGAGGATCGCTAGGGTCGTCTTGCCGGCACCGGGTGCGCCGGACACGATAACGATCTTTCTTCCAACAGCCGCCACGACACACCCCAGTGATCCTGCCCGACATCGTACCTGATGCATGTCCGTTCTCACAAAGGAACGGCGATGCGAGGTGACGGGGAATATGCTACGAGATATGCGGAAGGAGCTAGCTGATGGCCATCGGGATCGTGTCAGCGTTCTTCATTTTGGTGATTTGCATCCTGGGGTATCGCGCCAACACACGCTTTGGAAGCGAAGCCCGCCTTCCCATGCAATGGGGATTTACAGGTCAGGTGAACTGGTCGGCCCGTCGCCGGGTCGCACTTGCCTTCGTGCCGGTGCTAGCAATCGTCCTTCTCGGTTTCTTCACAGTCATATCGATCAATGTTCCACCGAGAGCTGGGCAGGATGATCTAGTCTTTCCGATATTGGTGGTCATGGGTGTCACGCTCGTTGCAGCGCAACTCTTCCACTTCTGGCTAATCGAGCGGACGATCCGCCGGAACATCGATTAGGGCCGTCGCCCCCTCTCGGTCTGATTTTCCCGTCTTACGTTCCTAATCGGGAAGCTGGTGCGATACTTTACATCTCGCAAGTAGGGCCGCAGCCGGTTTAGATCGATGCCCCATGGAAATGAGAGGGGAGTTTTGTTGTTCAAAGGTGCCGCGCTGACCGTCTCGCTCCTTGTTGCGACCCCGGCAATGACCGCGCCACTCATAGGGCAGGATTGGGCTTCAAAGGCGCGCCAGGACATTGCATCTGCTCATGATATTATCCGGGACAATCATCCTGGACCAGTCGATGTGTCGAATCCGAGGTTTAAGAATTGGCTCGAAAGGGGCCAATCACAGGCGTTGGCACGAGCTAAGGCTGCAACCACCGAAAGCGATTACTGGCGGGCGCTGACCTTCTACATCAACGGATTTCAAGACGGACACCTCACAATCCGGCGCAATGGCAGCGTGGCCCAGGTTTGGCCCGGTTTCCTGACTTCCACGGATGCATCGGGCTCAACACGCATCACCGTCAGCACGATCCCGGCGGCCCCGATCGGCGCACGGGTCATAGAGTGCGACGGTGTGCTGGCCACGCGCCTGCTGGACGAGCGGGTCCATCCATACTTCACGAACGCTGGCATAGCGCATGAACGTGTGCTTACCGCTTCTTACCTGTTCGTTGGCGACGCGGGCGAGCGGCCGAAGCTGATGAAGGCTTGCACGATCGAGACGGGCATCGGTGCGCCGCGTCGTATTCTGCTGGACTGGAAACCCATCGACAAGGCCGACCTCGCACAACGGCTTCCTGAAGCGCAAGGAAGGGTGGAGCCGCCCTTGGCTGTGCGCGAGATCGACGGGGTGTGGTTCGTCTCCCTGCCATCCTTCAACTGGTGGGGCGATCAGGCGGCCAAGATGCAGGCGATGGTGGAGGAGGTGAAGCGGCAAGCTGGCACGCTTCATTCCGCTTCCCAAGTCGTCATCGACGTTCGAGGTAATCCGGGCGGAAACAGCCAGTGGGCCAGCGAGATCGCATCCGCCCTATGGAGTGATAACGCCGTCTTGGCGATCACCAATAGCTTCGATCAGACGGTCGATTGGAGGGCATCGGCCCAGAACGCCCAGCTCACTCGCGCATCTGCCGCTCGCTCAATGGCGGCGGGGCTGACCGAGGATGCAAGAGGCCGCAACCGTGTCGCCGACCAGATGGATGCAGCAAGGGCCAAAGGGCAAGACTTGTTCACCGACGCCGAACCACCAACGTCGCGCGGCCTTCCGTCAGGTTACACGTCGCCGTTCAAAGGCAAGGTGTTCTTCCTCACGGACATGCGATGTGCCAGCGCCTGTCTGGATTTTGCCGATGTTGTCACCCGTATGCCGGGGGTCACGCATATCGGCCAGCCGACCTCGGCCGATACCGTTTACATAGACAACGTCGAGATACCGCTTCCAAGCAGTGACGCCCGGCTAAGCTACTCACTTAAGGTCTACCGGCACAGGCTGCGGGGCAGCAATCAGTGGTACACCCCAAAGGTGGTTTGGCCGGGAGGGCAGATGACAGACGTCTCTGTGGCACGATGGGTTGCTACGCTCTGAGCTGTTGACAGTCTGGGCTTTTACCGAAGCACCATTTGCTTGAGGGGAGAGCATAGAGGTGCAAGAGGGACCAATGGATGTGGTCGCCGCCTTCCCGTTCGATCATCCGGACGAGCCCGTGTCGCTCTACGACTATGCGCCCGTGCTGCGTGTTCGTGATCGTCGCGGCGATTGGGTTCTGAAGCGAACGGGGCTCATCCATTCGGACGGCGAGGCGATCGGAAGATGGCTGACGGCGCTACATGGCTTGGGCGTCGATGTGGTGGCCCCGGCAGCGCACCTCCACCCCAATCCCCGCCGCCTTGATGACGGCAAGGAGTGGGTGGTCTATCCCTTCGTGTCGGGCACCGGCTACCATGCCGATGAAAGCGAGATTGCCGACGCCGGGCGCTTGCTCGGCCAAATGCACACGGCCGATCCGCCCGAGACGAATGCCTTGGCGATCTACAGTGAGCCGGTAGTGCGAGATGCGGAATGGATCGAGCCGCACCTTGTTTCGGCCGAAGATGCCATCGAGACCGCCGGTGCGGATCGGCACGCATTCCGGCAGGCGACGCTAGCACGCCTTGCCACGGCCGAACCCGTCATGGGCTTGCCGCTCGCCGGGTGCAGCTTCGACTTCAAGGCGTCGAACCTCGTTTTCAGCCCGAAGCCTACGCTGGTCGATCCGGACCATGCGGCACGGATGCCAAGGCTCTATGACCTCGCCGTCGCTCTGCTCCTGTTCCACTGCGACCTCTCCACCGCTCCCGGTCGATTATGGAAGCCGGCCGAATGGGCGACCTTCCTGCAGGCCTATGCTGGGCATGTCGCCTTCACCGACGCGGAGCTGGCGGCGTGGCCGTCGATCCTGGAACTGGCATGGCTCGATCAAGGCGTCTGGCTTTTGGGAAACTGGCCGGAGGGCTGGGCGGACGCGAAGGATCGCGCATACCTATTGGACGTAGCGGCATTCGACCCGGCGGTGTTCCCGCTAACGCCTCCCGATCAGACCTTGAGCGGTTAGCGACATTCCCGATCAACGATCTTAATCGGGACGGTCGCGGGGCTTAGCGTACGATTTTGGCCATCCTCTCTCCGGAACCAAAAACGGGGGGCGACTAAATGAGAGCGTGCGGGACAGAGGCAAGATATGGTCGCGGGTCAAAGGCGCCAATGGCAAAGCTGCCGCTGCGACCTCATCGACCCAGACCGCCTCCTCAATCTCCGACGGCGTAGCGGGGTCATGCCGCACCCGCACGTGGAAGATTTCGGCCTCAACGGTATGGCCGGGCTCGTTGGCAGCAGGCGCGGAGTAGCAGCCAAGATGGCGCACGTCGCCCTCAGCCAACATCAGCCCGATCTCCTCACCAAGCTCACGGCAAAGTGCGCTGACGGGGCTTTCACCTTCCTCGATCTTGCCGCCGGCCTGCATGAACCATGCGGTTCCTGCTTTGCGGACCAGCAGCAAGCGGCCTGCGCCATCGTCAATCAAGGCGGCTGCTATGCGGATGATGCGTGCAGCCTGGTTGCTCATAACGTCATCATCCCGCCTGTAGCCGTGAAATCGTCGCCTGGCTCACGTTGAACAGCGCGGCGACAGATCGCTGTGTGTCGCCGGCATCGAGCTTGCGTAGCGCCTCGGTCTGCTGGTGAGGGGTGAGAGCGGTCTTCCGGCCGAACTTCACCCCTGCGTGCCTTAGCTTGGACACGGCCGACGCTGGTGCGCTCGGTGATTCGCTGCTGCTCCCAGCTCGCCGCGACACCCAGCACCGCGATCACCACTTCGGCGAGCTGCGATGTTGTATCCAGCATCGGTTCCGCGATCGAGCTAAAGCCGGCGCCGGCTTCCTTCACCGCATGGAGGATGTTCAACAGGTCGCGCGTGTTGCGGGCGAGGCGATCGGTCGCCGTCACCATCAGCACGTCGCCATGATCGAGCGCGCAGATTGCGCGCTTAAGCTGGAGCCGCACGGCCGAAGCGCCGCTGATCTTCTCGCGATAGATCTTCGTACGGCCGGCGCCTCAAGCTGGGCGAGCTGCTGCGCTATGTCCTGGCCGTTAGTCGAGACGCGGGCATAGCAGTAGATCATGGCGCGATTCTGCATCGGATATTTGCATCAGGGAAGAGCGCGGGAAAGCTGGGTTTTCTGATTGATGCAAAACTTGTGATTTTTGCATCGGAAGCACCGGAGCTGGCGACTGCGGACAAACGGCTTACGGTGGTCCGCTCGGGAACCCGCCGTCCCGCGATAACCTTTCGCCTCAGCCAAGCCTTTGATTTCACGATCGAGCAGGCACCGATGCAAAAGAGAACCCTTTACAACAATCGGAACGGAAGTAGCCGCCTCAGTTGCATGCAAAGCTACCGCATGACATCTTCTACAAAATCTGACGATGGGAAGTTGTTTTGCTCCCGATTTTATTTCTCGTCGCTGCCACTGCTGACCAGCCTCCGATGCCATCGCAATGGGCGCAATTTAGTCGATCAGCAGCGCTCAGTCGCGTTACTGAGAAGGTTGATATTGCGACGGGTGACATGAAGGGCCGTAGTCAGTTCCATTATAGACTGCGCTACACCAAAAATGCACCTAGAACCGGGAATACGGTCGAATGGGCCGATAGCGAAACCTGCCCGGTGATCCGATCCATAATGGCGAAATATGCGGAACATCACGATGCCGGCTCCCGCACGCTATGGTCTGCCGGATGAATCAATGACGATAACGGCAGACGGAATTGGGTATTCTCTTACCGCTCCCTCGTCAGACAATATGGGTCAGATAACCATTAGCTCAAATGTTGGTTCCTCGCTCGCGGCATGGATTGATATGTCGTTCGAGCAACTAGTGGTCGCCTCCTGACAGAAGAGCCCTGAGGGGATTCCCCTTACGGAGCTGGCGTGCGAAGCTCCGACATGCGCACGGGAGTATCGTTCACCGTCTCAGCCGCTGACCGAGGCCGCCTGGAGGCGGTGGTGGCGGATCGGAATGCACCGCAGAAGCACGTGTGGCGTTGCCGGATCGTGCTGGGCACCGCCGATGGGCTTGGTACCAATGCGATCATGCGGGAAGCGGGAGTTGCGAAGACGGCGGTGTGGCGCTGGCAAGAGCGCTTCATGGCCGAGGGCGTCGAGGGCCTGCTCCGCGACAAGACCCGGCCATCGCGTATCCCGCCGCTCGGGGCGGATGTGTCGGAGCGCGTGGTGCGCCTCGCGCTCGAAGACCCGCCGGACGAGACGACGCACTGGACGGCAGATGCGATGGCGCGCGCGGCCGGGATCAGCGCCAGCGCGGTGCGCCGCATCTGGAAGGCGCACGGGCTCGAGCCGCATCGGTGCCGGCAGTTCAAGCTGTCAACCGATCCCAGGTTTGTCGAAAAGCTCCGGGACGTGGTCGGGCTCTACGTTGACCCGCCCGCACATGCGCTCGTCTTCTCGGCCGATGAGAAGAGCCAGATCCAGGCGCTCGACCGCACCCAGCCTGGCCTGCCGATGAAGAAGGGCCGCGCGGGCACCATGACCCACGACTATAAGCGCAACGGCACGACGACGCTGTTCGCCGCGCTCAACTTCCTCGACGGCACCGTGATCGGTCGCAATATGCAGCGCCACCGCCACCAGGAGTTCATCCGCTTCCTGAACACCATCGAGGCGTCCGTGCCTGCGGGCAAGCAGGTCCACCTGATCCTCGACAACTATGCGGCGCACAAACACCCCAAGGTCCGCGCATGGCTCGACCGCCACCAGCGCTTCACCTTCCACTTCACCCCAACATCCTGCTCGTGGCTCAACGCCGTCGAGGGGTTCTTCGCCAGGCTCACCCGGCGTCGCCTGAAACGCGGCGCGTTCCACTCGCTCGTCGACCTCCAGGCCGCCATCAACCGCTTCGTCGCCGAGAACAACGAAACCGACCCAAAGCCCTTCCGCTGGACCGCCGACCCCGACCGCATAATCGCCGCCGTCAGGCGCGGGCACCAAGCGTTAGATTCGATCCACTAGGCTGATGCGGAGGCCGTCCACAGCATCAGGTCAGAGACTATGGAGCGAAGGCTGCTTACGATCCCTAATTTCGGGATGTCATGCCTTGAGGAAGTCCGAACCCTCGTTGAAGCTGCTCAGCGAACAGCGGGCTGATTGCAGCGCAAAGCCCATCAACGCTGCGGTTGTTGTGATGCGGGCGATGTCAAATCGAGAACCTCGAGACTTGGCGGCCCTATTCGGCGGCGTATAAAGCTGCCCGGCGGAACGCCGTAGGCTCCCCGCAGCGTGAACCGCTCAATACGATAGGCGCCCTGCATCATTTTTCCGCCGGTTGACGGTGCATAACGACGGCGCGAAATCTGAGTTACTATCGATTTTGTCCAACCTAGACCCGCCGAGCCTCTGATAACATCAATCGCGTCGGTACGTCCGTTAGGCCTTATCCAAAACCCGATGTCTGCCCACCTTAATCCACCAAAATCGCTAGACGCCGGAGCGACGGGATCGACCAAGCCAAATTTGAGCGCAGTGTCTCTCGCTTCGGCGCCTGGAGATGCCTCATACGCAGGTGCCCAAACCAGCATCGGCTGCGGTGAATCACCGCTTTGCTGAACGCTCTTCACTAGGCGATCAATCTCTGTGTCGCTGGCGTGGCCAAGCGCGAGGCGCAGCTTGAGAATCGGCAATATCCGACGGATTTCGATATTTTCAGGGCCAGCGCGTGCCGCAAGTCGATCAACCATCTCATTGGCTTGAGTTGTTTGCCCGCGTAAGCTTGCCAGCCAAATTCGCCGGATTGCCGCCATCATAGAAATCATGGGCTGTTCTTGAGAGAGCGCGCGCTGCTCTGCCGAACGATACGAGCGTTCGGCGTTAACCGCGTTGCCGAGTTTCATCCACATGTCGCCAATCGCAAGCATGGTGTCCAGTACGGCGGGATCTGAATCGGGAAGGTTATCGCGAAGGGTCTGAACCTGACCGGCCACGGCCCGTCGATAAACGTCTGTGTCGCCCTCCTGCAGCGCAACGGTTGCATAGGCTTCATATATGGCAGCAACGGGCCGAGGTGCTACTTTAGCAAAGCGGCGATTTCGACTGACAGCTTTCCCTAAAGCTCGCTTTGCTCCTCGGTAATCTCCGTTTCGGAACAGCTTTTCAGCCCAAGCGATCGAAATCTGAGCGTCTTTGAGCGGCTCGCAGCTACCAGAAGCGCAGTCGGTGTATGCTTGATCCAATCGCTTTCCCGAAACGACTATCTGGACAGGCACTCCCTGCATGGCCGCGAGCAGCAAGACCAAACTCATAGGGGCGCAATCGCCGGATCGTAGACGCAGGATCGCAGCATATAAGGAAATCGATCCTTCACCGCGTCACAATGCCATCCTTCGCGGAGCCTGCAAGCGGCACAGAGAAGCTGGCGCTATCATTTTGATCTAAATTGGATCAATTCCGTCGGAGCGACGAGCGACTCAAAACTGCTTGCGGATCGTCAGACGCACTGTGCGGCCGACAGGATCGACTTCGTAACGCGAGTATCCGGGGGCAGAATCTCCATCCTTGTCCAAAAGCTGCCGGTAGCGGTCGAAAAGGTTCTGAACACTGAATGTCATTTTCCAGTGGCCGGCAAGAGATCTATTGGTCAAATGCCCGATCAATTTATCAGGATAGGCAAACATAGATAAACCTAATATCATCGCTGGCTTCACCCGAAGACGGTTCGCATCAACACCTATGAAGGCGTCACTACTCCATTGACCATTGAGACTGACGCCAAACGCCGGAGTTCCTGTGTTCATTTGCAGGGCAATCGACTGGCGAGGCAATCCCTGCCCGCCTTTCAATCGTTTTACGATCGGCAAGCCAGCCTTAGTAATAAATCTGGATGCAAGTGTAGCCTGATAAGCGAAAGATGCTCCAAAGTTCAAAGGTGATCCAATAGATTCGGATTTCTCCCGCGATGATCGTGTGCTTGAGGGAGTTCGACGAGAGCGAAAGGAAACGCTAGCTCCGATCTCGTCTGAAACATCTCTGTAAATATTAATGGGACGCATATCGACTGCGATCAGATCGCCATTTGCATCACGTGAGACACGTTCGGGAAATCCTTGCTCTATCTCCTGGGTAAGATCCGGAAAAGGGGCAATAGCATCACGAAGGTGAGATGTTCTATATGATGCGGTCGCTGTAACGAGCTTCAAAAATTCAGGCTGTATCGATGCGGAGACCACCCGTCTCAATTGCGAGCCACCCCGGAGATTTGGATTTCCACCAGAAGCACGGATTATTTCGGCGGGCTCTTGGCGCGTATAGTCAAACACCGATTGTGGCACGAACGTGGTTTGGCCATTCAGTTGAGCTATGGTTGGCGTCGAGGCAAGACGTTCAATTGATGCACTTATTTGAATGGCTGATATAGGCGACCAAAATATCTCATATGCGGAGTTCCACAATGGTCTCTGCCCACTAATGGCGCGTCGCCCGAACTTTATATTAAAAGATAAATCTCCAACACTGTCGGCGATTCCGAGTATCCGTGAGACCGGAGCGCCAATTGATAACTGAGTAGCGAGCATCGATCGATGCGCACCTGCCGTTGCGTATGCGGCCCTATCGTCATTTGGCTCGGTCTGCCTTGTTCTTGCGTCGAGGAGAGAGTTATTGACGGTCCATGAAATGAGAGGCGAGATGAACGACACGTTACCCCTCGCCATTACATCTAGCGAGAAACTGCTAGAGAGAGCTCGCTCGTAGTTCGATTTTATCAAACTACTAAAAGCTGATGAGTATGGATTATCGTTAATATTGTCATTTAACGCTGATGAAGCATAATCGACTTCTGTAACATATTGTGATTGAAGTCTATTTGTCGATTTTGAGGTCGAAAATGAACTAGATATTGATGCACTCACCCCATAAAGGCGCCCGGATAAACTTCCTGAAATAGATTTTTGTGTTTGCAGATTTCGCGCCAGAAGTGGCTCGCCGCTATTTAATGGACGATGAAGGTCTATATCACTTTTGAATGGGGACCACATGCTTCCCTTTGGTATGATGATAGACAGCATTGGAACTCCTAGCTGACTGTTGTCGCTGTCGCGCGAGAACCCTAAAGACAAAGTTGCCGACACTTTTCCAAAGCGACGCGCCGCGCTTAAGTCGAGTCCAGCGCTACTCGCCGCAGGCTTAAGGGACCGGAACATGTCGGGATTGCGCAGAAGAGATGGATTCGCGGATTCTCGGAAGTCTGAGATTTCGTATGCCGCTTGGGCTTCCTCCGGGGGTATTGCAATCAACCCGGCGTGTCCCACCATCTGGCTGAATGAGGGATCAATCTCACCCCCGGATGGCGTGACGATGTATCCGGTTGGGCCGAATGGGATCGGGTTTTGAGGAAACTGGCGCGAGCTTCGCAAGAGCGCGCCTTGATGGTTTGAGCGAGCCTCGGCGCTCCAGCGCGTATCGCCTTTGATGGCGCTATACGTTGCAGAGAGGCCTGCGCCATCTTGCCCACCGGCTGTCGCTGCGTTGAAGGCTATCTCTGCATCGACTCGCCGGAACTTCGCTTTCAAGACAAGATTGACGACGCGCTGTCCCGCTGAGGTGCTATACTGGGTTCCCGCGCCTTGCTTGAGAACCGTTATCTCAGAAAGGGCCTCCGGCGGGAATTTTAGCAGCGCCTTATCAAGGCCGATCGGAACCCCGTTTACTAAGACAATGGGCTCACGGCCTTCGGGGTCGATGTAGGGGCTCAACCGCGTGAGAAGTTCACCGATGCTGTCCGTGCCTTGAGATGAAATCTCGTCCTGATCGAATTTAGTGGCAACATCGGCAGTGGACTGCGTGCTGCGATCGCCCGTAACCACGATTTCGAGGGGCTGATGTATCGGTTCGGCTTGAAACCCGGCTTGCACGCTTTCCGCGCTGCCAATGTTGACGCCCTGCGCCGCAGCAATCAGCGCAGGCGCAAGTAGCGACAGATAGTTGAGCAATCTGATTATCCGATTTGTATTGCGCCCGCTCGTATCCTGCAGAACGAACGGGCGCTCTCAGCTTAGTCGGATCGTGGGGTTCCAGTGTAGGTCATCAGACTTGCATAAGGTCCGCCCCAAGTAGTGGCGAATGACGCATAGTCTGGCAGAGGAAACGAGCTTTGATGGAAGATGTCACTGAACACCTCAGATCCACCGCCACAATCGAGGAAGTTGGTTCGACCGACCCAAACGACGCTGTAAGTCACGCCATTTGGCCCCTTCCAGTCGTAGCAGCGCTCGTCACTAAAGTAGTAACCGAACTTCGTCTGCTCAGCAGCGATTCCTGCAATTGATGGTGTAGAGAGCGCCGACGCGAATAGTATCGCGCTTGAAACAAGGAATTTTTTCACCCCATTTTCCTTCAAAATACTGAAACAAGTCTCAGCACTTTGAAGTTATAATTCTCACTATACAGCATCAAGATGTATGATCCGATTTGGATTGTTATTTTTTTCGGTGAAATAATAATTCGTATTGAGCTTTAGAATTCCATCTCAAATAACGAAAATCAAACTACATTCCTTCAGGCAGACTGACTTTTTATCTGACATATTGCTCATAAGATCATGAGGCACTTCGAGTGATCGCCGCTGGTAGAGTGCATTTACTATGTATTCCCTCCGCGAAATCCGAGCGCAACACGGCACTATGCGTCGCGGGTAACTATACCCGCGCGGCATATGGCATCCTGACGCCAAGGAAGGGTAACTGCCTTATGCGTTCGTACAAAATGGAGAATGCCCCAATATTTTATCTCGGCAATCCAAAAAGACTATAGGACAGAGAATTCGATCAAGAATGGATCATGACTCAAAATATCGAGTATTAACGGATCGTTTTGTCCGTTTCGGCCATTTTTATAAAAATCTCGTTTTCGCCAAATTGAGATATTACCAGAGCGTTGCCGTCTGGCATGAAACTTATGTCTCTTGGAAATCTGCCTACCTTAATTTCGCTCACGGCCTTAGCCTTAGACGGGTCAGCAGGTTCAACCAGAGTCAGACTTCCGGCGGTGTAATCGTAGCGCCCGGAATTCGCGACCCAAAGCCGACGCCCGTCCGGGCTGATGGCCAATCCGATTGGGGAGCTGCCAACCACCAGCGTTTTAACAAGGGCCGATCTTATTAGGGGGCGAGCGATGAGATCTGCGTCAAAGGCGAGGATGCGGCCATCGCTCCGTGCGCTGACCCAAAGGTATTGCCCGCTTGATGATATCTCGACGCGGACAGGATTGCAGCCAGCTTTTTCTATCCGGATAACTGACCGCTCAGGAGAGGCTATTGCCAGAGCGGTATCGATTACAAAAACAGCGCCCTCCGCGTATGGTGTTTCCGCGCCCTGTTCGGGGCGGCAGGGCCCCGTACCGCCTAGGCTTTGACTAGTGGAAAATAGCTTGGTCCCATCGGGAGACAAAGCGAGGCCGACTGGCGCCTGCCCCACTGGCACGCGGCCGATGATAGCCTTGTTAGTTCGACCTTGAACGGCATTGGCAACATTAATCACCACTACACTCTGGTTCCGCTCCTCGCTCACAAAAAGGATCGAGTCGTCCTTAGAAAATTGGGGATATAGCGCGCCGAATGCTCCTTCTGGGACGACGGCTACTATCGGATCACGCGCCGCATCGGGATTGGCCAAGATATGCGCGTCGAGCAGTATGACAGCCTGTTTGGCGGCGACAGCAAGCAAATCGCCATTATGAGAGAGCTTGAGCCCCCCTCCCGAGCCCATGGGGGTCTGTACGATACGCGTGAGTTCGAATTTGCCGTTCTTATTGGATAGCACAGCGATGCTGCCGGCATTTCGGTCCTGCACCAGAGAAGCAAAAATCTGGCAATTGTCGGACGATGACACTGATGCGAATGGGCGTCCTGGCAGCTTGATCGTTTGATCGCCGGACAGACGTATGCACGAGGCGTGGCTGGCGGTGCCGACAAACATCGCTAACACAGCGTATGCACTTAGGCGAAGGCGCCGCATTGAAAACTCCCACACCGATCTGCAGCGTTTAAACGCCTGAGTGTCTAGCGCAAACCAGATGGCGGCGACACTGAGGCTCTATCTCTCTTTCGCAAAATGGCTTGGATGCGAGCCACTTTTTTTGGTGAGAGGGCGACGATCAGCAAAAAGCAAAGCCTTCGCTACTCCGCATCTCTTCTTTCGCGACATTGGGCCGAACCCGTTCTGGGAACTCACTATCTGAACCGCCCCGGGTTTGTCGGAGGCTCCAACTCCTGAGAAGGTGGAGCCTGTATGAGCAAGACGACGAACAAGTTTGCGCCCGAGGTCCGCGAGCGAGCGGTACGGATGGTGCTGGATCACGAGCGCGATCACCCATCGCGATGGGCAGCGGTAGTTTCCATTGCGGAGAAGATCGGCTGCGTTCCGCAGACACTGCATGAGTGGGTAAAGAACGCTGAGGTGAACAGCGGCAAGCGCGCTGGCGTTCCGACCGAAGTTGCTGACAAGATGAAAGCGTTGGAGCGCGAAGTCCGCGAGCTGCGACAGGCCAACGAGATCCTGCGCAAGGCATCCGCATATGATGATCGCGCACGAATGCCGCGACGCCTTCGGGCGTCGCGGCATTGGCCGCAGCTCCAGATGCCAGGGCCATGATCACGCCTGCTGTTTGCCTCAGTGCGTATTCTAGAGGTTGTCTCCTGGCGTGTCGATCGGCCGTAGATTATGATGCGGGTGGCTCCATCAATGTTTCAAGGCGGCCGAGCGTTTTGCCCCAAGCACCCACACGACGGTAATCGCCTTTGAACCCGTCATAGTTGATCGTGACAAGAAGCTGCTCGCCGATAAAGTTCGGCGAAGGCAACTGACCGTCCGGCTCTACGCCCGACCTCAAGGTTGCCAAAATGCGATCGATTTCGGCCCCAGATTCGGGCGATAATGCGTAGGTTCTCGCATCATGATCGATGGAAGCGCCGCAATGTGGCGACATCGCACAGGCATAAGACACCGACCAGCCCGCTCCCGTCTTATTCCCTACGATACTCAGCATAGTGTCCAAAGGGCCATGCCCGACATCGATTATCTCGATCTGCCCATTGGCGGAGGCGGCCGGCAATCCCGCAAGCCGGCGGATCATCAAATCGGTGGGTTCCCGTTTGGTGGATGATTGCTGCCCCTGTGCGGCGCACGTTGCCGACATCAAAATCGCGAACGCTAAAGGCGGTTTTTTCGAAAAGCCATCGCCTGCACTCCCATTTCTGGATGAACCAGGTTAACGCCGGTTTGGCGGCACGAAAACGGGGAACACGGGGAATGACCAAATTTTTCATCGTGCCAATCTCCCGTTTGTGACAGAAGTCCTTTTCTCAGCACGATAGCTTCCAATTTTTTACAGGGGGAGGCCAAGAAAAGACGCGCCGGGGACCGGGTTGAAGGAAACCGGCTCGGCCGCTACAAAATTGAAGGCCGCATAGAGCTTCCGCGCGGAAACGGATTTCTCCTGCACGTCGAGCCTCATTTCGCGATAGCTGGCGACACGAGCCTCCGCGATCAGTCGCTCTACCAGCTTGTGTCCTACCTGCCGGCCCCGCGCGCTGGGGCGAACATAAAGCCGCTTCATCTCGCATATGTCGGCGCTGACCTCGCGGAGCGCGATACAACCTTCGATCTTGCCACCATGATCGGCGAGCAGCACGCATCCCTTGGGCGTCGCGTATTTGCCGGGGAGGTTTGTAAACTCGGCGTCGTTCCCCTGATAATCGAGATTCACCGGGGAATTGGCGATGAACTCACGCCAGATGCTCAACACCGAAGCGGTATCATCGGGGAAAATCGCGTGCCTGATGATGGTCATGGCACGTTGCGTCGCTGATAATCGTGGCAGCAATGGGACGCCGTCGTGGCAATCATAAACGGCAGGAAATGAGGCGACTGCTGACCGGCAGTTGTAGCGGGTTGCCAGCGCTTCCGAAGGAAAATCACGGTAAGTGGCGCCTATGCGGCGGGTCCCCTTTATCCAGTTTTGCCTTGCTCGTTCTCGCGGCGCTCGACCTCGCGTTCTAGAACCTCGCGAATGAAGGCGGCGCGGCGCTGCCGTCCTACCAGCTTATCGATCCGTTCGCCAAGACCTTCGGGCAAACGGACATTAGTCGATTTCACATTGAGCGGCGGCCTTCCCATCCTGTCGTCGTAGCCGCGTATCAGGCCCTTTCAATCGGAAGCCGATTAAGCGGTGCCGGTTATTGAACATTTCCTGCCTTTAGTGTTATAAGCGATGCCGCTTAGTCCTTCCGAAGCACGTGATCGCTTCGGGACGGCCGGAAGAAGGCGGACCAATGACCTCACGGGAAAGTCCTCCGGGTGATTCGACGGGCGGCACGTCGCGTCGTAATTTACTGCGCCACATGGCGACGGCTCCGGTCGCGGTGTCGGTGATCGCCTCGCCCTGGGCGAAGGCGCTGGCGGCATTGCACGACCGCTACGAGGATGCGCCCGCCTTGCTACGCCGCAGCCGGGAAGGACGCCGGATAAGCCACGACCGCTACCACAGCGCGGAAATCGCCTTCATAGGCATCGAGGCGGGGTTCTTCGCCGATCCCCGTCATATCCGCACGACGCTGCATCAAGCGGGAGCCGTCGCCAAGCTGGCCTTGTGCGCGCATCTGCTGGACGTGGGCTTTGCCGACGAGTGGAACGCCGAACATATCCGGCAGGACATCACCAAGGCCCTCGCTTATGCCAATGCGACGGGGTTCGGGCATGACTGCCCGGAGACGGCGCGGCTGGCGGTCATTCTCTCGCCTTATTGGAAATGGGGCTATCCCCATTTGATCGGCGACCCGCCGATGGACGATGGCGGGTGGAAACACGATCGGGTCCGCGGTCTCATCCGCGCCTTGTTGGCTCGCGTGGCGGACGTGACCGGCCATCCCCGCCCGAAGGGATGCGACGGCTTCGGTCGGGAGGCGCGGGCATGATGCTGCGCACCGACGCCGATCACTTGCCCGTCCCGATCCGGGAGGAACTGCTGCACGTCGCGACGATATTATTCGAGGCGTTTGCCGAGACGACTAAGGGCAGATGCTCCGAACATTATCGGGCGGGCCGTATTCTTGCGCTGATCCTGCATGGCCCTCATGCCGAGCAGGATTGGGAGCATATCGTGCCGGGAGAAGCGTTCCGGTTGCTGGCGATCGTCAACTACCCACGGCTCGCGCGCAGCGAACGCGACTGGCGGCTGGTGCGTGACCGTCTGCGCCGCGCATGGGAGTTCGGCGAGATTGCACGACCTGTGCGTCTTTCCGTCGAATGCCTCGAACGAATCAACCATGCTCTTGTCGAGGGCGTTCCACATTTCGTCTCGGTCGCCGAACGAGGAATAGCGCTCTACCAGATGGAGGGGTTGCGCCTCAAAACGCCGCGCCACCTGCCCGCGCGGGAACGGGCCGTTCGTGGCATCGCGGAGTATCTGCGCTGGCACCAAAGCGGCAGCGATTTTCTCGCTGGTGCGGCCTTCTATCGCGATCAGGGTAACGGGCCAATGACGGCGCTGTTGCTGCATCAGGCGTGCGAGCATCTCTATCTGTGCGTGCTGTGGTCGCTCACCCTTCATGGCCCGCGCACCCACGCACTGGACGAACTGCGCGAAGCCGCCGAGGCGCTGGATAGCAACCTGACCGCGACGTGGCCGAGGGCAACCCGATTCGAGCGTCGCGCCTTCGGTTGTATCCGTCGTGCCTATATCGAGGCCCGTTACGGACGCTCCTACAGGATTTCGCCGCAGGAATTGACGTGGGCGTTCGGGCGCGTCGAGATATTGCAGGAATCGACGGTCCGGGCGTGCGCCGATTACCAAGCGGCGCTGATCGCGGACACGTCAGCTCCCATGCTTCCGGCACCCACAGAAGCGGCGACAACGGCCACGCTTCCACAGCCCCTCCAATGCACCAACATGCTGAAACGGACATGGCAGATCGCACGCCGTACCGCGCCATCGCGGGTTCACTGGAACCGGCTCATTCACGTTCGCCGGTTTTGGCATTCGCAGAGATTCACGCAATGGGCCGGGAGCCTGCACTTCGCGATGATCGGACTATGTCTGTTTCTAGCCGGTGCGGAGGCGGCGCTATGGCGGGTGCGCTCGATCTATTCCGCGCAGACCGTTCGCTCGGAACCCGCAGACCCTTCCGCCGTGCTGGACTTCGATGTGCGCGCGGACACGGTATTGGGAGCGGTAGGAGATATTGCGAACCGCGCGGGCTACCGGATCAAGGCCACCGAGGATATTTGGGCCGTGCGCTGGACCGGGGCCTATCGCGCCAAGGCGACAACCTTCGACGCTTTGGCGGACGTCCTGTACGGCTCCGGTCTTTGCCCCGCGATCCGGGGCGACACCATCACCGTGCGCTATTGCGACAAGAGCCGCCCGCCAAGGGTCGTCTCGATCGAATATCAGACCATGCCGGACGGCACCGTGCGCATGGAGGTGCCGCGCTGATCGCTCCCCTGTTCCGCCTCGAATGCGCGCTTTCCCTTGCGCTTCCAGACGGCAAGCGCGTTGTCCCGTTCGTCGCCGCGCAGCCGATCGGCCACCGTCAGGAATGCGCCGTAGAGGGTGGCGCGGTCATCGTCGGTCAGATCGACCAGCCCCGCCTTGATGACAAGGCCACCGAGTTCGATCAGATGCCGCGTGCGTTCCCGGCGAGCAACGGCCCAATCGCGCATGTCGGTTCGCGTCTTTCGTGCCTCAAGCCGATGCCGCGCCGCCGTCGAGCGGGAGAGAGCCGCTCGAACCCCGTTCAGGTCCACCCGCAGGCTTGCCGCCTTTGCCGAGAAAGAAGGCCGCGCCCGCCTTGTGCCAGCCCTCCCGTGTGGTGGCGTCTTTCACCGTGGTGACGTGGAGCAGCGCCCCGGCGAGTGTGTCAGCGTCGAGCGTATCGGCACCCGTCGCGGCCACCAGTTCGCCAAGCTGATGCACGCGCCGTTCCTTGAGCGCCTTCGCCTTGTCGGCCAGCGCCTTGAGTTCCGAATCGAAATCCCGTGGTTTACGCATCGCAAAGTCTTTCGTTGAGTGGTGATCCGGCGATGATAAGATGAACCCGCCCACAGTGCAGTAGAGTCGCCGGGACAGTCTGACACCGCCTAGTCCCGTCCGAGAAATTTTCGAGAAGGGCGCGCTTATACGTCGTGCCGACGTGCGCTCAGAAGTGTAGATGGTATGTCGCCATGGCGATCTACCATTTCAGCGTGAAGGTCATCAGCCGCGCCAGCGGACGCAGCGCCGTCGCTGCCGCCGCCTATCGCGCGGGCGATCGGCTGCACGACGAGCGGCTCGATCGCGATCATGATTTCCGCGCCAAGTCGGGCGTCGTGCATAGCGAAGTGCTGCTGCCCGACAACGCGCCCGAGGAATGGCGCGACCGCGAACGCCTGTGGAACGATGTCGAGCGGCAAGAGAAGCGCAAGGACGCGCAGCTTGCCCGCGAAGTCGAGTTCGCCATTCCGCGCGAGATGACGCAGGCGCAGGGCATCGGGCTTGCCCGCGATTTCGTCGCCCAAGAGTTTGTCGCGTCCGGCATGATCGCCGACCTCAACGTGCATTGGGAAATCGGCCCGGATGGTCTGGCCCAGCCGCACGGCCATGTCATGCTCACCATGCGCGAGGTTGGCCCGGATGGCTTCGGCCGGAAGGTCCGGGACTGGAACGCTACGGCAAATGTCGAGCAATGGCGTGAGCGCTGGGCCGATCATGTCAACACCCGCCTTGTCGAACTCGACATCGACGCCCGCATCGATCACCGCAGTTTGCAGGCGCAGGGCATCGACCTTGAGCCGCAAAGCAAGATCGGCCCGGCCGCATCGCGCATGGGCGAGCGCGGCCTTGAGTCCGAGCGGATCGAGGATCATCGCGAGGTCGCGCGCCGCAATGGTGAGCGGATCATAGAGAATCCGCGTCTGGCGCTCGACGCGATCACGCACCAACAGGCGACATTCACCCGCCGCGATATGGCGATGTTCATCCACAGTCATTCGGACGGCAAGGAGCAGTTCGACGCTGCAATGAGCGCGGTGCGCGGCTCACCCGATCTCGTCGCCCTGGGCAAGGATGGGCGCGGTGAGGATCGGTTTACCAGCCGCGAGATGATCGAGGCCGAGCAGCGAATGCACCGCGCCGTCGAGATGCTGGCGGAGCGCGAGCGGCAGAGCGTCAGCAAGAGCGGGCGGGAAGCGGCGCTGGCGCGCGCGGAGCGACGTGGGTTGTTGTTGTCGGGCGAACAGCGCGCGGCGTTCGACCATGTGACCGATGGACGAGGGCTTGGCGTGGTCGTTGGCTATGCCGGGACCGGGAAGAGCGCGATGCTGGGCGTGGCGCGGGAGGCTTGGGAGTCGGCGGGTCTCACTGTGCGCGGCGTGGCGCTCTCAGGGATCGCCGCTGAGGGCTTGGAGAACGGCTCCGGCATCGCGTCGCGTACCATCGCCAGCATTGAGCATGGCTGGGCGCAGGGCCGCGATCTGCTCAACCCCCGCGTCATGCTGGTGATCGACGAAGCGGGCATGGTCGGCACGCGCCAGATGGAACGTCTGTTGTCCCATGCCGCAGCGGCGGGCGCACAGGTGACGATGGTCTTCGACCCGCAGCAGTTGCAGGCGATCGAAGCGGGGGCAGCGGCCCGGTCGATCCACGAGCGGCATGGCGGCGTCGAGATCACCGAGGTTCGCCGACAGCATGAAGGCTGGCAGCAGCACGCCACCCGGCATCTGGCGACGGGGAGGACCGGCGAAGCCATCCGAGCCTATGCAGAGCATAACATGGTTCACGCCGCCGACACGCGCGAGGCCGCACGGGGCGACATGCTGGATCGCTGGGACCGCGAGCGGCAGGGCCGCCCGGATGACAGCCGCGTCATGCTCACCCACACAAATGACGAAGTGCGTAAACTCAATGAAGCGGCGCGCGGACGGATGCGCGATTCCGGCGAACTGGGCGATGATGTGCTGGTGAAGACCGAGCGAGGGCCGCGCGCCTTCGCCAGCGGCGACCGTGTGATGTTCCTGCGCAACGAGCGCGGGCTAGGCGTGAAGAACGGCACACTGGGCACCGTCGAACAGGTCAGCGAACGCCATATGGCCGTACGCACCGATATTGGCCATTCCGTGGCGTTCGACACAAAGGACTATCGCGACCTCGATCATGGCTATGCGGCCACGATCCACAAGGCGCAGGGCATGACCGTCGATCGCGCCTATGTCCTCGCGACACCGGGCATGGACAGCCACGGGGCCTATGTCTCCCTGTCGCGCCACCGCGACGGCGTGCAGCTTCACTATGGCGGCGACGATTTTAAAGATCAGTCCCGGCTCGTCCGCGCCCTGTCGCGTGACCGCGCCAAGGACATGGCGACGGATTACGAGCGGGCCGACCCGGCGCAGCAGTTCGCCGAGCGGCGCGGGATCACGTTTGGCGAGCGCGTCGCCGAGATCATCCGCAAATTGCCGGAGAAGGCGCGCGGGATCTTCGACAGTTTCCGGCCGAAGATCGCGGCGCATCGCGAGGCAGACAGGTTCGAGGGCTTCCGGCCCGATGCGCCGCCGCGCGACGAACCACCGCA
This sequence comes from Sphingomonas sp. AP4-R1, assembly GCF_013113735.1. Taxonomy (NCBI): domain Bacteria; kingdom Pseudomonadati; phylum Pseudomonadota; class Alphaproteobacteria; order Sphingomonadales; family Sphingomonadaceae; genus Sphingomonas; species Sphingomonas sp. AP4-R1. The sequence goes on from NZ_CP053346.1 coordinate 3,214,703, forward strand.
GCTAGAGCCGGTCCGTGCGGGTGGCCAGCGCGGCGCGGTCGAGCGCTACGCCAAGGTTCGCCAAGAAATCGAACGGATGCACGATTCCGGCTTGGCGGCCATGCCGCACCAGACGGCTGCGCTGGACCGCGCCAGAGAGGCCCTCGACGCGGTCCGGCCCCATGCCTCCGACGATCTTGGCGCGGCCTTCGAGCGCAGCCCGGAGCTTGTCCAGGAGGCAGCCGAAGGGCGAGGCCAGGCTGCGCTGCGGGCGATGCAGCTAGAGGCCGAAATCCGCATCGACCCGTTCCAGCGCGCCGACAGATTCGTGGAGGGCTGGCAGCAGTTGCAGCGCCACCATGAGGAGTTGGTGCGCGACGGCAATTTTCGGGGCGCGAAGACCGCCGCGCAGCAGATGGCCGACATGGCGAAGAGCCTTGAGCGCGACGCGCAGCTTGAATCGGTGCTGGGCCTGCGCAGCCGCGAGCTTGGCCTTGAGATCGGCGAGAGCATGGGCCGCAACCTATCGCGCGACCTCGCTGATTCCGTCCCCTTCGATCACGGCCGGGACATCAGCCACGGCATGAGCCGCTAAACAAGGAGAAGACGATATGGACGACGAACAGTCACTGTTAAACGAACCCGCCGCCAAAGAGGAATCCGCTGCGCAGGCGTTCGCGCGGCTGGACGGCCGTATCGCAATGATGGCGCGCGCGGTCGAGCATCTGGCAGCCGAGCGGGCGAGTATCGACATTCCCGATTACAGTGCGACGCTGACGCAGATTAACACCCGCCTTGCCGCCGTCGCGCAAGGGCTGGCAGGCATCGCCGAGAAGCCCGCCATGCAGTTGACCCCGGAAGGGCTGGCGGCGCGGATGGACGCGGCGGCCGAGAAATCCCGCAGCACCGACAAGGTGACCATCAGGGAGGCGCGAGAAGCTCATCAGGAAGCAGTGCGAATCATCCACGGCCTTGTCGGCATCGTCCGCGGAACCCACGAGCAGCGCAAGCATCAGCTACAGGCCATAGGCGGCGGCGTGTTGATGGGATGCCTGCTATGGTCATTCCTTCCCGGCGTGGTGGCGCGCATACTGCCCGACGACTGGCATATGCCGGAGCGTATGGCGCGGCACATGGTTGGCGAGTTGACCCTATGGGAGGCGGGCACTCGAATCATGCGCGCCGACAGTCTGGAGACATGGCAGTCCATCGCCGACGCTGCCGAGACGCGGCGTGACAATCGGGAAGCCATCGACGCTTGCGAGCAAGATGCGCGCAAGAGCCAGCGGCCTGTGCAATGCACGATCAGGATCAGAGCGCGCAACATAAATGGCACTTAGCGGCACTTGGTTAGAGCGGAGTAACAAGTCCTTCTGGACCCGGCTTTAGTTCAGCTTCCCTCGGTAGACATACCCGGTTAGACACGCGCTACTTCCCGGCATCCAGAAGGTCGTCAAGGAACTCAGACGCAGGCTTCACCCCACTTACATGGAGCCGGTCACGTGCCCGCGTGCAAGCGACATAGAACAAGTGGCGCTCGGTATCGAACACCTCCCGGAGTTCGTCCTCATCTGTCGCTTCATCAATGCGCGTTTGCAGCGGTAGCGCCTCGTCGTCGCACGCCATGACGGCCACGGCTTTGAACTCCAGTCCTTTGGCGAAGTGCATGGTTCCAAGCGCAACGCATTCCGGGTTATCCTCTACCCGGTCGGAGAGTTGACGGCAGGCAAGGCCGGTTAGGCCAATCGCCGCCCGCGCCCGCGCGAGTTGTTCGTCCGATCGCACGAATACGCCCATCTCGAACGGGGCGATCTCCGCATCGCTTGCCGCCCGTAAAAAGGCGGCGACAGCGTCGGCCTCGGCGGCATCATTCTCACATTCTGCAATTTCTGGCGGTGGTCCTTCAAAGACCGATTGCGCGTCCGCGCGGCTATCCTCGATGCCGTCCACGTCAGTGACTTTCGGCGGCAACAGCTTGTCGGCTGCCTCCCGGATTTGGCGCGATGTGCGGTAATTGATGCGGAGCGATGATGACCGCCCACGCACATCGACGCCCAGCGACTTCCACGAAAAAGGATGCTGAAAGATGCGCTGGCCAAGGTCGCCCGCAAAGAACAGTGCGCCTGGTCCGCCCGCCAGCGCCGCCATCATCCGCAGTTCGTTGACGCCCAAGTCCTGCGCCTCATCGACGATGACATGGGTGTAGAGCTTGTCCCCACGGGTGGCATAGTGCGCGGCCACGTCGGCATAGAGTTGGCACAGCGTCACCATGCCCCGCGCCTTGAGTGTTTGGCGCGCCGCCATGAAAACGGGCCACAGCACTTCTCGCTGCTTCGCCCCCAGCCGGTTGCGTCTGCCGACACGCGGCACTGACGCATAGGCATCAAGATAGGCAATGCCCCATCCATCTACGACTTGCCGCCATTCCGCCCATACGAAGCGCGCTGGCAGTTCGGCATAGCGTTGGGCCGCAATCGCCCGGTCTAGCGCCGCTTGCTGCACATCGGGCGCGGCCACGACTGGGCGCCGTCCTGTCGCCAGTTGGTAGAGGTCGCCCGCCGCGTCCTCAAACGATGCAACCGAAACGCGGTCGATCATCCCGTGATCGCCGGTTAGCAGAATCGCGAGCTTGGCGCGCAGGGCGTTCGCCAATGGGCGCGAGAACGTGGTCAGCAATACTCGTGCATGGGCATCCTCGCGCACGACCCGCGCCGCGCGGTGGAGCGCCACGATAGTTTTTCCCGTTCCCGCCGATCCGGTGACGCGCGCCGGGCCAGCGAAATCGCGGTCCACAATGTCGCGCTGCGACGGGTGGAGGAATACGCTCCATTTGTCCCACGGGAAATCGAGCGCGGCTTGCAGGTCTTCGCTGGTCGCAATGGTGATGACACGGCGCAGCGTATCGGGATGGGCAAAAGGCGCGTTCGCCTTCTGCATCCAGACCGCCTGGGGCACGATCCCGGTCGCGGCATAGTCGAGCAAGGCTTCGGCGACTTCGGCGGGGAGCCGATCGCTCATCGTGAAGAAGCGATCCTCCGTCCAGCTTCGAACGTCCTCCACCCAATCCTCGGGCGTGCCAATGTCTAGCAACTCGTCAGCGGTTAGCGCGGCGAAGAGAGCGGGCGCGGGCGGTTGCGCCGCGACGGGTTCGGGCGCGCGTTCGGCGATCAGTGGGAATTGCGGCTGAGCTTCCTCAATCCGCTCATGCACTTCGACAATCTGAATCGCATTGGTACGGGGATGCGCCTCGATCCGGCGGCGCTCCGCCCACGCATAGGCTTTGTCGTGGTGATCGACATAGGCGAGCATGAAGCTCGCTTCCGTCTTGTGGATGATGATGCGAATGTCTTGATTGACCCGCGCCGACCAGAAATTCGGATCGCGACCATTGTCCAGCCGGTGCATTTGGAGTCCCGGTCGTTCCGGGCTGAGTTGGAGGTCGAACGCAGCCGTCTTCACCTGCTTCTGTTCCTGCCCGGTCAGGCGTGTCAGCGCGGCCGTGAAGGTGTCGGCGATCTGGAAGTTCACTTGCGCTTCCTTCTCGCTTTGCGCCTTCTTGCAGCGCGTTTCTTCGACGAAGATACTGCTTTCGTGCTCTTGCGTTCGATACTGACTTCCTGTGGTACGAAATCCGCAAAGCTGAAGAAGGACATTCTATTGCCGCTCAAATATAGGGTTTCTTCGGAAGATGGCAGGTCAGGGCGGGAAGAGGTGGAAAATCGAATTGACCTATTTGCCGGATCGGAAGCGTTATAGACAATGAAGTAGGCCAGCCCTTCACGATCCGACCGCTTTCTGACAACGCAGCGATCCCAGCCATGGCCTGTTCGCAGCGGCGGTGAGTAGTCGTCATCGACTTCACTTTCCTCAACCAAGGCGTCGGATGCTAGGCGGCGAATGACGACGCTAATGCCCGGACCTTTTGCAACAGGAATTGACTGACCGACCGAAACGCCGGGACGCCCAATGGGGTCTGGTTCGTTGTCGGTACAGGGATGCTTGGGCCACGGCGGACCAAGATCATCAAAGAAAACTCGGCTCCCATATTCGTTCTGGTAGAAAAACACCTGCGCGCCGCAAACCGGACAAGTCGCGTTGGGGATCGTGAAAGATGCGTTTCGGCCATCGGGAAAGCTAGGCGGCGGTGCTGCAGCTCGCGGCGGCGATGGCTGAGTTGGAGGCGGTGGAGGCGGTGAATAATAGGAATAACGATCCCAGTCGTAGCGATCCACCGTGTGGCCGCTGACCCAAAAGGTCGTGCCGTTGCTGTTGGTCCGATAGTGCCCGGATCGCGTGAAGCGGGACACTACACCCCGAACACTTTCATCACTTCATCGCCGAAGTGATTGATGACCTTGACCGCGATCCGCCCCGTGCTGGGACGCGCAAAGGGGCGGGAGGTGTCGCGGTAGAGGGTGGCCCAGGCGTCCTCGTCCACCTCTGCCTTCAACGCGGTCTTGAGCTGTTTGTAGGGATCGTTCGCGCCAACGAAATAGGCGTGGCGGACGAAGAAACTTTCCTCGTTATAGGCCGTGTCGATGAACCATGCGGCGATGCCCTTCACGTCGTTGGAGCGGACTTCGCCGGTGTTGGGATCGTAGATGTCCACGCCGTTGACCTTCACCGCGATGCGCCCGTCCGGCTGTTCCAATATATCTATGTCGGGTTCGCCGAAGATCGTGAAGAGGTTGCCCTTGCCGGTGTTCTTGAGATCGTCGGCCATGTGCAGGTCAGGGTTCATCTTGGCCTTGAGGACGGGCAGCGGGCCAAGGCGGGACAGCTCGGAAGCGTGCGCGTCGAAGGCGAAGCTGCACGCGATCAGCACGTCGAAGCGGCTCTCCGCCGCCTCCCGCGCCGCCGCCGTAAGCTGGACTCGGCTCACGGTGCCAAATTCCGGGCCGATGAAGATGGCCGCTCGGCGCTCGGTCTCACCCTCCATGAAGCGGCCTTCCGCGCCGATATATTCGCCCGGCCAAGGGGTCAGGCTGGTGAACTCGATACGGTCGCCACGCTCGATCTGGTGGACGCCCGCCGTTTTCAGATGTTCGAGAACCATCGTCGCAAAATCGGTCTGGCTGTCGCTCTGCGTTTCGCGCGCCACCTTGCCGTCGGCGGCATCGGCCAAATGGATCAGCTCATCGGCATCGGCGGGAACGATGCGATGTGGTGACAGGCTCTCGACCGTGAACGGCCCCGCGACACGGATGCGGTTCGGATCGGCATAGGGCTTGTCATAGAGATATTCGACATCGGCGGCGCGGGCGATGGAGGCGTCGATTTCCCGCTGCCGGGCAATGCGCGCATCCCACCACGCCTTATGGACGCCGACGACGTTGGACGACCACCCGGCCAGCGCCTCGCGCGGGATTTCCCATTCCTGCCAGTCGTTGCCGGTTATCTGGTTCAACTCGGCGCGTAGCGGCTCCAGCCGTGGCTGCCACTTGTCCCAGATGATGTCGATTTCAGTGTTATTGGTGATCGACTTGACGGTGATGTGCGGAACCCGCTCATAAACGAAACCTTGGCGAATGTTATTTTGGATTGGAGCTTCGTTTGGAAGCTTTCCAGCAAGCTCCGCTTCCTTGCGCTTTCCCTCAAGGCTATCGGCCAACAGATACCAAGGATAACGCGCAGACATGAGCCTTGTGCGGGCAAGCGCCAATGCGACCCGGCTAGTGTCGATGGTAATCCAACGTCGGCCCATATGTTCAGCAGCAAAAGCGGTAGAGCCAGAGCCGCAGGTCGGATCGAGGACAAGATCGCCCGGATCGGTCGCCATAAGCATACAGCGTTCGATCACTTTAACGGCGGTTTGAACGACAAATATTTTGTCTGTCGGCGGCGCTGTATCTGTCCACACGTTATGGAAGGGGGATACAGGATAGTCCTCGTTAAATAGCCGATACCGAAGTGTGGCTCCGCCTGAGTAAGGCTCGATACGGGCGGCCTTGGCTAACCGATCCATGCCGGCCTTCGGACTTTTCCAGCTTCGTCCGGGCGGTGGGGTGTAGGTTTTCCCCTGATACTCATAGGGATATATCCCAGTCGCAAATGGACCAACCGGGTACAGTGCGTATAGTTGGTAAACGCGAGCGTCAGCAGGAAGGGTGCTATGTGAGCGTACCTCTTCCGGTTGCATCTTACGATATGAGCCATCTGGAAACATGATCTGATTCCAATGGCCGTCACCCTCAATGTCCGATTTGTAGAACATACGGCGAAACTTTATTTGTGATTTGTCTTTCGCATACCACGCGATGTAATCGACGACGCCTTCCATCAGCCGTCCACCAAGTGCCATTCTCGTCTTAAATGATATAAGTTCTACAAAGTTATCAGCACCAAATACCTCATCACACAGTGACCGAATAAGATGCTGGTTTTCAGAACCGATCTGAATAAATACAGAGCCACTTTCCGTAAGAAGCTCTTTCATAACGGAGAGTCTATCGCGCAAATAGGTCAGGTACGAGTGCGTCCCATCCTTCCACGTATCACGAAATGCCTTGACCTGTTCAGGTTCACGGCTGAGATCAACTTGCTTTTCGCTGACGGCGCGATTTTGCGTAGAAACCTGCCAGTTTGATCCGAATTTAATCCCGTAGGGCGGGTCGAAATAGATCGCTTGGACCTTGCCTTTCAGCGCCTCGCGCTCGGCAAGGCTCGCCATCACCTGCAAGCTGTCGCCCAGGATCATCCGGTTCGCCCAGTGCTGATCGTGCTGGTAGAACTCGGTGCGCTGCATCGGATCGTCGAGGCCGTTGAAATCGGCGAACAGATCGGGCGCGTCGGTCTTGTCCTCGCGCGCTACCTTTGACTGGCGGACCAAATCGTCGATGATCGCCTTGGGATGCACCTTTTCCTGTGTGTGGATCATCGGCGCGGTGACGATCAGGTCCGACCAATCCTGCCGATCCTTGCCGCGCCACACCAGTTGCGCGTCGCCAATCTCGATGCTGCCGGTGGCGTTAAGCTGCGCCACCTGATCGCGCGTCAACGTGATCTTTGCGCCGTTCCACACGATCTGCGGATCAAGGTCCTCATCGCGCGCCCGCGTCTCGCCCGCCGCCAAGGGCCGGGCGCGGGGATAGGTGACGGGCGGCAGCGGCTGCATCTCCTCCTGCATCGCCGCCAGATCGGCCATCTCCGCCGTCGGGATATTGACTCGCCCTTCCGGGTGATTGAGCGTGCCGACTTGCTTCGGCCCTTTTGGTGTGCGGGCCATTATGCGGCTTCCTTCTTCGTCAAATCGTCCACAAGTTTCGCAAATGCCCTTTCAATCTCAAATACGTCGGTGAACTCGGCAAACGCCCATGCGCCGAACGTGCCAAGATTGTTCACGCCCGGCACCCACATCGTCTTCATCGTCTCCGCCTTGAGCTGAGCATCGCCCTTGCGATACCCCTTCGTCTCAAGGATCAGATTGAGCGGTTCGGCATCGCCGGTATCGAGCCGCACGATCATGTCGGGGATATAGCGTCGGGGCGTCGATCCATCGCGGTAAGGCACTTCAAAACCCAACCCCTGGTTCTTGACGTAGGCCGTCACGCGGGGATGCGTTTCCAGCACGCGGGCCAGTTCAGCCTCCCATGTGCTGTCGCAAACGACGTGGCTGACATGGCTGCGGCGCAGATCGGTGGCGTAGGTGTCCTTGCTCGTCGTGAAGTTGACGAAGCGCGTGCTGCTCTTGGGATTATAGGGATCGAGGATCGCCTTGATCCGTGACGCTCCATGCTCGAACCGCTGGCAGGCGAGGAAGATGCGCTCAGCCGCCTGATCCTTGATTTCCAGATAGTCGAGCACGCCCATCGGCACGCCCTTGAGGACGAGATAGCCACCGTCCAGCCACTCGCGGACGACGCGGCGCACCTGTCCGAAGAGGTGAACGGGCAAGTCGCCATCATCCGCTGCGAACCGCTTGAGCAGGTGTGCAGCAAGGCTATAGGCGATGGCGCTTGGCCGCTGATCGCCGACGCCCGCCGCGCGCAATTCCTCGCTCTGGCCGACGATACCCTGCATCGTGACGCGCGATGGGCCGATCATCGACGGATCGACGACAAGGCGGCTGTCGTCCGTGAACTGCGCCGCGATCCGTTCTTCGGGCAGATCGACGCGATAGCCTTCGACGCGGGGGAATATGATTTCAAGTTCCGGGCGCAGAGCCACCCGTTCCTTGACCGCCTGCACCCGCGTGACGAGTTTCGGCGGCATGGGCTTCACCACGACCGGCTTGGCCGTGAAGTCAAACGGAATGCCGAGAATGTCGGCATATTCGACATCGAACAGGCCGTCGCTGTTCAGCTCATAGGATTGGCGACGCAGGCCACGTCCGACCACCTGCTCGCACAGCAACTGCGTGCCGAATGCGCGGACGCCAAGGATATGGGTGACAGTGTTGGCGTCCCAGCCTTCGGTGAGCATTGATACCGAGACGATGCAGCGGATGCTTTCGCCAAGGCGTCCGACACGCCCGACCGTGTTCATCACCTCACGCAGCAATTCCGCATCGTCGATGTCGTCGGCATCCTCTACGCGGCCTGTGCGGTCCTGCCGTTCGCGCCGGAATTGCTCGATTTCGGCGGAGGCCAATGCGCGGAAATCTTTGTCGAGCGCCTCGCCGCTTTCGAGTTGGGCGCTGTCGATCAGCAGCGTGGGCGCGCGCCCGATCCGGTTGCCATGCTCGTCATAGTTGCGGAACAACGGCAGGTGGCCGCGATGGATATTGATGGCTTCACCATCCTTGTTCGGACGGTCCCAGCCCGAAATCCATTCATAGACCAGTTTCGATGTGGACGTATTATTACAAACGACGATGAATACGGGCGGCACGGGAATGCCGGCCCGCCGCCACTCGTCATCGACCTTCACATAGTGATTGTAGAGCGCGTCCAGTGCGGTCAGCAATTCGGTGGGGAGCTTGAGCGGGTTCAGCTCTTCGGACTTTTTCGCGCCCTTTTTGGGCATATCCTTGCCGATATGGTCCCACAGCTTCCGGTAGATCGGCATATCCGCGATCGGCAGATTATCGGCGACCGGCACGCGCGGCAGTTTCACGATGCCGCATTCGATCGCGTCCATCAGCGAGAAGTCGCTGATCACCCACGGGAACAATGTGCCTTCGACATAGCCCGATCCGGCAAGGAAGAAGGGCGTTGCGGACAGGTCATATACTGCACGGACGCCTACCTTGCGCTTCAGCGCCTTCAGGCCGTTGATCCAGAGCCGGGCGGCCTCCTTGTTTTCCTTGGCTTCGGCCTTTGTGTCCGCGTCGGCGATTTCTTCGACGCTGCCTTGCGGGCGTTCTTCGTAGCAGTGGTGCGCCTCGTCGTTGACGACGACGACATTCTTCATCGCCAGCAGATCGCCGCAGGCGCGCTGGAGCATCTGCCCTTCAGTTTCCGTCGTTTTTGGCGCTTCGCCGCGCCCTTGCAGCAGGCTTTTGCCGACCTTGGACAGATCCAGCGTCTCCCGGCGCTTGAACGAATGATAGTTGGTAATGACCACCTTCGCCTTGGCGATGTCGCCAAGCATATCAGACGGCACGATGTCGCGGAACCGATAGTAGTTGTCGGGATCGTCCGGCAGCAGCACACGGAGCCGATCCTTAATCGTGATGCCCGGCGCAACAAGGAGGAAACCACGGCTGAAATGTGAGCTGGTCGGGGAGCGCACTGCGTTCACCGACTGCCATGCGATTATCATCGCCATGACCGTTGTTTTGCCCGCGCCGGTCGCCATCTTCATCGCGATGCGGAGCAAGTCCGGGCTAGACTGCCGGTTCGCTCCGCGCAGATGCTCCCATAGATGGGCATAGCGTTTTTGGCTGGAAGCAACCTCCGTTAGCCAGATGACCGTCTCGACAGCTTCAACCTGACAGAAGAAGGGACGCAGACCTTCAACCTCGGTGCGCCGCCAATAGTGCAACAGCTTCGCGGTCGCAGGCGTCACGCCCCAATCCCGATCGCTCGGCAGGCTGCGCCACGACGCAACGTGCGAGCGGATTTCGTTGATGATCGGCTTCGGGTTGTATTCCTGATCCCCGTCGCTCAGCCCCGCCGCATCCTCGAACACCATAGAGGTTTGGCTGGCCTTGCCCGACTTGCGCTTGGGCTTGGGAACCGGCGTGATGAAGTCGCAGGGGCGGCGGCCATCAATCGGCGGCACTTCGAGCGGCTGGCCGTCAGCGTCCAGCGCATGATAGCGCGTCGGCACTTCATACGGCGAATTGAGAATCGGATAGTCGAAAAAGCTCTGAGACACACATCCCCCTAGGCTCGGTGATATGTGCCCTTCACACTACTGACAAGGCGAACGGTGGTCGTGTCCCGGTTTTCGCCAATGCGATCGGAGACTTTGATTGTTCAAGCCGCCAAGGCGACTGACTGAAGAAAAGCTTGTTGCTAGCCAGCGTCCCGTACGGGGGCGCATCATCCCATTAAGACCCACGCAAAATGTGGGAACATTTGGGGTGCCATCCTTTTGGAACTCTAACGTTATCACACAAAATCAATGCGATAAATCGCTTGACTGGTGACCCCTACGAGAATCGAACTCGTGTTTCAGCCGTGAGAGGGCCGCGTCCTAACCGCTAGACGAAGGGGCCGTGCGAGCGGAGTGGCGCGCTTAGAGGGGCGGCCGGGCGACGTCAAGCGCCGGCATGCTCAAATATGCGAAAACCGGCGGCGAAAGGGATCGCCGCCGGTTTCGGTGCGGGTCGCTCAGTAGCCGTAGCCGTAATAATAAGCGGGCGGCGGCGGGGGCGGCGGCGCATAATAGCCATAGGCCGGAGGCGCGTAATAATAGCCGCGCGGATAAGGCCGGGCATAATAATAAGGGCGATCATAATAGCCGCGGTTCGACGAGGCGATAGCCGCACCGACGCCGAGGCCCAGAATGCCGGCCGCGACGGCGGCACCGCTTCCGCCGTGACGATAATAGCCGCCACCATAATGGCGGCCATAGCCACCGCGCCAGCGCTGGGCATCCGCAGGGGCCGCCACTGCTACGACCGTGCCAGCCAGAGCCAGCGCCGTGGCTGTCGTAGTAAGAAACTTACGCATCACCGATCTCCATTCGACCGAACGGTTCCAATCCGTTGAACGCTTTGTACGCCGATTCGGATGAACCGCCCGAAAATTACCTGTTTAGCCCGCGTTCAGGGGGCGAAGATGCCGGAAGGGGCGGCGCTATGGCGCGCCGGGTGGCACCGGGCGCCGGCTTGGGCTAGTTTCACCGCCAATGCCCCTGCCGTTGCTCCGCTCGCGCCCGTTGTTCGAGGACAAGAACCGCGCCTTCTGGTCGCTCCAGACCATCGGCTGGTCGGGCTATTTCATCCTGCGCGGGCTGGGCGGGATCGCCAATGCGATGGGCTGGCTGTTCGTGGTGCCGACCGCGCTGACCACCGCGACCGGCTATTCGCTCACCCTGCTGATGTCGGCCGCCTATCGCCGGCTGTTCCGCCAGTCGGCCGTGATCACCTGGCCCGTCTCGATCATGATCCTGCTGATCGCGTCGGCGGCCTTCTCCTCGATCGAGACGTGGGCACACGCGACCTTCTATCGTACCGGGCCGATGCCGGAGGGTATCCAGTATCTTTCGGCGATCCTGCTGGATTTCTCGGTGCTGGCGGCGTGGTCCGCGCTCTATTACGGCATCAATTTCTATCTGGTGGCCGAGGACCAGCGCGAGCAATTGCTGCGGCTGGAGGCGCAGGCCAGCTCCGCCCAGCTGGCGATGCTGCGCTATCAGCTCAACCCGCACTTCCTGTTCAACACGCTCAATTCGATCTCGACGCTCGTGCTGCTGAAGCAGACCGATCGCGCCAATGCGATGCTGTCGCGCCTGTCCTCCTTCCTACGCTACACTCTGGTGAGCGAGCCGGAAGGGGCGATGACGGTGTCGCAGGAGATGGCGACGCTGAAACTGTATCTCGAGATCGAGAAGATGCGCTTCGAGGATAGGCTGCGGACCGAATTCGATATCGATCCGGCGGTGGCGGATGCGCGCATGCCCTCTCTGCTGCTGCAGCCTCTGGTGGAAAACGCCGTCAAATATGCGGTGACGCCGAAGGAGGAGGGGGCCGACATCGCGATTTCGGCGAAGCGGATAGGCAACCGCGTTCACATTGAAGTCAGCGACACGGGTCCAGGGTCGAACCTTACCGAAGCGATGGCGCGGGCAACCGTGTCCACCGGAGTCGGTTTGGCGAATATCAGGGACAGGCTCACCCAGGCCTATGGGGCAGACCATCGTTTCGACATTCAGGCAGGGGAAGGCGGTTTCGCCGTCGCCATCGAAATCCCCTACCAGGCCGCATGATGTGAGGACTTCCGACGCATGACCATCCGCACGATCCTGGTGGACGACGAATCGCTGGCGATCCAGGGGCTGGAACTCCGCCTCGAGCCGCATGAAGACGTGGAGATCGTCGAGACCTGCACGAATGGACGCGAAGCGATCCGCGCGATCAAGACGCAGAAGCCCGATCTCGTCTTCCTCGATATCCAGATGCCGGGTTTCGACGGTTTCTCGGTCGTCTCCGGCCTCGCCGAGGTGGAGCCGCCGCTGTTCGTGTTCGTGACCGCCTATTCGGATCATGCGCTGAAGGGCTTCGAGGCCGGCGCCGTCGATTATCTGATGAAGCCGGTCGATACGGATCGCCTCGCCGATACGATGGAGCGTGTGCGCCAGCGTCTGGCCGAAAAGCGCGCCGCCGAAGAGGTGGTGCAGCTGAAGGAGGTGATCGCCGAGCATGCCCCCGAAGCGCATGAGGCGCTGCCCGACAGCGCGGACCAGCCCGCCTCCAGCCGCTACGAGAAGCTGATCAACATCAAGGATCGTGGTCAGATCTTCCGCGTCGATGTCGACACGATCGAGCGGATCGATGCGGCGGGCGACTATATGTGCATCCACACGGGCGACAACACGCTGATCCTGCGCGAGACGATGAAGGATCTGGAGCGCCGCCTCGATCCGCGCCGTTTCCAGCGCATCCACCGCTCGACGATCGTGAACCTCGATCTGGTGAAGCAGGTGAAGCCGCACACGAACGGCGAATGTTTCCTGGTGCTCGATTCGGGCGCGCGCGTGAAGGTGAGCCGCTCCTATCGCGACGTGGTGGCGCGCTTCGTTCACTGAGCCCCATCCGTCATTCCCGCGAACGCGGGAACCCAGCAACAACAGTTGAAACTGGGTTCCCGCGTTCGCGGGAATGACGAGCGGTTGATTTCGCGGCTCTGCGAGCCGAAAGGGCTCCCATGGACAAGCTGACCGAGATCGAGGGCCGCGCCTATCCGCTGGGGCGCAAGAATGTCGACACCGACGTCATCATTCCCGCCCATTATCTGAAGACGATCACGCGCTCCGGCCTTGGCAAGGGCGCGTTCGAGACGATCCGGGCCGAGCCGGGCAACGTGTTCGACGATCCCGAATATGCGGGCGCGCCGATCCTGATCGCGGGCGACAATTTCGGCTGCGGATCCAGCCGCGAACATGCCGCCTGGGCGCTGGGCGACCTCGGCATCAAGGCGGTGCTGGCGCCGAGCTTCTCGGACATCTTCTCCGGCAACGCGTTCAAGAACGGCATCGCCACGATCGTGATGCCGCAGGATGCGATCGACCGGCTGATGGAGGTGGCGGCGACCGATCCGATCGTCGTCGATCTGGACACGCAGACGGTGACGACGCCGTTTCAAAATCGGTTCGAGTTCGCGATGGACCCGTTCCGCCGCGATTGCCTGATGAAGGGTCTGGACGAGATCGGCCTGACGCTGGCTGCGGCGAACGATATCGACACGTTCGAAGCGGGCATGGCGAAGACGCGGGGCTGGCTCTGAGGGTTCAAACCCCGAGAATGGAAAGTTTTTCGCGCGGCGCTAACAATATGTCTTCTATATGTAACGGGGATGGCCAGAATTGGATCAATTCTTCGGGTGATATTTCCGGTCGTAACTGGTCGCTTTCACGATCAATAATGTGGATGGCATAATCCTTTTTTGCCAGCCATGATAGAAGAGCGATGGGGTCGATGGCGGAGACCCGTATCAGCATTTCCGTGCTGAATTCACTGATGATCCATGGTCGCGTGCGATCGATTAGCGACTCTCCGCCCATAAGAACGCGATATTCGGCGCCTTCGACGTCGATTTTGATCATATCAGGATCGGGCAGGGAAAGACTGTCCAGGCGGAACATCGGAATCACGTTCCCATAGCCGTTTGCCTGAACGGTTCGCTCCGCGATCATACCTCCGTTCGAGCCGAGATGAGAGGTGAAATATGTCCAGCCCTCCATATCCGCGAGCGCGATAGGAACGAGATCGATCTTGGCGTGCTCCGGTTTGCCCCGGCCGGCGAGAATGACGCGGCAATTTTCGGAGTTCGGCTCAAAGGCGATGACGCGTCCCAAAGGGCCCGCAAGGTTTGCCATCAGCATCGAATGGATGCCGATATTGGCGCCAATATCGAAACAGGTATCGCCCTTCTTCACGATGCGGCGCAGGCAGGTCGCGATATGGGGTTCGTACGAGCCGGACGCGATCGCTGGCGCGGCGACCGACGCATCGTGCGCATCGACGGGGCAGGATATGCCATTGATGACCGCTTCGCCAATATTGCGTTGCGAGATCTGGATAGTTAGCGGCGTGGGATAGGTCTGACGATCGAGTATCAGTCCAATGGCCCGCAGATCCTCTAGCGAGGCGACGATATCGTAGCCCAGCCGGTTACGGACGTCAGCGACGAGATCACGACGGGATGCGACTTCCTTGCCGTAAACGAGCGCAATGACGCTCTCGAGGCGCATCCCGTTTCGATGCGATCTCGTCCACGCCGACAGCCGCTTTATCAAGCTCATCCCCACATGACCCGATATTCCCTCGAAGAGATATCATGGGTCTAGCGTGCAGTGAAACCTCAGGCCACGCCCTCCGCATCCAGCGCATAGCCCGCCGAACGCACCGTGCGGATCATATCCGGCAGGTCGCCGACGTTGATCGCCTTGCGCAGGCGGCGGATGTGGACGTCCACGGTGCGCGGCTCGATGTCGCTCTCGCGGCCCCAGACGCTGTCCAGCAGCCGCTCGCGCGAGAAGACGCGCCCGGGATGCTCGAGGAAGTGGCGGAGCAGGCGGAATTCGGTCGGGCCCAGCGGCACGGTCGATCCGTCGCGGCGGACGCGGTGGCTGGCGAGGTCCATCTCGATCCCGCGATATTCCAGACGCTCACCGGCCAGCGCCGGACGCGTGCGGCGCAGCACCGCGCTCACGCGTGCGACCAGTTCGCGCGGGGAGAAGGGCTTGGTGACGTAATCGTCGGCGCCGGTCTGGAGGCCGCGGATGCGGTCCTCCTCCTCGCCGCGCGCCGTGAGCATGATGATCGGCACGCGCGCCGTCTCCCGCGCGCGGCGCAGGCGGCGGCAGACCTCGATGCCGGAGACATTCTCGATCATCCAGTCGAGCAGGACGAGATCGGGCGTGCGCTCGGCGGCGAGCAGCATCGCCTCCTCGCCGTCGCCGGTGCGCTCGACCGAATAGCCGTCGCGCTCCAGATGCCAGGCGATCAGCTCGGCGAGCGCCGCATCGTCTTCGACCAGCAGAATGTGACCCGTCGTCATGCCTATCCCTTCAGGCGTTGATCGGTGCGAGAGTATCGGCGCCGCGCCCACGCTCGGCGACCTGCTCGCCCGTGGCGGCGAAATGAACCATTTCAGCGATGTTGGTGGCGTGATCGCCGATCCGCTCCAGATTCTTGGCGACGAACAGCAGATGCGTCGACGCCGAGATCGTGTGCGGATTTTCCATCATGTAGGTGAGCAACGCCCGGAACAGGCTGTTGTAGAAATCGTCGACCACGCGGTCCTGCGCGCAGACGGCCATGGCGGCGTCCGGATCGCGCGCGGCGAAGGCGTCGAGCGCGTCATGCACCATCTCGGCGGTGGCGCGGGCCATGGCGGGCAGGATCGAGATCGGCTCGATCCCCCGGCTATCGAGCAGCAGAGGCACGCGCTTGGCGATATTCTTGGCATAGTCGCCGATCCGCTCGATCACGCCGGCGATCTTCAGCGCGGCGAGGATCTCGCGCAGATCGTCGGCCAGCGGCGCACGCAAGGCGATCAGGCGGACCACCTGGCGCTCCAGCTCGGCCTCCAGCCGGTCCAGCTCACGATCGGCTTCCACCACATAAGCGGCGGCTTCGGCATCGCGATTGGCGAGGGAGGCGATGGCGCCGTCAATGGCCTCTTCGGCCAGACCGCCCATCTGGGCGACGAGCGCGCGGAGCTCCGCAAGATCCTCGTCGAAGGATTTCAGGATGTGTCCGCTCGCCATTGCCATTGTCCGCCTTGATGCGCCTATCTGCGCTTGAAGACAGTGATGTTACACAATTTAGGCGCCCTCAGGGTATAGCCGCGAGCGGCAAACTAATTGTGACAGTGGTGCCGGTGCCGACGGTGCTGGCAATGTCCAGCCGCCCGCGATGCCGCTCCACCACATGCTTGACGATGGCGAGGCCGAGCCCCGTGCCGCCCAGCGCACGGCTGCGGCCCGGATCGACGCGATAGAAACGCTCTGTGAGGCGCGGGATCAGCTCCGAAGGGATGCCGTCGCCTTCGTCCCGCACGGTCAGCACGACATTTCCCTCGGCCAATGTGACAAAAACCATAACGGGGCTTTCGGCGCGGCCATATTTGAGCGCGTTGCCGATGACGTTGTGCAGCAGCTGCAACAATTGTGCGCGATCGCCGTGGACATTGGCCTGCTCGATCTCGATCGTGGCGCGCACCCGGCCGCCCGCCTTGCCGCCGCCCTCGATCTCGGCGCAGGCGACGCGGGTGAGCGCGACCAGATCGATCGTCTCGCGCGGCACCACGAAGCGATCCGCCTCGATCCGCGAGAGCGACATCAGATCGTCGATCAGGCGCTGCATCCGGCGCGCCTCGGCGCCCATGATGCCGAGGAAGCGCGCGCGGATCGGCGCGTCGTTCGGGCCGTTCGCATCCTCCAGCGTCTCGATGAAGCCGATCAGGGCCGAAAGCGGCGTGCGGAGTTCGTGGCTGGCATTGGCGACGAAATCGGTCCGCATCCGCTCGGCCGCCTGCGCGGAGCTGCGATCCTGCAGCCGCACCATGCGGCGGCCGTCCGCCAGCGGGCTCAGTGTCATCTCCCAGCGCCGATCGGGATTGCCGAGGCCGCCGATCATCACCGCCCCTTCGCGCTTGCCGGTGAGGAGCGCGCTGGCCTGCGGATGGCGCAGCGCGAGGCGCACATCCTCGCCATCGACATAGGCGCCGAACAGCTTCCGGGCGGCGGCGTTGGACGCGATCACCGCGAGGCCGTTCAGCAGCAGCAAAGGCTCGGGAAACACATCGAGCAAAGCCGTCGTGTCGGCGGCGCCGTTCGCTTCCGGCGCCGGGCCGGCCATATCATTCTGGTGCGAGCGGCGACCGCCCAGCAGGTCCGGCCATCGCGCCATCGTCAGCCGCCGAGCCTCTCCAGAGCGGGAATCAGCTCGTCATAATGATCGATCACGAGATCCGCGCCGAGTTCGGCAGGCGGCCGATCGTGGAAGCCGAAGCTGAGCGCGACGCAGGGAATGGCGGCGTTCAACGCCGTGGTCGTGTCGGTGATGCTGTCGCCGACGAAGGCCGCGCGGCCGCCGCCGGCGCGCTCGATCGTGGCGAGGAGGGGGGCGGGATCGGGTTTGCTCACACCCACGGTATCGCCGCCGATTATGACAGAGAAGCGACGTTCCCAGCCCATTTCTGTCACAAAATGCCGTGCGAGGCTTTCCAGCTTGTTCGTGCAGATCGCCAGCGTCACGCCGCGCGCCGCCAATTCGTCCAGAGCCGCCTCGCAGCCGGGGAAGGCGAAGCTCAGATCGGCGATGTGCGCTTCGTAATAAGCGAGGAAGATCGGGAAGCCGCGATCGACGATCGCCTCGTCCTCCACGCCCGCCGCCGCCAGCCCCCGGCGGAGCAGTACGCGGACACCGTGCCCGACCATGTGGCGGACATCCTCGGCGGGGACGGGGGGATAGCCGAGCTCGACCAGGGTGTGGTTCAGCGCGGCGGTGAGATCGGGGGCGGTGTCGGCCAGCGTTCCGTCCAGATCGAAGGCGACGACGTCGAAGGGAAAGGATGCCATGCCGTCGCCTAGTCACGCCCAAGTGGCGCGTGCAAGCGGAACATGGCAGAGGACGCGCCATGACCGATCCGCGCCCGCCGCTCGCCGCCATCATCCTCGCTGCCGGCAAGGGCACGCGGATGAAGTCCGATCTCCACAAGGTGCTGCACCCGATCGCGGGCAAGCCGATGCTGGGCCACCTGACCGATGCGGTGGCCGGGCTAGGGGCCGAGCGGACGGTGATCGTGGCCGGCGCCGGGCGCGAGCAGGTGGAGGGATTCGCCGCTCCGCTGGGGCTGTCCGTGGCGGTGCAGGGCGAGCAGCTCGGCACGGCGCATGCGGTGCAGCAGGGCGAGGCGGCGCTCGCAGGCTTCGCGGGCGACGTGCTGATTCTCTATGGCGACGTGCCGCTGGTGACGCCCGAGACGATGGCGCGGATGATCGAGCGGCTGAATGCGCCGGACGGCCCGGCGATGGTCGTGCTGGGTTTCCGGCCGGCCGATACGCTGCGTTACGGCCGGATCATCGCCGAGGGCGACCGGATCGTGAAGATGGTCGAGCATAAGGACGCGACCGAGGCCGAGCGCGCCGAGACGCTCTGCAACAGCGGACTGATGGCGGCGCGCGCGGCCGATCTGTGGCCGCTCCTGGCGCGCGTCGGCAACGACAATGCGGCGGGCGAATATTATCTGCCCGATATCGTGATGCTGGCGGCGGCGGACGGCCGCGCCTCCGCCGTGATCGAGGCGGACGCGGACGAGGTGGCGGGCGTCAACAGCCGCGCCGAACTCGCCACGGTCGAGGCGATCTGGCAGCGGCGGACGCGGGCACGCGTGATGGCGGACGGCGCCACGCTGCTAGCGCCCGAGACGGTGTGGTTCGCGTGGGACACACGGATCGGCCGCGACGTGACGATCGGCCAGAACGTGGTGTTCGGCCCCGGCGTCACGATCGCCGACACGGTGGCCATCCACGCTTTCTGCCATATCGAGGGAGCCAGCGTGGCCGCGGGTGCGATCATCGGCCCCTATGCGCGGCTGCGGCCGGGCGCCGAAGTGGGCGAGGAGGCGCATGTCGGCAATTTCGTCGAGCTGAAGAAGGCGCGTCTCGGCAAGGGCGCGAAGGCCAACCATCTCAGCTATCTGGGCGATGCCGATATCGGGCCGGGCACCAATATCGGCGCGGGCACGATCACCTGCAATTATGACGGCTTCCGCAAATCGCTGACGCAGATCGGCGCGGGCGCCTTCATCGGATCGAACAGCGCGCTGGTCGCGCCCGTCTCGATCGGGGCGGGCGCGATCGTGGCGGCGGGATCGGTGGTGACGCGCGACGTGGATGCCGACGCGCTGGCCGTGGCGCGTGGCGTGCAGGAGGAAAAGCCCGGCTGGGCGGCGCGCTTCCGCGAGCGGAGCAAGGGCACGAAATAAGCGTCGGCGCGCCAGCGGCGCCCGACGGCTCGCCTCAGCGTTTGGCCTCCTGCGCGCGCAGCATCGCCTCGGCTTCTTCCGCCGTCACGGCCTTGCCGAAGAAATAGCCCTGGCCGAAGTCGCAGCCCTGCTCCAGCAGATAGGCGGCCTGTTCCTGCGTCTCGATTCCCTCGGCCACCACCGTCATCCCGAGCCGCTTGCCGAGCCCGACCACGGCATCGACGATCGCCGCGTCGCCGGATCCGGGCTGGAGGTTGCTGACGAAGCTCCGGTCGATCTTGATCACGTCCACCGGAAAGGCCTGGAGGTGCGTGAGCGAGGCATAGCCCGTGCCGAAATCGTCGAGCGCCACGCGAATGCCCTGCCGGTGAAACGCTTCCAGCATGCTGCCCACGTCATGCGCGCCGCGGCCGAGGAAGATCGTCTCCGTCACCTCCAGCTCCACGCATTCGGGTGGGATGCCGGAATGGGTGAGCTTGTCCATGATGCGCGGCACGAGATTGTCGTGGCGGACTTCGGCCGGCGACAGGTTGATCGCGATGCGGCCGAAATCGATGCCCCGGTCCAGCCAGCTCCGCATGTCGCGCGCGATATGTTCCAGCATGCGCTCGCCCATCTGCATGGCGAGATCGAAATCCTCGAACGCGGCGGCGATGGTGGCGGGCGGCTGGATGCCCTTGATGTCGTGCCGCCAGCGCAGCAGCGCCTCGAAGCCGGTGATCCGCCCGTCGGCCAGCGATACTTTGGGCTGATAATGCGGGATGATCCGATTCTCGCGCACGACCACGCGGGCGAGCCCGAGCATCGACGAGCGGCGCTGCAGTTCGGCGCGCATTTCGGAGCGGAAGACTGAAAGCCCGCCGCGCGCCGACGCCTTGCCGGCGTAGAGCGCCATGTCGGCCGCCTTCAGCAGATCCGTCGCCGAGCCGCCGTTGCGCGGAAAGAGGGAGACGCCCGCCGTCGCCGCGCAATCGAGCGTATGGCCGTCATGCGTGAAGGGATCGTGCAGCGCCTTGAGCGCCGCGGTGATGCTTTCGATCGTCTCCGCCTCGTCCGGCACATGGATGAGCGCGGCAAATTCGTCGCCGCCCAGGCGGCCGAGCGTCGATCCCTTGGGCAGGGCCTCGCGCAGGCGCTGGGCGAAGGTGCAGAGCAGCAGATCCCCGGCATCGTGGCCGATCGTGTCGTTCGTGCTTTTCAGATGATCCACATCGAACAGCACGAGCGCGAGGCTGGCATCGCTGCCATGCGCCATGCCGATCGCCATATCCAGCTGATCGGTGAACGAGGCGCGGTTGGGCAGGCCGGTCAGCGTATCGTGCGTCGCCGTCCAGCGGATGCGCTCCTCCGCGGTGCGCTCCTCGGTGACGTCGCGCACGGTGACCAGAATGCGATCGAGCCGCCCCGACGGGGCTTCGATCCGCCAGCCGTCCGTCCTCAGCCAGCGGAGCGCGTTCGTATCGGCGCGGTGGATGCGGATCGTCGCGTCGAAGCGCCGGCTTCCATCCCCTTCCTCCACCGCCTGGACCAGCTCCTCCAGCAGATGCCGGTCTTCCGGAATGATCAGGTCCATCGCGGTCGCCAGATCGGGCGGCGTGTTTTCGGGCATGCCGAATATCGTTTTCAGTTCGCGCGACCATTCGCGCCGGTCGCGCACCGCGTCATAGTCCCACACGCCGAGCCCGGCCGCCTGCGCCGCCAGCCGGAAGCGCTGTTCGCTCTCGCGCACCGCTTCCTCGGCGAGCTTGCGGTCGTGCGTATCCTCGAGCGTGCCGTACCAGCGCACGATCGCGCCATCATCGTCCCGCCGCGCCGTGGCCCGCGCGCGGAACCAGCGATAATGGCCCGCGCTCGTTCGCAGCCGATATTCGACGTCCACCGGATCGCCGGTGTCGAGCGCGCCGCCCCACGCATCCAGCGTCGGCTGGATATCCTCGGGATGCAGGCGATCGATCCAGCCCACGCCCACCGCCATCGCGGGATCCCCGCCGGTCGCGTCGGCCCAGCGGGGGCTGACTTCCTCGATCAAACCGTTGGGGGAGGCGGTCCAGGCGATCTGCGGCGCCAGTTCGACCGTGTGGCGATAATGTTCCTCATTCTCGCGCAATTCCAGCTCGGCGGCGCGGCGCTTGCCGATGTCCTGCGCCACCGTGATCGTCGAGGTGATCTCGCCCTGATCGTTGCGGACGTACGAGACATCGACCGACACCCACACCGTCGAGCCGTCGGGGCGGACATAGCGCTTTTCGACGCAGAACGGTTCGCCCGTCGCCAGATGCGCGCGATACAGAGCGGTGCTTTCCTCGCGGTCATCCGGATGGGTGAAGCTTTCCATCGGGATTCCATCGAGTTCATCGACGGTCAGGCCGATCAGCTCGCAATAATAATCGTTCACGATCAGCACGCGGCGATCGAGATCGCGGTGGAGAATGCCGATCCGCGCCTGGCTGAGGATGGCGTTGAGATTGAGGAAGGAGCCCAGCCGCGGCAGAGCGGATCGCCCTTCCATCGATGGGCGCGGCCACCCCGTCAGGGCGGCGCTCAATTCCGCCACGAGGTCTCCGGGTGAGCGTGCGGCGGTTGTGCGGCTGCCCGAGGGCGAACCCTTGGTGATGTCAAAGTGGCGTAACTTGGCCCCACCCACGCACACGACTCCGCAAACCGCCGCCGCGCCGGAAAGGATTTCCCGGCTGCCGTTGGCCCCAAAGCGCTCCGCCTATTCGGAGGCCCGCCATCTCCCTATCGGAATATCTGCGATTAAAACCTTAAAATGCAACGATAATCATCGAATGGATTGGAGGTTTCCAGTCCAACCGCAGATTTCCGGCATTTATAAAATCGACCCGCCACGTGGAAAGTGAATGGCGGCCCGGCCGGGACGAGGAAAACATCCTCGACTCGGCCGGGCGCCGATCGGATCAGGCCGGGCGACGACCCCGATGGGCGGGACGCGCCGGGCGGCCATGAGGCGGACGCGGACCGGCATGACCGCCGGGCGCGCCATGCGGGCGACGGCCCTGTGCCGGGGGCTCGCCGGGCGCGCGCTCGATGCGGACGCCGTCCTCGCCTTCGCCCTGCGCGTCGGCGGTGCGGGCGATCGAGGCGGCGAACTTGCCGGCAATGGCGTTCGGCACCTGGAACCAGGTTTCGCTCGGCATGATCCGGATCGCGCCCACCTCGTTCTTGGTGATGTGGCCACGGCGGCAGAGCAGGGGCAGGATCCAGCGCGGATCGGCATTCTGGCGACGGCCGACATCCATGCGGAACCAGACGGTGTCGTCGAAGCCGGGGCGATGGCGCTCCTGCTGGGCCGCACGGCGCGCCTCCGGCGAATTTTCCATCAGCTCCTCGGGCTGCGGCATCGCGGCGCGATGCGCGCGGACGAGGGCTGCGGCGATATCCTCGGGCGACTTCTCGGCCATCAGGCGCTCGGCCAGCGCGCGATCCTCATCGTCGAACTCCACCGGTTCGAGCAAGGTGGTGATCAGGCGCTCGCGGTCATTCTTGCGAATGTCCTCGGGCGTCGGCGCCTCGATCCACTCGGCGTTGATGCGCGCGCCCTTCAGCACGGCTTCCACGCGGCGACGGCGCGGATAGGGCACGATCAGCACGGCCGTGCCCTTCTTGCCCGCGCGGCCGGTGCGGCCCGAACGGTGCTGGAGCGTCTCGGCGTCTCGCGGCAGCTCGACATGGACGACGAGGCTGAGCGACGGCAGATCGATGCCGCGCGCGGCGACATCGGTGGCGACGCAGACGCGCGCGCGGCGATCCCGCAGCGCCTGCAGCGCATGATTGCGCTCGGACTGGCTATGCTCGCCCGACAAGGCCACGGCGGAGAAGCCGCGCTCGACCAGAGTGGCGTGCAGGTGGCGCACATTGTCGCGCGTGGCGCAGAACAGGATCGCCGTCTCCGCCTCGTGGAAGCGCAGCAGGTTGATCACCGCATGTTCGATGTCGGAGGGCGAGACGGTCACCGCCTGATAGGTGATGTCGCCATGGCCGCGATCCTCGCCCACCGTGGAGATGCGCAGCGCATCCTTCTGGTAGCGCTTGGCGAGCTGGACGATCGGCTTGGCCATCGTCGCGGAGAAAAGGAGCGTGCGGCGCTCGGGCGAGGCGGCATCGAGAATCTCTTCCAGATCCTCGCGGAAGCCCATGTCGAGCATCTCGTCCGCCTCGTCGAGCACGACGACCTTCAGCGACGACAGATCCAGCGCGCCGCGCTCCACATGATCGCGCAGGCGGCCCGGCGTGCCGACCACGATATGCGCGCCGTGGCTGAGCGTGCGGCGCTCCTTGGAAGCGTCCATGCCGCCGACGCAGGTGGCGACGCGGGCGCGCGCCGCGCCATAGAGCCACATCAGCTCGCGGCTGACCTGCAGCGCGAGTTCGCGAGTCGGCGCGATGACGAGGGCGAGCGGGGTCTGCGGCGCCGGCAACTGGCCGTCCTGCAGCAGCTGGTCGGCGAAGGCGAGGCCGAAGGCGACGGTCTTGCCGGAGCCGGTCTGCGCGGACACGATGAGATCACGGCCGACCGCCTCGGGCTCCAGCACGGCGGCCTGGACGGGAGTGGGGGCCTCATAGCCACGCGCGGCGAGCGCCTCGCCGAGAAGCGATGGAAGAGTAGAAAAGGGCATGGTCGTCCTGAAATGGGGGCGTCGTCAGACGCTGCAAGCGAGGGGGAGCGAGCGCATCCCGCAGCCCGCGACAGATCCTTATGTCACAAAATGCACGCAACGCGAAGGGGAGCGCTCGATTTGCTCTCAAACCCGTTCGTGCTGAGCCTGTCGAAGCACCGTCCTTCCTGCGTTTCGATACAGAAGAACGGCGCTTCGACAGGCTCAAAGCCTGTTTGGAAATGCGAGGAAGATCGCATTTCGGAGGCCGCACCAGCCCGCTCCCCCACGCATGGGCCCCAGCAAAGTAATACTTTGCTGGGAACCCGACGGGCTCCCATATGATACTGCCGTTGGGAGGCCGGGGGGAGCGGGCTGGTGCGGCCATGCGCCAAAAGGCGCATCTCCAAACAGCCTCTCAGCACAAACGGGAAGAAGGTGAGTGCGTAACGCTCCGAACGGCTCGCGCGGCGTTCAGCTTCGTGTAAACCGCGCAGGCGCTTTGCGCCGTCGCGCGAGGCTCCAGGGAATCAGAAACGCATGTGCGGAATTATCGGCATCGTCGGCAAGGAAGAGGTTTGCGGGCGCCTGTTGGAAGGGCTCCGGCGGCTGGAATATCGCGGCTATGACTCGGCCGGCATCGCCACCGATCATGATGGCGCGATCGATCGCCGCCGCGCGCCGGGCAAGCTCGACAATCTGGCGGCGGTGCTGAAGGATCAGCCTCTGCCGGGCACCACCGGCATCGCCCACACGCGCTGGGCCACGCACGGCGCGCCGACCGAAGACAACGCCCACCCGCACGCCACGGGCGAGGTGGCGGTGGTCCACAACGGCATCATCGAGAATTTCAAATCGCTGCGGGAAGAATTGCAGGCGCGCGGCCGCACCTTCACCTCGCAGACCGATACGGAGGTGGTCGCCCATCTCGTGTCCGAACGGATCGAGGCCGGCGACGAGCCCGCCGCCGCCGTGGCGCAGGTGCTGAAGCGGCTGCACGGCGCGTTCGCGCTCGCCATCCTGTTCCGCCAGCATCCCGATCTGCTGATCGGCGCGCGGCTCGGTTCGCCGCTGGTGGTGGGCTATGGCGAGGGCGAGACCTATCTGGGCTCGGACGCGCTGGCGCTGGCGCCGCTCACGCAGCGCATCTCCTATCTGGAGGAGGGCGACTGGGTCGTCATCACGCGCGACGGCGCGCAGGTGTTCGACAAGGACGACCAGCCCGTCGAACGGCCGATCGTGCCCTCGGGCGCGACCGACATCGCCATCTCCAAGGGCAATCACCGCCACTTCATGCTCAAGGAGATTTACGAGCAGCCGATCGTCGTCGCGCAGACGCTCCGGACCTATCTGCGCCGGCTGGATGGCGAACTGGCGCCGGTGCCGGTCGAGGATTTCGATCTGAGCGCCATCCGCCGCGTGACGATCGTGGC
Organism: Sphingomonas sp. AP4-R1; assembly: GCF_013113735.1. Taxonomy (NCBI): domain Bacteria; kingdom Pseudomonadati; phylum Pseudomonadota; class Alphaproteobacteria; order Sphingomonadales; family Sphingomonadaceae; genus Sphingomonas; species Sphingomonas sp. AP4-R1. The sequence goes on from NZ_CP053346.1 coordinate 3,240,278, forward strand.
GTGCGGCACCAGCTTCTATGCAGGCCTCGTCGCCAAATATTGGTTCGAGCAATTCGCGCGCGTGCCGGTCGACATCGATGTGGCGAGCGAGTTCCGCTACCGCGCGCCGGTGCTGGAGGAAGGCGGGCTCGCGCTCTTCATCAGCCAGTCGGGCGAGACGGCGGACACGCTGGCGGCGCTGCGCCACGCCCGCGCCGAGGGTCAGAAGATCGCGGTCGTCGTCAACGTGCCGACCTCGACGATGGCGCGCGAGGCGGACCTGCTGCTGCCGACGCATGCGGGGCCGGAAATCGGCGTCGCCTCCACCAAGGCCTTCACCTGCCAGCTCGCCGTGCTGGCGGCGCTGGCGGCGAACCTCGCCAAGGCCAAGGGACGCCTGACGCCCGCCGAGGAGCGCGAGATCGTGCGCCACCTGTCCGAAGCGCCGGCCTCGCTCAACGGCGCGCTGGCTTATGACGAGACGATTCAGGAGATGGCGGGCGTGATCGCCGGCGCGCGCGACGTGCTGTATCTGGGGCGCGGCCCCGATTATCCGCTGGCGCTGGAAGGGGCGCTGAAGCTCAAGGAAATCAGCTACATCCATGCCGAAGGTTATGCGGCGGGTGAAATGAAGCACGGCCCGATCGCGCTGGTGGACGATGCCGTGCCGATCATCGTGATCGCGCCCTCCGGCCCCCTGTTCGAGAAGACCGTCTCGAACATGCAGGAGGTGCAGGCGCGCGGCGGCAAGGTGGTGCTGATCTCGGACTATGACGGCGTGCAGGCGGCGGGCGAGGGCTGCGTCGCCACGATCACGATGCCGAAGGTCCACCCGCTGATCGCGCCGCTCGTCTATGCGGTGCCGATCCAGCTGCTGGCCTATCATGTCGCCGTGGCCAAGGGCACGGACGTGGATCAGCCGCGCAATCTGGCCAAGAGCGTCACGGTGGAGTGAGCGGGGCCGGGAGCGGCGCGCGCCTCGCGACGCCGCTCCCGGCCTCGATCAGGCGCGAACCGGCCGGGCGTGCGATAGCGGCCGGCGGCGGAGCGCCGCGCCGATCAGGCCGAAGCCCGCCAGCATCAGCATCCAGTTGGCCGGCTCCGGAAGCGCCAGAAGCGAGGCGAGGCGATAGATGTCGCCCGAATTCTTGGCGATCAGATACAGCTCGCCCGCATTGTCCGTGCCGAGGCGCAGATCGACCCGGTTGTAGACGCCGACATTCCCGTCCGTCGCGGCGAGGGTGGAGGGCACACCGTTTATGACGAGCCCCAACTCGTAGAGGGTGGCGGGGGTGGCGCCGGCCACCGAGAGCGGATCATAGTAAAAGAGGCGGCCCGAGACGAGTTCGGCGAGCACCACCATGCCCGTCAGTTCCGGTACGGCGGTGCCGGTATAGGCATAAGCGCCGCTGATCGCGGCCAGAAAGTAAGCGCCGCTGCGAAAGATCTCCTCGTGATCGAACTGCGCGACCGGATCGAGGAAGGCGCCCGAATTGGCGGGCATATCATAGACATTGGGATCCCAGCTGACACCGCGCGCGAACGTGCCCTCGCGGATCGGCCAGCCATAATTGCCGCCCGCCACCCCGATATTGACCTCTTCCAGCTGGGACTGGCCGATATCGGCGATCAGCATCTGGCCGGTCTTGCTGTCCCAGCTGAACTGCTGCGGATTGCGCAGGCCGGACGCCCACACCTCGCCCAACACGCCGGATTGCCCGACATGGGGATTGTCGGCGGGGATCGTATAGGCCTCGCCGTTGAGGCCGGCGGCGGGATCGATGCGGAGGATCTTGCCGAACGGGCTGCCCGGATCCTGGGCATTGCCATAGGGATCGCCCACGCCGCCGCCGTCGCCCAGGCCGATATAGAGCTTGCCATATTCGGCCGAGTCCGGCGTCGCGGTCGGATTGAAGGCGATCGTGCCCGCGCCATGATCGCTGAACGGCTGGGCGACGCGCAGCACCTCGCGCTGCGAGGCGATCGAGGCCGTCGCCGCAGTGGGATCGTCGACGCGGAATTCGGTGACGACATTGTCGTGATCCACGCTCTGCCCGTTGCCCTTGTAGGTTTCGGTGCCCGAGGGGCGCGTGGTGGCGATCGTGTAGAACACGCCGTAGCCGGGCTTCTGCGGATCGCCGGCGAAATTGGGATGCAGCGCGAAGCTCATCAGACCGGTCTGCGACGGGTTGGTGGCGGTGCTGAAATCCGCCAGCGTGCCGCGTATGTCGAACCAGGTCTGGGGCGCGCCGCCAGCCGCGCCGACGATGCTGATCGTGCCGCGCGTGTCGTTCACGAACAATCGGCCGGACGTGTCCGCCACCGGCTGCAATTGCTGGATCCTGCGGGTGAACCCATCGATCACGGGATCGCCGCTGACCTGCGCCTGACCGAACAGGGACAGGCCCACCGTGATCCCCTGCGCGATCGGCGCGGGCACGGGATTGGTCACCACGGCCGCATGCGCCGTCGATGCGGCGAGCGCACCCATCATCGCCAAGATACGATACGATTTCACAAAACGCCCCCGTTCCGGAATTAACGGAGAATTAACCCATATGCGCGTCCTGTCAACGATTCCGGTGCTTGGCGCTATCGGATCGGGGCGGCTAGACGGGTGCGATGGACATCATGCTCGCAATCGGCCTCATGTCGGGTACGTCGCTCGACGGCGTGGACGCCGCCCTGATCGAGACGGACGGCGAGGGCCATGTGCGCCCGATCGGCTTTGCGGGCGACGATTATACAACGGACGAGCGGGGCGCGATCCACCGTGCGGTGCAGCGCGCGCTGGAGATGGATCAGCCGGGGGAAGACCGCCTGATCCGGACCGCCGAGCAGATGCTGACGCGCCGCCATGCCGAACTGGTCGAGCGGTTGTTGACGCAGGAGGGGCTCGATGCGGCGGCCATCCACGTCGTCGGCTTTCACGGCCAGACGATCGCGCACCGGCCGGATCGCGGCTGGACCTGGCAGATCGGCGACGGCGCCGGGCTGGCCGATCGGCTGGGCATTACCGTGGTGGACCAGCTTCGCATCGCGGACGTGGCGGCGGGCGGGCAGGGCGCGCCCCTGCTGCCCGTCTATCATCGCGCGCTCTGTGCGGCGCTGCCCAGGCCGGTGGCGGTGCTCAATCTGGGCGGTGTCGGCAATCTCACCTGGATCGGCGAGGGGGATGCGCTGGTCGCCTTCGATACCGGCCCGGCCAACGGCCTCGTCAACCAGTGGGTCGAGACCCTGACCGGCGAGCCGTTCGATCGGGATGGCGCGCTGGCGGATACAGGGCACGTGGACGGCGATGTCTTGCGGGGGATGCTCGCCCATCCCTGGTTCGATCTGCCCGCGCCCAAGAGCCTCGACCGCCACGATTTCACCGACAGGGCTGCGGTCGGCCTCAGCCTCGCCGACGGCGCGGCCACGCTGACCCGTTTCACGGCGGAGACGGTCGCCCTCGCGCTGGGGCTGGTTCCGCAGCGGCCCGAGCGCCTGATCGTGGCGGGCGGAGGCCGCCGCAATCCGACGCTGATGCGGATGATCGGGGAAGCGTGCGGCGTCGCGCCGGAGCCGATCGAGGCGCTCGGCTGGAATGGCGACGCGACCGAGGCGGAGGGATTCGCCTATATGGCCGTTCGTTCGTTGAAGGGGGCGCCGATCAGCTTTCCCGGCACCACCGGCGCGCCCGCGCCGATGACGGGTGGCACGGCCCATGCGCCCAACGAGAGGATCAGAGCGGCATGATGAAAGTTGCGAGTCTGACGGCGGCGGCTCTGGCGGTTACCGCGCCCACCATGGCTTCCACACCTGCGGCGTGGAACACGATGCACGTAGCGGCCCGCCGTGCCTGCATCGCCGCCGCCGGGCTGCGCGCGCCGAGCGTGTCGGACGCGCTCGATTTCTCGGACACGAGCGCGAAGACGGCCCTGCTGGTGCGCGGCACCTATACGCAGCGCTTCATGAAGGGCGCCACGGGCACGTTCCTGTGTCTCTACGATCGCCGGACCAAGAAGGCCGAGGCGATGGAAGCGCCGGGCTTCGCGCTGGACGGAGCCGCCCCGCGCGGGAAGTGACGCCGGCGCGGCGGTTTCGTCAGCCGCGCGCGCTGGCGCGGGTGGCAAGCAGGTCCAGCAGGCACTGGTGATGCAGCATCATCTGGCGCGCGCCGAATATGAGCGTGCGCTCGAGGCGGGGCTGCTCCGGCATCGAGGCGAGGACGTGTGCGGTTTCCTCCTCGCTCGGCAGGAGCAGGGGCGCGAAGGGCACGTTGAGGCGCGCGGCGGCCGTTTCCATGGTGGCACGGATCGGCTGCCAGTCGAGCAGCAGGCCGACGACCGCGCCGATCGCGCAGCCGAATCGATCGGAGCGCGCGATCGTCGCCATCGCCTGACGCTGGGCGAGGATGGCGGAGACGGTCGCCGCCTCGCCCGGCGTGCCGGGCACCGGGCCCGCCGCCACGATCAACTGGCCGAGATTGCCCCGCTCGTTGGCGAAGCCGCGCGCGGCCTGCGCCAGCCAGGCATCGCCGCCCGGCCAGATATTATGGTCCGCCACCAGCTCGACCAGACCCGGCTGCGGACCGTGCAGCATCGTCAGCAGATGCAGCATGTCCGACAGGTTGCGAGTCGCGTCCGCGCTCGCGTTCAGCTCCGGCGAATGCAGCCAGGCATGAGTGGCGCTACCTTCTCCCGCGACCAACGAGGTCAGCAGCCCGCCCCGATCAAGGGGGGAGGTTTCAAGGGCGACGCGCATACACGGCTCCAAATCAATGCAGTTCGACCCCTCATGACCGAACTCTTATACCGGAGGGCGTAAGGATTTGGTTGATAAGCCGTTTGCCAAACCGTTCGTCGTGTCGTTTTTCCGGCGTTCAGGCGGCGGTGACGTCTCCGTGTCCGCCGGGCTGCGCGGCATTGGTTTCGGGGGCGGTAGGGTTACGGATCGAGGGACGCAGGCGGGCCACGCTGAAGAGGCCGGCCGTCACCGCCAGACCGGCGGCCAGGATCGGCGGCACGCTGGACGTGGCGAAGCCGAAGGCCAGCACCGTCGCCACGCCGGTCGCGCCCATCGTCTGGCCGACGAGTCGCGTCGTGGAGACGAGGCCGCCGGCCGATGCCGCGCGCTCGCGCGGGGCGGAGCCCACGATCAGGCGCGCATTGGGCGAAAGATACATGCCGAAGCCCGCGCCGCAGACCGACATGCGCCAGGCGATGTCGAAATATTCGGGATGCGCGGGCAGGAAGGCGAGCAGCAGGAGGCCCGCCGTCGCCACCGCCATGCCGATGCCGCCGAGCAGGCCCGCCGGATAGCGATCGGAGAGGCTGCCCGCGACCGGCGCGACGATCATCGTCGTCAGCGGCCAGGGCGCGATCATCGCGCCCACCTCGCTCGGCTCGAAGCCATAGCCGTGCTGGAGGCGGAAGGGCAGCGAGAGGATGATCATCTGCGAGGCGCTGAACGCGATGAAAGCGCCCGCCACCGACAGCGCCAGCACCGGACGCGAGAGCAGATCGACCGGGAGGATCGGGGCCGCCTCGCGCCGCTCGTGCAGCACCAGGGCCACGCCGAACAGGATGCCGATCGCGACGATCGCGAAGCTCACCACGGGCGAATTGCCGTGCACCACCGCCTCCAGCCCGGAGATGATGAGGCCGAAGGTGGCCATGTTCAGCATCGCGCCCGCGAGATTATAGGGGCCGGTCTGGCGCGGGGGCACGTCGGGCAGGGCCCAGCGGCCGAGCGCGAGCGACAGGATCGCGAAAGGCGCCGCCATCGCGAACACCCACGGCCAGGGCGCCACCGCGAGGATCAGCCCGCCCGCCGTCGGCGCGAGCGCGCCCGAGACGGAACCCATGATATTGTTGAGGCCCAGCCCCCGGCCAAGATGCTTCGGCGGATAGACGACGCGGATCATCGCCGCCATCACCGATAGAGCGGCGGCCGCGCCCGTCGCCTGCAGCGCACGCACCACCAGCAGGAAACCCAGGCTGTGCGCGAAGAAGCAGAGGATCGTGGCCAGCGTAAAGACGAGCTGGCCACCCTGATACAGCCGCTTGAGCCCGATCCGGTCGCCCAGCGCCGAGAAGGGCAGCAGCGCCATCACCAGCACCAATTGATAGACGGTGACGACGAGCACGGCGGACGAGGAATCGACGTGCAGATCGCGCGAGATGGTCGGCAGCGCCACGGTCGCGATCGCACCGTCTATGATGGTGAGCATCGTCCCCAGGCTGATCGCCGCCACCGCGAGGGTGAAACGCCACCCCTCCAATCCTATCTGGGGCGCGGCATCGTCACTTTGCATCGATCAAGATTTCCTCGGGCGCCGATCGGCTGGACATGCAGGCCGTTATGCCGGAATGCGCCCGCGTCAAAGGAGCTTCAGTTATGGGTTATCGGGTCGTCGTCGCGGGAGCGACCGGCAATGTCGGTCGTGAGATGCTCAATATCCTCGCCGAGCGCGAGTTCCCGATCGACGATCTCGCCTTGCTCGCTTCGTCGCGCAGTCAGGGCGACGAGGTCGAGTTCGGCGAGACCGGCAAGATGTACAAGATTCAGAACATCGAGCATTTCGACTGGACCAGCTGGGACATGGCGCTGTTCGCGATCGGATCGGAAGCGACCCAGAAGTACGCGCCCGTCGCCGCTGCCGCCGGTTGCACCGTGATCGACAACAGCTCGCTCTACCGGATGGATCCGGACGTGCCGCTGATCGTGCCCGAGGTGAATCCGCAGGCGATCGACGGCTACACCCGCAAGAACATCATCGCGAACCCGAACTGCTCGACCGCGCAGATGGTGGTGGCGCTCAAGCCGCTGCACGATGCGGCGAAGATCACGCGCGTCGTCGTCTCGACCTATCAGTCCGTGTCCGGCGCGGGCAAGGCGGGGATGGACGAGCTGTTCGAGCAGAGCCGCAACATCTTCGTCGGCGATCCGGCCGAGCCGAAGAAGTTCACCAAGCAGATCGCGTTCAACGTGATCCCGCACATCGATAGCTTCCTGGACGACGGCTATACCAAGGAAGAGTGGAAGATGGTGGTCGAGACCAAGAAGATCCTCGATCCCAAGATCAAGGTGACGGCCACCTGCGTGCGCGTGCCGGTGTTCGTCGGCCATTCCGAGGCGATCAACATCGAGTTCGAGAATGAGATTTCCGCCAAGGAGGCGCAGGATATCCTGCGCGAGGCACCGGGGATCATGCTGGTCGATAAGCGCGAGGATGGCGGCTACGTGACGCCGATCGAATGCGTCGGCGAATTCGCGACCTTCATCAGCCGCGTGCGCGAGGATCCGACCGTGGAGAATGGCCTCGCTCTGTGGTGTGTGAGCGACAATCTCCGCAAGGGCGCGGCGCTGAACGCGGTGCAGATTGCCGAACTGCTCGGCCGTCGTCATCTGAAGAAGGCGGACTGATCGCACCGGGGCACGGCTGGCCGTGCCCCGCATGCCGTTTCACGAAATATTCGGCGGCGGGTTCGTTGCCGGATTCCACGAATGTGATTTTTCCCACGCGGAATCGGTGTGCGGCGGTTCCATCGATTTGATTGCTTACAGTCTCCTTAAAAATCGATTTTCTTGATCGTTCGGCGTGCGATTATTCCGGCTCCCATCCAATCGGAACAGGGAACCGGATCATGGCTCGCCACGCATATAGCCCCCTCGCACTTCTCCTCCTGTCCGGCGCGGCTCCCGCTCTCGCGCAGAGCGCCGCCACTCCCGACACACAGGTCGAAACCCGCATGACGACGGCCGCCGCACCGATGGCGGCGCGCAAGACCACCGCCTTCCAGGCTGCCGCCACGGGCGATGCCGCCCCGCAGATGACGCGCGACAATGGCGCGCCGATCGGCTCGAACCGCAATTCGCTGGCGGCGGGCGATACCGGCCCGGTCCTGCTGGAAGACACGACGTTGATCGAAAAGCTCGCCCGCTTCGATCGCGAGCGTATGCCGGAACGCGTCGTCCACGCGCGCGGCACGGGCGCGCTCGGCATGTTCCACGCCACCGCCGACATCTCGGGCATCACCAAGGCCAGCCTGTTCGCGCCCGGCAAGGACACGCCGGTGTTCGTGCGCTTCTCCACCGTGATCCACCCCTCGGGCAGCCCGGAAGGTCTGCGCGATCCGCATGGCTTCGCGGTGAAATTCTACACCGATCAGGGCAATTGGGATCTGGTGGGCAACAATCTGCCGATCTTCTTCATCCGCGATGCGATCCAGTTTCCGGACATGATCCATTCGCTGAAGCCGTCGCCGGTGACGAACAAGCAGGATCCGAACCGCTTCTTCGAATTCTTCTCGGGCACGCCCGAGGCGACCAACATGCTGGTGCATGTCTATTCGAACCTCGGCACGCCGGCATCCTATCGCACGATGGACGGCAACGGCGTTCACGCCTTCAAGCTGGTCAACGCGCAGGGCCATACCGTCTTCGCCAAGTTCCGCTGGATCAGCCATCAGGGCGTGAAGAGCCTGAATGGCGATGCCGCGAGCAAGGCGCCCTTCAACTTCCTGACCGACGATCTCTATGGCGAGATCAATGCGGGCCATTTCCCCGTCTGGGACCTGATGGTCCAGACGATGACGGCGGAGGAACTGGGCCAGCTCAATTACAATCCGTTCGACGACACCAAGGAGTGGCTCGGCGTCCCCTTCCGCAAGATCGGCGAGATGACGCTCAACAAGGTGCCCGAGAATTTTTTCCGCTGGACCGAGCAGTCGGCCTTCGCGCCCGCCAATCTGGTGCCGGGCATCGAGGCGTCGCCGGATCGGATGCTGCAGGGGCGGCTCTTCTCCTATTCGGACACGCAGCGCTATCGCGTGGGCGCGAACGTGATGGACTTGCCGGTCAATCGGCCGCGCGTGGCGGTGGTGAACAATTATCAGGATGGCCAGCTGGATGCGGCCACGGGGCAGGTCGAGGTCAATTACTTCCCGTCGGTGACGACGAAGAAGGCGATCGATCCCAGCTTCGCGCCGACGCCCTACAAGATCGATGCGATCGTGCAGACCGCGCCCATCTCGAAGACCGAGCCGTTCGATCAGGCGGGCGCCTTCTATCGGTCGCTGAAGCCGGCGGACAAGGCCGACCTGATCAAGAATCTGGCAGGCGATCTGGGTGACGTCACCTCGCTGCGGACCCGCACGATCATGGTCAGCTATTTCGCGCAGGCCGATCAGGATCTCGGCAGCCGTCTGGCCAAGGCCGTGAACGTGCCGATGGCCGACGTGACCAAGGCGATCGACGACTACAAGGCGTCGGCCGACGCCCGGTATGCGGGCAAGTGATGCTCGGGCTGGTGATCGGGGCGGCGCTTGCCGGCGCGGCCCCGGCTCCCGCGACGGCGCTGCCGCCGCCCGAGCGCCGGCAGGAGCTGCTGTTCGAGGCGGCGAAGCTGGGCCGCACCGATCTGATCCCCCTGCTGGTCCAGAACGGCGCCGATGTGAACGCTTATGAGGCGCGCGGTTTCACCCCGCTGATTCTCGCCGCCTATAATGGGCAGGCGGCGGCGGTGGAGGCGCTGATCGCGGCGGGCGCGGATCCCTGCAAGCCCGACGCGAACCAGGGCAATACCGCGCAGATGGGCGTGGCCTTCAAGGGCGACGACGCCATCGCCGCCCGCCTTCTCAAGGCCAGCTGCGACGTCAACGTTCGCAACAAGGCCGGGCAGACCGCCCTCATGATGGCCGCCCTGTTCGGACGGACGCGGCAGATCGACATGCTGGTGAAGGCGGGCGCGGATCCTGCGATCGCCGATGCCTCCGGGCGCACCGCGTCGTCGGTGGCGGCCTCGCAGGGCAATACCGAGCTGGCGAGCCGCCTGAGCGCCGCACCAAGATAGGCGCGGGACAGTGGAGCACGACGCGTCCCCCCTGCGCGTCGGCCCCCGCACTCCACCCCCGCGCCGGGCCCTGCTCCCGCCTCAGGCGGTGAGCGGGGCCAACCTGCGGCGCCGGCGCAGCGCCGTGCCCGTCGCCAGAAAGCCCGTGATCATCATCGCCCACGTCGCCGGTTCGGGAGCGTCGCTCGTGCGCGTCGGACCATATGTGTAGGTGAGCGTGCCATCGAAGCTCGAATCGGCGCTGCCGAAAGCGTAGATATTGGCATAGGTTCGCGCCTGGATCGGATCGGTGCTCGTGAACAGGGCCAGTATTTCCGGATCCTCGATATGGCGCACGAACGTATCGACATAGGTCAGGCTGCAGAATGTGCCGCAGGGCATGGACGCCGTGCCCGAAACATCGATCGTGAAGTTGGCCGGGGTGGACATGTTCTGACGGTCGAACGCGAAGGTGATGTAGCCGGCGATATTGGGATGATCGGGTGACGCCCGAAACGACGCATGGACGTTAAAGACCAGATCGATCGAGAGCAGATCGTTGCCGCTGAAATGGTCGATCGGCTGGCCTGATTGCGACGACGAGACATGAACATCCTGTACGATCGTCGCGGCCAAGGCGGGACGGGCGCAGACCTGCGCGATCAGCAGGATCCCCGCCAATCGGATCAAACGGCTGACCATGCGGTGAAACGGTCGTGGCGAGCGGTTCATCCGCGATCCGCCTGTGCCGAAATGATCGCGATTGGACGCTCGTGCCATCAACTCTGCTCCCCGATTGGGCGTGGAGTATGGCGTCGCCGTCCACGCTGCGCGGGTATGTTCATGCCAACAGAGCAACCTGTTCGCTTGGCTGACAGCGCGATCGGCCGGGACGACAGCGCAAAGTGTCTCTTATCGGCGATTTCAGGAACGGATTGGCAAGGATGCGCGCGCCGGTTACGCTTCGTCGCAGGGCAGTTTGCGTGAGTCAGGTCGCGTATGAGCCAGCCGCCGTCCGACATCGTTCACCTGTCGCTGGATGGCGAGGATCCCCGCCATCAGACGGCGTTGCTCGGCGACGTGATGGGGCGCCAGCTGGCGGGCGGGGCCGTCACGGTCCATGCCGACCACCGGCCGAGCGCCGACTGGAAGGTGGCGATGCTGGCGCCGGGCGTGGCGCTGGCGCGGGGCCGCCAGGGGCATATCACCGCGACGCGGGACGCCGCGTATCTGGCCGATGGCGACGCCGATTTCTCGATCTTCTGGGTTCACAGGGGCGCGGTGCCGTTCGAGCAGAATGATCGCCGCGTCCGGCTGGGGCCGAGCGAGGCACTGCTGGTCGCGCACGGCCGGCCGGTTTCCAGCAGTTGGGGCGAGAGCGAGTTTTCGGTGTTGCGCCTGCCGCGTGACGCCTTGCCGGGATCGGGCCGTTACGATCGGGCGGGCGGGCTCACCATATCGCTCGATACGATGGCGGGGCGGCTGCTGACCTCCTATGCCGAGACGGTCTGGACGATGCTGCAGGCGGCGCCGGTGCCCGCCTTCGTCGAGCGGCATCTGGCCGAGCTGGCCGGCGCCGCGATCGAGGAATCGGCCGGGCGTGATGCGGGTCCGCCGGGCGAGGGGCTGCGGGCGGCGCGGCTGGCGCGGATGCGCGAGATCGTCCGGCAGCATGCGGGCAATGCCGCGCTCGGCATGGCGGAGGTGGCCCGGCAGATCGGCCTGTCCGAGCGCGCCGGCTATCAGCTGTTCGAAGACGGGCAGGAGAGTTTCAGCGAACTGCTCTACGCGACGCGCCTCGATCGCGCGCGGGAGCTGCTGGCGGATGGCTATGCGGGGCGGATCCTCGATCTGGCGCTGGAGGTCGGCTTTTCGGACCTGTCCCATTTCAATCGCCGCTTTCGCCGGCGTTTCGGTTTCACGCCGTCCGATGCGCGGCATCCTCGGGCGTCATAGCCCGAACGGCCACACCTCCTGCACCGTCTTACCCAGTATCTGGGCGCGATCCTCGGGCGGGAGCCAGTCGAGATGGTCGCGATAGAGCGCGACGATGTCGGCATAGCCGCGATAGGGCAGGGAGACGGGCCAGTCCGTCCCCCACATCAACCTCTTCGGGCCGAAGGCGGCGACGAGGCGCTTCAACGGGTCGGTCATGTCGGCATAAGGATAAGGCGCGCGCGACAGCGACCAGAGGTGCGAGATCTTCACGAAGACGCGCGGATAGCGCGCGAGCGCCAGCAGCAGGCGCAGATCGTCCGGACGATCAGGGCGGATGTCGGCCATATGATCGATCACCACCGTGAGATCGGGATTGGCCTCGATCAGCGAGTGAAGCTGGGGCAGGCGCGGTGCTTCGGTCAGCACCGTCATCGGCACCTTCAGCTCCGCGCAGCGACGCCACAGGGGCGGCATCAGCGGGCCCGTTATCCAGTCATAAGCGGGCGCCGCATAAGGGCTGATGCGGACGCCGTGAAAGCCCTGCTCGGTGACGAGGCGGGAGAGCGTGTCGGGCGCGGTCGGATCCTCCGGGTTCACGCGGCAGACGCCGAGGAATTTGCCCGGATGGCGCTTCAGCGCATCGGCCAGATAGCCATTGTCCCACTGATAATGAATCACCTGGATCAGCACGATGCGGGCGACATGGTTCGCGACCATCAGCTCCAGCAGCGTCTCGGCACTGGCGTCTTCGGCGGGGACCTTGCGCCCGGCCGCGAAGGGGAAGCGCGGATCGTGCTTCCAGACATGGACGTGAGAGTCGATCAGGAGAGGCGCGCAGGGCCGGGCGACAGCGGGCAGGGCGGTCAAGGCGAACGGGACCGCTGCCGCCTTCAGAAGATCGCGTCGATCGAGAGACACGTTCGCTCGCTCCCCAAACGAAAAGGGCGCCCCGTTGCCGAGGCGCCCATCGTGATCGTCGGATCTGCCGTCGCTCAGCGCGCGCCGGCCGGGGCCGCGCCGGTCTTGGGCGGCGGCGCGACCGTGATCAGGATGTCCTCGCCCGAACGGCCGGGGAAGCCCGTGAACATCGCGTCGATCAGGTTCGGCACCACGACCGGCAGGCTGTCCGTCGTCGAGCGCGCGCGGGCGCGACCCTCGAACAGCACCTTGCCGTCCTCGGCGCGGTTGATCCGCATCACGAGGTGGCTGACATAATAAGTGTAGCTGTTGACCTCGGGATAGCCGAACGGCGAACCCCAGAAGGGATCGCCCCAGCCATAGCCCCAGCCGCGGCCATAGAAACCACGACCGCCGAAGCCGCCATAGCCCCATCCACCGAAGCCGCCATAGCCACCGAAGCCGCCATAGCCGAGGCCCGGCGTGGTCACGACCTTCTCATGGCCATTGTCGATGCCGTAATCGAGATTGACGATCATGGTCGGCTTGCCGCTCTCGACCTGATGATAGCCCTGCTGGATCAGGCGCCCGGCGACGAGCTGCGCATAATGGCTGAATTCCAGGCCGCCCTGCATCTGCGGATCGGCCGCCTGGACCAGGAAGGTCTGGCCTTCCGGCGCAGGCATCATCTGGAAGCGCGAGACATCCGCGCGGAACGGCGTGGCGCAGCCGCCGAGCGCCAGAAGCGCGACCGGAGCGGCAAGGGCGAGAAGCGAACGGCGGATCGACATGGAAGTATCCTGACTTGGTCGGCGGGGCGTGAGCCCAACCGGCTGAACCGAGTTTGAACGTTTTACGAACATCGGAGTTGCTCCGTTCGTCGCCCGCCCCATCACAGGCGAAACGATATCCGGTGCCGGGCGGCAGGGAAATGCCAATGCGATGAACCGCTGCGGCCCCTGAAACGGGACAGGAGAAGAGGATGCCACGCTTCGCTCGCACCATGTTCGTGATCGCGTCGCTCTCGCCCGGCATTCCGGCCGTGGCGCAGGATGTGGCGGAGAGGACGCCGTGGGGCGTCGAATCCCGATTCCCGATCGAGCAGCGCGCGTTCGCGTTCCGCAATGATGGAGCAGAGCTCCGAGGCACGCTCTTCCTGCCACGCGGCGGTCGCAATCTGCCGGTCGTGATCGCCTTTCACGGGGCGGCCGCCCCGTCCGCAGATCATCCGCTCTACGGGCATCTCAAGGCGATGCTGCCGCCGCTGGGCGTGGCCGTGCTCGTCTTCGATCGCCGGGGCACGGGGCGTTCGACCGGGGACGATGCGCGCAAGAGCGATTTCGATCTGCTCGCCTCGGACGGTGTCGCCGCGTTCCGCGCGCTGGCGGCCGATCCGCGCTTCGATCCCCGGAGGATCGGCTTCTGGGGCCTGAGCCAGGGAGGCTGGCTGACCCTTCTGGCCGCGGCGAAGGAGCCGCGCGCGGCCTTCGCCGTCGCGGTGTCGGCGCCGATGGCGGGCGCCGACGTGCAGATGAACTATGCGGTCGGGAACGTGATGCGGATCAAGGGTTATCCGCAGGCGGAGATCGACCGGGCTCTCGCGGCGCGGCGCGGCGTCGATCGCTATGTGCGGGGGCAGGCGGATCGCGCATCTGCCGAGCGCCTGTATCGCGATGCCGAGAAGCAGCCCTGGTGGCGTGACAGCTACCTTGCCGGAAATCTCGACGATCCGACCTGGAAGGGACAGATGGCGGCCGATCCGCTCCGCGCGCTCGACGGATCGCGCATGCCGACTTTGATGGTCTTCGGGCAGGCCGATCCCTGGGTGCCGGTCGCGCCCGCACTGGCGGCGCTCGACGCGACGGCGGCGAAGCATCCCAACGTCACGCTCCGCGTGATCGACGGCGCGGATCATTCGATGATGCTGGGCGTGAGCCCGCAGGGGCAGATCGATCCGGCGAACTTCGGCAAGCTCGCGCCCGATGCACCCGCTTATTTCGGGCTGCTGGCGAGTTGGCTTACCGAACGCGGGATCGTGGCGGCGAAGCGCTGAGGGGAGGTCCGGCTCCGCAGGCGCTCTAGAGACCCATCGCCTCGTACGTTGCAGCCAGAGTGGGGGCCGCCAGCGCGCGCGCCTTCTCGGCGCCCTTGGCGAGCAGCCGATCCAGTTCGGCGGGATCGCCCTGCAATTCCTTCAGGCGCGCGGCGATCGGGGAGAGCTTAGCCACCGCCAGATCGGCCAGTGCCGGCTTGAAGCTGCCGAAGCCCTGTCCGCCGAACTGCGCCAGCACGCTCGCGACGTCCGTGCCCGCCAGCGCCGCATAGATATCGACGAGGTTCTTGGCCTCGGCGCGGCCTTCGAGGCCGGTCGCCTCGGACGGAAGCGGCTCGGGATCGGTCTTCGCCTTGCGCAGCTTGGCGGCGATCGTGTCGGCATCGTCGGTCAGGTTGATGCGCGCCATGTCGGACGGATCGGACTTGGACATCTTCGCGCTGCCGTCGCGCAGGCTCATGATCCGCGCCGCGTCGGGCGGGATCATCGGCTCGGGCAGGGTGAACAGCTCCACGCCATAATCGGTGTTGAACTTGGTCGCGATGTCGCGCGCCAGCTCCAGATGCTGCTTCTGGTCCTGGCCGACCGGCACGTGCGTCGCCTGATACAGCAGCACGTCCGCCGCCTGCAGCACCGGATAGGTATAGAGCGCGACGCTGGCGCCCTCGCGATTCTTGCCGGATTTGTCCTTGAACTGCGTCATCCGGTTCAGCCAGCCGACGCGCGCGGTGGCGTTCAGCAGCCATTGCAGCTGGGCATGTTCGGTCACGGCCCGCTGGCGGAACAGGATCGATCGGTCGGGATCGATGCCGCAGGCGATCAAGGCGGCCGCCATCTCGCGGATGCCCTGCGCGAAGGCCTTGGGCTCCTGATACTCGCTGATCGCGTGGAGATCGGCGAGGAAGAACAGGCATTCGCCGCCTTCCGCCTCCAGCCGATCCTGCATCACCACCCAGTTGCGGATGGCGCCGAGATAATTGCCGAGGTGGAGGTTGCCCGTAGGCTGGATGCCGGAGACTGTGCGCATGGTGGCGCGGCTGTCCACCAGCCGCCCGGTCCGGTCAAGCGTCCGACGAAATGTTTCGGGTTTAACCTTCCCTAAGGGATGTTCGCTTACGCCCGTTCATCTAGCCCATACACCTTGCGACAGGCGAATGATGAGCGGTCTTAAAAGCGCGATGTTGAATTACGAGGAGGTCGGCGAGCCGCACGAACGCCGCCGCGCCGCGCGCCACACGACCGTTTTCCAGGTCGCCAAGCTCTGCACCGCCCGCTCCGAGGAATTGTGCATCCTGCGCGATATTTCGGATACCGGCCTGCGCGCCGAAATCTATTGTCATGTCGAACCCGGCGAACCCGTCGTGCTGGAGATGCGGACGGGGCATCGCCTGAACGGCACCGTCGTCTGGAATCGCGAGCCTTCGATCGGCGTGCAGTTCGATGCGCCGATCTCGGTGCCCGAGGTTCTCGCCCATTGCTCGTTCGACGACCGGATCGGGCGGATGCGTCCGCCGCGTATCGACGTCACGATGCCGGGGCTGGTCCTGTCCGGGCGCCAGCTGATCGACGTGGAGATCTGCAACATCTCCCAGGCCGGCATGAAGATCACGACGGCCGAGCCGCTTCTGGCGGGATCGGACGTGACGGTGAGGCTCGCGGGGATCGGCCAGCGCGGCGCCAAGGTGCGCTGGTTCCGGGAGGGGCAGGCGGGCCTCCAGCTCTTGCAGGCGCTGACCTATGCCGAATTCGCCGCGTGGCGCGTGGAATGCCTCGCGGAAGCCGCGCGCGGCTGAACCGCCTTTATTTCCGGCGGCGCAGCAGCTGGGCCCTGAGCTCGGCCGGGCGGAAGGCGCCGAGCGCGATCGCGGCGCCGAAATAGACGATCCCGGCCGCCGCCATCAGTCCGCCGAGCCAGAGCGCGCGTTCCACCAGCGGGCCGGTCATGTGCGGCGTCGTCCAGTCGGACACCGCCACCAGCATCGCCGCCATCGCCACGGTCGCCAGCGTGAGCCGGATCAGCGCGCGCTTCAGCCGCTCGTCGATGCGGAAATGGCCGCGCCGGTGCAGCGTGGCATACAGCAGGCCCGCATTCACCCAGGCCGAAATGGCCGTGGAAAGCGCGAGGCCGACATGCTGGAGCGGCCAGATCAGGATCAGATTGCCGATCAGATTGGCGAGCATCGCCACCAGCGCGATCCGGACCGGAGTCCTCGTGTCGGTGCGCGCGTGGAAGCCCGGCACCAGCACCTTGATCAGGATGTAGGCGGGCAGCCCCAGCGAGAAGGCCGCGAGGGCATTGGCGCTGGCGAGCGTGTCGCCCGCGGTGAAGGCGCCGTGCTGGAGCAGGGCCTGGATGATCGGAAAGGCCGCCACCATCAGCGCCGCCGTCGCGGGCAGGGTGAGAACCAGCGAGAGTTCGATCGCCCGATTCTGGGTCGTATTGGCGCCACCTGCGTCACCGCCGGCGATCTGGCGCGAGAGGCCCGGCAGCATCGCCGTGCCCACGCCGATGCCGATCAGGCCGAGCGGCAGCTGGTTCAGGCGATCGGCGTAATAGAGATAGGAAACCGCGCCCTGCGGCAAGAAGCGCGCGGCCAGGCTCGTCGAGATCAGCAGGTTGAACTGGACCGCGCCCGCGCCGAGCGCGGCGGGCCAGATGATGTGGAGCAGCTGACGCACCTTCGGATTGATGCGCGGGCGGCGCAGGCGGAGCGAGGTGCCCGCCCGTGCGCAGGCCCACATCAGCCACGCGAGCTGCGCCACGCCCGAGACGGTGACCGAGATCGCCTGGGTATAGGCCGTCTCCAGCGGTGTCGCGCCCCGGAAGAAGACGAGACCCACGATCATGCAGATGTTCAGCAGGATCGGCGCTGCGGCATTCACCCAGAAGCGGTCGACCGAATTGAGGATGCCGCCCAGCAGCGAGACGAGGCTGATCAGCGCCAGATAGGGGAAGGTGATGCGCGTGAGCGAAACCGCCAGCGCGAACTTGTCCGGCCCGCCATCGGGGAAGCCCCCCGTCATCGCCCACACGATCGGCGCGGTCGCGGCCATCATCAGGATCGTGAAGACCAGCAGGATCGGGAACAGGATCGCCAGCACTTGCTCGGCGAAATCCAGCGCGGCGGGCAGCCCGCCATCCTCGCGCCCCACTTCGCGATTGAACATCGGCACGAAGGCCGAAGCGAAGGCGCCTTCCGCGAACAAGGCGCGGAACAGATTGGGCAGGCGCCACGCGATCAGGAACGCGTCGTTGGCGAAGCCCGCGCCCACGAACTGCGCCATCAGCATGTCGCGCACGAAGCCCGCGATGCGGCTGATGAGCGTGAGGCCGCCGATCGTGGCGGTGTTGCGGACGAGGCTCATGGGTGCGGCTTACCGAAAACGGGAGCGGCGTTCACCGCTCCGTTCGTCCTGAGCCTGTCGAAGGACGGGCTATCAGCGCTGCGCCCAGCCGCCCGCGCTTCGACTTCGCTCAGCACGAACGGGTGGGACAGGCAATTCACTTGGGCCCGAGACTTGGGGGCAGGGGGTCAGGCTTCGCCGGCCGGCTCCGCGCCGGCGAGCGCGGCGGCCTGTGCGGTCTGCTGCTGATACAGCGCGCCGAAATCGATGGGATCCAGCAGCAGCGGCGGGAAATTGCCGTCGCGGATCGTCTCGGCGACGATGCGGCGCGCGAACGGGAAGAGCAGGCGCGGCGCCTCGGCATAGAGGAACGGGTGCAGCATCTCTTCCGGCACGTTCTGCGCCGCGAACAGGCCGGCATAGACCAGCTCCAGCGCGAAGGCGGTGTTGCCGCCCGAAACCGCGCGAACCTCGATCTTCATCGAGACTTCGTGCACGTTCTCGGCGGGAGAGACGGTGCCGATGTTGAACTGCACGTCGATCTGCGGCTGCTCCTGCCACTGATAGACGGCCGGCGCGTTCGGATTCTCGAAAGAGAGATCCTTCACATATTGCGTGATAAGGCCGAGCTGCGGGCCGGCGTCGACGCCGTTCGCCTGCGGATCCACGTTGAAGCCGGTCTGCGCGAAATCTTCGGCCATCGCCACTTGCTTTCCTGTTCTGAAATGTCGGAAGGCGTCGTCTTCGAACGACGCGGCCGGGCGCTAGCAGCCCAGACGGAACAGGGCAATCTGGAACCGGCCGGGTGGTGTCATCGTATAGATGGCAGGAAATTTGAATATGACGCGACGTCGGCCTATGTTGGGTAACAGGCGTCGCGATTTCGGTGCTGGCAGGAGGCTGGGTGACCACGGTAATCGTTCTTGCAATGGTATTTGTTTTCGTCGCCCTGCGCCTCTGGAGCGTGCTGGGGCGGCGGACGGGCCATGAGCAGACCCTCACCAAGCCGCTGGAGCGCGTTCCCGCAGCGCGCCCGAGCGTGCCCCTCCCGCTGCCGGGCAAGGATCAGACGGTGGTGGCCGGACAGGAACTGTCCAGCGCGCCCGCCGCGAATGCGGGGCTGCGCGCCATCGCGTCCGCCGATCCGAAGTTCGATGTCGTCCACTTCGTGGATGGCGCGAAGGGCGCCTATCGCATGATCCTCGAAGCCTTCTGGCGCGGGGACGAGGAAGAGCTGCGCCAGCTGGTCGATGGCGAGGTGGCGGATGCGTTCACCTCCGCGATCGTCGAGCGCAAGGCGGCCGGCCATGTGCTGGATAACCGGCTCGTCACGATCGAGAACGCCCAGATCGAGGATGCGACCGTCGATGGGCAGACCGCCCATATCCGGATGCGGTTCGATGCCGATATCGCCGCCGTCACGCGCGATGCCGACGGTCATGTGATCGCCGGCTCGCTGACCGATGCCGTGCCGACGCACGATGTTTGGACGTTCAGCCGGGCGCTGCGCTCGCCCGATCCGAACTGGACGCTGACCGAGACCGACGAAGCCATCTGAGTCGCGGCCGACACCGCGTGCTCAGCATGAATTTCCGCAAGGTCGCCGCGCTGGCGATGCTGCTGGCGCTTGCCGCCTGCGCAGGATCGCCCAAGCCACGGCGGCCGGTCGCGCCCCCGGCGCGTCCGTCTCATCCCACCCGCCCGGCGACGCCGCCGGCCCGTCCGCAGCCGGCCGGCCCCCAGACGGCGGCCGAACTGGGCGTCGAGCGTGGCCCCGCCGTCGATACGCTCGGCCTCACGCCCGAAAATGCCCGCAGGGCGATGGCGGCGTTCCGCACGTCCTGCCCCGTGCTGGTGCGCCGCACCGACGGGAGCGGACTGACGCTGCCGCAGGACTGGCGCGACGCGTGCGACGACGCGATGGGACGGCTCGACGTGGATGGCCCGGCCTTCTTCGCGCAATGGTTCGAAACGGCGATCGTGGGCGACGGCAAGGCCTTCGCCACCGGCTATTACGAACCCGAGATCGCAGGTTCGCGCACGCACATTCCCGGTTACGACACGCCCGTCTATCGCCGCCCGCCCGATCTGGTGGATGTCGATCCGGGCACGGCCGGCACGGTGACGTCGGGCAAGAAGCAGCGCGGCCGCATCGTCGACGGCCGCTTTCAGCTCTATCATGATCGTGCCGCGATCGAGGGTGGCGCGCTCGCCGATCAGGGGCTGGAGATCGCCTGGGCGCGCGATCCGATCGAATTCTTCTTCCTGCAGATCCAGGGCTCCGGCCGCCTGATCCAGCCCGACGGCACGGTGATGCGGATCGGCTATGACGGGCAGAATGGCCGCGAATATGTCGGCATCGGCAAGGTGATGCGGGATCGCGGGCTGATCGGGCCGGGCACCGATTATGCCACATCGATGCAGGGCATGATGGGCTGGCTGCGCGGCCATCCCGGCGATGCGGACGATATCCTCAATACGAACAAGAGCTTCGTTTTCTTCAAGGAACTGATCGGGGCGGGGCCGCTCGGTGCGCTGGGCGTGCCGGTGACGGGCCGGGGCAGCGTGGCGGCCGATCCGAAGTTCATCCCGCTCGGCGCGCCGATCCTGCTCTCGCTCGACCGGCCCGAGGCGAGCGGTCTGTGGGTGGCGCAGGATACGGGCGGCGCGATCAAGGGCGCCAATCGGGTCGATACCTTCTGGGGCGCGGGCGTCGCGGCGCGGACGACGGCGGGCGGCATGTCCGGCCGGGGCAAGGCGTGGCTGCTGCTGCCGAAGGGCGCGATCACGCGGATGGCATTGCGCAAGGATGGCGTGCGGGGCGGCAGTGCGCGATCGCAGGCTGACCGCTGAGGAGCGCACCTTATGGTCGCGCGTGGCGGCGACCGTGCGCCCGCTCGGCAAGCGGGTGCGCCTTGAGGTAGATGCGCCGCTCCTGGCCGAGGAAATCGAGATCATCCGCGCCGCGCCCGCCCCGCGCGCATCCGCCCCGCACCCGGCGCAGCCCACCGCGCGGGCCGTGCCGGGCGAAACGCTCGACGGTGGCTGGGACAAGAGGCTCGCGCGCGGGCTGGTCGCGCCGGATCGCTCGATCGACCTGCACGGCCACAATCTGGCGGGCGCGCATGCGGCGCTGGATCAGGCGCTCGCCCGTGCGATCGCGGACGGCGCGCGCCTGCTGCTGATCGTCACCGGGCGCCCGCCCCGACGCGGCGATATCGAGCCCAAGCGCGGCCTGATCCGGGCGAGCATCGGCGATTGGCTCGCGCTCTCGCCGCATGCCGGGCGCATCGCGGCCGTCCGAAACGCCCATCCGCGCCACGGCGGGGCGGGGGCGCTCTACGTGGTGCTGCGGCGGAAAAGGTAGCGGAGCGTCGTCCGGTACGACTTCAGTTCGCCAGTGCCCGCCGGATGATCGTCGCGTAGATGTCCGCCAGCATATGCAGATCGGGAATGGCGACCGCCTCGTCCAATTTGTGCATCGTCGCGTTGAGCAGGCCGAATTCCACCGTCGGCGCGATCGTCGAGAGGAAGCGCGCGTCGGAGGTGCCCCCGCTGGTCGACAGCTCGGGCGCGAGGCCGGTCGCATCGCTGATCGCGTCGGCCACCAGCGTGGAGAGCGGGCCGGGCGCCGTCAGGAAGGCTTCGCCCGAGATGCGCGCGGTCAGCGTCGCTTCCGGCGCATGGCCGGCGACGATCTCGCGCACCTGCTCGATCAGATCCCCGCCGCGATACGTATCGTTGAAGCGGATGTTGAGTCGCGCGCGGGCATGGCCGGGGATCACGTTGGCCGCCGGATTGTCGGCCGCGATCTCGGTGATCTCCAGATTGGACGGCTGGAACCAGTCGGTGCCGGGATCGAGCGGCATGGCGGACAAAGCCGTCAGGACCGAGGCGAGGGCCGGGATCGGATTGCTGGCGAGGTGGGGGTAGGCGACATGGCCCTGCACGCCCGGCACCTCGATCCACATGTTCACCGAACCGCGCCGGCCGATCTTGATCGTGTCGCCCAGCCGCGCCGACGAGGTCGGTTCGCCGACCAGGATCATGTCCGGGCGGATGTCCTTTTCGGCCATCCATGCCATCAGCGCCTTGGTGCCGTAGGTGGCGGGGCCTTCCTCGTCGCCGGTGATGATCAGGCTGAGCGTGCCGTCGTCCGGCTGCCCGCGCGAGGCGGCGGCCACGAACGCGCCGATCGCGCCCTTCATGTCGACCGCGCCGCGCCCGTAGAGCAATTCGCCGCGCACCGTGGGGGTGAAGGCGTCGCTCTCCCAGCCTTCGCCCGGCGGCACCACATCCGTATGTCCGGCGAAGGCGAAGTGCCGCCCGCCGTTCCCGCGCGTGGCGAAGAGATTGGCGATCGGCCCGTCCGGCGCCTCGCCATGATGGAAACGATGCACCTCGAAGCCGATGCTCGTTAGCGCGTCCGCCAGCACGGCCTGCGTCCCGCCATCGGCGGGCGTCACGCTGTTGCAGGCGAGAAGCTGCGTGGTGAAGTCGAGGGGATCGATTTCGGGCATCAGGCGACCGGCTGCTCGAACCGCTCGATCACCCAGGGTTCGTCCTGCGCGGCGGCCAGCCAGTCCGCCATGAACGGGTGGGTCAGCACGGCCGTGCCATAGACGGCGGCGAAGCGGGGGATGGGGAGCGAATAGGTGATGAAGCGGGTGATGACCGGCGCGAACATGATGTCCGCCGCCGAGAATTGACCGAACAGAAAGGGGCCGCCCGCGCCCCAGCGCGAGCGCGCCTCGGCCCAGAGCGATACCACGCGCTCGATGTCGGCGGCGGCTTCGGGGCTGACGGGCGCCGCCGGAAAGGAACGGCGCACGTTCATGCTGTAATTGCGGCGCAGCGCCACGAAGCTGCTGTGCATCTCCGCCGCCATCGATCGCGCGCAGGCGCGGGGGGCGTCGTCCTTGGGCCAGAAAACGTCGCGGCCCACCTTGTCGGCGAGATAGTCGATGATGGCGAGGCTGTCCCACACCACCGCCTCGCCATCCCACAGGATCGGCACCTTGCCCGAGGAGGGGGCGAATTCGGCGCCCTCGCGGCGCTTGTCCCATTCGTCGTCGTAGAGCGGGACGACGATCTCCTCGAACGGCAGGCCCGATTGACGGACCGCGAGCCAGCCGCGCAGCGACCAGCTGGAATAAGCCTTGTTGCCGATGATGAGCTTGAGCATGGCCCGGCCTTTAGCGGGGCTTGGGGCGTTTAGTCGAGCCGGAGCGCAGCCGCGTCGACCGCGAGATCCGGGTTGCTCAACGGCGATGCTTGTCACCGCCCAGCAACGACGCCGTCGGCAGCAGCAGGATGATCGTGACGATCGCGGCGGTGAAGGGCTCGCGGATCGAGGCCAGCGCCAGCGCGAACACCAGCGCCACGATCGTGACGATCAATCCGCCCGTCATCAGCACGGCGGAGCGATCGGAGGCGCGCTTCGGGGCGGATTCGCGGTGGGAGGGCGACGTGGCCGGGGCAGGGGAATCGGCGCGGCCATCCTTCGGCGCCGCCGGCTTCATGCGGAAGTCGATATAGCTCATCGTGCCCCCCCCTCCGGCCGGAAGCCCGGCCGAATCCCGCACGGCCACAACGGGCCGTCCGCTCAATTTACGAGCGAAACGATGTCAATGTTGCGTCGGCGCGAAGAATTTTTGTGCGATGCAGCGCGAGCTGCTCTGCCCGTTTGCTCCGAGCGGCGATCGAGCCTGCCGAGATCGCAATCGAGAAGGCTGCGGCGGCGCAAGAGAAGGGGTTCTCGACAGGCTCGAACCGAACGGAGCGAGGGAGGTACTCAGGCCTTCATCGCGTCCAGAATCGCGGCGCGCAGCTCGGGAATGCCCCCGCCCTTTTCGCTAGAGGTGGTGAGGATCTCGGGATGCGCGGCGGCATGCTTGCGCGCCTCGGCCACCGTTGCAGCGGCGACGGTGGCCAGTTCGCTCGCCTTCACCTTGTCCGACTTGGTCAGGACGAGGCGATAGGAGACGGCGGCCTTGTCCAGCATCTCCATCATCTCGAGATCGACCTTCTTCAGGCCGTGGCGGCTGTCGACCAGCACCAGCGCACGCTTCAGCGTCGGCCGCCCGCGCAGGAAATCGTTCACCAGATAGCGCCATTTGCGGACGATGTCCTTGGGCGCCTCGGCGAAGCCATAGCCGGGCATGTCGACGAGGCGCATCACCGGGGGCTCGCCCACCTCGAAGAAGTTCAGCTCCTGCGTGCGGCCGGGCGTGTTCGAGGTGCGGGCGAGGCCGTTGCGATTCGTCAGCGCGTTCAGCAGCGAGGATTTGCCCACGTTGGAGCGGCCGGCGAAGGCCACCTCCGGCAGATCGGCTTCCGGCAGATGCTGGAGGCCCGGCGCGGACTTCAGGAACGAGATCGGGCCGGCGAACAGCTTGCGCGCCGTCTCGATCCGCTCCGCTTCGTCGATTTCGGGCAGGTCCCCGGTCACTTGCTGTTCGCCGGGGTCGCCAGACTGTCCCTCAGGCCGGGTGTACGCCGGTTGAGATATTGCTGTTGCGCGAGGCTGAGCAGATTGTTCGCGACATAATAAAGCTGCAGGCCGGCCGCGAGCGGCGCGAAGAACAGCATCATCATCCACGGCATGATCTGCATCACCTGCTGCTGCGCGGGATCGCCCGCCGGCGGGTTCATGCGGAACTGCAGCCACATCGTGACGCCCAGCAGGATCGCCAGCACGCCCAGGTGGAGGAAGCCCGGCGGATCGAACGGCAGATAGCCGAACAGGTTCACCGGCGTCAGCGGATCGGGCGCGGACAGATCGCGGATCCAGAGCGCGAACGGCTGGTGACGCATCTCGATCGAGAGCATCAGCACCTTATAGAGCGCGATGAAGATCGGCATCTGGATGAAGATGGGCAGGCAGCCGGCGAGCGGATTCACCTTCTCGGCCTGATACAGCTTCAGCATCTCCTGCTGCAGCGTCTGCTTGTCGTCCTTGTGACGCTCCTGCAGCGCCTTCATCTTCGGCTGCACCTTCCGCATCGAGGCCATCGACGCGAACTGGCGCTGGGCGACCGGGAATAGCAGCGCGCGAACGCAGCAGGTGAGCAGGATGATCGCGACGCCGAAATTGCCGACATGCGTGAACAGCCAGTCGAGCAGGTAGAAGATCGGCTTCTCGAACCAGACGAACCAGCCCCAGTCCACCGCGCGATCGAACTTGGCGACGCCCTGCGCCTGATAGGCATCCAGCACCGACACTTCCTTGGCGCCGGCGAAGAAGCGCTGCTCGCTGGTGGCGGAGGCGTTCGGCGCGACGGTCTGCGCGGGGGAGGCGACGTCGGCCTGGTAACGGCCGCCGTCACCGGCGCGGAAACCGGCATCGGCCGCGACATTCTGCGCGGGCACGAGCGCCGTCTGCCAATATTTGTCGCCGAAGCCGATCCAGCCGCCGGTGGTCTGGAAGCGCTGACCGGCGGCGCCGGCCTTGTCCAGATCCTTGAAGCTCACCGAATAATCGGTCGCGTTGTTGAACGTGCCGATCGGGCCGGTGTGCATCGTCCAGCTGGACGGATCCTTCGACACGCCGACGCGGCTGACGAGGCCGTAGGGGCGCAACGTCACCGGCTTGGGCGCGACATTCTCCACGCGCTGCGTGGCCGTGAACATGTAATTGGCGTCGATCGCGAAGCGGATCGCGAAGCGCTGGCCCTGGCCATTGTCCCACGTGAGCGTGACGGGCTTTTCGGGCGTCAGCGTCGTGCCGTCCGCCTTCCACACCGCATCGCCATTGGGCAGCGTCACATTGTCGCCGCTCCAGCCGAAGCTGGCGAAATAGGCGTCGGGCGTGCCGCCGGGCGAAAGCAGGCGGACGGGCGGGCTGTTCTTTGCGATCGTCTCGCGATGATCGAGCAGCACCAGATCGTCGATCCGGGCACCCTTGAGGTTGATCGAGCCCTCGACGCGCGGCGTCCTGATCGCCACGCGCGGCGTCTCGCGCATCACCACGGCGCGATCGCGCACGGCATTGCCGCTGTCGGGCATCGCCTCGGGCTTGGGCAGCGGCACCACCTTGCCGTCGACGATCTTGGTCGCCGGCGGATTCGAGGGCGGCAGGAAGCGTTCCGCTAGGAACGACCAGCCGATGAGGATGATCGCCGACAGGGCGATCGCCACGATCAGGTTGCGCTGATTTTGCACGTTTTTCTCAAGAACCTCGGATCAGGGGACCGGATCATGTCCGCAGCCGCCCCAGGGGTGGCAACGGCTCAAGCGTTTCACCGCCAGCCAGGTGCCGGCGAGCGCCCCATAGCGCGTCCAGGCCTCGATCGCATAGGCCGAGCATGACGGCGAATAACGACAGGTCGGCGGCAACAGGCGGGACGGGCCGATCTGCCAGAAGCGGGCGACCCAGATCAGCGGCCGCGCGATCATGACGCGATGTCGCGCCGAACCCGGCCGAGCGCCTTGCTGAGGTCGCGGACAAGATCGGCATGGTCGCGCGTCAGCGCGGCGGAGCGGCCGATCAGGATATGATCCGCACCGGCCACGCCCTCGCCCGGATACAGCGTGCGAGCGAGCGCACGAAAACGCCGCTTGATCCGGTTGCGGACCACGGCGTTGCCGATCTTCTTGGTGACGGTGAATCCCATGCCCAGCGCCGTATCGCCATCGCCACGCGGGCGGACGAGCAGGACGAAGGCAGGCATCGCGACGCGCTTCCCGCTGTTGGCGGCAAGGAATTCGGATCTGCGCCGAAGGCCCCTCAAGGGTGCCTCCGGCAGCGATTCGGGCGTGATGCTCAGGCGGAGAGCTTGGAGCGGCCGCGCGCGCGGCGGGCGGCCAGCACCTTGCGGCCGCCGGGCGTGGCGCTGCGGCTACGGAAACCGTGGCGACGCTTACGCACCAGGTTGCTCGGCTGGAAGGTCCGCTTCATCTCAATCAATCCCTCTGGCGTCGTGGCGCCGGAACAACCGGCCACCCGCAATGCAAAAGGCCGCCGGAACGAGCGGCGGCCGTAGGGCGCTGCCACTATGGGCAAGAGGGTGGAAAGTCAATCCGTTCCCAGCGCGCGCGCCTTGGCGATCCGCTGGCGGCGGAGCGCGCTCTGCCGGCGCATCGCCTGATCGCACATATGGCCCGCCTTCGGCCAGCGCCGCTTGAGCATCGCATAGCGTTTGCGGACCCAGGCCGAATTGCGGAGCAGGAGGACGAGGCCCGGGGCGAACAGGAAGATGCCGCCGGGCCCCGGCAGCACGCCGACAACCGGCGACAGCACGACCAGGAACCAGCCGAGGGCAAGCAGACAAAGCCGCATATGTTCGGACTTTGCTTTCATCGACCAGCGATATGGGGGCTGTGCCATGTCCTCTGCAAGTCGCGGGGAGGGCGGAAGGTTCCGTCGGCATGCGTTCCTCCGTTGTTCCGCCTTCAAAAGGCGCTATCACCGGCACGGGGCGGGGGGAGAAACGATCTTGGTCGCGCATGTGGCGACGGTGGCGTTCCTGGGGCTGGAAGCGCGCGCGGTCGAGGTGCAGGTGCAGGTGGCGCCGGGCGTGCCCGCCTTCGTCGTCGTGGGGCTTCCCGACAAGGCGGTGGGCGAAAGCCGCGAGCGCGTGCGCGCCGCGCTGCAGGCGATCGGCCTTGCGCTGCCGCCCAAGCGCATCACCGTGAATCTCTCGCCGGCCGATCTGCCCAAGGAGGGATCGCATTATGATCTGCCGATCGCGCTGGGGCTGCTCGGGGCGATGGGCGTGGTCGATGCGGAGACGCTCGCTGCCTATCTCGTCGTGGGCGAATTGGGGCTGGACGGGCGAATCGCCGCCTCGCCCGGCGTGCTGCTCGCCGCGATCCACGCGTCGGAGCGCTCCTTGGGGCTGATCTGCCCCGCTGCGCAGGGGCCGGAGGCCGCGTGGGCGGGATCGGTCGAAGTGGTCGCCGCGCCGGACGTGATGGCGTTGCTCGATCATCTGCGCGGCGTCGGCGCGCTCGCGGCGCCCAGGCCGGGGCCTGCCGAGGATGCGGCGTCCGGTCCCGATCTCCGTCAGGTGAAGGGGCAGGAGACGGCCAAGCGCGCGCTGGAGATCGCGGCGGCCGGCGCGCACAATCTGCTGTTCGTCGGGCCGCCGGGGGCGGGCAAGTCGTTGATGGCGGCCTGCCTGCCCGGCATCCTCCCGCCGCTCACGCCGGCCGAGGCGCTGGAAGTGTCGATGGTGGCGAGCGTCGCGGGCACGCTGGAGGGCGGCCGTCTGTCGCGCACGCGGCCCTTCCGCAGCCCGCATCATTCCGCCTCGATGGCCGCTCTGGTGGGCGGCGGGCTCAAGGTGAAGCCGGGCGAGGTGAGTCTCGCGCATCTGGGCGTGCTGTTCCTCGACGAACTGCCCGAATTCCAGCGCGTCGCGCTCGATTCGCTGCGCCAGCCACTGGAAAGCGGCCGCGTTTCGGTGGCGCGCGCGAACAATCACGTGAATTTTCCGGCGCGCGTGCAGCTGGTGGCGGCGATGAACCCCTGCCGCTGCGGCCATCTCGGCGATCCCGCGCAGGCCTGCTCGCGCGCGCCACGCTGCGCGGCCGATTATCAGGCGAAGGTGTCGGGGCCTCTGCTCGACCGGATCGATCTTCATGTCGAGGTGGCGGGCGTGAGCGCCGCCGATCTCGTGCTGCCGCCACCCGCAGAGGGATCGGCCGAAGTGCGCGCCCGCGTCGCGGCCGCCCGCGCGATCCAGACCGAGCGCTTCGCCGGCGAATCCGCGCACACCAACGCCGAGGCGGAAGGCCCGCTGCTCGATCGCATCGCAACGCCCGAAGAACCCGGCCGTAAACTTCTCGCCCAGGCGGCCGAGGCGATGCGGCTGTCGGCGCGCGGCTATCATCGCGTGCTCCGCGTCGCGCGCACCATTGCGGACCTCTCGGGCAGCGAGGGCGTTGGGCGCGTTCATATTGCCGAAGCGCTGAGCTATCGTCGCCAGCCGCCCCGTGCCTAAGGAAGAAGCCCCGTGAACGACCTGATCACTCCATTGCGCCGCTATGCCGATTTCCGCGGCCGATCCGATCGCGCCGAATTCTGGAGCTTCATGCTGTTTCTGGCGATCGGCTGGCTGGTCTTCGCCACGATCGATCAGATGCTGGGCTTCGGCCATCTCGATCGCAGCTGGCAGACCTACAATTGGGGCATGGCCGGCATGGCCGACTGGAAT
Organism: Sphingomonas sp. AP4-R1; assembly: GCF_013113735.1. Classification (NCBI taxonomy): domain Bacteria; kingdom Pseudomonadati; phylum Pseudomonadota; class Alphaproteobacteria; order Sphingomonadales; family Sphingomonadaceae; genus Sphingomonas; species Sphingomonas sp. AP4-R1. The sequence goes on from NZ_CP053346.1 coordinate 3,269,466, forward strand.
GGCGGATTCCTCTCGGTGATGTTCTGGCTGGGGATGCTGATCCCCACGATCGCGGTCGCGGTGCGGCGTCTGCACGACGCCAATCATGGCGGCGGCTGGCTGCTGCTGTTCTTCGTGCCGGTGATCGGCTGGCTGGTGCTGCTGATCTTCTACACGCAGGCGACCTGGCCCGTCGTGAACCAGTGGGGACCGCCCCGGACGCTTTGATGCAGTTGCGGAGCCGCTTTCGCTCGGCTAACCGCTCGTTTGCGTGCCCCTGTGGTGGAATTGGTAGACGCGTCCGACTCAAAATCGGATTCCGCAAGGAGTGCTGGTTCGAGCCCGGCCAGGGGCACCAATTCTAGACTTTGAATGAGCCTGTTACGTGTTGGGTCCGGAAGCGCAGCGGCTTCCCTCTCGGATGGCCAGGCTCTCATCCGGCGCAGGATCGATGAGCGGAACGACCGAGCCCGAGGCTCCCCCGAAACTTCCGGTGCCGGACGAGGTGGCCGATGCGATCCGCACCCTCATCCGCTGGTCCGGGGACGATCCCGAGCGCGAGGGCCTGCTCGATACGCCGGCCCGCGTGGCGCGCGCCTGGAAGGAATATTGCCAGGGCTATCTGGTCGATCCGGCCACGCATCTCCACCGCACCTTCGAGGAGGTGGGCGGCTATGACGAGATCGTGCTGCTGAAGCAGATCCCGTTCCAGTCGCATTGCGAGCATCACATGGCGCCGATCGTCGGCACCGCGTCGATCGCCTATCTGCCGACCGAGCGCGTCGTGGGCATCTCCAAGCTCGCCCGTGTGCTGCATGGCTTCGCCCAGCGCCTGCAGGTGCAGGAACGGCTGACCGCGCAGGTGGCCGACTGCATCTGGGAGCATCTCCACCCGCTCGGCGTGGCGGTGGTGATCGAGGCGCAGCATGGCTGCATGACCGGACGGGGCGTGCGCGTCCACGGCGTGGGCATGACGACCAGCCGCATGATGGGCGTCTTCAAGGATGACGAGAGAAGCCGCCGCGAAGTGCTTGCCCTGATGGGATATTGATCGGAAGGACGATCAGCTGGCTCCGATCGGACCAGTGCCCACCCGGAACCGCACCTCGCGCTCCTTGAAGTCCACCGCCACCCGCTCGAAGCCGCGCAACACGTCCATTCCCACCAGGATGGCCGGCTTGTCGTCGATGCCGAACAAAGCGAAGGTCCGCACGTCGGCATAGGCGATCGGCATGTCGCCGATCAGCAGACCGCCCAGGCGGATGCGCGGGATGCTGGAGGCCTCGGCCGGAAGCTCGGCGCCCGTGACGCCCACGATCGTCGTCATCCGTCCCGGACCGCCGATATGGCGCTTGGCCATGATCCGCTGGAGCGCGAGATTGCCGATCGTGTTCTCGGCGCCCGTATCGATGATCGCGTGGACCTTGATGCCGGCCACGCGCGCGTCCGTCAGGATCAGCTGGCCGAAGCGGCTGCGGCCGGTGACGACGATCACGCCATCCTCGCCCTCCATCGCCTCGCGCGCTGAGTTGGCGATGGTGATGCGGTTGTGGCGGAAGTCCATCAGCACGCGCTGGTCCTTCAGCGCATCGATGCCGAGGAAGCCGATCGAGCCCAGCGACCGTTCGGGCAGGACCGGGGCGGCGATGCCCTTGCGCTCGCGCTGGCCGATCCGGATCGAATCGAGCATCACGGTGGAGACGGGGAGCGGCCCGGCGATTCCATAGACCGTCACGGTCTTGCCCGTCGGCAGGGCCAGCCGCGTGGCGAGGCGATCGGAAACGACGCTGCGGTCCGCGCCGGTATCGATCGTGAAGCTGAACGGGCCGGTGCCGTTGACGTGGGTGGCGACCGTCATGCGATCGCCGCGATCCACGGAGGTGGCGAGCGTCTCTTCAGGCTCGGGCCCGCTGCCGAGGATGAAGGAGGGCATGACCGGCGTGATCACCGAGGCAAACCCCGCCAGCAGAAAGCCTAGCGCGTGCATGCCCATGACCGACCTCCCGGCCCGCTATGCTGCGGACACGGGCGGAGAGTGCGCCCGATCCGGGCCTTTCGCAAGGGGCGCGGGGTGGAGGAGCGGGCTGGTTCGGCGATGCGCCGAAAGGCGCATACCCAAAGCGCGCCTCAGTCCACCCAATCGAGCCCGATATCCTGATAGAGCGTGCGATCCTCCTCCCAGCGCGGATTGACCTTCACGTGCAGGAAAAGGTGGACCGGCTTGCCGAGGATCGAGGACAGTTCGGTGCGCGCGCGCTGGCCGATTTCCTTCAGGCGTGCGCCCTTGGCGCCCAGCACGATCGCCTTCTGCGTCTCGCGCGCGACGAGGATCTGCTGGTGGATCGCGACGGAGCCGTCCTTGCGATCCTCATATTTCTCGGTCTCGATCGCGCTGGCATAAGGCAGCTCGGCGTGGAGCTGGAGATAGAGCTGCTCGCGCGTCACTTCCGCCGCCAGCATCCGGTCGGTGGCGTCCGACACCTGATCCTCGGGGAAATGCCACGGGCCCTCGGGCATCCGCTTGGCGAGTTCGGCCTTCAGCTCGGGAATGCCGTCGCCGGTCATCGCCGAGACGAAATAGATCGCTTGCGGGTTAAGCATGGCCTGCAGCTCCGAGGCGAGCGTAAGGAGCGGTCCCTTGTCGGCCACGTCCACCTTGTTGAGGATCACGATCTTGGGCTCGGAATGCGCCGCGATCTGATCGACGAGCGTGCGGGCCTTGCTGTTGAACTTGGCCTTGGCGTCGATCACCAGCGCGATCAGGTCCGCGCCCTCGGTGCCGCCCCACGCGGCCGACACCATCGCGCGATCCAGCCGGCGCTGCGGATCGAAGATGCCGGGCGTGTCGACGAGCAATATCTGCGTCTCGCCCTCGATGGCGAGGCCCATCAGGCGCGCGCGCGTCGTCTGCGCCTTGGGGCTGACGATCGCGACCTTCTGGCCGACCAGCGCATTCACGAGCGTGGACTTGCCCGCATTCGGCGCACCCAGCACCGCGACGAGACCGCATTTCTGGCTCATCCGAGCATCCCCAATAATGTCTGGGCGGCTGCCGTCTCCGCCTCCTGTTTCGATGTTCCCTCGGCAGTGGCGCTGCCGCCGCCGCGTCCCGCGACCGTGACGGTCACGGTGAAGCTGGGCGCGTGATGCGGGCCGGAGCGGCCCTCGATCGTGTAGACGGGCGGCTTGCAGCGATGCGCCGCCGCCCATTCCTGCAGTTCGGACTTGGGATGCTTGGGCGCGCGCGCGACCGTCTCGACGCGCTCTTCCCAAACGCGGTGGACGAAGCGCTCCGCCACGGCGAGGCCGCCATCCAGATAGAGCGCGCCGATCAGCGCCTCCACCACATCGCCCACCACATTGTCGCTGCCCTGCGCGCCGTCGTCGCGCGCCTGCTTGCCGAGGATCAGCATGGCGGGCACGCCGATCTCGCGACCGATCGCGGCGCAGGTCTCGCCGCTGACGATCGCGTTGAAGCGCATCGAGAGATTGCCCTCGGGCTCGTTCGGATAGCGGCGATAGAGCCAGGCGGCGGCGATCAGCCCGAGGACGCGATCGCCGAGAAATTCGAGCCGCTCGTAATGATCCTGCGCGTGGCTGCCGTGGGTGAGCGCGCGGCGGAAGAGGGCGAGGTCGCCCGGCGTGTGATCCAGGCGCTCAGCGATCCAGGCGGCGAGGGGGTCCGTCATCGCCCGTGGGTGGGGGCGGGGAGGGAGACTGTCAAGGCGCCGGGGCGCGGCGGAGACGGGGTTTCGGGCGCGGGCGCGACACCCGCCGGACCCGCCGGTTCAGCGCTAGGGATCGAAAAAGAACCGATGTTCGCGGATTTTCCCGTCGGCGATCCGCGCCACCGGAGAGGTGACGCATCGCCTCTCCGGTTCGGGCCTATCCGTGCGGGGCTCTATCCCGATGGAAGCCTTTTCCGCCGATCAATGCACCGGCATCGGGCGGCTGGCCTGCGCCTTGCCGGTGCGGACGGCGGCGAAGGTGGCGGCGGGGATCGGCGGCGCCTTGTTGCTCCAGCTGGTGCGGACGAAGCTCAGGATCGCGCCCAGTTCGTCGTCCTTCAGCGAATCGCGGAAGGAGGGCATGCCGCCCCGGCCGTTCAGCACGGTCGCCGCGACGAGCTTCGGATCGCCGACCACGAACTTGTTCTTGGCGAGCGCGGGGAAGGCGCCGGGAATGCCCTCGCCGGCGGCCTGATGGCAGGCGGCGCAATTGCCCGCGAACAAGGCCTTGCCGTCGGGTGCGGCGAGCGCGGGGGCGGCGAGGCCACCGGAGAGGGTGGCGGCGAGGAAGGCGATACCGAGCTTCGTCATGATGGATCCTGCTGTTGGCGAACGATCAGGCGGCGGCGGAGGCGCGCTTGTGGAGGGCTTCGATCTGCATCCAGGCGCTCTCGATGCCGCCGGCCTGCCAGCCGCCGATGTAGGAGAGATGCTCGCCGGCGAGATAGACGCGGCCCTGCGGCTGCAGCAGCACGGGATAGTCGCGCGCACGCGCCTCGTCGCTCCACATGCCCCAGCCGCCCAGATTATATTGCACGCGGTGCCATGCGACCGAGAAAGCATTTTCGAAGCTCTCGGCATAGGCGGGAAACACTTTCTGGCCGAAATCCACGGCGAATTTCGCGCGATCGGCCGGTGACAGGGCGCTGACCTTCGCCGCATCCGCCATGAACTGATAATAACCCAGCAGCACGCCCTTCTGGCCGAGCCAGCCGGTGGAGGGCAGCGAGATGGATCCGATCTCGGCCTCGTCAGTGTAAACATGGCCGCCGTAGATCCAGTGATCCTCTTCCCAGAAGCGGCGCTTCATCTGCAGGCCGATCTTGCCGACCGGCGCATAGGCGCAGCCGTCCATCGCCGCCTTGAACGGCGCGGAGAAGCCGGTGTCGATCGACTTCAGCACCGAGAGCGGGATCGTACAGATGCAATAGTCGCCCTTGACGACGCTGCGCTGGCCCGATCCGTCGACCACCGACACCTCGACGCCCTTGGCGTTCTGGCGGATCTTCTCGACCACGGTGGAATAGCGGATCTTGGGGCCGACGCCGCCCTTCGTCACGAAGCCCATCGGCAGCATGTACATGCCGCCCTTGGGCTGAAACATCGTGCGCTGCTGGTCCCAGTCGGAGATGGAGGAGAGGACCTTCCACGCCTGCGAATGGAGCACGTCGCCCAGCCCGAAGATCGGTGCTTCCTCGCCCGGCGTAAGGCCTGCGCCCGGCTTCGTGATCCAGCCGCGCCCCTCGGCGCCCGCATAGGTGCGCGCCTCACCCTTCAGATAGCCTTCGGCCGAGAGATATTCGAGGAACTGCTCGCGATCGGCGGCGTCCATCTGCTTGTCGAGCGCGCCGCCCTGCACCAGCTTGGCGAAGATTTCGGCGGAATGGCCGCGCATGTCGGCCGCCACTTCGCGCTTGCGGACCGGCTTGTTCGCCAGGGGGCCGCTGCCCTTGGTGAAATACATGAAGCCATTGTCATTGTCGTTGTTGAACAGCTCCACCTCGACGCCGAACTCCTTCACGTAATGGAGTGTCGAGCGGTGGTGGAACGGGATCCGCCAAGGGCCGTGATTGATGTAGAAGCCGTCGTCGAACTGGCAGGTCTGGGTCTGGCCGCCCAGTTCGGTCAGCTGGAAGCCCTTGCGCGCCGTCTGCGAGCGGCCACCGGCGAAGGCGCGCGCCTCGATGATCGTCACGTCATAGCCGGCCTTGCCGAGTTCGTAGGCCGAGGTGAGGCCGGCGACGCCCGCGCCCAGGATCACCACCTTCTTGCCGGTGCCGCCGCCCTGCAGCGGGGGCGGAGCGGTGCGGGCCGAGGCTATGCCCATGCCGAACGCATCGAGGCCCATCAGCAGCAGAGACGTGCCGCCGACGGCGCTGAGCCCCTCCAGGAAGGCGCGGCGTGACATGGTCATGAAAGCAATCCTCTCGTCGGGAAGCCGGTTCGGAAAACCGGTGGGCGATGCGTGACGTGTGCCATTGATCGGCGGGCGCATCGCGCTGTCAAGCTGGGGAAAAAAGAAGGGGCGCCGGCGCATGGCCGACGCCCCGTTCCGGCATCAGAAATCGAAGGTTACGCGACCATAATAATAGCCGCCGTTGATGCCGTAGGGCGAATAGGTCAGCGGCTGATTGTAGACGACGCCGCCGCCGGCCGTTTCGCCGAACGCGGCGAGATAGGGCTCGGCTTCCGGATCCTTGTCGAACAGATTGTTCGCGCCCACCGCCAGCGTCAGCTTCGGCGTCAGCTTGTAGCCCACCTCCAGATCGGTGATCCCGGCGGCCTTGATCCGGGTCGGCGTATAGAGGCCGCCGCCATCGTTGTAGATCGCGCTGGTCTTCGAATAATAGGTTTCGCGCGCCGTGACGCTGAACTTGCCGAGGGTCCAGTTCACGCCGCCGATCAGCTTCAGCTTCGGCGTGGCATCGGTCAGATAGCTCTGCTGCGAGATGTCGAACACGGACTGGCCGAGTGCCCCGATCGGCGCCGGATTGGCGCCTTCGCTGCGCAGAGTCGTCTTGTTGTAGGCGCCCGACAGCGTGAAGCTGGCGCGACCGTAAGAGCCGAAGTCCGCATCGTAGCTGGCGACGATGTCCACGCCGCGCGTGCGCGTCGTCGGCCCGTTCACGAAGGCGACGATGCCCGAATTGGCGAAGGTTTCGAGCGTGTAGCCCGATGCCTGCGCCGCGCGGAACACGGCGTCGCCCACCGTCAGGCTGTTGATCTGCGAGCTGCCGACGATGCGGTTCTTCAGGCGGATCTGGAACGCGTCGACCGTGATGGTCAGGCGCGGGACGGGCCGGAAGACGAAGCCGCCGGAGAAGTTGGTCGAGGTTTCCGGCTTCAGATCGGGGATGCCGAGGATCTTCGCCGCGGGCGAATTGGCCGCCAGCTGCACGAAGGAGGAGTTCGGCGAGACGTTGACCTGCGTGTAGTAGGATTCGGCCAGGGTCGGCGCGCGGAAACCGGTGGCTGCCGTACCGCGGATCGCGATCATGTCGTTGAAGTCGTAGCGACCCGTGATCTTCCAGGTCGTCTTGTTGCCGAAGTCCGAATAATCCTCGTAGCGGACGGCCCCGTCCAGCTTCAGGCCTTCGACCGGCGTGAGCGCGAGATCGCCGTAGATCGCCCAGTTATGACGGCGATGGCCGCCGGATGCCGCCGGGCTGTAGCCGGGGAAGGATTGCGCCCCCGTCTTGTAGTAGGAGAAGGGATCGCCCTGCGAGATGGTGTAGCTGTTCAGGCGATATTCGGCGCCGGCCGCCAGCAATGCGATGTCGCCGAAGCTGTGCGTCACGTCGAAATTGGACGTCCATTCGAAATTCTCGAACTTGCCGTCGTAAAAGTCGGTCGGCGTCGAGCCCGTATCGATGAACAGGTCGCGATTGGCTGAATTCAGCGTGTAGACCTTGGCCTGATCGAGGCCGAAGGTGGTGCTGAGATCCCAATTCCAGCCGCCGACGCTGCCCTTGGCGCCGCCGGTCGCCGAATAATCGGTTTCCTTGAACGCTTCCTGCGGGCGGAAGCCGGTGCGCGAGAAGATGTAGCTCGGATTGGCGGCCAGCGTGGCGTTGTAGGTCGCGGCCGATACCGTGCCGGGGTCCACGCCGAGAACGGCGGTGCGGACGAGGCGGTTGGGCAGACGGACATTCTCATAGGCCTTGGCATCGCGATAGCCGACCGTGCCGAAACCGTAGAAGGAAAGATTGTCGGAGGCGTCGAAGCCGGCGTTGAACGATCCGACCGCGAAGTGCGAGCGGGCGTCACCCACGATCGGGTTCACGCGCGGGAAGTTCGGCATCGCCTGATAATCGGCGGCGAGGGCGCCCGTGCCGCCGACCGCGCCGGTCACCGGATCCAGCACGCGAATGTCCTGCTGGCCGCGCTGCGTGTAATTGTGGAAGCGATAGAAAGCGGTGAGGTTCAGATAGCCGCGATCATTGACGATGCCGTAGTTGATCGAGGTCGAGGCGGTCTCGCCGTCACTGTCATAGGTCTGGCCGCCGGTCGCGGAGATCGAGCCGCCTTCCTTCTTTTTCAGGATGATGTTGACCACGCCCGCGATCGCGTCCGAGCCATATTGGGCCGAGGCGCCGTCCGTCAGCACCTCGACATGGTCGATCGAGGCGGGGGTGATGAAATCCAGATCGGGCGCCGCACCGCCCTGGAAGGCGCTCGACAGGACCTGCAGGTTGGCGGTCCCGTGGCGGCGCTTGCCGTTGACGAGCACGAGCGTCTGGTTCGGGTTCAGGCCGCGCAGCGCGGCCGAGAGCGTAAGGTTGGCCGCATCGCCGCCGAAGGCCTGGGCGGTGAAGCTCGGCACGAGCTGGGTCAGCACCTGATTGAGGTTGGGCTGGCCGACATGGGTCATCGCATCGGCGCTGACGAGCTTGATCGGCGCGGCGCTTTCCGCCGCCGTGATGCCGATGGCGCGCGTGCCGGTGACGATAATCGCATCATCGGGCGCACCCTGATCCGGCGCGGGATCGGCGGCGAAGGCCGGCACGGCGCCGGCAAGAGCAATTGCGAGCGCGATCATCGAAGTCGATCGGGAAATAGACATGGAACATCCCCAGCATTGCCAAACCAATGCCGCTCAGCATCCTCCCTCTGTCACAGGCGGGGGCTCGCCCGATCTTGGCCCCTTGTGTCCAGGGCACAGAAAAGCACTCGCTGAATCCTCGATTTTCGAGGTTCAACGCTGAAATCCTGCGCTCGATGTTCCTGCTACGCGTCAAATCGGCCTATGCGGCCTTGGGAGCGCGATGTTTTGCTCCGGGGCTGATGCTTCAGTTTCGTGACGCACTTGGCAAGCGGGCAAGCATCATCAAGTGCCGCTTACTTAAACGTAAGCGGACAATAGTTGCGTTCGAGCAACAGTCAGGAAAGCTCCCGCGCACCTGTCCTGTGCGCGGGAAAACGTCGGTCAGCGGCCGCAGCGGCTCGCTGCGACGGACTTCAGGCACGCCCCATCGACGGGCGGGGCGGGAATGCGCGCGATTGCTGCGAGCGTGGGGGCGATATCGACCGTCTCGGCCGCCGCCGTCGGCTGGGCGCCGCGCACGCCCGGCCACCAGAAAAGGATCGGCACGCGGCGATCATAATCCCACACGCTGCCATGCCCGGCGACCGAATCTCCGAATTTCTTGGGCAGGCCGATGCTCGCTCGCTCCTGGAAAGCGATGAAAATGTCTCCGCTGCGCTCGGCATCGTAGCTTTCGCGATACCGCTGCAGGATCGTGAGCGAGCGAGGCTCGCCGCGCGGCATCGGCACCGCCTCGATCTCGGCGCGCGTATGCACGTCGCTCACTTCCGGGCGGGCCTTCAGCCACGGCACGGCGGCGGCGGTCACCGCGCTGGCGGTCGCGGCATCGAGGCCGGGGCGGAAATACAGCTCGTTCGCATCGGCCCCGATCAGCGGATCCCGATCCAGCGACAGCTTCTGGCGCAGCGCGGCATTCAGGCCGATGACGATGCTCCTGGCGTCGATGCGCTGCGCGGGCGTGCCATTCTCGGTTTCGCGCTCGGCGGCGTCGGTGGCGCCGTGATCGGCGGTCAGCGCCACGACATAGGGCACGTGCAGACTGTCGATCTTCGCCAGCAGGCGGCCGATCGCGGCATCGACGACCTGCTGCTGCACGCACATCTCGGCGCCGCCATTGCCGAAGCGGTGGCCCACATAATCCGTGGCCGAGAAGGACACCCCGAGCAGATCGGTGCCGGCGCCATGGCCCAGCTTCATGCCGTCGATCACCTTGCCGGCGAATTCCTCCACCAGCGGATCGAACAGGGTGCTGTTGCGGAGCTGGAGCTGGAAGGCGGGCGATGCCGGGAAATCCGCACCGTCGGTCACGCCCTGCACGAATTCCGGCGGGATCTGGCCCGATTCCGCGAAGGTGCCGAAGGTATGGGGCTTGGCGAGCGCGGTGCAGGAGGCGGGCGCCGCAGCCGGCCACAGAGCGGGCGGCGACTGCTTCCAGCGGGCCAGCACGTCGGCATTGAAGCTGCTCGACAGATCGGTGACGGCTGGCGTCGACGGGCCCGCGAATGACGAGGTGACGAAGCCGTCCCCGTCATTCCACCAATAAACGGCATCCGCCTTATGGCCCGCCAGCGCGATCGCCGCGCGATCCTTGCCGGAGATGGTGACGACGCGGTTGGCCGGGTTGGCCTCCTTCATCCAGTCGCCGAGCGTGGTCGCCTTGATGTTGAGCGCGCCGCGATCGGTGGCGCCGTCATGTCCGGCGATCGAAACGCAATAGACCGGCTTGCCGGTGGCGCGATCGATCCACTCATTGGCGACGATGCCGGTGCCGGACGGGTGGCGCCCGGTCAGCATCGTGGAGTGGCCGGGGCACGTCTCGGTCGCGGCGTGGCTCTGATAGCCCTGCGCGAAGGCGACGCCGCCATCCAGCCGCTTCAGGCCACCGGTATAGCTGCCCTTATACTTCTCCCACAGTTCGGCCGAGAACTGGTCGACCGCGATCATCACGATCAGCTTCGGTTTCTGCGGCGGCGGGGCGGCAGCGGCGATCGCGGGAGTGACGGCGGAGGCGAGGAGCGCGAGCAGGAATTTGGTCATCGTGCGCCCGTGGCGACGGAAGGTTGCGTTATGATGACTCCTGCGCCGATCCGGTTTCGATCCATCCGGCCAGCGCGTCGTTGGCCCGTGCGACGATGAGCGCCTTGCGCTCATTCTTGCGCGGATTGCCGGCCAGCGGCGGAAAAAGGCCGAAATTGACGTTCATCGGCTGGAACGTCTCCGCCTCCGCGCCACCCGTCACATGGCCCAGCAGCGCGCCCAGAGCGGTTTCGCCCGGCGGCGGGGCAAGCTCCGCACCCGCCAGCTCGGCCGCCGCGAAGCGCCCGGCCAGCAGCCCGATCGCGGCGCTTTCGACATAGCCTTCGCAGCCGGTGATCTGCCCGGCGAAGCGGATGTTCGGCCGTCCGCGCAGGCGCAGCGTGTGGTCCAGCAGCTTGGGGCTCTGGATGAAGGTGTTCCGATGCAGCCCGCCCAGCCGCGCGAACTCGGCATTCTGCAGGCCGGGGATCATCCGGAAGATCCGCACCTGCTCGGCATGTTTGAGCTTGGTCTGGAAGCCTACGATGTTCCAGAGCGTGCTCAGCGCATTGTCCTGCCGCAACTGGACGACGGCATAAGGCCAGCGCCCGGTGCGCGGATCGTCGAGCCCGACCGGCTTCATCGGGCCGTAGCGGAGCGTATCCGTGCCGCGATCGGCCATCACCTCGATCGGCATGCAGCCCTCGAAGTAAGGCGTGTTCTTCTCCCACTCGCGGAACTCGCCTTTCTCACCCGCGAGCAACGCCGCGTGGAAGGCGAGATATTCGTCCTTGTTCATCGGGCAGTTGATGTAATCGTGCCCGTCGCCCTTGTTCCAGCGCGACTGGAACCAGGCCGTCTCCATATCGATGCTCTCGCGATGCACGATCGGCGCGATCGCATCGAAGAAAGCGAGCGCGTCCTCGCCCGTCTCGGCGCGGATCGCCTCGGCCAGAGGGGCTGCGGTGAGCGGGCCGGTGGCGAGGATCGCCGGGCCTTCGGGCAGACTGTCCACCCGCTCGCGCACCAGCTCGATATTCGGATGCGCCTCGATCGCGGCGGTCACGCCTTCCGCGAAGCCGTCCCGATCCACCGCCAGCGCGGAGCCGGCGGGCACCTTGTGCGCGTCCGCCGTCTTCAGGATCAGCGATCCCAGCGCGCGCATCTCGGCATGGAGCAGGCCGACCGCGTTGTTGGCGGCGTCATCGGAGCGGAAACTGTTCGAACAGACGAGTTCGGCGAGCGAATCCGTATGGTGCGCGGGCGTGGCTTCGACGCCCCGCATTTCGGAGAGGCGGACCTTGTATCCGGCTTCGGCCAATTGCCAGGCGGCTTCGGAGCCGGCGAGCCCGCCGCCGACAATATGAATCTGGTGCGTCATGATGGGGGCGCCTAGAACAGGATCGGCGCCAAGCCAAACGAACGGAGCGGACGATGATGCTGACGGGTGGTCTCGCCTTCCTGATTTTCCTCATCGTCTTTCTCGTGCCGACGATGCTCAAGACCTTCGGCGTGAACCAGGAATATGAGCGCGGGGTGCTGTTCCGCCTCGGCCGGCTGGGCGAGCAGAAGGGGCCGGGCTGGTATTGGCTGATCCCGTGGATCGATCGCGTCCAGAAGGTGGATCTCCGCACCGTGACGCGCGCGCTGGACACGCAGGAGACGGTGACGCGCGACGGCGTGCCGGTGCGCGTGAATGCCGTTCTGTGGTTTCGCGCGCAGGATGCGACGCGCGTGATCACCACCGTCGACAATTGGCAGGGCGCGGTGATGCAGGCGGCCGAGACGGCGATGCGCGACGCGATCGGCCAGTCCGATCTCGATCAGCTGCTGAAGGAACGCGCGGTGATCAACGATCGCCTGCAGGAGATGCTGGCGCGCGCCTGCGGCCATTGGGGCGTGATCGTGGATTCGATCGAGATGAAGGATCTCGACATTCCCGAAGCGATGCAGCGGGCCATCGCACGCGAAGCGGAGGCCGTCCGCGAGAAGCGCGCGCGCATCATCAAGGCGGAAGGCGAGCGCGAGGCGGCCCAGACGCTGGCGGACGCCGCCAAGGTGGTGGGCTCGACGCCCGGCGCGCTGGAAATGCGGCGGCTTCAGGCGCTCACCGAGATCGGCGTGGAGCATAACAGCACGATCATCGCGATGATGCCGGTCGAACTGATCGAGGCGGCGAAGAAGATCGCGGAGAAATAGTGCCGGCCGATCGGTTGTCTGAAGATGAAGATCTTTACGATAGGCTATGAGAAGACGACGCAGGCGGAGCTGATCGCCGCGTTGCAGGCGGCCGGGGTGGAGCGCGTGATCGACGTGCGGGTTCTGCCGCTCTCGCGCCGGCCCGGTTTCTCCAAGACGGCGCTGGCGGGGGGACTGGCGGAGGCGGGGATCGGCTATGTCCATCTGCGCGCGCTGGGTACGCCTGCGGATGGGCGGGCGGCGGCGCGCAAAGGGCGCCATGCCGATCTGGAGCGCATCTATGCCGGGCAGCTGCAGCTGCCCGAGGCGATCGCGCAGGCGGCGATCATGCGCGGTCTGGCGGCGGAGAAACCCAGCGCGTTGCTGTGCTACGAGCGGGAGCCGGCGGGCTGCCACCGTTCGCTGCTGCTGGATGCCGTCGCGAGCGACGCGGAGGTGGTGGATTTGTTCGCCTGAGCGGCGCTTGCTGCAACAGGGTGAAATGTGCGCGCAAACCAGCCGATGGAGAGTTCGCAGGCCCGTCGTTACGGGTGCGGATGCGCGATGGGCCGGTCGCGCGTGACGGGTGGCAGCCCGTCGGCGATGGGTGGCTCCCCGGAACCCCGCTCGGCTTTCCCGGCGGAGGTGCCGCGCGTCAAGCCAGCTGGTCGATCAGCATCGAGGTGGGCGAGCTGGTCGAGGCCGTGCTGGTGCCCGTCGCGCCATAGGTCGAGCTGGAGCTGACCGACTTTTCGAGCGTCTGGAGGAAAGAGATCAACTGATCGATCGCCGATTTGGTGGAATCGGTGCTGGCGGTCGCATCCGTTGCGGTCGCATCCGTTGCGGTCGTGCCGGTGCCGTCGTCGATCGGCGGAGGGCCGCCGGCGCCGTGATGGTGCCCCATCTTGCTTGCCGCCTGCGCGAAGACCGATTTCAGCTCGGTCGCCTGATCGCTGGTCAGCTTGCCGTCGCTCACTTCCTGATCGATCAGCCCCTCCACCTTGGTCTTCATTGCGGATGGGCTGGTGCCGGCGGCCGGCGGGCCGCTGGACTTCATCGCGGCATCGATGTCGTCGAGCGCGCTGGAAAGCGCGCTCTGGTCGGTCGACTTCACCGAACCGGCCGACACGGCGGATTGCAGCGCCAGCTTCATCCGGTCGTTCGGCGACATCATCGCGGCCGTGGACATGCTTCCGGAAATGGAACTCATGATCCGTGCTCCTGGGCGGGATTGCCCGCCTCAGGGATGCGCCGAGATGGTTAGCGAGTGGTTAGCCATGTTTCGGCTCGTCGCGTTTCCGGAGGGAAATCGGCTGATGGTCGGGCCCGATCCGCACGACGATGTCGGCTTCGTCCGGCAAGGTCGCGAGCATGTGGCGCGTCAGCCGCTCATAATGATCGACGAAACGGGAGACGTCGGCGGCGTTCATCCCGCGTCCGGTGCGCTCACGCAGCTTCTGCTCCTGCAGTTCGCGCCACTCGCGCACCTGCTCGAAGCCGGGCGGGGCGAGCATGATCAGCAGATCGAGGCGCCCGAACAGCGCCGCATAAGGTCCGGCCAATGCCGTGTTGGAGAAGGTGCGCCAATGGGCATCCGCATCTTCGTTCCGCTCCAGCGCGTTGGCCGGTTCGGCCAGAGATCGGGCATCGACAGGTGAGGCTCCGGTGAACCAGCCTTCGATCAGCACGACATCGACCGGCGCTGTGACGACCGGCCATTCCGCGTGCGGCGCGCGATCGTCATGGCTCTTGTCGAAGCGCGGAATCGGCACCGGCGCATTTCCTGTCATCAGCGCAGAGATCGCGGCATTGCCGAGCCCGACGTCATGCGTGCCCGGCACGCCGCGCGTTGCGAAAAGGGGATGGATCTCGACCGCCAGCCGCTGGCGCTCCGCCTTGGTCAGATACAGATCGTCCAGAGAGATGGTCGCGGCGCTCAGTCCGTGCTCCGCTCGCAGCAGAAGTTCGAGGAACAGGCAGAGCGTCGACTTGCCCGTGCCCTGTGCGCCGTTGATGCCGATCAGGACGCCGCGGCCGAGTGCCTCCCGACGCGCTGCGATGGCCCTGGCGAGCGGCCGCCACCAGAGATTGACGGTCGCGGCATAATCTTCGGGCAGCCGCTCGGCCGCGATCAGCATTTCAACGTCGTCTGTCGTCACTTGAGCCTGCTTTCCCTGTTCCCGGCTTTGCCCTTTGCGCCGGCTCACCCTAGAATGGCAGAATGGCTGACGCATTCCCCATCTTGATGCTGATCGAACGCCCTTCGCAATGGCTGCTCGGCGGACTGGACGACCGCTACGACCTGCGCCACGCGCCGGGGCCGGGCATCACCGTGGCGATCACGGGCGGCGGCGAGGGGATCGACGCGACGACGATCGACGCCTGCCCGGACCTGAAGCTGATCGCGGTGTGCGCGGTGGGCTATGACAAGGTGGATGTGGCGCATGCCCATGCGCGCGGTATCGCCGTGACCAACACGCCGGACGTGCTGACCGACGATGTCGCCGATCTGGCGCTGGCGCTGATGCTGTCCGTGTCGCGCAAGGTGGCGCTGCACGATCATTATGTGCGCGAGGGGCGCTGGGTGCGCGAAGGCACGCCGCCGCTGACGCGCAAGCTGACCGGCCAGAAGATCGGCATCCTCGGCTATGGTCGGATCGGCCATGCGATTGCCGAGCGGGTGAAGCCGATCGCGGGCGAGATCGCTTATTATGCGCGCTCCGAAAAGCCGGACGCGGAATGGCGCTATATCGGCGATCCGGTCGCTCTTGCGGATTGGGCGGACATGCTGGTGGTCGCGGTCGCGGGTGGCAAGGGCACGGCGGGGCTGGTGAGCCGCGAGGTGATCGCGGCGCTCGGCCCCGAAGGCGTGCTGATCAACATCGCGCGCGGATCCGTGGTGGATGAGCCCGCGCTCGTCGATGCGCTCGTCTCCGGCCGGCTCGGCGGGGCGGGGCTCGACGTGTTCGCCGACGAACCGAACGTGCCGGAGGCGCTGCTGGGGCTGGAGAGCGTCGTTTTGCTCCCCCATCAGGGCAGCGCCACGCGCGAGACGCGCGCCGCGATGGCGCAGCTTGTGCTCGACAATGTCGAGGCGTTTGTCGCCGGCAAGCCGTTGCTCACGCCGGTTCCTGCCGCCTGACTTGACGTTTAGATTTGGCGGGCACTTATCCTCCCCCGCCAGGGGGAGGTGTCAGGCGTCAGCCTGACGGAGGGGGAGGAAGCGAGCGGGTCGCTATCCTCCCCCTCCGTCGCCTTCGGCGCCACCTCCCCCTGGCGGGGGAGGAATTGGCGTAGAGGCTCGACGACGATACAGCGGCTCCCGATATTCTCGGGCGAGCGGAGCATCGATGCCGGATCTGGACATGGGCCCGCTGAAGGGGCGCAGGCTCTTCGTCGGCACACCGCTTTATGACGGCAAATGCCATGCCGATTATGCGTTCGCCATCGCCCAGCTGACCGGCCTGTGCACCCGCTTCGGGATCGAGCTGCACTTCCTGTTCGTCACCAACGACGCGCTGATCACCAAGGCGCGCAACATCGCCGCCGATCGCTTCGTGCGGGGCGGGGGCGATCACCTGATCTTCATCGACGGCGATATCGGCTTCGATCCGCGCGACGTGCTGCACCTGATGGCGCTGCAGGTGCGCGAGCCCGATTATGACGTGATCGCCGCACCCTATCCCACCAAGCAACTGGCATGGGGCACGATCCTGAAGGCGGCCAAGACGGGCATGGCCGATGCCGATCCCGATGCCCTTGCGCGGATATCCAGCGCCGTGCTGGCCTATCCGCTGGACGGGCCCCGTTTTCCGCTGAACGAGCCCGTGGAGGTGACGCAGGCGGGCACCGGCTTCATGATGATCCGCGCCGAGACCTTCGCCCGCTATCGCGCCTTTCATCCCGCGCGCAAATTCGGCCCGCTGGACGACGAGGCCACACCCCCGATCCACGCTTATTTCGAGACCGAGATCGATACCAAGCAGGCCAATCTCGCCCGCGAGATCAAGGCCTTCGCCGCACGGAATCCGGACGCCACCGCCGCCGACATCCTCGCTTTCCTCGACAGCGACGAGGCGATGGGCAGCTATGGCGGGCGCCACATCTCCGAGGATTACGCCTTCTGCCGCCGCGTGCGCGAGGCCGGCATGGCCGTGTGGCTCTGCCCGTGGATGGAACTGAGCCACACGGGCAGCCACCGTTTCACCAGCCGGCTGGCCGATCTGGGGCAAATCGGGGCGGCATAGGGAAGGCCGGGCTACTCCTTCGTTTCGTCCGTCACGCCGGGTTTGTCCGGCACCTATCCTGCTGCGCGCGGCTTGGGTCGCTTTTCCCGCCACCGCTGGGTCCCGAAATAGGTTCGGAGTGACGGGTACGTGCTTGAACGAGACGCTTCCCAAGCAGGTTCAGCATGTCGGATGAGTAGCGGATCCGTTTCTCTCTCGCTCTCTCGCTCTCTCGCTCTCTCGCTCAGGCGGCGATGCTGCCTGACGCGAGGCCGCCCGCGCCCGGCGGCAGCATCGATCCCGTTTCGATATAACGCTGGTGCCACGACAGCGCCTCGCCGGGCAGCGAAGGGGCGTGGAGGCCGTAGGAGCCCTTGAGCGCACGCGCATAATAATCGCGCAGCGCATCGCGGTAGATCGGGTGCGCGCAGCGTTCGATGATCAGTTCGGCGCGCTTGCGGGGGGAAAGGCCGCGCAGATCGGCCAGCCCCTGTTCGGTCACCAGCACCGCCACATCCTGCGTGATATGATCGACATGCGCTGCCTGCGGCACGATCGCGGAAATGGCGCCGCCCTTGGCGGTCGAAGGCGTCATGAAGATCGAGACATAGGCGTTGCGCGCGAAATCGCCCGATCCGCCGATGCCGTTCTGGATGCGCGATCCCATCACGCAGGTGGAATTGATGTTGCCGTAGATGTCGGCCTCGATCAGCCCGTTCATCGCGATGCAGCCGAGGCGACGGATCAGCTCGGGATGGTTGCTGATCTCCTGTGGGCGCAGGATCATCCGGTCCCGATAGTGGGCCATCTGCGCATTGATCCGCTCGGCCGCTTCGGGGCTGAGCGAGAATGCGGTGGCGGACGCCATGGTCAGCTTGCCGCTGTCCAGCAGATCCAGCATCCCGTCCTGGATCACCTCGGTATAGGACGTCAGCTTCTCGAACGGTCCGTCGACCAGTCCGGCCAGCACCGCATTGGCGATATTGCCCACGCCCGACTGGAGCGGGAGCAGGGAGGCGGGCATGCGGCCGACCTTCACCTCATGCGCGAGGAACTCCAGCAGATGGCCGGCGATCGCCTTCGCCGAGGCGTCGGGCGGGGAGAAGGGGGCGTTGCGATCGGGCGCGTCCGTCTCGACGATGGCGAGGATCTTGTCGGGATCGCAGCGGAAGCTGTCCTGCCCGATCCGGTCGCTGGGGCGGATCAGCGGGATCGGCACGCGGTGCGGCGGCAGGGCCGTGCCGTAATAGATGTCGTGCATCCCTTCCAAGGCGGGGTTCTGCCAGCGATTGACCTCCAGGATCACGCCCTTGGCGCGATCCAGCCACGTCTTGTTGTTGCCAACCGAGGAGGAGGGGATCAGACTGCCGTCGGCGCGGATGCCGACGATCTCGATCACGGCGATGTCGAGTTCGCCCAGGAAGCCCTGCCACGCCATCGGCGCCACCTGGCTCAGATGCATGTCGAGATAGTCGATCTCGCCCTTGTTGATCCGCTCGCGCGCGATGGGATCGGAATTATAGGGCAGGCGCAGCTCGATGCCGTCCACCTTGGCGAGCGCGCCGTCCAGCTCCGGTCCGGTGGAGGCGCCGGTCCAGATCTTGATCCGCATCGGGCGGCCGGCGTCATGCTCGGCGTTGATGCGGTCGGCCAGCGCCAGCGGCACGGCCTTGGGATAGCCCGAGCCGGTGAACCCGCTCATGCCCACGGTCATGCCGTTCCGGATCAGCGCGGCGGCCTCGGCTGCGGTGGCGATCTTGGCCCGCAAGGCCGGGGCTGCGATTCGATCGGACATGAGCAACGTCTCCTAGTGATCCTCGGCCATGTCTGCCGGAGTGGCGAGCCTTCTCCGCTCGTGCATAATCCCGCACAATAGGGATTATTCGCACCTCAATTGTGCGATAGGCGTGCAGATGAGCGACCTCTACCTCAACCTTCAGACCTTCGCGCGCGTGGCGGAGCGGCTCAGCTTCACCGGCGTGGCGGACGAAACCCATATCAGCCACACGACCGTCGCGCGACGCATCGATCAACTGGAGGAGCATTTCGGCGCGCGGCTGATCAACCGCTCTACGCGCCGCCTTTCGCTGACGCCGGAGGGCGAACGGCTGCTGGAGCATGCGCGGCGCGTGGTGGCGGAGATTACCCATGTCGAGGCGGATCTGGCCGGCATCCGCACGGTGCGCGGCGTGGTCCGCGTCGGCGTGACGACCGCGCTGGGCCTGCATTACGCCGAGCGGCTTCATGTACTCGCCGCGCGGCACCCGGAATTGTGCGTCGAATTCGCGGTGGCGGACTGGCAGGACAGTTTGATCGAGAGCGGCGTGGATCTCGCGTTGCTGGTGGGCGATCCCGCGCCCGAGGCGCTCGGCATGGAGAGGCTGGGGCTCGTGCACCGCAGTCTGGTCGCCTCGCCCGCTTATCTCGCGCGGCGCGGCGTGCCGGCGGCGGTGAGCGATCTGCTGGATCATGCCTGCATCACCTATGGCTACGGCACGATGCCGACCATCTGGGACATAAGCGGCGAAGGCTGGCGCGCGCGCGGCCCCTTCCGCGCGAACAGCAGCGAGGCCGTGTTGCGCGCGGCGCTCAGCGGCCTCGGCATCGCGCTGCTGCCGGATATTCAGGTGGCGGCCGGGATCGCCGCGTCGCAACTCGTGCCCGTGCTGCCCGATGCCGATATCAGTCCGCTGCGCCTCTCGATCGGCCACCGCTTCACCGGCGCGCCGCTGCCGCAGCGCGTGCAGGCGGTGCTGGATTTCCTGATCGGGCAATTCCCGGAGGGGTGAAAGCGGGGGAGGCGGGCGTCGATCGCGGGCCGAACGTTACCTGAAAGTCACGCCCGCGAAGCGGATCGCGGCACGTCACCCACGGGCCATCGATATGCCTCCGTAACGTCATCGTTCCGCAACGGTCGGAGTTCATCGAGCGCCCAGACGCCGCATCGGCGCGAAAAAAGGGCTCCCTCACATGATCAGATCGACCGCGCTGGCGAGTGTCGCATTGGCTGCTTTGGTTTCGTTCGCATCGACCGCGGCGCAGGCCGAAGCCGGCGCGGCTGCGGACGCCGCGGCCCCGGATGCCCCGGCCGCAGACGCAGGTGATGCCGCCGGCCAGGGCGACGAGATCACCGTGCTCGGCTTCGGCCGCGCCCGCCAGGTGCAGGAAGTGACCAAACTCGACATCGAGCGGCTGGTGCCGGGCGCGAGCCCGCTCAAGGCGATCTCCAAGCTGCCGGGCGTCAATTTCCAGGCGGCCGATCCGTTCGGCAATTATGAATGGGCGGTCCGCATCTCGCTGCGCGGCTTCAACCAGAACCAGCTCGGCTTCACGCTGGACGACGTGCCGCTGGGCGACATGAGCTATGGCAACGTCAACGGCCTGCACATCAGCCGCGCGATCATTTCCGAGAATGTCGGCCGTACGGCGGTGTCGCAGGGCGCGGGCGCGCTGGATACGGCCTCGACCAGCAATCTGGGCGGCACGATCCAGTTCTATTCGGATGCCCCCAAGGACAAGACCGACATCTCGGTCGCCGGCACTTATGGCGCGGACGATATGGCGCGCGCCTATGTCCGGCTGGATTCGGGCGACATGACCGGCAATGGGCTGAAGGGCTATCTTAGCTACGCTTTCTATCGCACCGACAAGTGGAAGGGTGCGGGCGCCCAGCGCCAGCATCAGGCCAATGCCAAGCTGGTGCAGGATCTGGGCGATCTCGGCAGCATCTCGGCCTTCCTGAATTTCTCGGATCGCCGCGAGACCGACTATCAGGATCTCAGCCTCGACATCATTGCGCCGCGCGGCCTGCGGAACGACAATTTCACGAAGACGAGCGATTATGCGACGGCTATCGCGCTCGCCAAGGCCTATCAGAACCAGGTCTCGATCGCGGCCGGCACCGGCCGGGTGTGGGCGGGCGCGGCGACGAGCCTGCCGGCCGGCGTGACGATCGACGATCAGTATTTCGACGCGGGCGGCCTGCGTCGCGACTATCTCGGCGGCGTGACGTTCGACGCGCATCTGACGCCCGAATTCACGCTGAAGACGACCGGCTATTATCACACCAACAAGGGCCAGGGATCGTGGATCACGCCCTATTCGCCCACGCCGGCCGGCGCGTTCAACGAGGATGGCAGCGTCATCACGGCGCCCAGCCCGCTCGGCTTCCGCACGACGGAATATTCGATCCATCGCGGCGGCGTGTTGAGCAGCGGCACGTGGGAACATGGGATCAACACGTTCGTGATCGGCGGCTGGTATGAGAGCAACAGCTTCCGCCAGGCGCGTCGTTTCTACGGCATGACGGACAGCGCCCAGCCCAATCGCGACACGCTTTCGTTCCAGAAGAATGCCTATCTCACGCAGTGGGACGGCAAGTACGATACCGAGACGGCGCAGTATAATGTCAGCGACACGATCAAGCTGCTCGACGACACGCTCGTCCTGAACGGCGGCTGGAAGGGCGTCTATGTCGTCAACCGCGCGGACATGACGGTGGCGGGCGGGCTCGCCTCTGGCCGGATCAGCGCCAAGGACATGTTCCAGCCGCAGGCGGGCGTCGTGTATCACGCGACCTCCTCGACCGAGCTGTTCGCGGATTATACCGAGAATATGCGCGCCTTCGTCGGTTCGGCGACGACCGGACCCTTCTCGACGACGCAGGTGGGCTTCAACGCGATCCGCGGCCAGCTGAAGCCGGAGCGCTCCAAGACCTATGAAGGCGGCGTGCGCTTCCGCCATGGTCCGCTGCAGGCGTCGGCCGTCGGCTATTATGTCGATTTCACCAATCGCCTGCTCGCCTTCCAGAACGGCGCCGGCATCATCGGCAATCCGTCGACGCTGAACAATGTGGGCGGCGTCCACACCTATGGCGCGGAAGTCACGGCCAATTATCGCATCCTGCCGCCGCTCTCGCTGTTCGCGAGCTATTCGTACAACAATTCCAAATATGCGGACGACGTCGTCTCGGCCACCGGCGCGGTGCTCGTCGCGACCGACGGCAAGACGGCCGTGGACAGCCCCAAGCACATGCTGAAGGGCGAGGTCGTCTATGACGACGGCCAGATCATGGCGCGGGTCGGCGCGGACTATATGACCAAGCGCTACTTCACCTATCTGAACGACCAGTCGGTGCCCGATCGCGTTCTGGTGGATGCCTCGGTCGGCTACACCTTCCGCGGCACCGGCGCGCTGAACGGCGTCGGCATCAGCGTCAACGTCACGAACCTCACCGACAAGAAGTATGTCTCGACGATCGGCTCGAACGGCTTCACCGCCTCGGGCGATAACCAGACGTTGCTGGCTGGCGCACCCCGCCAGTGGTTCGTGACGCTGAAGAAGGGCTTCTGACGGTTTAGCCGGGGCAAATGTCCGTACCCCGTGAAGGCTGCCGTCGCGGCCTTCACAGGGTACGGCCCCCACTGGCATGCGAAGGTGGGGCGGGCCGTGCCTTGAGAGGGGAGGCGGCAGATCGCTCAAATCCCGCCCAAAATGGCCGCGTATTAACTGTCCGATAACTATACGGCCGTCCGCATCCCCGACATTATGGTTAACGCTTGGAAAAGCGGCCATAGGGGAAATGACGGTGATCAAGTGGTGTGCGCTCGGATTGGGAGCTTTGGCGGCGGGCGTGGCGACGCCGGCTGAGGCTGTACGCGATACGGCTTATTATTCGTCGCTGACCGTGTTCGGTGACAGTCTGGTGGATGCCGGCAATCTGTATTTGTCCAACGGCGGCACGCGGCCCGATCCGGCATTGGGCTATTATCAGAACCGTTTCACCAACGGCTATGACTATACGGATCTGCTCTCGCTCGATCTGTTCGGCACCGCGACCAAGCCGTCGCTGCAGGGCGGCAACAATTTCGCTTATGGCGGCGGGCGCATCGTCGATACGGGCGACGTCATTCCCGACATGGCGAAGCAGATCGACACGTTCGAGGCGACGGGCCGCACGGTCGATCCCAACGGGCTCTACGTCGTCAATTTCGGCGCCAATGACGTGTTCGGCGCGAAGGGCGTGTTCGGTCCGGTCGGCGCGATCGGGGACTATCCCACCGTCAGC
Source organism: Sphingomonas sp. AP4-R1 (assembly GCF_013113735.1). Lineage (NCBI taxonomy): Bacteria > Pseudomonadati > Pseudomonadota > Alphaproteobacteria > Sphingomonadales > Sphingomonadaceae > Sphingomonas > Sphingomonas sp. AP4-R1. Next base: position 3,292,485 of record NZ_CP053346.1, read on the forward strand.
GCCTATCTGCAGGCGGCGGCCGAGCAATATGTCGCCGGCGTGCAGCGGCTGAACGATCTCGGCGTCCGCAACATCCTGATGACCGATTTCCCGCTGTTCGGCGATCCGTACACGATCGAGGCCAATAGCTATCTGAACGCGGCGCTCGCCAATCTGTCGCTGGATCCGGACACGACCTTCATGTTCTACAGCCTCAGCGACTTCAATCGCCGCGTGCTGACCAATCCGGCGTCCTTCGGCCTGCCGCAGATGAACACCACCGTCAGCTGCATCCAGGCCAGTGCGCAGGCCACGAACTGCGAAGGCTATTTCTCGTTCGACGGCATCCACCCGATCGCGGCGGTGCAGGCGGCGGGCTATGCCGATATCAACCGGCTGTTCGGCCTGAACGCGGCGCAGGCGGTGCCGGAGCCGATGAGCTGGGTGATGATGGTGGCGGGCTTCGGCGCGATCGGCGCGACGATGCGCTATCGCCGTCGCCGTACGACGATCACCTACGCCTGATCGTCCGGTTCCGGGCTCTCCGGGGCCCGGAACCCGCATCATGAAGGGCAGGGTAGGTCCTGCGGCGACGGGCCTGACCGATCGCCGCATGACCTTGGAAGAAAAGGGGAGCGGGGCGTTACGCCGTCTGTCGGCGCGGCCTCCGCGCGCGGCGCAGCGCCGTGCCGGTCAGTCCCAGGCCCACGATCATCATGCCCCACGTCGCCGGCTCGGGCACGGCTCCGGTCGGATCGGCCTGGACGATCGAGATGTTTCGAAAGCCGATATATTCATTCGCGAAGGTGATCCGGCTGATCTCTGCCGTGTCGTAGCTGAAGCCCATGAAGCCAGGCTGCACCTGATAGCCGTTCCGCTCCATCACGATACGGTCGAGCAGGTTTCCGCTCGCATCGAAGGCGGAAATGATCGCGTCGGACGAGGACGCATATTCGGTCGAACTGATCTCCGCCAGAAAACCGGACAGCGGCGTGGCGAAGGTCAATGTCACCGTGCCACGGCCGACGTTGAGGCCGATCATGGACGTCCCGCTCCAGAGGCTGTCGGGGGCGAAACCATAGTCACCCGTATAGCCGAAGAGCGAATTGCCCGAGGTGGATGTGGCGGTGATACCAGGACCGAACGAGATCGGGCCCTTCATGCCCGTGGGCTCGTCGCCTGCGATTACCGGAATATCGACCGCTACCCCATCGTCCAGCGACGAGATGATCGTAGCCGTCGCAGGTGAAAACGACGTCAGGGCTATGGCGCCTGCGACCCATGCTGCGCGAATCTTCATGATCTTCGATTCCCCACCGAACCTTGGATGGGATGTCGTTAACCAGTTCTGGCGCGTGCGGAAAGCGATGCAGGCCAGGAATTGGCTTGAAAGCTGCATCGATAATCCTGTGCCAAGACGCGCGGCTCGTTCGCGTCGACCTTCAGATCGTTCGTAAAGTCGTTTCATCCGTCGAAGGGGGGGGCGGCGGTATCGAAGGAAAAGTCGGCGCCTGTCGCGATGGCCCACTCCACCACCAACAAAAAGGGGGCCTTTCGGCCCCCTTTCCGTTTCAGCTCTTGAAGCGCTTGGACGATCAATCGTCGTCGCGGTTCAGGAAGGCCGGTGCGAACGGGGCCGGAGCCTCGTCGCCGCCTTCGCTGCGCTCACGGCGCGGGCCGCGATCACCGCCTTCGCGACGGGGGCCGCGGTCACCACCACGGCCGCCACGATCGCCGCCTTCACGGCGACGGTCGCCGCGCGGACGGTCACCGCGGTCGCCACGGTCGCCGCGATCACCACCCTCGCGCGGCTCGCGGGCCGGGCGGGTGTCTTCCAGCTCGGCGCCGGTTTCCTGATCGACGACGCGCATCGACAGACGGACCTTGCCGCGGCCGTCGATCTCGAGGACCTTGACCTTCACGTCCTGGCCTTCGCTCAGGACGTCGGACACCTTGGCGACGCGCTCGTTCTTGATCTCGGAGATGTGAACGAGGCCGTCCTTGCCGGGCATGAACGTGACGAAGGCACCGAAGTCCACCATCGAGGCGACCTTGCCGGTGTAGACCTTGCCGACCTCGGCCTCCATCGTGATGCCCTCGATCCACTTGCGGGCGGCCGCAATCTTCTCGGGGTCGGACGACGAGATCTTGACCGTGCCGTCATCCTCGATGTCGACCTTGGCGCCGGTGGTGGCCACGATCTCGCGGATCACCTTGCCGCCCGTGCCGATCACGTCGCGGATCTTGTCCTTGGGCACCGTCATCGTCTCGATGCGCGGCGCGTGAGCCGACAGTTCGCCCACCGAGGTGAGCGCCTTGGCCATCTCGCCCAGGATGTGCGCGCGGCCTTCCTTGGCCTGCTCGAGAGCGACGCGCATGATCTCTTCGGTGATGCCCGCGACCTTGATGTCCATCTGCATCGTGGTGATGCCTTCGGACGTGCCGGCCACCTTGAAATCCATGTCGCCGAGGTGATCCTCGTCGCCCAGGATGTCGGACAGGATCGCGAAATCCTTGCCTTCCAGGATCAGGCCCATCGCGATGCCCGAAACCGGGCGCTTCAGCGGCACGCCGGCATCCATCATCGACAGCGAGCCGCCGCAGACGGTGGCCATCGAAGAAGAGCCGTTGCTCTCCGTGATGTCCGACAGGACGCGGATCGTGTAGGGGAATTCCTCCGCCGTCGGCAGGACCGGGTGGAGGGCGCGCCACGCCAGCTTGCCGTGGCCGACTTCGCGGCGGCCCGGCGCGCCGAAGCGGCCGACTTCACCGACCGAATAGGGCGGGAAGTTGTAGTGGAGCATGAAGCGCTCGTACGACAGGCCGGAGAGGCCGTCGATCATCTGCTCGGCGTCCTTGGTGCCCAGCGTGGTGGAGCAGATGGACTGCGTCTCGCCGCGCGTGAACAGGGCCGAACCGTGGGCGCGCGGCAGGAAGTGCACCATCGCCTCGATCGGACGGATCTGCGTGGTGGTGCGGCCGTCGATGCGCGAGCCGTTCTTCAGGATGGCGCCGCGGACGATCTCGGCTTCCAGCTTCTTCATCAGCTTGCCGGCGGCCATCTGGTCCTGCGGCGTGGCGTCGGCGAACGCGGCCTTCGCCTTGGCGCGGGCATCGTTCAGCAGGTTCGAGCGCTTGGACTTGTCCGTCACCTTGTAGGCGGCGGTGATGTCCTTGCCGACGAGCTTCTTCAGCTTGTCCTTGGCGGCCGAGAGATCGGCCTGCTCGGCCATTTCCCAGGGCTCCTTCGCGGCCTTCTCGGCCAGATCGATGATGCCGTTGACGGCTTCGCGGCACGCCTTGTGCGCGAACTGGACGGCGCCGAGCATGATCTCTTCCGAAAGCTCCTTGGCTTCGGATTCCACCATCATCACGGCATTGCCGGTGGCGGCGACGACGAGGTCGAGATCGCTCGTCTTGGTGACTTCGGCCGACGGGTTCAGCACATATTCGCCGTCGATATAGCCGACGCGCGCGGCGCCGATCGGGCCCATGAAGGGCACGCCCGAAATGGTGAGCGCGGCGGACGCGGCGACCATCGCGAGGATGTCCGGCTCATTCTCGCCATCATAGCTCAGAACCTGGGCGATGACGTTGATCTCGTTGTAGAAACCCTCGGGGAAGAGGGGGCGGATCGGGCGGTCGATGAGGCGGGAGACGAGCGTCTCCTTCTCGGTCGCGCCGCGCTCGCGCTTGAAGAAGCCGCCGGGGATGCGGCCGGCCGCGCTATACTTTTCCTGATAGTGGACGGTGAGCGGGAAGAAATCCTGCCCTTCCTTGACGGACTTGGCGGCGGTCACCGCGCAGAGCACCACCGTCTCGCCGAGCGTCGCGAGCACCGCGCCGTTGGCCTGGCGGGCAACGCGGCCCGTTTCCAGGGTGAGGGTCTTGCCGCCCCACTGGATTTCCGTCTTCTTGATATCGAACATGTCGTTTCCTTCACTCCGGCACGCCCTATGCGGCCGGGGCCTATGGCGACCCCCCGGGATGTCGGCGGGGTCTGTCGGGCTGCCGGCCCGTGCGGTTCGGGACTATGCTGCCCCTTGGACGTCGGGCCTTATTGCCCTGGTCCCGGTTTTCATGCCCGTCATCCCGGCAAAGGCCGGGATCTGTCGAGGGACGGGCACCCCTGTCTCGCGAAACCCCGGCCTGGCCGGGACGACGCGGATATGAGAAGGGGCGACCTTTCGGCCGCCCCTTGCGTCACTTGCGAAGGCCGAGCTTAGCGATGAGAGCGCTATAGCGGTTGGCGTCCTTCTTCTTCAGGTAATCGAGCAGGCTGCGACGGTTGTTCACCATCATCAGCAGACCGCGACGCGAATGATTGTCCTTCGCGTGGGTCTTGAAATGCTCGGTCAGGTTGGTGATGCGCTCGGTGAGGATCGCGATCTGGACCTCGGGGGATCCGGTATCGCCCTCGACCTGGGCGTTGTCCTTGATGATTTCGGCCTTGCGGGCTGCGGTGATCGTCATGGTCATTCACTCCGACATCAGGTTGAACCCGCGCACCACCTTGATGTCCTGATCCATTTCCACGAGCGCTATGGGCGTAATGCCCTCGACCGCGAGATGGAGACCCGGTGATGCTGCGGTCCCGACGAGCCTGCGTCCCTGACGGAGCGCCACGGCCTGATCGGGGGAGACGGCGAGGACCGGGATGTCGTCCAGTCCGGCCGTCAGCGGCAGGAGCAGCTCCTGCAGCGACGCCCCTCTAGCGGACTCGTCCAATTTGTCCAGCGATATCGCCTGCTGGAGGGTGAAGGGCCCGGCCTTGGTGCGGCGGAGCATCGTGACATGGCCGACCGTGCCCAGCGCCAGCGCGATATCGCGCGCGAGGCTGCGGATATAGGTGCCCTTGGAGACGGAGGCGGAGAGGGTGATGCTGTCCAGTTCCTCCCTGCGCGCAGCGTGGGGAGGGGAGCCATCTGCGATGGGGAGGATCTGAAGCGCGTGGATCGTCACCGCCCGCTTGGCGAGTTCCACCTCCTCGCCCGCCCGCGCCAGCGCATAGGCCCGCTTCCCGTCCACCTTCAGCGCCGAATAAGCGGGGGGCACCTGCTCGATCGGGCCGGTGAAGCGTGGCAGGATCGCCTCGATCTCTGCCAGCGTCGGCCGCACGTCGCTTTCCGCAACGCTCTCGCCCTCGGCATCCAGCGTCGAGGTCTGCGCGCCGAAGCGGATCGTGAAATCATAGACCTTGTCGCTGTCGAGCATCCGCCCGGCGAGCTTGGTCGCCTCGCCGATCGCGATCGGCAGCACGCCGGTCGCCAGCGGATCGAGCGTGCCGCCATGGCCGACGCGCGCCTTGGGATGCCCCGCCACGCGCAGCGCGCGCTTCACGGCGGAGACGCCCTGCGTCGAGCCCAACTCCAGCGGCTTGTCGAGGATCAGCCAGCCGTGGAGCGGTGTCTTGATCGCGCTCACGGGCGCGCCTCGGGCAGAGAGGGAAGGGGTGTCACGGCAGCGAACGGCGGAAGAGAAGAAAGCAAACGCATCATGGCGCGGGCTTATGCGTCAGCCGTGCCCGTCACTCCAGTGGCCTGCCATTCGCGCTTCAGGATCGAGAAGACGCACGTGTCGCGCACATAGCCCGTCCAGGTCGCGCGTTCCTCGCGCAGCACGCCTTCCAGCACGCCGCCGATCTTGGCGATGGCCGCGCAGGACCGCTCATTGCGCGTGTCGGCGCGCAGCTCCACCCGGCGGATCCCGCAGGCGAAGGCATGATCGATCATCAGCCGCTTGAGTCGCCCGTTGAAGCCGGTGCCGCGCGCGGAGGGGCGCAGATAGGTGTTGCCGATCTCCACCGTCTGGTTGGCGAGCATCGTCAGGATATAGCCGCTCATGCCGACCAGCCGATCGCCGTCATGCACCGCGAAGATGATCCGGTCGGTCCGCGCCAGCAGGATATCGAACGCCGCGTCGAACGCGTCCGGCCCGAAATTGACCGGATAGATGGCCCAGATGTCCGGATCCTCGGCGCAGGCCGCGCCCAGCGCGGCGCGATGCGCCTCCGAGAGGCGGATGAGGCGGAGCGAGCCCTCGGACGGAGGACTCTCCAGCACCGCGCTCAATACATCCAGCTCCCCCACTGCGCCGTGACCTTCCAGTCGCCGGTCGGCGTGGGCTGAAGCGCGTAGAGCGTGCCCCAGTGATAGACGCGCACCGCGACGAACGCGATGTCGTTGCTCCGCTTCACGCCGGACAGCACGAACTGCGCGGTGCAGCCGACCGAGGCGTCCTTGCCCGGCCACCAGCGCGCATGGACGTTGCGCGGGATCCAGCTGTCCTTGACCAGCGCGACATGCGTGGCGACGGCGGCTTCGGACAGAGCGAAGGCCTGACCATCGATCACCGAGCGCTGGTCGCGCGGCAGCATGTCGCGGCGCACGGGCGGCTCGGGAATGTCGGCGCGGCGCTCGGCGGCCACGTCGTCGCGCAGCTCCTTCTGCGTCGGCATGGCGGGCGGGCGGAACGGCGTCGGCGGATACCATTCGAGCGCATAATAGCGCTCCAGCCGCCCACGCCGGGCGACACGATACTGGACGAGCGGGCTACCGTAGGTGATCCGCTCCACGCAGAGCGGCTTGCCGTCGGACGCCAGGAGGCTCAGAACGGAGCGGACGATCTTGCCGTCCGTATCCAGTTCGCCCGATTTGGCGCCTCCGCACGCCGTCAGCGCGAAGGCGAGCGACAGGATCCCGGCCCGTTTCGAGGCGTTTGCGAAATGCGAGAAGCGCATTTCGAGGCGGTGCCGCGATGCGCCGTCAGGCGCACTCTCAAACGTCTTCTTCATCCAGGTCCCGCCTCACCGTCGGAGAGTTAAGCAGCGCATCGATCCGTGCGCCTTCGTCAAAGCTTTCGTCGAGTTCGAAGCGGAGTTTCGCCGCATATTTGAGGTTCACGGCCTTGGCGATCTCGCTCTGGAGATAGGCCGTGTTGGTGCGAAGCGCCTTGAGCACGATCTCCTCCTCGCGGCCGAGCATCGGCTTCACGAAGACCATCGCATGGCGCAGATCGGGGGACATCCGCACTTCGGTGACGGAAACGGGGTGCTTGGCGAGCACGTCATCATGCACGTCGCCGCGCATCAGAATATCGGCCAGCTTGTGGCGCACCTGCTCGCCCACGCGCAGCAGGCGCACGGAGCGACCTTCGGTGGTCTGGTTCGTACGCATCCCACCCTCCCTAGAGGCCGCCGCTTCCCTTGGCGAGAGGGCGTTATCGCCATTTGCAATGCGATACGAAAGGGGAAGGTGCGCGGTTCCGCGACAATCCCGGCCAGTGCCCATTTCGCCGCACGGGATCGGTTTCGCCAGGAACAAGCCCACCCCTCAAAGGGTTCTTAACCATGCGACACCGGCCAGACGAGACCGGCGCTTCGTGGAGAGAATTTCCAGGAGGATAGAATGGGTTACGAGCGTAACGATCGCCGCTACGGCGGCGGCTATGGTGATGACCGCAATCGCGATTTCGGCAGCGATTCCGGCCGCTCCTACGGCTCTTCCTACGGTCGCGGCGGCGCGCCCCGCAGCGACTATAACGATTATCGCGGCAACCGTTTCGGTGACCGAAGCGATTATGGGCGGAGCGATTATGGTCGCGAGCCGCGCGGCTATGATTATCAGGACCGTGGATTCTTCGATCGCGCCGGCGACGAGGTCCGTTCGTGGTTCGGCGATGAAGAGGCTGAGCGCCGCCGCCGCGCCGACGAGCGCCTCGATGCGCGCTATGAGGGCCGCGCCGATCCGCGCTACCGCGATGGCGGCCGCTTCGCGCCTTACGGTTCCGGCTATGCCGGCCCGACCTTCGGCTCCGGTTACGGCCCCGATGTCGGCGGCGGTTACAGCCCCAGCGACTATGGCGCGGGACGCGGCGCCGGTGCGACCGGCAATTGGGGCCTCGGCGCGGGCAATGATCGCAACGATTGGGCGCGCGATCCCGGCTATCATTCGTGGCGCGAGCGCCAGATCGGCGAGTTCGATCAGGATTATGCCGAATATCGGCTCGAGCATCAGCAGAAGTTCGACAATGAATTTCACAGCTGGCGCCAGACCCGTCAGGGCCAGCGCGGCCTGCTCGCCCAGGTGCAGGAGCATCAGGAGGTGGTCGGCTCGGACGGCCAGCATGTCGGCACCGTCGATCATGTCCGTGGCGATCGCATCAAGCTGACCAAAAGCGATCAGGATGCGCGCGGCCATCACCACTCGATCCCGTCTTCGTGGCTCGTGTCGGTCGATGACAAGATCACGATCAGCAAGACGGCCGATCAGGCGAAGGCGCACTGGCGTGACGAGGATCGCAACAGCGGCGATCTGTTCGGGCGCGACGACGATCGCAGCACCCGGCTCAACCGGAGCTTTTCGGGCACTTACTGAGGCCCGGTGATCCGGCAGGAGAGGAGGGGCCCGGCCGTTTGGCCGGGCCCCTTTTTCATGTCCCGTTCACGGATCCGGCGGGAAAGCTGGAATTTCAGCGGACGAGGAAAAGGATGCTGGATTCCGCGACGTCGTAAATTATCGTGTCCGGGATTTATTCCAGAATTGAAAAATAGCGCGCGATTTCGCAGTCCATGGAAGGTTCAGGCCCCGTTCGTGTGTGCGGGGTGACAGGGAGGAAGAATATGGTCGTCATGAAGGCCGTCAGGTTCGCTTTGATCGCAACGGGGGCGCTGGCCTCTTTCTCCGTCGCCGCCGCGCCGGCCGACGTCATCACGGCCCGCCAGCAGGGCTACAAGCAGATCGGCCGCGCCTTCAAGGCGATCGGGGACAGCCTGAAGGCCACGCCGGACGTGGCCCTGATCCGCACCAACGCCGCCGTGATCGCGCAGCAGGCGCCCAAGATCACGAGCTGGTTTCCCGCCGGCACCGGCAAGGAAGCGGGCGTGAAGACCGGCGCCCTCCCGGCCATCTGGTCGCAGCGCGCCGAATTCGATGCCGATGCCAAGAAGTTCGCCGATGCCGCCAAAGCGTTCAACGGCGTCGCCGCCAAGGGCAATGTCGACGAGATCAAGACGGCCGCAGGCGCGCTCGGCCAGACCTGCAAGGGCTGCCACACCACCTTCCGCGAGCGCGATTCGTGAGCCTCATCCCTGAGGCGGGCGCCCGCGTCCGCCTTTGGGACTGGCCGGTCCGCATCTGCCACTGGTCGTTCGTGATCCTGCTTCCCGTCCAGTGGTGGACAATGAAGAAGGGCATGATCGACTGGCACATGCGCCTCGGTCTCGTGATGCTGGCGCTGGTGCTGTTCCGCATAGTGTGGGGTTTCATCGGGCCGGAGACGGCGCGCTTCAGCCGCTTCGTGAAGGGGCCGGGGCCGATCCTCGCCTATCTGCGCGGGAAAGCGGAGCCGGTCGTCGGTCACAATCCGGTCGGCGCGCTCAGCGTGATCGCCTTGCTGGGGCTGCTCGCCGCGCAGGTGGGCGTGGGCCTGTTCACACAGGACGTCGATGGCTTCGCCTCGGGCCCGCTCGCCATCTGGATATCCTATGATGCGGCGGACAAGGCGCGCCATTGGCACGGGCTGATCTTCAACCTGCTGCTCGCTTTCGTCGCGCTGCATCTGCTGGCGATCCTGTTCTACACCTTCGTGAAGCGCGACAATCTCGTGCGGCCGATGGTGACCGGCTATCGCCGCTTCGCCGAGGCGGTGACCCCGCCGCGCTTTGCGCCGCTGTGGCGGCTGGCGCTGGCGATCGTTGTTGCGGCGGGCATCGCCTGGTGGGTCAGCAAGGGCGCGCCGATCCCCGGCGTGAAGCCCCCACCGCCCAGCGATCCGTTCGCGCTGGCGCTGCAGGCGTTCCGGCGGGCGTGAGGGAGGTTTGAGCGGATTGCTCTCAACCCGTTCGTGCTGAGCGAAGTCGAAGCACGGGCTACACGCGACACCGTTTGCAGCACGTCCTTCGACTTCGCTCAGCACGAACGGGGAATGCGAGCGGTGTGACGTGGCGTGGAGCTTGACGCGCACGCGCCGTCAGGCCAAAGCGCGCCATCCCTTGGGGAGTAGCCGCCCGACGATACGGGGCGCACGTCAACAGACTTGGGCTCGGAGCGAACCGCTCCTTGAACATGGCGTGCGCGGCAATTGCTTGGCGAGACCATGGATCGGTAGGCGCTCGGGCCGGGCGCAGGCCGGTTCATGCGCGTCTCCGGCCCTTGGGGAAATTCCATGCCAAGCCTGATCCTGCCGCTCGTCCTGCTCATCGGTTCGGCCGTCATCATCTATCTGTCGTGCGAGTTTTTCGTGAACGGCGTCGAGTGGGTCGGCCGCAAGCTCGCGGTCGGCACGCAGGCGACGGGCACGGTGCTGGCGGCGTTCGGCACGGCGCTGCCGGAAAGCGTGGTGACGCTGGTGGCGGTGGCCTTCGGCGCCAGCGCGGCCTCCAAGGAGCTAGGCATTGGCGCGGCGCTCGGTGGCCCGCTCGCGCTCTCCACGATCGCTTATGCGACGGTGGGCGTCGTGCTGCTCGCCACCCGCCAGCGTTTTCCGCACACCGCCGAAGTACGCGCCGATTTCAAGGGTTTGCGCGACGATCAGGCCTGGTTTCTCGTCCTGTTCGCGCTGAAGGTCGCGCTGGGCCTCGTCCTCTTCTCGTTCAAGGCGTGGACCGGCCTGCTCTTCCTCGCCGCCTACGGCGTCTATGTGCTGCGCGAGATGCGCGGCGAGAGCAGCATCGCGGAAGAGGAGGAGATGGAGCCGCTCCGCCTCCAGCCCAAGGCGGCGGAGCCGCGCACGTCGCTGGCGCTTCTCCAGACCGGGCTGGCGCTGGTCGTGATCTTCCTCGCCTCGCGGACCTTCGTGGCGCAACTTGGGGTAATCGGCCCGGCTTTGGGGCTGCATCCGCAGCTGGTCGCGCTGCTGCTCAGCCCGATCGCGACCGAACTGCCCGAGACGATGAACGCGATCATCTGGGTGCGGCAGGGCAAATATCGCCTCGCGCTGGCCAACATCTCCGGCGCGATGATGATCCAGGCGACGATCCCCACCGCCTTCGGCCTGTTCTTCACGCCCTGGCTGCTGGGCCACGAACTGCTGATCTCGGCGGGCGTGACGGCGGCGGCGATCCTGACGATGCTGGTGACCTTCTCGCGCGGCGTGATCTCGCGGCGCCTGCTGGCGGCGATGGGGCTGTTCTACGTGGCCTTCGTGGGGATCCTGGTGGCGGTCACGTTCGCCTAGGTTTCCTCACCCCCGATCCCCGTTCGTCCTGAGCGTAGTCGAAGGACGTGCTTCAAACGGTGTCGCGCGCAGCCCGTGCTTCGACTTCGCTCAGCACGAACGGGTTTGGGAAGGGCGGGGGCGGTTCGCCCGCTCACAGCCGTCATCCCGGATCAAGTCCGGGGTGACGTTTCGATTACCGGTCGATCGAGCCCGTGAACGTATCGCACTGCGCCGGATCGCCCGAATCCAGCCCGCGCTTCAGCCAGGCCATGCGTTCGGCCGAGGTGCCGTGGGTGAAGCTGTCGGGCATCGGCGTGCGGCCGGCCTCGCGCTGGAGCGTATCGTCGCCGATCGCCTGCGCGGCGCGCATCCCTTCCTCCACGTCGCCCGGCTCGATCCGGTCGCGATTGTTCGCGGCCCACACGCCCGCATAGCAATCGGCCTGCAGTTCCATCTTCACCTGCAGCGCGTTGCCGCCCGCCTCGTTCGTCTGCTGCTGCCCGGCACGCACCTTGTCGGCGATGCCGGTGAGGTTCTGGACGTGATGGCCCACTTCGTGGGCGATCACATAGGCTTGGGCGAAATCGCCGCCCGCCTTGAAGCGATTGGCGAGTTCATCGAAAAATTCGGTGTCGAGATACACTTTGCGATCGGTCGGGCAGTAGAAGGGGCCCATCGCCGATTGCGCGGCGCCGCAGCCGGAGACGCCGCTGCGGCTGTAGAAGCTCAGGACCGTCGGCGAATAGCGGGCGCCCTGCGCCTGGAAGAGCTTGGCCCACGTATCCTCGGTGCTGGCCAGCACGCGGCAGGAGAAGCGGTGCGCGGGATCGGCCGCGCAGACCTGGGCCGCGCTCTTCTGCTCGATCCGCGCCTGCTGGGGCGCACCGCCGCCGCCGCCGAGCAGCGACAGCGGGTTCATGCCGAGCAGCATCATGCCGACGACGAGGACGAGGATGCCGCCAATGCCGAAGCGGCTGCCGATCAGCCCGAAGAGCAGGCCAAGGCCGCCACCTCCGCCTCCGCCGAAGCCCAGTCCGCCGCCACCTCCGCCACTCTGCTGCTCGACATTGTCGCTGTCCCGGTAATCGTCGAGCCGCATCGCCACATCCTGACCTGATCGTTACGCCACAAATGCGCCGGTCGGTGTTGCGGTTGCAAGTGTTGCGCTTCTCCCGCCCCTGCGCATCGTCTAAAACCTGAGTCTATGGCCGAAGCAGACCCCGCCGCCCGCTTGCTCCCCCTGCCGGACCAGGTGGCGCTCGTTCTCCAGGGCGGGGGCGCGCTGGGCTCGTTCCAGGTCGGCGTGTTCGAGGCGCTGGAGGAGCGCGGCATCGCGCCCAACTGGCTGGCCGGCATTTCCATCGGTGCGGTCAATGCGGCGCTGATCGCGGGCAATCCGCCGGGCAAGCGCATGGCCGCGCTGGAGGCCTTCTGGGAGGAAACCTCCTCCAGCCTGCCCAGCTTCCCCCTGATGACCGGCGACAACAGCCGCGAATGGCTGCACGAATGGTCCGCCGCCGTCGTCGCCACGACGGGCGTACCCGGCATGTTCGGCCCGCGCTGGCTCTCACCCTTCCTCGCGATGAACGGATCGTGCGAGGCGCTGAGCTTCTATGACACCGCGCCCCTGAAGAACACGTTGGACAAACTGGTCGACTGGGATCTGCTGAACGCGGGGCCGGTGCGGCTGTCGGTGGGGGCGGTCGAGATCGAGAGCGGCAATTTCTGCTTCTTCGACACGACCCGCGAGCGGATCGACGCGCGCCACATCATGGCATCCGGCGCGCTGCCGCCGGGCCTGCCGCCGGTGGAGATCGACGGCAAATATTGGTGGGACGGGGGCCTCGTCTCGAACACTCCGCTCACCCACATCCTGGACAATCAGGAGGAGGACATGCTCGTCTTCCAGGTGGATCTGTTCTCGGCCTCCAATCCGTCGCGCCCGCGCACGATCAGCGATGTCGTCGCCCGCGCGAAGGAGATCCAGTTTTCCAGCCGCACCCGGCAGGTATCGGACATGATTCTGAAGCTGCGCCGCGAGCGTGAGGCGATCCGCAACGTGCTGAAGAAATTGCCGCCCGCGATGAAGGACGATCCCGACGTGGCGAAGCTGGATGCGCTCGCCAACGAGCGCGCGCTGAGCCTCGTCCAGCTCATCTACCGCGCCAATGCGTGGGAAGGCGGTGCGCGCGATTATGAATTCTCCGCGCGCACGATGCGCGAGCATTGGGCGGCCGGCCGCGTCGCCGTGACCGAGACGATGACGAAATCCTCGGTGCTGGCCCGCAACATCCTCGACGGGAAGACGGCGGCCTTCGATCTGGTGCCGCGCTAGGCTGGATAAACTGGCCCCCCACCCGGTACTGTCATCCCGGACTTGATCCGGAATCCCGCTTTCTTCCTTCTCGCCACAAAGAAAAGCGGGCCCCCGGATCAAGTCCGGGGTGACGGTGGAAAAGCTTCTCTCAAATAAATCCGCTTTCCCGCGACGGATCGCGCCGTCCGCCCCGTTCAACGGCCATCGATCACCGCAAAATGGGATGGATCATGAACCCGTTGAACGTGCGTTTTCTCGTGGCCGGCCTGCTCCTGCTGCCCGTGGCCCTGACCGCCCAGACCGCGCCCCTGGCCGCCGGCATGAGTCTCGCCGATTTCCAGTCGGCCGGACGTAGCCGCATGATGGCGCTGGACGTGGATGGCGATGGCAAGATCAGCGCGAAGGAATTCGCCGCGCGGCCGGGGGCCGCGAAGGCGAAGGGGCGCATGGCCAAGTTCGCGGATCGCATGTTCGATCGGCTGGATACCAACAAGGACGGCGCGCTCGACAAGGGCGAGATCGATGCGATGCTCGCGACGCGTTTCCAGCGTATGGATACGGACAAGGACGGCATCCTTTCCGCCGCCGAGCGCGAGGCCGCGCGCGAACGGCTGAGTGGGATGATGGCGCGGCAGTGATGGCGGGCTGGGGTCCCTGTGGACACGATGGCGCTGGAGACGATGACTCTTGGGTGAGATCGAGCGCGCATCCGATCGCGGCGACGATCCCGATGCCGATCTCGTCCGCAGGATCGGGCAGGGGGACGGGCAGGCCGCCGGCACGCTCGTCGCGCGCAAGCTGCCGCGCCTCAAGGCACTGGGCGCGCGCCTGCTCGGCGATCCGCAGGAGGCCGAGGATATCGCGCAGGAGGTGTTCCTGCGCGTCTGGCGCCATGCCGCCGGCTGGACACCCGGTGCCGCGCGCTTCGACACCTGGATGCACCGCGTGGCGCTCAACCTTTGCTACGATCGGCTGCGCCGCCGCCGCGAGGCGCCCCTACCCGAAGGCTGGGACGCGCCCGACGATCGCGCCGGCCCCGATGCGGGGATCGAGACGGCGGGCGAGCAGGATCGGATCGCAGCCGCGCTCGCCGCTCTGCCGGATCGCCAGCGCGAGGCGATCGTGCTGACTTACTATCAGGAGCTGCGCAATGCGGAGGCGGCCGCGCTGATGGGCATTCATGTCGAGGCGCTGGAAAGCCTGCTCTCGCGCGGGCGGCGGGCGCTCAGGGCGCGATTGACCGAAGCCGGGCCGAATGGAGACAGGCGATGAGCGATATGGACCGCACCCGCTTCGAGGCGATCGTGGCCGCCTACGGCGCCGATCCTCGCCGCTGGCCCGAAGTCGAGCGCGCCGCCGCCGAGGCGTTCGGGCGGAGCGATGCCGCGGCCGCGCGCCTGCTGGACGAGGAATGGGCGTTCGATGCGCTCCTGCTGAGCCACATGGTCGCTCCGCCATCCGCCGCGCTGGCCGCGAGCATCGTCGCGCTGCATCCGCGCGCCCGTGTCTGGACCCGCGCGCGGATCGGCTGGTCCGCCTTGCTGCTCGCGCTGACGGGGGCGGCGGGCGTGGCGGCGGGATCGGCCGCCACGGCGGCGGCGCTGACGATCGCGACGCCCGCGATCGACGCGCGCGAGACCGGCACGGCCTTCGGCGATCTGGCAGAGGCGGAGATCGGGCGATGAGCCGCACCGTCAAAATCCTGCTGATCGTCTCGCTGGTGCTGAACATCTTTCTGGTCGGTGCGATAGTGGGCGGTGTGTGGCGCTGGACGCATGGCTATGGCACGCGCCCCGGCTGGCGCGTCCAGGCGGCCGACGCGCTCGAGCCGGGGCAGCGGCGCCAGTTCCGCGCGGCGATGCGCCAGACCGCGCTCGCCTCGCGCGGGCTGGTGATCGAGGGGCGGCAGGCGCGCGCGGAGGCGGCGAAGCTCTATGTGCAGCCGAATTTCGATGGCGCGGCGGTGTCCGCCCAATTGGATCGCGCACGACGGGCCGATGTGGAATTGCGGACACGACTGGAGCGCCGTGTGGTGGATTTCTCGGCGAGCCTCCCGCTGGCGGAGCGCGAAAAGCTGGCCGCCGCGCTGCGGCAGGGGCCGCTGAGGCAGCCACTGGCTCCGAAGAAGAAGTAGCGCGCCACCGCCGTCGGTTCAGGGTGACGATCAGAAAAAGAAAAGGGCCGCGACGGATTGTTCCGCGTCGTGCGTTGAACCCGGTCAGTAGCTTGGAGTGACATCATGGCGCCTTCGCCCTCGCCAGCCTCGATCGCGCTGAACCGCTTCGGCCTCGGCGCCCGGCCCGATGACGTGCCGCCCGGCGATCCGAAGCGCTGGCTGCTCGACCAGTTCGATCGCTACGATCCGCGTCCGCCCGCCTTCGCCGCGCTCCCCGACGGCACGCAGCTGGCGGCGGAGTATTTCGCCGATCAGATGGCGCTGGCCGAAGCGCGCAAGCAGGCGAAGGCGGCCGCGAACGATCCCAAACAGGATGCCGCCACTCTGGCCGCGCGCAAGGACGTGAATGCCGGGGTGCGCGAGGCCTATCGTGCCGCCACCAACGCCCGCATGGCCAGTGCGCTCGCGACCGAGACCCCTTTCGTCGAGCGGCTCGTCCATTTCTGGGCCAACCATTTCGCGCTTTCCGCCGACAAGCCGCAGGTGACGATCTTCGCCGGCGCCTATGAGATGGAGGCGATCCGCCCGCATGTGCTGGGCAGGTTCGAAGATATGCTGCTCGCGGTCGAGCGGCATCCGGCGATGCTCTATTATCTGGATCAATTCCGTTCGGTCGGGCCCGACAGCCGGGCCGGGCTGCGCGCGGCCCAGTTGCGGCCGGATCGTCCGCTCGGCCTGAACGAGAATCTCGCGCGGGAGATCATGGAACTGCACACGCTCGGCGTCCGCACCGGCTATGCCCAGGCCGACGTCACCGAATTCGCGCGCGCGCTCACCGGCTGGTCGATCGGCGGCAAGGGCCCCGGCGCGGGACCCGGCGGCGACAAGGATGATGGCGCGCTCGGCCGCTTCCAGTTCCGTCCCAATATCCACGAGCCCGGCACGCGCACGATCCTCGGCAAAGCCTATTCCGAGGAAGGCGAGGGACAGGCGAAAGCGGTGCTGCATCGGCTCGCCACCTCGCCCGCCACCGCGAAGCACGTCTCCACCAAGCTCGCGCGCCATTTCGTGGCGGACGATCCGCCGCCCGCTCTCGTCGATCGCATGACGGCGGCCTTCCTGAAGCATGACGGCGATCTCACCGCGGTCTATCGCGTGCTGATCGCGGCCCCCGAAAGCTGGGCGGCGGTGCCCACCAAGTTCAAGAGCCCGTGGGAGTGGACTGTCTCGTCGATGCGCGGGCTCGGTCGGCGCGATCTGGGCCAGACCGACATCGCGCCGATGCAGAACCAGCTCGGCCAGCCCGTGTGGCGGCCGGGGTCACCGGCGGGTTATGACGATATCGCCGCCACCTGGGCCTCGCCCGACGCGCTGATGCGCCGCGTCGAACTGGCGCAGCGCTTCGCGTCCACGGCGGGCGACCGGATCGATGCGCGCGCACTGGCCCCGAAGCTGATGCCCGCCGCCGTCTCGCCCGCCACCACCACGGCACTGGCACAGGCCGAGAGCGGCGCGACCGCGCTGGCCCTGCTGCTCGTCAGCCCCGAATTCCAGAGGAGGTGAGCATGAGCGACCACCACCATCTTCCCCGGCGTGATCTCCTGAAGTTCGCGGCGCTCGGCGGCGCGATGCTCGTTGCGCCGCGCATGGCGCTGGCGGCGGTGGAGACGGACAGCCGCTTCGTCTTCATCATCCAGCGCGGCGCCGCCGACGGGCTCAATATCGTGATCCCCTATGCCGATCCCGATTATGCGAAGCTGCGCGGCGCGCTGGCGATCGATCCCGCACGCGCGACCAAGCTGGACGGCCAGTTCGCGCTCCATCCCGCGCTCGTGCAGGCGGCGGCGATGTATGGGCAGAAGCAGGCGATCTTCGTCCACGCCACCGCCTCGCCCTATCGCGATCGTTCGCATTTCGACGGGCAGAATGTGCTCGAGACGGGCGGCACCGCGCCTTATGCGGTCCGCGACGGCTGGCTCAACCGGCTCGTCGGCCTGCTGCCCAAGGCGCGCGACGAGGCGATCGCCTTCGCGCCGACCGTGCCGCCGGCGCTGCGGGGCCCCGCCGAGGTCGCCTCCTACGCCCCATCCGCATTGCCGCAGCCGACCGACGATCTGCTGCTGCGTGTCGGCCGCCTCTATCAGGCCGATCCCCAGCTTCATCCGCTGTGGGAGGCGGCGCGCGAGGCGCGCGGCATGGCGGCGGACGAAAATGCGGGACGCGCGCCCGCTGATCTGGGCAAGCTCGCCGCCTCCTTCCTGTCCCGTCCGGATGGCCCGCGTATCGCCATGCTGGAGACGGGCGGCTGGGATACGCATACCGGACAGGATTTCCGCCTGACCGCGCAATTGAAGGCGCTGGATCAGATGCTGGCGGCCTTGCGCGACGGGCTCGGCGATACGTGGAGCAAGACGGTGGTGGTCGTCGCCACCGAATTCGGCCGCACCGCCGCCGCCAACGGCACAGGCGGCACCGATCACGGCACGGGCTCGGCCGCGATGCTGTTCGGCGGTGGCCTGAAGGGCGGGCGCGTGATCGCGGACTGGCCGGGGCTCGCGCAGGCGCAGCTCTACCAGCAGCGCGACCTGAACGCGACGACGGGGCTGGACAGCGTGATCGCCGGGCTGGCGGCGGAGGCGTTCGGCATCGAGCCGGACCGCGTCCGTCGTACCCTGTTCGCGCAGGCTCCCGCATCACGTCCGCTGGAGGGATTGCTGCAGCGGGCGTGAAGCGACCGCCGCCTTAAAGCGGCCTGACGCGGAACAGCTTGGTGAAGATCGGTTCGTCCCGCTCGTTCTTGGCGAGATTGAAGCGGCCGTCCTGGGTGCCGAGCGCCGGGGCGTCCTCCGCCGCAATCTCCTCGAACTGGTAGATGTCGCTGCGGAACTGCTCCTTCACGCGGGTCACGAAATCTTCCGTCACCCAGATTTCGCCAGGCGTGACGTGCGGTTCCAGCCTCGCCGCCGTCCGCAAGGCCATGCCCGATACGTTGCGGTTCTGATCGCTGCCGTCGATCATCACATAACCGGCTTCCCCGCCGAACCGGAACGTGCCCTTGAATTCAGAATTGGCGATGCGTTCCTCGATCGCGCGCGCGGCCGTGATCACGGATACGGGATTGGTATCGATCAACAGGATGGAATCCCCCTGATGGACATCGGGGTGATCGATGTTGTGAAAATATTCGCGCGCCGAAGCGTCCAGCAATTCCTTGAATTTACGGGATTTCGGCACGTCCTTCATGATCTCCGAATAGCCTTTGAGATCGCCTTTCAGGACGTAGGAGACGGATCGCTCGTCACGCCAGCGCCGGCCCGCGCCGATCACGTTGAGATCGTTGAGCCCGTTGAAATATCGGGTCGAGCGCGTGCCGATCAGATCGTCCAATATGGGGTGGATCAGATAGAGGTCCGCATCCGGCAGGACATGGATCTCGTCCAGCGCGACGCTGCCCAGCGGCAGGAAATCCTGGATCCGCTCGTAGGTCTGCTCGTCGTTCCGGATCACGCCGAGCAATCCGATCTTGTACAGCGCGCAGAAGACATGATCGGTGTGCAGTTCGCCCCGCGCTTCATACTTCTTCTCGTAGAGCTGGGCATATTCGGCGGAAATCCGGGCCAGTTCGGCGGCGGACAGCGTGTTGCTCCGGATGAGTCCGATCAGGATATCCGGATCGAAGCCTGCAAGGTGGGGCTCCATTTCCGCCATGAACCCGCGCGCGATCTCCCGCGACGCGGTTCGCACGGCCTGCCGGAGCGAGCGCGCATTGCGGTCGCGCGGTTCGAGCGCCGATATGTGGCGGCCGACCAGGACGATGTCGCGCGGGCGGCGCAGCGTATGCCGTATCCAGAAATCGAGAAAGTCCTCCTGATCTCCCGTCTTGGGATGGAAGACGCTGATACAATCCTTGCCGAGGAACTTGTCGATCGGCGTCGTCCCGCCGGGCAGGAGATTGGGTTTCTTTTCCGCCAGAATATTCTTCTCGATGATCTGCTTCAGATCATGATCGCTATAGTTCATCTGGAGGGATCGGCTCGTCAGCTGGATCCCGAACGAGCTTTTGGTGATGCTGCGCTGCTTCACCTCGCTCCTGATCGACGCATAGACGCGGATGTGGCTGTTATGTTCGTTGATTTCGCGGGAGGCGAGGGCGATGCCGAGCTGCGCGAGATACCAATATATCTCCTTGGCCTCGCCGTAGAGATTGGTTCCGACATCCATATGCTGGGCCCGCAGCATATCCTCATAATATTCGTCTATATTATCGATGAATATGGAAATATTATGAGATATGTTTCTCATGCTGAGCTTGAGCTTGTCATTGTAGCATGCGACGATTTTTATGTAGTCGGCGTAGGAGGCGGAAAGAAGCGGATCGAATATATCGCAGATGCTGGTCAGCTCCTTCTCCGCGAAGATCCGCTCCAGCACGGGCGGGAGGCCCTCCGGGTGCCATTTTTCGTGTTTGAGGACACCGATCGCGATGGCGATCGTCCACAGGCCTTTCCAATAGGCCGGATTGTCCCGTGTATCCGAATATTCCTTCGATGCGGGCGGACTGGGCGATCCGGCTGGCTTGTCGAGCAGTGATTGTCCGGATGGAAGGATCGTGATCGAAGGATCCGTGATGGAAAGACGTTTCGCCTTGAGAAGCAAGGTTTTCCCGAATCCCTTCGGGGCGACCACGATCATCGTGGTGCTATTGCTCTCCAGAAATGCCTTGATGCTCTTGGTCGGGTGGAGAAGATTGGTTTGGAAAACCGAAATCTGGGACGCCTTCATCTCATTGGCGTCGATCACCCAAGGATCCACCGATGATCTCCCGACTCGCTGAATGCGGGGAAATCTATCGATCTTCCAGGAAAGATCTAGGAAGGGACGGGCGATAAGTGTCCGATGAGGATGGTTATTGCGAGTTGCGGGTTATCTTCCGAAGAAATGCCGATATTCAGCGCGGCATCGATGCGAAGATCGTGCCGATGCCGCGCGCTCGTCAGATCCGTCCGGTCAGAAGAAGTATCAGCAGCACGATGATCAGGATCGTGCCGAGGCCGACCGGGGCAAATCCCCAATTGGCATTGTAGGCGCCTGCACGCGGGAAAGATCCGCCCAACCAGAGGATCAGAAGAATAACGAGAATAAGCGTCAGCATGGCCTCTCCCGAGGGAGATATGGCCAGAATTGGCATCTCCCATTCGTTTATTCATGACGCCCGCGCACGCCGGAAGTTCCGGGTGCGTATGTTTCCATTCCTCGGGTGTGATCGCGGGCATGCGGCCGTGCGACGCGCGCGGGCCTCTGGAGGGGAGGCTTTGGCGCGACTTTCGCGCGGACCGGCCCGGCGCTCCGCCCTTGCCCTCGGACGCATCCCGCCCACATAGGGGCGGTTCATTTCGGTGGTGATGGAGACGATTTTGGCGACCTTGGGCATGAGCGCGGCGGATCGGGCGGAGGTCGAGGCCTTCCAGCGCGACGTGATCGAGCCGTCGATGACGTCGCTCGTCATCCTCGATTTCTGGGCGGAATGGTGCGGCCCCTGCAAGCAGCTCACCCCCACGCTGGAGAAGGTCGCGGCGGCCTATGCGGGCAAGGGCGTGATCCTCGCCAAGGTGAATGTCGACGAGAACAAGTTCATCGCGTCCCAATTCCGCGTAAAGTCGATCCCGACCGTCTATGCGATCTTCCAGGGACAGCCGGTGGCGGACCTGACCAATGCGCGCTCGGAAAGCCAGATCGGCCAGATCCTCGATCAGATCCTTCGCCAGATCCCGGTTCAGGGCGCGGAGGATCAGCTGCACCAGGATGTCGCCCCGCTGATCGCGATGGGCGAGCAGGTGCTGGAGGCGGGCGAGGTGGAGCGCGCCGTCTCGATCTTCACCCAGCTGCTCGACATGGCACCCGAGGATCCCGCCGTCGTGGCGGGCCTCGCGCGTGCGCTGGTCGCGGCGGGCCGTGTCGATGAGGCGACCGCCGCGCTGGATACGTTGCCGGCCGACAAGGCCAAGGATGCGGGCGTTCTCCGCGCCCGCGCCGCGATCGCGCTGGCGGCCGCGACCGGCCCGGTGGGCGAGGTCGAGGCTTTGCGCGCCAAGGTCGCCGCCAATGCCGAGGATCAGGAGGCGCGTTACGAACTGGCTGGGGCGCTGATGGGCGCGGGCGATCGCGATGGCGCGGCGGACCTTCTGCTCGGCTCGATCGAGCTGGATCGCGACTGGAACGAGGCCGCCGCCCGCAAGCGGCTGCTGACGTTGTTCGAGGCGACCGGCCTTGAAGATCCGTGGGTGTCGCAGCAGCGCCGCCGCCTCTCGGCCGTCCTGTTCGGATGACCACGCGCACCGGCACGCGGCTGTCCATCTTCCCGCTGCCGGGCGCGCTGCTGCTGCCGCGCGCCTATCTCCCGCTGCATATCTTCGAGCCGCGCTATCGGGCGATGGTGAGCGATGCGCTCGCGCGCGACCGGCGCATCGCGATGATCCAGCCCTTGCCGATGCAGGCGCCCGATCTGGAGGCGCCCGCTCTGTTCGATGTCGGCTGCGTCGGCCGCATCGCGCAGGTGGAGGCGATGGAGGACGGGCGCTTCAATCTGGTGCTGGAAGGCGTCACCCGCTTTCGCACCGTGCGCGAGATGGACGTCACCACGCCGTTCCGCCAGATCGAGGCGGAGACGTTCACGGGCGATTTCGAGGATCCCGATCCGCTGCCCAGCGTCGTCCGCGCGGATGTGGAGCGCGAGGCACGCCGCTTCGCCGACGCGCATGGCTATGAGATCGAATGGGACGACGTCGGCCGGCTGGACGACGAGGCGCTGGTGAGCGGCATTTCGCAGGTCGCGCCGTTCGATATCGCGGCGAAGCAGGCGTTGCTGGAAGCCCCGACGCTGGCCGATCGCGCCGATATGCTGGTCGATTTCCTCCGTTTCTTCGGTCTGGACGCGGGCGACGAGCCTACTTTGCAGTAGGGCGGAACTCTCTCCACCGTTCGTCCTGAGCGAAGTCGAAGGACGTGCTTCACGCGGTGCCATTTGTAGCACGTCCTTCGACTTCGCTCAGGACGAACGGTGTCTTTGGTGGAGGGTAAGGCTTACCCTTCCGTCGAAAGCACGAAATCCCGGAGCGCCCTCGCATCGTGCAGGGCATTGTGCGGCACCGCGCTGTTGCGCGCGGTCGAGAAGCCTGGCGTCCGCAGGAAACGGAAGCGGAGGTGGGAGATGTCGACAATCTCCGTGTCGCCCACCAGCAGCAGGCGACAGAACAGGGCGATATCCTCGGGCCAGTCGGCGATGATCTCGGGATCGGGGTCGGAGGCGAGGTATGCGGCGATATCGTGCGCGGCGGCCTCGCGGTCGAGCTGGTTGTAGAGCGTGGTCGGCACGCTCTTCAGATACGGCACCACATGGCGCGCGACCCATTCGGTCGGCTCGTGATCGTGCGGGATCACGACATAATAATCATTGTCGCCATGCTCGGCGGCGAGGCCCAGGCTCAGCAGCGGGCCGCCGAAGCCGTCGAACTCGGTATCGAGGAAATAGCGCATATCGCGGGCTTACTCCGTTTGTCCTGAGCCTGTCGAAGGACTGTTCTTCTTCGTCCCGAAGAAAGCAGGACAGTGCCCTTCGACTGCCTGCCTGCGGCAGTCGCTCAGGACAGGCCCCGACAGGCTCAGCACGAACGGGAAGGGGGCGGAGGTTGTCAGCCCGCCTTGGCGCGGGGCGGGTGGGCGACTTCGGGGTGATCGCCGTCCAGTGCCTCGTCCAGCATCCGGGCGAGGCGGAGGCCGCCCTTCAGCACCTGGGCGCGCATCACCGGGATCAACGTCTGGATCTTGGCCTCGTCCAGCTTGCCGCTGGCCTTGGTACCGGGCGGTAGCGCGCAGACATCGCCCACGGCCGACGGATAGACGACATCCTTCGCCACCTCCCAGCTCTGATGCATCCAGTCCTCGATCGAGCCTTGCGCCAGCGTCTTGCGCTCCTCCACCGTGGTGCCGGAGAGCAGGCCGGCGGGGCCGCCCGGCGGGGTGGAGATGGCGCGATCGGCCAGCAGTCCGTCCCAGATGGCATGAAGATTGGTGCGGCCGCCGATCGCGCCGTAGCTCGCCTTCGTGCCGTTGCCGCCCGCATCGTCATGCGCGTCGGCGGCGTGGAGCGGCTGGTGGATGTCGCCTACGAAATGGACAAGGAAAGCCAGCGCCATCAGGCGATCGCGCGCGGGCAGCTTGCGATCGGCCAGCATCCGCTGCGCGCGCGCGATCTGGGCCGAGGCGCAATTGCCGTTCGCGCAGTTCGCCTTGAAATCAAACGGCTTGCAGACGTCGAAATCCTGGAAGTGCCAGCTATAGGCGTAGGAGAAACGGTCCCCCAGCGTCTTAATGCAATCCGGCCAGACCGAGGCTTCCTCGATCGTCCGCATCGGGCAGGTCGGCGTTTCGAGGATCTTCTGCTGGCGCAGCAGCCCGGCGATGGCGGCGCGGGTCCGCGGCTGCACCTGGGACAGCGCGATCGCGCCCACCGTCTGGTGGCCATATTCCCAGAAGGCGGCGGCGGGCGAGGCGCCGAGGGCGGACAGCCCGGCGAGGAGCAGCAGAAAGCGGCGGATCATCCGATCTATCCCCAAATCAATCTTCGTCGTCATAGATGGCGACTCGGGGCGCTTCGCCCGATCGCAGGATGCCGCGATACATGCCCGGCGTGTTGAACGCCCAGCCCCCCGTGCCGTCCGGTCCGACGGTGATGACGCCGCCCTTGCCCCCCATGGCGCCGATCTCGGCGATCACCGATCCGGCGGCATCCACCGGCCCGAGCTTGCCGAAGCGGACCAGCGCGGCGATCTCGTGCGCGGCCACGGCGCGGATGAAGATCTCGCCCGATCCGGTGCAGGAGGTGGCGCAGGCGCGATCGTCGGCATAGGTGCCCGCACCGATCAGCGGGCTGTCGCCGATCCGGCCCCAGCGCTTGGCGGTCAGGCCGCCGGTGGAGGTGGCGGCGGCGACATGGCCCTGCGCGTCCACCGCGACAGCGCCGACCGTGCCATATTTCATCGCGCTGTCGAAACCGCCGCCGGCCTTGATCTCGTCGAGTTGGCGACGACGCTCGGCCAGCGCGAAATAGTCCGGTTCGACCTGCTCCAGCCCCTTGTCGCGGCTGAATTCGTCCGCGCCCGCGCCCGACAGCAGCACATGGCGGCCATCTTCCATCACCTTGCGGGCGAGCGAGACGGGGTTGCGCGTGGTGGTGACCGAACTGATCGCGCCGGCGGCGCGGCTGGTGCCGTCCATGATCGCGGCGTCCAGTTCGTTGGCGCCGTCCCACGAGAAGACCGCGCCGCGCCCGGCGTTGAAATGGGGATCGTCCTCCATCACCCGCACCGCGGCCTCGACCGCATCCAGCGCGGAGCCGCCGGCGTCGAGCGCGGCGCCGCCCGCCTTCAGCGCGGCCTCCAGCCCGGCGCGACCGCCTTCATCCTCCGCCTCGGGCAGTACGCCGCGCCGCATCGATCCGGATCCACCGTGGATCACCAGCGTCCATTCGCTCATGTCAGGCCTCTTTGTGTCGAAACGTCGGCGGTTTGGGTCGCAGGCCGATCAACGGCCGGATGAAGGCGACGCGTCGCCCGACGAGATAGAAGATCCAGCAGCCGATCATCGTGGTCGCGACCAGGATCAGGAGGCGGGGCAGGTTGGGCACATCGCTCCCCAGCAGCAGCCAGCCGACCACGATGATGATCGTCTGGTGGATGATATAGAAGGGGAAGACCGCCTCGGCCAGCATCGCGCGGGGGCCCACGTCGCGGTCCCAATAATGGTCGGCGATGCCGATCAGGGCGAGGATCGCGCTCCAGCCCTGCACGACGCGCGCGGCCTGATAGAGCGATCGCATCCCCGCCGTGATCGGCCGCGTCATCGGATAATCCCACGCGATCAGCACCTCGATCACGGTGGCGATCAGCGCGACGGCGGCGATCCACGGCCAGCCCTTGCGGATCGTGCCCCAGAAGCTCTGCGACCGATAGAGAAGGTAACCGAACAGGAAGGCCGGGAAGTGGCGGATATGCGCCACCCAGTCGCCGAGGAAATTGTGATTGTCCTCGGCCGATGCCAGCCAGTGGAGCCGCACGAAGATGGCGATGGCGGCGGGGATCAGCAGGAGCAAAGGCCCCGTCAGGATACGCTCGACGATCGATCGCAGGCTCGTCCGCAGCCCGGCCGGCAACGTCCGCAGGCAGGCGAGCAGCAGCGTATAGACCAGCAGGTAGAAGACGAACCACAGATGCTGCCACGCGGGCAAAGGCATGCCCCGGAACATCGCGAACCGATAATAATCGTGCAGGTAGAAATAGGAGAAATCGGCGGTGTAGCCGCGCTGCGTGGTCAACTGGATCCAGGGCTGGATCGGCGTGATGACGATCACGCCGAAGATCAGGGGCACGCCGAGCCGCACCACCCGGTTCTTCACGAAGGGCGGCAGCTTCGTGCGCGTCAGCATCGCCGCACTGGCGAAACCGGATACGGTGAACAGCAATGTCAGCCGCCACGCGTTGATCGCCACCATCGGCAGCACCGCCCAGGGGACCGTCTTGTCGGCGGTGACGTGCCATTCCCACGGCACGAAATACATGCCGATATGATAGAGGATCAGCAGCTGGAACGCGCCGATGCGGAGCCAGTCCATGCCGAAATGGCGGCCGGGGCGCGGCACGGGAGCGGACGGCGCGGGGGCACCGGGGTAGGTGGGGGCGGAAGCAGGCACGTCGGCTCTCCCTGTTGCCCTGTTGCGCCGTCGTCAACCGCCTGCGCGACAGAACGGTGAGTCGGGGGGTGCTTCCCTCGCTGCAGATGCGCTATAGGCCTGCGCGAACAGCCCTGTGAGACCCATTTCCGATGTCCGTTCGCCCCTGGCGCGATATTGCGCGCCGCCAATCCCGTCAGATCATGGTCGGCAAGGTGCCCGTCGGCGGCGATGCCCCGATCTCGGTGCAGACCATGACCAACACGCCGACCGAAGATGCCGCGGCGACGATCGACCAGATCCGCCGCTGCGAGGAAGCGGGCGCGGACATCATCCGCGTCTCCTGCCCGGACGAGGCCTCGACGGCGGCGCTGCCGCTGATCACGCGCGCCGCCAAGGTGCCGATCGTGGCGGACATCCACTTCCATTATAAGCGTGCACTGGAAGCGGCCGATGCGGGCGCCGCCTGCCTCCGCATCAATCCCGGCAATATCGGATCGAGCGAGCGCGTGGCCGAAGTGGTGCGCGCCGCCAAGGCCAATGGCTGCGCGATCCGCATCGGCGTGAACGCGGGCAGCCTCGAGAAGGACCTGCTGGAGAAATATGGCGAGCCGTGCCCCGAGGCCCTCGTCGAAAGCGCGCTCGATCATATCAAGCTGCTGCAGGATCAGGATTTCCACGAATATAAGGTGGCGGTGAAGGCGTCGGACGTGTTCCTCGCCGTCTCCGCCTACATGCAGCTGGCCGATGCGGTGGATTGCCCGCTGCATCTGGGCATCACTGAGGCGGGCGGCCTGATCGGCGGCACGGTGAAGTCGGCGATCGGCATGGGCAATCTGCTCTGGGCCGGCATCGGCGACACGATCCGCGTGAGCCTTTCGGCCGAGCCCGAGGAAGAGGTACGCGTCGGCTTCGAGATTCTGAAGGCGCTCGGCCTGCGCCAGCGCGGCGTGCGCGTCGTCTCGTGCCCCAGCTGCGCGCGGCAGGGCTTCGACGTGATCCGGACGGTCGAGAAGCTGGAGAACCGGCTGCAGCATATCCGCGTGCCGCTGAGCCTTTCGGTGCTGGGCTGCGTGGTGAATGGCCCCGGCGAGGCGCGCGAGACCGACATCGGCCTCACCGGCGGCGGTAATGGCAAGCACATGGTCTATCTGTCGGGCGTCACCGATCATACGATCCAGGATGCCGACATGATCGATCATATCGTGAAGCTGGTCGAGGCGAAGGCCGCCGAGATCGAGGCGGCCGAGGCGGTGGCGGAAGCGGCGGAGTAACGGCCGACGCGTGATCGCCCGCCTCCTGTGAGAGGAGGATGCGATGCGGACCAAGACATGTCTCATGGCGGTGGCGCTGGTGACGGCGCTGCCGGCATCCGCGCAGATCATGGGGGGCATGCCGCGCAACCGGACGGCCATGCCGTCCGCGACGTGGAGCCCAACCCCGAATGTCCGCGACGATATTTCCGCAGGGCGGGAGTCCGGCCAGCTGTCCAGGCGTCAGGCGAAGGCATTGCGGCGGGAGGCGACCGGGCTCGACGCGATCGAGGCGCGTGCGCCTGCTTTGTCCGATGCCGAGCGTGCCCAGTTCGAGGCGGCCCGACAGGTGATGCGCGAACGGGTGACGACCGAGCGAACCACCAAGAAATAGGGGCCTGATCGGGCCCACAAAAAAGCCACCTCGGAACAGTTCCGAGATGGCTTTTCTTGTTGGAGGAAGGCGGGCTTAGAAGGTCACCGCGCTCTTCACGCCGAGAACGACGACATCCTTCATGTCCGAATAGCCGCCCGGATCGACGATATACTGGACGTTCGGACGCAGCACGAGCCACGGCTTCAGGTGAAGGCCGTAATAGAGTTCGGCCGCATATTCGGCGTTCGGCTTTTCCGAGCCTGGCGACGCGAGCACCTCCGCCTGCGCGGCGCGGGCGTTCACGTTCGTGCGGGCGACGGCGAACCCGATATCGTCGGCGGCACGGCCCGGAATCGCGCCGGTCAGGACCAGGCCGACAGCGGTCTGATTGTCGGTGCGCTGCGTGCCGCGATCGGTCTGCGTCATGTTGAAGAAGATGCTCAGGCCCTTGACCGTCTTGGTCTCGCCCTTGGCATCGACGGTCGCGGTGCCGGTCAGTTGCTGCTGGATCTCGACATAGCCGCCATAGCGCGAGTCTTTCCGCAACGGATTGGTGCCCGTCACGGCGAAGGGCTGGCGATCGACGCCGAGCAGCAGATCGTTCGCGTCAGAGCTGTTATACCAGCCGCCGACGCGATAGCTGCCGGGCAGGCCCTTCGCGCCGAGATGCGGGGTCCAGCCCGCTTCGCCGGTGGCGAGAACGCCGGTGGCGCCGTGGAAATAGCCGAAGATGAACTTGTTGTTCAGGTTGCGCGGATTGTTCTCGTACGCACCGGCCATCGCATACCAGGTCGGCGTCTTGTAGCGCAGGCGCGCGCCCCACTGCGCGATCGGCCAGTTATACCAGTAATCGCCGGCAAGGTTGCCCGCGGGCGCGCCGCAGAAGCTGAGGTTCATGAAATCGCAGGAGAAGCTGTTGAAGTCGGCGCCCTGGGTCATGCGGCCGGCCTTGATGTCGAAGCCGCCGCCCAGATCCTGCTGATACCACAGCTCCGTCAGGCGCCAGGTCTGGCCGCGACCATAGACTTCCTGCACCTGCTGCAGCGTGCCGAGGCCGGCGCGCGACGGATCGGCGAGATTGTGGCCGCGACGGAAGGTGATCGACGCCTGCAGCGTGCCGCCCTTCAGGCCGAACAATTTATCCGTATCGACGGTGGCGCCGAACGTGAACTGGCCGGTCTCGGTTGCGTCCTTGCGCTGGCCGCCGGACACGTTCGCGCCGAACTCGCTAACGTAGGCGCCGGTGAGATCGATGCCCGCGTCGCGCGCCTTGGTGCGGAGGCCGCCCCATTCGCCGGTGAGGGTGGACGGGGTCTTCGGCGCTTCCTGCGTTTCGGCGGCGGCGTTGGCCGGGTTGGCGTCGGGCGTCGTGTCGCTGGTCTGTGCGATCGCGGGCATGGCGGTGGCGAGCAGTCCCGCGGTCAGCGCGGTCTTGAAGGTGGACAAGTGCATGTATTCTTTAACCTTTGGCGGGATTGCTGAGCCCGAAGATGCCGATGATGACATAGCAGACGACAGGAATGACAAGCGCGGCGGCGATGCCCGTGGCATCGGCGATACCGCCGCTGACGAGCGGCAGGATCGCGCCGCCGACGATGGCCATGCAGAGCAGGCCGGATGCTTCCGGCGTGCGATCGCCCTGGCCCTCCAGCGCGAGGCTGAAGATCGTGGGGAACATGATCGAGTTGAACAGGCCGACCGCGAGCAGCGACCAGCCGGCCAGCGGGCCGTGCGTGAAGATCGATGTCAGGACGAGCAGCACCGTCGCGCCGCAGAAGGTGGCGAGCAGCTTGCCCGGCTCGATCCGCTGGAGCAGCGCCGCGCCGATGAAGCGGCCGATCATCGCGCCGCCCCAGTAGAGCGAAAGGCGCTCGCCGGCCGCGCGGGCATCGAGGCCCATCACGTCCTGCTGGCCCAGATAATTGACCATCAGGCTGCCGATCGAGACTTCGGCGCCGACGTAACAGAAGAGCGCGACCACGCCGAACAGGATGCGCTTCTGGCCGAGCAGGCTAAGGCTGTCGAGGAAGCCGACCGCATCGGGGCGCTCGTTGGCGACCGCATTGCGGCGCAGCCAGAAGACCAATGCGATGATCGCCAGCACGATCGCGATGCCGACATAGACGTGGGCGATGACCGCGCTTTCCTGCACGCGATAGGCGGGCAGGGCCGAGGCGGAGAGCGTCGCGGGATCGACCGCGCCGACGGTGCCCGCCAGAATGAGGTTGGAGCCGACATAGGGCCAGACGGTCGTGCCGAGCGAATTGAACGCCTGCGCGAAGGTCAGCCGGCTGCTCGACGTGCGCTCGTCGCCTAGCGAGGCGATGAACGGGTTCGCCGCCACCTGCAGGATCGTGATGCCCGCCGCCAGCACGAACAGCGCGCCGAGGAAGCTCATATAGATGCCGGACGAGGCAGCGGGCCAGAAGAGCAGGGCGCCCAGCGCCGTCACCACCAGGCCGACGACGATGCCCTTCAGATAGCCGATGCGCGTGATCAGCGTGCCGGCCGGGATCGAGACGATGAAGTAAGCGGTGAAGAAGGCGAACTGCGTCAGCATCACCTCGAGGTAGGTGAGCGAGTAGAGTCCCTTCAGTTTCGGGATCAGGATATCGTTGAGGCTCGTGGCGCCGCCCCATATGAAAAACAGCGCGATCACGAGGATCGTAAGGGAGCGCGAACCGGCTTTCGCGCCCTCCCGGGAATAGGTCATGGAGGCTAACCTTTTTAGAGCGGTTGCATAACAAGCAGCAACAAATGCGGTTCCGTAACGCGGGCGGCCAATGTGGGATTTCCGAGACAAACGTCGTTGCAAAATAGGGATTTGCGATTGAGCTTTAAGCAATTGGGAGCGCTACCAATCGTCGCGGCCTGTATCGGAATAGCAATATTCACGACCATGGATGCCGTTATGAAGGGGCTCGCTCTGGTGATCGGAGCCTATTGCGCGATGCTGTGGCGTACGGTCGCGGCGCTGCCGCTGACCGGCCTGTTGCTGGCGCGGGGCGGGGCGTCGTGGCCGACGCTCGCGGTGCTGATGCTGCATGTCCAGCGCGGCGCCGTGACGGCCGTTTCGGCGATCGGCTATTTTTATGGGCTCACCCGTCTGCCGATGGCGGAGGGCATCGCCTTGTCCTTCATCTCGCCGCTGGTGGCGCTCTATTGTTCGGCGGTGCTGCTGGGCGAGCGGATCGGGCGTCGACAGATCATCGCCTCGCTGCTCGGCGTGGCGGGCGTCGCGGTCCTGATCGCGGGGCGGCTGACGGGGCAGGTGGATCGCGGCGCGATCGGCGGCGGTGTGGCGATCCTCGGCGCGGCGGCCATCTATGGCTATGGGCTCACCCTGCTGCGGCGACAGGCGCAGGCGGCGAGCGCGGTGGAGATCACCTTCTTCCAGAATGCCACCACGCTGATGTGGCTGTTGCCGCTGGCGCCGTGGCTTGCGCCTTTGCCCGCGCTGTCGCACTGGCCGATGATCATCCTGGGGGCGGTGCTGGCGCAGATGTCGGTGTTCCTGCTCGCCTGGGCCTATGCCAGAGCGGAGGCGAAGACGTTGATCCCGGTGGAATATTCGGCGTTTGTCTGGTCCGCGATCCTGGGGGCGCTGTTTTTCGGCGAGACGCTGACCGTGACGGTGCTGGCGGGCGCGGCGTTGATCGTGGCGGGATGCGTGGTCGCGGCCTTGTCCCGCCGGCCGGAGCCGATGGCGGCGGAGGTGTCGCTGTGAGCGCTATGGTCCGTCCCGCCGTGCCGGGCGATGTGCCCGATATCCTCCGGCTGATCCGCCACCTCGCCACCTATGAGCGTCAGCCGGATGCGGTGGAGGCGACGGAAGCCTCGCTGCACGCCACCTTCTTTGCGGAGGGCGCGCAGGTCTTCGCGCATGTCGCGGAGGCGGGCGGGGCGATCGTGGGGGTCGCCGTGTGGTTCCTCAATTATTCGACCTGGACGGGGCGACCCGGCATTTACCTGGAGGATCTCGTCGTCGATGAGGCGGCGCGCGGCACGGGCGCGGGCAAGGCCTTGTTCCGGGCGCTGGCGCGGGAGGCGGTGACGCGCGGTTGCGCGCGGATCGATTGGGCGGTTCTGGACTGGAATGAGAGCGCGATGAATTTCTACCGGACGATCGGCGGCAGGCCGCAATCGGGATGGCAGCCCTGGCGCCTGGACGAGGCCGGCATCAAGGCGCTGGCGGCATGAGCGACGCTTTGCTGACCCGCATCGTCGCGGCGCTGGAGCGGATGTCGCCCCCGCCGCCGGCCTCGGCCGATCCGCTGGCTGCGCCCGCTTATGTGTGGCGCGACGGCGCTCTGGTGGCCGCGCGCGAATTTTCGCCGCTGCCGCTGGCGCTGCTCGAAGGCATCGATCCGCAGAAGGCGCAACTGACCGACAATCTCCGCCGGCTGGCGGGCGGGTTGCCCGCGCATGACGTGTTGCTGTGGGGCGCGCGCGGCACGGGCAAGTCGGCTTTGGTGAAGGCAGCCGTTGGCCAGATTCAGGCCGAGCAGGGCAAGCTCGCCTTGATCGAGGTGGCGGGCGATACGCTGGATGCGCTGCCGCCTCTGTTCGATCGGATCGCGGGCGTCGATCGCGCCTTCGCCATCTTCATCGACGATCTGGGTTTTGCCGATGGCGACGGCGGCCCGCGCCGTCTGCGCTCGCTGCTGGAGGGCGGCGCCGAGGCGCGCCCGGCCAATGCGCGCCTGCTGGTGACGGCCAATCGCCGCCACATCGTCGAGCGGCACATGAGCGAGCAGACCGACGTCATCAATCCGCGCGACGTGGCGGACGACAAGCTGGCGCTGGCCGATCGCTTCGGCCTCAGCCTCGGCTTCCATGTTGTCGATCAGCCGACCTACGTGGCGATGGTGGCGGGTTATGCGAAGGCGCACGGCTTGACCTTCGATCCGCAGGAGGCGATCGCCTGGGCGACGACGCGCGGCCACCGCTCCGGCCGCGTCGCGTGGCAATATGTGGTCGAACTGGCCGGGCGGCAGGGGACGGTGCTCTAAGCTGGTGCTCCTGCGAACGCAGGAGCCCAGAGCTTCAGGCGTTGTGTCCGCGTCTCTGGACTCCCGCGTTCGCGGGAGTGCGGTCTTTCTGAGCAGCTAAGCTACAGCTTGGGGCCGCACAGGAAAAACTGAATGGCGGCCGGCCTCTGCGTGGGCCAGATGAGCCGCAACATGTCGAACAAGACCCTGACCCATCTCGAGCGTCTCGAGGCCGAGAGCATCCACATCCTGCGCGAAGTCGTCGCCGAGGCCGAGAAGCCGGTGATGCTCTATTCGGTGGGCAAGGACAGCGCGGTGATGCTCCACCTTGCGCGCAAGGCCTTTTACCCGAGCCCGCCGCCTTTCCCGCTGCTGCATGTCGATACGACGTGGAAGTTCAAGGCGATGTACGAGCTGCGCGACCGGATGGCGCGCGAGAGCGGCATGGAACTGCTCGTCTATCAGAATCCCGAGGCCAGGGAGCGGGGGATCAACCCGTTCGATCATGGCGCGCTCCACACCGACATGTGGAAGACGGAAGGGCTGAAGCAGGCGCTGGACCTGTACGGCTTCGACGCGGCCTTTGGCGGCGCCCGGCGCGATGAGGAGAAGAGCAGGGCCAAGGAGCGCATCTTCTCGTTCCGTTCGGCCAATCATCGCTGGGATCCGAAGAACCAGCGGCCGGAATTGTGGAACCTCTACAATGCCAAGAAGGCGAAGGGGGAAAGCATCCGCGTCTTCCCCATCTCCAACTGGACCGAACTGGACATCTGGCAATATATCCAGCTGAACGACGTGCCGATCGTGCCGCTCTATTTCGCGCAGAAGCGCCCGACCGTGGAGCGTGACGGAATGCTGCTGATGGTGGATGACGATCGCTTTCCGCTGGAGCCCGGCGAAGTGCCGGTCGATCGATCGATCCGCTTCCGCACGCTCGGCTGCTATCCGCTGACGGGGGCTGTGGAGAGCGAGGCGGCGACCCTGTCCGAAGTGATCCAGGAAATGCTGCTCACCACCACCTCCGAACGACAGGGCCGCGCGATCGACAAGGATGCGGGCGGGGCCGGCATGGAGAAGAAGAAGCAGGAGGGGTATTTCTGATGGCCCTTTCGCCCAACGCTTTCTCCCCGTTCGTGCTGAGCGAAGTCGAAGCACGGGCTTCGGGCATGTCGCTTGCAGCACGTCCTTCGACTTCAGCCCAAGGGGCTGAAGTTCATCCTGAGCGCCTGCCTTGGCAGGCAGTCGAAGGGCTCAGGACGAACGGGCGTTTTGCGAGCGAGCCTCGCGAGGAACAGGCGTGACCGATCCCATCTACAAAACCGATGCCCTCATCGCCGAGGATATCGACGCCTATCTGGCGCAGCATCAGCACAAGACGTTGCTGCGCTTCATCACCTGCGGCTCGGTGGATGATGGAAAATCCACGCTTATCGGGCGCTTGCTGTACGATTCGAAGATGATCTTCGAAGATCAGCTGGCGGCGCTCGAGGCGGATTCCAAGCGTGTCGGCACGCAGGGACAGGAGATCGATTTCGCTCTGCTGGTGGACGGTCTCGCCGCCGAGCGCGAGCAGGGCATCACGATCGACGTCGCCTATCGCTTCTTCGCGACCGAGAAGCGCAAGTTCATCGTCGCCGATACGCCCGGCCACGAACAATATACGCGCAACATGGTGACGGGCGCGTCCACCGCCGATCTCGCCGTGATCCTCGTCGATGCGCGCAAGGGTGTGCTGACGCAGACGCGGCGCCATTCCTATCTGGCGCAGTTGATCGGCATCCGGAATATCGTGCTGGCGGTGAACAAGATGGATCTGGTCGATTATGACCAGTCCGTGTTCGATCGCATCCGGCTCGCCTATCGCGCCTTCGCCAGCGAGATCGGCATCACCGATTTCACCGCCATCCCGATTTCGGGTTTCAAGGGCGACAATATCGCGTCGCTCTCCGAGAAGACCCCCTGGTATCGCGGCAAGACCCTGATCGAGCATCTGGAGACGGTGCCGGTCGATCAGACCGCCGATCAGGCGAAGCCTTTCCGGATGCCGGTGCAGTGGGTGAACCGGCCCAATCTCGATTTCCGTGGCTTTTCCGGCCTGATCGCGACGGGTTCGGTGAAGCCGGGCGATGCCGTGCGCGTGCTGCCTTCTGGCAAGACCTCCAGCATCGCGCGCATCGTCACGCTGGGCGGCGACCTAGACGAAGCGGTGGCGGGCCAGTCGGTCACGCTGACGCTCGCTGACGAGGTGGATTGCTCGCGCGGCGACGTGATCGCCATCGCCGACAATCCCCCGCAGGCCGCCGACCAGTTCGAGACGACGATCGTGTGGATGGCGGACGAGGCGATGCTGCCCGGCCGCTCCTATTGGCTCAAGTCCGCCACGCAGACCGTGAGCGCGACGATCCAGGCGCCGAAATATCAGGTCAACGTCAATACGTTGGAGCATCTTGCTGCCAAGACTCTGGAACTGAACGCGATCGGCGTTGCGAACATCGCGACCGATCGGCCGCTGGTGTTCGAGCCTTATGCCGACAATCGCACGCTCGGCGGATTCATTCTGATCGACAAGATCACGAACGCCACCGTGGCGGCGGGGATGATCCATTTCTCGCTGCGGCGGGCGCAGAATGTCCACTGGCAGGCGCAGGATATCAGCCGCGAGGCGCATGCCGCGCTCAAGAACCAGACCCCCGCCGTGCTGTGGTTCACCGGGCTTTCGGGCGCGGGCAAGTCGACGATCGCCAATCTGGTCGAGAAGAAGCTGGCGCGGATGAACCGCCACACCTTCCTGCTGGACGGGGACAATGTGCGCCACGGCCTGAACAAGGATCTGGGCTTCACCGATGCCGATCGCGTGGAGAATATCCGTCGCGTGGGCGAGGTGGCCAAGCTGATGACCGATGCGGGCCTGATCGTGATCACCGCCTTCATCTCGCCCTTCCGCGCCGAGCGGGAACTGGTGCGCCAGATGATGAAGCCGGGCGAGTTCATCGAGGTGCATGTCGACACGCCATTGGCCGAGGCCGAGGCGCGCGACGTGAAGGGCCTCTATGCGAAGGCGCGCGCGGGCGATCTGAAGAATTTCACCGGCATCGACAGCCCCTATGAGGCGCCGGATGCTCCCGAAATCCGCATCGACACCACCGCGCTCACGCCCGAAGAGGCGGCGGACCTGATCGTGGCGAAGCTGATCCCGTGAACGCCCCTGTTCTGACCGACACCGAACTGGCCGCAGGCATCGCGGCGACGGCGGGCGAACTGCTCGTCTCGCTCCAGCGATCGGGCCTGTTCGCGGGCAAGGCGCTGGGGCAGGCGGGCGATCTCGTCGCCAACCGCTTCATCATGGAGGCGCTGCGGACGCAGCGGCCCGAGGATGCGATCCTCTCCGAAGAGGAACTGAATGACACCGCGCGCTGCACGCAGAGCCGCGTGTGGATCGTCGATCCGCTCGACGGCACGCGCGAATATGGCGAGGGCCGCGCCGACTGGGCGGTGCATATCGCGCTGGCGGTGGACGGCCGGGCCGAGGCGGGCGCGGTGGCGCTGCCGGGGCTGGGTCTGGTGCTGCGGTCGGATCGGGTGGCGATGCCCGCAGCGTCGGGCGGCCCGCTGCGGATGCTGGTGAGCCGCACGCGTCCCGCTGCCGAGGCGGTGGCGGTGGCCGAAGCCCTGGGCGCCGAACTGGTGCCGATGGGCTCGGCCGGCGCCAAGGCGATGGCGGTGGTGCGCGGCGAGGCGGAAATCTATCTCCACACCGGCGGCCAATATGAGTGGGACAATTGCGCGCCGGTGGCGGTGGCGGCGGCGGCGGGGCTGCATGTGAGCCGGGTGGACGGTCGCCCGCTCACCTACAATCACCCCAATCCCTATCTGCCCGATCTGCTGATCTGTCGGCCGGAACTGGCGGGTGAGGTGCTGCGGCTGGCGGCCGCTTACGGGGGTTAAGTTCAACAGGGAAACCCAAAAACCCGTTCGTGCTGAGCCCTTCGACTGCCTGCCAAGGCAGGCGCTCAGGATAAACTTCAGCCCTTTGGGCTGAAGTCGAAGCACGTGCTGCAAAAAACACCGCCCGAAGCACGTGCTTCGACTTCGCTCAGCACGAACGGAGTAAGGGACGGGTACTCAGGCCGCTTCCGGCGCCTCTACCCCCTTCATCAACGTCCCCAAATTCCCCTCGATCCAGTCGGCCAGTCCCTCGACCAGAGCCGCCGCCTCCTCGCCCAGTGGGGTCAGGCTATATTCCACGTGGGGCGGCACCACCGGATAGCTGACGCGCAGCACCAGACCGTCACCTTCCAACTGCTGCAGCGTCTGCGCGAGCATCCGTTCGCTCACCCCGTTCACCCGCCGCCGCAGCTCGCTGAACCGCAGCGTGCCTTGCCGCAACGCGATCAGGGCGAGCATCCCCCAGGTGCTGGTGATATGCTTCAGGATCGCGCGCGACGGGCAGCGCGTGTCGAACAGATCGCCGCGCGCGATCCGGTCGGCCAGGCGGGACGAGGTGCGCTCCAGCATTTTGACACTAACCTTATTGTGCGTACTTACGATGAGTAAGTTAGGCGACTATCTGGCCTTTCGCAATCAGTGCGGAGGACCAGAATGTACGCTGTTACCGGAGCATCGGGCCAACTTGGCCGTCTCGTCATCGAGGAACTGCTGGGCCGGGTGGCGCCCGAGCGGATCGTAGCGCTGGTGCGCGATCCGGCGCGCGTGGCCGATTTCGCCGAGCGCGGCGTGATCGTGCGCGCGTTCGATTATGCCGATCCGGCCACGCTCGCGCCCGCGCTGCAGGGCGTGCAGCGGCTGCTGCTGATCTCGTCGAGCGAAGTCGGCCAGCGCGAGGCGCAGCATCAGGCCGTGGTCGACGCGGCCAAGGCGGCGGCCGTCTCGGCCATCGCCTATACGAGCATCCTGCGCGCCGACACGAACCCGTTCGGCCTCGCCGTCGAGCATCGCGCGACCGAGGCGGCGATCAAGGCGAGCGGCCTGCGCTACGCGTTGCTGCGGAACGGCTGGTACACCGAGAATTACACGATGAACGCCAGGCCCGCAGTCGAGCATGGCGCCGTGATCGGCAGCACGGGCGAGGGGCGCATCTCGGCGGCCGCCCGCGCGGATTATGCGGCGGCGGCGGCGGCGGTGTTGGTGAATGTCGATATCGTCGATCAGGTCTATGAACTGGCGGGCGACCAGAGCTTCACGCTGGGCGAATATGCGGCGGCTTTGGCGGCCGCGAGCGGCAAGCCGGTCGCTTATGTCCACATGAGCGAGCAGGTGTTCCGCGAGACGCTGGAAGGAATGGGCCTGCCCAGTCCGCTCGCCGCGATGCTGGCGGACAGCAGCGCCAAGGCGGCGGACGGTCCTCTGTTCGATGACAGCCACACGCTGAGCGGGCTGATCGGGCGGCCTACGACGCCGCTGGCGGACGTGGTGGCCAAGGCTCTGGCCTGACCATCCCCTGATCCGTTCGTGCTGAGCTTGTCCAAGCACGGGCTTCAACTGCTGTCGCGTGAAGCCCGTCCTTCGACTTCGCTCAGGACGAACGGGGATTAGGGGCTCGGAGCAAACGGGAGGTAGAGGGATCAGTGAAGCGTGGTCGCGGGCGCCGGTTCACTCTCCACAGCCCGCCCGTGCATCGCCGCATCCAGCGCCGCCTCGTCCAGCGCGCCTTCCCAGCGGGACACCACCACCGTCGCCACGGCATTGCCGATGAAGTTGGTGAGGCTGCGGCACTCGCTCATGAAGCGATCGACGCCGAGGATCAGCGCCATGCCCGCCACCGGCACCGACGGCACGATCGAGAGCGTCGCCGCCAGCGTGATGAACCCCGCGCCCGTCACACCCGCCGCTCCCTTGGACGAGAGCATCGCCACGCTCAGCAGCAGCAATTGCTGGCCCAGCGTCAGATGCACGTTGCAGGCCTGCGCGATGAACAGCGACGCCAGCGTCATATAGATGTTCGTGCCGTCGAGATTGAACGAGTAACCGGTCGGCACGACCAGACCGACCACCGACTTGGGGCAGCCGGCCCGCTCCATCTTCTGGATCAAGGCGGGCAGGGCGCTTTCGGACGAGGAGGTGCCCAGCACCAGCAGCAATTCCGCCTTCAGATAGGCGATCAGCCGCAGGATCGAGAAGCCGCAGAGGCGCGCGACGACGCCCAGTACCACCAGCACGAACAGCAGCGACGTGAGATAGAAGGTGCCGACCAGCATCGCGAGATTGGCGAGCGTGCCCACGCCATATTTGCCGATCGTGAAGGCCATCGCGCCGAACGCGCCGACGGGCGCCGCCTTCATCAGGATCGAGACGACCTTGAACACCGCGATCGAGAGATCCTCCAGCGCCGTCGTCAGCCGTTCGCCGCGCTCGCCGATCAACGCGAGGCCGATGCCGAAGATGACCGAGACGAACAGGGTCTGGAGGATATTGCCTTCGGTCAGCGCCGACAGGAACGTCTCCGGGATCACGCCGAGCAGGAAGCCGGTGAGCGTCGTCTCATGCGCCTTGGCAGCGAATTCGCTGACCTTGGAGGCATCGAGCGTCGCCGGATCGATGTTGAGCCCCGCACCGGGCCGGATCACGTTCGCCACGATCAGGCCGACGAACAAGGCCAGCGTGGAGAAGAACAGGAAGTAGGCGAAGGCCTTGCCCGCGACGCGGCCGACCGAGGCCAGATCGCGCATGCCGGCGATGCCCGTCACGATCGTGAGGAAGATCACGGGCGCGATGATCATCTTCACCAGCTTGATGAAGGCATCGCCCAGCGGCTTCAGCGCCTCGCCGGTGGCGGGCGCGAAATGGCCGACCAGCACGCCCGCGACGATCGCGACCAGCACCTGGAAATAGAGGTGCTTGTACCAGGCATGCGGAACGGCAGGCGGCGGGCTCGCGTCGGTGACTTTCAGCATCAAGGTCTCGGGAGTCGTGGAAGAAGCGGGTTCAAGCCTTCTCCATCGGCTTCCATGAGCCGTCGCGCAACTCTTGCCGGTTTCGCCCGCTCTGCAGGCAGATCGTGCCGGTTTCGCTCAGTGGATCGGGAGGCGCTCGGCCGAGACGGCATGAGGCGGCTCGCCCGAGGACAGCCGCCAGGCGAGCAGCCAGATGGCTAGGCCGCCCAGCGCCAGCGCGCAGCCGACATAGCCCGTCGAGGTCCAGCCCAGCCCCGCGCGGATCGCCATTCCGCCGAACAGCGGGCCGATCGCGTTGGCGGTGTTGAAGGCCGAATGGTGGAGCGAGGCGGCCAGCGCCTGCGCGTCGCCCGCCACGTCCATCAGCCGGGTCTGCAGCACGACGCCATAGGCGCCGCCGAAGCCGATCGCGAAAACCGCGACGAGCAGGCTCGGCAGGTGCGGCGCGGCGGCGGGCCACAGCAGCAAGGTCACGGCCGACCACAGCAGCAACACGGCGGCGGAGGGCATCAGGTGCCGATCGGCGAAGCGCGGCACGATCGCGGTGCCGGCCGTCATGCCCACGCCGAAGACGACGAGCGCCACCGGGATCATCGCAGGCGACACCTTGGTCACCGCCAGCATCGTATCGGCCAGATAGGTGTAGACGGCGAACAGGCCGCCAAAGCCCACCGCGCCGGTGGCAAGCGTCAGCCACACCTGCGGGCGGCGCAGCGCACCCAGTTCGCGCAGCGGGCTGGCCGCGCCATCCGCCTTTTCCTGCGGGGCATAGAGGCCGACGAGCGCCGCCGTCGTCAGGCTCAGCGCGGCGACCAGCGCGAAACCCCAGCGCCAGCCGACGACCTGGCCGAGGATGTTGGCGAGCGGCACGCCGATCACGGTGGCGATCGTCAGCCCGAGCATCACCCGGCTGACGGCGGCCACGCGTTTGTTGGCCGGTACGAGCGAGGCGGCCATCAGCGCCGAGATGCCGAAATAGGCGCCGTGCGGCAGGCCGCTCAGGAAGCGGAACAGCAGCATCCAGTGATAGGTCGGCGCGATCCCGGACAGCGCATTGGCGACGCCGAAGAACAGCATCAGGCCGATCAGCAGCGAACGGCGCGACATCTTCGCCGCCAGCACCGCGATGGTCGGCGCGCCGACCACGACGCCCAGCGCATAGGCGCTGATAACGTTGCCAGCCGTGGGCGCATCGATGCCCAGATCGCGGGCGAAATACGGCAGCAGGCTCATCGTCGCGAATTCGGTCGTCCCGATGGCGAAGCCGCCGACGGCAAGCGCGAGATGAACGAGCGCGGGATGGACGACGCGCAGGGGCGGGGACTGATCGATTTGCATTGCGGTGCAACATCGCTCCCATGGTGCCTCGAAACAAGGGTGATAGCGGCCTTATCTCGATGGGAGCGGTAGAAATTGCCGGGCCGGACTGAGATTTACCGTCCTCCGTTTGCACTGAGCCTGTCGAAGCCTGTCCTGAGCGCCTGCCTTGGCAGGCAGTCGAAGGGTGCCGTTCTCCCTTCTGTGTGCGGGACACAAGAAGGACGGTGCTTTGACAGGCTCGGCGCGAACGGTTTTTTGAAGGGTGGCCAAGGACAGCCCGCCGCTTATTGCGGGCGCTGCTGCCCAGGCCGGAAGGCGCCGCGCGGCGGAATGGGCGCGAAGAGCTTGCGGATGCCGATCCGCACCGCGCGGCCCAGCGGATCCAGATAAGCCGGCTGATAGCGTACCGGCGTATCGCCGTTCGCATCGCGCACCATCTGGCGCTCGTTGAACAGGTTGGTCACGCTGACGGTGACGCGCATGTTGCGCGCCCAGCCCTTGCCGATGAATTGCGGCATCTGCCCCAGATCCGCGAACAGCCGCAGATCGAAGGTGGTGAGATCGGAGAAGCGCAGGTCGCCCACCGCGCTCGCCGCCGTCGCCTTCGCCGTGGTGGCGCTCTGCCAGTTGGCCGAGAGGCGCAGGCCGAGGCCGCCGTTCGAATAGCCGGCTTGCCCCTCCAGTTCGTGGCGGGGCTGGCCGCCGCCCGACCCGGTCGCGTCACCCGCCAGCCGATCGAGCACGGGCAGGCCCGGCCGGATCAGCACCTCATCCTGGAAATGCCAGGTATGGTAGAGCGCGAACTGGAGGCGGCCGCCCGCCTGTCCGCCGCCGCGCGGTCCACCGAAGCCGCCGAAGCCTCGGCCGCCACCGCCGGGCCCGCCGCCGCCTGGCCCACCGGGGCCGCCACCGCCGCCCGGTCCGCCACCACCCGGTCCGGCGCCACCACCGCCACCCACGCCGCGTTCGGCAGCTGTGGAACTCTGGCCGCTATTGCTGGTCGCGGCGCGCTCGCTCGGCGGGGCGCCACCCTCGGGCGGCGGGCCGCCTTCGGGGGGACGGCCGCCGGGACCGCCCGGACCGCCGGGCCCACCCGGAAACGGGAAGCCCCGCTCGGCCGCCAGCTTGCGGAAGGCCGCGATCTGGCCGGCGGTGGGCTTGAGCGGGATCGAGATGTTGAAGCCCCAGCGCAGGCTTTCCGTATCCTCACGGCTGAAGTTCACGGGCCGCGTGTCGACGCGGGTGAGATCGCCGTCCGCATCGCGGATGAAGCGATCGGGGAAGGCCGCCTCGATCGCCGCCGTCGGCTCGGGCAGCGAATTGATCGCGTTGCGGATGCGGCTCTTCACATAATTGGCGGTGATCGAAAGATCGGTCTTGGGCAGAGGCTTCCAGGTGCCGCCGATCTTCATCACATGGCGGTTGTCGGCCAGCAGATTGGGGTTGCCGCCGGTGACGGAGGTGACGTCCACCGACTGGCCGAGCCGATAATCGAACACGCGCGCGGCCGGCGTCACCACCGTGGGATTGCCGAGCTGGGCCACGGTCGGCGCACCTTCGTCATCGGTGATCGAGAAGATCAGCGTGAGCGGCGTGCGTGGCGACCAGTTGACGCCATAGCCGTAGGTCCGGAGCGTGCCGAAATCGCTATATTGATTGACCGCGACATTGACGTTGGCGGTCAGGTTGCCGAGCGGGGTCAGCACGCCCGCGCGGCGGCTGGCGATCGGCAGATCGATGCTGAGCTGGCCATTGCCGCCGGTGCGCGAGAGCGAACTGGATTGCGAAATCCCCGCGCGCAGCGAACTGGCATCGATCGCCTGCACCGTGCCGCCCGCCTTGATCGTCGTCCCGATCGGTCCGGCCGGCAGCCGCGCGACAGTGCCGCGCGAAACGATCTGGAAATCGCCGCTGTTGGTGATCGAGCGCGCCCGGTTGACGAGCAGCCCGCCCACCAGCGGATCGAGATCGCCATAGGGATTGAGCGTGGCGTCGTTCGCCGTCAGCCGCGCCTGGATGGCGGTGGTGTCGAGCCCGGTCTCGGTGCGCGTCTTGCTGTCGCCATGGTCGTAATTGCCGGTCGCGGTCCAGCGCCACGCGCTGGAGAATTGCCCGTTCGCGCCCGCGCCGAGATGGCCGGTCCAGCCATTGGTCCGCTGCGAAAGCGGATCGCTGCCGAGATAGCGATCGACCTGCACCGCCGAGGCGAAGGGGGAATAAGGATTGCCGGCGGGCAAGGAGAGCGAGGTGGAGGGCAGGCCGTTCAGCGCCTTGCTGCGCGTGACGGTGAGCAGTCCGTTGGCCGTCGCCGAAATGCCGCCGAAGGCGCGCGCATAGACCGAGTTGATCGTGAGCGTCTCCGTCTCGGGCCGCAGCGTGCGATAGGGCGAGATATCGGTGTTGGTCTGGTTGTTCGCGCCCGGCACGAAGGCGGAGAGGGCCGGCGCCGCATTGGCGGCGGAGGCGGGGACGCCCGCGATCGTCACCGGCGTGCCCACCAGCGCGCTCAGACGCGGATCGATCTCGCCGCCGCGCCCCGCGACGATATTGCCCTGCTGCGAATAGGGCGTGCCCGCCGCCGTCGAGATCAGGTCGCGATCGCTTTCCAGCAGGCGCGCGCTGGCCTGCAGCCGGGCGTTCAGATTGAAGCGATTGTCGCCGCGTATCTTGATCGTGCCGCCTTCCAGCGTGCCGCTCTCGCCGCCGCCATCGGTAGAGGTGGTGCCGTCCGCCACCACCGTCTTGGCGTCGAAGCGGCGGCGCAGCACGAAATTCACCACCTTCTGGTCCGAACCGAAGCCGTATTTGAGCGCCACTTCCTCCGGCATGATCTCGATCCGCAGGATCGCCTCGGTCGGGATGTCGCGGATCTCGGAGAAACTGGAGATGCGCTTGCCGTTCAACAGCACGGCGGGCGAGCCGCCGCCACGGCCCTGATTGCTGCCCGTCTGCGGCGCCAGTTCGCTCAGGATATCCGAGATGGAGTTCACGCCATAGGCGCGCACGTCCGCCGGGTTGAGGATCTGTTCGGCCGGAATATCGCCCACCACCGATCCGGGCGGTTTCTGGCCGTTGACGATGATCGCCTCTTCCTCGTCCACCGGGGCGGCCTCGCTTCTGGCCGGAGAAGGCGCGGGCGCCTCCTGCTGGGCCAGCACGGGGGCGGGCGAAAGGGCAGCCATGCTTGCAAAAGCCGGGCCAGCGAGGCGGAGCGTGCGAATCATAA
This sequence comes from Sphingomonas sp. AP4-R1, assembly GCF_013113735.1. NCBI lineage: Bacteria > Pseudomonadati > Pseudomonadota > Alphaproteobacteria > Sphingomonadales > Sphingomonadaceae > Sphingomonas > Sphingomonas sp. AP4-R1. The sequence goes on from NZ_CP053346.1 coordinate 3,336,854, forward strand.
GATGATTGCTAGCGCCTTATCCTCGCCCCTTATGTCAGCCCGGCAACAAAGGCCGGATTGATCCCCAACCCCTTGCGTCCCATATCCGGTATCAAGGCCGCTGGAGTCCATGCGGCATCGGAGTCTCCATGAACGAAACCTTCCCCGTCCTGCCGCTGCGCGATATCGTCGTCTTCCCGCAGATGATCGTGCCCCTGTTCGTCGGCCGCGACAAATCGGTGGCCGCGCTGGAAACGGCGATGTCGGCGGACAAGTCGATCTTCCTCGTCGCCCAGCTGGATCCCGCCAATGACGATCCGGATGCGAGCGCGCTGTATGAGATCGGCGTCGTCGCCACGGTGCTGCAGCTGCTCAAGCTGCCGGACGGCACGGTGCGCGTGCTGGTGGAGGGGCAGCGTCGCGGCAAGCTTTCGGAGTTGCGGACCGAGGGGGGGCATCTCATCGGCGATATCTCTCCCGTCGCGGAAGGCGACGAGAATGACGATACCGAGACCAAGGGCCTCATCCGCTCGGTGATCGAGCAGTTCGAGCGCTATGCGAAGCTCAACAAGAAGATCTCCGACGATCTGCCGAGCCAGCTGGCCGAGATCGAGGAGCCGGGCCGCCTGGCCGATGCGGTGGCGGGCAATATCGCGGTGAAGGTCTCCGAGAAGCAGGCGATGCTGATGGAGTCCAATCCCGCCCGTCGTCTCGAAATGGCGTTCGCCTTCATGGAAGGCGAGTTGGGCGTTCTTCAGGTGGAGAAGAAAATCCGCAGCCGCGTAAAGCGGCAGATGGAGAAGAGCCAGCGCGAATATTATCTGAACGAGCAGCTGAAGGCGATCCAGCGCGAACTCGGCACGAGCGAGGGCGACGAGGGCGGCGACGAGATTGCCGAACTCACGCAGAAGATCGCCAGCACGAAGCTGTCCAAGGAAGCGCGCACGAAGGCGACGGCCGAGCTGAAGAAGCTCCGCACGATGGCGCCGATGAGTGCCGAGGCGACGGTCGTCCGCAACTATCTGGATGTTCTGCTCGGCCTGCCCTGGGGCAAGAAGAGCAAGGTGAAGAAGGATATACCGGCCGCGCAGGCGGTGCTGGATGCCGATCATCATGGGCTTGAGAAGGTCAAGGACCGGATCGTCGAATATCTGGCCGTGCAGGCGCGCACCAACAAGCTGAAGGGGCCGATCCTGTGCCTCGTCGGCCCGCCGGGCGTGGGCAAGACCAGCCTCGGCCGCTCGATCGCGAAGGCGACGGGCCGCGAATTCGTGCGCCAGTCGCTGGGCGGCGTGCGGGACGAGGCCGAGATCCGGGGCCACCGCCGCACCTATATCGGCTCGCTGCCGGGCAAGATCGTGTCGAACCTGAAGAAGGCCGGCACTTCCAACCCGCTGTTCCTGCTGGATGAGATCGACAAGCTCGGCCAGGATTTCCGGGGCGATCCCGCCTCGGCGCTGCTGGAGGTTCTCGATCCGGAGCAGAACGGCAAGTTCCAGGATCATTACCTCGAGATCGACATCGATCTTTCGGACGTGATGTTCGTGACGACGGCCAACTCGCTGAACCTGCCCCAGCCTTTGCTGGATCGCATGGAGATCATCCGGCTGGAGGGCTACACCGAGGATGAGAAGCTGGAGATCGCCAAGGCGCATCTCCTGCCCAAGCAGATCGAGGCGCACGGCCTGAAGGCCGATGAGTTCGAACTCACCGACGAGGGCCTGCGCGATCTGATCCGCTATTATACCCGCGAGGCGGGCGTCCGCACTCTGGAGCGCGAGATCGCCAAGGTGGCGCGCAAGGCGCTCCGCCGCATCCTGGAGGGCAAGGACGCCAAGGTCGTCGTGACACCCGACAATCTGGGTGAATTCTCCGGCGTGCGGAAGCATCGCTTCGGCGTTTCGGAGGAGGAGGACCAGATCGGCGCCGTGACGGGCCTGGCCTGGACCGAGGTCGGCGGCGAATTGCTGACGATTGAGGCGGTGACCGTTCCCGGCAAGGGACTGGTCAAGACGACCGGCAAGCTGGGCGAAGTGATGAACGAAAGCGTCCAGGCGGCATGGTCGTTCGTGAAGGCGCGCGCGCCGATCTATGGAATCAAGCCGTCCATTTTCACGCGGAAAGACGTGCATATTCACCTGCCGGAAGGTGCCGTGCCCAAGGATGGACCGTCCGCCGGCATCGGGATGGTGACGACTCTCGTCTCCACCCTGACCGGAATTCCTGTGCGCCGCGACGTAGCGATGACGGGAGAAGTGACGCTTCGCGGCCGCGTTTTGCCGATCGGCGGGCTCAAGGAAAAGCTTTTGGCTGCCTTGCGCGGCGGGATCACGACAGTCCTGATTCCTCAGGAAAATGAAAAGGATCTTGCCGATATTCCGGCGAATATTCGCGAAAATCTGCAGATTGTTCCGGTTAACCATGTGGACGAGGTTTTGTCGCGTGCGCTCGTCCGCCCGGTCGTAGCAATCGAATGGACTGAAGCAGATGAATTGGCGACGGAACCCGGCGCCAATCCGGCATCATCCGATCGCGGCGGAAGTTTTGCTCGACATTGATCCTAATTTTTGACGGATAGCTTTGTTTTTCTTTTGACAGATATGGGGGGCTGGGCGTTTATTCCTCTACCGACCAAGAAGATTGGGGGTAGAGGATGAACAAGCAGGAACTTATCGTCGCGGTCTCGGAAGAGACCGGCTTCAATCGTGGTGATACCGGTCGCGTCGTGGAAGCGATGCTTAGCAAGATCGGGCAAACCTTGGTGGGCGGAAGTGAAGTCCGCCTCGTTGGGTTTGGAACGTTTTCGGTAACACACCGGAAACCTTCCACGGGTCGAAATCCTCGCACGGGCGAGCCGATGGATATTGCATCGACGAGCCAGCCGAAGTTTCGCGCCGGGAAGGTTCTCAAGGAACTGGTGAACTAGGACGATCGGCGGAACGATCATTCCGAATGCGTCACAGAGTAAGGCGTCAAAAAGCGATTTCAGGGGTGGGTCGCCAGAAGGGCGCTGAACGAGGGCGCTGGGAAAACGCCGATCCATTCGACACTGGGATCGCGCCAGGCGGGCTATCGGCCCGTTTTGCGCGATCCTTGCTCAAGAGACTCTTCACGGTTTGGCGAGGTGCCGAACTCCCGGCGATAGAGCGGTCTGGCCGGGCTTTGATCCACAGCTTTTTCGTCTCCGTCGCAAGAAGTCGGGCTGGGGCCGGCTTCTGGGGCTGGACAGCGCCCCGGCGAGCCACTAATCGCCGCGACCTGGCGTGGCCCTCCCGGCCTTTTCGGGGGCGCATAGCTCAGCGGTAGAGCACACCCTTCACACGGGTGGGGTCGCAGGTTCAATCCCTGCTGCGCCCACCACGCCTTCTTGAAATCTCTGGATAATTTCCCCGCTAAGGGGCCGATTCAGGGCTGATTTCCGCATTGGCGGCGCGCGCTTGGAAGCCCGTCTTCGTAGGCTTTTATGGTGTTCGGGGCCGAAGCCTCGCCCACGCGCGACGCTGCTGCGCTTGGATCTTGCGATCGCGTGTCGCGGGGGGAGCCGTCCGCCGCTCCGCTCGTTCTCCTTCCGACAAGGAGACGAGATGATGGCCAAGCCCCCTGAAGCACCGCACCATTCCGACATCGATGGCGTCCACGAGGATGCGGAGACGAGCGAGGCGACGCGCAAGCCTCACCCGAACCCCGGCGGCGCGCTGAATCAGGCCGACGAGGAGAGCAAGGGCAGGCCGGACGGCGGACGCCAGTCGAACGACTGAGCGCGAGGCGCAGGAAGCGAGACGCTGGCTCGCCGGCTTCGCGCTTCTGCGAAAGTGGCAGTCGGAATTTGAAACGTAGCGCTTGCGGCTCTGGGCTCCTGCGTTCGCAGGAGCACGGCGGAATAGTCGAGCCACGCCACCACGCATTCCGCGACTTCACCGCCGCCGGATGAGAAAAGGCCCAGCCTCGATCGCTCGGGACTGGGCCTTTGTCATGCCTGCGATGGGGTCGCGTCGCTCAGTCGCGGGCGATGCACATCGCGATGCCCATGCCGCCGCCGATGCAGAGCGTGGCGAGGCCCTTCTTGGCGTCGCGCTTCTCCATCTCGTAGAGCAAAGTCGTCAGCACGCGCGCGCCGCTGGCGCCGACCGGATGGCCGATCGCGATCGCGCCGCCATTGACGTTCACCTTGGCCGGATCCCAGCCCAGTTCCTGCCCGACCGCCAGCGCCTGGGCTGCGAACGCCTCGTTCGCCTCGATCAGGTCCACCTCGTCCAGCGTCCAGCCCGCCTTGGCCAACGCCTTCTTAGAGGCGGGGACGGGGCCGATGCCCATATAAGCGGGCTCGACGCCGGCCGTCGCCCAGGAGGCGATCCGGCCCAGCACCTTGGCGCCACGCTTGGCGGCGGCCTCGGCGGTCATCAGCACGATGGCGGCGGCGCCGTCATTGATGCCGCTCGAATTGCCGGCGGTGACGCTGCCATCCTTCTTGAAGGCGGGGCGGAGCCCGGCCATCATCTCGGTCGTGGCGCCGGCGCGGATATATTCGTCGTCCGCCACCACGATCTCGCCCTTGCGATTCTTGACCGTGACGGGCGCGATCTCGTCCGCGAAGCGGCCTTCGGCGCGGGCCTTCTCGGCCTTGTTCTGGCTGGCGGTGGCGAAGGCGTCCTGCGCCTCGCGCGTGATCTGGTAGCGCTCGGCCAGATTCTCGGCCGTCATGCCCATCGGATATTTCTCGAACGCGTCGGTCAGCGCATCGACCATCATCGTATCGACCAGCGTGAGCGGGCCCATCTTGGTGCCGCCGCGCATATGCTGGGCGTGCGGAGCCAGCGACATGCTTTCCTGGCCGCCCGCGACGATGATGTCCGCATCGCCCGCCGCGATGCCCTGCGCCGCCAGCGCCACCGCGCGCAGGCCGGAGCCGCAGATCTGGTTCACCGAATAAGCGGTCGCTTCCACCGGGATGCCGGCGCCGATCGCGGCCTGCCGTGCCGGGCCCTGGCCTTCGCCCGCCGCCAGAATCTGGCCGAGCACCACTTCGTCCACCTCGTCGGGCGAAACGCCGGCCTGTTCGAGTGCGGCGACGATCGCCGTGCGTCCCAGTTCATGCGCGGTCACGCTGGCGAAGGCGCCGTTGAAGCTTCCGACGGGCGTCCTCTTGGCGCCGGTAATCACGATCTCAGCCACGTTTCTATCCGTCATGGTTAAGGATGATCCTGAGCTAGCAGGGGCGCCGAACCTGCGAAAGCCATTCCAACAAGGGCTGCCATAACAATTCCTTGGCCCGCCCGCTGACGATCATGCCGACATGGCCGAGCCGCAGCGTGATTCGGTCGCCCACGCCGGCGGCGGATCCGTGGGGAACGATCCGGTCGCTGGTGGAAACGACCTCCAATACGGGGCAGGGCAGGGCGGAAAGGTCCATGATCCGGCCGCCGACCCGCCATGTTTTTTCGCCCGGCCGATCGCGCAGGAAGAAGTCTTCCATCAGTTCGCGCGCGGCGGCGAAGGTCATGGGCGGGCCGTCATTGGCCCAGTCCTCCACCGTGGCGAAGCTGGCGAGCGCTTTTCGATCGCCCACTTTCTGGCCGATCGATTCGAATTTCGCGAGCGTGCGCTTGGGATCTAGCCGCCAGAAAGCGGATTGCATGATTTCCATCGGCAGGAGGCCGATCTGCCCCGCAGGCTCCCGCGCCTGTTCCCACAATTCGGCCAGGCGCAGGCGCGAGGACGGCGGGAAACCGCCAAATCTCCACGGTGAGGCGATCAGCGCCAGCGCGCGCACCGGCATCAGGTGCGCGGCGGCGGCGGCGATCGTCCCGCCCAGGCAATAGCCGACCAGGATCGGCGGCTCGGGCAGGCGCGAGAGCAAAGGCACGAGCAGTTTTTCGACATGGCCGGCAATGTCCAGATCGCGCTCGCGGCTGGAGGGCGTGCCCCAGTCGACCAGCAGCGGCCGCAGGCCCTGCGCCTTGAGCCAGCGCAGCAACGAGCGGTCCCGATCGAGATCCAGGATTTCGGGCCCGTTGATCAGCGAGGGCACGAACACGATCGGCGTGCCGTGTCCGTCCCCGTGTCCGCCCCCATGTCCGCCATAGTCCCGCAGCGACGTACGGCCGCGCCGCGCGATCTTGCGCGCGCGCCGCATCGGCCGGCCGCGCGGGGCCTGCTGATAGGCGCGGACACCCCGCAACACTGCAGCAATTCTTGCAGCATCATCGCCGGCTTCGTCACGCAACAATTGCAAAAACAAGGGCAAAGGGCGCGGCCTGTGTTGCAGCGCGGCGAGCGAAGGTGCTAGGGATGCGGCAAAAGATGGAGATCGGTGGGCCATGGCAAAATCATCAAACACTTCGGGCCCTGTCGTCATCAAGAAATATGCGAACCGCAGACTCTATAATACGGAAAGCTCGAGTTACATCACGCTCGATTTCCTCGCGCAGATGACGCGCGACGGCCGCGAGTTCAAGGTGATCGACGCGAAGACCGAAGAGGACATCACCCACAACATCCTCACCCAGATCATCATGGAGGAGGAAACGCGCGGCCAGACGATGCTGCCGGTGGGCTTCCTGCGCGAGCTGATCTCGCTCTACGGCGATTCCATGCAGGCGATGGTGCCGCAATATCTGGAGGCCTCGATGGAGGCGTTCCGCAGCAACCAGGCCCAGTTCCGTCAGGCCATGCAGGGCGCGTTCGCGGGCGGCCCCTTCGCCGAGATCGCCAAGCGCAACATGGACATGATGGAAGCCGCGGCACAGGCGTTCAAGGTCAAGGGCGGCGGCAAGGGCGCTCCCGCCGCGGGCGCCGCGCCGGAAGCCGGCGAAGCGAAGGACGACCTCGCCACGCTCAAGGAGCAGATGGCCGCGCTGCAGGCCAAGCTCGACAAGATCGGGGAATAAGGGCGGTCAGCGTCGGACGTAGACCGACACGAAACGATCATCGACCCAGGCGTGTCCCGCCCACCGATAGGACCGAGCGAGACCTTCGCGCATGATCGCGAAGGTCTTCCGGTTGGGCGGGCGCACGTCGTTATCTCCGATCGTGATGACCAGGGGGCGGGCGGCAAGGACCCGCCTCGTTTCCGTCGCCGCGTCGACGCCGATTGCGCCATTCTCGTTCGCGGCGCTGAGATGATCCGGGAAGACGAACCGGCTGACGGTGCAGGCGCGGGTCAGATAATAGAGGATCGGCGGCCCATCGAACATCTGCATGCAGCCATGCGAGACGTCGGGCGGCACCAGCGCGGACAGATCGGCCATCTGGCGCTGTGAGCGAGCGGTGGTCGCGAAGTCCGGCCAATGGAGATTGCTGGCCGGAAGCCATGCCGCGATGCCGAGCAGCGCCGGCCCGGTCGGCCAGCGCCGGAAAATCGGCGCCGCAGCGGCCGTAAACGGCACGAACACGGGCAGCAGATAATGGGAATATAAGACGCCCAACGCGGAGAAGCCGGCGACAGCGACGGCGCACCACACGCCCATGAAGGCGAGCCAGCGTCTCGCTTCGCGGTCGGGAGAGCCACGTAGCACGTGCCACGCCGCTGCCGCCGCGCACACGGTCAACGGAACCAGTCGGACCAGCGCGACGCGCGCGCGCTGGTGTAGGTCTTCCACGGGGGTTTCGCCGCGCAGGAAGATCGAGGTGAAGTTCGCGAACCAGTATTCGTGCAGATGGCCGATCGCGGCATAAGCGGCGATGGCGGCGAAGGTGGGGGCGAGCGCTGTCAGCGCGAGCGCCGGTATCTCGATCAGGGCGGCACGCGGGCTGCGCCGCCATGCCTTCCATGCCGCGATCAGCCCGAAGAAAAACCCTTCGAAGACCACCGAATATTTGATCTGGATGGCGATGCCGACGAGCAGCATGGCCAGAAAGCCTCGCTCGCGGTCGCGCGGGCCGGCTGGGGCGATCAGCAGCACGGCGGCGCCTGCCATCGGCAGATTGTAGAAGATCGGTGATTGCCCGCCGCCGCCTTCCGCGACCTCGATCCAGAGAAGATAGAGAATGCCCGCAGCCGTCGCGCCTGTCAGACCTGCCACGCGGCGCGACAAGGCGAGAATGCAGAACGCCGTGCCGGCGGCGCACAACGTGGCGATCACCTGATAGGAGACGAGGCCGCCGCCGCCGAACAGCCGAGCGCCGGCATAGATCAGGAACAGGCCGATGGGCTTCCTGTCCCAAATGTCCACATAGGGCACTGCGCCGTGGAGCATTCGATCGCCGACGAGCAGGTAGAATTGCTCATCGATCTCATAGATCGGGTTACCGAACGAGGGCGCGCGGATCAGGAATGCCGCAAGGACGAGAAGCAGCGCGGACAAAAAGATCCGGACGGCCGGATCGGCCAGCCGTGAGGGTTCGCTCCGGTGCGGGTTCACTGGTCGGTCCTGATCAGCATCCGGTTGATCTCGGCCGGCGATTGGAGGGCCCGGCAATTCCCCGGCCGGGCGAAGATGCAGACAGGGGGCGACGGCCTCTTGCCCGCGAAACAGAGTGTCTTCCGGAACATTGTCGGGACAGAGGCGGGTTCGGGGGCGATGAGCCGGTTGAAGCCCGGCACCTCGCGCGCCAGCAAACCGATTTCTTTGGCTTCGTATACGTACATCGGAACAGCGCGATGGAGATATGTATATCCGCCTTGCGTCGTGAAATGCAGATCGAGTGTCGCGACGCCGCAAAGATGCGGGTCCGTCCGCAACGATGCGAACGGGGCCGGGTCGTTTCTCTGTCCCATCGAATATTTGGCCGGCCCTCCTGCGGCGGCGACCGATACGGACATCCCGATCCAGCCAGCCAGCGCGAGCCATGGCAGCGAGCGGCTCCATCGTGAACCGCGCGTCGCGGCGTGCTCTACAAGCACGGCGGTGCCAAGCGCGGCCAGCAGAATCAGGATCGTCGTCGTCAGGAGGATGAAGCTATATTCCTTGTGATCGACGGCCATGTGCACGGCGAGGTTGACGATTCCGACCCTGAACAGGATCGGGTATCGACGCGCGCCGACTGCAGCCAGAAATAGTATGGGCACCGTCGCCCATCCGAGGGAGGCGCCGATCGCGCGCGCATAAGCCCACGCTGGCGCAGTCCCATAAGTGACGGCGCGCCCCGCAACGATATTGAGCCGATAATATTCGATCGCCCAGTCGAAGGGCATGTGGCCGGAGCCGATGTCGATCCCCGCCCCGAGCAGCATCGCCACGATGCCGCCAAAAAGCAGCGGTGGCCAATCGCGGGGGCGATTCCACAGCGCAAGTGCTGCGAGCGTGGCTGCGGCGGGTAGATGCTGCACACGGAGGAGTATGGCCAATCCCAGCAGCAAGCCGCCGATGATGATCTGGCGAGATCCCCGATCGGTGCTGGTGAGCAGAACGACGGCCGGTAATAGCAATGCGATGCTGATCGCTTCGCTCAGAATATGCGGAGCCAGGTAGATGAATTCGCTCCACCCCGCGACGATGGCTGCTGCGATCAGGCCCCCACGCGGAGATTGGCGGGCTCCAAATCGCCATGCCGACCAGACGGTGCAGAGCGAGAGGGCCGCCAGCAGTACACGCGGCAGGACGATGTAAAGCTGGGAATCCGGCGCGATCAGATCGCCGAGCGCCATCGGTCCGGCCAGAATGAGGGGCGGCAGCAGGCTTCTGATATTGTCGCGATACTCCCATGTCACAGCGCCGTGGCCGAAGACGATTCGGTGAGCTTGCTCCAGATACTGGAAGAGCTCGTCGGGGCGATAAATATCGGCCGTCGGAATCATCAGGACCCGCGCGGCGAAACCTACGGCCAAGATCAGCGCGAGCCCTGCACCAAGATGATGCCGGTTCGCACCGCGCGGCCTGTGGGCGCCGCCTTGATGAACTGCCGTCATGTCCGGTGGAAACGATCTCATCGTAAAGCCTGTCGGGGGAAGGGCATCTTCCCTCATTGGCCTCGATTACCGGTCTGTGGTTAACGCGAGACTAGCGAAAGCAGCGCCGGCGATCCGCCGATTTCGGTTGCGCGGGGCATCGGTTCGCGGGATCGGCTGCGGTGAACGGCTGGAAGGGTGGATCGCCATGAACATCGTCGGGATCGTGGGTGCGGGGCAGATGGGGGCGGGCATCGCGCAGGTGGCGGCGCAGGCCGGGGTGACGGTGCTGCTGTCCGACGTCTCCGAAGAGGTGGCGGCCAAGGGCAAGGCGGGGATCGCCAAGCAGCTGGGCCGGCTGGTCGAGAAGGAAAAGATCACGGCCGAGGCGCGCGATGCGGCCGTGGGCCTGATCCGGCCGGTCGGCGCGCTGGATGCGATGGCCGACGCGGACATCATCATCGAGGCGGCGACCGAGCGCGAGCCGGTGAAACGCACGATCTTCGAGGCGATCGGCAAGGTGCTGGGGCCGGACGCGATCCTCGCCAGCAACACCTCGTCCATCTCGATCACGCGGCTGGCGCAGGCGGCGCCCGATCCCGAGCGCTTCATCGGCATGCATTTCTTCAATCCGGTGCCGCTGATGCCGCTGCTGGAGCTGATCCGCGGCCTCGGCACGGGCGATCGCGCGGTGGCGGTGGCCGAGGCGTTCGGCAAGAGGGTCGGCAAGACCACGATCGTCGCCGCCGACCGGCCCGGCTTCGTCGTCAATCGCATCCTGCTGCCCTTGATCAACGAGGCCTGTTTCGCGGCGGGCGAGGGGCTGGCCTCGATCCCCGATATCGATGCGGGGATGAAGCTGGGCGCCGGCCACCCGATGGGTCCGCTGACGTTGGCGGACCTGATCGGGCTGGATACCTGCCTCGAGATATTGCGCGTGTTCCAGGCGGATTTCGGTGATCCCAAATATCGCCCGGCGCCGATCCTGCTGAAGCTGGTCGAGGCGGGCTGGCTCGGCCGCAAGAGCAAGCGCGGCTTTTACGATTATTCGGGCGACACGCCGGTGCCGGTCGCGATCTGAGCAATCCTCCGTGCGCCTGCGAATGCAGGAGCCCAGAGCTTCAGGCGTGACGCTTGCGGCCCTGGGCTCGCGCGTTCGCGGGAGTACGGGACTGCAGACATCGCGTTTACAGCTCTGCCTTCGTTGCCCTGCTTCAGATTTCGTCTGAAGAATTTCGTGATTGCGAGCACGGCGGAGCAATCCAGCTCCGACAGTGGGACTGGATTGCTTCCCCCGACTCAAGGCTAGGGTCGCAATGACGATCGAATTTACCGCCCCAGCACGTTGTCCACGAGCGCGCCGAGCGTGGTGAATCCGGACAGGCGCATGCCCTTGTCGTCCGCCTTGGTGGCGGAAGGTGCGAGGGCGCGCTGGAAGCCGAGTTTGGCGGCTTCCTTGAGGCGCAGCGCCGCATGGCCCACCGGGCGTACCTCGCCCGACAGCGCGATCTCGCCGAACGCCACCGCATCGGAGGCGATGGGTCGCTCCGAAAGCGCCGAAACCAAAGCCGCCGCCACCGCCAGATCGGCGGCCGGATCCTGGATGCGATAGCCGCCCGCCACGTTCAGATAGACTTCGGCGGTGGAGAAACTGAGCCCGCAGCGCGCCTCCAGCACGGCGAGGATCATCGCCAGCCGCCCCGAATCCCAGCCGACCACCGCGCGGCGCGGCGTCGCCCCGCTGGCGAGGCGCACGACGAGCGCCTGTATCTCCACCAGCACGGGGCGCGTGCCCTCCATCGCGGGGAAGACGGTGGCGCCCGCCACGCCGTCGCTGCGCTCGGTGAGGAACAGGGCCGATGGGTTGGCGACTTCCTCCAGCCCCTTTTCGGCCATCGCGAACACGCCGATCTCGTCGGTGCCGCCGAAGCGGTTCTTCACCGCGCGCAGGATGCGATATTGGTGGCTGCGCTCGCCCTCGAACGCCAGCACCGTATCCACCATGTGCTCCAGCACGCGTGGCCCCGCGATCGCGCCGTCCTTCGTGACATGGCCCACCAGGATCAGCGCGGTGCCGCGCTCCTTCGCATAGCGGATCAGCTCCTGCGCCGAGGCGCGGACCTGCCCCACCGTGCCCGGCGCGCCCTCGATCAGATCGGAATGCATCGTCTGGATCGAATCGATCACGAGCAGAGCCGGCGGCGCGCCCGCATCCAGCGTGGTCAGGATATCGCGCACCGACGTCGCCGAGCCGAGCTGGACCGGCGCGTGGCCCAGCCCCATGCGCCGCGCGCGCAGCCGCACCTGATCGGCCGCCTCTTCGCCGGAGACATAGGCGACGCGCGCGCCGCCCACCGCCAGCTTCGCCGCCGCCTGCAGCAGCAGGGTGGATTTGCCGACGCCGGGATCGCCGCCGATCAATGTCGCCGATCCCGCGACCAGCCCGCCGCCGAGCGCGCGATCCAGCTCCGCCATCCCCAGCGACAGGCGGGGCGGGAGCGCGACATCCGCATCCAGCCCGGAGAGGAGGATCGCCCGCCCGCCCGAGCGCAGATCATGTTTGGCGGCGAACGGCGTCACCACCCCGCCGCCGACCTCCTCGACCAACGTGTTCCACTCGCCGCAGTCGACGCACTGGCCCTGCCAGCGCGATGTGGCCGAACCGCAGGCCTGGCAGACGTAACGACGGTTCGGCTTGGCCATGTGGGCTCCGGCGGGATGTTGAACGAAGCAAGAACATATCGATCCGGGCGCGTGCTGGCAACCGCGACAGATCCCGATCGTTCCGGGGTCGCCATCTTCGATGAAGCGCGTTAGGGTGGCGCGCATGGGCTTTCTGCGGACGCTCTTCTGGATCGCGATTACCGTCGTCGTCGTGGTCTTCGCGTTCCACAACTGGACGTCGGTGACGCTGGACCTTTACGGCGGCCTCAAGGCCGACGCGAAGCTGCCTGTGCTGTTGCTCTTCGCGTTCCTGCTCGGTTTCGTGCCACTCTACATCTATCATCGGGTGCAGCGCTGGCGCTATCAGCGCCGGATGACCGAACAGACACGCATCGCCACGCTGGCGCCCGCAGCACCGCCCGAACCCGCCCCGGCTCCGATCTCGACCCCGGCGGAGCCCGTCTGATGGGCAGCAAGATCTATGTCGCGCTGGACACGCCCGATCTGGGGAGCGCGCTGGCGATCGGCGCGCGCGTCCGCAATCATGTCGGCGGGCTGAAGCTGGGCCTCGAATTCTTCGTCGCCAATGGCGCGGCCGGCGTGCGCGAAGTGGCGGGGCTGGGCCTGCCGATCTTCCTCGATCTGAAGCTGCACGACATTCCCAATACGGTGGGGAGCGCGATCCAGGCGCTGCACCAGCTCGCCCCCGCCGTGCTGACGATCCACACCGCCGGCGGGCGTGCGATGATGGAAGACGCCAAGGCCGCCGCCCCGCCGGGGACGAAGGTGGTGGGCGTCACGGTGCTGACGAGTCTCGATCAGGGCGATCTCGCCTCGATCGGCGTGAACGGCGCGCCGCATGATCAGGTCGCGCGGCTCGCCGATCTGGCGGCCGAGGCGGGGCTCGACGGCATCGTCTGTTCGGGCGAGGAAGTGGCGGCCGCGCATGCGCGCTGGAAGCACGGCTTCTTCGTCGTGCCCGGCGTGCGCCCGGCCGGTGGGGACATGGGCGATCAGAAGCGCGTGATCACGCCGCGCGCCGCCGTGGATGCGGGCGCCTCGATTCTCGTGATCGGCCGGCCGATCACGCGGGCGGTCGATCCCGACGCCGCCGCACGGGCCATCGCCGCGACGCTCTGAGGGATCACGAAACTCTCTCTGCCTCGTCATGCTGAACGCGTTTCAGCATCCATGAACCGACCTGTCCGCCTGGAGCAACCGTCGGGTAATGGACCCTGAACCACGTTCAGGGTGACGACCGGGAGGGGTTCTCATTCCTGTTTCCACATCGCGCGCGATCACCCGCTTGACCGGGCGGCCCTCTCGCCCCTAAGGGGGCTGCCCAGTCGCCGGGCGAGCGTGGCGGTCGTAGCTCAATTGGTTAGAGCGCCGGTTTGTGGTACCGGAGGTTGCGGGTTCAATCCCCGTCGATCGCCCCAGCGGCCCCTTTTCTTCCGGCCGCGCACGCGGCCCTGTCGAAGCTCCCCCCTCATGATCTCTCTCTGGGATTATCCCGATTTCGACGCGCACGAGAGCGTCAGTTTCTTCCGTGACGAAGCCGCGGGCCTGACGGCGATCATCGCCGTCCACTCCACCCATCTGGGGCCGGCCGCAGGCGGCACGCGCTTGTGGCATTATGCCGACAAGGGCGACGCCGTGACGGACGCGCTGCGCCTGTCGCGCGGCATGAGCTTCAAGAATGCGATGGCCGGCCTGCCCCTCGGCGGCGGCAAGAGCGTGATTCTCGCCGATCCGGGCGTGGACAAGACTCCGGCCTTGCTGGCCGCCTTCGGTCGCGCGGTCGATTCGCTGGGCGGTCGCTACATCACGGCCGAGGATGTCGGCATGACCGATCAGGACATGCTCGCGATCCGACAGGAGACGCGCCACGTTTCCGGCCTGCCGGTGGGCGAGGCGGCGGCCGGCGGCAATCCGGGGCCGTTGACGGCACTCGGCGTCTATCTCGGGATCAAGGAGGCGATCGCGCGTGCGCTCGGCAAATCGAGCGCGGCGGGCGTGCATGTCGCGATCCAGGGCGTGGGCTCGGTCGGCGGCGGCGTGGCCCGCCTGCTCGCGGCCGACGGCGCACGGCTGACGCTGGCGGACGTGGATCAGGCCCGGGCCGGGGCGCTGGCGCGCGAACTGGGCGCGGATCTGGCGGCGGCCGACGACATTCTCGGGATCGAGGCCGATGTGCTCAGCCCGTGCGCCCTGGGCGCGATTCTGGACGAGGCCGGGATCGATCGCCTGCAGGTGCCGATCGTGGCGGGGGCCGCGAACAACCAGCTGAAGACGCCTGCCGACGGCGATCGGCTCACGGCGCGCGGCATTCTCTATGCGCCCGATTATGTGATCAACGCGGGCGGCATCATCAATGTCGCGCTGGAATATCTGGGGCAGGGCGACCGCGCCGAGGTGGAGGCGCGGATCGCGCAGATTCCGGAACGTCTGGAAGCGATCTGGGCCGAGGCCTCCCAAACGCGCGAGGCCGCCTCGGCGGTCGCGGACCGGATGGCGATGCGCCTGATCGGCCGCGGCTGATCTGCCTTAACCGTGCTCCTGCGGAAGCAGGAGTACGGACGAGTTCACCCTTCCGGCGGCGCGAAAGCCTGCTTCGGTTCCTGTCCCCGCCGCCCTTCGCGATAGGCGGTGTACACTCCGCTCGCGGTGATGAGCGCGGCGCCCGCCAGCGTCGTCGCCGATGCAGGCGAGGCGAAGATCGCCCAGCCGATCGCGGTCGCCCAGAGGATCTGCAGATAATCGAACGGCACGACGGCCGAGACAGGGGCGTAGCGCAGCGAACTCGTCATCGCGATCTGGGCGATGCCGCCGAACAGGCCTCCGCCGATGAGAAAGGCGAAGGTCGTCGCATCGTGGATATGGCCGAAGAAGGGCAGGAATGCCGCGCCGACCAAGGAGCAGAAGGTGGTGAACCAGAAGACGATCGCGGAGGTCGCCTCGGTCTTGCCGATCTGGCGCAGCGTGATCATCACCGCCGACTGGCCGAGTGCCGCCGTCAGAGCCATGGCGACCCCGACGGGGGAGAGGCCATTGCCTCCGCCCGGCTGGACCACCAGCAGCATGCCCGCAAAGCCCGTCACCACCGCCGCCCAGCGCCGCGCGCCGATCGCCTCGTGCAGCAGGACGGCCGAGAGAATCGTGGAGAAGACCGGCGCGGTATAGGTGATCGTCGTCGCCTCGCCCAAGGGCAGCAGCGAGAGCGCGCCGAAGGTGAAGAACATCGTGGTGAGGCCGATCGCCGATCGGGTGAGATGCGCGGCCGGGCGCCGCGTGCCGAGGCTGCGAATGCCGGGCCCGAACGCCGCCCACAGGAACACCAGCGGCAGCGCGCCCGCACTGCGATAGAAGAGCATCTCGATCGTGCCGGCGCCGCGCTGGCTCGCCGCTTTCAGGAAGGCGGCCATGATCGCGAAGCCCGTCGCGCTCACGATCCGCATGCCCATTCCCAGGATGGGGCGATCGGCGGGCGGGGCGACTTCCGGCATGTCCATCGCTTGGCCGCTTCATTCCTCCGGCGCAAGCCGGCGGACTGAGCGCAAGCGCCAGCTTTTCTCCGGGCAGCGCTTAGACTATCCCGATGCAAAGGCCCTCTTCGGACGCTTCATGCATCGCTTCGCCAATCCCGCCCGCTTCCTCGCCATCGCCCGTCCGCTGACCGCATGGTTCGGCTGGAGCGGCGCGGTGCTGATTGCGGTCGCGCTGATCGGCGGGCTCGTCATCACGCCCTCCGATTATCTGCAGGGGCAGACGGTGCGGATCATGTACGTCCATGTCCCCGCCGCGTGGCTCGGCATGGCGGGCTGGACAGGGATCGCCGGCGCCAGCTTCGCGCAACTGGTGTGGCGTCATCCGCTGAGCGCGGTCGCCGCGCGCGCTTGCGCGGTGCCGGGCGCGGTCTATGCGGCTGTGTGCCTCGCCAGCGGATCGATCTGGGGCCGGCCCACCTGGGGCACCTGGTGGGAGTGGGACGGCCGACTGACCTCGATGCTCGTCCTGTTCTTCCTCTATATCGGCTATATCGCGCTCGCCAATGCGGCGGGCAGGGATGCGGGCGGCCAGCGCATCACCGCCATCTATGGCCTCGTCGGCGCGGTGAACCTGCCGGTGATCCATTATTCGGTCCTGTGGTGGCGCACGCTCCATCAGGGGCAGAGCATTTCGCTGTCCGGATCGAGCATCGATCCCAGCCTGTTGTGGCCGCTTCCGCTGTCGGCGCTGGGCTTCACCCTGCTGTTTGGCGCGGTCGTGCTGATGCGGATGCGCGCGCTGCTGGCGGACGCGAAGGTCGAGGCGCGCATGAAAAGGCTGGCGACGGCATGAGGGGCGGGCGATGATTGGGGGCTGGCCCTTCGTGATCGCGGCTTATGCCGTCGCGATCCTGGCGACTGTGGGGCTCGTCGGCTGGTCGTGGCGGTCGCTGCGTCAGGCCGAGGCGCGCGCGGAGCGGCTGCGCGACCGGTGATGGCAACAGGAATGAAGGCCAAGCATCAGCGCCTGACGCTGACCCTGCTCGCAGTCGCGGCACTGATCGGTGCGGCGCTGCTCGCCATGTCCGCGCTCAAGGATCAGGCCGCCTATTTCTACACGCCGAGCGATGCGGCGCGCGATCATGTCGCGCCCGGCCGTGCCGTGCGTCTGGGCGGAATGGTCACCAAGGGCTCGATCAAGAAACTGCCCGACGGCGTGACGATCACCTTCCTCGTCACCGACAATGCGGCGACCGTGCCGGTGCGTTTCTCCGGCATCGTGCCGGCTCTGTTCAAGGAAGGATCGGGCGTGGTGGCGGACGGACGCTTCGATGCGAGCGGCCTGTTCGTGGCGGACCAGATCCTCGCCAAGCATGACGAGCGCTACATGCCGCCGCAGGTGGCGGGCGCGATGCACAAGAGCGGCAGCTTGGAAGCGGACGAGAAGGCCAAGGCGCGATGATCGCGGAGGCCGGCCTTGTCGCGCTGTGGCTGGGGGCGGCGCTCTGCGCGCTGCAACTGGTGCTGGTGGTCCTCGCACTTAAAACCCCGTTCGTGCTGAGCGAAGTCGAAGCACGGGAAGCAAGCGCGCCGCCTGCAGCACGTCCTTCGACTTCGCTCAGGACGAACGGGGAAGGGAACGAGGCGGGCGAGACGTGGCGCGCGCTTTCGTCCGCCATCCGTCCGGTCGCGGTCGCGCAGGGGCTGCTCACCTGTCTCGCCTTTGCGCTGCTGATCCTGCTGTTCGTGCGTGTCGATCTGTCGGTGCTGCTGGTCGCGCAGAACGATCATAGCGAGAAGCCCTTCCTCTATCGCTTCGCCGCCTCGTGGGGGAATCACGAGGGATCGATGCTGATGTGGGTGTCGATCCTGTCGATCGCGGGCGCGGCTGTGGCCGTGCTGGAGCGGCGGCTGAACGAGCGCACATTGGTCGCCACGCTGGGCGGGCAGGCGGCGATCGGCCTGGGCTTTTACGCCTTCCTGCTCTTCGCCTCGAACCCGTTCGCGCGGCTGACGCCGCCGGCGATGGAAGGGCAGGGGCTCAATCCCTTGCTGCAGGATCCCGGCCTCGCCTTCCATCCGCCGACGCTTTATCTCGGCTATGTCGGCCTTTCGGTCGCTTTCTCCTTCGCGATCGGCGCGCTGGTGACGCGCGATGTCGGCCCGGCCTTCGCCCGTGCGATGCGGCCGTGGGTTCTGGGCGCGTGGATCTTCCTGACGATCGGCATCACCGCCGGCAGCTATTGGGCCTATTACGAACTGGGCTGGGGCGGCTGGTGGTTCTGGGATCCGGTCGAGAATGCCTCGCTGATGCCGTGGCTGGCGGCGACGGCTCTGCTCCATTCGGTGACGGTTCTGGCGACGCGCGACGGGCTGCGCGCGTGGACGGTGATGCTGGGCGTCGTTGCCTTTTCCATGAGCATGGTCGGCACGTTCCTCGTCCGATCAGGCATCCTGACGAGCGTGCATGCGTTCGCGGTCGATCCGCGCCGGGGCAGTTTCCTGCTGGCCTTGCTGGCCCTCTATATCGGCGGCGCGCTGGCCCTGTTCGCGCTGCGCGTGGGCACGGTGCGCGAGGGATCGCGCTTCGATGCGCTGAGCCGCGAGGGCAGCCTCGTCCTCAACAATCTGCTGCTGACGGTGATCCTCGGCATCGTGCTGGTCGGCACGCTCTATCCGCTGATCCTCGAGGGCGTGACGGGCGAGAAGCTCTCGGTCGGCCCGCCTTATTTCAATAGCGCCGCAGGGCCGCTGGCGCTGATCCTCGGCGTGGTGATGGTGGCCGGGCCGCTGATGCGCTGGCGGCGGGAAGAGGTGAAGCCGTTGCTGCGGCGCCTCGCTCCCGCGGCGGCGCTCGTTCTGATCGCGCTGGTGGTGATCAAGGTGACGGCGCCCGCGATCGGCATCCTGCCCTTGCTCGGTCTCGGCTTGTCGTTCGGCATCATGCTGGGTTCGATCGAGCCGCTGATCGGGCGCAACCTGCGCCGCACGCCGCTCTTCACCTGGGGCATGGTGATCGCGCATTTCGGCATCGGCGTCGCGCTGGCGGGCATGGCCTGCGACAGCGCCTTCACCGCCGAACGGCTGGTGGCGGCGTCCGTGGGCGACAGGGTTCAGGTCGGCCCGTGGCAGGTGACGCTCAAGGCGGTGACGCCCGGCTTCGGCCCCAACTGGACCTCGATGGACGCCACGCTGGAAGCGGCGCGGGGCGGCGCTCCCGTCACATTGCTCCCGCAGGCGCGCTATTATTGGGCGCCGCCGACCGAGACGAGCGAGAGCGCGATCCTGACGGCGTGGAACGGCCAGCTTTATACGGTGCTGGGCAGCCAGGCCGAGGACGGGCGCTGGCAGCTGCGCTTGTGGTGGAAGCCGTTCGTCACATTGATCTGGGCCGGTGGCGGGCTGGTGGCGCTGGGCGGCGCGCTCGCCCTGATCGGCCGCGTGCTGCGCGAGCGGCGCTCGGCGAAGAACCGGGAGGCCACCGCATGAGCGCCGCGCCATCCCCCGCGCGGCGGCCGTGGCTGCTGTGGGTGCCGCTGATCGGCTTCATCCTGCTCGCGACGATCTTCATCATCGGCCTGCGCAAGCCCGACGATCCCACGATCACCTCGAAGATGATCGGCCGGCCGATGCCGGCCTTCGCGCTGCCGGCGGCCACCTCGGGCGTGGACGGGCTGACCAGCGCCGATCTCGCCACCGGCACGCCGCATCTCGTCAACATTTTCGCCAGCTGGTGCGTGCCCTGCGCGGGCGAAGCGCCGCAACTGGAGATCCTCGCCAAGAACAAGGTGCCGATCGTCGGCATCGCGATCCGTGACCGGCCGGACGACGTGGCGGGCTTCCTCGCGCGCTACGGCAATCCCTATGCGCGCATCGGCAGCGACACGACCAGCAAGGTGCAGATCGCGATCGGCTCGTCGGGCGTGCCGGAGACGTTCGTGGTGGACGGCAAGGGCGTGATCCGGATGCAGAAGATCGGGCCGATCATGCCCGAGGATCTGCCCGGCGTGCAGGCCGCGCTGGAGGCGGCACGATGAGCTTTTCCGTTCGATCCCATTCCGAACCCGTTCGCTTCGAGCGGAGATCGAGCTTGTCGAGATCGCAGTCGAGAAGGGTTGCGGGGCGTTCTCGACGATCGCTTCTCGACAAGCTCGAAGTGGCTCGAACCAACCGGATATGTGGCTGGGCGGCATTGGCCACAGTGTCGCTCGCCATCGTCACTCCCGTCTTCGCCGCCAGCACGATGCCCACCGCGCCGCTCGCCAACGTCCAGCTGCCCGATCCCGCGCAGGAGGCCAAGGCCAAGGCGCTGATGGAGACTTTGCGCTGCCTCGTCTGCCAGGGGCAGTCGATCGCGGACAGCAACGCCGATCTCGCGGCCGACATGCGCAGCCTCGTGCGCCAGCGCATCCAGGCGGGCGAGAGCCCGGAGGCGGTGCGCGCCTGGCTGATCGAGCGCTATGGCAATTGGGTATCGTACAAGCCCCAGCTGGGCGCCGACACTGCGATCCTGTGGCTGGCGCCGCTGGTGCTGCTGGCGATCGGCGGCGTGATTGCACTCGGCAGCCTGAAGAGGCGGCGGCGATGAACGGGTGGGTGATCCTGGCGCTGCTCGCGGCCTTGCTCGGCGCGGGCCTGTGGGTCGTGATCCGGCCGGCGCGGATGGTGAGCGAGCTGATCGCGGCCGCCGTGCTGGTCGCGCTGGCGGGCTATGCCTGGCAGGGCAGCCCGATGCTGGCGGGCAAGCCCACCGGCCCGCGCGACAATCGGCCCGCGCCCGCCAACCTGTTCGGAGACGAGCGCGGCAAGTGGCTGGAGCAGGTGGGTGTCGACGCGCAGGCGCTGGACGCGGCCGACGGCCTGATCCGCAGCGGCGATCCGGCCTATGCGATCGGCATATTGCGCGCTGCGCTGGAGCATCGGCCGAAGAGCGCGACGCTCTGGATCGGGCTGGGCAACGCCATTTCGCTCTATGCGGACGGGCTGGTGACGCCGCCCGCGCGCTATGCCTTCCAGCATGCGTCGCAGCTGGCACCGCAGAGCCCGGCGCCGGCTTACTTCCTCGGCCTGTCACTCGCGCAGTCGGGCGATCTGGACGGTGCCGAGCAGAGCTGGCGCGGGCTGCTGGCCAAAGCTCCGGCGGACGCCGCGTGGCGATCCGACGTGGAGCAGAAACTGGCCGCGATCGATCGGGCGCGAAGTCTCCGCTGAAGACGGCTTAACATAGAGCAAGTCATTGGCGTTACGTAATGATTTCGGAAGTGGGGCCTATTCAGACGGCCCAGTGCGCGCTACATCGAGCCGGTAATTCACCTCAGTCCGAGCGCCGCTCCATTGTCGATCCGCATAATGTGACCAACGCTCATCCACTTGGTGTCATCGGCCCGCTGGTCGATCGGCTGCGTCGTTCCGATACATTGTCCGAAACCGAGATTTCGGCGCTGGCGGGCGTGATCTCCGACGTGCGCGATTATGCGAACCGCGCCGTGGTGGCGCGGCCGCACGAGCATCTCGAAAAGAGCCAGCTGCTCATCTCGGGTCTGGTCGCCCGCCAGACCGAGCTGCCGAACGGCCGTCGCCAGATCCTGGCGATCCATGTGCCGGGCGATTTCCTCGATTTGCACGGCCTGCTGCTGAAGTCGCTCGACCATGAGGTGGTCACGCTCTCTCCGGCGCGTCTGGCCGAGGCGCCGCATCCCGTGCTGCGGGAGATGACGAGCGAGCATCCGCATCTCGCGCGCCTTTTGTGGTTCTCGACGATGGTGGATGCCGCCATTCACCGCGAATGGATCGCGTCGCTGGGGCGCACCGCCGCGGGCCGGATCGCGCACCTGTTCTGCGAACTGCAGATCCGGCTGGAAGTGGTCGGGCTTGCCGACACGCACGAATTCGCGCTGCCGCTGACGCAGATCGATCTGGCCGATGCGACCGCGCTGACGCCGGTTCACGTGAATCGGACGTTGCGCCATCTGCGCGAAGGCGGGATCGTCGATTTCCGATCGGGCCATGTGTCGATCGGGGATCTCAACGCGCTGCGCCGCATCGCGGGCTTTAACCCAGATTATCTTTATCTGGAGCAGGAGCCGCGCTGATTTCCGCGGAATGCGCGAAAGGGCGCATGGTCCGACCGTATTGGCGCGTTGCTTCCTTGCCGGGTCGAACGAGCAGGATCCCCTCCTGCGAAAGCGGGAGCCCGGGTTGCAGGCGCTGCATTCGCTACGTTGCGCTCCTGCGTCTGCGGGCGCGCGCGATCACGAACCGCCGCAAGACATGGTGATTGTCACGTATTTGTCATAAATTGGACCCAGAGCGGTCGTCACGGGCCGATATCCCATCCGCCCCGGTTGCCGCCGCAGCCGCCATTTTTCAGGAGACGCCATGCTGCCGACGCGCCTGTGTTCGCTCGCCGCTCTGTTGCTGGCGACGATGCTGTGCGCGGCCGCGAGCGCCGTGACCATCGCGGGCGCCGGCGCCACCTTTCCCGCGCCGGCTTATGCGAAATGGGCCGAGGCCTATCGCGCGGAAAGCGGCGTGAGCCTCAATTATCAGGCGATCGGATCGGGTGGCGGCATCAAGCAGGTGAAGGCGCGCACGGTGGCGTTCGGCGCGACCGACAAGCCGCTGAAGCCGCACGAACTGGCCAAGGCCGGCCTCTATCAATTCCCGACTTTGACGGGCGGCATCGTGCCGATCATCAATCTGCCCGGCGCGCGGCCGGGGCAGATCCGGCTGAGCGCCGAGGTGTTGGCGGGCATTTATCTGGGTAATATCCGCCGCTGGAATGCGCCGCCGATCGCGTCGCTGAACCCGCGCCTGCATCTGCCCAACCTGCCGATCACCGTGGTCCACCGTTCGGACGGATCGGGCACCACCTTCCTGTTCACCTCCTATCTCGCGGCGCGCAGCAAGGACTGGTCGACGCAGGTGGGCGCGAGCGACGCGGTCGCCTGGCCCACCGGGCTCGGAGGCAAGGGCAATGACGGCGTCTCCGCCTTCGTGAAGCAGACGAAGGGCGCGATCGGCTATGTCGAATATGCTTATGCCAAGCAGAATGGATCGGTCGTCGTCTCGCTGCAGAATCGCGCGGGGCGCTTCGTGATGCCGACGGCCGCCACCTTCGCCTCGGCGGCGGCGAGCGCGAACTGGCTGCGCAGCCCCGGCAATTACGTGCTGCTGCTGGACGAGCCCGCCGTGGATGCGTGGCCGATCGTGGGCGCCACCTTCATCCTCGTGCCGCGCCGCCCGAGCGATCCGGATGGCGTGCGCGAGGCGTTGCGCTTCTTCGCCTGGGCCTATCGCAAGGGCGATGCGATGGCCAAGGCCATGGACTTCGTGCCGATCCCCACCGCCATCCAGACGCTGTTGATCCGCCAGTGGTCCCGCGTCGTGAGCGTGGACGGCAAGCCGGTGTTCGGGGCGCGCTGATGGCCAGTCTGTTCTCCACGGGTACGGTCACCGAGCGGCAGGGGGCGGGGGAAACCCTGTTCCGCTTCGCCTGCGCGGCGGCGGCGACTCTCCTCATGACGGCGCTCGCGGGCGTGGTCGTCAGCCTCGCCATCGGCGGCTGGCCGGCCTTCCGCGCCTTCGGTCCCGGCTTCCTGTTCACGGCAACCTGGAATCCGGTGACGGAGATCTATGGCGCGGCCGGGCCGATCGTGGGCACGATCGTGACCGCCGGAATCGCGTTGCTGTTCGCGCTGCCGCTGGCGCTGGGCGTGGCGATCTTCCTCGTGGAATTCTGTCCGGCGACGCTCGCGCCGCCCGTGGCGGTCGCGATCGAGCTGCTCGCGGGCATTCCCTCGATCGTCTACGGCATGTGGGGTCTGTTCGTGCTGGCACCGTGGTTTGCCGAGCATATCCAGTTGCCGATCGCGCTCTCCACCACGCCGGGCAGCTGGGCCGACGCCTTCTTCTCCGGCACGCCCAACGGCGCCAACATCTTCACCGCCTCGCTCGTGCTGGCGGTGATGATCCTGCCCTATATGGCGGCGGTGTTCCGCGAACTGTTCCTCACCGTGCCGGCGCAGGTGCGCGAGGCGGCGTACGGCCTCGGCTGCACGCCGCTGGAGGTGGTGCGATCGATCACGATCCCGTCGGTGAAGCGCAGCATGATCGGCGTGATCATGCTCGGTCTCGGCCGCGCGCTGGGCGAGACGATGGCCGTCACCTTCATCATCGGCAACGCGCATGCGATGCCGCGCTCGCTGTTCGACGGCGGCTCGACGATCGCCTCGACGATCGCCAACGAATTCACCGAAGCGACCGGCGTGCTGCATGAAGCCTCGCTGGTCGCGCTGGGGCTGATCCTGTTCCTGATGACCTTCGCCGTGCTCGCGCTGGCCCGCTTCCTGCTGCAGGGGAGCGAGCGCTGATGCAGTCGCGTGCGGCACAGAGGAAGCTGGCGAACGGCATTTTCGTGGGTCTGTGCGGGCTCGCCACGGCGATCGCGCTCGCCTTCCTCGTGGCGATCCTGTGGACGCTGATCAGCAAGGGGCTGAGCGGGATCGGCGCTACGCTCTTCACGATCGATCAGCCGGCGCCGGGATCGAAGGGCGGCCTGCGCAACGCGATCGTCGGATCGCTGATCATGTGCGGGATGGGCATGGCGGCCGCGCTCGTCATTGGCATCCTCGCCGGCACATGGCTGGCCGAATATGCGGTGGGCACGAAGGCCGGCGCGATCGTGCGCTTCCTGAATGATGTGCTGCTGTCGGCCCCGTCCATCCTGATCGGCCTGTTCGTCTACGAGCTGCTGGTGGCGCCGTTCCAGGGCTTCTCCGGATATGCGGGCGCCGTCGCCCTGGCCTTCGTCGCCACGCCGATCGTGGTGCGAACGACCGAGGACATCCTCCTGCTCCAGCCGGCGGCGCTGCGCGAGGCGGGCATGGCGCTGGGCGCGGGCAGGGCGCTCGTGATCCGGCGGATCGTATGGCGTGCGGCACGCACTGGCCTGCTGACGGGCGGCCTGCTCGGCTTCGCGCGCATCAGCGGCGAGACGGCGCCTCTGCTGTTCACGTCGCTCGGCAATCAATTCTACAATGCCAATCCGTCGCAGCCGATGGCCAGCCTGCCGACCACCATCTTCCAGTTCGCGCTCTCGGCCTATGACGAGTGGCAGAACCTCGCCTGGGCCGGTGCGCTGCTGATTGCGGTGGCGGTGCTGGTCGTGAACATCATCGGGCGTATCCTGGCCCGCGAAAGCCATTTGTCGTGAGCGATCCCGCATGACCATGCCGCCTTTTCCCGATCAGATGAACGCCACGGATCGCCCGATCAGCGAACCCGATCCCTCGACGGTGGTGCTGGAGGCGCGCGGCCTCGATTTCTATTACGGCCAGACGCAGGCTTTGTTCGGCGTGGATCTGGTGGTCGAGCGCAACCGGATCACGGCGCTGATCGGCCCCTCCGGCTGCGGCAAGTCGACGCTGCTGCGTGCGCTGAACCGCATCTACGCCCTCTATCCCGGCCAGCGTGCCGAGGGCGAGATCCGGCTGGATGGCGAGGATGTGCTGGCCACGTCCGATCTCTCCGCGCTGCGTGCGCGCATCGGCATGGTCTTCCAGAAGCCCACGCCGTTTCCGATGTCGATCTACGACAATGTCGCCTTCGGCGTCCGCCTCTACGAAAAGAAGAGCAAGGCGGACATGGATAACATCGTCGAGCATGCGCTCCGTCGCGCCGCGCTGTGGGACGAGGTGAAGGACCAACTCGCCAAATCGGGCCTCGGCCTGTCGGGCGGCCAGCAGCAGCGCCTGTGCGTCGCGCGCGGGCTGGCGGTGAGCCCGCAGGTGCTGCTGCTCGACGAGCCTGCCTCGGCGCTGGATCCGATCTCGACCGCCAAGCTGGAGCAGACCCTGTTCGAGCTGAAGCGCGACCTGACGATCGTGATGGTGACGCACAACCTGCAGCAGGCCAGCCGCATCTCCGATCATACCGGCTTCATGTATCTCGGCCGGATGGTGGAATTCGGCCCGACCGACGCGCTCTTCTCCAAGCCGCGATCGACGCAGACGCGCGATTATCTGACCGGCCGCTTCGGCTAGGCCTCCTCACCTTCGCCGGGATGGCACCCGCGCGCGGCTCGCGCGTTGAACCCGGCATGGATAGGATATCGGCAGTCAGCAGCGCGGTGGGCGCGGGCCTGTTCGTCGGCAGCGTGGTGCTGTTGCTGCCGCCGACGCACACCAAGGCCTCTTGGACCAGCGCCTCTTACACCCATCCCGCGCGGGTCTATGACCAGCCGGCTCCCGTGCCCGAGCAGCCCGCCGCCTATCCGGCCGTTTACGCACCTCCGCGCGAGATCGCCCTGACCTCCGAACCCGACGATCGCTCCGATAGCGGCGCGGACACAAGCGACGCGGCGACCGAGCGCGAAATCGCGATCGCGAACGACGATCGTGCCTATGGCGACGGCTATGCGTGGGCGGCCGATCGCGAAGTGCAGGGCATGCGCGAATGCCGCCGACTGGATGGCCCCGGCGCCGAGGGCTGCCGCGATTATGTGGCCAGTCTCGCACCCGCCATGCAGGATTCCGTCGAGAGGGCGCTCAACTGAGGGTGGCTGTGCTGTCCCTGCAACAGTTTGGAAATGGTTGGCGCACGAATCGGTATCTGGCCACACGTGACTTGGAATTGTCACGGCAATCATGCTTGGGACGGCCCGAGCCGCTGAGGCGGCCAGCAAAGGGGCCATTTCCATGTTTTTGAATAGTGTCGGTCGTTCCGCCAAGTTGTTGGCGGGCGTAGCTTTTGTCGCGCTCGGTAGCGCCGCAGCCGTCGCCCAGACGCCGACGACCACCACGGCCGCCGCCGACGAAGGCGATCTCGGCACGATCACCGTCACCGCCGAGCGCCGCAGCGAAAATCTGATGAACGTGCCGATCTCGGTCGGCGTTGCCTCGGGCGACGCGGTGCGCGATTTCCAGGCGGGCGGCGACGATACGCTGCTGACCCTCTCGGGCCGCGTGCCCAGCCTGTACGTGGAATCGACCACGGGCCGCATCTTCCCGCGTTTCTACATTCGCGGCCTCGGCAACGTCGATTTCTACCTCGGCGCCTCGCAGCCGGTGGAGATCATCCAGGACGAGGTCGTGCTGGAGCACGTCATCCTGAAGTCGAACCCGGTCTATGATATCGCGCAGGTCGAAGTGCTGCGTGGTCCGCAGGGCACCCTGTTCGGCCGCAACACCACAGCCGGCATCATCAAGTTCGATACGAACAAGCCGACGATGAACTGGGAAGGCCGTGGCTCGGTTTCCTATGGCACCAAGAATTCGGTGAACGTCGATGCGGGCGTCGGTGGTCCGATCGTGGCCGACAAGATCGCCTTCCGCCTGTCCGGCCTGTTCCAGCATCGCGACGATTGGGTCGACAATGTCTATGTGGGCCCGAAGACGGACGACACCGTCTCGCCCAAGAAGAATGCGCTCGGCGGCTTCGACGAGAAGGACGTGCGCCTGCAGTTCCTGCTGACGCCGAACGATCGCCTCTCGGTCCTGCTCTCGGGCCAGGCGCGCGACTATAAGGGCACGTCGACGATCTTCTATCGCAACTCGATCACCAAGGGCACGAACGACGTGCCCGCGAATTTCGATCGCGGCCAGGTCGCGCTCGACGAGGGCGGCAACAACCCGCAGCATTACAAGACCTATGGCGGCTCGATGAAGGCGTCGCTGGATCTGGATTTCGCGACGCTCACCTCGATCACCGCCTACGAGACGGCCAACGGCTACAGCCGCGGCGACACGGACGGCGGCGCCGCGACGGTCAACCTCGCGAAGGACGGCGCGCTGTTCTACGGCCAGAGCCAGGGCCGCCTGCGCAATCTCGATCAGTGGACGCAGGAAGTGCGCCTCGCCAGCAACGGCTCGGGCCCGCTGAGCTGGCAGGTCGGCGGCATCTATTTCGACTCGCGTGACAATACCGAGTTCGATCAGCGCGGCTTCTTCCTCAATACCGGCGTCGCCGCCCGCAACCCGAACAACTGGGTGCTGCTGCACGACATCAACACGAGCTGGGGCATCTTCGGTCAGCTGAAATATCAGGTGACCGACAAGCTGACGCTGACCGGCGGCGTGCGCGAGACGCGCGACTCCAAGTCGACCCGTCTGGTGCAGAGCTCGCGCAATGCGCTCGGCGTGGACTCCTATCCGGCCACGGCGCGTCGTTACGTGAAGATGTCGGACACCAAGCCCAGCTGGGATGTGAGCGCGCTCTATCAGGTCACGCCCGAGGTGAGCCTCTACGCCCGCGTCGCGCACGGCTTCCGTGGCCCGACGATCCAGGGCCGTTCGGCCGTGTTCAATTCGGACTTCACGACTGCGAATTCCGAGACGAACACCTCGTTCGAGGCCGGCCTGAAGAGCAGCCTGCTCGACAACAAGCTGCGCTTCAACATCACGGGCTTCGCCTATCGCGTGAAGAACATCCAGCTGAACGGCAACGACTCGAACGGCAACGGCGTGCTGTTCAATGCCGACAAGGCGGACGCCTACGGCATGGAAGCGGATATGGAGCTGCGCCCGATCCGCAACCTGACGCTGACGGGCGGCCTCAGCCTGCTGCACACCGAGATCAAGGACAAGAATGTCTATGCGCAGGTCTGCGCGCTCACGGTGGCGGGCGTCAGCCGCGTGGTCTGCACCGTGCAGGATCCGCTGATCCAGCGCCCGCTGTTCGGCGTTCAGACCAACTTCGCGCAGATCGACGGCAATCCGCTGCCGAACGCGCCGAAATATAATCTGAACTTCACCGCCCGCTACGACCTGCCGATCGGTCCGGGCAAGGCCTTCGTCGCGACCGACTGGAACGTGCAGGGCTATACGAACTTCGTTCTGTACAAGACCAAGGAGTTCTACTCGAAGGGCAATTTCGAGGGTGGCGCCAAGGCCGGCTACAGCTGGAATGGTTATGAGGCGGCGGTGTTCGTCCGCAACATCACCAACGAGAAGAACCTGAAGGGCGTGATCGAGAATTACATGGCGGGCGTGTATAGCGAACCGCGCATCATCGGCGTGCAACTGAGCGCCAGCTTCCGCTGACGTTCACACCACCGGCGGAAAAAGGAAGCGGCTGCGGGGGAAACTCCGCAGCCGTTTTCGTTGGGCGCGTTCGGCACGGTCTTTTCTTCGGGACGGGATTGAAGCGGCGTCGCCGCTATATTACTCCTACAAATAAGATCGGAGGGATCGGTCAAGGAGGCGGGGATGGGTGAACGGGCGATGGCGATCGGACGACGCGTTTTTCTGGGCGGCGCGGCGGCGATCGCGACGGCGGCGGGAATGCCGCGCGTATCGGCGCGCGCCGATCGGGGCGTGGCGCTCGCACCGACCCCGCCGATGGGGTGGAACAGCTGGAACAGCTTCGCCACTACGATCACCGAGGCACAGGCGATCGAGACCGCCGAGATCATGGCGGCCCGACTGCTCCCGTTCGGCTATGATGTCTTCACGGTGGACATCCAATGGTATGAGCCGGACGCCAGCAGCTACACCTACAACAAGCATCCGATCCCGGAGATGGATAGCACGGGCCGACTGGTGCCCGCACCGAACCGGTTTCCGTCGAGTGCGGGCGGGAAGGGCTTCGCACCGCTCGCCGCCAAGGTCCACGCGCTCGGCCTGAAGTTCGGCATTCACCTGATGCGCGGCATTCCCCGGCTGGCGGTGGAGCGCAACCTGCCCGTCTTCGGCACCTCCGTCCGTGCCGCCGACATCGCAGATCGCTCCAGCATCTGTGACTGGAACCCCGACATGTACGGCGTCGACATGACGAAGCCCGGCGCGCAGGCTTATTATGACAGCGTCTTCGCACTCTATGCGTCGTGGGGCGTCGATTTCATCAAGATGGACGATATGAGCCGCCCCTATGCGCCGCACCGCGCGGAGATCGAGGCGGCGCACAAGGCGATTCTCGCGACGGGGCGGCCGATCATCCTGAGCCTGTCGCCGGGCGAGACGCCGGTGGAGGAGGGGCCCCATGTCTCAACCCACGCGCAGATGTGGCGGATCAGCGACGATTTCTGGGACGAATGGCCGATGCTGCGTGCGCAGTTCGATCGGCTGGAGCGCTGGACGCCCTATCGGAAGCCGGGGGCATGGCCCGATGCGGACATGCTGCCGCTCGGCCGGCTGGCGCTCGGCAAGCGCGACAGCCGCTTCACTCCCGACGAGCAGCAGACGCTGATGACGCTCTGGGCGATCGCGCGATCCCCGCTCATCATGGGCGGGGATCTGCGCCATCTCGACGCGCCCACGCTCCGGCTGCTGACCAATCGCGACGTGATCGCGGTGAACCAGGCGTCGACCGGCAACCGGCCGCTGGCGATGCCGGAAGGAAGCCGGGCGTGGGTCGCGCGGGCGGGGAAAGGCGGGGCGGCCTATCTCGCGCTGTTCAACCTGAAGAATGCGCCCGCTGACGTGGCCGTATCGGCGGCGAGTGCAGGGCTCGACCCCCGCAGGACGATGCGCGATCTGTGGTCGGGCGAGGCGCTCGGCGCCGTCTCGGAAAAGGTCAGCCGGACGTTGCCCGCGCATGGATCATGTCTGCTGCGGGTCAGCTGACCCGCAGCGCACGGTGGGCTCAGCCGCCGCTCTTGTCCGCCAGCATGCGCGTGCCGCCGTCCTTCACCGCCGCTTCGATCGCGCCGGAGAAGAAGCCCAGCATCGCGGGCAGCACCAGATGCACGCGGACGAGCGCATCCTGCACCTCCAGCGTCGCGGCGATCTCCTGACCCATCGCCCGGATATTGAGGACCATCTCGTCCTCGCTCGGCCAGGCGGACTGGACCTCGGCGAAGCCGCCGGGAATGTGCCCGGCCAGTTCGCCGACGCGCGCCTTCATCCG
Organism: Sphingomonas sp. AP4-R1; assembly: GCF_013113735.1. Taxonomy (NCBI): domain Bacteria; kingdom Pseudomonadati; phylum Pseudomonadota; class Alphaproteobacteria; order Sphingomonadales; family Sphingomonadaceae; genus Sphingomonas; species Sphingomonas sp. AP4-R1. The sequence goes on from NZ_CP053346.1 coordinate 3,367,655, forward strand.
TTCCCGCGCGCCGGCCCGACCCAACCGGTGCGGTACATCGATCGTGACCGGGTTCATTTCGCGCTGACGCGCCAGACGGCGTTGCCGACATCGTCGGCCACCAGCAGGCCCCCCGTGCGATCGATCACGACACCCACCGGGCGGCCGCGCGCCTGTTCGTCGGCATCGAGGAAGCCGGACAGCACATCGACGGGCAGGCCGACCGGGCGGCCCTTCACGAAGCGCACGAACACCACCTTGTAGCCGGAGAAGGGCTTGCGGTTCCACGAGCCATGCTGGCCGATGAAGGCGCCGTCCGCGAATTGCGGGCCGAGCTTGGGGCCCTCCGAGAAGGTCAGGCCGAGCGACGCGGTGTGCGGCCCGAGCGCATAATCGGGGCGGATCACATATTGCTGCAGGTCCTGATCGTCCGGATCCTTCGGCCGGGTATCGGGCGCGCCGCCCCAATAATACCAGGGCCAGCCATAGAAGCCGCCAAACTGCACTTCGGTCAGATAATCGGGGACGATGTCCGAACCCAGCGCGTCGCGCTCGTTGACGACGGTCCACAGCGTCTTGCGCGTCGGCTCCCACGCCATGCCGTTGGGATTGCGCAGGCCGTAGGCGAAGACGCGATGCTCCTTCGTCTGGAGATCGATCTCGATGATCTCCGCGCGGTCCTTCTCCGCCGCGGCGCCGCGCTCGCCGACATTGCTGTTCGAGCCGACGGTCGCGTAGAGCAGTTTGCCGTCGGGGCTGGCGACGATATTCTTGGTCCAGTGATGGTTGATCGGGCCGCCGGGCAGATCGATCAGCTTCACGGGCTTGGCGGTGATCTGCGTCTGGCCGGGCATGAAGGGCACGCTCACGATCGCATCGGTGTTGGCGATGTAGAGCGTGGTGCCCACCAGTGCCATGCCGAAGGGCGAATTCAGCCCCGAGATCAATGTGCTGCGCGTCTCGGCGATGCCGTCGCCATCCTTGTCGCGCAGCAGGGTGATGCGGTTCGCGGTCTTGGTGCCGGCGCCCGCGCGGCTCATGATGAGGCCCTGAACCTTCGCGAAAAGGCCCTTATTGTCCTCGGGCTTCGGCGGGGCGTTCGTCTCCGCCACCAGCACGTCGCCATTGGGCAGGGGCAACAGCCAGCGCGGATGATCGAGGCCGGTCGCGAAGGGCTGCACCTTCAGGCCTGCCGCCGGTGTCGGCATCTCGCCCGCCTTCCAGCCCACCGCCTTGGCGACATGGACGAGCGGGATGAGCCCGGTGTGGATCGAATCGAGCTTGGGCTTGGTGCCCTGGCCCGCCGTGATGTCGAGCCGCGCGCGCTGGTTGCGCACCGTGAAGTAGAGCCCCGCCGCCAGAGCGACGATCAGCAGGCCGGCGAGGATGAGGATGCGCTTCAGCATGGCGGCGTAACGTTCCAACAGAAAAAAGGTGGCACCCGGTCACATTGCACCCGTTCGTGCTGAGCCTGTCGAAGCACCGTCTTTCTTGGGAAGAAGAACAGCACTTCGACAGGCTCAGTGCAAACGGGATTGTAAGAAGGATCAGCCCGCCGCGATGATCGGGGGATGCAGGCGGAGCCGCTCCACGCGACGCGGATCGGCGGCGGTCACTTCCAGCCGCCAGCCGCTGGGATGCTCCAGCGTCTCGCCTTCCTGCGGCACGTGGCCGGCCAGCACGGAGGCGAGGCCGCCGAGCGTGTCCACATCCTCCTCGATGTCGGCGAGGCGCGGATCGACGATCTCGGCCACTTCCTCCAGCTCGGCGCGCGCATCGGCATCCCAGATGCCGTCGTCGAGCGCGACCAGCAATGCGGTCGGCGCCTCGTCATGCTCGTCCTCGATCTCGCCGACGATCTCCTCGACGATATCCTCGATCGTGATGAGGCCCTCGGTGCCCGAATATTCGTCCAGCACGATCGCGAGATGCGTGCGCGTGGCGCGCATCTCCGCCAGCAGATCCAGCACGCCCATCGATTCCGGCACGTAGCGCGGCTGGCGGATCAGGTCCGTCAGCGTCTCCGGCGGCTCGGCGCCGGTCGCCAGGATGAAGAACACGTCCTTCACATGGATCATGCCGATCACATGATCGAGATCGTCCTGATAGACGGGGAGGCGGCTATGCCCGGCCTCGGCGAACACCTGCACCAGATCGGCGAACGGGATCGTCTCCGGCACCGCGACGATATCGCCGCGCGTGACGCCGACGTCGCCCGCCGTGCGCTCGCCGAAATCCAGCAGGTTGCGGAGCATCTGCCGCTCGGCCACGGACAGATCGCCCTTGGCGGGCGCGCCGTGATCATGTTCCTCATGTTCCTCGATCGCTTCGGCGATCTGGTCGCGAAGCGTAGGCTCGGCCTCATGGCCGAAGAGCAGGCCGCGCAGACCCGCCCACAATCGACCGCCTTCAGTTCCCTCCGGCATGACGCCCCTCAGTCCTCCCGGACGATATAGGGGTCGGCAATGCCGAGACTGCCGAGCGCCGCGCGCTCCAGCTCTTCCATATGGTCCGCCTCGGCTTCCCCCAGTTCATGATCATAGCCTAGCAAATGAAGCAGGCCGTGGACAATCAGGTGGGTGGCATGGTTCTCGACCGTGACGCCTTTCTCCGCCGCCTCGGCCGCGCAGACGCCGTGGGCCAGGACGATATCGCCCAGCAGCACCTCGCCATCGTCGCTGTTGGCGAGGCCTTCCAGCATGTCCGCCTGCACCATCGGGAAGGACAGGACGTTGGTGGCCTTGTCCTTCTGGCGATATTCGCGGTTGAGCGTGCGGACCTGATCGTCGGAGGTCAGCAGCACCGAAACCTCGGCCGCGTAGCCGGCGGTGACGATCGCGCCATAAGGGGTGACGGACAGCGCGGCCGTGACGGCGCGGGCTGCGAGCGCGTCCCACCCCGCTTCGGTCCAGGGCGCCTCGACGGCGGTTTCAACGTGGATCATGCCAGATCCGTCTTGGCGAAATCGTCGCCCTTGTAAAGCAGGCGGGCGTTGTTCGTCTTCGCGCAGGCATAAGCGAAGCAGTCGCCCATGTTGAGTTTGGCGGGGTGGCGGCCCTTGCCGTAGCGCTGATAGGCATCGAGCGCGGCCTCGCGTTCGCTTTCGCCGATGGGCACCAGGGTGAAACCGAGATGCCGGGTGGTCAGATCCAGATCGCGGCGCGCGTCATCGAGTGACAATCCGTGGGAGCGACGTAGCGCCGAGACCGTCTCCCAGCAGCTCATCGCCGACCAAAGAAGCGCGGTTTCCGCCGCGATTCTTCGCACGAAATCATCGCGCTCCGGCTCCCGTGCGATCAGGGCGACGAGGGCGGATGCATCGACAAACAGGCTCAATCCGGATCATCCCACAACGCATCGAAATACGCTTTGTCGGCCTTAAGCCCGGTTGGTGGCGGCAGTGGGTGTTCGTCCCGATATTGATCAAGCCAGGCGATCAACTCATCCGCACTTCGCCGGGCTGGCGGCTGTAGCGCGTCGCGCTCCTTGCGAAGCGCGTCGATCACGGCGGCGCTCTTGCTCACTCCACGCAGCCGCGCCACTTCGCTGGCCAGCTGCGCCGCCTCGTCGCTCTTGATAAACAGGGATGCCATATCGCGCTCCGGGATATCCTTATCCTACTTGGGATATCCCGTGCCTTCAAGCGTCGTCCGGCCCCTCATAGGCCTGCACGATCTTGCCCACGATCGGGTGGCGGACGACATCGGCCGCGCCGAAGCGGATCGTGGCGATCTCGCCAATGCCCTCCAGCCGGTTGACCGCGTCCGCCAGGCCCGACTTGCCGATATCGGGCAAGTCGATCTGGCGCGGATCGCCGCACACCACCATCCGGCTGTTCTGGCCGAAGCGGGTGAGGAACATCTTCATCTGCGCGGGCGTGGTGTTCTGCGCCTCGTCGAGGATCACGAACGCATCGGAGAGCGTGCGGCCGCGCATGAAGGCGATCGGCGCGATCTCGATCTCGCCGGACACGATCCGCCGCTCCACCTGCTCGGCCGGGAGCATGTCGTACAGCGCGTCGTAGAGCGGGCGGAGATAGGGATCGACCTTCTCCTTCATGTCGCCGGGCAGGAAGCCCAGCCGCTCGCCGGCCTCCACCGCCGGGCGCGACAGGATGATGCGCTGCACCGATCCCTGGATCAGCTGCTGCACCGCCTGGGCCACCGCGACATAGGTCTTGCCGGTGCCCGCCGGGCCGAGCGCGAAGATCAGGTCGGCCGATCCCAGCGCCTCCATGTAGCGCGCCTGCGTGGGCGATCGCGGCACGATCGTCTTCTTGCGCGTGCGGATCATCACCTGGGGCGGCGCCGACACATCGTTGCGGATGATGCCGTCCAAAGTCGGCTCGGACGACATCTGGATCACCGCATCTACCATGCCCGCGTCGATATCCTCGCCGCGCACGATGCGATTGTAGAGGCCGGACAGGACATCCCGCGCGCGGCCCGCCGCCTCGGCCTCACCCTCGATCTGCAGCTTGTTGCCGCGGGCCGAGATATAGACGCCCAGACGATGCTCTATCGCTATGAGATTCTTGTCATATTCGCCGAAAAGGCGGCCCAGCAACTGCGGGCGTTCGAAGCTGATTTCCAGGCGGGCACTGTCGCCTGCGCGGGCGGGGACTGGCTTGCGGCTCATCTTGTCCTTTACGGCACGAGTCGATTGGGAATGTGGGCCCGATGTGTGACGATTGCCAGTGCGATTGTGACGAAAGAGGATCCTGCGTTGCAGATCGGATGGCGGGTGCGACTATTTCGCCTGCATCCGCAGACCGCCATCGCAAGGGGGCGTTCAGGCCTTGCCGGGGGCGAACGTCATCGCCAGGCCGTTCATGCAGTAACGCTTGCCCGTCGGCGGCGGGCCGTCGTCGAAGACGTGGCCGAGATGGCCGCCGCAGCGGCGGCAATGCACTTCGGTGCGCTCCATGCCGATCGTGTAATCGGATGTGACCAGCACCGCCTTGGCCAGCGGCGCATAGAAGCTCGGCCAGCCGGTATGGCTGTCGAACTTGGTCTTGGACGAGAAGAGCGGCAGCGCGCAGCCCGCGCAGGAGAAGATGCCCGCGCGATGCTCGCTGTTGAGCGGGCTGGAATAGGGCGCCTCGGTCGCGGCCTTGCGCAGAACCGAATAAGAGGGGCCGGACAGCCGCTTGCGCCATTCGGCATCGGATAAGGTCAACTCGTAGCGGGTTTCGGCCGCGCCGCCCTGCGACGTCCATAACAGGGCCACGGCCGATGCCATGCCCATTGCCCCGATTGCCTCGCGCCGTGAAACCCGCATCATGCGTCTCCTCCCACCCTTATACGGTGGAAAGCCGCTCAAGGTTTCACCGACGTCCCGCGCCCGGATTTGAGGACGTTGCGACGGAACAGCCGCGCGCCGATCCGGACCATCACGGCCAGCGCCGCCACCTGCCACAGCAGGGCGAGCAGATGCGGCCACAAAGCCGGAAACTGCGCGGCGCGAGCCAGCATCGCGAAGGGCGAGGTCCACGGCACGGCGGCCGCGAGCATCGCCACCGCGCCATCGGGCTTGCCGACCGCGGCGGAGGCGAGTCCGAAGATCAGCAATTGCGCCATCGTCAGCGGCATCGAAAGCGTCTGAACCTCGCGCACGCTGCCCGCCTGCGCGCCGACGCCGAGATACAGCGCGCCGATCAGCAGATAGACGCTCCCGAAATAGACGATGCCGAGCGCCAGGAAGACCGGCCAGCCGACGGCGGGCGCGGGCAGGGCGAATTGCGGCGGCAGGAAACCCGCGAGGACCACGCCCACGCTCGTCCACACCGCCACGCCCGTCAGCGACACGCACAGCATCCCCACCAGCTTGCCGAGGAAGATCGCGTCCACCGGCACGGCGGCGGCCAGCAGCTCGATCACCTTGCTGGATTTCTCCTCGACCAGATTGGAGATCATCATGCCGGCCAACAGCATCGTCAGGAAGAACAGCACGAACTGCGCGCCGCGCGCGAGATCGAGGCGGCTGTCGTCGCGCTGCTCCGCTTGCACATCGGCGCGGGTGGTGATGTGGACCGGCGGCGGCAGCGCATGGCCCACGGCGCGCTCGGCCCGCGCGCGATCCACGATCAGGCCGATCCGCCCGGAGAGGCGCGGCAAAGCATCTTCGGGCGCGGAGAGGGTGGGGGCGTCGAGCGAGCCCGTCAGCACGGGCTGCTCGCCTTTCTCCGCCTGTCTCTGCAGGCGGGGAAGCGCAGTCTCGCCCAGCCGCTCGGCCAGCACCGCGCGCGCCGCGATCATCGCATCCGCATCGGCGCGGGACAGGATGAGCTGGACGGACTGGCCGCTATGGCGGGGCGACGATTGCGTCGCCATGATCGCGCCATAGCCGCCGCCGAACAGCAGGGGCACTAGCGGCCCGAGCAGGAAGAATAGGAAGGTGCGCGACCAGACCGTCGCGACATAATCGCGCCGCGCGATCACCCAGGCGGAGCGGAGCAGCCGGCTCATGTGGTCGGCTCCGCTTCTGGTTCGGCGCCGACGATCGCGACGAACGCCTCGTGCAAACTGGGCGGCTCGATCGCGAGCGTCTCGATCCCGGCTCGCGCCGCGATCAGGGCGGCCAGCAAGGGTTCGATGCCCTCCTGGGGAAGCTGGAACTCCCACGCGCCCTCGCGCTGGACGGCATCGGCCGGGAGCGCCGCGCGCCACGGCCCGTCTGCCGCGCGCGTGGCGAGGCGCACGCGTGAAGGCAGGCGGCCGCGCGCTTCGTCGATCTCGCCCTCGAACCGTACCTGGCCGCCGGCGATGATCGCGATCCGCTCGCACAGCCGCTCGGCATGCGCGATGACATGCGTGGAGAAAAGGATCGTGGCGCCCGCCGCCGCCTGTGCGCGGATCAGCCCTTCCAGCCTCTGCTGGTTGATCGCGTCGAGGCCCGAAAAAGGCTCGTCCAGCACGATCAGGCGCGGGTGGTGGACGATCGTGCCGAGCAACTGGACAAGCTGCGCCATGCCCTTGGACAGCGTCCGGATCGCGCGGTCGGCGGGCAGGCTATGTTCGGCCAGCAAAGCGACCGCGCGACGGCGCCCCTCGGCCAGCGGCAGCCCGCGCAGCGCGCCCATGAAGGCGATCGCCTCGCGCGCCGTCATGCCTGGATAAAGCCCGCGCTCCTCGGGCAGATAGCCGACCAAAGGCGCCACCGCGAGCGGATCGGCCGCCCCGAGCAGGCAGCGTTCGCCGCCATCGGGATCGATGATGCCGAGCAGCATGCGCAGCGTGGTCGTCTTGCCCGCGCCATTGGGGCCGAGAATGCCGTAGATGCTGCCCGCCGGCACCGCGAGATCGATCCCGCTGATGGCGGCCATGCCGCCGAACGTCTTCGTGAGCCCTGTGGCCGTGATGGCGAGATCGCGCATGGGGAGGCGCTCATAGCCCTGCGCCGTGCCGCATGCCAGCGGGGCTTGGCGTTCCGCTATCGTTCCACCCGACCGTCACCCAGACTTGTTCCGGGGCCACCGGGCGACAAGCGCAGCAGGCCGAGGCGTGCGAGGAAAGGTGGATGCCGGAACAAGTCCGGCATGACGAAGAACGAGAGGGGCGGCGCTCCGCCCTGAACCTGCTAAGGCCCCTTCGTGCCTGACACCCCGACCCTCGAAGACCGCCTGAAGGCCGAGGCTGCGCGTCTTGGCTTCGTCCAGTGCGGGATCGCCTCGGTCACGCCGGGCTGGCAGGCGGGCGAGCGGCTGCATGCCTGGATCGCGGAGGGCGCGCATGGCGAGATGGGCTGGATGGAGGAGCGCGCCGATCAACGCGCGCACCCCACGGCCCTGTGGTCCGACGCGCGATCGGCGGTGATGCTGGGCATGAGCTACGCCCCGCCCGCCGATCCGATGCTGCTGGCGGACGAGGCCGACATCGGCCGCATCTCGGTCTATGCGCAGGGGCAGGATTATCACGACATCGTGAAGAAGGCGCTGAAGGCGCTCGCCCGCTGGCTGGTCGCGCAGGGGCAGGCGCTGGAGCTGAAGGTGTTCGTCGATACCGCGCCGGTGATGGAAAAGCCGCTGGCGATGCGCGCGGGGCTGGGCTGGCAGGGCAAGCACACCAATGTCGTCAGCCGCGAGCATGGCAGCTGGCTGCTGCTCGGCGCGATCCTCACCAATCTGGATCTCGCGCCCGATCCGGCGGCCGAGGATCGCTGCGGATCGTGCGACGCCTGCCAGCGCATCTGCCCCACGCAGGCCTTTCCCGAGCCCTATCGTCTGGATGCACGACGCTGCATCTCCTACTTAACGATCGAGCATAAGGGCCCGATACCGCGCGAGTTTCGGGAGGCGATCGGCAATCATGTCTATGGCTGCGACGATTGCCTCGCCATCTGCCCCTGGAACAAGTTCGCCGAGGGGGCCCACGCCAACCGCGCCTTCGCCGCCCGCGCCGAACTCGCCGCGCCCGAACTGGCGGACCTGCTCGCGCTGGACGAGCCCGCCTTCCGGCAGGTGTTCGCCGGCTCCCCGATCAAGCGCATCGGCCGCGACCGGATGGTGCGGAACGCCCTGATCTGCGCGGGCAACAGCGGAGACGAAGCGCTGACGGCCGCCGCCGAACGCCTGCTCGACGATCCGGCGCCCGTGGTGCGCGGCGCCGCGATCTGGGCGCTGGGGAAACTCGATCCGGAACGAGCGAGGGCGGCGGCGTGGAAGAAGGGCGTTGAGACCGAAACGTCGGTGATCGAAGAGTGGGATGCGCTCCGTTCGGGGTGAGTACCCGACGCCGCCGGTCGTCCATGGCCTCGCGGCGCACCTTCCCGAACCCCGTCACCCCGGACTTGATCCGGGGTGACGCTTCCTCGATCGCCCTGCAGAAGAAAAGCGGGATCCCGGATCAAGTCCGGGATGACGAGCGAGGAATGGCGGCTATCGCCCCAATAGCGGTCGTACATCGATCGGGCTAACCGATGCACATGGCAAACCTGCTGCATGAATATTGGGAGAACCAAAACGGGGGCGAGTTCGGCCCCGTTCGCGAGCGCGCCGACCAGCTGCGCTCGATCCTCACACCCGGCGCTCGCCTCGTTTTCAGCGTTCACGCGTCGTCATGGCATCAAGCGATGCGGATGCACAACGACCGGCTTGGTTACGGCGAATACCAGCCGACCGAAGGCGTTCCCGACCACTTCTATAGCGAGGAAGAAGTGGCGGAGCAGGACGCCTACCTGACAAACAGGACTGTCCGCTAACCACCCTCAGCAGCCGTTGACCGACAGCCATTCCCGCCGCGCCCCCGACCACCTAAAAGCTCCCTTATGCGCGCCATTCATCACATCGCGATCATCTGCTCCGATTATGATCGCTCGAAGCATTTCTACACCCAGGTGCTGGGCTTCCCCGTCCTCGCCGAAGCCTATCGGGCCGAGCGGGACTCATGGAAATGCGATCTCGACGCGGGCAATGCCCAGATCGAGCTGTTCTCCTTCCCGTCGCCGCCCGCGCGGGTGAGCCGCCCGGAGGCGTGCGGTCTGCGCCACCTCGCCTTCGTCGTCGACGATATCGCGGCCGAGGTGGCGCGGCTGGAAAGCCACGGCATCGTGACGGAGCCGGTGCGGATCGATCCCTACACCGATCGCAAATTCACCTTCTTTGCCGACCCAGACGGCCTGCCGCTGGAGCTGTACGAGGCGGCCTGACCGGCTCGGCCGTGCGCGCCAGCGAGGCGATGCACGAGGCGCGATCGAAATCGGCGCCGGTGGGCGTGCGCGTGTCGATCCACGTCACCTTGGGTTCGCCGCCGCCCGCCGGCGGATAGAGATAGGTATCCAGCACGCAGGCGGGCGAGCGATATTGCAGCTTGCGCCCGCTCCCCTCGCGTATGTCGAGCGCGGCCGGCCCGAACAGGGTGGTCAGCGTCGGAGCGGTCTGCCCCATCACGCGATCGAGGCCCAGAGCGGGCGCCGCCGGGCGCAGCGGCGGCGGTGGCGGCGTCGAGACGGGCGGCGCGGTCGGCCCGCAGGCGGCGAGCGCCAGCACGAGCAGAAGCGGGGAGGCGGGATGGAAACGCTGCATCCTTCGCTCTCTTGCGCCCCCGCTGCGCCAGGGCAAGCCGGTTGCCGCCGGGGCGCGCTGTCTCTAGGCCGGAGCGATCATTCCTCGGAGACATTTGTGAGCGAACCCACCATCGATATCGTCGCCATCGGCAATGCCATCGTCGACGTTCTGGCCTCGGCCGACGACGCATTCCTGACGCAGCATGGCATGTCCAAGGGCTCGATGCGGCTGATCGATGCCGATCAGGCGAAGGGCCTCTATGATGCGATGGGCTCCGCGCGCGAGATCAGCGGCGGGTCGGCGGCGAACACGCTGGCGGGCGCCGCCTCGCTCGGCGCCAAGTGCGCGTTCATCGGCCAGGTCGCGACCGATCAGCTGGGCGAAGTCTTCACGCACGACATCCGTGCGCAGGGCGTCACCTTCGTCACCCCGGCCCGCGAACTGGAAGCGCCGACAGCGCGCTGCCTGATCCTCGTCTCGGAGGATGGCCAGCGCACGATGAACACCTATCTCGGCGCCGCCCAATATCTGCCGCAGGACGCGATCGTCGAGGCCGAGATCGCCAATGCCAAGGTGCTGCTGCTCGAAGGCTATCTGTGGGATCCGGCCGAGCCGCGCGAGGCGATGAAGCGCGCGATCCGCATGGCCAAGGCCGCTGGCCGCAAGGTGGCGCTGGGCGTGTCGGCGGTGTTCTGCATCCTCAACCACCGCGCCGATTTCCTGGCGATGCTGGATGCGGGCGACATCGACATCCTGTTCGCCAATGAAGAGGAAGTGCTGGCGCTGGCGGGCACCGAGAATTTCGACGAGGCGGTGGCCTTCGCGGCCTCGAAGGTGGAACTGCTCGTCACGACGCGCGGCGCGGACGGCGCGATCGCCGTGGCAGGTGGCGAAACCGCCAGCGTTCCCGCCGAGCCGATCGAGAAGATCGTGGATACGACGGGCGCGGGCGATCTGTTCTCGGCCGGCTTCCTCGTGGGCTATGTGAACGGCAAGGGGCTGGAAGAGAGCCTGCGCATGGGCGCGATCGCCGCCGCTGAAGTCATCTCCCACTGGGGTGCGCGGCCCGAAGTGGCGCTGGACAAGCTCATCGCCGAGAAGCTGGGCTGATCTTTCCCTGAAAGCCCGTCTCCTCCGCGGTCTCCGCGCCTTCGCGCGCAAAAACGGTTCACGCGGAGGCGCGGAGGCGCGGAGAAGGTTGGTTCGAGGCTGTACTGCCGGTCAGGATCTGACGGGGCAGAGGCATAAAAAAGGGGCGCTCCCTCGCGGGGGCGCCCCTTTTGTTTGCGCGATGATGCCTCAGTGCGTGCCGGGCACGTCCACATAGGCATCGGGCTCGGCGACATCGATGATGCCCCGGCCGAGGTTCGAGCGGCTGCGGCTGTAGAGGAAATAGACGACCAGGCCGACGGCCGCCCAGCCGAAGAACAGCAGGATCGTTTCCTTCGACAGACTGAAGAACAGATAGACGCAGCCGATGATCGAAACCGGCGCCGTCACCATGATGAACGGCGTGCGGAACGGGCGGTGGCGCGTCGGATCGGTCTTGCGCAGCACCATCACCGCGATCGAGACGGCGGCAAAGGCGAAGAGCGTGCCCGAATTGGACACGTCCGCCAGCAGGCCGACCGGGAAGAAGGCGGCGAAGAGCGTTACGAACACGCCCGTCAGGATCGTGATGACGTGCGGGGTGTGGAAGCGCGGATGGATCTTCGAGAAGAATTCCGGCAGCAGGCCGTCGCGGCTCATCACGAAGAAGATGCGCGTCTGGCCGAACATCATCATGAGGATGACCGAGGGCAGGGCGATGATCGCGGCCGCACCCACCAGCCAGCCGACGAACGGGAAGCCGACCTGCTTCAGCGTCCAGGCCAGCGCCTCCTTCGAGCAGACGACCGCCTGTTCGTGGATCGCGGAGCAGGCGGCCGAAAGAGCCGGCGTGCCGGGCGACAGCACTTCGTGGTTGGGGCCGAACACCGGCTGCGCTCCGACCGTGCCGATCACGCCCGAGGCGACCAGCATGTAGAAGATCGTGCAGATGGCGAGGCTGCCGATCAGGCCGATCGGCATGTTGCGCTGCGGGTTCTTGGTTTCCTCGGCCGCGGTGGAGACGGCGTCGAAGCCCACATAGGCGAAGAAGATCGAGGCGGCGGCGCCCGAAATGCCGGCGAAGCCGAGCGGAGCGAAGGGCGTGAACTGGCCGGTGCGGATCACCGGGATCGTCAGGATCACGAACATCGAAAGCGCGAGGATCTTCACCGCGACCAGCACGGCGTTGACCGAGGCGCTCTCCTTCGTGCCCTTCACCAGCAACGCGGTGATCACGGCCGCGATCAGCATTGCCGGCAGGTTGATGCTGCCGCCGTCAAACGGGCCGCGCACCAGATCGTGCGGGATCGTGATGTTGAAGCTCGTATTGAGCCAGCCGATGAAATAGCCCGACCAGCCGACCGAGACGGCGCCCGCCGCGATCGCATATTCGAGGATCAGCGCCCAGCCGACCATCCAGGCGACCAGTTCGCCCATCACCGCATAGCTATAGGTGTAGGCGGAGCCCGAGACGGGCACCATCGCCGACATCTCGGCATAGCAGAGCGCCGCCACCGCGCAGACGAAGCCGGCGATGACGAAGGAGAGCATCATGCCCGGCCCCGCCTTCTGCGCGGCCTCGGCCGTCAGCACGAAGATACCGGTGCCGATGACGGCGCCGATGCCGAGCATGGTGAGCTGGAAAGCGCCGAGGGAACGCGTCAGGGATTTCTTCTGGGCCGTCGCCAATATGGCATCCAGCGGTTTGACGCGTCCGAATATCATGCAGATTCCCTTTTTTGCCCGGCTTGCGTGGCGGGCCGTTGCCGGAAGAGTAGCTCCAAAAGCGGAACGCGCAACTGTTTAGCGATATGGCGGCCATTCACGGCCTTCGCATCGCTTTCCGGCAAGAAGCGATCGAAGCGGCTTGGATTCCGTTTCGGCGCTGGATCAGCGCTCGCGCGGCACCATTTCGAGGAACTGGCGCCCGCCGAAGATGTGGACGTGGAGGTGCGGCACCTCCTGATGGCCATGCTGGCCCATATTGGCGAGCAGGCGATAGCCGCTCTCCGCCAGCCCCGCCTCGCGCGCGACATGGCCCACGGCGCGCACGAAGCCGGCGATTTCCGTATCGGATGCCTTGGCCGAAAAATCGTCCCACGAGACGTAACGTCCCTTGGGGATCACCAGCAGGTGAACGGGCGCCTGCGGGGCGATGTCGTGGAAGGCGAGGGCATATTCGTCCTCATAGACCGTCTTCGCCGGGATCTCGCCGCGCAGGATGCGTGCGAAGATGTTGGCATCGTCATAGGGGAGCGTGGGGTCGATCGGCATCTCGTCTCGTCCTCTCTCAGGCCGTGCGACTGGCCTTTTCGGCGATGCCGGACGTGCCCTCGCGGCGATCGAGTTCGGCCAATACCTCGGCCAGCGGCACATCCGCATCGGCCAGCAGCACCATCAGGTGGAACAGCAGATCCGCCGCTTCGCCGATCAGTTCCTTGCGATCCTCGGCCAGCGCCGCGACGATCGCCTCGACCGCTTCCTCGCCCAGCTTGCGGGCGATGCGGGGGCGGCCCTTCGCGAACAGGCTCGCGACGTAGGACGAAGCCGGATCCGCACCCCGGCGGGACGCGATCGTCGTTTCCAGACGCGCGAGCGTATCGCTCAAGCGACCGCCTCGAGCAGGCCTTCGAAGATGCGACGGCCGTCGGCATTGCCGTGCGCGGCCTCGATCGCGCGTTCGGGGTGCGGCATCAGGCCCAGCACGTTGCCGGCGGCATTGACGATGCCGGCGATCCCGCGCGCCGATCCGTTGACCTGCTCGCCATAGCGGAAGGCCACGCGGCCTTCGCCTTCGAGGCGGTCCAGCGTCTCCTCGTCGGCGGCATAATTGCCGTCATGGTGCGCCACGGGCAGGCCGATCTCCTCGCCCGCCTGATAGCGGCTGGTGAACAGCGACTGGCTGTTGCCGACTTCCAGCGACACCGTGCGGCAGACGAAGGCGAGGCCGGCATTGCGCATCAATGCGCCGGGCAACAGACCCGCCTCGGTCAGCACCTGGAAGCCGTTGCAGACACCCAGCACCGGCACGCCGCGCTCGGCCGCGTCGGCCACCGCGCGCATCACGGGCGAGCGGGCCGCCATCGCGCCGGAGCGGAGATAATCGCCATAGGAGAAGCCGCCGGGCACGGCGATCAGATCGATCCCGTCGGGCAGTTCCGTCTCGCGGTGCCAGAGCATGACCGGATCGGAGCCCGTGACCTCGCGAATGGCGACGGCGAGGTCGCGATCGCAATTGGAGCCTGGAAAGACGAGAACCGCAGACTTCATGGGGTTACTCCCGTTCGATGCGATAATTCTCGATGACCGTGTTCGCGAGCAGCTTGCGGCACATCGCGTCGAGATCCTCGTCGCTCACGCTCGCGTCATGATCGATCTCGATCAGCTTGCCCTGGCGCACTTCGTCGACGCCGGAGAAGCCCAGCCCGTCCAGCGCATGGTGGATGGCCTTGCCCTGCGGATCGAGGACTCCGTTCTTCAGGGTTACGTAGATGCGCGTCTTCATGCTCGCCTCTGTTCGTCGGTCGGGGCTGGGGCCGGGGCTGTTCGTGATGCGGGCGCTATGGCGCGATGCGAGCGGATCGGCAAGCGAGGCGTTGCGCGCGCGACGATGCGTCGGCCTTTCACTGGCGGAAAGAAGATGCGAGGACAGGGGTTTGCGGCGCGTTGTTGCCGTTCCCGATCGTCCCGGAGACCGATTTGCGTTTGATGTCTTTGCTGCTGTCCACCGCGCTCGGCGCGGCTCTGCCCATGGCCGCCATCGGCGCCACGCCGGGCGCCGAGGATGCGAAGCTCCAGGTCTTGTTCACCGACAGCGACGAGGCACGGCTCAGCCGCAATCCGCTGTCGGCGCTGGCGCGGGGCGACCTGCGCTTCGCGGACAGCATCGGCATGCCCTTCACCGACGCGCATGATGCGGCGGAATGCGCGGCGAGCGAGCGGGACGGGAAGGATCTCCACGCCATCCGCCGCGCGGCGCTTAATGCCACCGATCGCATCGCCTATGACGTGTTCGACACGAATACGAAGCTGGACCTGATCCCGTGCCACGATCGGGATCTGCTGACCTCGTTGGCCGTACGGCCGATCAATCATTTTCAGGGCTTCCACCTGAATTATGCCGAGATGGCCTCGGGGCAGGGCACGGCGCCGTTTCGCACGCTGGCCGATTACGAGAACAATCTGAAGCGCAACCGGGCCTTTGCCGGCGCGATCGATCGGATCATCGGCCGCTTCCGGCAGGGCATGGCGCTGGGCATCGTCGACTCGAAGCTGACGACCCGCAACATGGTCGAGCAGCTCGATCTGCAGATCGCCAAGGGCGTGGAGGGATCGATCTATGCCGCGCCACTGGCGAAGATGCCCGATACGATCGCGCCCGCCGATCAGGCGCGCATCCGGGACGAACAGCTCGCGCTGATCCGCGACGGCATGATCCCCGCGCTGACGCGCCTGCGCGATTTCCTGCGCGACGACTATCTGCCGGCGGCCCGCGAGGGCGTGGGCCTGTCCGCGATGAAGGGCGGCGACAAGGTATATGCCTATCTGATCCGGCGCAGCACGACATTGCCGCTGACCGCGAAAGACGTGCATCAGATCGGTCTTGGCGAAGTCGCGCGCATCCGGGGCGAGATGGAGGAAGCCGCGAAGGCGGCGGGCTTCAACGGCACGCTGGCCGAACTCTTCACCTACATGCGGACCGAAAAGCGCTTCCAGCCGACGAGCGTGGAGCAATTGCGTGAAGGCTTCGGCGCGATCCGGGCGCGCGTGGAAGCGCGGATCGGCGAGCAATTCTCGACCATTCCCGCGGCGCCGCTCGACATCCGCCCGACCCCCGCCTTCAAGGAGAAAACGGCGGCCGGCGGCGAATATATGCGCGGCACGGCCGATGGGACGCGGCCGGGCGTGTTCTTCTACAACGGCTATGATCTGCCCTCCCGCTATCTGTGGGAGTCGGAGACATTGTTCCTGCACGAGGGCGAACCCGGCCATCATTTCCAGATCAGTCTGGCGCAGGAGAATGCGAACCTGCCCAGCTTCATGCGCTATGGCGGGAACACCGCCTTCGTCGAAGGCTGGGCGCTCTATGCCGAAACGCTGTGGAAGCCGCTCGGACTGGAGAGCGATCCGTGGCAGCGGCTGGGTGGGCTGAACGACGAGATGCTGCGCGCGATGCGCCTCGTCGTCGACAGCGGCATCCATGCCTATGGCTGGGATCGCGATCGATCGATCCAGTATATGCTCGACAATTCGCCGGAGGCGGTGACCGACGCGACCGCCGAGGTGGAGCGCTACATCGCCATTCCGGGGCAGGCCCTGGCCTACAAGATGGGCCAGCTGACGATCTCGCGCCTCAAGGCCAAGGCGATGGCGGAACTGGGCGACCGGTTCGATCCGCGCGAATTCCACGCGCAGGTGCTGATGACGGGCGCGCTCCCGCTGCCGGTGCTGGAGAAGAAGATCGACGACTGGATCGCGGCGAAGAAGGGATAATTCCTCCACCCGTTTGGTTCGAGCCTGTCGAGAACTTGGCGAGGCTTCGAGCGAAGTCGAGAAGCCGGGATACGGAGCACGGGCTCTCGATTTCTCTCGATCCCTGGGAGTTCTCGACAAGCTCGAACCAAACGGAATTAGGGTAGGCCGGGCAACCTCCTGTATTGGCGAGGTCATACACCTGCGCTAGTCTCCGGCTATATCGTACAAGGAGCCCTCTTATGCCCGGTCCCAGCCCCTGGTCCCACAGTCGCAGCGCGAGCGTGGCCGACGATATCGATTTCGAGATCAAGGGGCAGGAGCTCCAGTTCCTCGAGATCGAACTGGATCCGGGCGAGAGCGCGGTGGCCGAGGCCGGCGCCTTCGTGTGGAAGGATGCGGCGATCGAGATGACCACCGTGTTCGGCGACGGCAGCGCCGATCAGGGCAGCGGCTTCATGGGCAAGCTGCTGGGCGCGGGCAAAAGGCTGGTGACCGGGGAAAGCCTGTTCACCACCGTCTTCACGCATCAGGGGCGCGGCAAGGCGCGCGTCGCCTTCGCGTCGCCCACCCCCGGCGCGATCCTGCCGATCAAGCTTTCGGACGTGGGCGGCACGTTGATCTGCCAGAAGGACAGCTTCCTCGCGGCTGCGCGCGGCGTCTCGATCGGCGTCCATTTCCAGAAAAGGATCATGACCGGCCTGTTCGGGGGCGAGGGCTTCATCATGCAGAAGCTGGACGGCGACGGCTGGGTGTTCGTGCAGATGGGCGGCACGCTGGTCGAGCGCGAGCTGGGGCCGGGCGAGGTGCTGCACGTCGATACGGGCTGCCTCGCGGCCTTCACGCAGGGCGTCGACTTCGATCTGGAACTGGTGCGCGGTGTGCGGAGCATGTTCTTCGGCGGGGAGGGGGCTTTCTTCGCGCGGCTGCAGGGGCCGGGCAAGGTCTGGATCCAGTCGCTGCCCTTCTCGCGACTGGCCGGGCGGATGCTGGCGGCGGCCGGCGGATTGGGCGGCCAGAATCGCGGCGAGGGATCGGTCCTCGGCGGACTGGGTCACTTCATCGGCGGGAACGAATAAGGGTAATCGTCATTGCGAGCATAGCGAAGAAATCCAGGCCTTCACGCACGGGACTGGATTGCTTCGCCATGCTCGCAATGACGTAAGAATGTCAGCGATCGATCGTCGCCGTCGCGGGATGGTGGCGGTCGAGATGCTTGCGGATGATCTTCAGGTTGCGGCTGTTCGACCGGAAGAAGAAATCCGGCACCGCGCCGATCCACGGGATCGCACCGAGCAGAAAATCGAAGCCGACATTGCCCATCATGCGCGCCATCTGCCAGCGCGACATGCCGAGGTTGCGGGCCTCCCACACCATCCAGCCGCCCAGCGCCGCGGCGATCGCGCTGCCGGCCACGGGGATGATATCGAGCAGCACATCGAGCCCGACGGCGCGATTGAGGCCGGGAATGACGAAGGCGCGCTCCAGCAAGGCCTCCATCGTCTCGATCCGCTTGCGGACGGAGGCGGGATCGCGGCCGAGGCCGGGCAGATTATCGATCATGGCGTGATAAGGGCGCGTCGTACCGGGCACTTCGATCTCCTGTGCGGCATGAGCGCGCCGTGACCGCGCATGTTCCCGCCCGATCAATATGGGGTGCCGGTACGGGCTTGCCAAATAGGGGCTCCGGCGCGAGATCGGCGCCATGTCGCTGTTCCAGAAACTGCTCTGCCGGTTCGGCATCCACGTCCGCTCGCGCAAGCAGGCGAAGCGGAGCGAGGCGGGCTGGAAGAGCGTGTGCCGGGGGTGCGGGCGACCGATGCTCAAGCTGAAGGGCGGAGACTGGCGCGTGATGCTGCAGCCTGACGGCCCGACGCGGGAGGAGCGCGCCCGCCAGCGCGAGGCGGCGGCCCGCAATCGGCGGATGCCGCCCCCCCGCCGGAAACGCCCGACCGAGCGCTGAAGGCGGGGCGCTTCGGGCCCAAATCCTGATGGTCTTAGGTGAGCCGGCCGGCAAAAGCGGTTCTGTCCCGCTCTCGTGCCCCCGGATCAACGATGATGGTGCGGACGGCGGGACTTGAACCCGCACTCCCGAGGGAAACCGATTTTAAGTCGGCAGCGTCTACCGATTCCGCCACGTCCACACTCGGACACGAAAAGGCCGGAATAAGCCGTGCCGTCAATCGTCCTTGATGTTCAGGCGGGCGCGCATTTCCTTGCCCGGCTTGAAATAGGGCACGCGCTTGGCATCGACCGAGACCGGTTCGCCGGTGCGCGGATTGCGCCCGGTGCGCGCATCGCGTGCGCGGGTGGTGAAGGTGCCGAAGCCACGAAGCTCGACGCGGCCGCCCGAAGCGAGGCGGTTCGTGATGGCGTCGAAGATGCAGGTCACGATCCGCTCGACCTCGCTGGCGGCGAGATCGGGATGGTCCCGACTGAGAGCCGCAACGAGCTCAGATCTGATCACGCGAGCGTCCCCTTATTCGATTCGATCGCGAATCGCCGGTATTCGACCCCCCACGGATCGATCCAGCTGCGTAACGGACTTATGCAGACTTCATATAACCAGATCAACATGCGAGCGCGGAGAGCGGCGGTAAACCGCCCTCCGCGCACGGTCATTATGCCTCGTCGCGTGCCTTCAGAGCCGCGCCGAGAATGTCGCCCAGCGACGCGCCCGAATCGGACGAGCCATATTGCTGCACGGCCTGCTTCTCTTCGGCAAGCTGCATCGCCTTGACCGAGAAGGTCGGCTTCTTCGAACGATCGAAGCCGGTGACCATCGCGTCGAACTTCTGGCCGGGCTGGTA
Organism: Sphingomonas sp. AP4-R1; assembly: GCF_013113735.1. NCBI lineage: Bacteria > Pseudomonadati > Pseudomonadota > Alphaproteobacteria > Sphingomonadales > Sphingomonadaceae > Sphingomonas > Sphingomonas sp. AP4-R1. The sequence goes on from NZ_CP053346.1 coordinate 3,387,008, forward strand.
GCGCTCCGGACGCTGCTCGTCGCGATCGCGGCCGAGGTCGCTGCGCTTGATGAAGCCATGGGCGCCATCATCGCCGACCTGCACGTCCAGGCCGCCGTCATTGACCGCGAGCACCGTGACCGTGACGACCTGGTTCTTGTTGACGCCCGAGCCGCCGGCCGACGCGCCCGTCGAAACGCCACCGCGCTCCAGCTGCTTGATGCCGAGGCTGATGCGCTCCTTCTCGGGATCGATGTCCAGGACTTGCGCCTGGATCGTCTCGCCCTTGTGGTGCATCGCGAGGGCTTCCTCGCCGGTCACGCCCCAGGCGATGTCCGACATGTGGACCATGCCGTCGATGTCGCCGTCCAGGCCGATGAACAGGCCGAACTCGGTGGCGTTCTTGACTTCGCCCTCGACGGTCGAGCCGATCGGGTGACGCTCGGAGAACGAATCCCACGGGTTCGACTGGGCCTGCTTGAGGCCGAGCGAGATGCGGCGCTTGTCCTCATCGACCTCGAGAATGACGACCTCAACCTCCTGCGAGGTGGAGACGATCTTGCCCGGATGCACGTTCTTCTTGGTCCAGCTCATCTCGGAGACGTGGACCAGACCCTCGATGCCGCTCTCCAGCTCGACGAACGCACCATATTCGGTGATGTTCGTGACGCGGCCCGAGAACTTCGCGCCGACCGGATACTTGGCGCCGGCGCCTTCCCACGGATCGCTCTCGAGCTGCTTCATGCCGAGGCTGATGCGCTGCGTGTCGCGGTTGATGCGGACGATCTGGACGCGGACGGTGTCACCGATGTTGATGACTTCCGACGGATGATTGACGCGCTTGTAGCTGATGTCGGTGACATGCAGCAGGCCGTCGATGCCGCCCAGATCCACGAACGCACCATAATCGGTGATGTTCTTGACGACGCCATCGACCACCTGGCCCTCGGCCAGGCTCTGGATGAGGCCGGTGCGCTGCTCGGCGCGGGTCTCTTCGAGAACGGCGCGACGCGACACCACGATGTTGCCGCGGCGGCGATCCATCTTCAGCACCTGGAAGGGCTGCGGGATGTCCATCAGCGGGGTGACGTCGCGCACGGGGCGAATATCGACCTGCGAGCCGGGCAGGAAGGCCACGGCGCCGTTCAGGTCGACGGTGAAGCCGCCCTTCACGCGGCCGAAGATCACGCCATCGACGCGGTTGCCGGCGGCGAACTCGCCCTCCAGCTTGTCCCAGGCGGCTTCGCGACGGGCGCGGTCGCGCGACAGCATCGCTTCGCCATGGCTGTTCTCGACGCGGTCGACATAAACCTCGACCTCATCACCCACCTTCAGCTCGGCCTTCACGCCGGGCGCGGGCGCGAATTCGCGCAGCGGCACGCGGCCTTCGGACTTGAGACCGACATCGATGACGGCGACGTCATTCTCGATGGCGGTGACGGTGCCCTTCACGACGCGGCCCTCAAAGCCGGTGGACTCGCCACCAAGGACGTCGTTCAGAAGCGCCGCGAAATCGTCGCGGGTGGGAAATGCCGCAGTGGCCATAAGCAGTTCTATTCCTCAGGTTTTCGTTCCGGCCGTCCGGTTGTCTCCGGAGGTCTTCAGCCGATCCGCCGCCGGGGCCTCATGCCCGTGGCGACATCCTTCGTGCATCCGGTTCGCGTCGACCATTCGGGCTTCGCCGGCACAAGGGCGCCAATAGCGAAAAGGCGCGTCGGACGGCGCCCTTTGTCAGGGAACCGTGCCGCGCGCCATCAGGGCATCAGTCGTTTGCCGCTGACCTGATCCGGGCCTCCACGAGCGCGAGCGCCCGCTGGACGGCCGCGTCTATACCCAAATCGGAGGTGTCGAGCAAGGCGGCGTCGTCCGCCTTGCGAAGCGGGGCCGCCGAACGGGCCGAGTCCCGCTCGTCGCGGGCGCGGATATCGTGCAGCACCGCATCCAGATGAACGGCGAGGCCCAGCCCCGTAAGCTCGCGGTGGCGGCGGTCGGCGCGGACCTCCGGGCTGGCCGTCACGAACAGTTTCGCGTCGGCGTGGGGCACGATCACCGTGCCGATATCGCGTCCGTCGAGGACGGCGCCGCCGGACTGGGCGGCGAAATCCTTCTGCCGCTGGAGCAGGGCCGCGCGCACGTCGGGATAGGCCGACACCTGCGAGGCGGCCTTGGCGGCGGCCTCCGATTTCAGCGCCGGATCGGTCAGCGCGTCGTCCGTGAAGCCGCACGCCGTCAGCGCGTCGGCGGCCGAGGCGGGGTCGCCTCCGGCGCGCAGAACGCCGATGCCCACGGCGCGATAGAGCAGGCCCGTGTCCAGATGGGGCAAGCCGAAATGGCGGGCGAGCGCCTTGGCGATCGTGCCCTTGCCGGAGGCGGCGGGGCCGTCGACGGCGATGATCATGCCTTCGTCTTTCCGCGCTGCGTCCACACCTTCACCAGCCCGAGCAGGGCGATGATCGCCCAGACCACCTCCAGCAGCATCGAGGCGAGATTGAAATGGACGGTGAGTGAGGCGATCAGCAGCAGCGAGCCGACCAGATTCAGGATGTTGAAGAACAGGAAGTTCAGGTCCTTCGCCATATTGCTATAGGCATAAGCGACCACCATCATCGCGCTGCCGAGCAGGCCGATCACGTCGGCGAGGACCGGGTTCATGCCTCCGCTCCCAGCGCGCGCATCAGATCGGTGAAGATCGGGAAGCTGGTGGCGACGGGCGCCATGTCGTCGATCGTGACGTCATTCACCGCCGCGAGTCCCGCCACCGCGAAGCTCATCGCGATGCGATGGTCGAGATGGGTGGCGACGGTGGCGCCGCCCGCGAGCTTCTCGCCGCCGGTGCCGTCGATGATCAGGCCGTCCTCGGTTTCCTCGACATGCGCGCCGATCGCGCGGAGGCCGTCCGCCATCACGCGGATGCGGTCGCTTTCCTTCACGCGCAATTCTTCCAGCCCGCGCGTGACGGTCCGGCCCTTGGCGAGGGCGGCGGCCACGAACAGGACGGGGAATTCGTCCACCATCGACGGGACGATGTCGGGCGACACCTCGATCCCCGTCAGGGCGGATCCGCGCACCCGGACGTCGGCCACGGGTTCGCCGCCCACTTCGCGCGGATCGAGCAGGGTGATGTCGCCGCCCATCGCCTGCAGCACCTCGATCAGGCCGGCGCGCGTCGGATTGAGGCCGACATTCTCGACGACGATGTCCGAGCCCGGCACCAGCAGGGCCGCGACGATCGGGAAGGCGGCCGAGGAGGGATCGCCCGGCACGACGATCTGCTGCGGCTTCAGCTCGGCCTCGCCCCGGATCGAGATCAGGCGCGCGCCCTCGATCTGTTCGACCGTCAGGTCCGCGCCGAAGCCGCGCAGCATCCGCTCGCTATGGTCGCGCGTGGCGACCGGCTCGATCACGCGGGTGATGCCCGGCGTGTTGAGTCCGGCGAGCAGGATGGCGGACTTCACCTGCGCGGAGGCGACCGGCAGGCGATATTCGATCGGGACGGCCGGGCAGAGCCCGCGCACCATCAGGGGCAGGCGCCCGCCGGGCGACGCGGAGAATTCCGCGCCCATCTGCGACAGCGGATCGGTCACCCGCCCCATCGGCCGCTTCGAAAGCGAGGCGTCGCCTGTGAAGGTGCAGGTGATGGCGTGCGTGGCGACGAGGCCCATCAGCAGGCGCGTCGACGTGCCCGAATTGCCCATGTCGAGCGCGGCCTGCGGCTGGAGCAGCCCGCCCACGCCCACGCCGGAGATCCGCCAGATGCCATCGCCGCCGCGCTCGATCGCGGCGCCCATGGCGCGCATGGCGGCGGCGGTGGCGAGAACATCCTCGCCTTCCAGCAGGCCTTCCACCCGGCTTTCGCCGACCGCGAGCGCGGACAGCATCAGCGAGCGGTGGCTGATCGATTTGTCGCCGGGAACGCGGACGCGGCCGCGCAGCGGGCCTGTCGCCTTGAAGCGGGCGGGGGCAGGGCTCATCTGTGTGCTATGTGAAGTCATGGGCGGCCGGCTTTGACAGCGGCCTTCCGTCATGGCAAGGCGCCCGCCGTTCGAATGGCCGGGCGCCTTGCCGCCGTTCGCCTTAGCAAATTCGGAGCAAGAATAACGTGGTCAAACCTGAGTGGGGCGCCAAGCGCACCTGTCCGAAGTGCGGCACCCGCTTCTACGATCTGGGCAAGGACGATCCGGTCGTCTGCGTCGAATGCGGCACGAATTTCGAGCCGGAGCTGATCCTGAAGTCGAAGCAGCCGCTGCCGTTCGATGCCCCGAAGCCCAGCCAGGCCAAGAAGGAGTCGGATGACGACCTCGACGAAAACCTGGACGTGGACGAGGACGAGGAGCCCAGCGCGGACGACGATGTCGATCTGGGCGGCGACGACGATATCGGCGTCGACACCGCATCCGAGGACGAAGACCAGTAATTTTTTTCCCTTGCCGCAAGATCGATGAAAAATCTGTCTTGCGGCATCCGGCGGGCTCCCCTAGTGAGCCCCCCACACCGCCGCCGGCTCCCATCCGGCGGCTTAGTCCGAGCCTCTTCCGAGAGGTGAAGGCATGGGGCCGTAGCTCAGCTGGGAGAGCGTCGCGATGGCATTGCGAAGGTCTGGGGTTCGATCCCCCACGGCTCCACCACCTTTCTAACGTGTTGAGTTAGAAGGGGAAATTCTAGAGAATCGGATTCGAAGCGGCTGATTGCTACACTCGTAGCAGGGGCAGTTCGGTGCTACTCCTCTGGCGAAACGCGGCGCCGTTGACGACGTCCGGCAGCCTGTCGCGCAGCCCTAAGCCAGCGCTTTCCTCAGCATATCGCTCCCAGCCAAGGACCATGACCAGGTCACGCGGCGCATCCCCGCCAATCTGATCAGGTCGAAACGACCGCCAATCAGGACCGATGCCTTCTGAAGATCGGCGAGCGGGAGTGTCGGTCGAGCTTGAAGGCGATTCGCTTCGGCCTGCGGAGATTCGTCGAATATCGCTGCGACGGCCGCGGCCGTATCAGTTGCCCGTCAGGGGCACCGCCAGCGATGCGGCGACCTGCATGAGATCGGTTTGACGGCGCACGCCGATCTTGTCGTAGAGGCGGGACAGATGTGTCTTCACCGTGCTCCGCTCGATCCCGAGTGAAGCCGCCGCAGTGGTCTGGGTGTGGCCGGATACGAGGAGCGCGAACACCTTCGCTTCGGTCGCCGTGAGGTCGAACAGGGCCGCCGCCATTTCGGTGGGCGCGATAAACGGCGATCCCAGTTGGGCGAAGAATATGGCCGCGACGGCGCCATGCCCGGATGACCCGGGTCTGCGTGCGAGCGGCAGGACGTACAAAGCGCCCGCGTCCGAATCCTGGCTCCTGAGCGGGATGCCGAGCCCTCGTCGGCCGAGCGCGCCCTCATCGCGCGCTGCCTGTGACACCGCAGCGGCAAGCGCGCTCGTGGCGCCGGCGGACCGCGTCTGGACATGGCCGTCGGTCAGGCGGACGAGCCCACCTTGGTCGAGCAGGCTCACCCCGGCCGGGTTGCCGTGGATCAGTCGCAATTGGGGATCGACCAGGAGGACAGGAACCGTCAGACCATCGAGGGCCGACCCAAGGGCGGTTCGGGCAAGCTCGGCGCCCTCGATCATGCGATTGATCGTCGCGGCGCGCTGGAGATGGGGCACCAGCAGCCGCGCCACCGCAACCTCCCGGTCCGTGATCGGGCCTGCCGTGTGGTGGCGGCCAAAGGCGAGCGAACCGATCGCCGTCGCATCGCGAGCAACCCCGATCGCCATCACATCGATGATCCCCTGAGGCTTCGCAAAGGCCACTTGATACGGGTTGGTCGCGTCCTCGGGATCGAAAGCCGGGTTCGCCCAGGACAGAACGGCCGGTTCGTCAAGCGGAAGGGACTGGATGACGGCCTCGCCACCCCACCGCTCGACGACAGCCGCCGCATTCTCCGCGATCACCGGAAAATATTCGGGAGGGATATTCGTCGTGACGCGACTAATTGCCCTGCCGGAGGGAAGCAGCAGCAGATCGAGCGACGAATTGTGAAAATTGAGCTCGGTCCGGATCGCCTCCATCGCGATCGGCCATCGTGCGGGATCGATCGCGCAATCGTAGATCAGGCCGATTATGTGCGACAACCGTTCCGGCGAGATCGCTTCATCCATTCCTGGTCTCCGATGCGCCGACTTCCGATGAATAACGATCCATTTGCCGAAATAAAGATCGGGGCATCCCCCTTATGGGGGCGCCGGGCCTGAATGCCGGCCGTAGCCTGACTGTATTGGCACGTCGTCGGGTGCAGGTGCGGACAGCGCGAGCGCGATCTTTCGTCGCCTGGGGCAATGTCAGCAGGCCCGCGCGGCGACCGGTTGGGGAGGGTCGTGATATGCTTGGCGTCAACCTGAAATCGCTGTGTGAGCGGGCTTCGGCCGGGGTGCCGGGGGTAAGATGTCGTGTGCGCACTGCGCTCATGACAGCCGGATTGGGTCTGGCGGCCGCGTCGCCCGCTGGCGCGACCAGCTATTACAATGCGTCGGGCAGCGTCGTTACCAACCTCGGGGTCACCGCGAAATACACGACCGATCCGCTGGTCCCGCAGGAGGTGAACCTGGCCGGCGGCAACGGCTGGAGCGTCATCGCGACCGCCAACGACAATGACGGCGGCACGGTGACGGCCGACGTCGGCGTGCCGCCCAACTGGAGCTACGGCACCGGGAATTACCTCCAACAGATCAGCGCGTCGTCAACGTTGAGCTATGATTTCTCGGTCGTCGGCGCCGCTGTCGGCACGATCGTCCAGGTGCTGGTATACGGGGCCGGCCACGCGACCCAGTCGGATCCCAATCTCGGCGGCTATGCCAGCACGAGCTTCCAGTTGGGCGGTCCGGGAGGCGATCTGTTATATTATTCGATCGATACGGTCGGAACGCAGGGCGCGACCAACGGCGGCAGCTTCGTCGTCAACGACGTGATCTCCCTGCAGGTGGGATATACGTATCGCCTTGCCCTAGGTGCCTATGCAAAGGGCGCATCGGACGAAAGCCTCGACGACACTTCGATGCCGAACGGGAAATATGCCACGTTCAGCGCGGGGGCGGATCCACTCTTCACGATCCTCGGCGACAATGCGCTCTCCTATCGCTTCGAAGGGCTGCCGGCGTCAGCGATCGGCGGGCCTGCGTCGGCCGTGCCCGAGCCGTTGAGTTGGGTCATGATGGGGGGTGGATTTGGCTTCGTCGGTGGCGCGATGCGCTATCGCAGGCGCTCGCGCAGCCCCTCCTGCGCCTGAGTGGCTTCAGTCGGACCTTGCGGAAGGATGTGCGCGGCGTGCGATAGGCCGCGCCTCCTTCAAAGCAATAATAACCGCACGGCCGCGACCGCCGCGATGACCAGTCCGCAAACACTCGGATAGAAGGTCAGCGCGAAGCCGAAGGCGCGTGACCGCGCGCCGTTCGCATAGCCGATCCAGAACAGGAGGCGTCCAACCGCAAAAAGCGCCGCGAGGACGATGATCAGCAGCGCGGACGAGGCGATCAGCATCGCCAGCGCGACATGGACCGGAATCGCCAATGCCACCTGCTCCAGGGTGTTTTGCAACAGTGCGTTGGCACGGCTCACCGCCACGGTGCCGCCTGTGGTGCCGCTGCCGGCGATATCGGCGGCCGAGAAGAAACGCAGCCGGGCGACATTGCCGATCGTCGCAGCCAGCCAGCCCAGAACGAACACGTCCGCCCCAGCAGCGATCATCAGGCGGTCGGGTAACGGGCGGGAAGCCGCCGCACCCCAATGCAGGGCCGCCGCCATCGCGAGAAGAGTGAGGCACAACGCCGCAGCCATTCTGACCGCGACGCCGCGCTGCTCTCGCGCGAAACCGATCGAGGCCGAAGGGCGCACGGTGTCCGTCAGATTCGCGAGGGCAGGGGGAGGCCGGACACAGGCCTATCGCATGATGAACACACCGGTATAGTCGCTGTCCGCATCCCCGATCGTGGTGCTGCTGAACTGATAGGTGCCGCCGGAGCGTGTCGCGGGTGAGCGAAAGCGGATGGTCGCCCGCTCATACGCCTTGAGCACAATTTGCCCGTCGGCGGTCCAGCGCCGATCGGAAGGAGCGACGCGGGCGAATTTGAAAAAGGCCTTCTGGGTGAGGTTGTGCCCTTTGTCGGACCGGTTCGAGATGTGCAGCACGTAGGGCGTATCCCGACGGAGAATGATCCGCCCCGGCTGGTAGCCGTGATCCGTCATCGTGATGGTGATGGCCTTCGCCTTCGCCCAATCCGGCGCTTGTGCGGCGGCAGGGGCCGCCAGGGTGAGGCTGAGAAGAAGAAGCGCTTTCATCGCCGGAGGACTCCCGTTGGATTCATGGCGTTTGAAATCGATGCGCTGCCGCATCGTTCCGTGCCAGGGGCTCAGGCTGGCGATCTGCTGCCTCGCAGACCGCCGTTTTCATGTGCGAATATCGGGATAATCCGCTGTGTCCGGCCGATGGAGCCGGGATCCTGGCCGTTATGCCCCGCTCATTTGAGCAGGGCGTCGTCGATCAGATGGTCCAGCTTGGCCCGGTCCTTGGCGGAATAGCCTTTGGGCTTCGGCTTCGGGCTGGTCCTTGCCGGCACGAGCCCGGTCTTGGCCGCCATTTCACAGGCGGGGCTTCGGCCGATCAGCGTGTAGCAGCCCCGGTCGGGCTGGGCGGCGATATACGCATAGCGGGCGATCACCGAGAGCAGGCCGATCACGATCAGCCACAGCATCCATGCCACGAATCCGGAAGGCTTGCCGCCGCCTCTGCGCGCGGACGAACGTTTCGCAGTCTTCGCCTTCGCCAAAACCTACCTCATGATCTCGTCACGCCGGTGCGTGGTGGCTGGCCCTATCCGGGAAGCGCGCGGGTCCGGCAAGGCGCGTTGCGCGCGCGTGCCGGCCATCAGGCGTCGCGAGGCGGTTCGGGTGGCAGGCTTCCGCTCAGGATCTGCATCTGCTGCGGGCTGCTGCCCAGCTCGATCCCGGCGGCAGGCAGATCGGTCAGGAGCCGGAACAGGATGGCGCTGCGCGTGGAATAGACGTCGCGCGGGCCATTCACATGCGCGAAGCTGTTCAGGTTGATCCGCCCGTCGACGATGCCGTCGATGAAGACGGTCGGCTTGGGCTCGTCCAGAACGGCCGGGGTCTCGGCATAGATGGCCAGCAGCATGTCGCGGGCCCTGGCGACATCCGCGCCGAGCGGCAGCGAGAATTGCAGCTGGATGCGGCCGAGCGGATCGGACAGCGTCTTGTTCAGCACGGCCTTGGTGATCAGCTCGGAATTGGGGACGATCAGCGTCGATTTGTCCGCGATCTGGATTTCCGTCGCACGAACGCTGATCCGCTTGATGTCCCCCTCATCGGTGCCGATCCGCACCCAGTCGCCGATCTTCACCGGCCGCTCCGCCAGCAGGATCAGGCCCGACACGAAATTCTGCGTGATCGCCTGCAGGCCGAAGCCGATGCCCACCGACAGGGCCGAGAGGAGCAGGGCGATCCGCTCCAGCCCGATGCCGAGCGAGGCGAGCGCCCAGAGCATGGCGAGGATGAGGCCGGTGTAGCGCGCGACCATCGCGATCGAGTTGCGCGCACCGGCATCGAGTTCCGTCGCGGGCAGATAGCGATCGATCAACCAGCGCTGGATCACGCGCACCACCGCCAGGCCGACCGCCAGCACCACCAGCGCGCGCAGGATCGCGCCGGGCGACACGGTGATTTCGCCGACCGTCAGCCCCTGCGAAGCGCGGGCGGCGATATCGAGCAGGGAGGTGGCGTTCGATCCGAACGGCCCCATCGCCAGCGTAAACGCCAGCGCGACGAGCATGATCCGCAGCCCGGCCGAGACGAACACGCCCGCCTGATCGATCAGGCTGCCACGGATGCCGAAACCCTGGACCAGCGTACGACCCATCCGGCTCTCCCGCGAGATGAAGCCGGTGCAGAGATCGTCGGCGGCGACGAGAAGCAGATAGAGCGCGGCGACAACCAGCGGCCACCACAGCAGCATCTGCGCGATGCTGAGCGCCAGCGAGAAATAGCCGGCGGCGATCGCGAGCAAAGCCACCGCCATCGCGGTCCAGGCGAACAGCGCAACGATGCCGATCCCCGCGCTGGCGAGGCGAGGGGGCGTGTCGCCGGCCGCTTTATCGGAGGGGTGCCCCGCCTTGCGACGCAACGATCCGATCGTTCGCAGGATAGCGGCGGCGAGCGACAGGTTCAGGATAACGCTGACGGCATCGGCGGCCAGGGTCAGCGGGCCGCCATTGCCGGCGGCCGATGCGGTGAAGGCGGTCGCCAGCCCGACGACGAGAACGAACCCGGACGCGACGCGGACCCAGCGCCTGAGCGCGATGGCGGCCTCGTCGCCGATCGCCGGCAGGCGCCACGACGCGAGCTTCGGCTGGAGCAGCGCCTCGCCCAGCGCGGTGATCGCGCCGGCGACGAAGGCGATGCGGACCAGCGCGTTCGATATGCGGCTCCAGTCCGGCGCGATCATGCCGGCATTCTGCAGCCCCGAGACGAAGGCGATCGCGGCGAGGCCCGGCGCCAGCGTGCCGGAAACCGCGATCCAGAGCGCGAGGCCGGAGCGCCGCAGCCGGCTGCCCGGCGCGCGCTCGATCATGAAGGCGCGCCCGAAGCGGGCCGCCGCGATCCGGAGCGGGAGCAGGAGCAGGATCGCCACGACGAAGCCCGCCACGGCCGGCCCGATCCTGTTTCTGGCGAAGGCGGCGCCGATGGCATCCGCCTCCTTTTCCACGAAGCGGCCGACGCGGTGCAGATCGCGCGGCAGGCCGTCGGCAAAATCCCGCCAGAAGGTCAGCGTCAGGGGCGAGGGCGTATGGGCGCTGATCCGCTCGTTGAACGCATCGGCGGCGCTCTCCTCGATTTCCTGGGCGAGCTGGTCCGCCTCAACGCCCAGCAGCTTGCCGCGCTTGATCGCACTGTCCAGCGTCGCGCGGGATCGGGCGAGCTGGCCGCGCTGGATCCGAATGTCCGGTGCCTCGGCCACGCCGGTCGGCACCGGCCCCAGCTGAGCGATCCGGGCATCGATCAACACCATCTGGTCGTTCAGGGAGGCGACGGCCTTGCCCGCCGCATCGTTGACGGCCCGCGCCCGATCGTCGAGTTCGCGGCGCTCGCTGCCGCTCGTCCTGGGCGTGAAGGCGGTTGCGACGGCCTTATATTCGCGCGCGGCGGCGGTCAGCGCGGCGATCGGATCGTCGGCGGGCGCGGCGTCCTGGGCTTTCGCCGCCATCCCGCAGAGGAACACCAGCACGAACAGGATTCTGCCAACCATGGCGGCGGTCTAGTGAAACGGGGGCAATGCTTCAACGTGGCGCATGCAGCCCGGCGATCAGCGGCAGGCTTGCCCTCCATAATAGCTGTCCGGTGAAGCCATCCGAACGGACCTCTGACGATGAAGGGATGGCGCGCTTCGGGATAGGGCAGGGCCGCCCGAATTGTCGCCTTTCGGGTCGTGCGGACCATCAGGCCTCCATTCTTCCAGGCCAAGGACGCTATTCCCTATGGTCCTCCGTCGGCTGTTGCAAATGTCGCACAGTCTCGATCTATCTCTGAACGAAGAGGGAGATAAGCTCACGAATTTCGTGCAAAATTCGGAAAGTACTGGGCGCGCGGTAAGTCGGAATTAAGGAAGTCCCGGCAGAGAAATGGCATCGCCCGTCGAGCGCGGCTTTTCCTGAAGCGCGTCCTCCGGTCGATCCGATTGGCATTAGGGGGTGGGAATGAAAATGCCGGTTTCGAGCTGACATCCGAGAGCGATTTCGAAGTGGGGGCACCTCTCTCCCGCTGATCCGAAGTTGCCATAAATACCAAACTGGAGCGGCGATCCGGGTCATCGGATCGACTGGCTCCGGCCCATGCCGGGCGTGCGCGGCCCTGTCCGCGACGAGCGCCCTCACATCCAGAATCCTCGCGTTTCTCAGGGCGGCCCATGCCTGTGCCGCCGGCCGGAACGTGCGTGTCCTCGCCGCCGCTCGGCTGGAGCGGGCGGACGATCTCATTCGCTTGGAGTATATCGATGACGAAAACCGCTCTGCTGCGCGCGCTGTTCCTGTCGGGCACGGCCTGCGTCGGCGCCGTCGCCCTTCCGCCCGTCGCCGCTGCCCAGGCTACTGCGGCACTCCCCAGCTATACGCTGGATTCGAGCAACGCCACCGTCGGCACCTGGAGCCTGAGCGCCGGCTCGCTCGGTTCGGGCGTCCTCAGCAACCCCTCGACGCTGACGACGGGCAGCAACGTCTTCAACTATGTCGCCGTTTACTTCAGCCCGACCCTGACGGCGACCTACACGTTCGATCAGACGTTCGCGCCCGTGGATACGGTGATGATCCTCTACAGCGGCATTTTCGATCCGCTCAATCCCGGCCTGAATGCCATCATCGGCAATGACGATACTCCAGCTGCCAGCCATCAGACCGCCGGCATGGGCATCGGCACCAATTGCGGCACCGCCAATTTTTGTCCCCAGGTCTCCGCCGCGCTGACGGCCGGCACACCGATCACGCTGGTCATCTCCACCTTCCGTGCCGGCGCCGCCCTGGGCCTCCCGCAGACCTTCTATGCCAGCGGGCCGGGCGACTTCACCGCGGATCAGACGACGCTGCCGACGCCGCCGGTGCAGACGCCCGCCGTCACCACGCCCACGCCGGGATCGGCGCTGCCGACCGGCGCCTATCTCGACGGCGGCACGGTGCAGCTCGACGGCGACGTGACCAGCGATCTCCCCGTTTCCACCAACGGCGGTACGATCGATACCGCGCAGGGCAGCCACACGCTGAGCGGCAACCTCTCCAACTATCTGGGCGCGGCGACCGCTGGTGACGTGACGGTGTCGGGCGGCAACACGCTGACCCTGACGGGCGCCAACAATGGCTATACCGGCACTATGATCGTCACCGGCAACTCGACCCTGTCGGTCGCCGGCACCAACTCGCTCGGGGGCGGGGGCCTCACGCTCGACAACGGCACCCTCGCGACCACGGCTGCGCTTAACGCTGCAACGGCGGTGACGCTCGCCGGTACGAGCAACGTGATCGACACCGGCAACAACCTCGTCACCCTCGCGGGCGGTCTCAGCGGCACTGGCGGCGTGACCGTCACCGGCGGCAATGTCGTCGCCATCACCGGCGCGAACACCGCCACCGGCGGCCTCACCGTCACCGGCGGCACGACCTTGTCCGTCGCAGGCACCAACTCGCTCGGCGCGGGCGGCCTGACGCTGAACAATGGCACGCTCACCACCACGGCTGCGCTCAACGCCGCTACGGCGGTGGCGCTCGCCGGCACCAGCAACGTCATCGACACCGCCAACAATGAAGTGACCCTCGCGGGCGGCCTGACCGGCACCGGCGGCGTGACCGTGACGGGTGGCAATGTCGTCGCCATCACGGGTGCGAACACCGCCACCGGTGGCCTCACTGTCACCGGCGGCACGACCTTGTCCGTCGCAGGCACCAACTCGCTCGGCGCGGGCGGCCTGACGCTGAACAGCGGAACGCTCACCACTACGGCTGCGCTCAACGCCGCTACGGCGGTGGCGCTCGCCGGCACCAGCAACGTCATCGACACCGCCAACAATGAAGTGACCCTCGCGGGCGGCCTGACCGGCACTGGCGGCGTGACCGTGACGGGCGGCAACGTCGTCGCCATCACCGGCGCGAACAGCGCTACCGGCGGCCTCACCATCACGGGCGGCACGACCCTGTCGGTCGCAGGTACGAACTCGCTCGGCACGGGCGGCCTGACGCTGAACAGCGGGACGCTCAGCACCACCGCCGCTCTCAACGCAGCAGCACCGGTCACGGTCGCTGGTACGAGCAACGTCATCAACACCGGCAACAACCTCGTCACGCTCGCGGGCGGTCTTTCCGGCAATGGGGGCCTGACCCTCACCGGCGGCAATGTCGTGGCCATCACTGGTGCGAACAGCGCTACCGGCGGCTTCACCGTCACCGGCGGGACGACCCTGTCGGTCGCAGGTACGAACTCGCTCGGCACGGGCAGCCTGACGCTGACCAATGGCACGCTCAGCACCACCGCCGCGCTCAATGCCGCAGCACCGGTCACGATCGCGGGCACGAGCAACGTGATCAACACCGGCAACAACCTCGTCATGCTCGCGGGCGGCCTCGCCGGCACCGGCGGCGTGACTGTGACGGGTGGCAACGTCGTGGCCATCACCGGTGCGAACAGCGCTACCGGCGGCCTCACCGTCACCGGCGGCACGACCCTGTCCGTCGCGGGCACCAACTCGCTCGGCACCGGCGGCCTCGCGCTCAACAGCGGCACCCTCACCACCACGGCTGCGCTCAACGCTGCAGCACCCGTCACGGTCGCCGGCACGGGCAACGTCATCAACACTGGCAACAACGCCGTCACCCTCGCGGGCGGCCTCACCGGCACCGGCGCGCTCACCCTCACGGGCGGCAACACGATCGCGATGGGCGGCACCAGCACGCTCAACGGCGCCATCTCGCTCCAGGGCGGGACGAAGCTGATCGTGGGTTCGCCGTCCATGGCAGGCTCGCTGTCGGCGTGCGGCGGCATCCTCGTGGGCGCCAACTCCACGATCGGCGGCAACGGCACGATCTGCAGCACCACCGTGGCGAGCGCGGGCATCATGTCGCCGGGCAACTCGCCGGGCACGCTCACGGTTGCCGGTAACGTGACGCTCAACACCGGATCGGTGCTGCTGCTCGATGTGGACGGCCGCACCTATTCGGCGCTCGGCGGCGCCGGCAGCTACGATCGGGTGAACGTGACGGGCGCCTTCGTCAGCCACGGCACGATCACGCCGAACCTGCGCGGCATCACGGGCTCGGCCAACAACACTTTCACGCCGGTGCTGGGCGATGTCTTCACCGTCGTCACGGCCGGATCGGTCAGCGGCAATTTCCAGACGATCGTCCAGCCCACCGTCGGCATGGCCGCCAACACGCGCTTCGACGTGCGCTACAACGCCATGAGCGTGCAGCTGATCGTGACGCCGGCGAGCTTCGCCACGCTGGCGAACACGAACGGCTGGGTCAGCAATGCGCGCAACACGGCGGCGGCGCTCGATACGGTCCGCCCCGATGCGGCGAACCTGACCGGGCCGCTCGCGCCGGTATTCGCGGGCCTTTACGGCCTCGACGCGAACGGGCTGCGGGTCGGGGTCCAGCAGCTGTCGGGCGAGATCCACGCCCAGGCACTGCAGGCCGTCACCGCGGCGTCGATGGCGGGCCTTCAGGTCGTGCGGGATGCGGCCGGCGACGGCTTTGGCGGCTTCGGTGCGGCGGCGCCGCGGCGCGGCGGCATCTGGGGCCAGTATCTCCGCTATACGACCAGCCCGTCGGGCGACTCGCATGCCAGCGGCTATCGCAGCACCAATGACGGCTTCGTCATGGGCGCATCGATCGCCTCGGGCGAAAAGACAATGATCGGCGTCGCGGGCAGCTATCTGCGCAACACCGTGACCACGGATCTGGCCGCGCGGTCTCAGGCCACGATCGGCGCCGGCTATCTCTATGGCGTCTTCCGCCCGAGCGAGGCGATGCAGATCACCGGCGTGGTCGGCGGTTCGCTCGCCGATCTCTACACGCGGCGCGCGATCGCCACGACGGGAGCGGCCGTCACCGCGACATCGGACAAGCAAGTGCTGGCCGTGATGGCGAGCCTCGATGGCCGGTATCGTGTCGTCGCCAGCGGCGGCCTCAGCCTGTGGGGTACGGCGGGCGTGAGCGTCAACGAATCGTCGATCGGCACCATCGCCGAGCGCGCGACCTCGTCCGCTTATGCGCTGTCGCTCGAGGCGGACAGCCGCGCCAGCACCCAGTCCCGCATCGGCGCGCAGGCGCAATATGCGGTCGGGCCCGCCACTTTGTCCGTCACGGGCAACTGGCTGCACCAGATGGGTGACCTGCCCGACGGGCGCCGGACCGTGCGCCTCGGTGACGCGAACTGGCAGATCCAGAGCGTCCGCCTGAACCGCAACGGCTTCAGCTATGGCGGCTCGCTCCGCACGCGGCTGGGCCAGCGCATGATGGCGCAGGTGAGCTACGAGCGCAGCGATCTGGGCGATCATGCCAATGGCAACCGCCTCGCGGTGGGTCTCCAGCTGCTCTTCTGATCCGGTCCCGGCCTGCCGCGCCGTCTTGTCGGCGGCGCGGCAGGCCGATCACGTATCGCCGGCGGAGCGGCGCTTCCGCCGCATCGACGAGGCCGTCGGCGCCAGGCACCGGAGAGGCTGGCGCATCGCGTAGGCGCGCGCGAATGCTCACCTCCAGCACACGATAGCGTCTTCCATCCGACCGGGGCGTTCCTTCGGCACTGCGCATTGGACTCTTTCCCCCGCGAACCGAGCATGTAGTATGCACGGTGACTCGATTACATACATCGAGCGCAGAGGGGGCGGCGATGCGATCCTTATATGTGATGGCGGGGTTGCTCGCCGTGCCGGCCATGGCCGGGGTGGGGACGCCGATTCCCCGGATCGAGACCAAGGCGGGGCGCCATGCTCTGATCGTGGATGGCGCGCCGTTTCTGATCCTCGGCGGGCAGGTGAACAACGGCTCCAATTATCCGGCGCCGCTGGCCACGGCGTGGCCGGTGCTGGATCGTATCCACGCCAATACGGTGGAAGTGCCCGTGGCCTGGCAGCAGATCGAGCCGGAGGAAGGCAGGTTTGACTGGTCGTTCGTGCAGCATCTGCTCGATGAGGCACGCCTACATGACAAGCGCGTCGTGTTGCTCTGGTTCGGCACCTGGAAGAACAGCTCGCCCGCGTACACGCCCGATTGGGTGAAGCTCGACAATCGCCGCTTTCCGCGCATGAAGCGGCGCGACGGCTCCGATCATGACGTCCTGTCCGCGCACGGGGCGCAGACGTTGGATGCCGATCGCCGCGCCTTCGTGAAGTTGATGGAATATCTGCGCGATCATGATCCGCAGAATACGGTGATCCTCGTCCAGCCCGAGAATGAGGTGGGCAGCTATCGCAATCCGCGCGATTATTCGGCCGGGGCGAACCGGCTGTTCGCGCAGCCCATCCCGGTCGCGCTGGCGAAGGCGACCGGCAAGCGGGGCACGTGGGCCGAGGCGTTCGGCGCGCAAGCCGATCGTGCGTTCAACACCTGGTATGTCGCCTCTTATGTCGGGGCGATCGCGGCGGCCGGCAAGGCGGTGAAGCCGCTGCCCATGTACGTGAACGCCGCGCTGGGCGGCCCGATCGCGATACCCGATCCCGAAAAGGTCGAGAGCGGCGGCCCGCAGCAGGACGTGATCGACATCTGGAAGGCGGCCGCGCCCGCAATCGATTTCGAGGCGCCCGACATCTACGATCGCAACGGCACCAACGCCGCCATCTATCTCGAAAAATATGCGCGGCCGGATAACCCGCTGATGGTGCCGGAGATCGGCAACGCGCGCGATTTCGCGCGGCATGTCTATGCGGCGCTGGGGCGTGGCGCGATCGGCTTCGCGCCGTTCGGCATGGATGAGAGCGGCTATTCCAATTATCCGCTCGGCGCGAAGACGCTGGATGCGCCGACGCTCGATGCGTTCGCGCTGCCCTATC
This sequence comes from Sphingomonas sp. AP4-R1, assembly GCF_013113735.1. Classification (NCBI taxonomy): domain Bacteria; kingdom Pseudomonadati; phylum Pseudomonadota; class Alphaproteobacteria; order Sphingomonadales; family Sphingomonadaceae; genus Sphingomonas; species Sphingomonas sp. AP4-R1. The sequence goes on from NZ_CP053346.1 coordinate 3,404,559, forward strand.
AGGCGGTCGGCTCGGTCATGCGGGATTGGGCGCGGCTGGCGTGGGAGCGGCCGACCTGGGGCGTGGCCCGTCCGGACGATGCCCAGCCGGTCACGACGCGCATGGGCGACTGGGCGGTGCGCGTGAGCTGGGGCGAATGGCAGTTCGGATCGAAGGCCTCGACTTCGCTCAAGGCCGATCCGCCGGCCTGGGCGGACGAGAAGGTCGGCGGCGTCGCGCTGCTGCAGCTGTCGGACACCGAATTCCTGCTCGTCGGGGATCATGCGCGCGTCGAAGTCTCGGCGGCGGCCGGCACGCCGTCGGGCGGGATGGTGGTGCGCGTGGAAGAGGGCGCGTTCAAGGCCGGAAAATGGGAGCGCACCAGCATCTGGAACGGCGATCTCACCGATTACGGCATCAATCTCGTCGATCGCCCGCAGGTGCTGAAGATCGTGATGGGGCGCTTTCGCTAAACCCGTAGAACAGGGACCGACCCGGATGAGGATGAAGCTGATCGTCGCGCTTGTGGCTGGGAGCGCAGCCGGTGGGATCCAGGCGCAGAGCGTCCAGCCTGTTCCGGACGGGATCGTCGTGACGCCCGCGCAGGGGCCGGTGGGTCGGATCGCCCTGTCGGTGCATGGCGACGGAATCTTTCATGTCGTGGCGCGCCCGCGCGCGGGCGGCGGACCGCTCGGCCCGAGCCTGATGGCGCCGTCACCGCCTGCGCCGGGCGCGTTCACCGTCACGAACCGGGCCGGGCACGCGATCGTGAAGACGGCGGCGTCGGCGGCGGACGTCGATCTTACGACGGGCGCGATCCGGTTTCTCGATCCCGAGGGGAAGGAATTGCTGGCGGAGGCGGGGGTGACGGCGTTTCGTCCCGTCTCGATCGACGGCAAGCCGTATGTCGCCGTGTCGCAGCAGTTCAACCGGGGCACGGACGAGGGGCTGTACGGCCTCGGCCAGCACCAGAACATGCAGATGGATTATAATGGCGAAGACGTCGATCTTCTCCAGCACAACATGGACATTGCCGTGCCGTTCCTCGTCTCGACGCGGGGTTATGGCCTGCTGTGGGACAACAATGCGATCAGTCGTTTCGGCAATCCCAAACCCTATAGCTTCGTCGGTGGTACGGAGCCCGGCGCGCTGACGGTGACGAGCGGCAATAAGCCCGGCTGGAAGGCGGAGTATCTGCTCGACGGAAAACCCGTCGTCACCCGGCAGGAAGCCACGATCGACTATCAGTATCTCGACGATCAGGCGAAATGGCCCGAGGCGGCGAAGTCGAAGACCGTCGCGGCGACGGGCGGCCAGAATACGGCCGGCAACGCCACGCAGACCCAGAGCGTGATCTGGACCGGCGACGTGCATCCGGCCGTCACCGGTGTCCACAAATTCCGGCTGTACGGCTCCAGCTACTTCAAGGTGTTCGTCGACGGACGCGAGGTGCTGAACCGCTGGCGCCAGAACTGGAACCCCTGGTACGCCAATTTCGAGGTGCCGCTGACGGCGGGCAAGCCGGCGGCGATCCGGGTCGAGTGGGCACCCAATGCCGGCTATATCGCGCTGTTCCACAGCGATCCGCTGCCGGAGGCGGATCGCCACTCGATCTGGTTTTCCAGCGAGGTGGGGCAGGCCAAGGATTATTGGTTCATCCCCGGCGGATCGATCGACAAGGCGATGGCTGGCTATCGCCATCTGACCGGCAAGGCCGAGATGATGCCCAAATGGGCCTATGGCTTCTGGCAGTCACGCCAGCGCTATGAGACGCAGGATCAATTGCTCTCGGTGGTCGATCGCTATCGGCAGCTGGATATCCCGCTCGACAATATCGTGCTGGACTGGCGCTACTGGCGCGATCCCGAATGGGGCAGCCACCGCTTCGATGCGACGCGCTTCCCGGACCCCGCCGGGATGATCGCGCAGGTGCACGACGCGCATGCGAATTTCATGATCTCGGTCTGGCCGAAATTCTATCCGACGACCGACACGTACAAGGAACTGGCGGCGGCCGGTGCGGTCTATTCCGGCAATCTGCGGCAGGGCAATCGCGACTGGGTGGGGCCGGGCTATGCCAGCACCTTCTACGATCCCTATTCGGCGCAGGGGCGCGACCTCTTCTGGAAGCAGGTCGAGCAGCGGCTGGGCGTGCTGGGCGTGGATGCCTGGTGGGCGGATGCGTCGGAGCCGGACATGCATTCCAACGCCTCGCTGGCAAAGCGCATCGACGCGCTCGGCCCGAATGCGCTGGGCCCCGGAGAGGCCTATTTCAACAGCTATCCGCTGATGAATGCGCGCGCCTTCTACGACGGCTGGACGCGCTTCAAGCCGGATGTGCGGCCGTTCATCCTGACGCGATCGGGCTTTGCCGGGCTGCAGCGTTATGGCGCGGCGATCTGGTCCGGCGACGTCGCGAGCCGCTGGTATGATCTGAAGGCGCAGATCTCAGCGGGCGTGAACGCTTCCATGTCCGGCATTCCCAACTGGACGCACGACATTGGCGGTTTCGCGCTGGAAGATCGCTTTTCGGCCAGGAACACCAGGGCTGCCGATCTCGACGAGTGGCGCGAGCTGAACCTGCGCTGGTTCCAGTTCGGCGCGTTCAGCCCGCTGTTCCGCAGCCACGGCGAGGCGCCCTATCGCGAGATTTTCGAGATCAGCCCGGAAGGCTCGCCGATGCGCGCCACGATGATCGCCTATGATCGTCTGCGCTACCGGCTGATGCCCTATATCTACACGCTCGGCGCGGACACGTGGATGAAGGACGGCAGCATCATGCGCCCGCTCGCCGCCGACTTTCCCGACGATGGCGCGGCGCGTCGTCTGAGCGACGAATATCTGTTCGGGGATGCGTTTCTCGCGGCACCCGTGACCGAATATCGGGCGAGGGCGCGGCAGGTTTATTTCCCCGGTGCTGGCGACTGGTACGACTTCGCGACCGGGGAAATGCATCGCGGCGGCACGACAGCGTCCGTAGCGGCTCCGGCGGAGCGCATGCCCTTGTTCGTGCGTGCGGGCGCGATCGTCCCGACCGGGCCGGTCACGCACTATGTCGACGAGAGGCCCGATGCGCCACTGACCCTGCTGGTGTTCGTGGGCGCCGACGGGCGCTTCTCGCTCTACGAGGATGACGGGCGCTCGCTCGCCTACAAGAGCGGCGCCTTCTCCCGTACCCCGATCACCTATGACGACGGGAGCGGGGACGTCTCGATCGGCACGCGCGAAGGGCAGGGCTGGAAAGGCATGCCCGCGAGCAGGACGATCCGGGTTCGCTGGATCGGCACGGGCAAGGCCGGGATCGAAGACGCGAGCCCCGATGCCGAGGTCACCTATAACGGCGCGCCGATCGTCCTGCACCGTCCGCGCGGCTGATATCGTTTGATCCGGGCGAGCGGGCTGCCCGTCCGCTCGCTGGCTTGCCAGCCGCACAAAAAAATCCCGGCCCTTTGTGGGGGCCGGGATTCAGGGGGAAGATCGTCGGGGCGATCAGAAGTTGACGCGCATGCCCACCCGGTAGGTACGACCCAGGACATCGTAGAGCGCCGGATTGAAACCGTAGGTCACGCCATTCTGCGGCGAGGGTTCCGGAGCCTTGTTGAAGGTGTTGTCCACCTTGAAATAGGCGGTCAGGAACTTCGTCACGTTATACGAGCCGCCCAGGTCGAGATAGAAGGCGCCCTTCATCTTGTTGGTGTTGATCGTCGAGGTGTTGCCCGTCGGATCGGTCGCCGGGCAGCTGCCGGGCGTGCACTCGATATATTCGTTCGAGTAGACGCCGTCCGAGAACCAGCGCTCGGTGAGCGAGAGCGAGAACGTGTCCGTATCCCAGCTCTGGATGCCGAACACCTTCCACTTCGGCGTGTTGCCGCGGTTGTTGCCGGCCTGCTCCGTGGGGATCGTGCCCGGCAGGCCCGAGGTTTCGGTATAATGCAGCGTGCGCGTGGCCAGGCCGCGGATCGTGAAGGAACCCGGCAGGCCGACGCCACTCAGCGGACGGCGATAGCTCGCCTCGATATCGAAGCCGTTGGTGCGCACCTTCGCGAAGTTGAACAGCTGCTCGTTGACGAACAGCGGGCCCCTGGCGATGTCGAGATTGAAGGACGAGCAGAACTGGGTGATGTTCTGCTGGAAGCACTGATTGATCGCCGACTGGCCCGTGAAGGGCGTGATGATGCCCTTCACCTTGATGTCGTAATAATCGAACGACGCGTTGAAGCCGGGCAGGAAGCCGGCCTGCGCGCCGTTGAACACGACGCCGCCCGTGGTGTTGCGCGAGGTTTCGGGCTTGAGCGCCGTGTTGCCGATCGTGTTCGACGGCGCCTGCACGAACTGTCCGGCCGTCGGCGATGTGCCGGGCGCCCGCGTATCGAGATACGTCGCGTTCGCGAAGGTCGGCGTGCGGAACAGTTCCGAAAGGTTCGGCGCACGCACGTCACGCGAGGTCACGGCGCGCAGGCGGATGCCCTTCAGCGGCGTGTCCCACGTGCCGCCGATCTTCCAGCTGTTGATCCAGCCCGACGTGCTGTAGCGCGTGCGGCGGAAACCGCCGTTCAGGTTCATGCGGCCGATCATGTCTTCGTTCGAGATCGGCACGTCGAGCTCGATATAGCCTTCGTTGACATTATACCGGCCGCTGCCGTTCTTGTAGTTGCCGGCGTACCAGTTGCCGCCCGTCGTCGTGTTCTGCGTCGGATCGGCCGGATAGTCGGCCGTGTTCGGATTGTCCGCCGTCACGCCGTTGCCGTACGGATCGGCCTTCGTCTTGAACCATTCCCGGCGATATTCGTATCCGAAGGCGACCGATACCGGGCCGGCCCACGTCTCGAACGGCTGACCGTTGATGTTCAGGGCCGCCGCGTTCTGGCTCGACCAGGTGTGCTGGTACGGGCCGATCTTGGGCTTCACATAGTTGAGCGCCGCTTCGGTCACCCCGCCGTCGCCGATGATGTTGAGCGCGACGCAGCCGGCCGCGCGCGCGGCCGCGCTGGAGCAGCCGATCGTGCCGTCAGGCAGACGCACGGCCTGGTAGGCGGCCCTGAACCGGCTGAGGTTGAGCATGTTGTAGACGTTCAGGTTGGTATAGTTGTGCCCATATTCGTAATAGGCGTCGTAGCTCCATCCCGTGCCCAGCGCCTCGAACTTGCCGGTCGCGCCGATCACGCCGCGCAGGCTGGTGCGCACCGGGACGACCCGGATGAAGTCACCGAGCTGCGCGAGCGCCGAGCCATATTGGAACGAGGTGATGTTGTTGTTGGTGCAGGCCTGCTGGATGGAGGCCGGCAGGAACGGGTTGGCGTTCACGTTGGCCAGGCCGCACTGGATGGTGAGGTTGGCCTGCTGGGCGTAGCCCGGATTCGGCGAGTTCTCCGACTTCACGCGTGACGCGTTGAAGGTGAAGTAGATCTCGTTATCCGGCGCGAAATCGTAGCCGACGCGGGTGTAGGCGTTGAAGCGCTCCAGCTTCGAGGCGAGGCTGGTGCCCGCGCCCACGACGCCGCTGGTATCGCCGCCGGAACAGAAGGACGGCGTACAATTCGTCACCGCACCGGTGCCGGTGGGTACGCCGTTCGAGCCATATTGGAACTGGTAGGGCTGGCCGTTGGCGCCGAAGGCGATGCCCTGCAGCGGGCCGGAGGTGATCAGGCCATATTTCGAATATTGATATTGCTGCGCGTTCTGGATGTAGAAGATGCGCGGCTGGCCGGCGGGTGTGTTGGTGGTGCCGGTCTGCACGAAAGCGGGCGAATTATACCAGTCGCGCCCATTGGCGCCGACAATGCCGAAGCCCGGATTGGGCACGCCGCCCTGATAGCCATATTCACCCGCGACCGCGACGTGCAGACGATCGTCCATGAAGCTGCCACCCCAGGCGGCCTGCGCGGTGACGCCCTTGTCGTCGCCATAATCGGTGATGCCGGCCTGGAAATTGGCCTTGAAGCCCTTGAAGCGCTTGTTGGTCACGAAGTTGACGACACCGCCGACCGCGTCCGAGCCGTAGGAAGCGGACGCGCCGCCGTTCACGACATCGACGCGCTCGACGAGCAACTGCGGGAACTGGCTGACGTCCGGCACGCCCGAATAATTGGCACCGACAAAGCGCTGGCCGTCGAGCAGGGTCAGCGTGCGGATCGCGCCGAGGCCACGCAGCGAGAAGGAGCTGAGGCCCTGGATGCCGCTCGACGTGCTGCCGACCGAGGTGGCGCGCCCGGTGGAGCCCTGTAGCGAAGGCAGCTGCGTGATCGCGTTGAAGATGTTCGGCTGCGACAGCTTGGCGATGTCCGCGGCGCCGATCACCTGCGTCGGCGTCGGTGCGGCGAAGCCGCTGGAGGTGATGCGCGATCCGGTGACCACGATGTCAGCGATCTGCGCAGGACCTTCTGCCGCGGCCTGTGTGGTCGTCACGCTCGGCGTCTCGGCCGGTGCCGCCGGATCGACGGTCTGGGCCATGACGGGTGCGGACAGCAGCGCCATCGACAGAGCCGCTCCGCTCACCGTGAGCGAAACACGCCGCCGGATCAGGGCATGGCGATGGGTGGAATGGATTGTCAGCATCAGGCTCCCCTCTTTTCCCGATCGATCAGGGGAGGGGCGTGAATCCCACGGCGCGCGCCGCCGAAAGGCACGGCCCGGCCGCGGTCAGCCCGCGCTCACGAGCAACGCCTGGGACTTCAAGACAACCTCACCTGTCGATCGTTATGATCAATGTCCACCAAATGAGCGACATTGTCGACAAAATAATAATCTTGTGTGCAAGATTTTTCAACGCGGATTTGCGTTGAAAAAAATCGTGAATTTTCAGGGTTGTGGCTCGCCGTTGCGTGCGATCCAGAGGCGGGTGCATTCGGATTGCACGCGCATGTAGCGGCTATAGCCCGCGCTCCCGAGGACGAAGGGATTGGGCTGGCCGGGCTGGCGATAGCGGAGCATCTCCAGCCGTTCGAGCGCCTCATAATGGAGCGGGTGGTTGCCGATCTGGCTGTCGACCTCGGCCTTCGCGGCGATCGGGATCCAGCGCGCGATCGAGCGGATCTGCGCCGCGCGCAATTCCGGCGTCCAGGGCAGCCCGAGCCCACCGTAAAAGCCCACGACATGGCGCTGGCCGCGATCGTGGACCGGAAAGATGGTCGAAAGCGTGCCGGCCGTGTGGCCGGGCGTCACCTGGAAACGGATCGGGACGCCGCCGATCACGCGTGTTTCGCCATCGGCCACGGCGATGTCGCGGGTCGGGGGATCGCCCCAGCCGGACACCTTCAGCCGATCGGCGCCGGTCATCCCATCCCAGTCGATGGCGGAGGCGATGACATGCGCGCCATATGTCTTCTGGAAGAAAGCCGCGCCGCCATAATGATCGCCGTGCGCGTGGGTGATGATCACCGTGCGGATATCGCGCGGGTTCAGGCCCAGCCGCTCCAGATTGGGCACGATGATGTTGCGTGCCTCGTCCGCATTGTTCAGCGAGTCGAACAGGACGAGGCCGTCCTTGGTCCGCAGCACCCAGGCCGAGACGGCCATCTGCCCGACCGAATAGAGATCGTCAAACGCTGCGAACGGTTCGACGAGGCCATTATATTGCTCGCCCTGGGTGCGCTGCTTGTAGCGCGCGTCGAGGATGCAGCGGTGGGCGAAATCGGGAAACAGGTCGGCGCCCGCGATCGTGCGGGCGGCGTTGAAATGCTTCGCCGCCTCCGCTGTGTCCTCTTTCGGGAAATCCAGCGGCTTGGGAAAGTCCGCGACCGGCGTGGGAGGCGCGGCGGCGGATGCGGCAACAAGCAGGCCCGCCGCCCACAGCGCCGCGCCGCGCATCATTTCGTCTCCGGCAGCCCGAAGACATAGACCGCATAGCCGGTGACGGGGCGATGCACTTCGGTCAGCATCGTGCCCGGCTTCAGCTGCGGGCTGCCGCCGCCCAGCGCGGTCGTCACCGCCACATATTGCTTGCCGTCCACCGTGAACGAGACGGGGAAGCCCTGGACGGTGGTGCCCAGCCGCGTCTTCCACAGCGTCTGGCCGTTGCGGACATCGACCGCGCGGAACACACGATCGAAATCGCCGACAAAGGCGAGATTGCCCGCCGTCGAGATGACCGAGGTGAGGAAGGGCGCGCGCTGCTGCATGGTCCACAGCGGCGTCAGATCGGACGCGCGATAGGCGGAGAGGCGGCCGACATTGCCCGCGCTGCCCGGCATCTCGAAATAGACCTGGCTGCCATTGCCCAGCATCAGCACGCAGCTCTGGCTGAGCGGGATCACCACCGCGTCGCTCGGCTGGTGATAGCTCATCGCCTGCCAGTTATGCCCGCCCTCGGGGCCGGGGCAGGAGGAGAGCCACTGGTCCGATTTCTGGTCGATCACGTCCTTGCGGTAGGTCGGCCGGCCCGTCTTCGGATCGATGCTGGTGAAGACGTTCTGGAACACCGTCTGGGTCGAGCCGAGATATTTGCCCGTCTCGCGGTTCAGCTTCCACAGGATGCCAGCCTTGCCGATCGTCAGCAGGGATTTCTCGCTGCCATGATCGATCAGGACGCGCTCGAACACCTCGTCCAGATCGAAGGTCTCGCCGGGCGAATGGTTGAACGACCATTTGAGTTTGCCCGTCGCGGGATCCAGCGCGAGCGTGGAATTGGCGTAATCGGTGGCGCCGGCAGAGGAGCCGCGCTCGTCGCGCCGCCAGGGCTTGGCCTGCGCCGTGCCCCAGTAAGTGGTGTCCAGCACGGGATCGTAGGTGCCGGCGATCCACGTCTCGCTGCCCTTGCGATCGTCGTCCGGCATGCCGCCCCAACTGTCGCCGCCCTTCTGGCCGGTGAGCGCCACGGTCGTGAACTTCCAGTCGCGCTTGCCGGTCGCGGCATCATAAGCGCTGATATAGCAATGGTCGGGCGTGCCCTTGCGGCCGCAATTGGTCATCCCGACGATGACCTTGCCCTTGATGATGATCAGGCCGCCGGTGGAGAAGCCGACGCCGGGCTTTTCGTCGGTGATGTGCGTCTTCCACACCTCCTCGCCGGTGCGCGCGTCGATCGCATAGACATAGCCCTGCGGCGTGTTGACGTAGAGATTGGTGCCGTAGAGCCCCATCGACCGCGTCTCTTCGGACGAGGGGCCGGGGCCGGCACTCTTGGGGAAGGGACCGAGCCGGTTTTCCCACAGCAACTCGCCGTTGCGCGCGTCGAGCGCCTGGATGATGTTGCCGACGCCCCACATGTACATGATGCCGTCATGGACGATGGGCGTATCCTCCATCGTGCCGTTCTCGGGCATCGACCACATCCACTTGAGCTGGAGCTGGCCGACATTGTTCGTGTCGATCTGCGACAGCGGGCTGTAGCTCCAGCCCTGATAATTGCGGCGGAACATCAGCCAGTCGCCGGGCGGCGGCTCGCGCAGCATCGCGTCCGTCACCGGCGCATAATTCTGGATGTCGCCCTTCAGGCTGAGGCCCAGCTTGGTGGGCAGCACGAAGCGGCCGGGATCGGAATATTTGACGAGCTGGCCCGGCGCCGCGAAGCCGGCCGAGGTGGCGGGGGTGGCGCCGGGTTCGGCACCGGCGGTCGCGTCCGGCGCGGGCGGGGCGGCGGCGAAGGCGTCGGCCGGCGCCTTGCCCGAGGCGACCGTGCCGAGCAGAGCGGGGGAAGCGGGATCGAGCGCCGTGCCGCCCACGGCTCCGCCATTCGCATAGAGGATGTAAGAGACGATCGCCGCATAGGTGGCATCGTCCAGGCTGGCGCCGCGCCCATAGGGCATGGAGGCGTGGATCTTGCTGTAGAGCGCCGCGATCGGCCTTTTGCCCCAGACGTTGAAGAAGGACTTGCCGGCGAGGGCAGGCGCGTCGGTGGCGCCGATCATCTCGGGCTGGTGGCAGACGGAGCATTGCTCGGCATAGGCCGTGCGCCCGGCATCCACCTGCGCGCGGGTGAACAGGCCGGTCGTGCCCTGGCCGAAGGCGAGGCCGGCGGCGAGGGCCGCGCCGGCCGTGGCGAGGAACAGGCTGGTGCTGCGGCGGATCATCATGAGGTGGAGATCCTTCAGCGCGCGGTGACGGCGGTTTGGGGCAGGAACCAAGGACCTTGCTGCGGCACACCCTGTTCGGCGCGGGGATGATCCGGCAGCAGCCAGCCCCACAACGTTCCCTTCGGCCCCCAGCTATAGCCCGGCGGTGCCTTCTCGCTGTCGATCTGCACGTAGAGGCGGCCGCCCTTGAGCGCCTGCATCTGCGCTGAAGAGAGGCGGGCACTGCCGCTCACGTCGCCGTCGGTCGCGGTCGTCACCGTCAGCGACAGGATCTTCGTGCCAGGCACGCCGATCGCCGGGCTCAGCAGAATATGCGCGACCGTGGCGCTGGAGGGCAGGCCGTGGAAACGGCCGCTGACCGTGAGCCGATCGCCCGCGACGGTGGCCGTCGCCTCGCCCCGCCCTGCGATCACCGCCTTGGTTTCGTCGTCGAGCGGCATGGGGCCGAGATCGGCGCGATAATCGGCGGCGATGGCCGATTGCGCGCAGAGCAGGGACATGGATATTGCTGCGAACACTAAGCGCAAGGCCGGCCTCTCCCTTGCCCGTTCCGCCGCGCGATCGCGCGCTTTCGGGCCTTCATTGTTGGCTTGACGTTGTGATGGATCGCATACAAGATGTGATCTGTCCATACAACAATGTCGCAACGACGAGGTGGAAACCGCGCTTTTGGCGCCTTTCCAATGGGAGATGGGGATGAAGGCCTTTCTGTATCTTGGCGCCGCCTGTGCGGCGATCGGCATGACCGTGGCGGCTTCCGCGCAGTTTTCCGGGCGCGAGGATCCGATGCCGGTGACGCAGCCGAAAATGCCCACCGATTATTGGGCGCCGAAGCCGACCAATCCGACGGCCTATGCCGCGCCGAACAAGGTTCACTGGAAGCTTTCCGAGATCCTTGCCGCGCACAAGGGCCAGAGCGACTGGGTGCAGCCGATCGTCCGCAATCCCGAGCAGGACGGCGATTACGTGTCGCTGGGCACGGGCAAGAAGACCAAGGCGAAATTCTATCCGGACGATCGGGTGATGTTCATCGTCTGGGATGGCTCCGTGAAGGTCACGATCGACGGGGTCGAGCCGTTCACGGCGACCAAGGGCTTCATGGTGAGCGTGCCCTTCCGCCACATCTATTCGGTCGAGAATGTCGGCGCGAAGCCGGCGCTCTGGTTCGAGGTGCGGCAAGCGGGCTCCGCGCCGCTTTATCCCGCCAGCGAGACGCCCGATCCGTTCGCCGGCAAGACCTACGTGAAGGTGACGGGCAATCCCGGCCCGTCCAAGGATCGCGACACCAACCCGATCTGGGTGGACTTCTTCAAGACGATCGCGGTGGGCGACAAGCCCTATAACGGCAAGTTCGTGTGGGACGATCACTTCACGTCGAACATCCTGCGCGGGCCCAAGGCCGATGCCGTGCCGCCGGATACGAACAAGGGCCATTTCCACACCGACTGGACCGAATTCTGGTTCATCATGGAAGGCAAGATCGGCTACAAGATCGAGGGCTTCCCCTATTTCGTGTCGGAGCCCGGCGATATCGTGACCGCCGCCAAGGGTCGCTGGCACCGCGCCGGCAACGATCCGAGCGCGCCGATGTCCACGCGCATCCCGATCAATCCGCGCCCGGTGATTCTCCACAATTTCGAGCCGGCTCACTGATCGACGAAAAGGGGGCGAGCCTGCGGCTCGTCCCTTGGCTATGGCTGGCCGAATCATCACCGTGAGACAGGAGTGAATAGATGCGCTTTACCGGACCGCTCGCAGCGATCCTGATCGGTGGCCTGGCGCTGGCTAGCCCGGCCTTCGCCAAAGACATCGTCGTCCAGATGAAGAATCGCGGGGCGGACGGCCTCATGGTGTTCGAGCCGGCGTTCGTGCAGGCCGCGCCCGGCGACAAGGTTCATTTCATGCCCACCGATGCAGGCCATAACGCCGAGACGATCCCCGGCATGCTGCCGGATGGCGTGGCTGCCGCGAAGGGCGCGATGGGCAAGGAATTCGTGCTGACCGCCACCAAGCCGGGCCTCTACGGCATCAAGTGCCTGCCGCATTTCAGCATGGGCATGGTCGCGCTGGTCAAGGTGGGCAACGGCGCCGCGCCGAATGCCGCCGCCGCCAATGCCGTCGCACTGCCGCCGCTCGCGAAGAAGCGCATGACGCCGCTTCTCGCCGCCGCGAAATAGGCGCAAGCGGGGAGGGGGCGATGTCCGGTTCGCAACCGATGGACTGTTCGCGCCGGGCCGTGCTGGCCGGCGGCGTGGCGCTGGCCGCGTCGCGCGCCTTCGCCGCCCCCTCCGCCCCGATGGCATTGATCGCCGGAACCTACGCGCAGGAGGGCGGCAAGGGGCTCTATACGCTGACGCGGTCCGGCAGCGGCTGGTCGGTCGATCCGTCCGTACCGCCGATCCGCAACATCTCCTTCGGCACGCGCTCGTCCCGCCTCGGTCTCTCCTATCTCGTGAGCGAGGGGGACAAGGGCAGCCTCGACGTGTTCGATCGGGGCTATGCGTCCGTCGCCGAGCGGGCGACGCGGGGATCCGGCCCCTGCCATGTCGCGCTCAGCGCCGACGGATCGGCGCTGGCCGCCGCCAATTATTCCAGCGGGGACGTCGCCGTCTGGGCGATCGACCCTGCGACGGGCCTGCCCAGGGGCGAAGCGCAGCTTCTGAAGCATACGGGCAGCGGGCCGAACGCCGATCGTCAGGCGGGGCCGCACGCCCACTGGGTGGGCTTCACCAAGGATCTGCACTGGCTCCATTCGGTCGACCTCGGCGCCGACGCGATCTTCGCACATGCTTATGATGCGAGCGCGCAGAAAGCGGGCGAGACGAAGATCGCCTATCGCGCGCCGGCCGGATCGGGGCCGCGCCATCTTGCCCGGCATCCGCGTCTGCCGGTCTGCTATCTCGCGTCCGAACTGTCCAATACGCTGACGGTGCTGGCCGCCGCGACGGACGGCACGTTCCGCAGCATCGATACGATGCCGACCTTGCCCGCCGGCTTCACCGGCCATTCGCAGGTGGCGCATATCGCCATCAATGCGGCGGGCACGCGCCTCTACATTTCCAATCGCGGCCATAACAGCGTCGCCGTCTTCGCGCTGGCGCCCGATGGCGGCGCGCGCCTGCTCCAGCATGCCCCGAGCGGAGGCGACTGGCCGCGCTTCTTCCTCCTGATCGAGGAGCAAGGCGAGATGCTGGTGGCCAACGAGCGCTCCGGCACGGTCGCGCGCCTTTCGATCGGAAGCGACGGCCGGCTGCGTCCGGAGCCGGGCGTGGTGGCCGTGCCCGGCGTGGTGTTCCTGGCACTGAAATAAAGCGCTCGGCCCCCGGCGGCCGAAGCGAACGACAAGCCTGCAACGACAGGCGGATCATTGAGGATGCGCATATGAGGGGATGGCCTTTGAAGGTCGCGGGCGCGCTCGCGCTGACGGCGACGACCGCGCTGGTGGCGGGCATGCCGGCCGGCGACTGGTGGAGCTTCGGGCGTGACGAGGGCGGCGGGCGTTACTCGACGCTCGCCCAGATCACGCCCGCCAATGTCGCGAAGCTGATCCCGGTCTGGACGTTCGAATTGCGGCCGGCCGACAGCACCAGCAAGCGCCTGCTGGTGAGCAACATGACGCCGCTGGCCATCGGCGGCATGCTCTATGTGGCGACACCCTATCGGCGCATCGTGGCGCTGGACGGCAGCACCGGGGCCGTGCGCTGGAGCTACAGCCTGCCGGACGATGACGGGGTGGCGGGGCGATCGATGGATTATTGGCCGGGCGATTCCCGCTCGCCGGCCAGGTTGTTCTTCGGCACGCGATCCGGCCAGCTGCTGGCGCTCGATGCCGCCACCGGCCGCCCGACCGCGGAGTTCGTGCCGATCGACCTGCGGACGGCCGAGATCATGAACGGTTCGAAGGATGGCGACCAAGGCCCTGAAACCTTCGCCTATGAGATCAACAGCGCGCCCGTGCTTGCCGGCGACGTGCTGATCACCGGCGCGCGCCTGCAGGAATCTCCGGCGCGGGGGCCGGCCGGCGACATTCGCGGCTGGAGCGCGCGCACGGGCAAATTGCTGTGGACCTTCCATTCGGTGCCGCGACCGGGCGAGCCTTTCCACGAGACATGGGGCGGCGACAGCTGGGCCCGGCGCTCCGGCGTCAATGCGTGGAGTGCGCTTTCGGTCGATGAGAAGCGCGGCATCGTCTATGTTCCGTTCGGCGCGCCGACCTATGATCGCGTCGGTATCGATCGGCCGGGCGCGAACCTCTTCTCGAACGCGCTGGTGGCGCTCGATGCGCGCACCGGGCGCTACCTCTGGCACTTCCAGTTCGTGCATCACGACATCTGGGATCTCGACCTGCCGGTGCAGCCGACGCTGATGGAGGTGCGGAAAGACGGGCGGACGATCCCGGCGGTCGCGGCGATGAACAAATCCGGCTATCTGTTCGTGCTGGATCGGGTGACGGGCAAGCCGATCTTCCCGGTCAACGAAGTGCCGATGCCGGCCAGCAGCATCCCGGGCGAGCAGACCTGGCCGACCCAGCCGATCCCGTCCGCCCCGCCGCCGATCATCCGGCAGGCGATGACGGCGGACGACATCGCCACGGTCACACCCGAACTGGAGCAACATTGCCGCGCCCGCCTGGCGACGGAGCGCGCGACCTTCGCCGTGCCGTTCGAGCCGCTGCGCGCCGATCATCCGGTCGTGCGCTTTCCCGGAAGCGGCGGCGGGCCGAACTGGGGCAGCGGCGCCTATGACAAGGCGCGGGGGCTGTTCGTCATCAATACGAGCGAACTGCCCAGTATCGAGCAGCTCGGCCGCGATCCGCAGGGGAATTGGTACAATGTCGCGCCGCAGCCTTCCTGGTTCGGCATGGGCGGCCTGAAGTTTCCGTGCCAGCAGCCGCCCTGGGGCAATCTCACGGCAATCGATGTCGCGCAGGGCCGGATCGTCTGGCAGGTGCCGCTGGGCGTGACCGACGCGCTGCCCGCCGATCGGCAGAAGACCGGGCGCCCCAATGTCGGGCCGCCGCTCACGACCTCGACGGGGCTGATCTTCATCGGCGCGTCCGACGATGCGCGGTTCCGCGCGTTCGATACCGGCACCGGGCGCGAATTGTGGACGTTCCGGCTCGGCGCGTCGGCCCATGCCGCGCCCGTCACCTATCGCGGACGGGACGGGCGGCAATATGTCGCGATCGTCTCGGCGGGCGGCTCCTATCTGGGCAGCCCGAATACGGCGAGCCGGCTGGTCGTCTTCGCGCTGCCGCGTGCGGGCGAGATCGGCGTCGCGGCGGCCGCCTCCGCCGCGCAGGCGCCGGAGCGCGATCCGCCGAAGCATCCCGCCGCCGTCGCGGCGCGCTTGCCGGGCAATCCGGCCGAGTTCGCGCCGGGCCCGATGAAGGCGTTCGCGGAAAAGGCCTGCACCGCCTGCCACGTCGCCTCGCAGGTGACGAGCCAGCGCAAGGGCCGGGCCGAATGGGCCGCCACGGTGGAGAAGATGGTGGGCTTCGGCGCGAAGGTGCCGGACGACCAGTTCGATCCGCTGGTGGAGTATCTGGCGACCAATTATCCGGCGAACCCGTGAACAGCCCTTCAGACAAGGACTGCGGTCGGGCGGAGCGAGCCTCTTTCCATCGCAGGCGGGGAGGGGGCATGCTCCCCATCTCGTCCGATCGACGCGCCTCCCGCCGCAGTGATGCATGCATAATGCGATCTTTGCATGCAATCCGTTGACTTGGTCGCGGCGGGATGCAAACACCTGTCCGGTCGCTCGCCTGCCAGCGGCGGGAATCTGCGGGACGCGATCCTGAAAAGGCGCCCTGCATTCCTCTGCCCGGTCCGGCGGACGCCGCAACGATAGCAAGATGGTCGAGAGGGACGAGGGCATGGCGAGATTGACGCGACGGGCGATATTGTCCTTGCCGGTCGCCACCTGGCTATCGGCGAACCTGCCGGCCTTCGGCCAGATCTCGCCCCGCAAGCGCGCCGCCGGCGATACCGACTGGACGAACTATGCGAACGATCTGGCCAATACGCGCTACGCGCCGCTGGACCAGATCAATGCCGCCAATTTCAACGATCTGGAGATCGCGTGGCGCTTCAAGACCGATGCGCTCGGCCCCCGGCCGGAGTTCGTCTACGAAGGCACGCCGCTCATCGTCAACGGCGTCATCTACGCCACGGGGGGGAGCCGGCGCGACATCGTGGCGCTGGATGGCGCTACCGGCGAATTGCTGTGGGTGCATCGCGAGGATGAGGGCGCGCGCGCGAACAATGCCCCGCGCAAGCTCTCCGGCCGGGGGCTGTCCTACTGGACGGATGGCACGGACTCGCGGCTGATCTATGTGACGATCGGCTATCAGATGGTGGCGCTGGACCCGGCGACGGGCGCGCGGATCCCCGGCTTCGGCACAAACGGCATCGTCGACCTGAAACAGGAGGACGATCAGCATATCGATATCGACAATGGCGATATCGGCCTGCACGCTACGCCTTGCGTGGTGAAGGATACGGTGATCGTCGGCGCCGCGCACACCGCCGGCAACGAGCCACGGACGCACGACAATGTGCGCGGTTATGTGCGCGGCTATGACGTGCGGACCGGCAAGCGGAAGTGGATCTTCCACACGATCCCGCTGAAGGGCGAATATGGCTACGACACCTGGCTGGATGGCACGGACAAGATCGGCAATGGCGGCGTCTGGTCGCAGATGGCGGCCGATCCGGAACTGAACCTCGTCTATCTGGGAGTCGAGCTGCCGACCGGCGATGTCGGCGGCCAGTATCGGCGCGGCAACGGCCTGTTCGGCGAGAGCATCGTCGCCGTCGATCTCGATACCGGCCAGCGCAAATGGCATTACCAGACCGTGCATCATGGCCTGTGGGACTATGATATTCCCTGCGCGGCGATCCTGATGGACGTGCCGATCGGCGGCAAGACCGTGAAACTGCTCGCCCAGCCGAGCAAGCAGAGCTTCCTCTACGTGCTGGATCGCGTGACCGGAAAGCCGGTCTGGCCGATCCCCGAGCGCAAGGTGCCCAAGGGCGACATGCCCGGCGAATGGTATGCGCCGACGCAGCCGGTGCCGAGCAAGCCGCCGGCCTATGACGTGCAGGGCATCAGCCCCGACGTGCTGATCGACTTCACGCCCGAGCTTCACGCCAAGGCGCTGGAGCATATCAAGAATTACCGGACCGGGCCGCTCTTCACGCCCGCTTCGATGTTCGACCGGGATGGCACGTGGGGCACGCTGACCGCGCCGAACCTGACGGGCGGATCGAACTGGCCGGGCGGATCGGGCGACCCGGAAACGGGCATCGTCTACATCTATTCGAAGACGCAGGCGGACGTGATGAGCGAACTGCCCAACAGCGATCTCAAGAAATCCGATTTCGCGTTCATCAACGTGCGCGGCATGCCCAATGCGCCGAAACGCGGCGAGGTGACCTATGGCAACCTCACCGTGGAAGGCCTGCCGCTGCTGAAGCCGCCTTATGGCCGGATCACCGCGATCGATCTGAAGAAGGGCGCGATCGCCTGGCAGGTGGCGCATGGCGAGACGCCGGACGAGGTACGCAACCATCCCAGGCTGAAGGGGATGAAGATCCCGAAGACGGGTCGCCCCGGCTTCGTCGGCACGCTGACGACCAAGACGCTCGTGATCGCGGGCGAGCCGGGCCTGTTCACGCTGCCGGACGGGCGCAAGGGCGCGATGCTCTGCGCCTATGACAAGGCGACGGGCGAGCAGAAGGGCGCGGTCTACATGCCCGCCGCCCAGAATGGCGCACCGATGACGTACATGCTGAGTGGCCAGCAATATATCGTGCTGGCGATCGGCGGCGGCAATTACAGCGGCGAACTGGTCGCGTTCCGCTTGCCCGTCTGATTGTGTGGATGTTGGTCAGCTTGCATTCAATGTGCGCGTACGAGAGGTGAAATCGATGAAGCCGTTCGGTCCACTCGCGCTCTGCGCGTCTGCCTTGATCCTGCCGGGCCTCGCGCTGGCACAGGAAGCGGGATCGGCCGCGTCCACCGCATCGGCTGGTGTCTATACGGCGGCGCAGGCCGAGCGCGGGCAGGCGCAATATTCGCAGGTCTGCGCCGCCTGCCATGGCGAGGATATGGGCGGGATCGACGTCGCGCCCCCGCTGACCGGCACGACCTTCAGCGGAAACTGGAAGGGGCAGACCGCGGCGGCGCTCGCCAACCGGATCCGCACCACGATGCCGCTCAACAATCCCGGTACGCTCGGCATCGCGGCGTCGGCGGACGTGACGGCCTATGTCCTGTCCAAGAACGGTTACCCGGCCGGGCAGGCCGAGCTGCCGAAGGAGCCGAGCCGGCTGCAGCAGATCAAGCTCGATTGACGATGGCGGCGTGGCCCTCCCTCGGCGGGTGCCGATGCGACCATGCGGGTCGGGGCGGCTTGCTAGGGCGAAGGGTGCTGGCTACTTTCCGGGCATGGGTCGAGTGAAGTCAAAGGACGCAGCCGAGGCTGCAGCCGCTCCCGCTGAAGGGGAGCAGAAGCAGCCGCGCAAGGGCGATCGTCATCAGGAGGCGGTGAAGCTGCTGCGCGGCATGATCATCGCCGGCGATCTCGCGCCGGGCGAGCCGCTGCGCGAACTGGCCTTCAGCGAACAATTCGGCATGTCGCGCACCCCCGTCCGTGAGGCGTTCCGCACGCTGGCGGCCGAGGGGCTGATCAGTCTGCTTCCCAATCGCACCGTGCAGGTCGCGCTCCTCGACGAGGAAGCGGTGGCTGAGGTGTTCCTGGTGCTGGGCGCGCTGGAGTCGCTGGCGGCGCGGCTGGCCTGCGAACGCATCACCAAGGACCAGCTCGATATCCTCGAGGAATTGCAGGAGGATCTGGCCCATCATTTCGAGACGGGCGATCGCTCCCGCTACCTCGAGGCCAATCGCCTGATCCACGAACTGATCGTGGAGGCGGCGGCCAGCCCCTCGCTGCTGATGGCGTGGCGCCTGCTGCTGCCGCGCGCCGAGCGGGCGCGGCATGTGACGACGCGCGATCATGATCGCTGGGGCCACGCGTTCGAGGAGCATAAGCATATCTATGCCGCGCTGATGAAGCGCGACGGCGCGACGTTGCGCCGTCTGATGGAAGAGCATTTCGCGAACGGTGCGGCCAGCATCCAGCGCGAGCATCGGCGCGCCCGCTCCGAGAAGAGGTGGGAAGCGTTCGAAGGCGGCCCGTCAAAAAAGACGGGATAGTCGCGACGCGCACGATGTGCGCTCTTGTATGCAATGTAAGCACAATGTATGCATGTCCTCATAAGAGGGCAGGTCAGCTGCTCTCGTCCCAATCGTGGGCGGGGAGAAATAGATGCTACCACTTGCGGGCGTACGCGTGCTCGACGTGTCGCAGGTCATGGCCGGGCCGTTCTGCTGCATGCTGCTGGGCGACATGGGGGCCGACGTCATCAAGGTGGAGCCGCCTGTGGTGGGCGATTCCTCGCGCCGCTCGATGGGGTTCCGCCTGAAGGGAGAGGATAGTCCGGGCTTTCTGGCGCTCAATCGCAACAAGCGCAGCATCGTCCTCGATCTGAAGAGCGAGGAAGGGCGCGAAACCTTCTACGCGCTGGTGGGGACGGCCGACGTGGTCGTCGAGAACGGCCGGCCGGGCGTCGCCGATCGGCTGGGCATCGGCTATGATACGCTGAACGCGATCAATCCGCGCCTGATCTACGCCAGCATCTCCGGTTTCGGCCCCAAGGGCCCTTGGGCGAACCGCCCCGGTTACGATCTGATCGCGCAGGCCATGTCGGGCGTCATCAGCTCCACCGGATTGCCGGGGCATGAGCCGGTGAAGAGCGACATTCCCGTCGGCGATCTCGGCGCGGGCCTGTTCGCGGCTTACGGCATCCTTTCGGCGATCATCGCGCGCCAGAAGACGGGCGTGGGCCAGCTGATCACCGCCTCGCTGTTCGAGGCGGCTTTGGGTCTTTCGATCTGGGAGACGGCCGAATTGTGGGGGACGGGCAAGAGCCCCGGTCCGCTCGGCACCGCCAATCGCATGTCGGCGCCCTATCAGGCGGTGAAGGCGTCGGACGGCTATTTCGTCTTCGCGGCCGCCAACCAGAAGCTCTGGCTGTCGCTGCTGGACGTGCTGGGGCGACAGGAACTGAACGAGGATCCGCGCTTCCGCGACAACAGCGTGCGCGTGGCCAATGCCCGTACCCTGATCGAATTGCTGGAGCCGAGCTTCCTGGAGCGCACCGTCGACGAGTGGGTCGACGCCCTGCTCGCGGTGGGCGTACCGGCGGGGCCGATCAACAGCTATGATCGCGCGCTCGACAGCGAGCATACGGCGGCGTGCGCGATGGTGCAGGACATTCCCCATCCGGTGGAAGGCAGCTTCAAGGCGCTGGGCTTCGCGGTGAAGCTGACCGGCACGCCACAGGAGATGCGCCTGCCGCCGCCGCTGCTGGACGAGCATGGCGCCGAGATCCGGGCGGAACTGGCGGCGAGGGACGCATGAGCGACGACGGTGTCGTGCGCTTCCGGCAGGACGGCGCGGTCGGCCATATCCTGTTCGATCGGCCCGCCGCCTATAATGCGCTCACCTGGTCGATGTGGCGCGAGCTGGGCGCGGTGTGCGGCCGGATCGCCGCCGATCCCGCCGTGCGCGTCGTCACGCTGCGGGGCGCGGGCGGGAAGGCGTTCGTCTCGGGCACCGACATTGCCGGCTTCCAGTCCTTCACCAGCGGTAAGGAGGGCGTGGCCTATGAAGCCGAGATGGACTCCTATGTCGGCGCGGTCGAGACGCTGCCGCAGCCGACGATCGCGATCGTCGATGGCTGGGCGGTCGGCGGTGGGCTGGCGTTGTCCTTCGCCTGCGATTTCCGCATCGCCGCCACCGGCGCACGCTTCGGATCGCCGCTCGCCAAGACGATCGGCAATTGCCTGTCGGCGCGCGGCTATCAGCGCCTGATCCAGCATGTCGGCATTCCGATGGCGAAAAGGCTGCTGCTGGCGGCCGAACTGGTGCCCGCCGCCGAGCTGGACGCGCACGGGCTGCTGACGCGGCTGGTCGCGCCCGAGGAGATCGACGCGGCCGTGCAGGAACTGGCCGAGAAGCTGGTCGCGGGCGCGCCGCTCACCCAGCGCGTGAGCAAGGAGGCGATCTATCGCATCTCCACGCAATCCACGCCGGACATCAGCGACCTGATCGAACTGATCTATGGCAGCGAGGATTTCGCGGCCGGCGTACGCGGCTTCCTGACGAAGACGCCGCCGACATGGCGAGGCCGATAGGCCGCCCCGTCAGGCCACCCCATCCAAGGAGCGAACGTGACACCCGCGTCCATCGAGGATTTCCGCACGCTGGCCCGCAGGCGGCTGCCGCGCTTCCTGTTCGATTATATCGACGGGGGCTCCTACGATGAGGGGACGCTCCACGCGAATATCGCGGACCTGCAGACGCTGAAGCTGCGGCAGCGGGTGATGGTGGACGTGTCGCAGGTCGATCTCTCCACGAACTTGCTGGGGCGGGAGGTGTCCTTTCCGGTCGCGCTGGCGCCGATCGGGCTGGCGGGCCTCTATGCGCGTCGGGGCGAGGTGCAGGCCGCCCGCGCGGCGGAGGTGGCGGGCGTGCCGTTCATCCTTTCGTCTTCGGCCTGCTGCGGGATCGAGGAAGTGGCGGCGGGCGTGACGCGGCCGCCGATCCTGCAACTCTACATGATCCGCGACCGGGCGTTCATGGTCGATCTGCTCCAGCGCAGCGCCGCGCTCGGCGTCGAGACATTGGTGCTGACGGTCGACCTGATCATGCACAGCCCCCGGCGGCGGGACGTGCGCTCCAGCCTGACCGGCTCGCAGGGCCTCGCCGCCCGGCTGCAGCGCGCGTTCGAGATCGGCACGCATCCCGATTGGGCATGGGATGTCGGCGTGAACGGGCGGCCGCACACCTTGGGCAATTTCGCGCCGGTGATGGCGGAGGGTGCCGGACTCGCGCAGTTCACCGCGTGGGTCGGGCGCAATTTCGATGCCTCGATCACCTGGGCCGACATGGTCTGGCTGCGCGAGAATTGGCGCGGGCCGATCGTGGTGAAGGGCGTGATGGACGCCGCCGATGCCGCCGCCGCCTGCGAGGCCGGCGTGGACGGTATCGTCGTCTCCAACCATGGCGGGCGGCAGTTGGATGGCGCGCCCTCGTCGATCGCGGCGCTGCCGGCCATCGTCGACGCGGTGGCGGGGCGGTGCGACGTGCTGCTCGACGGCGGCATCCGATCGGGCACGGATATCGTGCGCGCGCTGGGGCTGGGTGCGAAGGGCGTGCTGCTCGGCCGCGCCTGGGCCTTCGCGCTGGGCGCGCAGGGGCAGGTCGGTGTGGCGCGCATGCTGGAATTGCTGCGCCATGAGTTCGCCGTGGCGATGGCACTCACGGGCCAGACGAGCGCGCGGTCCGTGTCGCGCGACGTGGTGCTGCCAACGGCCTGAGGCATTCAAGCCGCCGGATGGTGGTGCGCGGTCGTTATTTTCTATCGTCATCCCGGACCCTTCTACAGGCTCAGGACAGGCTTGATCCGGGATCCCGCTTTTTCTTCAGTTACTTCCAAGGCAGCGGGACCCCGGGTCAAGCCCGGGGTGACGGTTTGGTGGCGGGCGGACTATTCCTCCACCGGCCGATAGAGCAGGCGCGAGGCGTCGATCCGCAGATACATCAGCCCGGCCAGCGCCGAGAGGATCGCCAGCACATACATCGCCGCGTCCCAGCCGCTCCACTTCAGGATATAGCCGGTGATCACGGCGGCCAGCGCGCCGCCGATATTGCCGAACGTGTTCATCACGGCCGAGACCGATCCGGCGAACACGCCGCCCACGTCCAGCGTGAGCGCCCACGAAATGCCCACGGTCAGCTCCAGCCCGAACACGGCAAGCGCGAACCAGCCGACGCTGGCGAGCGGGGAGGCGGACCAGACCGCGACCGGGATCGCCACGGCCGCCAGCGCGAAGCCCGCAATCGCGACGACGCGGCGCGCCATCGTCACGCGCCCGGTCTGCGCGATCAGCCGATCCGAAATCCATCCGCCCGCGACATCGCCGATCACGCCCGCCATCAGCGGCAGGCTGGCGAAGAAGCCCATCTGGACGATGTCGAAGCTGCGGACCTCGTTCAGATATTTGGGGAACCAGGTGAGGAAGATGTTGATGCTGTAGGCGTAGCAGAAATACATCGCCGAGATCAGCCAGAGCTGGGGATTGGCGAGCAGCTGGCGCCACGGCACGGAATGGCGCGCGCCGGATGTGGCCTGCGCGCCCAGCGCTTCGGCGATCATCGTCCGCTCGGCCTCGTTCGCGCCCGCATGCTCGCG
This sequence comes from Sphingomonas sp. AP4-R1, assembly GCF_013113735.1. Lineage (NCBI taxonomy): Bacteria > Pseudomonadati > Pseudomonadota > Alphaproteobacteria > Sphingomonadales > Sphingomonadaceae > Sphingomonas > Sphingomonas sp. AP4-R1. Next base: position 3,427,870 of record NZ_CP053346.1, read on the forward strand.
CGGGCTGTCGCGATAATAAAAGAACCAGAAAGCGGCCCAGATCAGGCCGACACCTGAGAAGATCAGGAACGGCCCGCGCCAGCCGAGGTGGATCATCAGCCACACCACCAATACGGGCGTGAGCGCACCGCCGAGACGCGCGCCGGCATGCGTGACGCCCTGCGCGAACCCGCGTTCGGACGGCAGCATCCAGCGGGACAGCGAGCGGGTCGCGTTCGGGAAGGCACCCGCCTCGCCGCAGCCGAACAGGAAGCGACACACCATCATCGATCCGGCCGACCAGGCCCCGGTCGTCAGCGCGGTGAAGGCCGACCACCAGACGACCACGCCCGTCAGCGCGCGGCGCGGCCCGATCTTGTCGCCCAGCCAGCCGCCGGGAATCTGGAACAGCGCATAGCCGATCTGGAACACGCTGAAGATCCAGCCCATCGTGATGACGGAGAAGCCGAACTCCTTCTGGATCAGCGGTGCGGTCGTGGAGATGACCACGCGATCCATATAGGTGATCATGTAGGCGAGGACCGTCAGCCACAGCACGACGTGGCGCACGCGGGTCGGGCGCATGGCGGCGGTGGCGGGCGCCGCCTCGATCGGGATGGCACCGCTCATGGGTGGACCGACGGGACCTTGTTGCCCGCCACATAGACGGCGGCGATCCGGCGGCTGTTGCGAATGTCCTTCAGCGGATCGGCATCCAGCACGACGAGATCGGCCCATTTGCCCTGCGCGAGCGTGCCGATATCGGGATTGCGGAGCCACTTGGCGGCGTGACCGGTTGCGGCCGCGATCGCCTGTCCCGGCGTGAGCCCCGCCTCGACCATGCCGGCCAGCTCCCAATGCTCCGAATAGCCGGGCACGCGGCCGGGAGGCCCTGCGTCGGTGCCGAAGCCATAGGGGATGCCGGCGCGCACCTCCTTCATGAAGTTGACCTTCGCCATCTTGTCGAAGGCGGGGAGGCGATCCCAGGCGGGATTGGAGGCGATCGTCTTCTCGCGTTCGGGGCTTTCCAGCTTGGCGAGGGCGGCCGGGCTCAGCGACTGGCGGAAGAAGGGATCCTTCGTGATCGGATTGGGCGCGCCGAAGGCGTGGACCGCCTCCTCGCGGCTCAGCGTGGGGGCCACTTGCCAGGTGCCGTGCGCCTTCATCATGGCGATGAATTCATCGTCGATCGGCTGATCGCGCACGCTGTGGACGAAGCCGTCGAGCCCCTGGCTCACCAGCCGCTTCGCATCCTCCAGATAGAAGACATGGCCCAGCACGCGCATGCCGCGCGCATGGCCTTCGGCGATGATCGCCTGCGTCAGCTCGGCCGGCATCTTCGGCATCGTGTGCAGCTCGTCATCCAGCCACAGCTTGATGAAATCGACATGCTTGGCGACTTGCGCGTCAACCTCCTTGCGGGCTTCCTCCGCGGTGGTGACGGGATGGTTGATCCCGGGCACGCCGCCATAGCCACCCTTGAAGACGAGGCCCTGACCGGCGGTATAGACGCGCGCCATCGTCGGCCGCCCGGCGCGCTGCGCGTCGCGGATCGCGAAGATCGCGTCGCCGTCCGTGCCCATCGATTGCACGGTCGTCACGCCATAGGCAGCGTAGGTCCGCAGATCCTTCTCGACGCTCGCGGTCGTGAAGTTGGCGGCCTGCTGATCGAGATCCTTCACCGTGCCGATATGGACGTGGAGATCGATCAACCCCGGCATCACATATTTGCCCATCAGCGTGACGGTGGTGGCGCCGTTCTTCTTCGGCACGGCCGCCGCCTTGCCGAGCCAGCTGATGCGGCCGTCGTCGATCACCATCGCCATGCCGGGCCTGGCCGGGCCGCCGGTGCCGTCGATCAGCGTGAAGCCGGTCAGGATCGTGGTTTCGGCCTGTGCGGGCGATCCCGCCGCCATCCCGGCCGCCAGCGCGGCGATGGCCGCACCCAAACCCCACAGCGTCGCCCTGTGCCGCATCATCCGCTCCCTTGTCATACTATCAGTCCGCGCGAGACGAGGTTTCGCATCAGCGCGCCGATGCCCATCGTCCAGGGCGGGGCCTCCTCGCTCGTGACCACGCGATTGACGAGCGCGCCGAGCTTCGGCGTCGCGATCCGGACGATGTCGCCCTTTTTGTGGGTGAAGCCGCGCCCCGGCTCCGACCGATCCTCGATCGGCGCGAACATCGTGCCCAGCAGCAGAGCGAGGCCATCCGGATAGTGATGGCTGGCGCCGATCGTCTGGCCGATCAGGTCCAGCGGATCGCGGCTGATCATCGCCATGCTGGACGATCCTTCGAGCCGGAAATTGTCCGGTCCTTCTATCTCCAGCGTGATCACCGACCGGCGGATGTCGTCCATCGTGAAGCGGTCGTCGAACAGGCGGATGAACGGGCCGAGCGCGCAGGAGGCGTTATTGTCCTTGGCCTTGCCGAGCAGCAGCGCGCTGCGCCCTTCGATGTCGCGCAGGTTCACGTCATTGGCGAGCGTGGCGCCGCGCGCCAGTCCACGCGCATCGCAGATGATCGCCACTTCCGGCTCGGGATTGTTCCATTCGGAATCGGCGCGCACGCCGATATCCGCGCCCGCGCCGACCGAGGAGAGGACCGGCGCCTTCGTGAAGATCTCGGCATCCTTGCCGATCGCGACCTCCAGATATTGCGACCACAGCCCGTCCGCGATCAGGATCGCCTTCAATTGCATCGCGCTTTCGGAGCCGGGCTTCACGGACCGGATATCTCCGCCGAGCCGCGTCTGGAAATCCTCGCGGATGCGATCCGCCTCCAGCGCATCGCCGCGCGCCCGCTCCTCGATCACGCGCTCGATCGCGGAGATGGCGAAGGTGACGCCCGAAGCCTTGATACACTGCAGATCGATCGGGGAGAGCAGGCGCGGTTGCATGCCGCCCTCCCAGTCCGGCCGGAAGGCGAGCGCGTCGATCGCGCCGATCGGCGTCCCACGCGGCGGCAGCTCACCGGGGGCGAGGCGATCGAGCAGATCGGCGACGGTCGGGGCGACGCCGGACAGATCCTCGATCTCGCCATCGCGCAGGACGATAGGGGTCGGCCCCTCGGCCGTTTCGATGCGGCCGAGCAGCACGGCATCCTGATGATCGACGGGAAGAAGCTGGTGCATGTCGCTGACCTGCTTCAATAATGATGGATCGAGCGGACGGCGCGAGCGGCGCCGTCAATATGGCGCGACGGCGGATCGCCCCGGAGCGCCGCAAATGGGATCACGACAAGCGCGTGCATCAATTCCCCTCCAGATCGATTCATGCATACAATATTTTATGTTTGCATGCATCTCCCGATGCCCCGTTACTGTCAAGCCGCGAGTCCGGGGATTTCGGTCTTTCCGGACGGCAGCCTACGTCGGGAGACGCGGGATGCCTATGGCTGCTTCCAGACATCGGCCACGCCGTCGATATGCGCGATCAACCGGTTCGCGATCGTGCGATCGTCGGCCAGATCGGGGTGCGAATCGCACCCGCCGAACCGCAGGCCGTTCATCGGTTCGTAGCCGACCCTCCTGTCGCCCGATGCATGGAGCTGGTCCACGACCCTCGCGACCTCCGTCTCGATCTCGTCGCCGCCCAGATCGGTCGCCCAGAACAGGAGGTAAGCGTGCGGGTGACGGGCGCGCAGCATCCGCACGAAGCGGAGGAAGGTGGCTTCGTAATCGGCGTGCAGGGCGTCGCGGTTCGCCCAGCGCTCGCCATCGTGCAGCGGCGTCGAGAAATCGTTGGTGCCGAGCGAGAGGATCAGGACCTGCGGGCGCCAGTGCAGGGCGTCGGCGCGCGCGGATCGATCGAGCAGGGCGAACGGATAGGCTTCCGGCAGGGTCGGGGCGGCGAAGCCATCATAATTGCGCACGATCCCGCGTCCGGAAATGGCGTTCACCTGATAATCGGCATTGATATGGCGGGCGACGAGTGCGGGAATGCCTTGAGACGTATCGGTCGTCGCCCAGACCTCGCTCTGCGTGCAGTGCCGTCGCGCTTCGGACGTGTTGCCGAAGCCGACCGTATGCGAATCCCCGATGAACTCGATCGCATGCGTCCGGTGGGGCAGCGGGGCGGCGTGGGTGGAGGGTGGCGCGAAAAAGCCGCCGAATATGGTCGGCTCGCGCTGGCTCTCGCTCACCACGTCGATCCGCACGCGATGCACGCCGCTGCCTCCGGCGGACACGCGATAGGATCCGGGCACGGGCTTCACGAGAGCGACCGGCGCCTCGCCATCGATGCTGACCCGCAGGCTGACCTCGCCGGGGCCGACGCGGAAATAGATCGACGGGCCGGCAAAGGCCGTCTCGAAATAGGTGCCAGGCCATTGACGAAGGATGTCGCCGTTGGGCTGCGAGACGGCGCGTCCGTGCGTGGCGAAGGGCAGGGCCTTGAGGCCGGGCGGCCCCTCCGCCTTCATCACGATCTGGGAGCAAACGGGCGCGGCGATCGAGCCGAGAAGGAGTGCCGCCAGCCAATGCGCTTTCATTCCGGTCTCCGTCGCCCGCTTGCAAATCTAGTATGCAAGATTTGAATCATGCGTAAGTATGATCGAGGTGCCGCAGCGATAAAGGCGGCAAACAGCCTTGGGGAGGGGTGATGTCGAACGGAGCCGATCTTTTGCGGATGAATCGCCGCACGGCCTGCGGTGGGCTGCTGGCCGGGCTGGCGATGGGCCTGGCCTCCGCTCCGGCCATCTCGCAGGTCCTGCCGAAGGTGGTGGGCAAGAGCTTTCGGCTCGACAGTCCGCACGCCACCTATGCGTTCGGCGTGAACGAGCGTGGCCAGCTCCAGTCGCTTTACTGGGGCGCGCCGCTTGCCGCCGGCGATCCGCTTCCTCCCGCCATCGCGGCGAAGGAATTGTCGTCGAACGAACTGGCGTCGACGATGACGCCGTTCGAGTTTGCCGGCTTCGGCGGCGGGCTGACGACGGAGCCGGCGCTCAAGGTGACGCTGCCCGATGGGACGCGCGATCTGGAGCTGCGCTACGTCGATCACCGGATCGAGGCCGGGGCCCTGATCATCCATCTTCGCGACATCACGACCGCGATCGACGTGCATCTGCGCTACGCGATGGATCAATCGACCGGGCTCGTAATCCGCTCGGCCGTCGTCGAAAATAACACGCGCGACTGGATCCAGGTCGATCAGCTGGCGGCGGGCAATATCAATCTGCCCGCCGCCGAGGATTATCGGCTCCATTATCTGGCGGGGCGCTGGTCGGCGGAATGGCAGCTGCAGTCGCGCGCGGTCACGCCGGGCTCCACCGTGATCGAGAGCCGGCGCGGCGTCACGTCGCATCAGGCCAATCCGTGGCTCGCCATCGGTCGGGATGATGTGGCGGAGGAAAGCGGGGCGGTGTGGTTCGCGGCGCTCGGCTGGAGCGGATCGTGGCGGATGACGGTCGATCGCGATGCGATCGGCGCGGTGCGCGCGTCCGCCGGCTATAATCCGTTCGACTTTTCCTATCGCCTGAGGCCGGGCGAGACACTGGCCTCGCCAAACCTGTATCTGGGCTTTTCCGGAGACGGCTTCGGCGGCGCCTCGCGATTGTTCCACCGCTATCAGCGCGCGGAGATCCTGCCCGGTGTCGGTCACGTCAGGCCGCGCCCGGTGCTCTACAATTCGTGGGAGGCGACCCAGTTCGACGTGACCGAGGCGGGGCAGATCGCGCTTGCGGAAAAGGCCGCGAGCATCGGCTGCGAGCGCTTCGTGATGGACGACGGCTGGTTCGGCGCGCGCGATTCCGACAAGGCAGGGCTCGGCGACTGGACGGTCAACCGGCGCAAATTTCCGAACGGTCTCGGCCCGCTGATCCGGCGCGTGAAGGCGCTGGGCATGGATTTCGGCCTGTGGGTGGAACCCGAAATGGTGAACCCGGACAGCGATCTCTATCGCGCGCACCCCGATTGGGTGATCAACTTTCCGGGGCGCCCGCGCACCGAGGCGCGCCAGCAGCTCGTGCTGAATCTCGCGCGCCGCGACGTTTGCGATCACATCCTCACATTGCTCGATAAACTCCTGACAGAAAACGATATCGCCTTCATCAAGTGGGACCATAACCGCAACTGGTCCGAACCGGGCTGGCCCGAGGCGGCGCCCGCCGAGCAGCAGAAGATCTATGTCGATTATGTCGACAATCTCTACGCGCTGATCGCCGAACTGCGCCGTCGTCACCCGCGCGTCGAGATCGAATCCTGCGCCAGCGGAGGTGGGCGCGTCGATCTCGGCATCATGCGCCTGACCGATCAGGTGTGGGTGTCGGACAATACCGATCCCTATGACCGGATGAGCATCCAGGACGGCTTTTCGCGCGCCTATACGCCCGCGATCATGATGGCGTGGGTGACGGATTCGCCGAACTGGGTGAACAAGCGCAGCACCCCGCTCGATTATCGTTTCCTGTCCTCGATGCAGGGCGCGCTCGGCATCGGGGCCAATCTTCACCATTGGACGGCCGAGGATTTCGCGACGGCGCGCGCGATGATCGCGGCCTACAAACGGATCCGCTCCACGGTGCAGCAGGGCGATCTCTATCGGCTGTTGCCGGCGCGAAAGGAAGGAGACCGGTCCGCGACCCTTTCCGTCTCGCCGGATCGCAGGCAGGCGGCCTTGTTCGCCTTCACGCGTTCGACCACGATGCGCGAGACGGCGATGCCGGTCACGTTGCTTGGGCTCGATCCCGCGCGGCGCTATGCGATGACGCTGATCGCGGGCGAGGTGGCGCCGGGCACGCCCGCGCAGGCGAGCGGCGCCTTCTGGATGGGGCGCGGCGTGGATTTCGTGATGACGGGCGATTTCCGGGGCTGCGCCGTCCGCTTCGACGCGGTCTAGCGACGCGGTCTAGCAACGGGGCCTCGACGCGGGGCGGGCTCAGCCTTGCCGCGTTCGCGCGATCTGCCGGAGCAGGTTCTGCGCGTCCGCGGCGGTGAGCAGCGCGCCGCGACGTTTGATGCCCGCCTGCGGCGCGCCGGGGCCGCTGCTGCGATATTCGCTGAAGCGCGCTTCCTCCGGCTGCAGCATGTGGCGGTTGTTCCCGGCGCGATCGGTGAACCACATTTCCGTCCAGCCCGCAGGCGCGATGTGGGCGTCCATCCAGCAATCCAGGCAGGCGGCCATGCCGACCGCCATCGGATCGCCATATCGGCCATCGTCGAAGCGCTTCGACGGGCGCCACGGGCGGCCGAGGAACACGCTGCCGTCGGCCACGCCGCTCTCGCGCGTCAGGCGGCAGCGATGAAGGAGCAGGCCCACGGCGCGCTCCGCCAACGTGCTGGGGGCGACGACATATCCCGTCACCTGCGCGGGATCGGGGCGCAGGCGCGAGCGTATCTCGCATCGCTCGAACAAGGCGCTGCCTGCGCCGAAGATGAAATCGTAGCTGCCGCTGATCAGGCAGTCCGAAAAGCGCGAGGAGCCCGCATCGACGAACAGGCTGTCCTGATGGCTGTGGATATCGACACGATCCAGCTGCGCACCGTCGCTGCCCTCGATCAAGGCGAGCGCGATCGCTTGCGGCCCGGCCGGCGCGTCCGACAGGAGGCGCGGTCCGGTCTTGCGCATCTCCGCCGTGCCGTCGAACCGGTTGTCGATCGTCAGCGATCGCGCCGAGAAGCCGGGCGCGGTGACCTTCACGACCGCGGTGCGGAAGGTGCCATAGGGGCGGCCGTCGGGCGCGATCAGGCCGGAGGCGGCCGTGAAGCAGAGGCGCGTGGCGGCGCGATCCTCGCCCACCAGTTCCACATGGGGGCGATCGATCACGAACTGCCCCGTCCAGTCGCCGCGCGCGATCCATATCCGATAGGGGCGCCGCGCGTCGGCGGGGGCCGCCTTCAGCGCCGCGTCGAGATCCGGAAAGCGGCGGCCGGCGGGCAAAGCGGTGCGCTCCGGCGGCGCCACGACGGCGTCATAGGAGGGGGCCGCCGCCCGGACGGCGACGGGCAGCAGCGCGGAGGCGAGGATGCCGGAGAGGGCGGCGCGTCGCGGGATCGGGGGCTGCACGAACATGGTCATGGGAAAGCGCGAACCCCTCCTTGCGCCATCCCCGTTCCCGTCGAGTTGTGCGGTCGGGCTGGCGCTCAGGGCTTGCCGACATTCTTCCGCTCGAGCAACCAGCCGCTGTCCTTGCACAGTCCGCACTCCTTGCCGACGAACGCGGCTGCGGCCTGTTGGCTGCCGTACAATTGCCATTGCAGCCAGTGCAGCGCGACCTGCGCCTCGCTGCCGCCATTGGCCTGGTTGAACGTGCCGAGATGGCCGACGGGGTGATCGGCGAGGAACACGGGGACGTGCGCGATCCGCTCGAAATCGTCCATGCCATTCTCCCAGGCGATGTCGCGCGGGCCGCCGAGAATGTAGAGGACGGGCGTGTGCAGCGCCTTCAGCTGATCCTTGCTGGTGGCCATGCCGGTATTGGGCGCGCGGTCATCATTGAAGAAGCCGGTGTGGAAGGCGACCACCGCCTTGATGCGCGGATCGGCCGCCACCTGCAGCGCCTGCAGCCCGCCGCAGCTGGTGCCGGCGACGGCGACGCGGGCGAGATCGAGCTTGCCCGCATAAGGCGCCGCGCCCGCATTGGCCTTGGTGGCGAGATCGAGGCCGGCCAGCACGTCGGCCGTGGTGGTGTGGCCCAGGTCCGGATCCTTCGCGGGCATCGGCTGCTCCGGACCCGTCAGCATCGCGCCGGGCGCCACGACGAGGAAGCCGTGCGAGGCGATCTCCTCCAGCAGCAGGCGCGCGCTGGCGCCGTCGCCGCGACAGCCGCCATTGGCCCAGAGCAACACGCCGAGCGGACGGCCCACCGCCGCGACATCGCGCGGGCGATAGACGACATGATCGGGGAAAGCGGGATCCACCGCCTTGATCGCGGGATAGGGGCCGGTGCCGGGTCCGTCGGGCATCGTCCATTTGAGCGGGCGCTGGGCGGCGCCATCTTCCGCCAGCGCGACATCGCCCGGCCGCTGGCTGCGCGGCGCCTGCGCGCCTGCGCCCGCCGCGATCATCATCGCCATCACCGCCGCCGAACCGATCCGCATCGTGCCTCTCCTGTTAGTTATGTGAGGTAACAGAATACGGATCGCATTTTCATGCAAGCGATTTCATGCGCTCTCGCGGGCGATGATGCGGAAGCCGACGTCGACATGGCGGCTGGGCACGGTGCCACCCGCCGCGCGCGTGCGGAGGATCGTATTCACCTCGGCCGCGATCCGGCCGCCGTCGATATCGACCGAGGTGATGGTCGGCCGCATGTCGCCCGCCAGCCGCAAATTGCCGAAGCCGGTGACGGCGAGCTGGTCCGGTACGCGCACGCCCGCCGCCAGCGCCTCGACGATCAGCCCCTGCGCGATCCAGTCCGATCCGCACACCACCACGTCAGGCCGCTCGGGCAGATCGGCCAGCCCGCGAAAGGCGAGTCGCCCCTGGCCGAAATGGCTGGGGATGTTGACGATGAGCCGGCTTGGCTCGCTGCCGCCGTCCGCGATCCACTGCTCCGAAAAGCGGCTGGCGCGGCGGGCGGAGCGGGGCGAGCCGGGGACGACGAGGTGCGGGCGCCGATAGCCCCGGCCGTGGAGGAAGCGCGCCATGTCCGCGCCGACCTCGGCGTGCGAGAAGCCGACGGCGACATCGATCGGATCGTCGGGCAGGTCCCATGTCTCGATCACGCTGGTGGCCTGCCGCCGCAGCCGGGCGCGCAAGGCGGGCTCGCCGACGATGCCGGTCAGGATGATCGCATCCACCCGGCGCGAGAGGGCAGCGTCGATCTGCGACTCGAGGCGATGATTGTTCGGGCCGGTCAGGGACATGACCACGCTGTTGCCCTCGGCCGTCAGCCGCTCGATCATCGCTTCCATCGTATCGTTGAAGATCGATTGCGCGATGTCCGGCACGAGGGCCGCGATCAGGCGCGAGCGCTTGGAGGCGAGCGCGCCGGCATTCAGGTTCGGCAGGTAATTGGTCTGCTCGATCGCATCGCGAATCCGCTCGGCCGTGGCGGGGGCCACAACGCCCGGATTGTTGAGATAGCGGGAGACGCTGGCGGTGGAGACACCGGCCAACGCGGCGACATCGTCGAGACGGGGGGCACGGGACACCATCATGGCACTGTAAAGTGCGACGGGCGGAGAGCAAGTCGGGCTTGCAAGCGCTTGCATGAAGGCGTAGCAATATTGTTATGTCGCATGACTTCGATCCCCTGCTGCCCGAAACGTTCGACAGCGCGAACGCCGATTACAAGCGGCTGCGTGCCGAATGTCCCGTGGCGCACAGCGATGCCTGGGGCGGTTTCTGGGCGCTGATGAAACATGAGGATGTCGCGCAGGCCGCCGCCGACTGGCAGACCTACGTGACCTCGAAGCAGAATGTGGTGCCCAAGGTGGCCTTCACCGGCCGCCGCCCGCCACTCCACCTCGATCCGCCCGAACATACGCCCTACCGACGCGCGCTCGCCCCGCTGCTCACCGAACGTAAGGTCGCGCGGCTGGAGCCGGTGATCCGGGGCGTCTGCCGAGACCTGCTGGCGGACATGGTTGCGAAGGGCGGGGGCGATGTCTGCGCCGATTATTCCGCGCACATGCCGGTCGCGGTGTTCGCGCACTGGATGAACCTCGATCCCGAGGCGGTCGCCGCGCTGACCGATGCGGGCAAGCGCTACAATGTCGCGGTCCAGTCCGCCGACATGGAGACGACCAAGGAGACGAGCCTCCTCCTCTACGACATGGCGCGCAAGGTGGTGGCCGATCGCCGCGCGGCGCCGCTGCCGGTGGACGAGGATGCGACGAGCGCTTTGCTCGCCGTCCGTGTCGACGGTGCGGAACTGCCCGAGGAGATGATCGTCGGCACGATCCGGCAGGTGCTGGTGGTGGGGCTGATCGCGCCGAGCGTCGTGATCGGCGCGATCGCCGTGCATCTCGCGCGGCATCCCGATCTGGCCGACCGGCTGCGCGCCGAGCCCGATCTGATGCCCGCAGCGATCGAGGAATTCCTGCGGCTCTACACGCCCTATCGCGGCTTCGCGCGCACCGCCAAATGCCCGGTCACGATCAAGGGACGGCACATCCCGGCCGATGAGCCGATCGCGCTCGTCTATGCCTCGGCCAATCGCGACGAGGATGTGTTCGAGGATGCCGAGAGCTTCCGGCTCGATCGGCCGAACATGAAGGACTCGCTCGCCTTCGGGCGCGGGCCGCACATGTGCGTCGGCGCGGCGCTGGCGCGGCTGGAGCTGCAGGTGGCGGTGGAGGAATTGCTGAAGGCGGCGCCCGGCTTCACGCTGGACGGCGAGCCCAAGCCGACGCGCTTCCCCGAAATCGGCGCGCTCTCCGTGCCGATCCGCTTCGGGACGGCGCAAGCATGACCGGCACCGTCCTCGCCGTCGGCGATCTCGCGATGGATCGCGAGAATTACGACGAGAGCTTCGTCGCCACGGCGGACGTGCTGCGCGCGGCCGATGTCGTCTTCGGTCAGCTGGAGACGAGCTTCGCGGACAAGGGCGTGCGCGCGCCGCAGGCCCGCCATGCCGTGCTCGCGCGACCGGACGGAGCGGCGGCGCTGGGCCGCGCTGGGTTCGATCTGATCTCGATGGCGGGCAATCACGTCCTCGACTGGGGCAATGACGCTTTCTTCGAGACAAAGTCCCATATCGAGGCGGCGGGCATGAGGACGGTCGGCGCGGGCGCCAATATCGCCGAAGCGCGCAAGCCCGTGATCTTCACGCTGGAGGACGGCACCACCGTTGCCTTCCTCGCTTATTCCAGCATCCTGCCGCAGGCCTATTGGGCGGACGAGCGCCGCCCCGGCTGCGCGCCGATGCGGGCCTTCACCTTTTACGAGCAGATCGAGCACGACCAGCCCGGCACGCCCGCGCGCATCCACTCCTATCCCCATCGCGAGGATCTGGCCGCGCTGGAAGCGGACGTGCGCGCCGCGAAGGCGCAGGCCGATCTCGTCTTCGTCTCCTGCCACTGGGGCATCCACTTCGTTCGCGCGACGATCCCCGATTATGCACGGGACGTGGCGCGCGCGGCGATCGCGGCGGGCGCGGATGCGATCCTCGGTGGCCATCCGCATATCCTGAAGGGCTGCGAGATGATCGACGGCAAGCCCGTCTTCCACTCGCTCTGCAATTTCGCGACCGACCTGCGGATGGACGAGGCGCATGCCAAGTCGAAGAGCTGGAACGAGATCCGCGTGCTGGCGGAGGAATGGGAGCCGGATTTCGGCAGCCTCTACAATTTCCCGAAGACGGCGCGCCTCTCGATGATCGCACGGTTCGAGATTGCCGGGGGCGAGATTCTCCGCACGGGTTTCCTGCCGCTCTACATCGATCGCGATGCCGTGCCCCGCATCGTCGGGCCCGAGGATCCGCGCCACGGCGAGGTGCTGGCCTATATGGCGGCGATCACGCAGGAAGCGGGCCTCAACGCGCGCTACCGGATCGGCGCGGACATGGTGGAGATCGTCGCATGAGTGCGCGCACCAGGCTGTCGCTGGAAGCGATCGTCTTCCTCTATTTCCTGTCCTATCTGCCCAACGTCATTCTGACGAAGCTGGTGACGAGCTTTCCGAGCCCCACGCTCGGCCGCCCTCTGACGGGGCTGGAAACGCTGCCCGCCACGCTGATCCTCAACACGCTGATGACCTACGGCTTCATCTGGGCATCGGGCTGGCATCGCGCGGCGAACAGCATGCAGGTGGGCGGCGTGCGCGTGCCGATCCCGACGCGCTACACCTTCCTGTCCGGTATCGGCACCGCGCTCGTGCTGTTCACCGTGCCTCTGTCCTTCACGTTCCAGGGCGTGAGCATCCCCTTCATCCAGTTGCTGATGCGTGGGGACATCCTGATCATCGCGCCGCTGGTCGACCTGATCTTCGGGCGGCGCGTGCGCTGGTGGAGCTGGGCGGCGCTCGTAATGGTGGCATTCGCGTTGTTCATCACGGTCAAGTCGCGCGGGGGGCTCGAACTGCCGCCGCTCGCGCTGCTGACGGTGCTGCTCTACACGGTCGGCTACTTCATCCGCCTCGCCGTGATGACGCGCGTGGCCAAGACGGGCGACGACGCCTCGATCCGCCGCTATTTCGTGGAAGAGAAGATCATCGCGCTGCCGATGGCGGTGATCGTGCTGGGCCTGATCTCGGCCTCGGGCTTCGGCGGGCAGGCGGGGCAACTGGGCTTCGGCTTCATCGGCGTCTGGTCCGATCCGGTGATGCTGTGGCTGGTCGGCATCGCCATCACGCTCACGATCGTCTCGATCTTCGCCGCCGTGATCCTGCTGGATGCGCGCGAAAATGCCTATTGCGTGCCGATGGAGCGCGCGGCGAGCCTCATCGCGGGCATTGGCGGCGCGATCCTGCTGGCGATGTTCTGGGGCCTGCCATGGCCCAGCAGCGCCGATCTCACCGGCGCGGTCATCCTGATCGCCGCCATCGTCCTTCTCTCCGTCGCGCCGCGTCTGACGACCAGCGTGCGCCGCGCCCGTGCGGAGGCCCAGTAACCGAGCAGTTTCGAACACCACCCGTGAAGCGCCGCAACGACGGCGACCGGGATAACAGGAGAGGAAAACATGGAGAGGATCATTTCGTGCGCCGGTCCGCGTCTGGCCGGTATCGCGATCGGCGCGCTGGCCATCGCGCTGGCGCAGGGCGCGTCGGCCCAGACGGCGGCGCCCGCCGCCCCGACCGCGAAGCCGGCTGATGCCGCCACGGCCAGCGCCGCCCCCTCGCAGCCGAATATCGAAGAGATCATCGTCACGGGCAGCCGCATCAAGGGCGTCTCGGCGGTGGGATCGAACGTGATCGCGATCGATCAGTCCAAGATCGCCGCCGAGCCCGTCACCTCCACCGCCGATCTGCTACGCCGCGTGCCGCAGGTGATCGGCCTCGGCCAGAACCGTAACGGCGGCACCGCGCAGAATGCGGGCGCGAACGCCACGCGCGGCGCCGGCATCAACCTGCGCGGCATCGGCACCAACGCCACCCTCATTCTCGCGGACGGGCGGCGACTGCCCGCGCAGGGCACACAGGGGCAATATACCGATCCCTCGGTGCTGCCCTCGATCGCGCTCTCCCGCGTGGAGGTCGTGGCCGATGGCGCGTCCGCCATCTATGGCTCCGATGCGGTGGCGGGCGTGGTGAACTTCATCATGCGCAAGAATTTCGACGGTGCCGAATTCCGCCTCCGCAGCGGCTTCACCGGCGGCTCCTATGGCGAGCAGCAGGCGGCGGGCATCTTCGGCAAGACCTGGACCGGCGGCTACCTGACCGTGTCGGGCGAATATACCCATAACAGCGCGCTCACGGCGAGCGATCTGCCCTGGTATCAGGACGACAATCGCTACCGTGGCGGCCGCGATCTGCGCGTGACGAACTGCCAGCCGAGCACGATCACGGCGGGCGGCCGCACCTATGCGATCCCGCAGGGTGGCGTGACCAACGCCAATGTCGGCTCGCTCGTCGCGGGTACGAGCAACAAATGCTTCTACAACGCCTATGACTGGGTGATCCCCTCACAGACGCGCTACAGCGTGCTGGCCAATGTGAGCCAGGATATCGGCGAGAGCATCCGCATCTTCGGCGACGGCTTCTATTCGCGCCGCAACGGTAGTCTGCTGAACAACAACACGACCTTCACCGCGACAGTGACGCGCGCCAATCCGTTCTTCGTATCGCCCGTGGCGGGTGCCACCTCCGTCACCGTGCCCTATTCGCTGGTGCCGGAACTAGGCAGCGATAAATATCCCTATCGCGCCTATAGCTGGAGCACGTCGGGCGGCGTCGAGGCCAAGCTTTTCAGCGACTGGACCGGCACGGCTTATTACAGCCACGGCGAATCCTACGACATCTCCGATCGGCGCACCGGCGTGAACGCCGCCGCGCTGGCGGCGGCCTTGCTCGACACCAATCCGGCCACCGCGCTCAACGTGTTCGGCGGCCCGAACAATCCCGCGACGCTGGCGCGCATCCACGACAATTATTTCCAGATCATCGGCAAGAACAAGCTGGACGTCGCCAACCTCCAGTTCAGCGGCACGGTGATGGAATTGCCGGGCGGCAAGCTGAAGCTGGCCTTCGGCGGCGAATATCGGCGCGAATATACGTTCACCGATCTCGTCTCGGGCAGCAGCGCCGCGCAGATCCACACCGCCGACAGCGGCAGCCGCAACGTGAAGGCGGTGTTCGGCGAACTCTATGTGCCGATCGTCGGCGGTGGCAATGCGATGACGGGTATCCAGGAACTCAGCCTGTCGGTCGCCGGCCGCTATGAAGATTACAGCGACTTCGGCAGCACCAGCAATCCGAAGGTGGGCGTCACGTGGAAGCCGGTGCGCGGCGTCGCGATCCGGGGCAGCTACGGCACCTCGTTCCGTGCGCCGACCTTCACCGAAGTATCCACGATCGCGGGTGGCGCGGGCCTCTATTACGACACGCTGCCGGGCGCCTCGGGCAACGTGCAGGGCATCGGCATCGCCGGCGGCAATCCGAACCTGAAGCCGGAGACGGCGACCACCTGGTCCGGCGGCGTCGAGGTGAAGCCGCTGGCGGTGCCAGGGCTCACGATCACGGGCACTTACTGGAACATCGATTACAAGAACCAGATCCAGGCGCTGCGCGGCACCTCCGGCATCCTGACCAATCCGCTCTACGCCTCGTTCGTCACGCTTAATCCCACGGCGGCGCAGGTGGCGGCGCTGATCGGGTCGGGCCTGCCGATCAACAATGCGATCAACGCGTCCAACGTCGCCTTCATCGTCGACGGGCGGCGGCAGAATCTGGGCCGCTCCAAGGTGTCGGGCGTCGATTTCGGCGTGAACTACATGATGAGCCTCGGCGACTGGAAGCTCGATAGCGGCGTGCAGGGCACCTATTACACCCGCTACAAATTCCAGGCGGTGCCGGGGGCGGCGCTCGCCAGCGTGATCGGCACGATCAACTTCCCGCAGCGCTTCCGCGTGCAGGCCGATCTCGGCGTGGCGCACGGCAAGGTGAAGGGGCGCGTCACGCTCAACCACCTGAGCGGCTACGACAATACGGGCATCACCCCGATCCAGAAGGTGAGCGATTATGATACGGTCGATGCCTCGATCGGGATCGACATCACGCCGCGCCTGACGCTCTCGGTCGACGTCCGCAACCTGCTGAACGAGGATCCGCCCTTCGTCGATCAGACGCGCGGCTATGATCCGCAGTCGACCAATCCGGTGCCGCGCCTCGTCTCCGTCACGGCCGGGGTGAAATTCTGATGCGGGCGCGCGTCTCCCTCCTCGCTCTGGCCGGTGCGCTCTGGGCCGGGCCGGCGATGGCGCAGGGCTGCGCCGATCTGGCGGGCGATCAGCCGGGCAAGGTGCGCGTCACCGCCGCCGCGCAGGTCGCGGTCGGGCAGGATGTGGACGCGCTGCCGGAGACGCGCGGCTCGTACAAGCCGGTGCCGGTCACGATGCCCTTCTGCCGCGTGCAGGGCGTGATCGAGGGCAATATCGGCTTCGAACTGTGGCTGCCGGCGGGGGATCGGTGGAATGGTCGCCTGCTGGGCGCGGGCGTGGGCGGCGATGCGGGCGTGTTCAACTTCGCCGATCTCAGTCGCCGCGTCAGCGAGGGCTTCGCCGCCGTCACCACCGACAGCGGGCACAAGATCAGCCAGAAGCGCTGGATGGCCGATCTCAAGGCGCGCGTGGATTACGAGCATCGCGCCACGCATCTGGCGACGCTGGCGGCCAAGGCGCTGGCGGCGCGTTTCTACGCGAAGCCGGTGATGCACAGCTATTTCCTCGGCTGCTCGGGCGGCGGACGGCAGGGTCTGAAGGAGATGGAGAATTATCCGGGCGATTATGACGGCATCGTCGCCGGCGCGCCGGGGCCGTACATGCCGCTCATCTCCGTCCGCATGATGTGGTTCTCGCTGATGCAGAAGCACGATCCGGCGGGCGCGCTCACCGATGCCGACTGGGCGCTGTACGAGAAGAAGGCGATCGCGGCCTGCGACGGCAAGGACGGCGTGAAGGACGGAATCGTCGAAAATCCGCTGGCCTGCACGTTCAGGCCCGCCATTCTCGCCTGCAAGCAGGGGCAGGGGAGTGACTGCCTCGCCGTGCCCAAGGTGAAAATGATGGAGGCGATCGTCGCGCCGATGCGGGACGAGAAGGGCCGGCCGATGGATCGCGGCCTGCTGCCCGGCGTCCGCACCCGGCCGGGGCCGCCTTCGCCCTTGCTCGCGGCGATGTGGGGCGATGCGGTCTATGATGATCCGAACTGGAACGAGGACACGTTCCAGCGCACGGCCGATCTGAACAAGGTCAATGCCGTGATGCCCGAACTGCGCGCCGACAAGGTGACGATCGCGCCCTTCATCGCGCGCGGCGGCAAGGCGATCATCTATCAGGGCTGGGCGGACCCGTCCGTGATCGCCGGGCCGACCGTGGATTTCTACCGCAGGCTGGAGGCAGCGCAGGGCGGCGCGGCGAAGCTCTCGCAATCGGTGAAGCTGATGATGGTGCCCGGCATGTATCATTGCCGGGGTGGGCCGGGCGTGGACCAGTTCGGCGGCTCCGGCCAGATCAACGCGCCGGGCGATGCCTCGCGCGACATTCTCTGGGCCGTGATCGACTGGGTGGAGAAGGGGCAGGCGCCGCAGACACTGACCGGCGCGCGCATCGTGGACGGCAAGCCCGTCTTCACCCGCGCGATCTGCCCGTTCCCCAAGTCCGCCCGCTATGACGGGAAAGGCGAGGATAGTGATGCCCGCTCCTATACGTGCGAGGCCGATCCGGTCCTCGCATCCTATCGCTGACCGGGAGGGCGGGACGATGCGCCGGATGTGGATGAGCATGGCCGCCCTGCTGGCGATCGGGGCCGCGTCGCCCGATCCCGCGGGCGTCACCCATGTCGGGGGCAGGCTCGACAATGGCGCCAACTGGGCGGCCGACATGCCCGCCCGGTGGAACGGCACGGTGCTGCTGTTCAGCCACGGATTTAGCTCGGCACCGGGCAACCCGGCGCGCAACCGGACGCGTGAGGGCGGCGCTGAATTGCTGGCGAAAGGCTATGCGCTGGTCGGCAGTTCCTACAGCGCCACCGGCTGGGCGCTGGAAGAGGCCGTGCCCGATCAGATCGCGACGCTGGACGCCTTCGCCACCCGTTTCGGCAAACCCAGGCGCGTGATCGCTTATGGGGAGTCGATGGGGGGGCTGGTCACGGCCGCTTTGGTCGAGCGCCACCCCGAGCGGATCGACGGGGCGATGCCGATGTGCGCGTCCGTGTCGGGCGTGGTGGGCATGGAAAATCAGGCGCTCGATGGCGCATGGGCGCTGAAGACGCTGGTCGATCCGGGCGCGCCGCTGAAGATCGTGAACATCTGGCAGCAGGGCGGCCCGCAGCCGCCGATCCGGGAGGAGGGGCCGGCAGTGGATGCGCTGATCGCCAAGGCGATGGCGACGCCGCAGGGGCGGGCGCGGCTCATCCTCGCCAGCGCCTTCGCCCAGCTTCCCGACGAGCCGGACGACAAGGCTCCGCCGGCGGGTTCTCCCGATACCGAGGCGCGCGCGCAGGCCTATGCGCGCTGGTTCGCGATGGGCGTGTTCTTCCCGCGCTGGGATCAGGAGCGGCGCGCAGGGGGCAATGCCTCCTGGAATATGGGGATCGATTATCGCGCGCAGCTTCAGGCCTCCGGCCGCGCCGAGGCGGTGCGGACCGCGTATCGCAGCGCCGGCCTGTCGCTCGATGCGGATCTCGCGCTGTTGGCCAAGGCACCGCGCATCGCGGCGACCCCCAAGGCGGTCGCCTATATGCGCGCGAATTTCGTTCCCTCGGGCAAGCTGTCGCGGCCGGTCCTCACGCTCCATACGACGGGCGACGGCGCGACGATGGTGACCTACGAACAGGCCTATGGTGCGATGGTCGCGCGGGCCGGTTCGGGTTCCCAGCTACGGCAGGCCTATGTCGCGGCGCCGGGCCATTGCACCTTCTCGATCGGAGAGACCGTCGCCGGGATCGAGGCGCTGGACCGGAGGATCACGCAGGGCCGCTGGGACGAGGCCATGCTCTCGCCTGGAGCGCTCAATCAGGCCACGAAGGAGGCCTCGGGCGAGACAGGACGCTTCGTCGCCTATCGCCCCGCGACGTTCCTGCGGCCCTGCGGCGTCAAAAGCGGATCCTGCCAGGGCGAGCCGCGACCGGCGATGTGACCATGTGCCGATGGGGCAGGCCGATCTCGCGCTTCGCGACGCGCATCCGCTCAGGCATGGTGCGTCCTGGATGGCGGATCTCTCTCCGTCGCGTACGGGAGTGATCGCATGAAGCCGGTATTACGGACGCTCGGTCTGCTGGGCGCGATCCTGTGCGGAACGGCGGCGGCGGCCGGACGCAGCGAAACGTTGCGCGTCATCTTCATCGATGTGGAAGGCGCCGCCGCGACCCTGTTCGTGACGCCGCAGCATCACGCCCTGCTCATCGATGCGGGATGGCCGGCGGCGCTGAGCGGCGGGTCCGTCGCGGGGGCGGACATGCCGCCCGCTCCGCGCCAGACGAGCGCCCAGCGGATCGCCGCGGCCGCGAGATCGGCCGGCGTATCGCGCATCGATTATCTGCTGCTGACCCATTATCACACCGATCATCTCGGCGGCGCGCTGGAACTGGCCGGGCTCATTCCGATCGGCACGTTCGTCGATCACGGGCCCAATCGCGAGCCTCCGTCCGCCGAGCCTCCGGCCAACCGACGCGGCTATCAGGCGGCCGAGCTTTACGCCGCGTACAGCGCCGGGATCGCCGGTCGGCCGCACCGGGTGATGCGGCCGGGAGAGACGATGTCGCTCGACGGGCTGACGGTCACCGCGATCGACGCGGACGGCGCGATCATCGATCATGCGCTGGCGGGAGCGGGTGGGCCGGGAGCGGGTTGCCCGGCCACCGCCCAGACCGTCGATATCGGCACGGACGAGAATCCGCGCTCGCTCGGCACCGTCCTGCAATGGGGTAGCGGGCGCATCCTGGCGCTGGGCGACACGACGCGCGTCGTGGAGGACAAACTTGCCTGCCCGCGCGATCTGATCGGCCCGGTGGATCTGATGATCGCCGACAATCACGGCTCCGCCAATGCGGGCAGCGCGCGGTTGCTCGATACCGTTCGACCGTCGCTTTATGTTTTCAACAACGGCGCGGCGAAGGGGGCCGATGCCGGCTCGCTCGAATTCGCGGCGGCGGCGCCCTACGTCCAGGCCAGCTGGCAGCTCCATTTCGCCACGCGCAGTCCCGATCTGAACGCTCCGTACGAACGGATCGCGAATTGGGGCGATCAGGACGGACATGCGCTTGTGGCGGAGGTGGGCAGGGACGGGACGATCGTCATGATCAATACCCGCACGGGGCTTTCCCGGCGCTACACCCGGGGCGAGCGGCCGAAGTCGCGCTGACTCGGTAGAGGCCCGGCTGAGGATCCGTCATGCGTGCGGTGCAACATGAACGGAAAAGTTCGCAAGCACAGGGAAATGGCGTCACCGGATGGTCGGTCTTATGTGCGCCGCACAATGACTTCCGTATCCACGCGCCCCGCGCTCGGTCAGCAGCCGAGCGTTCAGATCCTGATGAGCGTCCTCTGCACGGCGCTCGCTTACTTCGCCGTCGGCCTGCCTCTGGCGGTGCTCCCGCAATGGGTGAATGGCGATCTCGGCTTCAGCGCCGCCACGGCGGGGCTGGCCATCTCGATCCAATATGTCGCCACCATCGTCAGCCGGGGCATGGTCGGCCCGATGGTCGATACGTCGGGCCCGAAGCGCGCCATCCTATTCGGTCTTTCGTGCAGCGTCGGCAGCGGCGTGGTGCTGCTGGCGGCGGCGCAGCTGACGGCTTACCCCGCGCTGGCGCTGGCGACGTTGTTTCTCAGCCGGATGATCCTCGGCTTCGGGGAAAGCCTGGTGGGCACCAGCGCGATCGCGTGGGGGATCGGCCGGGCCGGCGATACGCACACGGCCAAGGTCATTTCGTGGAACGGCATCGCCACCTATGGCGCGATCGCCGCGGGCGCGCCCGTCGGCGTGATGCTGCTGCATCTGGGCGGGATGGCGGCCGTCGGCATCGCATTGGTCTGCACGGGGCTGATCGGGCTGGTCTTCGTCTGGCCGCAGTCGGCCACGCGCATCATTTCCGCCGAACGCCTGCCTTATTCCGCCGTCTTCGCCCGCGTGCTGCCTTATGGCGCCGCGCTGGGGCTCGGCGGGATCGGCTTCGGCGTGATCACCGCCTTCATCGCGCTCGATTATGCGGCGCATGGCTGGGCGGCGGCGTGGACGGCGATCAGCGCCTTCGGCTGCGCGTTCGTCTTCGGTCGCTTGATGTTCGTCGGCAGCATCGCGAAGCATGGCGGGCTGCAGGTCGCGCTCACCTTTCTCGCGATCGAGACGGTGGGGCTCGTCACGGTCTGGCTCGCCGGAACCGCCTTGGTCGCAGCGACGGGCGCCGCGATCGCCGGGCTGGGCTTTGCGCTGATCTTCCCGGCGCTGGGCATGGTCGTCGTCGATCTGGTGCCGCCGCAAAGCCGGGGAAGCGCGATCGGCGCCTATTCGATGTTCACGGATATCGCATTGTGCATCACCGGCCCGGTCGCCGGCATTCTCGCGACCAAAGCGGGCTATGAGGCGCCGTTCCTGTTCGGCGCGGTCGGCTCGTTGCTCGGCCTCGGCATCACGGTGCTGCTCTTGCGGAAGGTGTCGGGCCCCGTCCGCTGGTTCCAGCTTCGATAGACCGCCAAGCCGGTCCGCCGGCGCCGGGCGTGCCGCTCGCTGCCGCCTCGGCTGACATCGGGCCGCAATCCTTCGACGATCAGTCCAGTCGCGCCAGAAACCCCTCGATCTCCGCCAGCGCGTCCGGCTCGTCGAGCATCGGCGCGTGGCCGACATGGGCGACGATCCGCAGCGCCGCATCGGGGTGGCCAGCCACCATCTCCTCCGCCGCCTCCTGATCCAGCAGATCGGACCGCTCGCCGCGCAGCAGCAGGATCGGCCGCTCGCGGACGAGCGCGTCCCAGCGCTGCTGCGGATCGGTCACCAGCGGTTTCGTCTTGAACGGGGTCGCGATCGCCGGATCATAATCCGCCTCGATCCGGCCGTCCGCCTCGCGATACAGGCGCTTGGCCATGTCCTGCCAGTCGACGGCGTCGTAGTGGGGCAGGGCCTCGGCATTCAGCTGGCGCAGATGGTCCGCCGCCTCCTGC
Source organism: Sphingomonas sp. AP4-R1 (assembly GCF_013113735.1). Taxonomy (NCBI): domain Bacteria; kingdom Pseudomonadati; phylum Pseudomonadota; class Alphaproteobacteria; order Sphingomonadales; family Sphingomonadaceae; genus Sphingomonas; species Sphingomonas sp. AP4-R1. The sequence continues at coordinate 3,450,043 of NZ_CP053346.1, forward strand.
CAGGTCGCGACCGGCCCGCCGGTTCCGACATAGCCCGCGATCCGCTCCAGCCCCCGGCTCGCCAGGCGCGGCCCGATATCGTTGACGATCGCGGCGGCGATCAGATCGGGCGATCGCGCGGCCAGTTCCATCGTGATCAGCCCGCCCATCGACGTGCCGATGAAGATCGCCTGCCGGATCCCCAGCGCGTGGGCGAGCCGTTCGACGTCTTCCGCATAGCAGGGCAGTTGATACGTGTCGGGCGCGGCGCGCGCGGAGAGGCCACGCCCGCGCACGTCCACCGCCAGCACGCGCCGCCGCAACTGGGCGATGCGCGGCGCCAGCTTCGCGAAATCCTTCGCATTGCGGGTCAGCCCGTGAAGACAGATCACCGGCAGGCGCGCATCGCCCTCGGCGGCGGGATAGTCCCGCGCGTGGAGGCGCAGGCCATCCGAGGAGGGCCAGTAGCGATTCATCCAATGCCTCATGGCCGCTCTCCTTTGGGGGCGAGCCCGTTCGCGACCAGATCGCCGCTGACCCGCGTGACCTCCTCGATCGAAATGCCGTCATCCCACACGCCGAAGCGCAGGCCGAGAAACACGTTGATGCCCATCAGCGCCCAGGCGCGCACCTCGGCCGCGCCCGGAGCCGCTCCGGGGCTGATTTCGCCGCGTGCCTCGGCGGCTTCCAGCCGGGCGGTGATGCGCTCGGCCGTGCGCGCATAATGCTCGCGATAGCTAGCCGGATCGACAAATTCCGACTCGTCGATGATCCGGTAGATCTCCTTGTGCTGGCGGACGAAGGCGAGGAAGGCGGCCTGCCCGGCCTGCTCCATCGGGATGCCGCCCTGCACGCCTGCCAGCCGGGGCGTTACGAAATCGCGCACCTGCCCGCTCAGATCGCGCACCAGCGCCGTGAAGATCGCCTCCTTGCTGTCGAAATAGGTGTAGAAGCTGCCGATCGCCATGCCGGCGCGCGCGGTGATCCGGCTGATCGCCGCCTCGTGAAAACCCTTCTCGCCAAATTCCTCGGCGGCGGCATCCAGCAGCGCGCGCAGGGAGCGGCGGCCGCGTGCCGTCTTGGGCGTCTTGCCGCCCGACTGGTCCCCCCCGGCGGTCGGGGCGCCTCGTTCAGCCATATCTCTCCCCGTACGACTCAAATCGGGCCTTGCACCATTTTTCGTATTTGAAACCCGGTTCAGGTTTCAGTATGAGGAGTGAAGACGAAGCGCAAGCGACACGCTCAAGCGCTCGAGAACAGGGAGAGTGATATGGGCCTCACGGCATCTTCATTTCGTGCGCTTCTGGCGGCCGGCGTCAGCCTGACGGCGGCGATGGCACCGGCCAGCGCGCAGGACGCGGCGGCGAGCGCCCCCACCGATACCAAGGCGCAGGCACCGATCAGCACCGACACCGCGCAGGAGATCATCGTCAGCGCCCGGCGTCGCGACGAAACGCTGCTGACGGTGCCGATCGCCGTCTCCGCCTTCAGCGGCGACAAGCTCGCCAAGACCGGCGCGATCGACCTGACCGACATCCAGACGGTGACGCCCAACACCACCTTCAAGGCGGCGCGCGGCACCAATTCGACACTGGCGGCCTTCATCCGTGGCGTCGGCCAGCAGGATCCGGTGCCGGGGTTCGAGGCCGGCATCGGCATCTATCTGGACGACGTCTATCTCAACCGCCCGCAGGCCTCCGTGCTCGACATTTACGAGGTGGAGCGGATCGAGGTGCTGCGCGGGCCGCAGGGCACGCTCTATGGTCGCAACACGATCGGCGGCGCGGTGAAATATGTGACGAAGCGCCTGCCCGACGATTTCGCGGTCACGCTGCGCGGCACCTACGGCTCGTATAACGAGACGGACGGCGTGGTCAGCGTCTCGGCCCCGATCGGTGATCTGTTCAAGGTTGGCGTCACCGGCGCGCGGCTTCGCCACGACGGCTTCGGCCGCAACGTCAATCTGGGCATCGACAATTACAACAAGGACGTCTGGGCCGGGCGCGGCACGATCGAATTCGAGAGCCCGGACCGGCGCCTCTTCGTCCGCATCACCGGCGACTATACGGACGACAGGTCCAACCCGCGCAACGGCCACCGCCTGATCCCCGGCCTCCTTTCGGGCACGCCGGTTCTGTCCGACGTGTTCGATACGCAGGCGGGGCTCAACAATCCGAAGAACAGCGTGAAGGGCGGCGGCATCTCGATGTCGGCTACCGCCGAACTGACCGATCATGTCACCTTCCGCAGCATCAGCGCCTATCGCGGTGACAAGAGCTATACGCCGATCGACTTCGACGCGCTGCCCGCCGTCGATGTCGATGTGCCGGCCGTCTACAAGAACAACCAGACGAGCCAGGAATTCCAGCTGCTCTACAAGAGCGACAAGCTGAACGGCCTGATCGGCTATTATTATCTGGGCGCCGATGCCAGCACCGGCTTCGACGTGCTGCTCTACACGACCGGCGGCACCGCGCTGCCGGGGCTGGACGCCTATACGCGCGGCGACGTGCGGACCGAAACGCACTCCGTCTATGGCGACTTCACCTATGATTTCACGCCGAAGCTGAGCCTCTCGCTCGGCGGCCGCTATACGTGGGACCAGCGCGAGAGCCAGGTGTTCAAGGCCAATTATCTGGGCGGCTTCACCAGCGAATTCGGCGGCAATCCCACCCTGCTCGGGGTTCCGTCGACCAATTTCCAGGGCAAGGCGAACTTCAAGAAATTCACGCCGCGCGCCTCGCTCAGCTACAAGATCACGCCCGAGCATATGGTCTATGCGTCCTACTCGGTCGGCTTCAAGGGCGGCGGCTTCGATCCGCGCGGCACGGGCTCCAACGCGCCGATCAGCAATGCTGCGGCGGGCCGCACCTATCAGGACATCTACAATTTCCTGCTGTTCAAGCCGGAGACGGTGAAGAGCTATGAAATCGGCTGGAAGGGATCGCTGCTCGATCGCCGCATCACCTTCGCGGTCGATGGCTTCTACGCCGATTACAAGGACGTGCAGGTGCCCGGCTCCTCGGGCTGCACGGTGGGCGGCGTGCAGACCTTCTGCGGCATCACCACCAATGCCGCCAAGGCCCGGATCAAGGGCGCCGAGTTCGAGGGCAATGCCATTCTTGCGCGCGATTTCGCCGGCGCCGGATCGTCGGTAAACCTGGGCGGTACGCTCGGCTATATCGAGGCCAAATATCGCAGCTTCATCGCGGGCGTCCCGCCGACCGACGTGTCCGATTTCCGCGTCTTCCAGAACACGCCGAAATGGACGACCAGCGGCACGCTGAGCGCCACTCTCCCGGTCGCGGCCGGATCGCTGCTGGCTTCGACCACCGTCTCCTATCGCAGCCTGACCCACCAGTTCGAGACGGCGAGCCCGTTCCTCGATCAGGCGGGCTACACGCTGCTGGACGGCAACATCGTCTATACGTTCGCGACCGGGCGCTATTCGATCGGCGTCCACGGCAAGAACCTGACCAACAAGAAATACAAGACCGCCGGCTATCAATATATCAACGTGACGGCGGCGGGCGTACCGATCCTGACGCCGACGGGCGGCTATACGCCGACTTTGGGCCGCGAAGGCGTCGCCACCGCTTTCTACGGCAATCCGCGCCAGGTGCTGGCCACCTTCACGGCCAAATTCTGATGATGGTGGACGGCGGCGAGGTCGGCACCGTGTCCGTCGTCCGGAGGGCGGGACGGCGGGCGCCCGGTGTGGTGCTCGCCATGCTGCTGCTAGTGTACAGCTTCAACTTCCTCGATCGGCAGATCGTCAGCATCCTCGCCGCGCCGATCAAGGCCGAGTTCGGGTTGAGCGACAAGCAGCTCGGGCTGCTCGGCGGGCTGGCCTTCGCGATCCTCTATTCGACGATGGGCATCCCGCTGGCGTGGCTGGCGGACCGGACGAAGCGGACATGGGTGATCACGGGCTCGCTCGCCGCCTGGAGCGCGTTCACCGCTCTGTGCGGCGTGGCGGGCAATTTCACCCAGCTGCTGCTGTTCCGCGTGGGCGTCGGGGTCGGGGAGGCGGGGGGCGTCGCGCCCTCCTATGCGGTGATCGGGGAGATCTTCCCGCCGAACAGGCGCGCACGGGCGCTGGCCATCTATTCGCTGGGGATCCCGATCGGATCGGCGCTGGGCGTTCTGTTCGGGGGCTATATCGCGGCGCTGGTCAACTGGCGGGCGGCATTCCTGTGGGTGGGATTGGCCGGACTGCTGATCGCGCCGATCTTCGCTTTGGTGGTGAAGGAACCGCCGCGCGCCGCGCCCACCCTCGAAAAGCCCGCAATCGGGCAGGTGTTTGCGATCCTTGCGGCCAAGCCGAGCTTCTGGCTTCTCTCGTGCGGGGCGGCGTCCAGCTCGATGCTCGGTTACGGGCTGGCCTTCTGGCTGCCCTCGCTGCTGCGGCGTTCGTTCCTGCTCGATCTGCCGGCGACCGGCCGCTTCTTCGCGGGGCTGGCGCTGATCGGCGGCACGATCGGGATGGTCGCGGGCGGCTGGATCGCGGATCGCCTCGGCGAGCGCGACAAGGGCGCCTATGCGCGCGTGCCGGCGATCGCGTTCCTGATCGCGGTGCCTCTGTTCGCGGCCGCGATGCTGAGCCATTCGGTCGCGCTGGCGTTCGTGCTGTTCCTGATCCCGCAGGGGCTGGCCTATGTCTGGCTCGGCCCGGTACTGACCGCCGTCCAGCATCTCGTGCCCGCGCAGATGCGCGCGACTGCCTCTGCCAGCTTCCTCACGATCAACAATCTGATCGGCGTCGGCTTCGGCGCGCTGGCGATCGGATCGCTGTCCGATGCGCTGGCGCCCCGTCTCGGAGAGGAGGCGCTGCGCTGGGCGATGATCGGTTCGCTGGGATTCTATGCGCTGGCGGGGATCCTGATGCTGATCGCCTCAAGGCATCTGTCCCGCGACTGGACTCAGGCGTAGATTGAAGGTCGGGCGCGGGGGCGGAGTCCGTTCGGGAGTCGGTGCGCCGGGATCGTTGGGGGTGACGATGCGGAACATGCGGTTCCTTCTGCTGCTTCTCGGCCTTGCCACGGCACAGCCGTCCTTCGCGGCGTCTCCGAAGAAGCTGCCCGCGCTGGGGGCGGATCCCGCACGCACGTCGGTCTCGGGCCTGTCCTCGGGCGGCTTCTTCGCGATGCAATATGCGGTGGCCTATTCGTCCGGCACGATCGGCGCCGGGATCGTCGCGGGCGGCCCTTATGCCTGCGGGCTGCTGGGCCTCGCGGCGGCCCTGCCGTGCATGCAGGGCAAACCTTCCGGAGCGGGCGCCTTCAACGCGGCGCTCTGGTATGCCGGCTTCGGCGCGATCGATCCGACCGACCATATCGCGCACCAGAAAATCTATCTGTTCCACGGCACGCAGGACAAGATCGTGTTCCAGCCGGCGATGGATGCCGTTCGTGATTTCTACGTCGATCTGAAGGTGCCGGCGGCCAACCTCCTGTATGTGAAGGAAGTCGCGGCGGGGCACGCATTCATCTCCGATCGGATCGGAGGCGCCTGCGATGCCAATGGCGATCATTATATCAATCGCTGCGATGTGGGCGGCCAGCCCTATGACCAGCCCGGCGCGATCCTGGCCCATCTGCTCGGCCCGCTGAAGCCCAGGGCGACGACGCTTTCGTCCGTGCCGATTCCGTTCGATCAGCGCCCTTATCTGCCGCTCGCCAGCGCGATGGCGGATACGGGGTATGTCTATATTCCCAAGGACTGCCGGAAGGCGGCCGCGCATTGTGCCGTCCATGTCGTGTTCCATGGCTGCGGCCAGAGCGCGGCCTATGCGGGTGCCGATGTCTATGCCGGCCTCGGCTATAACGCGTGGGCGGATACCAACGGGATCGTCATCCTCTACCCGCAGGTGGACAAGAGCCCGGTGGCGCCCTTCAATCCGCAGGGCTGCTGGGACTGGTGGGGCTATACCGGCCCCGCGCTCGGCGGCTTCCCCCGCTTCCAGACGCAGAGTGCTCCGCAGATGCGGGCGGTGCATGACGTGGTCGCCAGGCTGCAGGCCGCGCGCTGATGATCCTCGACGGGATCGGCATGCCCCAGCATCGCGGCTCGTACATATCCGGCTTCCGCACGGCCTGTCCCGATGCGGAGATTGCGGGGGTCACCCATTACGTCACCGCCCGCTTCGGCGCGAAGCCTTCCCATGTGACGGCCGCCGACGTGAAAGGGCTGCGCGCGCAATGATGTGCCATTTTCCGAGGGAGCGAATGCATGCACATGATCGACTGGAATCTGTATCGCGATCAGCTGGCGGCGGGGGTCGGCGCGCTCGGCAAGCTCACGCCCGAGACGGTGCGCGGATATGCCGGCCTGAGCCATGCCAACGCCAAGACCGGGCATCTCGATGCCAAGATGCGCGAACTGATCTCGGTCGCCTGCGCCATCACGCTGCGCTGTGACGGCTGCATCACCGTCCACACCGATGCGGCGCGCAAGGCCGGCGCGACCGAGGAGGAACTGAGCGAAGTGCTGGGCGTGGCGATCGCGCTGAATGCGGGCGCCGCGCTCGTCTATTCCACGCGCGCGATGGACGCGTTCGCGGCCTCCGGCGAAGTCTGATCGATCGGGCAGGCGGGGCCCCGGTCGTAACGCCGGGGCGCCGCCCCCATATGGCGGGCGCCGCCCATTCGGAGCCAGCCCATGTCCGAGAAGATCGTCAGAATACCGGGACCCGATCACCCCATCACGATCGAACCCAATCCGCATCGCATCGTCGTCAGGCTCGGCGGCAAGGTGATCGCGGAAACGACCGAGGCGCTCACGCTGCGCGAGGCGAGCTATCCCGCCGTCCACTATATCCCTCGCGCGCATGTCGATATGGCGGCGCTGGAGCGCACCGATCATGGCAGCTATTGCCCCTACAAGGGCGAGGCCTCCTATTTCAGCATTCCGGCGGGTGGCGCGCGTTCGGTGAATGCGATCTGGACCTACGAGGCGCCCTACGAGGCCGTCGCCGCGATACGCGGGCATCTCGCTTTCTATCCCGACCGCGTCGATGCGATCGAGGAACAGGCGGACTGACGACAGCGACGTCGGTTTCCCCGCATCCAGCCGCCGCGCGTCGCGCCGGATAGGATAACGGCCCGCTTCCCCGGTGGACCCCGTCGGCACATGGATGCCGGAAGGATGCCGGGGAAACGGGCCGTTCCCGTTCCACGAAGGGAGAGAGCGTTACGGCAGCGTGTAGGCGATCACATAGTCGCCCAGCTTGGTGCCGAACGATCCGTGGCCGCCGGCGGCCGTGACGACATATTGCTTGCCGCCCACCGCATAGGTCATCGGCGTGGACTGGCCGCCCGCGGGCAGGCGTGCCTGCCACAGCATCTTGCCGGTCGTGACGTCGAACGCGCGGATGTAATTGTCCATCGTCGCGGTCAGGAAGGTCACGCCACCCGCCGTCGCCATCGTGCCGCCCAGCATCGGCATGCCGAGCTTGAAGGGCAGCGGCAGGACGGAATCGCGCGTCGTGCCGACCTTATGCTTCCACACGATCTTGTTCGTGTTGAGATCGACGCCCGACATGTAACCCCACGGCGGCGCCATGCAGGGGAAACCCAGCGGCGACAGGAAGGGGTGAAGGTCGACGCCGAAGGGCAGGCCGTACATCGGCTGCACGCCGATCTCGCTGCCCGCCGGATGCGCGCCATTGGGCGCCGGCGGGTTGTTGGGCCCGCGCGGGATCAGCTTGGAGACGAACGGGAACACGATCGGGTTGGCGATCGCGATCTGGCGCTGCGGATCGACCGCGATGCCACCCCATTCGAACATGCCGACGTCACCGGGGAAAACGAGCGTTCCCTGCGTGCTGGGCGGCGTGAACGGCCCTTCATAGCGCATCTGCTTGAACATGATGCGGCAGGCCAGCTGATCGAACATCGTGGCGCCCCACATGTTCGCGTCGGTCAGATGCTCCTTCGGCTGGAAGGTCAGCTCGGAGAAGGGCTGGGTGGGCGACAGGCGATCGCCCGGCGCGGCCCCCTGGGGAACCGGCCGTTCGGGCGCTGCGACGATCAGCTTGCCGGTCTTGCGGTTCAGCACGAAGATGTTGCCGCTCTTCGTCGGCGCGTAGATCGCCGGGATGATGCCCTTGGCTGTCCGCAGATCGAGCAGGCTCGGCTGCGAGGGCAGATCCATGTCCCAGAGATCGTGATGGACCGTCTGGTAGGACCAGACGCGCTTGCCGGTGTTGACGTCGAGCGCGACCAGCGCGCTCATGTAGCGCTCCATCGTCGGCGTGCGATTGCCGCCCCAGATGTCGGTCGCGGCGCCGCCCATCGGCAGATAGACGAGGCCAAGCTTCTCATCGAGCGCGGAGATCGACCAGCTGTTGGGCGAACTGGCGGTATAGTGATGCGTGGCCGAGGGCAGCGCATTCTCGTCGATCGCGCCGGAATCCCAGGCCCAGATCAGCTTTCCGGTATGAACGTCGAAGCCGCGGATCACGCCGGACGGCTCGGTGGTCGAGTAATTGTCGATCACGGCACCCGCCATGATGACGACCGACTTGGTGACGGCCGGCGGCGAGGTGCCCTCGTAGAAGCCCTTGTGCTTGACGGTCATGCCGTCCTTGAGATCGATCTGACCATGGTTGCCGAAGGCGTCGCAGGTCTTGCCGGTCTTGGCGTCGATCGCGAACATCCGGCCGTCATTGGTCGGCAGGAAGAGGCGCTCGGGGCACTCGGCCGGAACGGGCTTGCCGTCCGACGTCAGGGCACCGGCCTGCGTGGCATGATAGGACACGCCCCGGCAGGTGAGATGCTGGAAGGTGGGATCATCGACCACCTTGGGATCGAACACCCACTTCTGCTTGCCGGTGGCGGCGTCCAGCGCGAACACCTTCTGGTGCGGCGAGCAGAGATAGACGGTGTCGCCCACCTTGAGCGGGGTCACCTCGTCGGTGGTCTCGATCGAATCGTTCGGGCCCTTCATGTCGCCGGTGCGGAAGGTCCAGGCGACCTTCAGCTTGCCGACATTGTCGGGCGTGATCTGCTTGAGCGGCGAGAAATGATCGCCCGCGCCCGTGCGGCCATAAGCGTGCCAATCCTCGTCGGGGACGGTGACGGCATCGGTATCCGGCAGCGCGCCCGCGATCTTCGTGGGCAGCGAACCCGAAAGATCGTCATTGGTCTTCGTCAGCGAGACGCCGACCACGATCAACGCGGCGACGATCACACCTACCAGCGGGGTCTTCCACGGGCGACGCGTCGCCGGGAAGGAGCGCACGACCCACGGGGCCAGCAGCCACAGGCCGAGCAGGACGAGGATGTCGCCGCGCGGAGCGAGCGGCCAGAAATTGAAGCCGACCTCGGCCAGCGCCCAGATCATCGTGCCGACGAGCAGCAAAGCGTAGAGCGGGTAAGCGAGGCGGTTACCGCGCCACAGCAGCACCGCATTCGCGATCAGCACGACGCCGGCGATCGCGTAGTAAAGCGAGCCGCCGAGAGCGGCGAGCCAGATTCCGGCCCCGGCGGTGACCAGGCCTATGGCAAGAGTGAGGAGCGCGGAGATGCGCGCCCAGATCCCGGGGCGCTGCGCGCGCTCCGGGGGCGTCAGATGGGGTGGAGAGTCGCTCAAAGATTACGTCCTGATTGCCGCATGACGATCGCGCGGCTCATCGCGGGGCGGGGGCCTCGCGCGGGACATCTGCGACCAACAGCGGACAGTAAGGATCGCCACCGGACCGCTGGGATGCAGACCCGCCGACGAAGCAAATGCTGCCCGGCAACCTCTCTAGGACGAGGGGGCCCCTACGCCCCACCGAACGGGGGCACAACCTCCAAAGACTGGTTTTGCTCCATAACTTTTACAGAGTGGAGAAAATCCAGCAAAAGAAGAGTTTGGCCGAATTGGTCCTAATGTCCACCGGTCAGCAGTCGGCTGGCGCGCAGCCGCGCCACCGCGAGATCGACGAAGGTGCGAACCTTGGCGGGTGCCTGGCGCCCCTGCGGGTGCAGCACGTGGATGGGCAAAGGAGGGTCTTCATGATCCTCCATCACGATCCGGAGCTGGCCCGCCGCCAGCGCCGGCCCCACCTGATATTCCAGCGCCCGCGTCAGTCCCCAGCCGGCGATCGCGGCCGAGATCGCCGCCTGATTGGTGTTGGTCTGCAGGCCGATATGGACGGTCACGCGCTGATCGTCGCGAAAGCGCCACTCGGGCGAGGAAAAGGCGCCGGTCGAGGCGGCGATCCGGTGCGCCTTCAGATCGGCGGGCTCGGTCGGCGTGCCCGCCCGCGCGAAATAATCGGGTGACCCGCAGATCACGTGGCGCACCGATCCCACCCGGATCGCGGCGAGGCCCGAATCCGCCAGGCGCCCGATGCGGACGGCGACGTCTATGCCTTCCTCGATCATGTTCACCGGCCGATCGACGAACAGCGTGCGCCCCGCCATCGTGGGATAGGTATCGAGATATTCGGTCAGGATCGGCAGCACATAGAGGTGCCCGAAGAGAAGCGGCGCCGTCACGGAGAGCGTGCCGGAGGGCGTGGCGTAGGAACCGGCGGCGGCCGCCTCGGCTTCTGCCATATCGGAGAGGATGCGCCGGCAATCCTCGACATAGCGGGATCCGGCTTCCGTCAATCGCACCGACCGGGTGGTCCGCACCAGCAGCCGCGCGCCGATCAGATCCTCCAGCCCGGCGATCGCGCGGGTGACGGCGGGCGGGCTCATGTGCAGATGGCGTGCCGTCTCGGCAAAGCTTCCGGTTTCGGCGACCTTCGCGAAGATCCGCATCGCCTGCCAGCGGTCCATTCCATTCCCTCGTTCGTGCGGCCGGTGTCAAAGAGGAGCGGATCGGCCTGCGTCCGCTCCTTCTATGGCAGGTCCGGCCCACGCGCTTCCGGAATGTGCCGGCCTACCGTTTCTGACGGATTTCACGGTTTTTTCACGATGAATTCGCGCGCATCTTCCGGGTCGTTTGACGCATTGAGGCGAAGAAGGCGGCGTCGGAGGGCGCGGGCCCTCTCGGCTGGAGACGATCTAGCAGGGGTAGGGCAACATGATGAGGAAGCTCTGGAAGTGGACATGGCCGAGCCTTGTGATCGCGGGCAGCATCCTTTCGGGTGCGCCGGCCTTCGCGCAGACTGCGACCCGGCATGTCGCCTATGACGATATCAATCTCGCCTCGGCCGCAGGGCAAGCGAGGCTCCGGCACAGATTGGACAGCGCTGTGACCGCCGTTTGCGGCGAGCAGGCCGCGCTGACGATGCTGAGCGTGGCGCACGCGGTCCAGCGCTGTCGCGCGGATGCACGGCAGGACGCGCAGATGCAGCTGTCCGCCATGTACAACGGATCCCAGAAGTTGGCTGCCAAGGGACGCGACCTAGTCGTCGCTAGCCGCTGATGGGGGCCGGGGCGGTGGTTTGGGGACGCCGCCCCGGCTGTTTTTCTTTCCCTGGTGTAGAGCGTTCGGTTTGAGTTCGAGTACCCGTAGCCCAGCTTACCAGCTCGCTTTGTCCGCGTCGCAGACCTCGCGTTTGCGACGAAGCGATGGGCGACAAACCCCGCCTTTTGGCCGATCACGTGAGGACCAGCTTTACCCGATGCCTAGCCCGGTTTACGTTTCGCGGCAGGAACAAGGGGCGGGCTGTCCATGCCGATCACGTCAGGGGACGCCGAGCCGCGCGCGGCCGAACGATTGCAGCTGCGACTCTTCGGTGAATTCGCCGCGCGCGAAGGCGATAGCGGTATCGAAGTCACCCCGCGGGGACGCAAGGCACGCGGCATCCTCGCTTATCTGGCCCTCACCCATCGCCATCGGGCGAGCCGCGAGGTCGTGGCCGAACTCCTCTGGAGCGATCGGGGGGAGGAGCAGGCGCGCGCCAGTCTGCGCCAGTCGCTGGCGGAGTTGCGAAAGGCGCTCGGCCTGTGCGCGGACGCGATCGAAATCACCCGCGATACGATGGTCCTTCATGCGGGCCTGTTCGGAAGCGACGCATCCGCGATCATTGCCGCGGCCCATGACGGCCGGCTCGCCGAGCTTCCCGCGCTGCTCCAGCAGCTCGATCCCGAACTGTTGCGGGATCTGGAAGGACTCTCGCCCGGGTTCGACGCCTGGCTCATTGCCGAGCGCACCGCCCAGCGGGACCGTCTCGTCGCCGTGCTGCTCGAAGCAGCGGAAGGGCGTCTGACGATGGAGACGGCACGTTACGTCCGTGAAATCGCGAACCAGCTCGAGCGGCTCGATCCCGGCAATGAAGGTGTCGCGCGGCTGGGAATGCGGGCGGATGCCCTCGAAGGCAATCTCGCCTCGGTCCACCGTCGCTATCGGCGGCTGTCCGCCTCGCTGCAGAGCGAGTTCGGCGTCCCGCCGTCCCCTGAAACGCATGCGACGTTCGTCGAGCTCACGGCGCTCCGTCCGATGCTCGATCGGCCGGAGCTGGGGGCCGCCGTCGGTCCGACGACGGTCGCGGCCGGGCTGTCGAGCCCCGTCATCGAACCGCCCGTCATCATCGTGGCGCCGGTCGCGTGGATCGGGCGCAGGAGCGATGGCGCGGCGATCGCCACGATCTCGACGGATGAGATCACCACGGTTCTCGGCCGCCATCGCGACATCCGCGTCCTGGCGATCGACAGTTCGGATCTCCACCGCGTCGCGGATGTCTGCAGCACCGCCGTCGTGACCTATCTGCTTTCGGGCACGCTCCGCGAGGTGGGCGACCAATTCCGGCTGAACGTGAAGCTGGCCTCCAACGACAGCGGCATGCTGCTGTGGTCCGAACAGATCACGATCGAGGAGGCCGATCTCGACAAGGCCGTGGAATTGATCGTGGCGCGCACCGTGGGCGCCGTCGCGCCGGTGATCGAGCGCGACCTGATCCTGAATCTTCCGCCGCGCGTCCACGATACGGACGACAGCTACGCCGTCTATGCGCGGGCGCGAAAGCTGGCCCGCACCGGGCAGACCTTCGCCGAGATCAAGGAGGCGGCCGATCTGCTGGAAGGCGTCGTGCTGCGAACGCCTTCCGACGTCCGCTCGCGCCTGCTGCTCGTCCAGCTCTACAATACCGATTTCTGGCAGACCTCGGCCGGACACGACACGGTCGAACTTCGCGCGCGCGCGCTGACGCTGGCGCGTGAGGCGTGGGCACTGGATCCGCATCATCCGGTCGTCCACCTGCGGATGGGCTGGTGTCATCTGCGCGGCGGCAACTGGTCCGAAGCGGGGCAGGCGTTCGAAAAGGCGCTCGGGCTCGGCGCGAACAATGCGCGCGTGATCAACGCTGTGGGCTCCGGCCTGGCGCTGCTCGGCGAGATTCACGAGGCGCAGGCGACGATCGCGCGCGCCTTCGCGATCAATCCTTTCCCGCCGCCCGATTACCACGCCGATGCCGCCGTCGTGCTGGCGCTCGCCGAGCGGGCCGACGAGGCCGAGGAACAGTTCAGGGGCTCGACCCATGCGGGGCTGCATTATCATGCGGTCCGGTTGGCCAATGCGTCCAGCCATCAGCCGAGAGACCGCGTCGTCGCGCTCGCCGCCGAGGTTCGTCGCGGTTTCGCGCGCGTCTGGCGTGGCGGCATGCCGCTGGACGACGACGCGATCATCGAGTGGACCGAGCGGTTCATGCCGCTGCGCCAGAGGGCCCATCGCCGGCTGATCGACGACGGGCTGACGCGGGGGTTCGCGCTGGCGAGCTGATCGGCCCCCGGCCGGGCGGGAGCTGCATAATTTTATCAACGTGGGAGGCACTTATGGCTGACGATCTGGTTTATGTTTCTTCGCAGCAGACCGAGGGCGCGGAGCCCGCGCTCGCGAAGCCGGTCTTCCTCATCGAGCATGAGGGCAAATTGTATCTCACGCGCGCCGTGTGGGAATATCATGCGGGCGACGACGCCACGGACGCCGTGAAGGTGGGTGTCGGCCAGATGCGCGAACTGTTCGACCAGCATGCCGATGCCGGGGTGAAGGCTGCCGCCCTGCCGCCGCAGCAGCATGTGGCCAGCTCGTTCGAACTGAGCGGCCCCAAAAAATCTTAATCTCGTGAAAGCGGAGATCGAGCGGCGCGCCCTCGCTGCGGCGGCGCGCTGCGAGGTCACGCGTCTCGCCGACATTACAGGCCTGGATCGGGTGGGTGTGCCCGTGTGGCAGGCCGTTCGACCACGAAGCAAAGCCTTGTCCGTCCATCAGGGCAAGGGTTTCGACGCGTGCTCGGCCCGAATTGGAGCTCTCATGGAAGCGGTTGAAAGTGCGTGCGCGGAAGCGTGGTCCGGGATCGGGCCGGATTGTTCGTGGCACGCGCTCCCGCCGGGCCGGCGAAGCCCGGTGGTGGATGATTTCGCCCGCGAGCGCGGAATGCTCGATCCCGGCGAGACCCTTCGGTGGGTGGAATTGGTGTCGATCGGCGGGACGACCTCCTTCTTCGTGCCCGAGAGCATCGTCTCGCTCGACCTGACCCGCGAGGATGACGGTCGGTTCGGGCGATGCAGCACGGGACTGGCCGCGCATTTCTCGGCCGACGGCGCGATCCGCCACGCGCTGCACGAAGTGATCGAGCGGGATGCGCGCGGGGAGTGGCAGAGGCGGGGGCAGGCCGGGTCGCTGGGCTCCCGCATCGCGATCGAGACGATCGCCTATGGCTGGTTTCAGGAACTGGTGAAGCGCCTGAACGAGATCGACGTCACGGTGCGCGTCAATCGCGTGCCGGGCGTCGTGCCGATCGAGGTCTTCGTCGTCGAGCTGCTCGACGGGGCCGAACCGGATCGGGATCATGCGGCGGCGGGTGGCGCCGGCGCGCATGAGGAAACGGAGGCGGCTCTGCGCGCGGCCATGCTGGAGGCGCTGCAGTCCCGGCTGACGATGATCGCGGGCGCGCGCGACGATCTGCCGATCCGGTCCGCTCATCCGCATCGCCGCCCCCTCGGTCTGGGTTTTCCCACGCCGAGCTTCATCAAGGAGCAGCCGCTGGTGGCGGACAATACGCCGCCGCTCGACGATGCCGGAGCCATCCGCAAACTGGTCGGCGCGCTGGCCGCGGCGGGATATGATCAGGTCGGCTGGCTTCGTCTGTCGTCGGACGAGTCGGAAGCGATCGTCGTCAAGGTGGTGGTGCCTGGCCTGGGAGATCTCTGGCGCGAACGCCGGGACGCCGCGACATGCATGTCATAGCCTTTGCCGGGCCGAGCCGGCCGGCCGTTCTCGATCCCGCGATCGATTGGCGACCGCCGGCCGCCGCCGGGGACCTGATGTGCCTGATCGAGGAGCGTCCGGATCGCGTCGTGCTGATCGACGGATATTTCGATGTCCGCCCGGCGCCCTGGCACAAGGAAATCCTGCTGCTCATCGAGCAGGGGATCACGGTGATCGGTGCCGCCAGCATGGGGGCGCTGCGCGCCGCCGAACTGGCGCCTTATGGAATGATCGGCATCGGCGCGATCTTCTCGGCCTATCGGCGGGGACGGCTCGTCGCGGATGACGAGGTGGCGGTGCTGCACGCGCCGGATGCGCTGGGATGGCGGCCGCTGACCGAACCGCTCGTCAACGTGCGCGCGAACATCCTGAGAGCGGTCCATGCGCATGTCGTGGCGCCGGCCTCCGCCAGGATCATCCTCGAAATCGCGACGGACCTGAACTTCCGCGATCGCGAATGGCGGCTTATTCTCGATCGGGCGAGGGCGCGTCTCGGGGCGGACCCGATCGATCTGCTGGCGCGCTGGCTGGCGAACCACCGGATCGACTGGAAGGCGCGCGATGCCGCCCGCGCGATCCGGTTCGCGCGCCACGGCCGGCCGGCCGATGCCGAGCCCGTGCACACGCCGCGCACCTGTTTCCTGCGAAACCTCGGCGATCATAAGCAGATCCGATTGCCGGAGATGCGCCCGCCCGTCGCGGCCGGCTGGGCACGCTCCGATGAAGCGGATGGCCATCGGATCGGCATGCACCCGCTCACGGCCTGACCGGCTGACCAAGGCCTTGCGCGTTGTGCAAGGTTCCCGCAGCGCCGATAGCGCATCGCATCCGGCGCCCGATTGTGCTTCCATATTCGGATTGATCGCCAGGGGAGGTGCGAGAGCGTGGGATCGTGCCGTATTGTAGCGTGTCGGCCGACAGGGTCGCATGGGAGCGAAGATGCGCGTTTTGTTGGTTGAGGATGATCGCGAGTTGGCGGCTCATGTCAGGGCGCGGCTGGAGAAGCAGGACCATGTCGTCGTCGTCGCGGAAGACGGGGCGGACGGGTCCTCGCGGGCGATCGACGGCGATTTCGATGTGGTGATCCTCGATCGCATGCTGCCCCGGATGGACGGCATCAGCGCGCTCAAGGCGATGCGCGCCGGCGGCGTGCTGGCACCCGTGCTGATGCTGACGGCGCGCGGATCGATCGAGGATCGGGTCGAAGGGCTGGATGCGGGCGCGGACGATTATCTGATCAAGCCGTTCGCCTTGGCGGAACTGGCGGCGCGCGTCTCGGCGCTGGGCCGGCGGTCGCGTGCGCCCGATCATGACGGCATCGTCGCGATCGGCAGTATCCGGCTGGACCGCGTCGACCGGTCCGTGACGCGCGCGGGCAAGGCCATTCCGCTCCACCCGCGCGAATTCCAGCTGCTGGACATGCTGATGCGCCACGGTGGCCGCGTGGTGACGCGCGCGATGCTGCTCAAGGCGATCTGGCGGTTCGACTTCGATCCCGAAACCAAGATCGTCGAAAGCCATATGAGTCGGCTTCGCGCCAAGCTGGACGGCGGCTTCGCGACCGGCGCGATCGAGACGATCCGTGGCGAGGGCTATCGCGTCCGTGGCGACGCCTAACCCCACGCGGCGCACCGCCTACCGGATCGCCGGCTATTATGCGCTGAGCTTCGCGCTCGCGTCGCTGCTGCTGGGCGGCGGCATCTGGGGATTTGCCAGGCGCACGCTGCGCCAGGCGCTGGACGATCGCCTGCAGAGCGAATTGACGACATTGCGCGGCGCGGCCGAGCGCGAGGGGCGTACCGCGCTGATCGAGGATATCGTCGCGCGGGATCTGGTGCCCGGCGCGGGCGGCTATGCGCTGATCGGCCGCGACGGTCGGCGGATCGCGGGCAAGGTGGACACGGGGCGGCCGGGATGGGGCCTGTCCGACATTCGCGTGCGCCTGGCCGACGGCACCGATATTCCCGGCCGCTCCGCCGCGCTGCGCCTGCCGAACGGCGAGACATTGGCCGTGATCGGCGAGGCGGAATCGCTGGGGCGGATCGAGCATACGTTGCTCGCCATCGCCGGCGCGGGCTTCGGCCTGATGATCGCGATCGGCGTGGTCGGCGGCTTTCTGATCGGCCATGTGATCCATCGACGCCTGGCTGCCGTCGACGATGCCGCGCGCGCGATCATGGCGGGCAATCTCGCCCGGCGCATCCCGATCGGGGAGGGCGACGACGAGTTCGATCGCCTGTCTGATACGCTCAACCGGATGCTCGACCATATCGGGCAGTTGATGGACAGCCTGAGGCATGTCTCCGCCGACGTGGCGCACGATCTGCGCACGCCGCTGTCGCGCCTCCGCGTCACGCTGGAGGCCGCCAGCGACGCCGACGAGCCTGCCGAGCGCGAGCGACGCATCATGGAAGCGCTGGATCGGGTGGATGGGCTGATGGCGCTCTTTTCCACGATCCTGCGGATTTCGGAGATCGAGCGCGGCGCGGTCCGCAAGCGGTTCACGGCGGTCCGGCTGGATCTGCTGGCGGCGGACCTGATCGAGACCTATGCGCCCGCGGCGCTCGACGGAGAGAGATGCATCACGGCGGCGGTCGAGCCGCACGTGACAACATCCGGCGACGAGGGCCTGATCGGGCAGGCGATCGCCAACCTCCTCGAAAATGCGCTGAAGCACACGCCGGAGGGAACGCGGATCGAGGTGGCGGTCGCCTCCGTCGATGGCCACCCGAGGCTGACGGTGCGGGACGACGGGCCGGGGGTGCCGGCCGAGGACCATGCTCTGGTGCTGCGCCGCTTCGGTCGTCGGGAAGCGAGCCGATCGGGCGACAGCTATGGGCTGGGCCTCACGCTGGTCGCTGCGGTGGCGGCGACGCACCGCGCCGAACTGATCCTCGCGGATGCGCAGCCGGGCCTGTCCGTGACGCTGGTTTTTCCGCCGGAAGTTTGAAACTCTGGTACTTTCGAACGCTCAGGCGCTTTCCGCTTTGCGCTTCCGCCGCCGCCGTCGCCTAGCCGGATCACCCGGATCGGAGACGCCATCATGCAAGCCCGTACGTTCACTCTTCTCGCAGCCGCCCTGATCGCAGCCGCGCCGGCCATGGCGGCGACCCCCGCCTATCGGGTGACCGGCAGCATCGCGGGCCCGGACGGCGGCTGGGACTATGCGAGCGTCGATCCCGCCACCCGTCGTCTCTATGTGGCGCACGGCAATGCGATCATGGCCGTGGACCTCGCCAGCGGGGTCGCGACCCCGGCGCTGTCGCCCGCCGCGCACGCGCATGCGGTGCTGCCCATTCCCGGATCGGGGCTCCTGCTGGAGACGGAAGGCGATACCGCCACCGTCCGTCTCCTGAATGCCGCGACCGGCGCCGAGACGGCGCGCATCCCGGTCGGCAAGAAGCCCGACGCGGCGATCTGGGACCCGGTTCGCAAGCGCGCGGTGGTGATGAATGCCGACTCCGGCACGATCATGCTGGTCGATCCCGCCACCGCGAAGGTGACCGCGACGATCACCGCCGCGCCGGGGCTGGAGTTCGCGGCGCTGGACGCGTCGGGCCTCCTCTATGTGAACAATGAGGATCGCGATCAGATCGCGGTCGTCGACCCCGACAAGGCGCGGCTGCTCGGGTGGATCGCGCTGCCGGGCTGCAAGGGCCCGACCGGCATGGCCTATGCGCCCACGGCGCGGGTGATCGTCTCCGCCTGCGGCAATGGCATCGCCGCGATCGTCGATCCGAAGACGCGCAGGATGATCGGCACGGCCGCGATCGGTATGGGCGCGGATGCGGTGATCCCCGATCCCGCGCGCAAGCGGCTGTTCGTGCCGGCGGGTCAATCCGGCACGCTCACGGTGCTGGACGAGGCGCCGGGGCAGGTGCGTGCCGTCGAGACGGTGACGACGGACGTGTCCGCGCGTACCGGAACCGTCGATCCCACGGACGGCAAGGTCTATCTGCCCGCCGCGAAGATGGCGGCGGCCGACACGCCCGGCGGACGCCCCCGGCCGGTCCCCGGCAGCTTCCATCTGATCGTCGTCTCGCCGCAGTGACACGTCTGCTTCCGTGTACAGGGATAATCCTGCTGTGCGGTGCCCTGGGAGCCTGCGCCGCTTATCGCCCCGCGCCCGTATCCCCTTCGGCCGCCGTCCCCCAGCGTGCTGCCCGCACCCTGCCGGAGGCGCAGAACTGGTCGACCTCCAGCCTGCTGGCGCAGGCGATCCTGTGGTCGCCCGCGATCCGCGAAAGCGCGGCCAATGTGCGCAGCCTCGTGGCGGCCGCGCGCGCCGCGCGCGTGCCGCCGCCGGGATCGCTGCAGCTGACGTCCGAATATTCGCATGACGACAATCCGAGCAAACCGTGGCTCGGATCGGGCCTGTTCGACATTCCGCTGGATATCGGCGGGCGGCGCAACACGCGCATCGACGCGGCCGATCTCGCCACGCTGCAGGGGCGCTACGATTATGGCGAGGTGGTCTGGACGGCGCGGTCGGCGATCCGGCGGGCGCTGATCGATCGCCAGTTCGCCGACAGGCTGACGCCGCTGGCGGCGCGCGCGCTGGCGCTGCGGCAGGACCGGTACGATAAATTGCAGGCGCGCGTGGGCGCGGGCGAGGAGGCACGGCCGATCTCGATCCTCGCCCAGCTGGACCTCGCCAATGCGCAGCGCCGTGCGCGCGATATCACCGCTCGCCGCGCCCAGGCCGATGTCGCGCTCGGCAACGCGATCGGCGCCGATCCGGCCGCCGTCGCCGCGATCGCCGTCGAGCCGATCGAGGGAAGCGCGCCGGTTCCGTCGCACCCGGATCTCGCCGGCTGGCGGCGGGATGCCTCGGCGGGGCGCCGCGACGTGCTGCGCGCGATCGTCGATTACGATCTTGCCGAAAATGCCGTGCGTCAGGAGGTGGCGAACCAATATCCCGCACTCCGCATCCAGCCCGGCTACACCTATGAGCGCGGGCTGGTGAAGCTCCCCTTCGGCGTCGCGCTCCAGCTGCCGCCGATCGACCTCAACCGCGCGGCCCTTGCCGCCGCCGAGCGGAAGCGCGCGCAGGCGGGCGTGAAGCTGGAGGCGCTGCAATCGACGATCCTGGGCGAAGTGGATCGCACCGCGACCGCGCTGGCGGCCCAATCCTATGCCGAGACCGTCACCGCGACGCGCGACGTGCCCACCGCGCGCCGCCTCGCCGAGCGCGCCGCCGCCAGCCTGCGCGAGGGCGCGGGCGACCGGGTGGACGAGGAAGCGGCGGCCGCGACCGCGATCGATACCGAGATCGCTCTGATCGAGGCGATGCGGCTCGCGTGGCTCGCCTCGGTCGATCTCGAGGATGCGCTGCGCCGCCCGAACGATCCGCGTGACGGGCTGGTGCTGGAACAGGCGATGAAGACGTTGGGAGACACGAAGTGAGGCGCTGGCCCGCAATCTGGACGGGGCTGCTTGCGCTGGCCCTCCCGCTCAAGGCCGGGGCGGAAGCGCCCAAGCCGGTGATGCTCGACGGGGCGACCCTGCGCCGTCTGTCCGTGACGACTGCGCCGGCGCGGATGGTGACGCAGGCCGGATCGGTCGCGGGCTTCGCGCGCGTGCTGGATCCGATCCCGCTCGCTCAGCTGGACGCGGACATCGCGGCGGCCCGGCCGACGGCGGCGGCCTCGGCGGCGGAGGCGGCGCGCAGCCAGGCCCTGTTCGCGGAGGATGCGACGGTCTCGCGCAAGGTGGCGCAGGCGGCGGCGATGCAGGCCGGCGGCGACAATGCGCGCCTGTCGCTGCTGGTGCGTCGTCTCGGGCTGGAATGGGGCCCGGCCATATCGCGGCTGAGCGATGCGCGGCGCGGAGCGCTCGTCGCGGCCCTGTCGTCCGGCCGCTCCGCGCTGGTGCGGATCGACAGCGCCAATGGCGTGGGGCAGGCGGGCCTGCATATGGTGCAGCTCGATCTTGGCGAGATGGGGAGCGCGACCGCGACGATCCTCGGGCCTGCCCGCGCGGCCGATCCGCGCCTGCAGTCGCCCGGCCTGATCGCGCAGGTGTCCGGGCCCAAGGCGGCCCTGCTCTCGACGGGTCTGTCCGTGACCGCGAAGCTCGGCGGCACGGCCCACGCCAGCATCTTCGTGCCCAATGCCGCGATCCTGCGCGTCGAGGGCGCATCGTGGGTCTATCGGCGCATCGGCGCGCAGGCCTTCGCGCGGACGCGCCTGATCGCGCCGGTCGCCACGGCCGGCGGCCTTCTCGCGGGAGGATTGCGGGCGGGCGATCCGATCGTGACGAATGGTGCCGCGGCGCTCTACGCGGCCGAGCGCGGCGGCGGCCCGGCGGAAGGCTGATCGCATGCTGACGCATATCGTCCGCTGGTCGCTCGCGCGGCCCTGGCTGGTCACGGCGGGAGCCGCGCTGCTGCTGATCTACGGCGCGGTCGTGCTCGGCCGCGTGAAGTTCGACGTGTTTCCGGATTTCGTGCCGAGCCAGGCCGAGGTGCAGACCGAGGCGCCCGGCCTTTCGCCCGATCAGGTGGAGCAACTCGTCACGCGCCCGATCGAGCAGGCGGTGAACGGTGCGGCGGGCGTCGCCTCCGTCCGCTCGGAATCGATCCAGGGTCTGTCGATCGTGACGGTGATCTTCGCCGACGGGGTCGATCCCTATCGCGCGCGCCAGATCGTGGCGGAAAGCCTCAGCGAGGCGGCGGGCGCGCTACCTCAGGGCGTGAAGGCGCCCAAGGTGCAGCCGCTCACCTCATCGACGATGGACCTGCTCAAGGTCGGCTTCACGAGCGACAAGGTGGACCCGACGGCCCTGCGCGACTTCATCCAGTGGCAGGTGCGGCCGCGCCTGCTCGCGGTGCCGGGCGTGGCGCGGGCGACCGTCTATGGCGGCATCATCCGCCGGGTGGAGGTGCAGGTTCGGCCTGACGATCTGGCGGCGCGCGATCTCGCGCTGTCCGACGTGGCGAGCGCCGTGCAGCAGGCGACCAGCGTGATCGGTGGCGGCTATATCGATACGCCGCAGCAGCGCCTGCCGATCGACGCGCACGGGCAGGCGCGGGGTGCCGGCGATATCGCGGCGGCCCCGCTGGCGCTGCCCCCCACGGCCGCCGGCGCGCCGGCCACAGCGACGCGCGTGGGCGACGTCGCCACCGTGGCCGAGGGGGCATCGCCCAACAACGGCGACGCGCTGATCATGGGCAAGCCGGGCGTGCTGATCAGCCTGTCCAGCCAATATGGCGCGAACACGCTGGAGGTGACCCGCGCGGTCGAGGCGGCACTGGCGGAATTCAGGCCCGCATTGGCCGCGCAGGAGATCACGATGCGGCCCGGGCTTCACCGCCCCGCCAATTTCATCGATGCCGCGCTGCACGGGATCATGGACGATCTGGTGATCGGCGCGGTGCTGATCGCCGTCGTCCTGCTGCTGATGATGCGCAACGTGGCGGCGGTGCTGATCTCGTTCGTCAGCATCCCGCTCTCGCTGCTCACCGCGATCATCATCTTCGATCGCTTCGGCGTCACCATCAACACGATGACGCTGGGCGGCATGGCGGTGGCGCTGGGCGTGGTGGTCGACGATGCGATCATCGACGTGGAGAATATCATTCGTCGCCTGCGCTCCGCGCCGGACGGGGAGGCGCCGACCGCGACGATCCTGGCCGCCTCGGTCGAGGTCCGCGCGCCGGTGATCTACGCGACGCTCGTCGTGTCGCTGGTGCTGGCGCCGGTGCTGATGCTGAGCGGCCTGCAGGGCGCCTTCTTCGCGCCGCTCGCCACCGCCTTCATCCTCGCCACGCTGGCGTCGCTCGTGGTTGCCATCGTCGTGACGCCGGCGCTCAGCCTGCTGCTGTTGCGCCATGCCCGGCTGCCGGAGGAGCCCGCGCCGCTCCGCCGGCTGAAGGATGCGGTCGTCCGGCTGCTGATCCGCTTCACCGAAGCCTCGCGCCTCGTGCTGATCGGATCGGTCGCGGCGGTGCTGATCGCGGCGGCGGCGACCGTCACCTTCACCACCGAATTGCTGCCCTCGTTCAAGGAGGGGCATTTCGTGCTGGGCGTGACGGGGCCGCCCGGAACCTCGCTCTCGGTGATGCGCGCCTATGGCCAGCATATCACGCGCGATCTGCTGGCCATTCCCGGCATCGATACGGTGGAGCAGCAGATCGGCCGCGCCGAGGGCGGCGAGGATACGTGGGGCAGTGAGCGCTCCGAATTCCATGTCGAGCTGAAGCCCGGTTTGTCGGGCGCCGAGCAGGATGACGTGCAGGACCGGATCCACGCGGTGCTGGACGGCTATCCCGGTCTCGTCACCGAAGTGCTGACGTTCCTGGGCGACCGGATCGGCGAATCCCTTTCGGGCGAGACGGCCTCGCTCGCGATCGGCATCTATGGCGGCGATTCCGCCACGCTGGATCGCACGGCGGACCGGATCGTGGCGGTCGTGGAGACGGTGCAGGGCGCGGTCGACGTCCAGCGCGCCACCCCGCCGCGCACTCCGGTGGTGCGGGTCGGTGTCGATACGGCGCGCGCCGCCGCGCGCGGCATCGGCACCGCCGACATCCTGTCCACGGTGCAGGCCGCGTATCAGGGCAATGCGACGGCCCAGATCTTCAAGCAGGATCGCTCGATCGACGTGGCGCTGACCGTGCCGCCCGAACTGCGCGAGACGCCGGAGGCGATCGGCAATCTGCTCGTCCGCTCCGCTTCCGGCGTGGCGATGCCGCTGGGGCAGGTCGCGCGCGTCTCGCTCGATCAGGGGCGTACCGTGATCGCGCATGAAGGCGGGCGGGTGCGCGAAGTGGTCACCACCAATCCACCGCCGCAGCAGGCCGCCGCCGTCACCGCCGCCGTCAAGCAGGCGATCGCCGATCAGGTGAAACTGCCGCCCGGCGTCTATCTGGAATATGAGGGCACGGCCGATGCCGCCGTCGCCGCGCGCAACGAATTGCTGCGCAATGTCGGCTTCGCCATCGCGGGGATGATCGCGCTGCTCGCGGTCGCCTTCGGAAGCTGGCGGTCGGTGGCGCTGATCTTCGCGTCCGCGCCGCTGGCGATGATCGGCGGCGTGATCGCGGTGCTGCTGAGCGGGCGCGATCTGTCGCTGGGCTCGCTGGTGGGGTTCGTCACCTTGTTCGGCGTCGCGGCGCGCAACACCATCCTGCTCCTCTCCCACGCGGACCATCTGGTGCAGGCCGAGGGCCATCCCTGGTCGCTCGACACGCTCGTCCTCGCGACGCGCGAGCGCATGACGCCGATCCTGATGACGGCGCTCGTCACCGGCCTCGGCCTGTTGCCGCTGGCGATCGGCAGCGGGCAGGCCGGGCGCGAGATACAGGGGCCTATGGCGATCGTGATCATGGGCGGGCTGGTCAGCTCGACGCTGACGACGTTGCTGATCCTTCCGGCGCTGATCTGGCGCTTCGGGGGCAGGCGCGCATGATCGACGGTCCGCGTCCCGCCCGTCCCGTCATGTTGCAGGATCGCAATCGCGAGAGCGGCCGGAGGACCGACAGCAATGCGGACCGGGCCTGTCTGGTCGCTCCTACCCTCCATTCGCGAGGCCATTGATCGCAGCCATGTCGTCGGACTGGAGACCTCCCCGCGCGCTGCGCCCGGCCGAGCGCAAGGTGCTGCGCCTGTTGCGCCTGGCCGCGCAGGCCGCCGCCACGGGGCCGGGCGAAAAGCCGGATCCGCTGGCGGATGCGCTGCGCGATCATGATGCATCCCGAAGGATGTTTCTGACCCTGGATGCTCCGTTCATCGCGCCGGAGGAGCATGATTTCATCCAGATGGTCGCGCATCTCCAGCGCAGCGCGCACGGCGGGGAAAGCGACGATCCGATCGTGCATGCGGCGATCACCGTCGTCGCGTGTCTGGGGGCGCTCAACCTGCGATTGCCGCCGCCGATCTCGCCCGAACCCCCGGCGCTTCTGAAGGCCCTGATCGTCGCCACGCGCGCCACGGCGGCGGGATACGCCGATGTCGGTATCCGCCGGGGCACCGCCCGCGCGCGCGCGCTGGAATTGCTCGATCGACAGGGCGGCGCATCGCGCGAGGAATTGGTCGCTTTGGGCCTGTCGCGCCAGAATCTCAGCCTGCTGGTTAAAGCGGGGCTGGCGGTTCGTATCGGGGAGATGTTCTACCGGCCGGGCGGATAGGGCTGCACGCGCTTCGCTTTCGATTTAATGTTACAACATCTCATTCATCTCCAGGTCAGCGTCTGTCGATCATGCCCGCCGCTCACGATCATGCCGGCGAGCATGACGACCGATCACGATCGACGACCGTGCGAGATGAAAAGGGGCGCCCTGAGTGGGGCATGGATCACCAGACAGTGAGGGAATGAGCGGCCCGCGCGCACTGCGGCCCGGCGGGTCGGTGCGGCGCACGGCGCTCGCCGTCGCGATCCTTCTCGCGCTGCTTTGGCAAGGCGTCGTCGCGCGGGCCCATGTTCATCTGCCGCATCTCGCGGCGCAGCTTTCGGTGCAGGACACCTCCGTCCGGATCGGCGCCGCGTCCGAATTCGGACTGTCCGACGACGAGACCGCCTGCCTCCTGTGTCGGGAGCTGGCACAGACGGCGGATTATCTCGCGCCGGCTCCGATCGCGGTGGCCGGGCCGTCCGCGTTCCACGCCATCGTCACGGCCGCCCTGCTGCTGCTCTGGCCGCGTCGTCATCTGCCGCCCGGCTGGCGCGGCCGCGCGCCTCCCATCCTTTCCGAACATCACCAGCCCTAGACAAGGAGCGCGCGTCACGCCGCTCCGCTTGCCATGCCGTGTTGCCCGAGGGGCGCCGGCATCGCGACAGACTGCCGGAGTTTTCCCTGATGCGATCCTTCACCATGCTCAGCGTGGCCGCCGCCGCGTTCGCCCCTGCGGCCGCTTATGCCGATCCCGCCGCTGCGCCCGCCACCGGCGCCGACGACCGGAACACCATCGTCGTCACCGCCTCTCCCTTCGCCACCTTCAGCGACGATACGCCGACGATCGTGGCCAAGGTGGATCGGTCGCAGATCCTGCAGAGCGGCGGCGGCAGCATCGCCGATGCGCTGGCCACCACGCCGGGCGTCTCGGCGACCAGCTTCGCCGCGGGCGCCAGCCGCCCGATCATCCGGGGCATGGACGCCACCCGCGTCCGCCTGCTGGAGGATGGGGCGAGCAGCTCCGACGTGTCCGACATCGGACCCGATCACGGCATCCCGATCGATCCGCTGGCGGCGCAGAGCATCGAAGTGGTGCGCGGGCCGTCGACGCTGCGCTATGGCAGCCAGGCGATCGGCGGCGTGGTCAACGTGCTGAACAATCGTGTGCCGCTCACCCAGCCGACCCAGCCGATCACGGGCGAGGTGACGGGCAGCTACGGCACCGCTGCCGACATGGGCGAGATTTCGGCGCTGACCGACGTGAAAGCCGGCGATTTCGCGTTCCACGCCGACGGCTTTGATCGGCGCGCGACCGATTACGACACGCCGCTGGGCACGCAGGAGAACAGCTATATGCGCGCCCGGGGCGGATCGCTGGGCGGCTCCTATTTCTTCGGCGACAGCCATGTCGGCGCCGCCGTCACCCAGTATAACGCCAATTACGGCATACCGAGCGACGACACCCATATCGTCATGCGCCAGACCAAGGCGCTGACCCGGGACACGATCGCGATCGACTCGGGCCCGTTCAAGTCGCTCGACCTGACGGGCAGCTATGCCACCTACAGGCACAGCGAGGTGGAGCCCGACGGCACGGTCGACACGACCTTCCGCAACAAGGAATATGACGGCCGGGCCGAACTGCTGCTGAACCCGATCGGCCCGGTGCAGAATACGGCGGTCGGCGTGGAGGTGCAGCGGCGCCGCTTCTCGGCGGTGGGCGTGGACAGCAGCTATCTGTTCCCGACGCTCACGCAGAGCGAAGCCGCTTACCTTTTCACCGAAATGCCGCTGACCTCCGCGTTGCGCCTGCAGGCGAGCGGCCGGGTGGAGCATGTCAGCGTCCACGGCACGCCCGCCAGCGACGTCGCGACGAAGGTGGATTATACGCCGATCAGCGGATCGGTCGGGGCGTTGCTGGATGCCGGATCGGGCGTGAAGCTGGGGCTGACCTTCTCCAGCACCGGCCGCGCGCCGGCCCAGACCGAATTGTTCGCGCGCGGCGGGCATGACGGACCCAACACGTTCGAGACGGGCGATCCCAATCTCCGGATCGAGCGCGCCAATTCGCTGGAAGGCACTTTGCGCGTACGCCGTGGCAAGCTGCATTTCGACGGCAGCCTCTACAGCACCTGGTTCCACAACTATATTTACGGCGATCTGACGGGCCGGGTCTGCGACGATGACGGCGTCTGCGCGGTGGATGGCGACGGCGATTTGCGCGAGCTGAACTATCGCCAGCAGGGAGCGCATTTCTATGGCGCCGAGGGCGAGGCGACCTACGAGCTGATCAAATCCTCATTCGGTTCTCTCTCGGCCAGGACGCTGGCCGATTATACGCGCGCCACGCTGGACAATGGCGGCAATGTTCCGCGCATCCCGCCCTATCGCGTGGGCGGCGGGCTGACGTGGCAGAGCAAGCCCTTCGATGCGAACGTGCTGCTCCTTTATGTCGGCAAGCAGGACAGGTTCGGTGCGTTCGATACGGAGACGCCGCACTATAAGGAGCTGAATGCCCAGATCGCTTGGCGGCCGTTCCGGTCGCAGCCGGGCGTGGAGCTGGCGCTGGTCGGACAGAATCTGACCAACGACGTGCAACGCGCGGCAACGTCGCTGAACAAGGACGAGGTGGTGATGCCGGGCCGCAACGTCCGGCTGGTGCTCCGCGTGGCGACCTTCTGATCCGTCCCGCCGCCCGTGGATGTCACGGGCGGCGGAAAAGGGGGGTTACCGCGTCGTCCCGCCGCCAAGCGCCTGATAGAGCGCCGCCACGTCCGCGATCCGCGCAACCCGCGCGTCGACCAGCGCATTGGCGGTCTCGATCCGGGCGGCGGTCGCGTTGAGCAGAGCGAGGCTGCCGACCTGTCCCAGCCGCAGCTGAACATCGAGATAGCCGTAATTCTCGCGTGCGCTGGATGCGGCCGTTTCCGCCGCCGCCAGGCTGCGCCGGTCGGCATCCAGCGCGGTCAGGGCGTTGGCCACGTCCCCGAACGCGCCCAGCACCGCCGCGCGATATTGCGCCTTGGCGATGTCGAGCGCGGCCTCGGCCGAGCGCTGCTGCGCCCGCAATGCGCCGCCGTGGAACAGGGGTTGGGTGATCCCGCCGATCAGCGTCCAGAAGGGATTGCCGTCGCGGAACATGTCGCCGAACGCCACCGCCTGCCCGCCGACCGATCCGCTCAGCGCGATCGAGGGCAGGCGCGCCGCGATCGCCACGCCCACGTCGGCGCTGGCGGCGTGCAGAGCGGCTTCGCTCGCGCGCACGTCGGGCCGCTGGCGGACGAGATCGGAGGGGAGGGACACGGGCAGGTTCGCGGGCAATGTCAGCGTGTCGAGATCCACGCTGGCCGGCAGCGGCTCGTGCGGATCACGCCCGAGCAGGATCGAAAGGCTGGTCTGCTGCGCCACCAGATCCTTCTGCAGCGCCGGTAGCGCGGCCTCGGCCTGCGCCACCACCGTCACCTGCGCCGCCACGTCCGCCTTGCCGATCGCGCCGAGCGACAGCTGGACGCGCAGCAGCGCCAGCGCCTCGCGCGCGGCCTTCAGCCCTTCCTCGGTCGCGGCGATCTTCTTCCGCAGCGCGGCTTCCGTGATCGCGGCGACGACGACGTTGCTGACGACGGTCAGCCGCGCGGCCTGCAATCGGAAGGCGGTCGCCTCCGCCGTCGCCCGCGCCGATTCCACTTTGCGGCGGACGCCGCCGAACAGATCGAGCGGATAGGAGACGGTGAGCGAGGCGGTGTGCAGGCTGTAGCGATAGACCCCCGGATCGGCGAGCGGATCGGACAGCGCCTTCGAAACGCGGGTGCGCTCCGCCTGATAGCCGGCATCGACCTCCGGCAGGAGCCCGCCGACTTCGGCCGAGGCCTGCGACCGAGCTTGCCGCAGCGTCGCGTCGGCGACCGCGATATCGGTATTCTTCGCCAGCGCCATCGCGACGAGCTGGTTCAGCGCCTCGCTGCCGAACTGCGTCCACCAGAGCGACGAGACCGCGCCGCCATTCACGAGCTGCTGACCCGGCGTGGTCGCGGTCGCCGGAATTTCCGGGGCGACTGGTGCCGGCGTGTAATCCTTCGCCGTGGGGGCGGGGGGCGTCTTGAAGGTCGGGCCGACCGCGCAGCCGGCCAGCAGCAGCGCCAGAGCAAGCGGGCTGGCGGCCGTGTGGAAACGGATCATGCCAGCGCCTCCTCTTCCGGCTCGCCGTCCGGATCGGCACCGGGCGGCGTGTGGCGCGAGAACATGTCGATCAGCACGGGCAGCGCGAGCAGGATCAGGATCGGCGCGAGCAGCATCCCGCCGACCACGACGATCGCGAGCGGCTTCTGGACCTGGCTGCCGATACCGCTGGAGAAAGCGGCGGGGACGAGGCCGATCGCGGCGACCAGGCAGGTCATCAGCACCGGGCGGAGGCTGTTCTCGCACGCCTTCACCAGCGCCTCGGCCCGCTCCAGCCCGTGGTCGATCGCCTGATTGAAGGCGGTCAGCACGATGATCCCGTCCATCACCGAAATGCCGAGCAAGGCGACGAAGCCGATCGCCGCCGAGATGGAGAAGGTCGTGCCGGTCAGGATCAGCGCCAGCACGCCGCCCACCAGCGCCATCGGCATCACCGAGGCGGACAGCAACATGTCCCGCGCCGAGCCGAAGTTCAGGAACAGCAGCACGAGGATGAGCGCGAGGCTGATCGGCACGACCAGCTCCAGCCGGTCGATCGCGTCCTGCAGATTGCCAAGCTCGCCCGCCCATTCCAGATGGTAACCGGGCGGCAGCTTCACATCGTGCGCCACGCGCTTCTGGGCCTCGGCGACGGCGCTGCCCAGATCGCGCCCGCGCACCGCGAATTTGATCGGGATGTAGCGCTCCTGATGCTCGCGATAGACGAACGAGGGCCCGCTGATCAGGCGGATGTCCGCCACTTCGGAGAGCGGGACGGGGATGGTGGCGCCATCGGCACCGGGCGCGCCGACCGTGATCCGGCCGATCGATTCGATGCTCTGCCGCTGCGAGGGCTGCAGGCGCACGACGATCGGGAAGTGGCGGTCCGTGCCATGTTCGTAGAGTTCGCCGGCATCCTGCCCGCCGATCGAGGCGCGCACGACCTGGTTCACATCCTCGGGCGTCAGGCCGTAGCGGGCGGCGCGGTCCCGATCGACCGCGACCTGCACGGTCGGCTGGCCGAGCAGCTGGAACACGCCCAGATCGGTGATACCGGGCACCTTGGCCATCGCGTCTTCGATCTTCTTGCCGGTCGCTTCCAGCGTCGCGAGATCGGGGCCGTAGAGCTTGATCGAATTGGCGCCCTTCACCCCGGATGCCGCCTCCTCGACATTGTCCTCGATATATTGGGAGAAGGAGAATTCCACGCCGGGGAAGCGCTCGGCGAAGCGATGCTCCATCTCCTCGGTCAGCTTGGCCTTGGTCATGCCGCGCGGCCATGTGTCGAACGGCTTCAACGGCGCGAAGAATTCGGCGTTGAAGAAGCCGGTGGCATCGGTGCCGTCATCGGGGCGGCCATGCTGGGAGACGACCGTCTCCACCTCGGGATAGCTGGCGATGATGCGCCGCGCCTCGTTCACCACCTTCTGCCCGTCTTCTAGCGAGACGGAGGCGGGCATGGTGGCGCGGATCCACATATTGCCCTCTTCCAGCTTGGGCAGGAATTCGATGCCGAGCGTGCGCGTGGCGAGCCCCGTGCCGAGGACCAGCACGATCACGGCGCCGAGGGTCAGCACGCGGTTGGCGAGCGCGAAGCGCACCGAGGGTTCGTAGACGGCGCGGATCTTGCGGATGATCCACGTCTCCACTTCGTCCAGCCGATCCGGGAGCAGCAAAGCGGAGAGCACCGGCGAGACGGTGAAGGTGGCGATCAGGCCGCCGGCAATGGCATAGGCATAGGTCTTCGCCATCGGGCCGAAGATGTGGCCCTCGATCCCGGTGAGCGTGAAGAGCGGGATGAAGCTGGCGATGATGATCGCGGCGGCGAAGAAGATGCCGCGATTGACCTCTCCCGAACCGCGCAGGATCGCGCCCATCCGGCTGCGCCACGTATAGGCGCCCTCGCCATGCTCGACGGCGTGGCTGCGCTCGACCAGATGGCGGAAGATATTCTCCACCATGATCACGGTGGCATCCACGATCAGTCCGAAATCGAGCGCACCCACGGACAGCAAATTCGCGGATTCGCCCGAGACGGTGATGATCAGCATCGCCACGGAAAGGGCAAAGGGGATGGTGGCCGCCACGATCACCGCCGAGCGCAGATTGCCGAGGAACAACCACTGCAGCACGAAGATCAGGACGATGCCCTCGATCATGTTGTGGATCACGGTGTGCGTCGTCAGCTTGATCAGGCCCGAGCGATCGTAGATCCGCTCCAGCTTCACGCCGGGGGGCAGCACGCCCGATGTGTTGATATCGTGGATCGCCGCCTCGACCGCCGCGATCGTCGGGCTGGATTGCGCGCCGCGATACATCAGCACCGTGCCCTGCACGATATCGCTGTCGTCATTCTGTCCGGCGATGCCCAGGCGCGGCTGATTGCCGATCTTCACCGTGGCGACATCGCGCAGGCGGACCGGCTGGCTGCCGTTCATCCCCACCAGCACGCGATTGACCTCGTCCACCGAGTGGATCAGGGCCACGCCGCGCACGATCGCGCTCTGTGGCCCGATCGTCACGGTCTGGCCGCCGACATTGGCGTTGCTCTTGTTGAGGGCGTCGATCACGTTGGCGACGGTGACGCCCTCGGCGACGAGGCGATCATTATCGATCACCACATCATAGGTGCGCGTCTTGCCGCCCCAGCCGGTGACGTCGATCACGCCCGGCACCGCCTTGATGCGCCGTTCGACCACCCAGTCCTGAATGGTCTTGAGATCCATCACCGAATAGCCGGGGGGGCCGACCACGCGATAGCGATAGATCTCGCCGATCGGGCTGACGGGCGAGATTCCGGGCGAGACGCCGTCGGGCAGGCCATCCACCTGGCCCAGCCGGTTGATCACCTGCTGCTGCGCCTGCTCGAACGTGTAATCGTAGGTGAACTGCACCTTCACGTCGGACAGGCCGAACAGCGAGATGGTGCGGATCGTCTTCACGTGCGGGATGCCCGCCATCGCGACCTCGATCGGGATCGTGATGTTGCGCTCGATCTCCTCGGCCGAGATGCCGCTATTCTGGGTGACGATCTCCACCGAGGGCGGAACCGGATCGGGATAGGCCTCGATATTCAGGTTCGCGAAGGCGAAGCCGCCGGCCGCCAGCATCGCGGCGAGCAGCAGCACGACAAGGACGCGCTGGCGGAGC
Organism: Sphingomonas sp. AP4-R1; assembly: GCF_013113735.1. Taxonomy (NCBI): domain Bacteria; kingdom Pseudomonadati; phylum Pseudomonadota; class Alphaproteobacteria; order Sphingomonadales; family Sphingomonadaceae; genus Sphingomonas; species Sphingomonas sp. AP4-R1. The sequence goes on from NZ_CP053346.1 coordinate 3,482,588, forward strand.
GCGGCGGCAATGATGAAGTTCATGGCGCGATCAGCTCGGGATGCCGGCTTCGTTGACGAAGATCGCGCCGCTGGTGACGATCATCTCGCCCGGCTTCAGGCCGGCGATCACGTTGACCTGCCCGTCGGCCGCGCCGTCCGCGATCGTCACGTCGCGCGCGACCAGTCTGTTGCCGGGCTGGGCGACCCAGACGCGCGCCGTATCGCCCTCGCGGATCACGGCCTCGGCCGGCACCTGCACGCCGGCGAAAGCGCTGCGGCTCGCCTGCGGGCGGATCGTGAAGCTGGCGAACATCTGCGGCTTCAGCGCACCATCGGGATTGGCGATGACGGCGCGCACCGGCAGGCGATGCGTGGCGGGATCGAGGCCCGAGCCGACGACGCTCACCCGCGCCGAGAAGGTCCGGCCGGGCGAGGAGGGGGTCGTCACGTCCAGCCGGTCGCCGACATGGACGTGTCGCGCGTCGCCCTCCGCCACCTGCGCGATCAGCCAGACCGAGGCCGGATTGGTGATGACGAAGATCGGGTTGGTCTGGCCGGAGCCGAGATATTGCCCGGCCGCCAGCGAGCGGGATGCCACCACGCCGCCGATCGGCGCGCGCACGGTGGCAAGCGCACCGCCCGTGCCCCCCTTCGTGCCGTCGCGAAGATCTCCCGCCGTGCCGCCCTGTATCTTCAGCTGGTCGGCGGCGGTGGCGTAAGCGGCCTCGGCCGTCCGCAGCGCGGCCTGCGCCGCGATCAGATCGGCCTGCGCCTGCAGAGTATCCTTCTGCGCGCCGCCGCCATTCTTGAAGATCAGCTCCTGTCTGTGGGCGGTGCCTTCGGCGATGCGGATCTGCGCGCGGGCATTCTCCCGCTGGGCCGAGGCCGTCACCAGCGCGTCGCGCGCCTGGCTGCGCTCGGTCGAGCGGATGATGGCGAGCGGCTGGCCCTCGCGTACCGTCTGCCCCGGCTCGACCAACACCTTCACCACCTGTCCGGTCAAAGGCGGGACGATCGGCGTAGAGACGTCGTCATTGGTGGAGATCACGCCCGTCGCATGGACGGCGGCGCCTTCGCCGGGCCGGCCGACGCGCTGGATGGAGAGGCTGGCGAACTGCTGCGGGGATGCCTGGAATATCCCCGGCGTCTTCTCCGTCGCGGCCGGATCGGGATCCGCCGTGTGGAACACGGTCGAGGCGACCACCACCAGCAACAGCCCGCCGGCGACGCCGCCCGTGATGAGCAATTGCCGCGAACGGGGCAGCGTCGGGCCTTGGGAAACGGACGACATGGAACCTCGCGAAAACCGGATTTCGCGCCGTAGACTCTGAAGCTGATGCGAAGCTGACGAAGGCTCAGTCGGGGAGAATGATCGCCGCCGTCAGACCGGGACCGTCGCGCTGGTCGAGCCGCAGTGTCGCGCCGAGGATATGCACGGCGCGGCGGGCGATCGGGATGCCGAGCCCGGCGGGGGCGCCATCGGGGCGGGCAGGGGGCGTGAGCAGCGTCTCGCGCCGCTCCGCGCTGATGCCGGGGCCGCGATCGCTGACGACGATGGACGGGCCACCCACGGCATGGGTCACGCCGATTTCGACGATCCCGCCGCCGCGCGCATGGGCGATGGCATTATCCACCAGTGCGGCGAGGCCGACTTCGAGACACGCTGCATCGGTGCGCGCGATCACCCGATCGTCATGCGTGAGCGCGAATTCCAGCCCGGCCTTCGCCGCCACCAGCGCGCGATCCGCGATCGTGCGGGTGGCGAGCGCGACCAGATCCACGTCGGCGGGCTCGAACCGCGCCGTCTCCAGTCGCGCGAGCCGGACCATCTGCGAGACGATCGCACTGGTACGGTCGACGCTGGCGAGCAGGGCATCGGCATCGTCGCGATGCTCGGGCGCGGCATGGCGCGCGAGCAGTTGCGCGCGCACCTTCAATGCCGCCAGAGGCGTGCGGAGCTGGTGCGCGGCATGATCGGCCAGCGCCTGTTCGTGATCGAATGCCTCGCGCACCCGATCGAACAGGCGGTTGATCGCGGCGATGAGATCCTCGAAATCGCCGGGCCAGTCGGTATCGGTCAGCGGATCGAGATCCTGCGGCGAGCGGCTGGCGAGGGTGAGCCGCAGGCGATCGACCGCCGAGAGCCCGCGCCGCAGCGTCCACCACAGTAATGCCGCGCTGCCGAGGATCAATGCCGCCAGCGGGATCAGCAGGCGCTTGGCGCCGCTGATGAGCAGGGTCGTGCGGACCTGCTTCTGCTCGGCGATCACGATCAGCAGATGGTGGCGGGGAATGATGAGGCCGTAGCTGCGCCAGCGATGGCCGTCCGCCTCGAACGTGCCGAAGCCCTCCCGTCGCGGCATGGCCTGCGCGATGCCGGTTCCTTGCGGCGGCACGGCCATCTGCCCGCCGTGAAAAACGGCGAAGCGGCGCCACGGGGCCGAGGCCTGGAAGGCGGCGACGTCCTCGTCACTCAGCAGGCGCTCGGTCGGCCGATCGCGATGCCAGGCGGGGAAGACGGCATCGCCATCCACCTCCTCCCGCATCAGCAGGAAGAGCACCTGCGCCGCTGTCGTCAGCTGTTCGTCCGCGCGCCGGTTGATGTCCGCCCGCACGATCGCGAACAGGAGCGCGGCCATCGACAGGGCGATCACCACCGTGAGCGCGACGAGATAGGCGTAGAGCTGGCCGGCGAGCGACCGCCGGAGCCGCCCCCTCATCGCGCGACCATGTAGCCGAGGCCGCGCGCCGTCACGATCGCCTCCCGCCCCAGCTTGCGGCGCAGCGACGAGACCGCGACCTCCACGGTGTTGCTCTCGATCAGCCGCTCATTGTCGTAGAGCGCGGCTTCGATCTGGGATTTGGTGATGAACTGTCCGGCGCGGCGCATCAGCAGCGCCAGCACCTTATATTCCTTGGCGGTGATGGCGACGGGCTCGCCATTCAGGGCGACCGTCTGCCCGGCCAGATCGATCGCGATATCCCGCACGGTGAGCAGGTCCGTCGCCCGCCGGTCCGCCCGACGAAGCTGCGCGCGCACGCGCGCCGCCAGTTCGTCGACATCCACGGGCTTGACGAGATAATCGTCGGCGCCGGCATCCAGTCCCCGGATGCGCTGGCTCGTGCGGTCCTGCGCGGTGATGATGATGATCCGGGCCGTGTGGCGCAGCGACCGGATCGCGCGGATCACCTCCAGCCCGTCCACATCGGGCAGGCCGAGGTCCAGCAGCACGACGCCATAGGCCTCCGCCTCGATCAGGGCGATGCCGTCCTCTCCGCGCGTCGCCCAGTCGACCGCATGGCCCGCCGCCTCCAGCGCCCGGCGCAGCGCGCTGCCCAGCGACGGGTCATCCTCGACGAGAAGCAGGCGCGAAATGACTCTCTCCGGCGGCACCGGCCGCAGGGGACGGCCTCTGCCGACTGTATCCGCTCATACCCGACAGGCAAACCGGGCGCCGCACTCGCCCCACCCGCGCGCCTCCCTTGCGGCGCGCGGGCATCCCGGTCTGCGGTGGTCAGGCTTTCGTGAGCGGTCTCGGCATCGGCACCTTGCCGTCATGATCCGGCATCCTGGGATAATCGGGCGCGGTGAGGCCCGTGACCAGATCGGCGATCTTCACCGGCTGCCCCGTCTGGAAACAGCGATTGGCGGCCATGCCGATCAGGGCGGAGGCGGCGCCCGCGCGTTCGTCGGCGCGGCGCAGCAGGGGATCGGCGGGCGCGTTCGGATCGAAGATCTCCGCCAGCATCACGGTATCGCCGCCGCCATGGCCGCCGGCACCGGTCGCGGGCGGGATGTCGCGCGGATCGCCCCGCATCGGGATGATCCGCGTCTGGATCTCGTCCCCCATGCTGCTGCCGTTCAGCCCGGAAATGCCGGCCTGCTCGATCACGACATGCTCCAGCCGGCCCTTCGTGCCGTTGAACGCGATCGTATAGCCCTCCCACGCATTGAAGGCATTCAGGCTGTAGCTCAGCGTGGCGCCGCCCTGATATTTCACGATCACGTTCATCGTGTCCTCGATGCTGATCTCCGGCCGCCACACGCACTGATCGCGGAAATAGCCGTCATATTTCTCGGCATCGAGATACATGGCCTTCAGCGCGGGATCGTCCTTCAGGCTGAAGAAGAAGGTGCAGTCGCCGGTTTCGGGGCAGGTGTGGCAGCGCTCGTGACCGCCGACGAGGCCAAAGCGCTTCGCCATGGCGGGCGTGTAGAAATCGCGTTTGCCCACCGCCTGCACCTCGACCGGCATGTCCGACAGCCACCAATTGACCAGATCGAAATGGTGGCTGGCCTTGTGGATCATCAGCCCGCCCGACATCGCCTTGTTCGAATGCCAGCGCCGGAAATAATCCGCGCCGTGGCTGGTGTTCAGCAGCCAGTGGAAATCGACCGACAGGACATCGCCGATCTCGCCCGACATCAGCAGCTCCTTCACCTGGCTGCGATAGGGGGCGTAGCGATAATTGTGCGTGATGCGGATGTGGCGGCCGGTGCGCTTCACGGCATCCAGGATGCGCTGCGCTTTCTCGGGCGTGGTCGTCATCGGCTTTTCGGTGAGGACGTCGCACCCCGCCTCCAGCGCGCGGACGAGATAATCGTCGTGGAACGTGTCCGGCGTGGTGACGATGATCACGTCGGGCCGCTGCTCGCGGACCATCTTGTCGAATTCGGTCGCGAGATAGGGCTTGGGGGCGGGGGCGCCGTTCTGCCCGGCCAGCTTGCCGACCAGCGCAAGGCGGCCGGGATTGGTGTCGACCGCCGCGACCAGCTCGGCATGCGCCTTGTGCGGCCCCCAGATCGCCTGCTGGTACATGCGATTGCGGCTGCCGACGCCGACCGACACGTAGCGCTTACGCTTCGCCTGTGCAGCAGCAGCCGGAAGCGCATCGAGCGACGCCACCGCGATGGCGGAGCCGGCGGCGAGGCCGCCCAGGAGTTCACGCCGCTTGATCGTCGAGCCTTCCAGATCGTTCATCCTATCCTCCTTTGATCATCGTCTTTTTGTTTGCGACCGATCGGTGCGATCGGGTTGTCAGACAGCGCATGTTCCGCGCGCCCAGGGCCGAACGGGGATGTCGGCCCGACCTCGTCTTCGGCCGGCGGGACTGCACCGCACCATGATTCGCGCCGTGCCGCCAGCTGACGAACCTACCTATTCGAGTAACCTGCAACACCACAAAATTACACGGAAAATCTACTCGGAAAAATTATGTTACAAAGGCCATTGCGGGCGCAGACGAGCATGCGAATTCCGCCCCGAATAGATCTGATCGCACCTGCAATAAATGTGCGGAATCGCCTCCGGACTGGATATCCGACATTAGGTCAGAAGATCTGACGCAAGACAGGCCTGTGCATAACTTGTGATACAACTACTTTACAATCGCCCGGCCGATGATATTCCCGGCGACAAGGGCCGAAGAGCCCAGACATGAAGGGGGGCTGAAGAAAACTGCCGTCGTGGGCAGGGCTCTCCCGTGCAAAATGGAGAGAGACATGACCAAGCGACCGCATCGCACCACCGCATCCCTGTTCGGAGCCGCCTCGGGCGCGGCCCTCGTGCTGGCGATGACCGCGGCTCCCGCCATCGCCCAGACCCGCCCCGCTCCGAAGCCTGCGGATCAGACCGCGTCGGGCACCCCCGACACGGATACGGCGGCGGACAATCCCACGCCGAACGCGCCCGGCACGATGGAGGATATCGTCGTCACGGGCTTTCGCGCCTCGCTGAACAGCGCGATCAACCTCAAGCGCAACGAGACCGCCGCGATCGACAGCATCGTGGCCGAGGATATCGGCAAGTTCCCGGACGCCAATCTCGCGGAATCGATGCAGCGTATTCCGGGTGTGGCGCTGTCGCGCGGTGACGGCGGCGAGGGCAAGAACATCTCGGTGCGCGGTCTCGGCGCGGCCTTCACGCGCGTCCGCATCAACGGGATGGAGGGCACGTCCCAGACGGGCGCATCCGATATCTACGGCGCCGGCAATTCGGGCCGCAGCTTCGACTTCAACGCCTTCCCGACCGAAATCTTCTCGTCGCTTGCCGTCCGCAAGACGCCGTCGGCCGACGTGGAGGAGGGCTCGCTCGGCGCGACCGTCGATCTGCGCGCGCCGCACCCGATGGATTTCCACACCGACTTCGTCGCGACCGCGACGGCCAAGGGCATCTACAATCAGGTGAGCAAGAGCGCCGATCCGCGCATCTCGGCGCTCGTCTCCAAGAAATTCCTGGATGGCACGCTCGGCATCCTCGGCTCGTTCGCCTACAGCAAGCGCCACCTGCGCGAGGTGGGCTATTCGGCGGTGAACATCCTGCCGGCCTATATCGACGGCGGCTTCTGCTCGCCGGTCGGCTATGCGCCGCAGAACCCGGCCAACAATGCGGCGCGCGGCACCACCGCCACGGCCTGCAGCACCAATAATCCGCGCACCAGCACGGTGGCGGCCTACAATACGATCCAGAATCTGCGCGGCATCACCAACCAGCCCGGCGGCGGCGCCTTCTTCCCGCGTATCCCGCGCTACGTGAATTCGGAGCAGGATGCGGAGCGCATCGGCGGATCGCTGACGTTGCAGTGGAAGCCGGACGACAATACCGACATCTCGCTCGACGGCCTCTATTCGCGCTTCGACGTGGAGCGGCGCGACAATTATATCGGCGCCATCTCGTTCGGCCGTACCGCCACCAACGGCGGCAAGCCGATGACGTCCGTGCGCGACATCCAGTTCAACCAGAACGGATCGCTCATGTACGGCCTGTTCGACGGGGTCGATGTCCGTTCCGAGGGCCTCGTCGACAAGTTCATCTCGACGTTCAAGCAGGGCAATCTGAACTTCGAGCATCGCTTCTCGGACAAGCTGAAGATCAGCGGCATCGCCGGTTATTCGCATTCGCGCTTCTACAGCCCGCTGCGTCTGCAGACCTTCATGGACATCATCAACGTCAACAATTTCTCGATCGATTTCCGACAGAATAACAAGATTCCGACGATCGGCTTCGGCGTCGATGTCGCGAACCCGGCCAATTTCAGCTACGCGCCGAGCCCGGACAACAATTTCACCGTGCTGGGCGGCTTCAGCACGGCCGGCCGGCCGCTGCGGCAGGACACCAAGAACAAGACGTTCGAGGGCAATGTCGAATGGAATCTGGTCGAGCATATGGCATTCAAAGCCGGTGGCCAGTTCCGCGAGAGCAATTTCCAGATCCGCGGCCAGAATCTGATCCCGAGCCAGGTGCCCGTGCAGGCGCTGTCGGCGGGCACGACGCTCGCCAGCATCACCCGGCAGATCAACAATTTCGGCAGCCTGCTGGGTGACGGCTCGCCCGCCTCGTTCTCGGCGATCGATCCGGCGAAGTGGCGCCAGGCGGTGGGCTTCGACAATTTCCAATATTGCGGCATCGAATGCGGCGCGGCGCGCTCCGGCGTGCGCGAACGCGTCACCAGCGGTTACCTGATGACGACGTTCAACACGGAGGACATGCTGCCCATCCCGATCCGGGGCGATGTCGGCATCCGCTATGTCCACACGCAGCAGGATTCGTTCGGCTACATTCCGGTCGCGGCGGCGGCGGGCGCGCAATATCCCACGGTCGGTCAGCGCGGCGACGTCAACCGATCCTATACCGACTGGCTGCCGTCGGTGAACCTGGTCGCGGAGCTCACGTCCAAGCTGCAGGCGCGTTTCTCGGCGGCGAGCGTGATGTCGCGCGCCGAACTCGGCCTGCTGACGCCCACCTCCGGCGTCACGGTCGCGACGCGCACGGGCACCGTCAACAATCCCTTCCTCGATCCCATCCGCGCGGATACCTATGACGCCGCGCTGGAATGGTATTTCGCGCCGGGATCGCTGCTGTCGGTCGCCTACTTCCACAAGAAAATCCAGTCCTACATCCAGCAGATCTCCAGCCAGGTTCCCTATAGCTCGCTGGGTCTGCCGGATGCGCTGCTGGCGGGGACGCCCTCGACCCCGGCCGATCTCTTCACGGTCAACCGCTCGACCAACACGCCGGGCGGCCCGCTCAACGGCGTCGAGGTCAATGCGCAGTTCCCGCTGACCTTCCTGCCGGGCATCCTGAAGAATCTCGGCGTGCTGGGCAGCTACACCTACGTCAAATCGAAGATCAATTATGTATTGGCCAGCTCGAACGGCGTGCCGACCCAGACATCGACCGACGATCTGATCGATCTGTCCAAGAATGCGGCGAGCGGGACGATCTATTACGAGGACAAGCGCTTCAGCATCCGCTCCACCGCCAGCTATCGCAGCAGCTTCAACCGCGGCATTCCGTCCGGCGCGAATGACAGCGACGTGCGTGCCAATGCCAGCACGCTCTATGTCGATGCCTCGGCCTCGTACAATCTGACGGAGAATATCAAGCTGATCGTCGAGGCGCAGAACCTGACGGACGAGCGCAACACGCTGTATATCGACAGCGTCCGCAAGGACACGTTGTTCCAGACGCGGCAGGGCCGGACCTTCACGATCGGCGCCACGGCGAAGTTCTGAAGGGGCTAGTATCCTTCCCCGCCAGGGGAGGTGTCAGGCGTCAGCCTGACGGAGGGGGAGGAAGCGGAACGGTCGCGGACCTCCCCCTCCGTCGCCACAGTGTCGGGTCGCCCATGCCCCCGGCATGGGCTTGGATTGCCGGGGGCAATCCAAGCCGACACTCCTTGGCGGGGGGAGGATGAAACCAAAAAGGGGCGCCGGTGATGAGCCGGCGCCCCTTTGTATCGAGGATGTGTGCGCGCTTCAGGATGCGCTCTCGCCGAAGATCAGCCCCTGGCCGTTGCCGCCCTCCATCGGGCCGCCCTTGCGCAGCATCGCGATCACCTCGGCGCCCGCCAGCAGGACCGGACCATAGCCGTGGGCCGCGCGGACGTGTCGGGGGCGGAAATAATAGAAAGCGGGATCGAAGGCGACGCCGGTGCCGACGCAGACATCCTCCACTTCGCCCGCCTGCGACACCTTGGTCGATACACCGTTCCACGCGAGCATCGCGACGGGCGCGTAGGCGCGCCGGTCGATCCAGCCGCGATTGACCGCACGGGCGATGGCGTAGGCATACATGGCGCTGGCCGACGTCTCGAGATAGCTGTCGGGCCGATCGAGCAGCTGATGCCACAGGCCGGTGCCGGACTGGACCTTGGCGAGCCCGGCCACATGCGCGCGCAACTGCTTCAGGATGGCGCCGCGCTGCGGATGATCGGCGGGCAGCACTTCCAACAACTCGACCATCGCCATCACGGCCCAGCCGTTGGCGCGACCCCAGTGGAAGGCGGGATGCGGGTCCATGCCCTCGGCCCAGGCGTGCATGTAGAGGCCCTTCTCGGGCACGAACATGCGCTGCGAGAATTGCAGGACCTGACGGACGGCATCGTCATAATAGGCCCGGTCGCCGGTCAGCGCGCCCATCTGCGCGAGGCCGGGCACGCTCATATAGACGTCGTCGAGCCACAAGGTGACGGGCAAGGGACGTTCGCGCGCCAGCGTGCCGTCCTTCATGCGGAACTGTCGCTTGGCCATCCAGTCGAGATAGACGTCGATCTGCGGGCGGATATTAGCGTCGGCCAGCCCCGCGCGCTGGCCCTTGATCAAAGCGGCGGACATCGCCCCGGAATCGTCGAGCCGCTCGGGCGCCAGCATGTTTCGGACGGGCGTGGACTTGGGCTCCGTGCCGAGCTTGCGATAGCGGGCGGCGACGTCCGCCACGAAGTTCATCCGATCGGCCGCGTAGCGCGTATAGCGTTTGTCGTTGGTCACGTCGCCGGCGAGCATCGCCCCCGCATAGGTGACGCCCCATTCGTAGCTGGTGAGCAGGAAGCCGGGCTTGAACTTGCTCTGCGCGGTGATGCTGGCGAGCGGCACGTCGCGGCCGGCGGCGTCGACCATGCCCACGGGCGTCTCGCGATCGATATAGCCGAGCACGCGATCCATCACCGCCTTGATCGCCTGCTCGGACGGGCGGAGATAGGGCATCGGATAAGCTGGCGCGAGGCGGGTGGCGCCGTCGATCGCGACGTTCACCGGCGCCCGGCTCATCGGTGGTGCGGAGGCCATCTGCGCCTGCGCGCCGCCCGCCAGCAGAGCGCATGCGGCCGCAAACGGGGCCGCCTCGAGGATCGTCCTGTGCATCGCCTCTCCTTTCGCCGGCCCGCCCTGTGGCAGTGCCGAATCCGTTTTATCGTACAACATCAAGCCTCGTCGCGGCGTGACTTGCAACCCATGCCGTGCAACATTGTATGACAAGTATGAAGCCCTGCGTGTGACAGCGGCGAAGGAGCAGGATGATGGTGGGGATGCTCGATCGTCGAACCGTGCTGGCGGTGGGTGCGCTGCTCGCCACCGGCCTCAAGGCGCGGCCGAAGGCGGGTGATGGCTGGGAGCGCGCCGCCGGGATCGTCGCCCGCGTGCGCCCGCCCGTCTTCCCCAAGCGTGACGTCGATATCCGCGCCTATGGCGCGCAGGCGGGCGGGCGCGTTCTTTGCACGCGGGCCTTCGCCGATGCGATCGCGGCCTGCGTCGCGGCGGGTGGTGGGCGCGTGATCGTGCCGGACGGCCGCTGGCTGACGGGCGCGATCCGCCTGCAATCGAATGTCGAGCTGCATCTGGAGGAGGGCGCGGTGCTGCTCTTCTCGACCGACCCCGCGCTCTATCCGATCGTGGCGACGCGCTTCGAGGGCGTCGAGCTGATGAACTATTCGCCGCTCATCTATGCCAGCGACGTGCGCAATGTCGCGGTGACCGGGCGCGGCACGATCGACGGGCAGGGGGCGGCTTGGTGGTCGTGGAGCGGCAGTGCCCGCCACGGCTGGCGCGAGGGCCTGCCGAACCAGCGTACGGCCCGGATCCGGCTGTTCGAAATGGCCGAGAAAGGTGTTCCAGTGGCGGAGCGCCGCTTCGGCGAAGGCAGCTATCTGCGGCCTAACCTGATCCAGTTCCAGCGCTGCGACACCGTTTTGATCGAGGGCGTCACGCTGCGCGATTCTCCCTGCTGGAACGTGCATCCGGTCGCGAGCCGCAATGTCACGTTGCGCGGCGTGACGGTCAGCGGCCTCGGCCCGAACAATGACGGCTGCGATCCGGAATCGGTCGACGGGATGGTGATCGAGGATTGCACGTTCGACACCGGCGACGATTGCATCGCGATCAAGTCCGGCCGGAACGCCGATGGCCGCCGCCTCGCTTTGCCCTCGCACGACATCGTGATCCGCCGCTGCACGATGAAGGCGGGCCATGGCGGGGTGGTGATCGGCAGCGAAGTCTCCGGCGGTGTCGAGAATGTGTTCGCCGAGCAATGCACGATGAGCAGCCCGGATCTCTGGTATGCGCTGCGCTTCAAATCCAATGCGGTGCGCGGCGGGCGAATCGCGCATGTCCGGGCGCGCGACATCACGGTGGGGCAGGTCGGCAAGGCGGCGATCACCTGTGATTTTCAGTATGAGGAAGGCAGGAACGGGCCGTTCACGCCCGAACTCGACGATATCGTGGTCGAGCGGCTGAAGGTCGCGGATGCGATCCGCGTGCTGGATTGCCAGGGCCTGCCGAAGGCTCCCGTCGGCCGCATGACCCTCCGCGATTGCCGCTTCGATGGCGTGCGCGAGCCTAGCATCGTCGAGCGGATCACGGCGCTGCGGCTGGACGGCGTGACCGTCAACGGACGCCCCGTCGCGAAACTGTGACGGCCCCCATCTTCGGGCGCCACCTGCCGCCCGCATAAAAATCATTCCGCGCGTGACGGAAAATGCGCGCCGGACACTCTTCGGCTTCAGGGAGAGCAGCCACGACACGTCGAGAGCTTGCGGATTGGGTGGGACGTGAGATCCTGCCGCACGAGCGCGAGGTGCGATCGTGGTTGCGTCGTCGCGTCCCCAGCGATGTCGATGTCGAGGACATTGTCCAGGAATGCTATTGCCGGATCGCCCAGCTGACCGACGTTTCGCATGTGACGATGCCGCGCGCCTATTTCTTCTCGGTGGCGCGCAATCTGGTCCATCAGACGATCAAGGTGGCGCGGGTGGTGAAGATCGAGGCGATGTCCGATCTCGACGACTGGGAGAGCGAGGAGCCTTCGCCCGAGCGGATCGCGGCCGCGCGGCAGGAATGGGGCCGCGTGCAGGCGGCGATCGGCCAGCTCTCCGAACGGGCCCGGCGGATCTTCATCATGCGTAAGATCGATGGCCTGGCGCAGAAGGAAATCGCCCGTGCGCTCGGCGTGACGGAAACGGTCGTCGAGAATGATGCGAGCCGCGGCCTGCGATCGGTGCTGCGTGCTCTGACCGAGCCTGAGCCCGAACAGATCGTCACGCCCCCAGCGGAAGGCCTTGGCCATGCGCGATCGCGTTGAGGACGAAGCCGCGCGCTGGGCGCTGCGCGATCCGCTGACAGCGGAGGAGCAGGCCCAGCTCGACGAATGGCTGGCGCGGAGCTGGCGTCATCCCGGCGCCCTGCTGCGCGCGCAGGCGGCGCTGAGCATGATCGATCATGCGCTCGTGCCGGAGGAGGAGGCAGGGCCCGAGGCCATGGCCCCTGTCCCGAACTCGCGGCTCGCGCCGACGCGCCGTTGGGTACTGGGTGGGTTGAGCAGCGCTGCGGCGGCCGCACTGGGGCTCGTCGGCTGGCGTGCTTTGCGTGGCGAGCGGGTGATGACGGTGCGCGGCGAGATACGGCGCCTGCCGCTGGCGGACGGATCGGTCGCGACGATCGACACCGAAAGCGAATTGCATGTTGCAATGGCGGGCGAGACGCGGCGGATCGCGATCACGCACGGGCAGGCCTGGTTTCAGGTGGCGAAGGATCGGCATCGCCCGTTTGTGGTGGACGCGGGGATCGCGCAGGTGCGCGCGGTCGGCACGGCCTTTTCGGTACGCCGCAATGGCGAGCAGGTGGAGGTGGCCGTCACCGAGGGAACGGTCGTCGCGTGGCCCACGGGCGCCAAGGGCACGATGAACGTGCTGACCGAGGGCCAATATGCGACCTTCTCGATCAATGGCGAGGCGCCCCGCACCGGCACGGCACCCGCTGAGATCAATCGCTCGCTGGCATGGCGCGATGGCGAGATCTCGCTTGAAGGCGAGACGCTGACCAGCGCCGTCTCCCAGTTCAATCGCTACAATGAGCAGCAATTGGTGTTGGCCGACCCCAGTCTTGGCGAAGAGCGGCTCGTCGGCCTGTTCAAGGTCGGTAATCCGCAGGAATTTGCCTCGATGTTGGAAAAGACGTTGAGCATCGAGGTGACAGTCACGCCCCACGAAATCCGGCTCGCCCGAAAATATTCGCGACCGATCTGACGGAAATCTTCCGATCTGCACTCTTCCCCTTCGAGAGCACGCCACATGAGGCGCGCCCGTGATAAAAGGAGGGGTTATCGTGATATTGTCGCGTAGCGCGCTATTGGGATCCGTCGCGATCGCCGCCATGGTCATGATGGCGGTGGAGGCCAAGGCCGAGGTCCGCCGCTTCGATATCCCCGCCCAGCCCGCGCGCACCGGCATCCCGCTCTTCGCGCATCAGGCCGGCATCCAGATCCTCGTGCCCGAATCCCAGACGGACGGCCTCATGGTCGCCTCCGTCCAGGGCGACATGGAGGTGGAGACGGCGTTGCGGCAGCTCCTGTCCCGCACCGATCTGCAGCCCGTGACGTTCGGCAAATCGATCCTGCTGAAGCGGCCGGGTGCGAACGGGGCGGCGGTCCGCACCAATTATCTGCAGTCGGCGCCGATGAGCGCGCCTGCGCCGGCGGCGCCGATCGCGGAGGATCCCGCACCCGGCCAGCCGCCCGAGGATATCGTCGTCAGCGGCTTCCGCTCCAGCCTCGACAAGGCGCTGAACATCAAGGAGAGCGCGCCGGGTCAGGTGGACGCGATCCTGGCCGAGGACATGGCGAAATTCCCCGACCTCAATCTGGCGGAATCGATCCAGCGCCTGCCCGGCGTGACGATCGATCGCGAGAATGGCGAGGGCCGCACGATCAGCGTGCGCGGCCTCGGCTCGCAATTCACGCAGACGCGCATCAACGGGATGGAGGCGCAGGCGGCGCTGGCCGGCAATGGCAATCGCGGCTTCGATTTCTCGATGTTCGCGTCCGAGCTGTTCAACAGCATCAAGGTGAACAAGACCCAGTCGGCGGAGCTGGAGGAAGGCTCGCTCGGCGCGACGGTCGATCTGCAGACGGGGCGCCCGCTCGGCTTCGGCGCCGGGCTCCATTATGCCTTGTCGACGCAGGGATCGTATAACGATCTCGCCAAGAACACGCAGCCGCGCATCGCCGGGCTGGTCAGCTGGTCCAATCCCGACAAGACGTTCGGCGTGCTGCTCTCGGCCGCGTTCAGCAAGCGCAATCCGATCAGTGAGAGCTTCAACACCACGCGCTGGCAGGCGGGCGATCCGACCAAGGGCTATGGCGCGGTCAACAGCAACAATTTCGGCGGCTGCATTCCCTGCACCACCGATGCCCAGCGCAATGCCGTGCTGGGCGCCTTCTATCCCCGCATCCCGCGCTACACGTTCGGGTCGGTCAATCTGCAGCGGCTGGGTCTGACGGGATCGGTGCAATGGTCGCCATCCGACAAGACCGAAGTGGCGGTGGACGTGCTGTTTGGCCGCTACAAGTCGACCGCCGAAAGCCCCAATATCGAGGCGATCGGCTTCAGCCGCTCGGCCGGTGGCGTGCGCGATACGATCGTGGATGCCTATGAGATCGATCCGTCCAAGAATACGATCTCCTACGGCGTGTTCGACAATGTCGACGTGCGCGTGGAGAATGGGCTGGAGAAGACCAAGAGCACCTTCCAGCAGGTGTCGCTCAACGCCCGGCATGAATTCACCGATCGCCTGCGCGGCACGATCAAGCTGGGGGAATCGGAATCGCGGGCGCGCACGCCCCTGTCGGTCGCCTACAAGTTCGATGCGCTCGACAAGGACGGTTATACCTACGATTTCCGCCAGAATGATCGCCTGCCGCTGATCTCCTACGGCTTCGACGTGACCGACGGGCGCAATTTCACGCTGACCGAATGGAGCAAGAGCAGGAGCGGCACCAACTTCCGCCTCCGCAACGCCAGTGGCGGGCTGGAATATGATCTGCTCGACGGGCTCACGCTGAAATCGGGTGGCGCCTATCACACCTACGGCTTCGATACGTTCGGCTATCAGGCGGCGGTCACGGTGCTGAGCGGCGCGGATCGCGCGACGGACGTGACCAACCTCGGCAAGATCGTGAGCCTCGACGGCAAGCTGGGGATCCCGAGCGGGAGCGACCTTTCCTATATCGCGCCCGATATCGACAAGATCAGCAACTTCATCAGCCTGTACGACAATCCGCTGGTGCCCGCGTATAACGGCACGCGGCGCGTGCAGGAGAAGGATGCGGGCGGCTATCTGCAGGCCGATTTCTCGACCGAATTGTTCGGTGTGAAGACGCGCGGCAATGTCGGCGTGCGCTATGCGCGTACGGCCGTGGATTCCACCGGCTTCCTCGCGATCGGCGCCGCCAACAGCAATGTGACGGTGACCAACGATTATCAGGACTGGCTGCCGTCCTTCAATCTCGCGATCGAGCCGCTGCACAAGGTGACGGTGCGCCTCGGCGCGGCGAAGGTGATGTCGCGCCCGTCGCTGGGCGATCTCACGCCGGGCGGCTCGCTCTCCACGACGACGCAGCGCGTGACCTATGGCAATCCGCTGCTCAAGCCGTTCCGCGCGACCAATTATGACGCGTCGATCGAATGGTATTTCGCGCCCGAGGCGCTGATCGCGGTCGCGGGCTTCATCAAGGATATCCAGTCCTTCACCTCGCAATCCACCGAGACGGTGCCGTGGCGCAGCCTCGGCCTGCCGGACAGCCTGCTCGTCGGCACGCCTTCGTCACCCGACATGGATTTCGACGTGACGCGTACGATCAACGGGCAGGGCGGCACGCTGAAGGGCATCGAGATCCAGTATCAGCAGCCTTTCACCTTCCTGCCGGGCGTGTTGCGGAACTTCGGCTTCATCGGCAACGCCACCTTCGTGAAGTCGCGCGTCAATTATGGCGCGGCCGGCACCAACCGGCTCACCGGCCAATCGAACCGCACGTTCAACGCGACGCTCTATTACGAGACGAAGAAGATCAGCACGCGCGTCTCGGCGGCCTATCGCGGCCAGTATCTGGTGGCCTTCCCCGGCGGCAACGGCAACACGGAGGAGGGCGTGAACGGCACGCTGAACATCGATGCCTCCTTCGCCTACAATCTCACGAAGAACATCACGCTGCAGATCCAGGGCGTGAACCTGACCGACGAATATAATGATCGCTACACCGACGTGACCGATCGCGTGTCCAACTATCGCCATTTCGGCCGCGAGATCCTGTTCGGTGCGCGTGCGACCTTCTGATCCCGTGCCTGCCGGCAAACCCGTTCCGGAGAGACTGATGCCCCACGCCCGCCGCCTGTTCCCGTTGCTCGCTGCCGTGGCGGGCATCGCCGAGATGCCGCTTGCGGCCCATGTGGTGGGCTTCAACGGCCCCGCCCAATCGCTGACGGCGGCGCGGATCGCGACGCTTCCGGCAGGCGAGCGGGCGGCGTGGGCGGCGTATCTGGCGCGGTCGGACAAGCTCGGGAAGGCGGATCGGGCCAGCCTCGCGGCGGAGCGCAAGCCCGGCCAGATGTGGGCGCTGCCGCCGGACCATTATGGGCCGGGTATCAAGTCGATGCCGCTGGACAAGGATGCGGGCTGGTATGCCGGGCCGGAGGCGCACCGGATCGCGGAGAACGTCCTGAGCTTCCAGACTCCCGCCGGCGGCTGGGGCAAGAATCAGGACCGGAGCGCACCGCCGCGCCAGCCGGGACAGGATTATGCCAACAAGGCCGAGCAGACCAATCCGGACCGCACCAATCTGGACGCGCCGCACGACATCTACTGGACGTTCGTGGGCACGCTCGACAATGGCGCCACGGTCGGCGAGCTGCGCTTTCTCGCCAAGGTGATCGCGGCCGCACCCGCGGGCTCACCCGATCGGGCGCGCTATGAGGCGAGCTTCGTAAAGGGCGTGCGCTACCTGCTCGACGCGCAATTTCCGAACGGCGGCTGGCCCCAGATCTATCCGCTGGAAGGGGACTTTCATGACAGCGTGACCTTCAACGACAATGCCGTCGCGCGCGTCGCCCAGTTGCTGCGCGAGGTAGGCGAGGAGCCGGGCTATGACTATGTCCCGGCCGAGATGCGGGCCCGCGCCCGCACCGCGCAGGCGAAGGCGGTGGAGGTGATCCTTGCCGCGCAATATCGGATGAAGGGTCGCCCGGTCGGCTGGCCGCAGCAGGTCGATCCGCTGACGCTGGCTCCGGCTCCGGCGCGCAATTTCGAGCCCGCCGCGATCTGCAGCGACGAGACGACCGACGTGCTGTTGTTCCTGATGGAGCAGAAGGATCCCAGCCCCGCCATCCGCCGCGCCGTGGTGGACGGCGTCGGCTGGCTGAAGGCAAGCGCGGTCTATGGCAAGGCGTGGATCACGACGCCCGACGGCCGCAAGCTGATCGATCGCGATTATGGTGGCCCGCTCTGGTCGCGCCTCTATGATCCCGCGACGAACAAGCCGATCTTCGGCGATTGGGACAAATATGTTCGCGATGACGTGAACGAGATCTCGATCGGGCGGCGCAACGGCTATGGCTGGTATGTGACCACGCCCGAAAAGGCGATCGACACCTACCATATCTGGCGCGAAACCTGGCGCGTGAAGGAAACCGAGCCGTCCTGATGCGGAAGGTGATCGGATGGCGGGAGAGGTGAGGGTGGGGCGCGGATTGTTGGGTACGGCGGTGGTTGCCATCGCGGCGATGGGGAGCGGTGTCGTGCAGGCCGCACCGCCGATCGATCGGCAGGCTTTGGTGACGCGTCATGGGGTGCATCTTACCAAAATCGATCCGCATGCGCCGGTGATGCTGGGCAATGGCGAACTGGGTTTCACCGCCGACATTACCGGCCTGCAGACCTTCGCGGATCGCTACACTCCGATCGCGCCCTTGCTGACGATGGCGCAATGGGCGTGGCACAGCTTTCCCAACGAGGCGGGCTATGTCGAGGCGAACGGGCTGAAGCCGATCGCCGTGCCCGGCCGGGGCGAGCAGCCTTATGCCGCGATGGGATCGATGGCGGAGGCGGCGAGCAATCCGGCTTATGCGTGGCTGCGCGCCAACCCCCATCGTTTCTCGCTCGCGCGCCTGTCGCTGGCGTTGGGGACGGAGGGTGCGGCGCCCGATTTCGCGAGCATCACGGGCGCGGATCAGCGCCTCGATCTGTGGACCGGCACGCTCACCAGCCGCTTCACGCTGAAGGGCGCGCCGGTGACGGTGGTGACGCGGGTGGCGGCGGATTCGGATGCGCTGCTGGTGGAGATTACGTCCCCGCTGGTTGCCTCTGGAGCGCTGGGGGTGGCGGTGCGCTACCCGGGAGTGACGCCCGCGATCAATCCCGATCCCTCTGGCTGGACGCCGCGCGCGGGCGATACGATCCGGTTCGAGAAGAGCGGCGCTGGAGAGGTGCGGGTCGAGCGGACGATCGATGCCACGCGCGTCTGGTCGGCGGTGGCGGTGAATGGGTCGGTCGGTCAGGCGGGCGATGGCCTCGTCGCTCGCGCCAAGGGATCGGACAGGCTGGTGCTGGTGGTACGCTTCGATCGGGCGGGTCCGGTCGCGGCGGGCGACGAGGCCGCGCTGGCGGCAGGGACGGCAGCGCACTGGCGCGATTTCTGGACGAAGGGAGCTGCGGTCGACTTCACCGGCAGCACCGATCCGCGTGCATCCGAGCTGGAGCGGCGCGTGGTGCTGTCGCAGTACCTCTCCGCGATCAACGGGGCGGGGTCGCTGCCGCCGCAGGAAGAGGGTTTGTTCTCAAACAGCTGGTTCGGGAAGTTCCATCTCGAAATGCACCCGTGGCATTCGGCGTGGCAGGCGCTCTGGGGCCATCCCGAGCTGCTGGAGCGCAGCCTCGGCTGGTATCTCGGCCATCTGCCGGCGGCGCGCGAGGAGGCGGCGCGGCATCGCGTGGCGGGGGCCTGGTGGCCGAAGATGGTGGGGCCGGAAGGGCGCAACAGCCCGAGCAACATCTCGCCCTTCCTGATGTGGCAGCAGCCACACCCGATCCTGCTGGCCGAACTGGTGCGGCGTGCGGGCGATGGGAAGGCCGCGCTGGCGCGCTATGGCGAGATGGTGGACGCCACCGCCGATCTGCTCGCCAGCTGGCCTTTGGATGGCGCCAGCGGCCGCAAGGATCTGGGGCCGCCGCTGATCCCGGCGCAGGAAAATTATGATCCGCTGACGACGCGCAACCCCACGTTCGAGCTGGAATATTTCCGCTGGGCGCTGGGCGTGGCGGAGGAGTGGCGGCGCCTGCGTGGCCTGCCGCCCAAGCCCGAATGGGAGCGGACACGCGCGCATCTGGCTCCTCCCGCGATGCGCGATGGCCTGTATCTTCCCGCCGAGAGCGTGCCCGATTTCTGGACGGTGGCCGAAAGCGCCGCCTGCCGCACGCATGCGGACAAGGAGGAATGCCGCAATCGCGATCATCCCTCCTTCCTGATGGCGGACGGCTTCATCCCCGGCGACCGGATCGATCCGAAGGCGATGCGGCGGACTTTGGACGCGGTCGCCAACACCTGGGATCTGCGCCAGACCTGGGGCTGGGACTATCCGATGATCGCGATGACGGCGGCGCGCGTCGGCGATCGCGAGCATGCGGTCGACTGGCTGTTCGCCGATCGCAAGAACAACCAGTGGGGCGTGACGGGGATGACGCCGCGCGTGCATCTGGATGGCGCGGCCGACGCGCTGGTGCCGAAGACGGGTGGCGCAGGTGGCGCCCAACTGGCGGACAATCCGGATGGCACCGGCTTCCGTCGCGCGGCCGAGACCTATTTCCCGTCCAACGGATCGCTGCTGATGGCGGTGGGCCTGATGGCGGGTGGCTGGGATGGATCGGAGGGCGCGGCGCCGGGCTTCCCGGCCAAGGGCTGGACGGTGCGCGCCGAGGGGCTGGTGAAGGCACCGTGACAGGGGGCGATCTCGCGCTGACGCGGCGGGCCTTGCTGGGTGCGGGGGCCGTAGTGCTGGCCTCGGGCGCATCCGGGGTGACGCCTCCGGTGACGGGGGATGCGCCGGTCGAATGGATCGATCCCAAGACCGGACATCGCATCACGCGCCTCTCGGGCGACGAGGGCGGCAGCAAGCCCTATTTCTACCGCAACTGCTTCACGCCGCAGGGCGATCTGATGGTTTTCTCCACTGAGGCGGGGATTGCCACGGTCGATCTGAAGACGCTGAAGCGCCGGCTGGTGGTGGCCGATGCGAAGGCCGATCTGCTGTTCGCCAGCCGACGCGCGCGCAAGGCCTATTACAGCGTCTCCGATCCCGGTGACGGCCAGCCGACCGATCGGCCGCGCACCTTCTTCACCGTCGATCTCGACAGCGGCCGCAGCACGCGCATCGGCCGGATCGAGCAGGGGCAGGTGGGCGCGGTCAATGCCGACGAGACCCTGCTGGTCGGCACCGTGGCCTATGGCGACCAGCCGCTGCAGCCCGACGTGGCCGATCCGCGCAACCGCAAGCTGGGGCAGGCCGAATATGCCGCCAACGGCCCGGACGGAAAGCCGCTCAACTTCGCCAAGGCCAAGGGCGTGCGGATGCTGCAGCGCTGGGCGGCGCGCGTGCCGATGGACTTGTTCGTGCTGGATCTGCGCACCGGCGAACGGCGCGTGGTCCACAAGGCCCATGACTGGCTCAACCATCCCCAATTCTCGCCCACCGATCCGGGCCAGATCATCTTCTCGCACGAGGGGCCGTGGCATCGCGTGACGCGGATGTGGCGCATCCGCACGGACGGCTCCGGCCTCGAACCGCTCCACCGGCGGACGATGAACATGGAGATATGGGGGCACGAATTCTTCAGCCCCGACGGGAAATGGGTCTGGTACGATCTGCAGACGCCGCGCGGGCAGGTCTTCTGGGTGGCGGGGATCGAGCTGGTGACGGGGCGCCGTGTGTGGCAGCGGGTCGAGCGCAACGACTGGTCGGTCCATTACAACATCGCGCCCGACCAGACCCTGTTCGCGGGCGACGGCGGCGACGCCGACATGGTGGCGCACGCGCCCGACGGGAAATGGATCGTGCTGTTCCGGCCCGAGCCGATCGTGGATGCGGACGAGGCGGTCTATGATGCGGGCCTCGTCACGCCGCAAACTTGCCGGAGCGAGCGGCTCGTCGACATGAGCCGTCACGATTACCGATTAGAGCCGAACCTGTGCTTCACGCCGGACGGCAAAGGACTGGTGTTCGTGTCGAACATGCATGGCCGCAATCATGTTTACCGGGTGGATGTGGCGCGGGCATGAGGATGAAGGAGAGCAAGGTTTTGCGACGGACGATCGGGCTGACCTTGGCCCTGGCGACGATGGCGCTTCCGGTGGCGGCTCAAGCCGAGCCTACCTGCGTGGCGACGCTGGGCGCCGATCCGGCGTGGCGCGACGTGCCCGCCCGGCCCGATCTGCGCTTCGATCCCGCGAAGCTCCCCGATCGGGCGCAGGTGATGTCCGCGCTGGACTATGTTGCCGCCGCGCAGATCGCGGACATGGCCTGCCGACCGCTGCCGCTCGCGACTGGAGGGGCATTGGACAGTGCCTCCTCCAACTGGGTGGCGGCCGCTTTCTATGTGGGCGCCGAGCGGCTGGCGCGCGAGAATCGCGATCCGCGCGTGCTGCGGTTTCTCAGCGCGGTGGCCGAGCATTACAATTATGCGTTCCGGGGCGCGCGCCTGACCAAGACGTTGCTCAACGCGGACGATCTGGCGATCGGCGATCTCTATGCCGAACTCTATGCGCGCCGCCGCCAGCCGGGCACGTTGGTGCCGCTGCGCCAGCGCGCGGATGTTCAGGTGCCGTATCTGACCCGGAAGGAGCCGGGCGAGGGGCTGATCTGGTGGTGGAGCGATGCCCTGTTCATGGCGCCGCCGGTGCTGGCGCGCCTGTCCGCGCTGACGGGCGATCCCCGCTATCTGCAGGCGATGGATGCCGAGTGGCGGCGCACGGCGGCCGTGCTGTGGGACGAGAAGCAGTCGCTGATCGCACGCGATGCCCGCTTCAAGCAGGGCGCGAAGGGCCGGCGCGAGACTTTGTTCTGGTCGCGCGGCAATGGCTGGACGCTGGCGGGGCTCGCCCGCGTGATCGAGGCGATGCCGGCCGATTATGCGGGCCGCGCTTTCTATGTCGATCTGTTCCGCAAGCTCGCGATCCGCGTGGCGGGGCTGCAGCAGGCCGACGGCCTCTGGTCGAACAGCCTGCTCGACCGCGCGGCCTTTCCGGAGCCCGAGACGTCGGGATCGGGCTTCTTCGTCTATGGGCTGGCGTGGGGCGTGAATCACGGCCTGCTGGACCGCGCGAAGATGCTGCCCGTCATCACGCGCGGCTGGGCGGGGCTGAACGATCATGTGCTGCCCTCGGGCCTCGTCGGTGCGGCGCAGAAGACGGGCGACCAGCCCGCGCATGTCGCGCCCGGTGACGTGGGGCCTTATGCGACCGGCGCCTATCTGCTCGCCGGGGTGGAGGTGGCGCGGCTGGGCGCGCCCGTCCGCGCGCTGCCTGAGCCGGAGCCCGCCAGGGACGATGCCGCGACGATCGCGGCCACCACGCCGATGCCGCCGCCTCCCGCCACGGTGGTGGGTGACGCCGAATTGGCACGGCGCGCCGAGGAAATGCGCGCGGTGGAAGCATTGTCCTATGATCCCGATCGCGAGGCCGTTACGCCCGCCCGAAATAGGTGAGGATTTCTGCCATGACTGCCGTGCCCGCAAGCCGCTTCACCCGTCGCGGCTTCGCCGTCTCCGCGCTGTCGGTGATCGCCTGGCCGCAGGCGGCGCGGGCGGTGGCGCCCAAGTCCGGACAGGTCTCGATCCTGCGCTTCGGCGCGCGGGCGGACGGCAGGACGGTCAACACGAAAGCGATCCAGGCCGCGATCGACAAGGTCGCGGCGGGCGGCGGCGGCACGGTGACCGTGCCCAAGGGCGTGTTCGTGAGCGGCGCCCTGTTCCTGAAGCCGGGCGTGAACCTGCATCTCGACAAGGGCGCGGTGCTGCGCTGCTCGACCGACATGAGCCACTTCCCCGTTCAGCGCACGCGGATCGAGGGGCATTTCGAACCGCGCTTCAATCCGGCGCTGATCAACGCCAAGGATTGTGACGGGCTGACCATTTCGGGCGAGGGCACGCTGGACGGGGCCGGTCGACCGATCTGGGACGAATTCTGGCGGCGGCGCAATGCCGCGCCCGATCCGCACAATTTCCCGAACCTGAGCGTGGCGCGCGCCCGGCTGGCCTTCATCGAAAGCTCGCGCGGGGTGACGATCGAGGGCGTCACCTTCAAGGATTCGCAATTCTGGAATCTCCACCTCTATCGCTGCGAGGAGGTGACGGTGCGCCGCGCGCGCTTCAAGGTGCCGGACGATTACAAGCAGGCGCCCAGCACCGACGGCATCGATCTGGACAGCTGCCGCAAGGTGACGATCGAGGGCTGCTTCTTCTCCGTCACCGACGATTGCATCGCGGCCAAGGGATCGAAGGGGCCGCACGCGCTGGAGGATCGCGACAGCCCGCCGGTGGAGGCGATCCGCGTGCGCGACTGCACCTTCCGGCGCGGACATGGCGTGATGACGTTGGGCAGCGAGGCCACTTTGGTGCGCGACGTCGTGGTCGAGAATTGCCGCGTGGTGGGGCCGGTCAATGTCGCGGTGCTGAAGCTGCGCGCGGATACGCCCCAGCATTATGAGGATATCCACTTCCGGAACATCACGCTGGAAGCGGAGGGCGCGGCGATCCTGTTCGTCCAGCCCTGGTCGCAATATACCGATCTGAAGGGCGCCGCGCCGCCAAGGTCGGTCGTCCGCAACGTCACGCTGAGCGGCATCAAGGGGCGCTTCGGCGCGTTCGGCGTGGTGAAGCCCAATCCGGGCCAGACGGAGATTTCCGGCATCGCGCTGGAGGATATCGACGTGACGCTGGACAAGCCGCAGTTGGAAACGGCGGGCTCTCCGGGCATCACGTTCCGCCATGTCGTCGTGAACGGGAAGCCCGTTTCGGCCTGACCCTTGATTGCCCCGACCGAAGAAGGATCTCCACCAGAATGAGCGCGGGTAAGCGGGTCGCGAAGGCCCTGCGTCTATGGCCTTTGGGGCTGCCTCTGGCGCTGGCGCTGGCATCGCCGGGGGAGGCCCAGACGACGCCCGGCGGCACGCTGTGGGATCGGTTCGTCTCGCCACCCGACGAGGCCCGGCCGATGGTGCGCTGGTGGTGGTTCGGCCCCTCCGTGACCGAGGCGGAGCTGGATCGCGAGATCGGGGCGATGAAGGCGGGCGGCTTCGGCGGTTTCGAGGTGCAGCCGACCTATCCGCTCTCACCCGACGACGCGCGCGCGGGCATCCGCAATCTGCCCTATCTGTCGCAGCCCTTCCTCGATGCGCTGCGCCATGTCGGCGAGACGGCGCGGAAGGACCGGATGCGGATGGACCTGACGCTGGGGAGCGGCTGGCCGTTCGGCGGGCCGCATATCCCGGCGACGCAGGCGGCGTCCGAACTGCGGCGACTGAAGCTGACGATCCCGGCCGGGGCGGATCATGTCGCGCTTCCGGCTCTGGGGGCGGGCGAGCGGCCGGTGGCGCTGTATGTGGACGGGCGGCATGTGCCGCTGGCGGCGGATGCGGCGATCGCCCCCGCCCAGACCGAGCGGGCGGCGCAATTGTTCATCGCCGGGCGCACGGGCCAGCAGGTGAAGCGCGCGGCCGTGGGTGCCGAAGGCTTCGTGCTGGATCATGCGAGCAGGGAGGCGGTGGAGACGCATCTCAAGGCGGTCGGCGATCGGCTGATGACGGCGTTTCAGGGCGAGCAGCCGCCTTATGCGATCTTCTCCGACAGTCTGGAGGCCTATGGCTCCAGCTGGACCGACGATCTGCCGGCCGAGTTCGCGAAACGACGCGGCTATGATCTGATGGATCATCTGCCGGCCTTGTTCGACGAGGGGACGGACAGCGCGGCGGTGCGCTTCGACTGGGCGCACACGCTCTCCGAGCTGGTCGACGAGCGCTATCTCGCGCCGATCACGGCCTGGGCGCATGCGCACGGCACCAAATTCCGCGCGCAGGTCTATGGCTTCCCGCCGCCGACGCTCTCCAGCAATTCTCTGGTCGATCTGCCGGAGGGCGAGGGGGCGAACTGGCGGCAATTCACCTCGACGCGCTGGGCGACCTCGGCCGCGCATGCGTATGGCCGGCCGGTCGTGTCGTCCGAGACGTGGACGTGGCTGCATTCGCCCTCGTGGGCGGCGACGCCGCTCGACATGAAGGTGGAGGCGGATCGCCACTTCCTGCAGGGGATCAACCAGCTGGTCGGCCACGGCTGGCCCTATACGCCGCCGGGCGTGCGGGAGCCGGGCTGGGCTTTCTACGCCGCCTCCGCGCTCAACGATCACAATCCCTGGTATCCGGCGATGCCGGCGGTGAACCTCTATCTCCAGCGGGTGAGCGCGATGATGCGCGAGGGCGCACCAGAGGCCGATCTCGCCGTCTATCTGCCGATCGAGGATGCGTTCGCCGACCTTCGCCCCGAACATGCCTCGGTCAACGAGGAGATGGGGCATCGGCTGGACGAGGCGGTGCTGGCGAAGGTGCTGGAGGCTGGCTGCACGTTCGACCTGATCGACGCGCAGGCGATCACGGCGGGCAAGCTCGCGGCGCGGACGTTGGTGCTGCCGCATCTCACGCGGATCGATCCGGAGGCCTATCGCCGGATCGCGGCGTTCGCGCGCGGTGGCGGCACGGTGATCGCCGTCGATGGCCTGCCGCAGATGGCGGGCGGGCTGCGCGATAGGGAGGCGAGCCGTGCGGTGGCGAAGCTGTCCGCCGATTTGCTGCGCCGGCACGTGATCACAGTGGTTTCCGGGTCAGATCTGTCATTGGATCTGAAGAGGCGCGGGCTGGCGGCGGTGCAGCTGGAGCGGCCCGTGGCGGCCTTGGGCACCGTGCATCGGCGGTTGCCGGACGGCGATCTCTATCTGGTCGTGAATACCGGCGCCGAGGCGATCGCGACCACGGCGCGCTTCCGCAGCAGCGGCGAAGGCCAGTGGTGGGATCCAGTGAGCGGCCAGCGCTGGAGTGCGGGCACCGGCCCGGTGGCGGTGCGGCTCGCGCCTTATGAGAGCCGGCTGCTGGTGTTCGCGCGCGGGCTGGCGACGGCGCCCCCACGGACGGCGACCCTCACGCCGATCCCGGTCGATCTGGCGGGCGGCTGGACGATGCAGACGACGGGCTCGGCCGCGGCAGCGCCTGCGCCAGGGACGAGCTGGACCACCGATCCGGCGCTTCGGCATTATTCGGGCGCGGTGCGTTACAGCCACGCGATCACGCTGCCGGGCGCGGTGGTGCCCGGCGAGCGGGTCTGGCTCGATCTGGGCGAGGGCACGCCCACGGCGGCCAGCCCGGCCGCCCGTCCCAAGGCGGATATCGCGGCGCCGGTGCGCGAGGCGGCGATCGTCCGCGTCAACGGGCAGCAGGCGGGGATCATCTGGGCGTCGCCCTGGCGACTGGATATCGCGCGCTGGCTGAAGCCGGGCACGAACGATCTGGAGATCGTGGTGATGAACGGCGCGCTCAACGCGGTCGCGGCGAAACCGCGTGCCGATTATCGTCTGCTCACAGCGCGTTACGGCGAACGCTTCACAGATCAGGATCAGGACAAGATCGCGCCGGTCCCGTCGGGTCTGCTGGGATCGGTGCGGCTGCTGTCGGAGAAAGCCGATCGGTGACGGTCGCTCGCTTACCGACATGAGAAAGGCTCACGCGTTCGATCGGAACGCGTGAGCCTTTGCCCGATCAGGGCCGATCAGGCGTGCATGCCTCAGAAGCGCATGCCGAGGCCCACACCGAAGACCAGCGGATCAAGCGAGACCTTCACGCGCTGCGTGCCGGCGGCGGTGGTGTCGAGCCGCACTTTGGTGTCGATGTCGATATATTTGACGTCGAAGTTCAAAAATACCTTCGGCGTTATGTCGACATCGACACCGGCCTGCGCCGCCCATCCGAAGCTGTCGCTCATGTGGACGTGCGTGGGGCCAACCGCTGCTTCCAGGCCGCTCGACGCCTTCTCGTTCCAGAAGACGGTGTAGTTGATGCCGGCGCCCACATAGGGGCGGACATGCGAGGTCGGCAGGAAGTGATATTGCGCGGTCAGCGTCGGCGGCAGCACCCAGGTGGAGGCGAGCTTGCCGATCGATCCGGTGGTGCCGGTGCGGCCGCTGGCCTTGTGCTTGGTGGTGGAGGCGATCAGTTCGAAGCCGATATTGTCCGTCGCCATATAGGTGAAGTCGATTTCCGGCATCGGGCTGTTGTTCACCTTCACCTTCTCGCCGGGGAAGGCGGGGAGGACGCTGCCAGAGGATTCGTTCGGGGCGACGAGGATCGCGCGCAGGCGCACCAGCACGTCGCCCGCGCGGATGCCGACCCGCTCGCCGCCGGTGGGCGCCGGGGCAGCCTCCGTCTGGACGGGACCGGCCTGTTCCGGCGCGGGTTGCTCCGGGGCTGCCTGTGCCTGCGCCGGAGCGGAGGCCAAGGCGGTTCCCAGCGCGCCAGCGACAATGGCGATTTTGGACAGGCTGTTCATCGACTTGCTCCCTTATTCGTGGTGAAGTCGGCTGTAGGTCCGGTGGCGGCGTGCTGCCCTTGATCGGGAACAAGCGCGGATTTGACGAAGATCAAGGGCGTCTTCGCGCAAGAAGATCACCACCATCGCATGTGGCCCTATCATCCCGATCTGCTCGCGCGGCCGGTGCCGCGCTACACCAGCTACCCCACGGCGGCCGAGTTCACCGGCGCGGTGGGGCATGAGGACATGGTGGATGCGCTGTACGATCTGCGCGAGGGCACGACCGTCTCGCTCTATCTGCACATCCCTTATTGTCGCGAGATCTGCTGGTATTGTGGATGCAATACGGCGGTGGCGAACCGGCCCGCGCGGCTGGATGCCTATCTGACGCAATTGCATACGGAGATCACGCTGGTCGCCGCCCAGCTGGCCGGGCGCGTGAAGGTCGGGCGGATCGCCTTCGGCGGCGGCAGCCCCAATGCGATCGGCGCGGATGCCTTCACCGCTCTGGTGCGGCATCTGCGCGACGTCTTCACCTGCGACGATGCGATCCTGTCGGTCGAGCTGGATCCGCGTGGCTTCACCGAAGTTTGGGCCGAGGCGATGGGCGTGGCGGGCGTTTCACGCGCCAGCCTGGGCGTTCAGACGTTCGACCCGGCGTTGCAGCACGCGATCGGCCGGGTGCAGCCGGCGGAGGATATCGCGCGCGCCGTGACGTTGCTGCGCGGCGCGGGCGTGGACTCGATCAACTTCGATCTGATGTATGGCCTGCCGGGGCAGGATGCGGCCACGCTGGCGGTCTCGATCGATGCCGCGTTGGCGCTCCGGCCCGAGCGGCTGGCGGTGTTCGGCTATGCCCATGTGCCCCACATGATCCCGCGCCAGCGCCGGATCGACGCGAGCGCGCTGCCCGATGCGCGCATGCGGTTCGAGCAGGCGTGGCTGGCGCATGAGCGACTGACGGCTGCGGGCTATCAGGCGATCGGCTTCGATCATTTCGCATTGCCCGAGGATGCCCTGGCCAAGGCCGCCGCCGCCGGCACGCTCCACCGCAATTTCCAGGGCTTCACCGAGGATCAGGCCGAGGTGCTGATCGGCCTCGGCGCGAGCGCGATCAGCCAGTTTCCGGATCGGCTGCTGCAGAACGAGAAGAATAGCGGCGCGTGGCGCGGCGCGCTCTCGCTCGGCAGCTTCGCCGTCTCGCGCGGGCTGCACCGTTCGGGGCAGGACCAGATCCACGGCCGCGCGATCGAGGATATCCTGTGTCGCGGCGCGGCCGACATTGCGGGCGTGGCGGAGCGCGACGACATCGCCGAACGGCTGCAACCGTTCGAGACGCGCGGCCTGCTGCACTGGCAGGGGAGCCGCTTGGTGCTGGAGCAGGATGCGCTGCCTTATGCGCGCGTGATCGCGGCGACGCTGGATTGCCATCGCGGCCAGAGCGGCGTGCAGTTCAGCAGCGCGGTCTGACGGCGCCGGAGAGCCGGCGGCCGCTCTCCTCTTCGCCACCTGAGCCGCGCTCGACGCGTATTTCCGAAGGGGCGGCATGGTCGCGGGCGGCTGGATCGGCCTTCGCGCCTGGGACGCCGATCGGCTCTATGCCGCGATCGGTGCCCTGCGCTCCGGCGTTTCCAGTGTGAGGCGACGATCGCACAGATCGAGCAAGGCCGGCCGGTGGCTGACGACGATCAGCCCCTGGCCGGTTTGCGCCAGCCGCGCCTCCAGCCGGGCGATGACCAAGGCTTCCGTGGCGGCGTCCAGCCCTTCGCAAGGCTCATCGAGCAGCAGCCACGGAGCGGCCGAGACATAGGCGCGCGCGAGGGCGAGCCGCCGTCGTTCGCCCCCCGAAAGCCGCGCGCCGTCGTCGCCCAGCCATGTGTCGAGCCCCTGCGGGAGCGCACGCACCACGCCCTCCAGCGCGGCATCGGCGAGCGCCTGCCAGAGATCCGCGTCGGTCGCGGCGGGGCGCGCGAGCAGGAGATTGTCGCGCACCGTGCCCGCGATCAACGCGGCATCCTGCGGCGCCCAGGCGAAGGCGCCGCGATCGAGCGCCGGCTCCGATCCGCGCAGGCCGATCAGCCCTTCCAGCAAGGTCGTCTTGCCCGATCCGGACGCGCCGGCGAGCGCCAGCCGGGCGCCGGGCGGGAGCGTCTCGCCCGCGACGACCAGCGTGTCACTCGGATCCGGTAAGCCCGGTAGGGGCGACACGGCGGCGTCGAACAGCGCGCCGAGACGAGCCTCTGCTTCGCGCAGGCGGCCCCGATCGGCGAAGCTGCGCATGACGGGCGCGATCGCGTCCACCGTCATCGCCGCCGCCAGCGCGGAGAGCGCGGCGATGGCGGCGCCGGCATCGACCGACAGCAACAAAGCGAGGCCGGCCGCGCAGGCCATACTGCAGGCGTGCAGCCATTCGAACCGACCGACCACGTCCGCCTGCGCGCATTGTGCCTCCGCCAGCCGGTCGCCCGCGGTCGCGAGGCGCGCCGCCGCCCAGCCCTCGAGCCCGAAGCAGCGCAGCTCAGCGGTCGCGGCGGAGAGGGAGGCGACCTCGTCGCGAAAGGCGCCGGTGGCGCGCTGGACGGCGGCACCGGGCTGCTCCAGCCGTCGGGCGAGGCGAGCGCCCGTGACGAGCGCGAGCGCGGCGCACAGGATCGTCGCCAGCATCGGCCGCCAGCCGCCGAGCGCCGTCATCGCCGCGCCGGACAGGATCGCGGCGCCGACTGCCCAGCGGCCGGACAGGCGGACGAAGCGCAGCTCGATCGCATCCACGTCACCGATCAGGCGCGCGGTGGCCTCCCCCCGACCGAGCGCCAGCGACTGGCTGGGCGGGCTGGCAGCGATAGCGCGGTAAAGAGCCGGGCGCAGACGCGCCATCGCGCCCAGCGCGGCGGCGTGGCCCGCCAGCCGCTCGCCATAGCGCGCGCCGGTGCGGACGATCGCGAGCAGGCGGATGCCGGCCGAGGGCAGCATATAGTTGAAGCTCTGGGCGGCGGCGATCCCGGCCGCGCCGGCAAAGGCGGCGGCGGTGATGAACCAGCCGGACAGGCCGAGCAGCACGACCGAGGCGGCGGCGACCAGCGCGGCGCAGGCTCCGGCCTGGCGCAGGCGGCGGCGTTCGGCGCGGCGCTCCGCCGCGAGCAGTTCGATCAGCGTCATGCATCATCCCCCAGCCGAATGACGCGATCCGCGATCGCGGCCAGCGCGGGGCTGTGCGTGGCGATCAGGGTCGCGCGGCCGCGTGCGGCCCGTGCGATCGTGGCGATCAGGGCCGTCTCGGCTGCCGCATCCAGATGCGCGGTCGGTTCGTCGAGCAGCAGAAAGGGGGCGGGCTTGAGCAGGGCGCGGGCCAGTGCCAGCCGTCTCGTCTCGCCGCCCGAAAGGCCGCCGCCGCGCATGTCCAGCCACGTGTCCAGCCCATCTTCGCGACGCGCGAGCATCGGGCCGAGCCCGGCGGCGGCGATCACGCGGCGCAGCGCCGCCTCGTCGGCATCGGGATAAGCGAGCAGCAGATTTTCGCGGATTGTCCCGCTGATCAGCAGGGGATGCTGGCCCGCCCAGCTGGCCGACGCCGCGAGCGAGGACAGCCGCACCGGGCCGAGCGACATCGTCCCGCTCGTCAGCGGCGCGAGGCCCAGCAACAGATGCAGCACGCTCGTCTTGCCGCTGCCCGAGGGGCCGAGCAGCGCGACCGTCTCGCCGCTTTCGATCATCAGCGACAGATGGCGGACCGCATCGCGATCCGAGCCCGGATAACGGATCGTCACGTCGCGCAGCATCAGCGCGCCGATCGTGGGGATGCCGACGGAGGGAACAGGAGCGGGGGCAGGGATCGCCATCAGCGTCTCGGCGGCGGTGTCCGCGGCCTGCTTGTCGTGATAGGCGGCGGCCAGGCGGCGCATCGGCGCGTAAAATTCGGGCGCCAGCGCCAGCACGAAGAAGGCCTGACCCAGAGTCAGCGTTTCGGGCACGTGCACCGGCAGCAGGCCGAGCAGCGAGAAGCCGCAATAGACCGCCACCAGCGCGACCGAGAGCGCCGCGAAGAATTCGAGCGAGGCCGAGGACAGGAAGGCGACGCGCAGCACGCGCAGCGTCCGCCCGGCGAGATCGGTCGCGGCGGACCCGATCGCCTCCGCCTCGCGCCCCTCGGCCCGGAAGGCGAGGATCACGGGCAGCATCCGCACGCGATCGGCGAAGCGGCCGGACAGGCGCTGGAGCGCGACGAACTGGCGGCGCGATTCGTCCGCCGCGGCACCGCCCGTCAGGATCATCGCCGCGATGAAGGGCGCCAGGGTGCCGATCAGGATCAAGGCGGCGAACCAGCTGGCGCACGCCGTGGCCGCCAGCACCATCACGGGCGCGATCGCCGCCGCCTGCCGCGCCGGCACGAAGCGGGCGACGAAGCCGTCGAGCGCCTCCACCGCATCCACCATCTGCATCGAGAAAGCGCCCGCATCGACCGGCTCGCCCGGTGCGCGGTGCAGGGCGGAGAACAGGACGCGATCCCGCACCGCGCGTTTGGCCCGCGCCGCCTCGCGCGCGCCGGTCCGCACCGCCGCCATCGCCAGCAGCCCGCGCATCGCGCCGGCCACGACGGCCAGCGCCACCCACGGCAGCACCGCCAGCGCTCCGGTGGGCACGCCACTCACACCGCCCGCCAGCGCGCCCGCGAACAGGATCGCGGCCCACGTATCGAGCAGCAGCAGGACGGTGGCGCCGCGTGCCGATCCGGCGGAGCGGCGAAGCCACCGCG
Organism: Sphingomonas sp. AP4-R1; assembly: GCF_013113735.1. Classification (NCBI taxonomy): domain Bacteria; kingdom Pseudomonadati; phylum Pseudomonadota; class Alphaproteobacteria; order Sphingomonadales; family Sphingomonadaceae; genus Sphingomonas; species Sphingomonas sp. AP4-R1. The sequence goes on from NZ_CP053346.1 coordinate 3,514,977, forward strand.
CGCGCTGCGCGCCTATCTCTGCTGTCGTCCCCGTCATGCGCTTTCTGTCACCCGACGCAGGCCCGTCGTCTTTGATCGCGATCAATGTCGCTTGGCGGCATACAGTCCAGCGAGAGATCAAAGGGCTCACGTCCGGCCCCGCGAGGGAGACTCGAATCATGGATCCAGGTGTCGTCGATCTGTCACGGCTGCAATTCGCGCTGACAGCACTCTATCACTTCCTGTTCGTTCCGCTGACACTCGGCATGAGCTTCATGCTCGTCATCATGGAATCGGTTTATGTGATGACGAACCGCGAGGTGTGGCGCGTCACCACCCGCTTCTGGGGCAAGATCTTCGGGATCAACTTCGTGCTGGGTGTCGCGACCGGGCTGACGATGGAATTCCAGTTCGGCACGAACTGGTCCTATTTCTCCCACTATGTCGGCGACATTTTCGGGGCCCCGCTCGCGATCGAGGGCCTGATGGCCTTCTTCCTCGAAGCGACGTTCGTCGGGCTGATGTTCTTCGGCTGGGATCGCCTGTCGAAGGTCGGCCACCTGTTCGTCACCTTCCTGGTGGCGCTGGGCACGAACCTTTCGGCGCTGTGGATCCTCGTCGCCAATGGCTGGATGCAGAATCCGGTCGGCGCGACCTTCAATCCCGATACGATGCGGATGGAGGTGACCGATTTCGGCGCGGTGCTGTTCAATCCGATCGCACAGGCCAAATTCGTCCACACCGTCAGCGCGGGCTATGTCTGCGCCTCGGTGCTGGTGCTGGGCGTCTCGGCCTTCTGGCTGCTGAAGGGACGCTTCGTGCCGGTCGCGCGGCGCTCGATGACGGTGGCAGCGGCGTTCGGCCTCGCGGCCTCGCTGTCGGTGGTCGTGCTGGGTGACGAGAGCGGTTACGCGCTGACGGACAACCAGCGCATGAAGCTCGCCGCGATCGAAGCGGCGTGGCACACGGCGCCGGCACCGGCCGGGCTCACCATCATCGGCCTGCCCGACGTCAAGGATCGCACCACGCGCTATGAGGTGAAGGTGCCCTGGGTGCTGGGCCTGATCGCGACGCGCAGCCTGGACGGCACCGTCACCGGCATGTCCGAACTGGTGCTGAAGGCGCAGGAGCGCATCACCTCGGGCATCGTCGCTTATGATGCGGTGCAGGCGCTGAAGGCCGACCCCGGCGACGCGCCGGCGCGCGCCCGGTTCGAGGCGCACAAGCGCGATCTCGGCTATGCGCTGCTGCTGAAGCGGACCATGTCCGATCCACGCAAGGCGACGCCGCAGCAGATCAGTGCGGCGGCCTGGGATACGGTGCCGAGCGTGCCGCTGATGTTCTGGTCGTTCCGCGTGATGGCGGCGGTCGGCTTCGCGATGATCCTGATGTTCGCCACCGCGTTCACGCTCTGCTCGCTCCGGCGGCACATGGATGCGCGCTGGTTCCTGAAGCTGGCCGTGGCGGCGATCCCGCTGCCGTGGATCGCGATCGAGCTCGGCTGGATCGTCGCCGAAATGGGGCGCCAGCCCTGGGCGATCGACGGCGTGCTGCCGACCTTCCTCGCGCCGAGTTCGCTCAGCCGGGGCGCGATCATCACGACGATCGCGGGCTTCACCGCGCTTTACGGTACGATGGCCGTGATCGAGGTGCGCCTGATGCTCGCCGCGATCCGGCACGGACCGGAAGAGCGTGAGGAGCAGCCCGCACCGGGTCCGATCCCGGCCAGCATGTCCGTGACGGCCTGAGCAAGGAGGCGACGATGTTCGATTATGAAACGCTGCGCCTGATCTGGTGGGCGCTGCTGGGTGTGCTGCTGATCGGCTTCGCACTGACCGACGGCTTCGATCTGGGCGTGGCGGCCCTCCTGCCGTTCGTCGCCCGGAGCGATGTCGAGCGGCGGATGGTGATCAATTCGATCGGGCCGACGTGGGAGGGCAACCAGGTGTGGTTCATCCTCGGCGGCGGCGCGATCTTCGCGGCCTGGCCGTTCGTCTATGCGGTCAGCTTCTCGGGCTTCTATCTGGCGATGTTCCTCGTCCTGTCGGCCTTCATCCTGCGGCCGGTGGGCTTCAAATATCGCTCGAAGAAGCCCGATCCCGCCTGGCGTTCGCGCTGGGACTGGGCGCTGTTCGTGGGCGGCTTCGTGCCGGCTCTGGTGTTCGGCGTGGCGGTGGGCAACGTGCTGCTGGGCGCGCCCTTCCGCTTCGATGGCGACCTGCGCGTCTTCTACGAAGGTACGTTGCTGGGGCTGTTCACGCCGTTCACCTTGCTGTGCGGGCTGCTGTCGGTGGCGATGCTGGTGATGCACGGTGCGGCCTGGCTCGTGATCAAGGTGGAGGCGGGGCCGGTCGCCGATCGGGCGCGCATGTTCGGGACGATCGCGGCATTCCTGTCGATCCTGCTGTTCGCGGGTGGCTTCGCATTCATCGCCTGGAGCGGCATGGGCTATCACATCACGAGCGTGATCGATCCGGCCGGACCCTCCAATCCGCTCCGCACCACCACCGCGCAGGCGGCGGGCGCGTGGCTCGACAATTATGCGAGCCACAGGTGGATGATGCTGGCGCCCGTGCTCGGCTTCGCCGGGGCGGCGCTGGCACTGGTCGGCATCCGCCGCGACGGGGAGCTGGCGGCGTTCGCCGGATCCTCGCTGGCCACGGTCGGCATCATCGCGACGGTGGGCTGCTCGATGTTTCCCATCATCCTGCCGTCGAGCATCGATGCCCATTCCAGCCTGACCGTCTTCAACGCATCGTCGACGCACAAGACGCTGGGGATCATGCTGTTCGTCACTGTGGTGCTGCTGCCGATCGTGCTGCTCTACACGGCCTGGGCCTACAAGGTGATGTTCGGCCGGGTGACGACGCACGCCGTGAACACCAATCCCGATTATTACTGACACGAAAGGAACGACCAATGTGGTATTTCACATGGGTTCTCGGCCTTGGCCTGGCGGTCGGCTTCGGAATCCTGAATGGCATCTGGCACGAATTCCACCTGCCGATGGATGAAGATAACTAAACGTTAGGTTCAAAAACGGGGTTATCCCGCCCAAAAATGAGGCCGGTCCGTTCCTGTTGGGGAGCGGGCCGGCCTTTTTCATGCTATAGGCGGAGAGTGTCCGGGCGGGATCTGGGGCAATATGTCCTGCGGACACGAAATCGCGGCTATGCTAGGAAAATTGCATGACCTCGCACCACATATGTGCCGATTGCGCCGTGCGTGACCACGCGCTTTGCGGAAGCCTCAACGATACCGAACTGACGGCGCTGAACGCACTGGGCCAGCGTCGCCGGATCGGGCCGACGCAGGTGGTGGCCTGGGCCGGCGACGAAGCGGTGGTGTGCGGCAACATCCTGTCGGGCGTGCTGAAACTGGTCGCGGCGACGGCCGACGGGCGGGAGCAGATCGTCGGCCTGCTCTATCCGGGCGACTTCTTCGGGCGGCCCTATGCTGGGCAGACCGATTTCACGCTGACCGCGCTCACCGATGCCGAATTGTGCATCTTCCCGCGCGTCGCGTTCGAGCGCGTGCTGGAGGATCACCACCGCATGGAGCGGCTGCTGCTCCAGCGCACGTTCGACTCGCTGAACGAGGCCCGGGGCCGGATGCTGGCGCTCGCGCGCAAATCGGCGGGCGAGAAGGTCGCGGGTTTCCTGATCGACATGGCGGCGCGCGCGGGCGACGCGGCCTGCCGCGCGGCACCGGACGGACCCGTCACGTTCGATCTGCCGCTCACGCGCGGCCAGATCGCCGACGTGCTGGGCATGACGATCGAGACGGTGAGCCGCCAGTTGACCAAGATGCGCGCCAGCGGCGTGATCGGCCTGCCCGGCGGGCGCGCGGTGACGATCAGCGACAGCGCCGCGCTCGCCGCGCAGGCGGAAGCGGCTTAGGGTTTGTCCCGCCTCCTCATCCTTCCCCGCCAGGGGGAGGTGGCGCCGAAGGCGACGGAGGGGATGGAAGCGAGGCGGTCGCCATCCTCCCCCTCCGTCAGGCTATGCCTGACACCACCTCCTGGCGGGGGATGATGAGGAGGCGAACTCTTAAACCGCCACGCGCTCCACGAAGCGATCCACCAATAGTGCGCGCGCGTCTTTCGTCAGGCGGTGGGCGGCCAGCGCCAGAATGGCCAGCTGTTCGAACTCGATCGCGCGGCGGCACCCGTTGAAGAATCCGCGCAGCAGATAGCCGAGCGCCTCGGCCGAGAGCAGTTTCTCGCCGATCGGCGAGGGGCGCAGCATCGCGACCAGCTCGAACGCGCTATAGGCATCGCTGGCATTGCCGCGGCGGACATGCTCGATCAGCGCGGCCGCGAACGGCTCGGGCGAGCTGCGCACCAGCATCTGATTGAGGAACGGCATTTCATCCCGCTCCTCCAGGGCGGCCGTTTCCAGCAATTGCTGGCAGATGGCGTCGCGCTCTTCCGGGGCGGGAAGCGACGGGAGCGCGTCGGCGATGGCTTCCAGCCGATCGCACAGCGCCGCGCGGGACCGATGGGCCTGCATCAGGGGGATCAGATCGATCTCCTGCACGACATGCCAGCGGCGCGCGAATGGTATGACGCTCCCCTCCAGCTGATTATGTTCCATCGCCGGCACTCCTTCCACGCGGATGGTGCGCCTCCGGGTCGTCCCGATCCTTGACCGGGATCAAAGTGGATCCCGCCTCGACGCGTCGCGATCTCCTTTTCAGGAATTTCGAATTTCAAGCGCGGCATTATCCCACTGTTTGGGATAAAAGGGCCGAACTATTCTCTTTTGCAACGGCGGCGTCCTTCGCTTGCCGACAGGAGATTTTCCATGGCTACGCTGTTCGACACCAAGACCTCGACCTCCTCCGTGCCCGGCGTGCTGCCGCTGATCGGCCGCATCGGCATCGCCGCGATCTTCGTGCTGAGCGGCCTTTCGAAGCTGGCGGATCCGGCCGGCACGATCGGCTATATCCAGTCGGCGGGGCTGCCGCTGCCGCAGGTCGGTTACGCGATCGCCTTGCTGGTGGAGCTGGTCGGCGGCCTCGCCCTCATCCTCGGTTACCGCACGCGCCTCGTCGCCGCGATCCTCGCATTCTTCTCGATCGCGACCGCACTTGCCTTCCACAATGCGCTGGGTGACCAGATGCAGTTCATCAACTTCTTCAAGAATGTCGCGATGGCGGGCGGCCTGCTCAACGTGGTGGCCTTCGGTGGCGGTCGCCTCAGCCTCGACGCGCGCCGCTAAGAGTCGGTTTGAAAACGCGCCCTTCGAGCGCGTTGCGGCACCGGCCCGCTCCCCCACCCGACCTCCCATAGAATATCCTGATTGGGAGGTCGGGTGGGGGAGCGGGCCGGTGCCGCCTCGAAATGCGATCTTCCTCGCATTTCGCAGACGAACCTAAACCATAAATCCCGGAATTGTCAGGCGGGCGTCCTTCGTGGAGAAGGGCGCCCGTCGCCGCGTTCGCCGGCGATTGCCATCGCAGCCACCATCGCATCGAGGGAGACGACGCATGATACCCACGCCGGACTGGGACGAACCCTGCATGCTTACCCAGACCGGTGGCGAGGACATGCAGGGGCCGCTGGCCGAACTCGTCCTGTTCGCGACGCGCGTGGAGCTGCCCGACCGGCCGGATTATCTCCTGATCTCGGCGGCACTGGGCGAGGTGGATAACGAGCAGCTCGAAGAGCTGCGGCGTCGGCCCGACTTCCCGCTGATGGCTTGAGCCCTTCGCTTCAAGGCGAACAGTGCTCCTGCGAATGCAGGAGCCCAGAGCTTTGAACGTGGCGCTTGCAGCCTTGGGCTCCTGCGTTCGCAGGAGCACGGGATACGCGCTTACGGCGTCCTGAGGGTCGATCTGCTCCAGGCCGGGACAAAGCGCGCAATCCCGCTTATGGGTGGGAAATGCCTCGTCCCTCACGTCCCGCTCCGGGGCTCCCCAGCCGCCAGCAGATCCTCGATTTCATCGCCGCCAGCGATACGCCCGCGGGCAAGCGCGAGATATCGCGCGCGTTCGGCCTGCACGGGCAGGAGAAGATCACGCTCAAGGCCTTGCTCAAGGACATGGCCGACGAGGGGCTGATCGACAGCGCCCCCGGCCGCGCCTTCCACAAGATGGGCGGCGTGCCGAAGGTGACGGTGCTGCGCGTGGTGGATGTGAGCGAGGGCGGACAGGCCTTCGCCGTGCCCGAAAGCTGGCATGCCGATACGCCGCCGCCGCGCCTGCGCGTGCTGGAGCGCGGCCGCCGGAGCGGCGCGTTCGGCGTGGGCGACCGGATGCTCGCGCGCACCGAGGAGGTGGGGCAGGGCTGGGTCGCGCATCCGATGAAGAAGCTGGCGCGCGGCGAGGAACTGGTGCTGGGCGTGCTGCACAAGGAAGGCGACCGCCTCTGGCTGAAGCCGGTCGACAAGCGCGAGAAGCGCGAACTGCAGGTGTCCGATGCGGGCGAGGCGCAGGTGGGCGATCTGGTGCTGGCCGAGAAAGCCGGGCGCCCGCCGCGCATCATGGCGCGCGTCACGGAGCGGCTGGGCCAGCCGTTCGAGCCGCGCAGCTTCAGCCTGATCGCGATCCACAAATTCGGCATTCCCGATCGCTTCTCGGAAGACACGATTCAGGAGGCGGAGCGCATGGCGCGCCAGCCGCTCGGCGAAGGTCGCGAGGATCTGCGCCACCTGCCGATCGTCGCGATCGATCCGGCCGATGCGCGCGATCATGACGATGCGGTGTGGGCCGCGCCCGACGAGGATCCCGCCAATCCCGGCGGCTTCAAGGCGGTGGTCGCGATCGCGGACGTGAGCTTCTACGTGCGCCCCGGCTCCGATCTGGACCGCGAGGCGCGGCGGCGCGGCAACAGCGTCTATTTCCCCGATCGCGTCGTGCCGATGCTGCCGGAAACGCTTTCGGCCGACATCTGTTCGCTGAAGGAGGGCGCCGATCGCGCGGCGATGGCCTGCCACCTGACGATCGCGGCGGACGGGACGCTGAAGGCGTGGCGGTTCAGCCGCGCCGTCGTGCGGATCGCGGCGAACATCGCCTACGAGGATGCGCAGGCGGCGATGGATGCGGACGTTGCGCGTGAAGCACGTGCTTCGACTTCGCTCAGCACGAACGGGGAGGGGGAGGAGCCACCTTCAGACCCGTTCGTCCTGAGCCTGTCGAAGGACGTGCTGCAAGGGCTTCGGCAGCTCTGGGCGTGCTGGGCCCTGCTCGCCAAGGCACGCGATGCCCGCGAGCCGCTGGATCTGGACCTGCCGGAGCGGCGCGTAATGCTGGACGAGAAGGGGCGCATCCTCTCGGTCGCCCCGCGCGAGCGGCTCGATGCGCATCGGCTGATCGAGGATTATATGATCGCCGCCAACGTCGCCGCCGCCAAGGTGCTGGAGGCGAAGAAGGCGCAGGTGATGTACCGCGTCCACGAGGCGCCGAGCCGCGAGAAGCTGGTCGCGCTCAAGGACTATCTGGAGACGTTCGATATCTCCTTCGCGCTGGGGCAGGTGATCCGCCCGGCGACGTTCAACCGCATCATCGAGAAGGTGGGCGACGTCGATTTCCGGCCGCAGATCATGGAGCAGATCCTGCGATCGCAGACGCAGGCTTATTATGCGCCGGTCAATCAGGGCCATTTCGGCCTGTCGCTGGGCAGCTACGCCCATTTCACCAGCCCGATCCGCCGCTATTCGGATCTGCTCGTGCATCGGTCTCTGGTCGGCGCGTATCGATTGGAGCCGGCGATCGAGCAGACCCGCCTCGCGCCCGCCGACGCGGCCGATCTCACCGCCGTCGGCCAGTCCATCTCGGCGGCCGAGCGGCGCGCGATGGAGGCCGAACGCGAGACGATCGATCGTTATGTCGCCGCCTTCATGGCGACCAGGATCGGCGAACTGGTCGAGACGCGCATCACGACGGTCAAGAATTTCGGCTTCTTCGCGACGGTGGAGGGGTTGGGTGGCGACGGCCTCGTGCCGGTCTCCACACTGGGCGCCGAGCGCTTCCATTATGACGAGGCGGCGCAGACGCTGACCGGCGAGGAAAGCGGGGACAGCTATGCGCGCGGCATGCGGCTGACGCTGCGGCTGGTGGAGGCCGATCCGATCGGCGGCTCGCTGCGCTTCGAACTGGCCGAGGGCGCGAACCATCTGCCGATGCGCGGAGGCGCGCCGAGGCGCGACCGCGTGGTGAAGGGCCGACGCGGGCGGCCGGCGAACATCCGCCATCAGGGCAAGCGGCGGTAACGTAGAGCCCGCTCCTTATCCTCCCCCGCCAGGGGGAGGTGGCGCCGCAGGCGACGGAGGGGGCGATCGGCGACCGGCCCGCTTCCTCCCCCTCCGTCAGGCTGACGCCTGACACCTCCCCCTGGCGGGGGAGGATGGGGATAACGGTTCCCCAACTCCACGACGCGGCCTCTCCGGACGATCAACCGCGCAGATCCCCGGAACAGGGTGACGCGCACGCCGTTGGCTGGGGATGATCCACCGCGAAGGGCGCTTATGCTGACGTCGATCCCCGGCATTCCCCCGTGGCTGTCCGATATCGCGGCGGTCGCGCTCGTGATCTTGGGGGCGCTGATCTTCCACAAGGTGGCGATGTACGTCGCGGTGCGGGCCGCGCGGCGCACGTCGACGGTCGTCGACGATCTGATGCTGGAATGCCTGAGTGCGCCGATCCGCTGGCTGTTGGTGGCGCTGTCGGTTTCGGCGCTGGAGCCCGCGCTGAACCTGAGCGAAGGCATGCAGATCGTCTGGCGGCGTGTGCTCGGCATCGTCATGCCGGCGTTGCTGGGATGGCTGGCGGTGCGGCTGCTCGGCGCGATGCACCGGATCGTGCAGGCGCAGGCGGATATCAGCGTCGAAGACAATCTGCGCGCGCGCCGTCGCCGCACGCGCTCCGCCATCCTCAATCGCGTGGCCGTGCTGGTGGTGGTCGGCATCACGTTCTGCCTGATGCTGATGAGCATCCCCAGCATCCGGTCGATCGGCGTCACGCTCATCGCCTCGGCGGGCCTCGCCGCTCTGGCGATCGGTGCCGCCGCGCAGCCCACGCTGAAGAATCTGATCGCCGGCCTGCAGATGGCCTTCACCGAGCCGATCCGGCTGGACGACGTCGTCATCATGGACGGCGAATGGGGGCGGATCGAGGATATCCGCCTGACCTATGTGGTCGTGCGGATCTGGGACGACCGGCGCCTCGTCGTGCCCGTCTCCAAATTCCTGGAGGAGAGCTTCCAGAACTGGACGCGAGAGACCAGCCAGCTGATGGGAAGCGTCTTCTGGCAGCTCGATCCCGCGACCGACATCGCCCGCCTGCGCGAAAAACTGGGCGAGATCATCCGCGCCAATCCACGGTGGGACCGGCGCTTCTTCAACCTTCAGGTGACCGAGGCGCGGGTGGATTCGATCGAGGTGCGCGCGCTGATGACGGCGCGCGACGCCAGCGTCGCCTTCGATCTGCGCTGCGACGTGCGCGAGGCGATGCTGGACTTCATGCGGACGGAAATGCCCGAGGCCTTCACCCGCAACCGCGCCGATCTGGTGATTCAGTCGACGGGCGCGGAGGTCGTCTCGTCGGCCGGCTGACAGGCGTTGAGCAGCACTTCCGTGAAGCGCTGGCGCCACCAGATCACGTCCTCGCGCTGGACATTGTCCATCAGCGCCTGCCAACGCTCGATCCGTTCCTCGCGCGGCATCTTCAGCGCGGTGAGGATCGCGTCGGACATCTCTTCCGCGCTGTACGGATTGACGATCACGGCTTCCTTCAGCTGCAGCGCCGCGCCCGCGAAGCGGGAGAGGATCAGCACGCCGGGATCCTCGGGATCCTGCGCCGCCACATATTCCTTGGCGACGAGGTTCATGCCGTCGCGCAGCGGCGTCACCAGCCCGATCCGGGCGGCGCGATAGACGCCAGCCAGCACGTCGCGGGGATAGCCCTGATTGACGTAGCGGATCGGCACCCAGTCGAGATCGGCATAGGCGCCGTTGATCCGGCCCGAAATGCCTTCCAGCCCGGTGCGGATTTTCTGATAGGTTTCGACGGAGCCGCGCGACGGCGGCGCGATCTGGAGGAGGAACACCTCCTTCCGCTCGCCGGGATGCTCCTTCAGGAAGCGTTCGTAGCCGAGGAAGCGTTCTTCCAGGCCCTTGGAATAATCGAGCCGGTCGACGCCGACGATCATGTCGCGGCCGACCGCGCTGTCACGCATCTGGCGAAAGGCGAGGCGCGCGCGCGTGCTCTGCGAAAGCTCGGCGAATTCCTTGGCGTCGATGCCGATCGGGGCGGCGATGGCGCGCATCGAGCGCCCCTTGAGCGTCACCACGTCCCCATCGACCGTACCGCCCAGTTCGTTGACGACATAATCGAAGAAGGCCTGCAGCCATTCCTCGGTATGGAAGCCGACCACATCATAGGCGAACAGGGTCGTCACCAGATCCTCGGCCTCGGGCAATGTCGAGAGCAGGCGCTGCGGCGGCCAGGGGATGTGGAGGAAGAAGCCGATCCGGTTCTTGCAGCCGCGATTGCGCAACTCGTCGCCCAGCGGCAGCAGATGATAATCCTGGATCCACACGATATCGTCCGGCTCGATCAGCGGGCGGACGGTATCGGCGAAGCGCTGATTGACGCGCTGATAGCCGCCCGCGAAGCCGCGCTCATATTCGGCCAGGTCGATCCGGTAGTGGAAGAGCGGCCACAGCGTGCGGTTCGCATAGCCGTCATAATATTCCTCGACGTCCTGCGCCTCGAGATCGACGGTCGCGGTGGTCACGTCATGCGCGCGCTGCAGGTTGATGTGGCCGGTGAACTGTTCGGTCGTCTCGCCCGACCAGCCGAACCAGATGCCGCGATATTCGCGGAGCGCCGCCGAGAGCGCGACGGCGAGGCCACCCTGCGCGCCGGAATGCGATCCGGTGGGCGCCGAGACGCGGTTGGAGATGACGATCAGTCGGCTCATCGTATGCTTGTCCAGGGTTTGCTCAGCATCGCGGCGCAGTTGATCATGCCGACGAGCGAATAGGTTTGCGGGTAATTGCCCCAGAGCTCGCCCGTGACGGGATCGATATCCTCCGACAGAAGCCCGGCGGACGTGCGCCGGGTGAGCATCTCCTCGAAGAGTTCGCGTGCATCCTCGGTCCGGCCCGTCGCCTGAAGCGCTTCGATCAGCCAGAAAGTACAGACGTTGAAGGCGGTTTCGGGCAGGCCGAAATCGTCCTCCGTCGCATAGCGCAGCATGTGCGATCCGCGCCGCAGCCCTTCCTCGACGGCCTTGAGCGTGCCGAGAAATTTGGGATCGTCGGGCGACAGGAAACGCAGGTCGAGCAGCTGGATCAGGCTCGCGTCCAGATCGTCGCCCGAGAAGGTGGCGGACATGCGGTTCGTGTCCGGCCGCCAGGCCGAGGCGATGATGCCGTCCTTGATCTGGCCCGCGCGATCATTCCAATATTCGCGCCGTTCATCCAGCCCCAGCACGTGCGCGGCATTGGCCAGCCGGTCGCACGCGGCCCAGCACATGGCCGAGGAATAGGTGTGCACGCTCTGGCGCGTGCGCAGCTCCCACAGGCCGGCATCGGGCTGGTCGTGGAATTGCCACGCGCGCTCGCCCACTTTTTCCAGCGCCTCGAAATCCTCGATCGTGGCGGGGCGGAACAGGCGGCGATCGAAGAAGGCCTGCACGTTGCACAGCACGATCTGGCCGTAAGCGTCGTGCTGGATCTGCTCATAGGCCTGATTACCCACGCGCACCGGGCCCATGCCGCGATAGCCCGGCAGATCGGGCGCGAACCTCTCTTCCAGCGTCGCCTCGCCCAGCACGCCGTAAAGCGGCTGGATATGGCCGCCCTTGGCATTGTCGACGATGTTGCGGAGATATTCGAGATAGGCTTCCAGCACGTCGAGCGCGCCCAGCCGGTTCAGCGCCTGCACCGTGTAGTAAGCGTCGCGGATCCAGCAGTAGCGATAGTCCCAGTTGCGCTGCGATCCGGAATGTTCGGGGATCGAGGTGGTCAGCGCGGCGACGATCGCGCCCGTCTCCTCATGCTGGCAGAGCTTCAGCGTAATGGCGGAGCGGATCACCACATCCTGCCATTCCAGCGGGATGGCGAGGCCGCGCACCCAATGCTGCCACTCCTGCCGCGTGGCGTAGAGCATCTCTTCGATCGTGGCGCCGACGTTGCGATCGAAGCTCTCGTCGGGCCCCAGGAAGAAATAGAGCGGCCGCTCGACGCGGAACACATGTTCTTCCCGGATCAGCCCCACCGGTGCGGTGGTCGTCAGGCGCAGCGTCACGCCGTCCCCGGGGAAGCGGATATGGTTCGATCCGCCCATGCGGGTGGTGCAGTGGCCGCCCCAGCCGCAGGTGGGGCGCAGCTTCACCCGGATGCGCGGGCTGCCGGAAATGGGCCGGATGATCCGGCAGAAGGAGGTCGGGCGATAGGTGCGTCCCAGCCGATCGAAGCGCGGGCAGAAATCGGTGATCTCGATCGCGTTGCCGGACGTGTCGGTCATGCGGCTGACGAGAATGGGGGTATTGCGCTCATATCGCTGCTCGGTCGTGGCGAGGTCTTCCAGCTCGATCGCCCAGAAGCCCGTCGTCGCCGCCTCGCCGCCGACCAACGCGGAAAAGAGCGGATCGCCGTCCACGCGCGGCACGCAGGCCCACACGAACCGCGCCTCGCGATCGATCAGCGCGCTGACCTGGCAATTGCCGATCGGCCACAGATCCAGATCGGGGGTCATGCCGGCACCATCGCCGCCGCTTCCAGCCAGTCGAGCGCATCCGACACGGCAGGCAGGCGATAGCGCGCGGCGCTCGGCCTTTCGTCCCCGATCAGCACGCCGCTGCCGCCCAGCGTCCGCGCCATGGCGAATGCGGCCTCGTCGGTCACGTCGTCACCGAACACCAGCGGGACGGTGCCCATCATCGGCGCCTGCTTCATGAAGGCGCTGACGGCGGCGCCCTTGTCGGCGCCCGGCATCCGGAGTTCGACCACCATTTTGCCGTGCAACAATTCAATGTCGCTGGAATGGGCCAGGCTTTCGGCGAAGCGCAGGCAGGCGCGCTCTTCGTCGGGCGCCTCGCGATAATGGATCGCCACCCCGAACGGCTTTTCCTCCACCAGCACGCCGGCGCGCCCTTCGCTGAAGCCGGCGATCCGCGAGATGGTGGGGGCGAGCCACAGGGGCGGGGGGATGTCGATGCGGCGCCCGTCGGGCCAGAGCATCTCGGCACCGTGGCTGCCGCTCAGCGCCAGCGCGGAAACGTCGAGCAATGCGGCGACCTGGGCGAGGGGGCGTCCTGTCACGATCGCGACGCGGCCGGGCAGCGCCGCCTCCAGCGCGCCCAGAATGGCGCGAAGCCGATCGGTGACGATCACCGCGTCGGGCCGCGCCGCTATCTCTACCAATGTCCCGTCGAAATCGAGGAACAGGCTCGCGTTGCGGATCAAATCCACCGGAGGCGCGAGCCGCCCACCTACCATGGTCGTCGTCTCTTGCTGCATCACGGTAGAAAGGATGCGGAGCCGGATCGTTCCACGTCCGCGTCGATTCCGGCCGATGGACGACGAGCCGTGGGCCCGGGGCGACGAGTGGCCGGCGCGGTTCAGCCCGTGTTTCTGTTCGGTGTCACCCGCGCCGCTTCCACCGGTTCAGGGCTGCGGGCAGGGCAGGATCAGTTCCGCATCGCTCGCCAGTCGCATCCTGGCGATGCCGAAGCGGACCGCGCCGTTCGTCTGCAATCCGAAGGGCGACGTGATCGTGTCCGCCGGCATGGTCGGGAAGCAGCGCAGCGGAATGCCGACATCGATCCACTTGCCGACCGGAATCGCATCGGGGGCGAGCGGGATCTCCTCGCCGCATTTCTCGCCGCAACGCATGCCCAGCATCGTGCCGGCCGGGATCGGCGTTTCGAACTGGAGCGAGACGACCATCATCACGTCGCCATTGCGCTCCCGGGTCAGATCGATCGGCGCCTGCGTGCCGAGTTCGACGCGCTGCCCGCCGCCGCCGGCCAGCGTGAAGCGTCGCGCGCCCTCCTGCACCAGATGATCGATCGCCTCCACCTTCACGCGTCCGCCCAGCGCCTGCGTGGGCACGGAGACGACGCGGGCGGGCGTGGACTCGCCGTCGCTGATCTGGAGCGACCAGCCCACGGTGGGCTCGCCGGCCGCCATCAGGATGCCGCCCGTATCGACATCGGGCACGCCCGAATCCTCGCTGAGCGTCCGCCACGGCTTTCCACGTTCGCTTCCGTCCAGCCCGTAGCCGATCGGGAAAAGGTCGGCGCTGTCAGGGCGGGCCGTGACAGGCCAGCGCGTGGGCAGACGCCCGGTGAAGCGGGGTGCCGCGCCATGGGCGGGCGCGATCAGCTTGTCGGCCACGCCTTCTCCCTCGCTTCCCGGCAGCCACGCCACGACGAAGGCATCGGCCACGTTCATTTCGGGGCTCACGAACAGCGGCCGTCCGGTCAGCATCACCGCTACCACCGGTATGCCGGCGGCCTTGAGGCGCTTCATCGTCTCCAGCGGCTTGCGGAGATCCGCGCGGAGCTGGAGCGCCTTCAGGTCGCCCTGAAATTCGGCATAGGGCGTCTCTCCGAACACCACGATCGCCGCGTCCGGCTTGCGCGTGAACGTCCCGTCGGGCGCATAGTCGGCATGGCCGCCGCCCGTTTCGATCGCGCCCTTGAGCCCCTCCCAGATCGTCGTCGTGCCCGGAAACTGCGAGCGCGGTACGGCGGTGCCCTGCCACGAAATCGTCCAGCCGCCGGATTGGCGCGTCATGTCGTCCGCGCCGTCACCCGCCACGAGGATACGGGCATTGGGCCTGAGCGGCAGCACGCCCTGATTCTTCAGCAGCACCAGAGATTTGGCGACCGCCTCGCGCGCGATGGCGCGATGCTCGGGCGATCCCAACGTCGCCCACTCGCCCGCGCCGGGGCGCGACGAGGGCTTGCCCGCCTCGAACAGGCCGAGCTGCATCTTCACGCGCAGGATGCGCGACACGGCATCGTCCAGCCGCGCCTTCGGGATCGTGCCGTCCTTCACCTGCGCGATCAGCGAGGCGTAGAGCGGCTTC